>CAVSML010000001.1:0-521587 GCA_963729125.1 uncultured Actinomycetes bacterium
CGAAGGCCGGCATCACGATCTCCAAGAACGACGTCGTGATCCCGCCATCCAAGGGCGAGATCGTGAAGTCCTACGAGGAGAAGGTCGCGGAGCTCACGTCGCAGTACGACATGGGCCTGATCACGCAGGAGGAGCGCCACGAGGCGGTCGTCGAGCAGTGGAACGCGTGCACCGAGGAGGTGGCCGACGCGATGGTCGCCAACCTCGACGTCCTGAACCCCATCTTCATGATGGCCAACTCGGGCGCCCGTGGCTCGTTCAAGCAGATCCGCCAGCTGGCGGGCATGCGCGGCCTGATGGCCAACCCGAAGGGCGAGATCATCGAGCGTCCCGTGAAGGCGAACTTCATGGAGGGCCTCGACGTGCTCGAGTACTTCACCTCGACGCACGGCGCGCGCAAGGGCCTGGCCGACACGGCGCTGCGCACGGCGGACTCCGGCTACCTGACGCGCCGTCTCGTCGACGTCGCGCAGGACGTCATCATCCGCGAGCCCGACTGCGGCACCGAGGAGTACATCGAGCTCGCGCTCTACAAGGAGACCGGCGACCTCAACGACAACATCCTCGGGCGCTACGCCGCGTACGACATCGCGACCAAGCGCGGTCGCGTGATCGTCGAGAAGGCCACGCAGATCGACCGCGCGGAGCTCGCGGACCTCATCGAGTCCGCCGAGGGCGACCAGCTGAAGACCGACCACCACGGCATCGTCAAGATCGCCGTGCGCTCGGTGCTGAAGTGCGAGGCGACGAGCGGCGTGTGCCAGGCGTGCTACGGCCGCTCGATGGCCTCCGGCCAGACGGCGCAGATCGGCGACGCGGTCGGCATCATCGCCGCGCAGTCGATCGGCGAGCCCGGCACGCAGCTGACGATGCGCACGTTCCACACCGGCGGCGTCGCCGGCGCGGACATCACGCACGGCCTGCCGCGCGTCGTGGAGCTGTTCGAGGCGCGCAAGCCGAAGGGCCTGGCGAAGATCGCCGAGCAGGACGGCACGATCTCGATCGAGGAGACCGACAAGGCGCTGACGGTCGTCATCACCGACGACGCCGGCGAGGAGCACCGCCACACGTTCCCGCGCCGCACGCGCGTGTTCGTCGAGTCGGGCCAGCGCGTCGAGGCCGGCCAGCAGCTCAACGAGGGGTCGCTGTACCCGCACGAGCTGCTGGCGATCCGCGGCCGCACGGAGACCGAGCAGTACCTCGTCAAGGAGGTGCAGGAGGTCTACGTGTCGCAGGGCGTGGACATCAACGACAAGCACATCGAGCTGATCGCGCGCCAGATGCTCAAGAAGGTGCGCGTCGACCAGAAGGGCGACACGGACTACCTGCCGGGGCAGTTCGTCGACCGCTTCGAGTTCGCGCGCGTCAACAACGAGGTCATCGCCAAGGGCGGCGAGCCGGCGCAGTACGAGGACATCATCCTCGGCATCACGAAGGCCTCGCTGAACACGGACTCGTTCCTGTCGGCCGCCTCCTTCCAGGAGACGACGAAGGTCCTCACCGATGCCGCGCTCGAGGGCAAGATCGACCGCCTCAACGGCCTGAAGGAGAACGTCATCATCGGGAAGCTCATCCCGGCGGCGACGGGCCTCAAGCGCTACCGGCGGATCGAGATCGAGCCGTCCGAGCCGCTGCCGCGCGCGATGGACGACGTCGGCCTGCTCGACCAGGACGAGATCGCCGCGGAGCTCGGGCTCGGCGACGGCGACGGCCTCGGCGGCTTCGGCGCGGCGTTCAACGACGACATCGCGTCGCTCGAGGAGATGGGCACCGGCGGCGGCGACACCGGCTTCGCCGAGGAGCTGGCGGACCTCGACGTCCCGAGTACGTCCTCGCCGAAGAGCTGCGAGCGCCCGTCCGGGTCATCCGGGCGGGCGCTTCGCGTGCGCGCTCAGCCGCCGGCGCGTCGGGCGGTGAAGCCGTGGCTGCCGCTGCACGCTGCCAAGCGAGAGCTCGACGCGCGCGTCGGTCACCTTGCGGCCGACGAGCCGGCCGCGGAGGCGGATCGCCGTGTCGCCGCCGGTCGTCGGCGGCCCCGACGAAGCGCCCGTCCGGCGCGATCTTGACCTTGCTGAGCTTCGCGGTGCCGACCTGCGTCGTGAACTGGCCGGCGACGATGCCCGGGCAGAGCATCGGGACCTTCGCGTCGAAGTCGCGCAGCTCGCGGCCCTTGGCGGCGATGCGGAACGTCACGTCCTTCAGGCCCGATCCGCTGCTCTCGTAGCGCCCGTTGGCGCGCGACGGACGTGCTCCAGTTGCGCGCGCGCTTGACGTTGACGGTCTTGCTCGTGCTCTCCAGGCGCTGCGAGCCGATCGTCACGACGGCGCGCAGCGTGCGCTGGCCGCGCGCGAGCGTGACGACCGCCTCGGCCGTGCCCGCCGCCGCGTTCGCGGACGCGACCTTGCCCCAGCCGCTGCCGGCCTTGCGCTCGATCGCGACGCCGGTGCCGGCCGGCGCGCCCGGCGAGGGCGACGGAGACGAGGAACGGATAGCCGTCGTAGGCCGTCGCGGGCACGGTGAGCGCCGGCTTGACGGGCGAGGCGAGCGTGAAGCTGCGCGGACGGGCTCGACCTCGTAGCTGCCGGGGCAGCCGGCGCAGATGCGGTAGACCTGCCAGTAGTACGTGCCGGGCGTCTCCTGGATGCGCGGCGGCGGGCCGCCGGCGCCGAGCCTGGCGTTGCAGACGCCCGGCGGTGACGGGGTCGCGCAGGCCGGTGTTGCTGCGTGCCGGTCGCAAGCCGCCCGTCGGGGCCGAGCGCGGGCGACGTCGACAGGCTGCACGCCGTACTCGCGACGGACGCCGCCGAGACGACCGGGATGAACCCGTCGTCGGAGGACGCGGTAGAGCGCGGGCGGAGGCGCCGCACGCGAGCTGGCAGCGCCGCGCGATCCAGCCGGTGCGAAGTCGGCAGTCAGTCGTCGAGCTTGGTGCGCGTGCGGAAGGGCTCGGGCTCGGGATCCATGCCGCGCTCGATCTGGCGCCCGCGCTCGGTCTCGGCGTTGAGCTCGGCGCCGAGCAGGACGGCGATGTTCGAGATCCACAGCCACGTCAGGAACACGATCACGCCGCCGAGCGTGCCGTAGGTCTTGTTGTAGGAGCCGAAGTTCGCGACGTAGAACGCGAACAGCGCCGACGCGACGAGCCACAGCACGACTGCCGCGATCGCGCCCGGGGTGATCCAGCGAAAACGCGGGTGCTTGACGTTCGGCGCGGCGTAGAACAGCAGCGCCAGCATGAGCATGAAGACCAGCGCGATGACCGGCCACTTGGCGATGTTCCAGACCATGACCGCGGTGCTGCCGAGGCCAACGACGTCGCCGACGGTCTCGGCCAGCGGGCCCGAGATCACGACCGCGACGGCGCACAGCGCCAGCAGCAGGACCATCACGAGCGTGACGCCGAGCTGCAGCGGGCGGACCTTCCAGAACGGGCGGCCCTCCTGCACCTCGTAGATCGCGTTGGAGGCGCGCATGAACGCGCCGACGTAGTTGGAGGCCGACCACAGCGCGGCGGCGATGGCGACGATCGCGGCGAAGCCGGCGGCTCCCTGGCTTGACTGCAGCCCCTCGATCGCGTTCGTCGCGATCTCCTTGGCGGGGCCCGGGGCGACGCTGCCGAGGTTGTCGATCAGCGGCTGGGTCGCCGAGCTGCCGGCGAGTCCGAGGATCGAGACGAGCAGCAGCAGCCCGGGAAACAGCGACAGGACGCCGTAGTAGGTCAGCGCCGCCGCCCAGTCGGTCAGGTCGTCCTCCTTGAACTCCCTGATCGTGCGCTTGAGGACGCCCTTCCACGAGTCGCGATCGAGCTCCTCGGGCGAGTCGGGCTCGCGCGTCCCCTGCGCCATCAGCGGCGTGTGACGAGCACGCCGACGAGCAGGCCGGCGGCGAACGCGCACACCAGGCGCACAGCGACCGGGTTGTCGCCGGCGGCGCGCCTCAGGCGCCGCTGCACGGCGGCCGTGTCGGGCGCGCGCGCCGGAGAGCCGTCGCCCGCGGGCGCGACCTTGTCGCGAACGCCCGCGACCGTGTCGCGGGCGCGCTGCTTGGTGTCGTCGACCTTCGAGCGCGCCTGCGCCTTGACGTCGGTCTTCGCCGCGAGCGCCTCGACGGTCTCGCCGAGCTCCTCGCGGGTCCGCTCGATGTTCGCGCGGATCTGCTCGGGGCTGCGCTTGCCGTTGTCTAGCGCCGGCCGGCTTGTGCGCGCTGCTTCGTCCACTGGACATCCTCCTTCACGGTCTCGACGGTCTGGGGAACCGGAGGCGTCGCCTCCTGGACCTGCTTCTTGCCGCTGAGCGCCAGCACGCCGGCGATCGCGCCGTAGGCGCCGGCCACGATCAGCGCCGCGAGCCAGGCGCCCATCGCCGTGTCGAGCGCGAGCAAGAGGCACGCGGTCAGGGCCGCGAAGGCGAAGAAGCCGAACAGGCCCGCGCCGCCGAACATCCCGGCGCCGATCCCGGCCCGCTTGCCCTTTTCGCTGAGCTCGGCCTTGGCGAGCTCGATCTCCTGGCGTGCGAGCAGCTTGGTCTGCTCCGTCAGCTGCTTGACGAGCTCCGCAACCGGTTGGTCGCGCTGCTCGGGATTGCCGTTGCCTTGCATCAGGTCTCCATCGGTCGCTCGTGTCGTTTCCCAGCGTCGGGTACCCACGCCCGCGGGCGCCGACACGAGGCACGGCGCAGCGCCGCTGCATGCCCGCGCGAAGCGCTCGCCCTCGCCGGCGGCGCACTCGATCACCGACCGCGCCCGCCGGCAGCTGCGCAGGCGGCGCGGCGCGACGTGGCGATCGAAGCGCACGAGCGCATCGGCCGCATCGAGCCACAGCAGGTCCAGCGCGAAGCGCATCCCGACGGTGTGCACCGAACGGCATGGGCGTAGCAGCAGGGCGTGGTCGCGCGGAAGCGCGTCGAGCCCTGCGAGGCCGCGCCGGCGAGCGCTCCGCGTGGACGCCACGAGGACGGTCAGGCCGGGTTCGGCGTGAACGGCCCCCGAGCGGGTAGGACCGGCGCAGGGGAGTTGCCGGGGGCTGGAGAACATGGATCGCAGTGGCGGTTGAAAGGACATTGCATGACTGCATTCGATGGATGTCCGACACCCGCTGGACGGGTGTTGACGGCGTCCACGAGAGCAGCATGACGACGAGGTGGTCACAAAACTGCACGCGATTGCCCTGCATCTGGCGCAGTTCTGCGACGAACGTGCCAAGGCGCCGCGCCGGAGGAGCGTTCTCGCTAGCCTGCTTGCCAGGCCGGGCGCGCGTCAAGCATGTCCCAGCGGCTGTCGATGGTGGGGTACCGCCCGGCACCGTGTGCACCGCATGACGCCAGGACCCGGGCTGATCCCCATTTCATGAGCCTTCACTTCGGAATCCTCCTCGCGCTGCTGTGCGCGTTCGCCTCCAATCTGGCGTTCCTCTACAAGCACCGCGGATGCTGTACCGCCTGCACGGTCGACATCCGCCATCCGCTGCGCACGGCCCGTTCGCTGTGGAGCCAGCGCTGGTTTGCGATCGGCATGCTCGTCGGGCTGTTCGCCTGGCTGCTGCACGTCGCCGCGATCTCGCTCGCCCCGCTGTCGGTCGTCCAGGTCGTGCTGTCGGGCGGGCTCGTGCTGCTGGCCGTGATGGCCGACCGCCTGTTCGGCTTCAAGGTGGGTCGCCGCCAGTGGTGGGGCCTTGCGCTGACGTTCGTCGGCCTCGTCCTGCTCGCGATCACGCTGCCCGCGAGCCGCGGCGCGCACTCGGGCTTCTCGGTCTCCGCGATGGTCGCCTTCCAGGCCTGCCTGTTCGGCCTCGGCGCCCTGTGCATCGTCGGCCCGCGCATCGGCGGCACGTCCAAGCACAGCGGCGTGCTGCTGGCGGCCGCGGCCGGGATCCTCTTCGGCGTCTGCAACCTCGGCGTCAAGGCGCTGACCGGGATCGTCGGCGACGCCGGCGTGCTCGGCCTCCTCCTCAGCCCCTGGCTGTGGGTGGCGCTCGCCGGCTCGGCGACCGCCTTCTACGCCTCCGCGCGCTCGCTGCAGGACGGCGAGGCGGTCGCGGTGATCGCGATCACCGGGACCGCGGCGAACATCGCCACGATCGCCGGCGGCATCATCGTCTTCGGCGACCCGATCCCCGGCGACGCGCTCGGGATCGTCGTGCAGGCCGTCGCGTTCGTGCTCGTGATCGTCGCCTCGGCGCTCACGCCGGCGCCGGTTCGAGCGGCGGAGCGCGCCGCCGGTACGCCGGCGCCCTCCCCGGCCTGACCGACGAATCGCCGCTCAGGCTGCGGGGATCTCGAGCTTGTACTCCATGAGCTCGAGGCCGAGATCGCTCTCGGGCTCCAGCTCGCCGGTCTCCTGCCAGCCCTTCTTCGTATAGAAGGCGCGCGCCCTGGCGGCACCGACCGGTGTCCACAGCACGCCGGTGCGGTAGCCGCGCTCGCGCATGCTGTCGAGCATCCGCTCGTGCAACTTGTCGGCGAGGCCGCTGCCCCAGTGCTCGCGGCGCACGAACAGATGGGTGATGCGGCTGACCTCCTCCAGCGGGGCGTCGCGCTCGTCGAGCTCGGGCCGCGCGGTCACGTGTCCGGCCGGCATGTTGTCGTGGAAGCCGACGAAGCACCACGAGCCGTCGCGCGTGAAGCGCTGCATCATCCCGAGCAGCATCTCCGTGCGGGCGGGCAGCTCCCACTCGCCCTTGGTCCAGGTGCGGTAGGACGCGAAGCCCTCCATGAGGTTGTCGGCCATCCCGCTGAGATCGGAGCGGGTGCCTTCGCGCACGACGAAGCTCTTGGTCCTCACGTCGTCTGGGTCCGGCGTGTCGATGGGCACGAGGCCAGGCTAGCGCGCGGCCGCCGCGGCGCACCGCGGCTCGCCAACGGGCAGACTTCGCCCGATGAGGCGCTCGATGCTGCATGCCGTGCCGGTCGCGCTCGTCGCCGCGCTGCTGGCGGGCGCCCCCGCATCCGCCGCCGCGACGGCGTCCAAGGCGAAGGCGACGAGCGCGAAGAGCGCCGCGCCCAAGCCGGCCGTCGTCCAGCGCGGGTTGTCGACCATCCTGCAGGACGATGGGCTGCTGCTCTTTCGCCCCTCGAACGAGGTTCGCGCCGCCGCCGAGCGCGCCAAGGCGCTGGGCATCGACACGATCCGCCTGACCGCGGGGTGGTCGTCGCTGACGCGTGGCGTCGAGGAGCCCGCCAAGCCCGCGGGCTTCGACGCGCGCGATCCGGGCGCCTACGAGCAGGGCCGCTGGGCGGCGCTCGACGCGGCCGTGCGCGCCGTGCACGCCGCCGGCCTCACGACGCTGATCGACATCGGCTTCTGGGCGCCGCGCTGGGCGACCACCGATCCGGGGCCGCGGGCGCGGGCGAACGTCGAGCCGCAGGCCTATGCCGACTTCGCCGCCGCCGTCGCGCTGCGCTACTCCGGTGCCTTCACGCCGCCCGATCCGGCCGGGGCGCCGCCGCCCGCGCCGACGCAGGACGAGTCGATCCTGCAGTCGATCCTGCAGCCGCTGGTGCCGTTTCCGCTGCCCGACCTGCTGCCGCCGCTCGCTGGACGCGCGACCGCGCGACAGGCGCTCGTCGGCGGCGCGCAGGCGCCCACCCAGCCGCTGCCGCGCGTCGATCAGTTCGTGCTCTGGAACGAGCCCAACCACCAAGGCCTGTTGCTGCCGCAGTGGGAGAGCGACGCGAGGACCCCGGCGAGCCCGCGCGTCTACCGCGCCATGCTGCGCGCCGGCTACGCCGCGGTCAAGGGCGTGCGTCGCAGCAAGAGGGTCAAGGTGCTGATCGGCAACACGTCGAGCACGGGAGGCCTGCGCGGCATGGGCGCGGTCGCGCCGCTGGAGTTCCTGCGCCGGCTGGCCTGCGTCGACATCGCGCTCAAGCCGATGAAGACGCCCGACTGCGCGAACTTCAGCGCGCTGCCCGGCGACGGTTGGGCGCATCACCCCTACTCCCAGAACGAGCGCCCGTCGCGTGTCAGCAAGGCGAAGACCGAGCCCGGCGACGTCCGCATGGCCGATCTGCCACAGCTCGTCTCGACGCTCGACGAGCTCGTCAAGCGCAAGCGCATCGCGCCCGCCAACCGCTACATCTACCTGACGGAGTTCGGCTACGAGACGCAGCCGGTCCTGGGGCGCCCGACGATCGGCGAGGCGACGCAGGCGCGCTGGCTGACGTGGGCGGAGTACCTCGCCGACCGGCTGCCGACCGTGCGAGCGACCGCGCAGTTCTTGCTGCGCGACCAGCCGCCCGCCAAGGAGCGCGTCTCGACGAGCGCGGCGCGGCCCTTCGGCCAGTTCTCGACCGGGCTGCTGCGCGCCGACGGCAAGGACAAGATCGCCGCCCGGACGTTCGTCGCCGGGCTCTTCGCGCAGAAGCGCAGCAAGGGCCGCGTGCTGCTCTACGGCCGCCTGCGCCTCGGCGCGGCCACGCGCACGGTCACCGTGCAGCGCCGCCGCCCGCGCCACGGCTGGGAGCGCGTCGACACGCTGAAGGTCGACGGCCGCTCGTCGTTCACGCGCACGATCGCCCACGTCCCGGGGTCGTTCTACCGGCTGGGATACCCGCGCGCCGACGGCAAGCGCAAGTCGAGCCTCATGATTCGCCCCGTGCCGGCCGCGCGCTGAGCAGTGGCCCGTTCGCGAGCGTTGCATCCGGAACGCCGGGCGCCGATCACCGCCAGCCCGGCGTTACGGACGAACGTCCACGATCGGACCACTGAGGCAACGCTGCTACCATCTCGCGCCGCATGCCTACGACTTCCCAGCTCGTCCGCAAGGGCCGCAAGACGCCCAAGAAGAAGCTTGCCACTCCCGGCCTGAAGTCCGGCAAGGGACGCAAGAAGAAGGTCGCAGCGCCTCAGCGCCGCGGCGTCTGCACGCGCGTCTACACGACGACGCCCAAGAAGCCGAACTCCGCGCTGCGCAAGGTCGCGCGGGTGAGGATCACGGGCTCGATCGAGGTCACGGCCTACATCCCGGGCGAGGGTCACAACCTGCAGGAGCACTCCGTCGTGCTCGTGCGCGGTGGCCGCGTCAAGGACCTGCCGGGCGTGCGCTACAAGGTCGTTCGCGGGACGCTCGACGCCGCCGGCGTCTCGGACCGCAAGAAGGCGCGCTCGCAGTACGGCGTGAAGAAGAAGTAGTGCCGCGCCGCGCAGCAGCCCAGATCAGGCCGATCGAGCCGGACTCCGTCCACCGCTCGCGCATCGTCCAGCAGGTGATCAACAAGGTCATGCTCGACGGCAAGAAGTCGACGGCCGAGAAGATCGTCTACGACGCGCTGTCGATCATCGCCGAGCGCACCGGCAAGGATCCCGTCGAGCAGCTGGAGGCGTCGATCAAGTCGCTGACGCCGGTGCTCGAGGTCAAGTCCCGCCGCGTCGGCGGCGCGACCTACCAGGTTCCCGTCGAGGTCCCCTCGCGCCGCGCCCGCACGCTGGCCGTGCGCTGGCTCGTCGAGTTCGCCCGCCAGCGCCGCGAGAAGACGATGGCGATGCGGCTGGCCAACGAGCTGCTCGACGCGCAGTCCCAGCAGGGCGGCGCGCACAAGCGCAAGGACGACATCTACCGCATGGCGCAGGCCAACAAGGCCTTCGCGCACTACCGCTGGTAGACCGCCGAACCGGTGCCCCGCGCGCCGCGCAGGACCGTATGTCGCTACTTCCGCCGCCGCGCTGAGTTCGTAACGAGATGATCCTCGCTCGCGCGGCCGCGGCCGCCCTCTGCGCCCTGATCGCGGCGCTCGCGCTGTTCGTCGCTCCCGTCGCGCAGGCGCGCGCCGCCGCCCCGCGGCTGACCGCGCTGCGCTGCATCCCGGCGACGACCGCCGCCTGCCGCAAGGCCGTTCGCGTCCCCACCGGCCGCCAGATCCAGCTGCGCGGGCGCAACCTCACCGCCGGCATGCGCGTGACGTTTCGCTGGCCGCGCGGCGCGCTCGCGACGAAGCTTCGCCGCAGCCGCTCGGGATGGACGGTGCGCGTGCCGGCGGGCACCGCGCGCGGTCGCGTCGCGGTGACCGTGCGCGATCGCGCCCACCGGCGCTCCAACGCGCGCAGCATCATCGTCGTCGCGGGACCCGTGCGCCGGCTGTACTCCGGCGCCAAGGGCTCGCTGCCCGCCGCGATGCGGGGCAGCGGCATGTGGATCTGGCAGCTCGAGAAGTCCAACGCCGGCAACCTCGACGTGATCGCCGCTCGCGCGCGGGCGGCCGGCATGGGCACCGTCTACGTCAAGAGCTCCGACGGCGCCGACGTGTGGGCGCAGTTCACGCCGGCGCTCGTCGCGGCGCTGCGCGCCCGCGGCATGCGAGTCTGCGCGTGGCAGTTCGTCTACGGCAAGGACCCGCTGGGCGAGGCCGCCGCCGGCGCGGGAGCGGTCGCCAAGGGCGCCGACTGCCTGATCATCGACGCCGAGACCGCCTACGAGGGCCGCTACGCCGCCGCGCAGCGCTACCTCACCGCGCTGCGCGGCGCGATCGGCGCGGCCTATCCGCTGGGCCTGACGACGTTTCCCTACGTCGACTACCACCCGAACTTCCCCTATTCGGTGTTCCTCGGTCCCGGCGGCGCGCAGGGCAACCTGCCGCAGGTCTACTGGAAGGACATCGGCGCCTCGGTCGACGCGGTCAGCGCCCGCACCGTCGCCCACAACCGCATCTACGCGACGCCGCTCGCGCCGCTCGGCCAGGCCTACGACGCGCCGGCGCCCGCCGACATCCAGCGCTTCCGCGCGATCTGGGCCGGCTACGGCGCGGCCGGAATCTCGTGGTGGAGCTGGCAGTCGGCGAGCGCGGCGACGTGGACGGCGCTGACGGCTCCCGCTCCGGCGGCCGTCGTGCCATCCGATCCCGGCTGGCCGGCGCTCGCCGGCGGCTCCAAGGGCGACGAGGTGATCTGGATGCAGCAGCACCTCGCGTCCTTCGACCCGACGCTGCAGATCGCCGCCGGCGGGCGCTTCACGGCCGCGACCACGGCGTCGCTGAAGGCCTTCCAGACGGCGCGCGGCCTGCCGCCGAGCGGGACGACCGACGCCGCGACATGGCAGGCGCTGCTCAGCCTTCCGCTGCGTCCCGTCGACTGGACCGCGTAGTCGCGAGGCGCTCGAGCGCCAGCAGCCCCGTGCCGGCCATCAGCAGCAGGACGGCGCCGGCGATCTCCAGACGCAGGCCGCGCGCCGGCCGCGCGTGCGCCTCGGAGTAGGCCAGCGACTCGCGCAGCGCGCCCGACCGACGGGTGTCCGGGCGGTCGATCGCCAGCGCGACCAGCAGTGCGACGGCGCCGAGCACGATCAGCGCGACGGCCGCGGCGCGCGCACCGCGCAGCGCGCCGGCGGCCATCGCGACGGCGAGGAGCGCCACGAGCGCCAGCGCGTAGCCGTGGTTGGAGCCCGCCGAGACGCTGCGCCGCGGCGTGTCCAGCGAGCCCACGACCACCGTGTAGAGGGGCGACAGCTCGGCCGCGAGCAGCAGCACGGCGCCCGCCAGCGCGATGGCCGCCAGCGCCCTGCGCCACGGCTGCCAATCCCCCCGGCCGATCGCGCCGCCTTTGCTATAGTTCGCCGTCGTTCCGCGGGCCGATGCGCTCACTGGCGCCCGCCCCGGAGCAACCCATCCCACGATGGAGACCTCGAGCACATAGCGCGACGTACCGGATAAGACCTGGACGTGCGCGCGGGCCCGAGGGGCCCGTTTTTGTTGCTCAGGACCGAATAGAGATCAGGAAAAGCCATGCCACGCCAATTCACGCTCGAGAAGACCCGGAACATCGGGATCATGGCGCACATCGACGCCGGCAAGACGACGACGACCGAGCGCATCCTCTACTACACCGGCCGCACGTACAAGATCGGCGAGGTCCACGAGGGCGCCGCCACGATGGACTGGATGGAGCAGGAGCAGGAGCGCGGCATCACGATCACGTCGGCCGCCACGACATGCACGTGGCGCGAGCACCGGATCAACATCATCGACACGCCGGGCCACGTCGACTTCACCGTCGAGGTCGAGCGCTCGCTGCGCGTCCTCGACGGCGCGATCGCGCTGTTCGACTCCGTCGCCGGCGTCGAGCCGCAGTCGGAGACCGTCTGGCGCCAGGCCGACAAGTACGCCGTGCCGCGGATCGCGTTCATCAACAAGATGGACCGCATCGGCGCGGACTTCGCCGGCTCGGTGAAGACGATGGTCGACCGCCTCGGCGCGAACGCCGTGCCGCTGCAGATCCCGATCGGCGCGGAGTCCGAGTTCAAGGGCATCATCGACCTCGTCGAGATGAAGGCGATCGTCTACAAGGACGACCTCGGCAAGGACCAGGACGTCATCGAGATCCCCGCCGAGCCACGCCGACGCGGCCGCGGCCGCGCGCGAGCACCTGCTCAGCCAGCTCGCCGACATGGACGACGAGATCGCCGAGCTGTTCCTCGACGAGTGCCGACGTCCCGACGGCGATGCTCAAGGCCGCGATCCGCAAGCACACGCTGTCGATCGAGATCACGCCGGTCCTGTGCGGCTCGGCGTTCAAGAACAAGGGCGTGCAGCCGCTGCTGGACGCCGTGCTCGACTACCTGCCCTCGCCGCTGGAGGTCAAGCCGATCGACGGCGTCCACGTCCTCAAGGGCGGCGACGAGGGCGAGCCGATCGTGCTGCAGCCCGACGACTCCGAGCCCTTCGCGGCGCTCGGCTTCAAGATCATGGCCGACCCGTTCGTCGGCAAGCTCACGTACTTCCGCGTCTACTCCGGCAAGCTCGAGCGCGGGCTCGAAGATGCTCAACGTCACGACCGGGCGCACCGAGCGCGTCGGGCGCATCCTGATCATGCACGCCAACGACCGCGAGGAGGTCGACGCGGTCTACGCGGGCGACATCGCGGCGGCCGTCGGCATCAAGCAGATCACGACGGGCGACACGCTGAGCGCTCCCGAGCGCCCCGTGCGCCTGGAGAACATCGACTTCCCCGAGCCGGTCATCAAGGTCGCCGTCGAGCCCAAGACGAAGATCGACCAGGAGAAGATGTCCGTCGCCCTCGGCCGCCTGGCCGAGGAGGACCCGACCTTCCAGGTGCAGACCAACGAGGAGACCGGCCAGGTCGAGATCTCCGGCATGGGCGAGCTGCACCTCGAGATCCTCGTCGACCGCATGAAGCGCGAGTACGGCGTCGAGGCCAACGTCGGGCGCCCGCAGGTCTCCTACCGCGAGACGATCCGCGGCACGGCCGAGAAGGTCGAGGGGCGCTTCGTCAAGCAGACCGGCGGCTCGGGCCAGTTCGGCATCGTCTACATCGACATCGAGCCCAACCCCGGCGAGGGCTTCGAGTTCGTCTCGAAGATCCGCGGCGGCTCGGTGCCCAGCGAGTTCATCCCCGCCGTCGCCAAGGGCGTCGAGGAGGCGCTGGTGACCGGCGTCAAGGCCGGCTACCCGATGGTCGACGTGAAGGTCACGCTCGTCGACGGCAAGTACCACGACACCGACTCGTCGGAGATCGCCTTCAAGGTCGCCGGCTCGCTGGCGCTCAAGGAGGCGGCGCGGCGCGCGAAGCCCGTGCTGCATGGAGCCGGTCTTCGCCGTCGAGGTCGACGGCGCCGGAGGACTTCGTCGGCGAGGTCATCGGCGACCTCAGCCGCCGCCGCGGGCACGTCGAGGGCCAGGAGCGCCGCGGCAACGCGATCGTCGTCACCGGCACGCGTCCCGCTGAGCGAGATGTTCGGCTACGTCGGCGACCTGCGTTCCAACACGCAGGGCCGCGCGAACTACACGATGCAGTTCGACCGGTACGAGGAGGTGCCGCAGAACATCGCCGAGAAGGTCGTCGAGCACCGCATGGGGGAGCCCGTCCCCGCCTGAGGTCCGCGGCGCGAGCCGCAAGCGGCGAGCGACGGCCGGGGCGACAGGCCTCCAAACCCGCAAATTCGATAGTTTCATCCAGTTCATCGACAGACGTAGAGGAGCGAACGCAACGTGGCAAAGGAGAAGTTCGAGCGCGACAAGCCGCACGTCAACGTCGGCACCATCGGTCACATCGACCACGGCAAGACGACGTTGACAGCCGCCATCACGACCGTGCTCGCCGAGCATGGCGGCGGCGAGGCGCGCAGCTTCGCCGAGATCGACAACGCTCCCGAGGAGAAGGCTCGCGGCATCACGATCGCGACCTCGCACGTCGAGTACTAGACCGACAACCGCCACTACGCGCACGTCGACTGCCCCGGTCACGCCGACTACATCAAGAACATGATCACCGGCGCCGCGCAGATGGACGGCGCGATCCTCGTGGTCTCGGCCGCCGACGGCCCGATGCCCCAGACGCGCGAGCACATCCTGCTCGCCCGCCAGGTCGGCGTGCCGTACATCGTCGTGTTCCTCAACAAGGCCGACCTCGTCGACGACGAGGAGCTGCTCGAGCTCGTCGAGCTCGAGGTCCGCGAGCTGCTGATCGAGCTACGACTTCCCCGGCGACGACATCCCGTTCGTGATCGGCTCGGCGACGCAGGCGCTGGAGGGCGACGCGGACGCCAAGGCGAAGATCATGGAGCTCGCCGAGACGCTCGACTCGTACATCCCCGATCCCGTCCGCGACCTCGACAAGCCGTTCCTGATGCCGGTCGAGGACGTCTTCTCGATCACCGGCCGCGGCACCGTCGCGACCGGGCGCATCGAGCAGGGCATCGTCCACACGGGCGACACCGTCGAGATCGTCGGCATCACCGACTCCAGCTCGACCGTCGTCACCGGCGTCGAGATGTTCCGCAAGATCCTCGACGAGGGTCGCGCGGGCGACAACGTCGGCTGCCTGCTGCGCGGCACCAAGCGCGAGGAGATCCAGCGCGGCCAGGTGCTGTGCAAGCCGAAGTCGATCACGCCGCACACCAAGTTCAAGTCCGAGGTCTACGTCCTGAAGAAGGAGGAGGGTGGCCGTCACACGCCGTTCTTCACCGGGCTACCGGCCGCAGTTCTACTTCCGCACGACCGACGTCACCGGCGCAGCGCACCTGCCCGAAGGCGTCGAGATGGTGATGCCGGGCGACAACGTCCAGATGGAGATCGAGCTGATCCAGCCGATCGCCATGGACGCGGGCCTGCGCTTCGCCATCCGCGAGGGCGGCCGCACGGTCGGCTCTGGCGTCGTGACCGAGATCGTCGAGTAAGGAGCGCGCGGACTCTCGAGTTTCAAGGGGCGGGCACCGTGCTGCTGCACGGGACCCGCCCCTTCTGACGCCCACAAGCGCACACAAGGCAATGGCTACCCCCACAGAGAACAAGATCCGGATCCGCCTCAAGGCCTACGACCACTCGGCCATCGAGACGGCGGCCAAGGAGATCGTCGAGACGGCCACCCGGACCGGTGCGACCGTCTCCGGGCCGGTGCCGTTGCCGACCGAGAAGAACGTCTACTGCGTGATCCGCTCGCCGTTCAAGGACAAGGACTCGCGCGAGCACTTCGAGATCCGCACCCACAAGCGCCTGATCGACATCCACCAGCCGACGCCGAAGACGGTCGACTCGCTCCAGCGACTCGATCACCTTCCGGCCGGCGTCGACATCGAGATCCGCCTCGCCACGTGATCTGATGGCCGCGATCCTCGCCAAGAAGCTCGGCATGACCCAGCTGTTCCTCGAAGACGGGACCGTCGAGCGCGTGACCGTGCTCGAGGCCGGCCCGTGCCCGGTCACCGGCGTGCGCACCAACGAGCGCGACGGCTACGAAGCCGTCCAGCTCGCGTTCGGCGCGATCGAAGGAGAAGCACCTCACGCGCGCCGAGCTCGGCCACCTCAAGAAGGCCGGCGCTCCGCCCCTGCGTCACGTCAAGGAGTTTCGCGACGAGGCCGCGCGAGCTGCTGATCGGCGAGACCGTGACCGTCGAGGCGTTCGAGGTCGGCCAGACCGTCAAGGTCTCGGGCACCTCCAAGGGCAAGGGCTTCCAGGGTACGATCAAGCGCCACAACTTCGCCTCGGGCCCCAAGTCCCATGGCTCGCACAACGTGCGCGCCCCGGGCTCAATCGGCGCCTCGGCGACGCCGTCGCGCGTCTTCAAGGGCATCAAGGGCCCCGGACAGATGGGCAACAAGCGCGTCACGCAGAAGGGCCTCGAGATCGTCCGTCTCGACCCAGCCCAGAACCTGATGCTGCTCCGTGGCTCCGTGCCCGGGCCGCGCAACGGCTACGTGGAGGTCCGCACCGATGGCTGACGCACCCATCCTCGGCTCCTCCAAGAAGAAGGTCGCACTCGACGAGACCGCCTTCGGAGCCTCCTTCAACGGCCCGCTCGTGCACGAGTCCGTGCGCGCGGAGCTCAACGCGCGCCGGCGAGGCACGCACGCCACCAAGACCCGCGGCAACGTCCGCGGCGGTGGCGCGAAGCCGTGGCGCCAGAAGGGCACCGGCCGTGCCCGCGCGGGCTCCAGCCGCTCGCCGATCTGGGTCGGCGGTGGCACGATCTTCGGTCCCTCGCCGCGCAACTACACCTTCAAGGTCAACCGCAAGGAGCGCCGCGCGGCGCTGCGCAGCGCGCTGTCGGTGCACGCCGACCGCGGCTCGATCGCGGTCTTCGACCCGGCGCCGTTCGACACGCCGTCGACGAAGTCCGCCAAGGGACTGCTGACCGACTCGGGCCTCGGCGCGCCGACGCTGATCGTGCTCGTCGACGCGCAGGAGCGGACGGCGCTGTCGTTTCGCAACCTCGAGCGCATCTCGGTGCTGCCGGCCTCGATGGTCGGCGTCGCCGACCTGATCGGCGCCGCCTCCGTCGTCTGCACGCAGGAGGCGCTGGACGCGCTCACCGCGCGCGCCAAGGGCCAAGCGCCCGAGGAGGCCCAGGTCTGATGGACCACAGCCAGATCATCATCCGCCCCGTCGTCTCCGAGAAGTCCTACGTGCTCGCGGCCGCCGGCAAGTACACCTTCCGCGTCCATCCCGACGCGCACAAGACGCAGATCCGCCAGGCGATCGAGTCGCTGTTCGACGTCGGCGTCATCGGCGTCCACACGATGAGCGTGAAGTCCAAGCCCAAGCGCCGCGGCCAGATCCAGGGGCGCACGCGCACCTGGAAGAAGGCCATCGTGCAGGTCCGTCCCGGCGACTCCATCCCGATCTTCCAGGGCCTCGAAGCCCTCGACGGCTAGGACACCCATGGCAATCCGCAAGCCCAAACCCACGAGCCCAGGACGTCGCTTCGCGACGTACGCGGACTTCGCGGAGCTCACGACCGACCGTCCCGAGAAGACGCTCGTCGAGGGCCTGACGAAGTCCGGCGGGCGCAACGCCCGCGGGCGCAAGACGGCGCGCCACCGCGGCGGCGGCGCCAAGCGCCTGTATCGCAAGATCGACTTCAAACGGCGCAAGGACGGCGTGCCCGCTCGCGTCGCGACGATCGAGTACGACCCCAACCGGTCGGCCTACATCGCGTTGCTGCACTACGTCGACGGCGAGAAGGCCTACATCCTCGCTCCGGCGCGGCTGACCGTCGGGATGATGGTCACCTCCGGCCCGGATGCCGACATCGCGCCGGGCTGCTGCCTGCCGCTGACGCGCATCCCGATCGGCACGATCATCCACAACGTCGAGCTGCAGCCCGGCCGCGGCGGCCAGATGGGCCGCTCCGCCGGCACGGGCATCCAGCTGATGGCGCGCGAGAACGGCATGGCCACCCTGCGCCTGCCGTCGGGCGAGATGCGGCTCGTGCGCGAGGACTGCCGCGGCACGATCGGCGTGCTCGGCAACTCCGACCACCAGAACGTCAAGATCGGCAAGGCCGGGCGCAAGCGCCACATGGGCGTTCGCCCGCAGACCCGCGGCACGGCGATGAACCCGGTCGACCACCCGCACGGTGGCGGCGAGGGCTCGACGACCGCCGGTCGTCACCCCGTCACCCCGTGGGGCGTGCCGACGCTCGGCTATCGCACGCGTCGCAAGAACAAGGCGTCCGATCGCTACATCATCCGCGGTCGCAAGAGAGGGAAGAAGCGTTGAGCCGTTCAAGCAAGAAGGGACCGTGGGTCGAGGAGCGCCTGATGGCACGTGTCGAGGCGCTGAACACCTCGAACTCCAAGCAGATGCTCAAGACCTGGTCACGCGCGTCGACGATCTTCCCGGAGATGGTCGGCCACACGATCGCCGTGCACGACGGTCGCAAGCACGTGCCCGTATTCGTCTCCGAGTCGATGGTCGGCCACAAGCTCGGGGAGTTCGCTCCGACGCGCCTGTATCGCGGCCACGCCGGCAGCGGGAAGGTCCGCTAGTCACATGAGCGCACCCGAGAACGATCCAGACGACGTCAAGAACGAGGACGCGAAGGCGCCGGTGCCGGACGGCGAGCGAAGCGAGGCCAAGCCCAAGCGCGCGCGGCGCAAGCCCGCCGCGGCGAAGGCGGATGCCGCCACGGCCGACGAGCCCAAGGTTGCCGCGAAGCCGGGCGCCAAGCCGAAGGCCGAGGCCAAGCCGGCAGGCGAGGCCGCCGCTGACGCGCCCAAGCCCAAGCGCACGCGCCGCAAGGCCGAGCCCGCGGTCCCGGCCGCGCCGGCCGCCCGCGCCAAGCGCCCCTCGCGCGACTACGGCGACACGCCGCCGATGGTCCGCGCGCACGCCAAGTACGTCCGCACCTCCGCGCGCAAGGCGCGCCTCGTGTGCGACCACATCCGCGGCAAGTCCGTCGAGGAGGCGCGCGCGATCCTCGCCCACGCCAACCGCGACGTCGCCCGCGACTGGTCCAAGCTGCTCGAGTCGGCGGTCGCCAACGCCGAGCACAACCACGAGCTGATCGGCGACGAGCTGCGCATCGCGGCCGTCAAGGCCGACGAGGGGCCGACGCTCAAGCGCTTCCGTCCGCGGGCCATGGGCCGCGCGACGAAGATCCGCAAGCGCACGAGCCACCTCTCGATCACGCTCACGCCAAAGGATGGGGATCGCTGATGGGACAGAAGGTCCACCCCGAGTCGATGCGCGTGGGATACATCCACGACTGGAAGTCCAACTGGTTCAACGAGAAGCACTTCGCCGACTACCTGGCGGAGGACGTCGCGATCCGTGAGCACATCACGGGCAAGCTCGCGCACGCCGGCCTGTCGGACATCACGATCCGCAAGGACGCAAACGAGGTGGAGGTCAACATCCACACCGCGCGCCCGGGCATCGTGATCGGCAAGTCCGGCTCCGAGGTCGACGCGCTGCGCAAGGACCTGCACCGCATCACGCGCAAGCAGATCAAGGTCAACATCCTCGAGATCAAGCGCCCGGAGCTCGACGCCAAGCTCGTCGCGCAGTCGGTCGCCGAGCAGCTGCAGAACCGCGTTGCCTTCCGGCGCGCGATGAAGCGCGCGCTGACGAGCGCCATGCGCTCGGGCGCCAAGGGCTGCAAGATCCAGGTCGGCGGGCGCCTCGGCGGCGCCGAGATGGCCCGCACCGAGAGCTACTCCGACGGCCGCGTCCCGCTGCACACGCTGCGAGCCGACATCGACTACGGCTTCTTCGAGGCCAAGACGACGTTCGGGCGCATCGGCGTGAAGTGCTGGATCAACAAGGGCGAGATCATGCCCGAGGGCTACGCCGGCGCGGACCTGACCGACATGGAGGGCCCCTCCAGCCAGCAGCAGGATCGCGACGGCGGCCGTGGCCGCGGGCGCGGCGACGCCAACCGCGGTGGCGGCGCCGGCGGCGGCGGGCGCGGCGGCGGCGGCGGCGGGCGCGGACCGGGCGGTCCCGGCGGTCCGGGCGGTCGCGGCGGCGGACCGGGCGCCGGCGGACGCGGCGGCGGTGGCGGCACGTCGCGCCCGGGCTTCGGCCCCGGCGCCGGCGGCGCTCGCGGGGGTGGGCGCTAGTGCTCTCGCCCAAGCGCGTCAAGCATCGCAAGCAGCACCGCGGCCGCAGGGCCGGGCTGTCGCGCGGGCAGACATCGATCCAGTTCGGCGAGTACGGCCTCAAGTCTCTGGACGCCGGCTGGCTGACCAACCGCCAGATCGAGGCCGCCCGTATCGCGATGACCCGCAAGATCAAGCGCGGCGGCAAGGTCTGGATCAACGTCTATCCCGACAAGTCCTTCACGAAGAAGCCCGCCGAGACCCGCATGGGCTCGGGCAAGGGCTCGCCCGAGGGCTGGGTGGCCGTCGTCAAGCCCGGCCGCGTGATGTTCGAGCTGGCCGGCGTGTCCGAGCCGCTCGCCCGCGAGGCGATGCGCCTGGCCGGCCACAAGCTGCCCGTCAAGACGAAGTTCGTCATGCGCGAGGACACGCCGTCATGAACGCCAAGGATCTGCGCGAGCTGCCCGCGAAGGAGCTGCTCGACCACATCGCGACCGAGCGCAAGGAGATCTTCGGACTGCGCTTTCAGCACGCGACGGGCGAGCTCGAGAACACCGCCGGTCTGCGGACCGCAAAGCGCGAGCTGGCTCGCGCCCTCACCGTCGCGCGCCAGCGCGCGATCGACATTCCCAACCGGAAGTAGCGATGGCTGACGAGACACCCACCGATCCCCCGTCCGAGCTGAGCACGCCGGCGAGCGCTGCTCCGGACCTGGATAGCACGGCGAGCGACGCCGCCGTGGCCGCCGGCCAGGTGGCTCCTGCCGTTCCCGCGCTCAGCGGCAGGGCCGAGCGCGCCCGCCGCGACCACCTGGCCAAGTCCCAGCGCGCGCCGCGCAGCGCCGAGGAGCGCAACGCCGAGCGCGTCGAACTGCGCAGGAACAAGGCCGTCGCGCGCCGCCGCCGGCGCGAGCAGGAGAAGGCCAAGCGCACGGCCGGCGGTGCCGAGAAGGGCGCCGGCACGCCGGCGGCGCCGCCCAAGGACACCGCGCCGCAGATGCGCACCGGCACCGTCGTGTCGGCCAAGCCCGACAAGACGATCACCGTGCGCATCGATGTCGCCCGCCGTCACCGCAAGTACCACAAGGTGGTGCGCTCGACGACGAAGCTGCACGCCCACGACGAGACCAACGACGCCGGCGAGGGCGACGTCGTCCGCGTCTCCGAGAGCCGTCCGCTGTCGCGCAACAAGCGCTGGAAGCTCGAGGAAGTCCTGGAGCGCGCGAAGTGATCCAGACCGAGACACGGCTCAAGGTCGCCGACAACACGGGTGCCCGCGAGATCCTCTGCATCCGCGTCAAGGGCGGCTCGCAGCGTCGCTACGCGTTCGTCGGCGACACGATCACGGCCACCGTCAAGCAGGCCAACCCGCAGGGGACGGTCAAGAAGGGCGAGGTCGTGACCGCTGTCGTCGTGCGCACGAAGAAGTCCTTCAGCCGCGACGACGGCACGTACATCGCCTTCGACGAGAACGCGGCCGTGATCATCGACGCCGCCAACAACCCGCGCGGCACGCGCATCTTCGGTCCCGTCGCCCGCGAGCTGCGCGATCGCAACTTCATGAAGATCGTCTCGCTCGCACCGGAGGTGCTGTAGCTCATGGCGAATCGCATCCGGCGCGGTGACGAGGTCATCGTCATCAGCGGCAAGGACAACGGCAAGGCCGGCAAGGTGCTGCGCGTCGACCCCGCCAAGCAACGCGTCTACGTCGAGGGCCTGAACATCATCAAGCGCCACCAGAAGGCGCGCCAGGGTTCCATGGAGCCGGGCGGCGTGATCGAGAAGGAGGGCCCGATCCACGTCTCGAACGTCGCCCTGCGCGATCCCAAGGACAAGAAGCCCACGCGCGTGAAGACGATCGTCGAGCACGGTCAGCGCCTGCGCGCGTCGGCCCGGACGGGAGCCAAGCTATGACCCCCGCCACCGCCACGCCGGCGCGGCTGAAGACCCGCTACCTCGAGGAGATCCGGCCCTCGCTCATGGAGCGGTTCGGCTACTCGTCGGTCATGCAGGCGCCGAAGATCGAGAAGATCACGCTCAACATGGGCGTCGGCGACGCCAAGCAGGACTCCAAGCTGCTCGAGCAGGCCCAGGGGCAGCTGGCGATCATCGCCGGCCAGAAGCCCAACGTGCGCCGTGCCCGCAAGTCGATCGCGAACTTCAAGCTGCGCGAGGGCATGCCGGTCGGCCTGTCGGTCACGCTGCGCGGCGAGCGCGCCTACGAGTTCCTCGACCGCCTGCTGTCGATCGCGATCCCGCGCATCCGCGACTTCCGCGGCCTCAAGGCCTCGGCCTTCGACGGGCGCGGCAACTACTCGCTCGGCGTCAGGGAGCAGGTCATCTTCCCCGAGATCGACTACGACTCCGTCGACCACGTCCGCGGCCTGGACGTCACGATCACGACGTCCGCCCAGACCGATGTCGAGGCCTTCGAGCTGCTGCTGGCCTTCGGGATGCCGTTCACCAAGGAGGGCCGCCCCGGCGCCAAGGAGGAGGCTGCGAGAGCACGCGCCGCCGCCGCCGAGGAGGAGGCGCACCACGCAGAGCTGCGCGCCAAGGCCGAGGCCGAACAGGCTGCTCTCGAGCAGCTCAAGGCGGAGAACCCCGAGGCCTACGCGAAGCCTGTCGAGGACCCCGACGAGCAGGAAAACGAGGAGACCACCTAGTATGGCCAAGACGTCCCAGCGGGTCCGCCAGGCTCGGCCCGCGAAGTTCAAGACCCGGGAGTACAGCCGTTGCCGCCGCTGCGGCCGGGCCCGCTCCGTCTATCGCAAGTTCGGCCTGTGCCGGATCTGCCTGCGTGAGATGGCCCACAACGGCTTCGTCCCGGGAATGACGAAATCCTCCTGGTAACCCCCGGCACTTCTCACCGAGACACCCTTTGAGCGCAAGCACAGACCCCATCGCAGACTTCCTCACCCGGATTCGCAACGCGATCCAGGCCGCCCACGAGACCGTCGACATCCCGTCGTCCAAGCTCAAGGTCGAGTGTGCCCGGATCCTGTCCGAGCAGGGCTATATCGACGGCTACTCGACGAGGGCCCCGGACGCCGACCATCCCGGCGAGGTGCTGCAGGTGCGCCTGAAGTACACGACCGACCGCCGCTCGGCGATCTCCGGCCTCAAGCGCGTCTCGCGCCCCGGCCGTCGCACGTACGCCGGCTCGCGCGAGATCCCCAAGGTCCTCGGCGGCATGGGCACCGCAATCGTCTCCACGTCGCGAGGCGTCATGACCGGCCACGAGGCCCGCAGCGCGGGCGTCGGCGGCGAAGTCGTGGCGCACATCTGGTGAGCTGATGTCGCGCATCGGCAAGAAGCCCATCCCGCTTCCGACCGGCGTCACGGTCGCGATCGAGCCCGAGCTGGTGTCCGTCAACGGCCCGCGCGGCACGCTGTCAGAACGCGTCCCGCGCGACATCACGGTCGCCCAGGACGGCGACGTGCTCGTCGTCACGCGCCCGACCGACCGCGGCCAGCACCGCGCGCTGCACGGCCTGACGCGCTCGCTGATCGCGAACATGGTCGAAGGCGTCACCACCGGCTTTGCCAAGACGCTCGAGATCCAGGGCGTCGGCTACCGCGCCGCGCTCAAGGGCCGCGACCTCGAGCTCGCGCTCGGCTACTCGCACGGCGTGTCCGTCAAGGCGCCGGAGGGCATCGAGTTCGAGGTGCCGCAGCCGACGAGGGTCATCGTCAAGGGCAACTCCAAGCAGATGGTCGGCGAGACCGCCGCGAACATCCGCAAGAAGCGCCCGCCCGAGCCCTACAAGGGCAAGGGGATCCGCTACGAAGGCGAGTACGTCGCTCGCAAGGTCGGTAAGAGAGCATGAGCGTCAAGACTCGCCCAGCGAAGCGCCTCAAGCGCCGCCGCCGCGTCCGCGCGAAGATCTCGGGCACCGCGCAGCGGCCCCGCATCTCGGTCTTTCGCTCCAACCGCGGCATCTCCGCCCAGCTCGTCGACGACGTGGCGGGTCACACGCTCGCGGCGGTCAGCTGGACCGAGCAGGCGCTGCGCGACAAGCAGAGCATGGAGCAGGCCGCAGAGGCCGGCAAGCTGCTCGCCGAGCGCGCGAAGGCCGCCGGAGTCTCCGTCGCCGTCTTCGACCGCGGCGGCTACCAGTACCACGGTCGTGTGAAGGCCTTCGCCGAAGGCGTCCGCGAAGGAGGACTCACCGTATGAGCGCACCCGTCGTAGATCGCTCCGTCAACCAGCAGGGACTCGACCTCCAGGAGCGCGTCGTCGAGATCAACCGCGTCGCCAAGGTCGTCAAGGGCGGCCGCCGCTTCTCGTTCACCGCACTCGTCGTCGTCGGCGACGAGCGCGACGTCGTCGGCGTCGGCTACGGCAAGGCCAACGAGGTCCCGCTGGCGATCCAGAAGGGCGTCGAGCAGGCCAAGAAGAACCTCTTCCGCGTGCCCAAGCACGGAGCGACGATCACCCACCAGACGATGGGGATCTACGGCGCGGGCCGCGTCTTCATGAAGCCCGCCTCGCCCGGTACCGGCGTCATCGCCGGCGGCGGCGTTCGCGCGGTGCTCGAGCTCGCCGGCATCCACGACATCCTCTCCAAGTCGCTCGGATCGCAGAACCCGATCAACCTCGTCAAGGCGACCGTCGCCGGCCTGCAGGGCCTGCGCCGTCCCGAGGAGGTGGCGGAGCTGCGCGGGCTGTCGATCAACAAGGTGCTGGGCATCGGCGGCGGCGACGATGTCGCCGCCGAGACGATCGCGGGCACCGACGCCGAGTCCGGCGTCGATCCGACCGTCGAGGAGGTCGTGCAGGCATGAAGGTGACGCAGTTCAAGTCCAAGAACGGATCGGACAAGAGCCAGCTCGACACGCTGCGCTCGCTCGGCCTGCGTCGCATCGGCCACACGGTCGAGGTCAACGACACCCCGGCGGCACGCGGCATGCTGCACAAGGTCCGCCATCTCGTCCGCATCGAGGAGCGCTCATGACCCCCGCGGATCCGGACGACAAGCCGATCGGCCTGAACACGCTCAAGCCGGCCCCCGGCAGCCGCAAGCCGCGCAAGCGCGTCGGCCGCGGCCACGGCTCGGGCACGGGAAAGACCTCCGGCCGCGGCCACAAGGGCGCGGGCTCGCGCGCGGGCAGCAAGGAGCGCGCCGGCTTCGAGGGCGGCCAGATGCCGATTCACATGCGGATGCGCAAGCTGCGCGGCCCGCACATGAAGAAGTCGATGCCGTTCGAGATGTTCCGCACGCACACCCAGGCGGTCAACCTCCAGGATCTCGAGGCGCGCTTCGAGAGCGGGGCCGACGTGACGATCGCGGCGCTCAAGGACAAGGGCCTGGGCAACCGCAAGGACGTCAACGTGAAGATCCTCGCCAAGGGCGAGATCACCAAGCCGCTGACCGTCCACGCGCACGCCTTCAGCGCAGCCGCCCGCGCGGCCATCGAGGCCGCCGGCGGTACCTGTCACATCCACGCCGACTGAGTTGGGCCAGGGTCGCGCGCATCGTGCGCGCGGTCGCCGTCCTCTCACTGATCGCGGCGGCGTCGGGCGCCGGCGCCGTGGCCGTCGCCCAGCAGCCCGTGGCGCCGCTGGGCAACTACGGCGGCGGCGCGGTCGTCGCCCCGCCACGCTCGCTGTACGCGGCCGGCAACATGCTGATCGGCCTGCGCGCGCACGGCGGCGAGCTGCGGATGAACGTCGCCATGACGCTGTCGTGCTCGCAGGACGCGCAGTTCTCCGCGCGCGCGAGGCCCGCCGCCGACGGCAGCTTCCGCGCCACGGGCACGAGCTCGTCGGACGGCGTGCGCACGCGCTACGTCGTCGCGGGCACGATCTCCGGCATCTCCGCCGCCGGCACGGCGAGCGCGCGCACGTCGATCAGGCGCCGCGGGCGCACGACGCGCTGTCCGGCGTCGAAGGTCCGCTGGCAGGCGCGGCGCGCGACCGGCGAGATCGGGATCCCGCCGGCCGCGCCGAAGGAGCGCATGTACGGCACGACGTCCCAGCGCCTGAACGGCCCGCGCCGCGCGATCGCGCTGCGCCTGTCCTCCGACGGCACGAGGCTCGCTCGCGCGCTCTACGACGTCACCGTGCGCTGCGCCAAGCGCACGCTCACCGACACCTACGACGCGCCGAAGCGCAACCTCGCGATCGCCGCAGACGGGCGAGTGCGCGACGTCGAGCGCTTCACGTTCTCCGACCGCCGCACGGTCTACCGCAGCACCGAGCGCTTCAAGGCGACGATCGGGGCCGGCGGGGCGCGCGGCACGTTCTCGACCGTCGCGCGGATCGCCGACCGGCGCAGCGGCCGCACGCTCGTGCGCTGCAGCTCGGGGACGGTGCGCTGGACGGCGTCGACGTGAAGTCTGCGGGCGTGGCGGCGCGCCGAGCGGCGGGGCGGGCCGCGAGCGTGTACTAAGCTGCGCCGCCGATGCTTTCGACGATCCTCAGCGCGTTCACCGTCGCCGAAATCCGCAAGAAGCTCGTCTTCACGGCCTGCGTGCTCGCGCTCTACCGGATCGGCACCTTCCTGCCGGTGCCCGGCGTCAACGT
Source organism: uncultured Actinomycetes bacterium (assembly GCA_963729125.1). Taxonomy (GTDB): domain Bacteria; phylum Actinomycetota; class Thermoleophilia; order Solirubrobacterales; family Solirubrobacteraceae; genus CADCVQ01. The sequence continues at coordinate 26,293 of CAVSML010000001.1, forward strand.
CGAGGCCGTCAAGGCGCTCGAGTCGCAGTTCAGCGGCTCGGGCATCCTGAACCTGCTGAACACCTTCAGCGGCGGCAGCCTGTCGCGGCTGTCGCTGTTCGCGCTGGGGATCATGCCGTACATCACGGCGTCGATCATCCTGCAGCTGCTGACCGTCGTCGTGCCGTCGCTGGAGAAGCTCTCCAAGGAGGGCGAGGTCGGCCAGCAGCGCATCACGCAGTACACGCGCTATCTGACCGTCGGGCTGTCCTTCGCGCAGGCGATCGGCTACGTCTTCTTGTTTCGCTCGCAGGGCACGCCCGGCGCGCCGGTGATCGAGGACTTCAGCGCCGGGCGCGTGTTCATGATCGTCATCTCGCTGACGGCGGGCTGCGTGCTGATCATGTGGATGGGCGAGCTGATCACCCAGCGCGGCATCGGCAACGGGATCTCGCTGATGATCTTCGCCTCGATCGTGTCCGGCCTGCCCAACGGCGTGCAGGCGTGGGCGACGAGCGCCGACCCGGTCTTCAAGGTCATGATGCCGTTCGTCGCGCTGGCGGTGATCGCGGCGATCGTGTTCGTCCAGGAGGGCCAGCGACGAATCCCGATCCAGTACGCCAAGCGCGTGATCGGCCGCCGCATGTCGCAGGGCGGCCAGACCTACCTGCCGCTGCGCGTGAACATGGCCGGCGTCATCCCGGTGATCTTCGCGGCGTCGATCATGGCGTTCCCGCCGACCATCGGCACGCTCGTCAACACGCCGCTGGGGCGCGACTTCGCCGCGTTCTTCGCGCCAAGCGAATGGGCCTACATCGCCGGCGAGTCGATCTTCATCGTGCTGTTCACCTACTTCTACACGGCGGTCACCTTCAACCCCGTCGATCAGGCCGAGAACCTCAAGAAGTACGGCGGCTTCATCCCGGGTGTGCGGCCAGGCAGGCCGACGGCGGAGTTCCTCGACCGCGTGCTCGCGCGCCTGACGTTCCCCGGCGCCATGTACCTCGCGGCGGTCGCCGCGCTGCCGACGATTCTCTTCAATCAGACAAGCGCGAACTTCTACTTCGGCGGCACCTCGCTGCTGATCGTCGTCGGCGTCGCGCTGGACACGATGAAGCAACTCGAGGCGCAGTTGATGATGCGCAACTACGAGGGCTTCTTGAAGTGACCCGCAGCGCTTGCCCTCCGCGGCCTCGGCTGTAGGCTCAGGCGCGGGTCACATGTCAGAGCTGAACCTCATCCTCCTCGGCCCGCCCGGCGCGGGCAAGGGCACGCAGGCCGAGCGCCTGACCGACGACTTCAACCTGCCCTACATCGCCACGGGCAACATCCTGCGCTCCGCCGTCAAGGACGAGACGCTGCTTGGCAAGCAGGCCAAGACCTTCATGGACGCCGGCGAGCTCGTTCCCGACGAGGTCATCACCGGTGTCATCCTCGAGGCGGTCGAGGGCCCCGCGGCGCGCGACGGCTTCCTGCTCGACGGCTTTCCGCGCACGGTCGCGCAGGCCGACGCGCTCGGCGCCGGCCTCGAGCGCCTCGATCGCCGCCTGACCGCGGCGATCCTCATCGAGGTCCCCGACGCGGAGGTCATGCGGCGCATGTCCGGGCGCCGCGTCAGCGTCAAGACCGGCCGCGTCTACCACGTCGAGTTCGACCCGCCCAAGCACGAGGGCCGCTGCGACGTCGACGGCTCGCGCCTGGTGCAGCGCGACGACGACCGCCCGGAGACCGTCCAGAACCGCCTCGAGGTCTACCACGAGCAGACCGCGCCGCTGATCGCCTACTACGACGATCTCGGGCTGCTGCGGCGTTTCGACGGCACGCGCTCGCCGACCGAGGTCCACGATCACATCCGGGCGACGATCGCGACGCTGCGACTCGAAGAACAGCTGTGATCGTCAAGAAGTCGCCGCAGGAGATCGACAAGATGGCGGCGGCGGGCGCGATCCTCGTCCGCACGCTGGCGCTCGTCGAGGCCAAGATCCGCCCCGGCGTGACGACCGGCGAGCTCGACGCCGCGGCCGAGCGCTACATCCGCTCGCAGGGCGCGACGCCGGCCTTCAAGGGCTACCGCGGCTTTCCCGGCTCGCTCTGCGTGTCGCCCAACTCGATGGTCGTGCACGGCATCCCCGGCTCCTACAAGCTGCGCAAGGGCGACATCCTGTCGGTCGACTGCGGCGTCGTCCTCGACGGCTGGGTCGCGGACGCCGCGCGGACGTTCGCCGTCGGATCGATCTCGGTCGTCGGGCGCAAGCTGCTCGACACGACGCAGGCGTCGCTGTTCGCGGCGGTCGAGCAGTGCCGCCCGGGCAACCGCCTCGGCGACGTCTCGCACGCCGTCCAGAAGGTCGTCGAGGCCGACGGGCTGTCGGTCGTGCGCTCGCTCGTCGGCCACGGCATCGGCCGCGACATGCACGAGGACCCGCAGATTCCCAACTACGGGGCGCCCGGCAAGGGGCCCAAGCTCGAGGAGGGGATGGTCCTGGCGGTCGAGCCGATGGTCACCGCCGGGCGCCACGACGTGCGCCTCGCCGACGACCACTGGGCGATCTATTCACAGGACGGATCGCTTGCGGCACACTTCGAGTTCACGATCGCCGTGACCGCCGACGGACCGCGGGTGCTGACCCCGTGGCACGAAGCGACGGACTGATCGGCTTCGCTACACTCATTCGTCGCGCGCCCGCCGCGGGAAGCTGTGTGTCCTGCCCGCGCTTCCTCACGTCTTCCGAAGGAGCTCATGAAGGTACGACCGTCGGTCAAGCCGATGTGCGAGAAGTGCAAGATCATCCGCCGCCATGGGGCGGTCCTGGTGATCTGCTCCAATCCGCGTCACAAGCAGAGGCAGGGGTAGCCCGTGGCGCGCATCGCCGGCATCAACATTCCGCTCAACAAGCGCGCCGAGATCGGGCTGACGTACATCTACGGCGTCGGCCGCCCGACGTCGAACCAGATCCTCAAGAACACGGGGATCGAGCCCGACCGCAAGGTGCGCGATCTGACCGAGGACGAGGTCTCCAAGCTGCGTGACGCGATCGACGACCTCACGGTCGAGGGCGATCTGCGCCGCGAGCGCTCCCAGAGCATCAAGCGCCTGATGGAGATCGGCTGCTATCGCGGTATGCGTCACCGCCGTGGACTGCCCGTACGCGGGCAGAACACGAAGACGAACGCCCGCACGCGCAAGGGGCCCAAGCGCATGCAGGTGGCCGGCAAGAAGAAGGCCACCAAGAAATGAGTCTCGCGAGGCCGGAGGCCCGACTCGCTGCGCTCGCGCTTTGTCACCATGACGCGGGGCCGGATGCCCCGCGGAGGTAACCCGAGATGCCTGCTCCCAAGCGACCACAGCGCGGCCGTCGCAAACCGAAGAAGAACATCCCGATCGGCCAAGCTCACATCAAGACCTCCTTCAACAACACGATCGTGTCGCTGTCCGACAAGGACGGCAACGTGATCGCGTGGGAGTCCGCGGGTGGCGCCGGGTTCAAGGGCTCGCGCAAGTCGACGCCGTTCGCCGCGCAGGTCACCGCCGACGCCGCGGCTCGCAAGGGCATCGACCAGGGGCTGCAGAAGGTCGAGGTCTTCGTCAAGGGCCCGGGCTCGGGTCGCGAGACGGCGATCCGCTCGCTGCAGGCCGCCGGCCTCGAGGTCACCGGCGTCAAGGACGTCACCCCGCAGGCCCACAACGGCTGCCGGCCGCGCAAGCGGCGGAGGGTCTAGTGCTCCCCCTCGCGACATCGAACACCGCTGGTCGGGCGCCGATCACCTCCTGGCGGCGTCCTCGGACCTCGACGTGGCAGAGCCACGCCTTCGGCCCTGCGTCCTTGCCAGCCGGCGCCGGCATCCCGCCGATCGGCGCCCGATGCCACGAGGAGAAGCACTAAATGGCTCGTGACACCGGACCGGCCTGCAAGAAGTGCCGTCGCGAGGGCCAGAAGCTGTTTCTGAAGGGCGAGCGCTGCCTGACGGACAAGTGTGGCGTCGAGCGCCGCGCGTACCCGCCGGGCGATCATGGCCGCGGGCGCCAGAAGCAGTCGGAGTACCGCGTGCAGCTGCGCGAGAAGCAGAAGGCCCGCCGCTACTACGGCGTGCTCGAGAAGCAGTTTCGCATCTACTACGACAAGGCCTCGCGCCAGGACGGGATCACGGGCGAGAACCTGCTCGCGATCCTCGAGTCGCGCCTGGACAACGTCCTCGTGCGCCTCGGCTTCGCCGGCTCGCGCAGCCAGTCGCGGCAGTTCATCCGCCACGGCCACTGGACGGTCAACGGCCGCCGCGTGGACATCCCCAGCTACCAGGTGCGCGAGGGCGACGTCATCGCGATCAAGGCCTCGACTCCGGTCGAGCCGCTCGTGCGCGACGCGACCGAGCTGACGGCCCAGGTCCCGGCCTGGCTGCAGGCCGACCACGACTCCCTGACGGCGAAGGTGCTGCGCAAGCCCGACCGCCGGGAGATCGCAGCACCGGTGCAGGAGCAGCTCATCGTCGAGCTGTACTCCAAGTAGTCCCTTTCCTTCTCCCCCGACCCCTGCGCGCCGTGTCGGACCGGCTCAGCGCGATGGGGCGGGTACGGGCGGGTGGGGTCAGATTCCCCCGACGTTAGGACCCTGATGCTCGACTTCCAAGTCCCCCGAATCACCAGTGAGACGGTTGAGGAGAATCGCGGCTCGTTCACGATCGAGCCCCTCGACCGTGGCTTCGGCTACACGTTCGGCAACTCGCTGCGGCGCGTGCTGCTCAGCTCGCTCGCGGGCGCCGCCGTCACGAGCGTGCGCATCGAGGGGGTGGCGCACGAGTTCTCGACGATCAAGGGCGTCACCGAGGACGTCACCGACATCGTCCTGAACCTCAAGGGCATCGTCTGCCGGATGCACTCCGACGCCAGCGAGGTCGAGGCCCCGCTCGTCGTCTCGGGCCCCGGCGAGATCACCGCCAAGGACATCGACCTGCCCGCCGGCGTCGAGGTGCTCAACCCCGACGTGCACATCGCGACGCTCGAGAAGAAGACCAAGCTCGAGCTGTACCTGACGATCGGCCGCGGCCGCGGCTACCGCCCGTCGGAGGACAACAAGTCCCCCGACCAGCCGATCGGCGTCATCCCGATCGACTCGATCTTCTCGCCGGTGCGGCGCGTCGCCTACGGCGTCGAGCCCGCCCGCGTCGGCCAGCGCACCGACTACGACAAGCTCACGCTCGACATCGAGACCGACGGGTCGATCGACCCGCAGGCCGCGCTGCGCGAGGCGGCGGAGATCCTCATCGCCCAGCTGGCGATCTTCACCGACGCCGATCGCATCGAGGAGCTGCGCGCCGGCCCCGGCGGTCAGCTCGAGGGCTCCAACGGCGCCTCGGCGCCGGGCGCCGCGGGCGCAGCCGGCGGAACGTCGGCCGGCCCGATGCACGACATCCTGATCGAGGAGCTCGAGCTCGGCGTGCGGTCCTACAACTGCCTCAAGCGCGCCGGCATCCAGACCGTCGGCGACCTGATCTCGAAGTCCGAGGGCGAGCTCAACGCGATCCCGAACTTCGGCAAGAAGTCGATCGACGAGGTCATCGAGACGCTGCACAACCGCGGCCTCGACCTTCGTGACGACTGAGTCCCGCTAGAGTCCGCGACCGCGCATGCGCCACCAACAGAAACGCAACAAGCTCAGCCGCAGCTCCTCGCACCGCAAGGCGCTGCTGATGAACCTCTGCAAGGAGGTCATCGAGCACGAGCGCATCAAGACGACCGAGGCCAAGGCCAAGGCCGTCAAGCCCGAGCTCGAGCAGCTCATCACGCTCGGCAAGCGCGGCGACCTGCATGCGCGCCGCCAGGCGCTGAGCACGCTCGGTCAGGACAAGTTCGCCGTCCACAAGCTGTTCGTCGAGGTCGCCCCGCGCTACGCGGAGCGCCCCGGCGGCTACACCCGGATCCTCAAGCTGGGGCCGCGTCGCAGCGACTCCACCGAGATGGTCTACCTCGAGCTGGTCTAGGCGCCGCCGAGCGCCTCGCGCCCGGCCTGGCCGTGGAAGGGCTCGAGCGTCGCGCGCTGGCCGCGTGCGCGCTCGATCAGGCCGTCGAAGTCGATGTCCGCAAGACGCGTGCCGAGCCCGGCGTGGTCGCGCAGGTTCGTCCACAGGACGACCTTGCCGTCGATGCCCATGACGAGGAAGTCGAGCTCCTCGAAGCGGCTGAGCGGCGAGTAGCCCTTCAGGCGGCCGTTGAGCTTCAGCCGCCCGATCCGCTCGCCGGCCATCGCCAGCACCGGCTTGGCCGGCTGCCTGGGGATGCCGGCGCGCTGCATGATCGTCTCGAAGGTCTCGACGTCCTCGGCGATCGCGGTCGCGACGCTCGAGAGCGCCTCGCCCGTCGGCGTTCCGTGGTTCGCGCGCGCCGAACGGCGCGCGATCTCGCGCCACAGCACGCCGAGCGCGAGCTGGTCGTTCATGTAGATCGCCAGCTGCGGCTCCGCGGCCGTGGCGGCGGGGGCGACGATCCTGCGCGCGCGGTCCTGGATGCGTTCTGCGGGGCCCATCGGACATCTCCTGAGGTCTTGGGTGGGGGCGTCAGCGCCGGCGGGCGTGACGCCACAGCAGTGTGGGAGCGATCGCGGCCGTCGAGGTCAGTCCGATCGCGAGCGGCAGGCAGCAGCCGCACCCGCTGACGCGAAACGAGCCCCCGCCGCGGGTGCGCCGCGAATAGGACGCAAGCGGGCCCCAGAAGCCGAAGCCCTCGTCTCTGCGTCTACGTGACATGCGGCCCTGGTACCCCGTCGGCGGCGATCACGCACCGCGAGCGGGCGCGGCGGGACCGCCGTCCATCGCCGTCGCCGCCGAGATCGCGGCCGGGCAGCGCCGCCGGTAGCGTGGCGTCGATGACCCACGAGCAGGCGCAGCGCCTGGCGCGCGACAAGGGGGTGTCACGCCCGCTGTACGCGATCGCCCGGGCACTCGTCACGCCGTTCATGCGAATCTGGTTCGGCCTGCGCTTCGAGGGCGCCGCGCGGATCCCGAGCGAGGGGCCGGTGATCATCGCGCCGAACCACAAGAGCTTCTGGGACTCGTTCTTCGTCGCCTTGGCGACCCCCCGCCACGTCCGCTTCATGGGCAAGACGGAGCTCTTCACCGGCCTCAAGGGGAGGCTGTTCATCGCGCTCGGCGCGTTTCCCGTGCGCCGCGGCACCTCCGACGCGGAGGCGCTCGAGACGGCTCGGATCGTGCTGCGCCAGGGCGGGGTGCTGGCGCTGTTTCCCGAGGGGACGCGGATCCGCGATCCCGAGACGCTGGGCGAGCCGCGCAGCGGCGCAGGAAGACTGGCGCTCGAAACGGGCGCGACGCTCGTGCCGGCGGCGATCAGCGGCTCGGAGCGACTGTTCCTCGGCCCGCTGCCCAAGCCCCGGCGCGTGCGGATCTCCTTCGGCGAGCCGATCGCGGTCGAGCAGGACGAGCCGACGCGCGAGGCGGCGCACGAGCTCGTGGCCGACGAGGTGTGGCCGGAGGTCGAGCGCGACTTCGGGCGCCTGCGCGCGCACAAGGGCATGATCGGCGCGGGCCTGGCGGCGTTCGGCCTTGGGACGGGGCTCGCCCTGCGGCGGTGGCGTCGCGCCGGACGGCGATGACCAGCCGCATGCTGCTCGAGTACGACGGGACGGGCTTCGCCGGCTGGGCGCGTCAGCCCGGGCAGCGCAGCGTCGAGGCGGAGGTCGAGCAGGCGCTCGCGACGATCCTGCGCGAGCCCGGCCTGGCGCTGACCGTCGCCGGACGCACCGACGCCGGCGTGCACGCGTGGGGGCAGGTCTGCTCCTACGAGCACGAGGCGGTCGACCCGCTGCGCCTCAACGCGCTGTTGCCCGCGGACGTCGCGGTGCTGGACTGCAACCCCGCGCCAAACGGCTTCGACGCGCGCCGCGACGCGCGCTCGCGCACCTACTGCTACCGCCTGCTGCACCGCCGCGCGCGGTCGGTGTGGCTGCACGAGCGGGCCTGGTGGCACGGCTGGGACCTCGAGCGCGAAGCGCTGAAGGCGTGCGCGCACCTCCTGCTCGGGCACGCACGACTTCACGGCGTTCACGCCGACCGAGACCCACCACACGCGCTTTGCGCGTCACGTCATCGCGGCCGAGTGGCGCGAGCGACGGGGACCTGCTCGAGTTCTGGATCAGCGCCGACACGTTCATGCGCCACATGAACCGCGTGCTCGTCGGCACGATGCTCGAGGTCGCGACCGGCCGGCGCTCGCTCGAGGACTTCGCGGTCCTGCTGGAGGGACGCCCGCGCTCGCACGCCGGCGCCACCGCGCCGGCGTGCGGGCTGGCGCTTGCGTCGGTCGCCTACGCCTGAGCAGGCTCTAGCATCGGTCAGACGATGAAGGTGCTGCTGACCAACGACGACGGGATCGACGCCGAGGGCCTGCAGGAGCTGCGCCGCGCGCTGCTGCGCGTGCCCGACATCGAGCTCGTGGTGATCGCCCCCGACGACAACCGCTCGGCGACGGCGCGCTCGATCACGACGCGCCGGCCGCTGTGGGTGCAGGAGGTCGACTTCGGCGACGCAACGCACGGCTACTGCACCGACGGCACGCCGGTCGACTGCGTGCGCCTGGCGACGCTCGGGCTCGTCGAGGGCTTCCGGGCCGACCTGATCGTGTCGGGCATCAACCACGGCACGAACCTCGGCGACGACATCACGTACTCGGGCACCGTCGCCGCGGCCTTCGAGGGCATCCTGCTCGGGCTGCCGGCGATCGCCGTCTCCCAGCAGTCGGCGGCCGGCACGACCGACTTCCGGCCCGACCACGCCTTCGACTTCAAGCACGGCGCGCAGTTCGTCGCGCGCCTCGTCGAGGAGATCGAAGACGTCCCGCTGCCGGCCGGCACGCTGCTCAACGTCAACTGCCCCGCGGGCGAGGCGACGGGCGTCGAGATCGCCCGCCTGGGCAAGCGCATCTATCGCGACGAGCTGCAGCTCACGGATTCCGGCGACGGCCGCTCGCACTACTGGATCTACGGCCACGACCCCGGCTTTCACGAGGAGGCCGGGACGGACTTCGCCGCGATCGGCGACGGGCGCATCGCCGTCACGCCGCTGCACTTCGACCTGACCGACGTCGCGGGCATGGACGCGCTCGTCGCCCACGACCTCGCGCGGCTGCTGCGGCCGATCGTCCGGGAGCGGGACTAGGCACCGTGCCCGCCGGCGACGACGACGCGCGGCGCGCGGCGCGGCTGCGCGAGCAGCTGCACGAGCACGGCCGCCGCTACTACGTCCTCGACGACCCGCTGATCGGCGACGACGAGTACGACGCGCTGCTGGACGAGCTGCGCGCGCTCGAGGCGGCGCACCCCGAGCTCGTGACGCCCGACTCGCCGACGCAGCGCGTCGGCGGCGAACCGGTCTCCTCGCTGCCCAAGGTCCGTCACGAGATCCCGATGCTGTCGCTGGGAAACGCTCGCTCTCCAGAGGAGCTGCGCGCGTGGGTGACGCGGATGCGCACGCATCTCGCGCGCGAGGGCATCGAGGATCCGCGCTTCGAGTTCGTCGCCGAGCCGAAGATCGACGGCCTCGCGATCTCGCTGCTCTACGAGGACGGCGTGCTCGTGCGAGGCGCGACGCGCGGCAACGGCGAGATCGGTGAGGACGTCACGCACAACCTGCGCACGATCCCGACGATCCCGCTGCGCGTCGATACGTCGGCCGAGGCACAGGAGGCGCCGCCGCGCCTGCTCGAGGTGCGCGGCGAGATCTACATGTCGCTGAAGGACTTCGCCGGCCTCAACGAGCGCCGCGCGGAAGCGGGGCTGTCGACGTTCATGAACCCGCGCAACGCCGCGGCGGGGACGATCCGCCAGCTCGACCCGCGCCTGGCGCGCGAGCGGCCGCTGTCGATGTGGGCCTACGCCATCGGCCGCATCGACGGGCAGCGCTTCGGATCGCACTGGGAGTCGCTTGGGTGGCTGCGCGAGCACGGCTTTCGCGTGAACTCCGACATCCGCCTGCTGGATTCGGAGGACGAGGTCGTCGAGCAGTGCCTGGCGTGGCAGGAGCGCCGCGGCGGGCTGGACTTCGAGATCGACGGCGTCGTGGTGAAGATCAGCGACCTGGAGCTGCAGCGCCGCCTGGGGGCCGTCGGCCGCGACCCCCGCTGGGCGATCGCGTGGAAGTTCCCGCCGACGACGAAGGTCACGACGCTCGAGGACATCATGTGGAACGTCGGCAAGTTCGGCGACCTGCACCCGTTCGCGATGCTCGAGCCCGTCCACGTCGGCGGCGTGACCGTCAAGCTCGCGACGCTGCACAACGAGGAGGATCTCGCGCGCAAGGACCTGCGCGTCGGCGACGAGGTGATCGTGCTGCGCGCCGGCGACGTGATCCCGCAGGTGCTGTCGCCCGCGCCGCACGCCGTCGAGCGCCCCGGCCGCGCCGACCCGCCGCGCCCGCCCGAGCGCTGCCCGGACTGCGACACGCCGACGCTCAAGCCGCCGGAGGGCGTCTTCACGAAGTGCCCCAACCGGCTCTGCGCCGGGCCGCCAGTGGCAGCTGCTCAAGCACTACGTCTCGCGCGGCGCGATGGACATCGACGGGCTCGGCGAGAAGCAGGTCTCCCAGCTCCAGCGCGCCGGTCTCGTCACGACCGCCGCCGACTTCTATCGCCTGACGGCCGAGCAGCTGCTCGAGCTCGACGGCTACGCGAAGATCTCCGCCAACCGCGTCGTGACGAACGTCGCCGAGTCGCGCGAGCGCCCGTTCGGCCGCGTGTTGTTCGCGATCGGCCTCGAGGAGGTCGGCTTCGTCACCGGGCGAAACCTGGCACAGCGCTTTCGCTCGATCGACAGCCTGCTCGCCGCGAGCGCGGAGCAGATCGAGCAGACGCCCGGCGTCGGTCCGAAGATGGCCCAGAGGATCGCCGAGCAGCTCGCCGACGAGCAGATGCGCGCGCTGATCGCCGACCTGCGATCGGTCGGCGTGCAGATGGCGCTCGAGGGCCCGCCGCCGGGCGAGGGCCCGCTCGCGGGTCAAGCACGTTCGTGCTGACCGGCACGCTGCCCGACCTCACGCGCGAGCAGGCGACCGAGCGGATCGAGGGCGCAGGCGGACGGGTCGCCTCGGGCGTGTCGAAGAAGACCGACTACGTCGTCGCCGGCGCGTCGCCCGGATCCAAGCTCGAGAAGGCCGAGCGCCTCGGCGTGGCGGTGCTCGACGAGGAGGGGCTGCTGGCCCTGCTGGCCGAGCGCGGCACCGCTTAGGGCGAGCCGGCGCCGCCCGTCGGGAGCTTCGGCCGGCGCCTCGGGCGCCGGCGGCACGACCGCGGCCACGTCGGCGCCCAGGCGCGCGATCGCTGCCGTGATGCGGTCCTCGCGGGCCTTCTCGGCGAACGTGTTCGCACGGTTGAACATCAGCGCGAAGCCGATGTTGCGCCCTGAGAGCGTGCGGCAGTAGCCCGCCAGGGCGCTGACGGCGCGCAGCGTCCCGGTCTTCACGCGACAGCGCCCGAGGGCGGCCGTTGCGCGCATCCGGCGCCTGACCGTGCCGGTCTGGCCGGCGACCGCGAGCGACGCCCGGAAGACGCCGCCGATGTCCGGGAGGTCCATGCGCTCGAGCAGGCGCACGACCTCGCGCGGGGTCGCGCGGTTGAGGCGCGACAGCCCCGATCCGTCGCGCACGCCGGGGCGCACGGCGATCCGGGCGAGCGTGTCGCGCACGACGGCCGCGCCGCTGCGGGTCGTGCCGCTGGAGCGGTAGCGCGCGCCGAGGCCCTTCAGCATCATCTCGGAGGCGAAGTTGTTGGACGGCACGTTGACGAAGCCGATCAACGTGCGCACGTCCAGCGAGGACACCGTCGCGATCGCTCGCGCGGCGGCCGGGCGCGGCGCCTGCGCGCGAGGGCTGGGTGATCGTGCACCCCGGCGATCCGCAGCAGCGCGGCGAAGCGCCGCGCCGCGAACAGCGGCGCGTCGAGCTGCAGCGCGCCCGCGGAGACCAGCCGCGGTCGTAGGCCAGCGCGCTGAGGACGCCGCCGAGCTCGGGGTCATAGCCGCCGCAGCAGCCCGCGCGACGGCGGTCGAAGCGGCTCTCGTCGCCGACGACGGCGCCCTCGATGCGCGTGACGCCGGCAGCGCGCACCGCGCGGGCGAGCTTCGCGGCCGATTCGGCGCCGAAGAACGGGTCGCCGGCGCCGACGAGCGTGAGGTCGCCGCGCAGCACGCCGGCGGCGACGGACCTCGCCGGTCGAGACCGCGCTCGTGTCGAGCGTCGTGCCCGGCCCGAGGCGCAGCAGCGCCGTCGCGGTCGTGAAGAGCTTCTCGACGGACGCCGGGATGCGGGTGCGGTCGGCGCGCAGGGCGAACAGCGGCCGGTCTGCGTCGAGGTCGTGCACGTAGGCGCCCGATGCCGGGGTCGCGGAGCGCATCTCGCGCGTCAGCGTGGTGCGCAGGTCGGCCGAGTCGTAGGCGGCGGCCGGGCTGGCGCCGGCCAGCAGGGCGGCGAGCGCCAGCAGCGCCGTGAAGGGGCCTCGCATCTGCCGGTACACAACAGCACGGGCCCGCAGAAGGTGCGCCGGGCGGCGCCGTAGACTTCGAATGCATGGGCAAGGTCGTCAAGCTCGAGCCGCAGCCCAAGGACGGGGCGCTCCAAGTCTCGCCGGCGTCCGAGGCGCTCGAAGACCGCGCTCGTGCTCGGTGGGGGCGGATTCACCGGCGGCGTCTACGAGATCGGGGCGCTGCGGGCTTTGGACCTGTTGACCGTCAACCGCACGGTCAACGACTTCGACGTCTACGTCGGCACGAGCACCGGCGCGTTCGTCGCCGCGATGACCGCCAACGGCGCGCGCCCGGAGGAGATGATCCGCGCGGTCGACGGGCAGCGCCGACGCCGTTCGCGGACTTCGAGCTCGGCAGCCTGCTGCGGCCGAACATCGGCGGCTTCGCGCGCAGCGCCGTCAAGCTGCCGATCCGCGCCGCGCAGCTGCTCGGCGGCGTGGCCTCGAATCTCGGCCAGGTGTCGGCGATGGACCTGCTGCTCGGGCTCGCCGACGGGCTGCCGGCCGGCGGCTACACCGGCACGGGCATCGAGCGCTACCTGCGCGCCGCGCTCGACCACCCCGATCGCAGCGACGACTTCCGCGAGCTCGCCGCGGAGCTCTACGTCACCGCCACCGATCTCGACACCTGCGAGCGCGTCGTGTTCGGCGCCGAGGGCTGGGACGACGTGCCGATCTCGAAGGCCGTGCGGGCCTCGACGGCGCTGCCGATGGTCTACACGCCCGTCAAGGTGCGCGGCAAGGAGCTCGTCGACGGCGGAATCGTCTCCACGACGAACCTCGACATCGCCGTCGACAAGGGCGCGAAGTTCATCGTCGTCGTCAACCCGCTCGTGCCGTACGTCAACGACTTCAAGACGAAGGTGCGCACGCTGACCGGCACGCGCACGCGCCACGTCAGCGACATGGGCTTCCCCCAGATCGGCTACCAGGCCTTCAAGATGGTCGCCTATCAGCGCCTGCACGAGCTGGCGCGCCAGTGGGAGCAGCGCTATCCAGGCGTCGACATCGTCCTGATCGAGCCCGAGCCCGACGACGAGCTGATGTTCCAGACGCCGATCATGAGCTACAGCTCGCGCGTCGCGGTCGCGCGCCACGGCTTTCAGTCGGTCACGACCCAGCTGGCCTTCGGCTACCCGCGATTTCTCGAGATCTGCAAGCGCCACGGCATCGAGATCTCGGCGACGCGCGTGCGCCGGGTGATGAAGCACTTCGAGGCCGAGGAGAGCCCGACGCGCGCCTGGCGCAAGATCCTCGAGCAGACGACCGGAGCGCTGCTGGGACAGGTGGCCGAAGAGGCCGACCGCTGAGCAGGGCCGGCCGTGCGACGGCCCGCGCCCGCCGTTGTGCGGGCGCGGCTGGCAAGGTGGTCGCTAGAGCTTGACTTCCTCGTGCTCGCGCTCGGCGTCGAGGCTCGTCAGGAAGAGTGACTTGTCGATCCTGCCCTGGAAGATCGGTACCCCCATCTCCATGCACTTGGAGATCACGTCGCGGCGATCGAGTCCGGCTTCGCGCGCGAGTTCCGTGGGGGTGAGGTGATTGGGCATCGGCAGACCCTCCTATGTGGGTTTAGAGCACCCTTGTCTTGTACCACCCGGGGTGGACGCACTCAACGGATCTTTAGATCGGATTAGGAACGTCGACGAAGACGTGACGTACGCCGAAGCGCTCGGCGAGCAGCTCGCCGAGGCGCCGCACGCCGAGGGTCTCGGTGGCGTAGTGGCCGCCGGCGACGAAGTGGATGCCCTCCTCCTGGGCCTGCAGCATCACGCGCTCGGCCGGCTCGCCCGTCAGGAAGGCGTCGTGGCCGGCGTCGATCGCCTCGCCGAGATGATCCGAGCCGCCGCCGGACACGATGGCGATCGTGCGCACGCGCTCGGGCCCGGCGAGAAACGACAGCGGCTCGCGGCCGGTCAGCTCGTGCACGCGCGCGACGAGCTCCGGCGCGCCGATGCCGTCGCCGTCGAAGTGCCCGGCGACGCCGATCGCGCTGCCCCTGTGGATGGCGAACGGCTCGTGGCCGGCGCAGCCGATGCCCTGCGCCAGCAGCGCGTTGTTGCCGACCTCGGGGTGGGCGTCCAGCGGCAGGTGGTATGCGGCCAGCGCCATGTCGTGCTCGAAGAGCAGCTGCAGGCGGCGCTTGGCCGCGGGCGTGAGCGCCAGCGGGGCGCCAGTCCAGAAGATCCCGTGGTGTACGAGCACCAGATCGGCGCCGTGCTCGGCTGCTCGTTCGAAGAGCTCCGCGCCGGCCGAGACGCCCGTCACGACGGTCTCGACGCGTTCGGGTCCGGGAACCTGCAGGCCGTTGGGCCCGTAGTCGGAGAAGGCGCCCGGCTGTAGCAGCTCGTCGAGGTGGGCCAGCAGGTTGGCAAGCATGCGGGGCAACGCTACAGTTGAGCGGCTGAGGAGGATCCCGCGAGCACGCTGTGAGCGGGAAGGGGTGGAAAGCCATCGGATGGGGGAAGGCAACGCCGTGTCGGCCGTGGCAGACGTCAGATCCGCGCTGCAGAGCACGGATGACCTGGATCTCGTGGCGGCCGTCAGGGCCGGCGATGACCGCGCGTTCGAGCTGCTGTTCACGCGCTACGAGGCCCGCATCGAGGCGTACGTGCGCGGGATGGTGCGCGACCACGGCCGCGCCGAGGACATCACGCAGGAGGTGTTCATCGCGGCGCTGCGCCGGATGCGCGAGACCGATCGCGCGATCGCCTTCAAGCCGTGGATCTACGAGATCGCCAAGAACGCCTGCATCGACGCCTTCCGCCGTACGCGCAACCAGAACGAGGTCTCGTTCGACGCCGGCGATCAGCTCAAGCCGTCCGATCAGCGCCGGCTGACGTCGGCCGGCGCAGCGCCCGACGACGTCGTCGACACCAAGCTCGCGCTCGACGACCTGTGCGGCGCATTCGGCGGCCTGTCGCAGGCTCATCACGAGATCCTCGTGATGCGCGAGTTCGAGGGCCTCTCCTACCGCGAGATCGGCGAGCGGCTCGGGCTCAGCCGCGCCGCCGTCGAGAGCACGCTGTTCCGCGCCCGCCGCCGGCTCGGCGAGGAGTACGAGGAGATCGTCAGCGGCAAGCGCTGCATTCGCGTGCGCGGCATCGTCGACGGCTCGGGCCCTCGCGCCGCCGGCCTGCGCGACCGCCGTCGGATGGCACGTCACATCTCCCACTGCCAGCCGTGCCGTCGCTATGCCGTGCATGCGGGCGTCAACGTCCGCTCCGTGCGCGTGCCCTCACCGGTGACGAAGGTCGCCGCGCTGCTGCCGCTGCCGGCGTTCCTGCGCCGTCGCGCCGACATCGACGGGGCCGGCCAGCTGCTCGGCCACCACGCTCCGGCCTGGCAGGCGGCGGGGATGCTCGACCCGACGATGGTCTCGAGCTGGTCCAAGGCCGTCGCGACCGCGGCGACCGTCGCCGTCGCGGGGCTCGGCACGGGCGCGGCCGTCGGCGACCGCGACGCCTTCGAGGACTTCACCTCGCGCGCTCCCGCGATCGCCTTCCCGTCTGGCGACCGCGCCGCCGCCGATGCTCGCTCGTCCGCGGCGAAGGTGGCCGCGGCGCGCGAGTCCGTCGTGCGCAGGGCAGCCGCCGGGCTCACCGCCGGCGTGGGAGGCGAGCGCGTCCTCCAGGCCCCGGCGCGCGGCGCGGCCGGCACGACGACGCGCAGGCCGTCTCCGAACGCGGTCACGGGGTCGCCCGAGACGCCGGCCTCCGCGCCCGCGAAGGCCTCGCCGCCATCCACCGCGGCGACACCGCACAAGAACGCGCTGCCCCTGCTCGATATGGGCGCCGGCGGCGGCCGCTCGGAGGAGCAGACGCCGCGGCGACCCGCCCGCCAGCTGCTTCAGGGCGTCGGCAGCACGGTCGCCACGCTGCCCGGCGGCATCGTGACCAGCGTCGGCGGCGCGCTGCCCGGAGCCTCCGCAGCGGACGACGCACCAAGCAGCGCAGGCCAGGCGCAGACGCAGGGCGCCGGCCCGACTCGCCAGCTCGAAGCGGTGCCGCTGGTCGGCGACGTGCTCGGCATAGCGGGCGTGCGCTCGCGTTGACCGAGGGCGCCGACGGGCTCGAGCCGTTCACCGACACCGCGCTCTACGCGCTTGGCGCCTACTTCGCCGACCGCCACCCCGACCTCATGGACGACGTCGTGCGCCAGGCGCAGCGCATCGAGGAGACGGGCGTGCAGCGGTGGGCCGACAAGCAGGACGTGACGCTCGAATCGGCCCTCCAGACCCTGATCACCGGGCTCGCCGTGCGCTACTACAGGGCGGTCGCGGGCTCGGCGTGAGATAATCCCCGGGCATCGGGGCGTGGCGCAGCCTGGTAGCGCGCTCCGTTCGGGTCGGAGAGGTCCCCGGTTCAAATCCGGGCGCCCCGATTGCATGGCCGCAACGGACCTTCGCGCTACCGCCTTGGTCCCCGTCGTCGGGGCTCAGTCTCGAGCAGCGCGGCTCGGCGGTGTCACCCGAATGCACCTGGGTCAGCGCCGGTACAGCATGCTGCATTACGTCGTATGCTTGGCTGCATGCGGACGACCGTCGATCTTCCCGATGAGCTGCTAACGCAGGCGCGCAGCCGCGCCGCGGACGAAGGCACGACCCTCACCGCGCTGCTGGCCGACGGACTGCGGCTCCGGCTCGCGCGGCGTGTGCCCCCGGCATCGGCCCGGCGCTCGCTGCCGACGTCTCGCAACCGCGGCGGCATGCAGCCGTGGGTCGATCCCGGATCCAACGCATCGCTGCTCGACGCGGCGGACGACGACAGTGCTGCTGCCTGACGTCAACGTGCTGCTCGCCGGGTTTCGCACCGACCACATCCACCATCGGCCGGCGCGCACGTTTCTCGACGCGGCGCGTTCGCAGACGATGACGCTTGCGATCAGCGACGTCGCCCTGACGTCGCTGGTACGCCTTGCGACGAATCCGCGGGTCCTCGTACAGCCAGACACCGTGGATGCGGTGCTCGACTACGTCGACGCGCTGCTGGACCCGCCCGCCGAGGTCATCACAGCCGGCGCCGGCCACTGGCCTCGCTTCGCGGGCCTCTGTCGTGAGCTCAACCTGCGCGGCAACCTGGTCCCGGATGCCTACCTGGCGGCGCTCGCGCTCGAGCAACGAGCGCAACTCGTCACGTTCGACCGCGGATTCGGACGCTATCCACGGCTCAGCTGGCGTTGTCTGCTCGACGACTGACGGGGCCCTTCGTATGACGCGCGTCTCCAAGCTCGGACCGATGACCTGGCCGGTCGCCTCCGGCTCGCTCGTGCTCGGCTTCGCCGTCGCGCAGGCGACCGGCGTGCGACCGCTCGGCGCAATCGTGCTCGCGCTGGGCGCGGGCTGGTGCGCGCTGCGCTGGCGGCGCAGCGTCGGGACGCCACGCACGGTCGCCCTGGTCGGCCTCTACCTCGCCCTGTTCGTCGCATCGCACGTCATCGCCGACACGGCCGGCACGTGGGGAGCGGTGGCGCTGGCGGCCGCCCTGATGGGCATCGCGACGCTGTTCGTCGCCGATCTGCCGGCGCGGCGCGCCGTCGCCGTCTCCTGACGTCAGCCTCCCGCGGTGATCCGCGCGAACGACTCCGGATCCGTCGGTGCCTCGGTGCACAGCGCCAGCGCGCGCGGGCGCGGTCCCGCGCCGAGGCGATCCCACGATCCGGCCTCGCGCAGCGCGATCAGCCCCGCGACGCCCGACGCGCCGGTCTCGCCGCAGCGAAGGCCATCGGCCAGCAGCAGCCGCACGGCCGTCTCGGCGGCGCGGTCGTCGATCGCGCAGAACGCCGCGATGCCGCGCGTCATGTCCGCCAGCGCGACCTGCGACGCCAGTCCGCAGCACAGGCCGGCCATCACCGAGCGATGCGGGCCAGCCACGAGCACCGGCGCGCCGCCGCGCACCGCCTCCAGCGCGCAGGCGGCGTCGGCGGGCTCGACGCCGACCAGCACGCGCCCCGGTCGCGCGAGCGCGCGCACCGCCGCGGACGCCAGCGCGCCGACGCCGATCTGCACGACGACCAGCGGCGGCGCCTCGGGCAGCTGCTGTGCGAGCTCCTCGAAGATCGTCGCGTAGCCGTCGGCGACCCAGCCGGGAACGTCCTCGTATCCGGGCCACGACGTGTCGGAGATCACCAGGTGACGGGCATCGGCCGCCGCGGCCGACAGCGCGACCGCGTCGTCGTAGCTGCCGCGCACGACCTCGACGTCCGCGCCCTCGCCGGCGATCGCCTCGATGCGGGCGCGCGCCGTGTGCCGCGGCACGAGGATCCGCGCGCCCAGGCCCAGCAGCCGCGCCATCCGCGCGACCGCGCGGCCGTGGTTGCCGTCGGTCGCTGCGCCGAGCGTCAGCTGCTCGTGCTCGACGAGCGCGCGCAGCTCCGCGAGCGTCGCGGCAGGCTCGTCGAGGCCCGCGCGGCGGCTCAGCGCGCGGCAGACCGCCCACGACGCGCCGAGGATCTTGAAGGACGGCAGACCGAAGCGCTCGACCTCCATCTTCACCGCCAGCGCCTCCAGACCGAGGTCCCGCGCGAGCCCGGGCGCGTTGGCCAGATCGGTCGCGCGGTAACCGGGCATGCTGCGGTGAAAGCGCCCGGGGCCAGGATCGGGCGGGGCCGGCCGGACGCCCAGCCGAGCTGAGTTGTCGAGGAAGTCGCGCAGGCTCGGCCTCATCGCACGAGACCGTACGCCAGCGTTCTCTGTAAGGCCACCCTAACGCCCCTCGTGTAAGGTGACCCTAAGTCTTGTCCTTGCCGATTCACGAGGTGTCGCATGCCGTTCAGCCGGACTCTGCTCGCCGTCGTGGCCGCCGCCGCGGTGCTCCTCTCGGGTTGCGGGTCGGGGGACGACGAGGGCGGCTCGAAGCCGTCGCGCGCCGACTCGGCAGCCGTCGCGACGACGTACGCCGACCTCGTGCTCGCCGCCTACGACGCCTCGATCGCCAGCACCCAGAAGCTGGGCACGGCGATCGACGCGTTCCTCGCCAAGCCCTCGGCGGCGCGCCTGAAGGCCGCGCGCGACGAGTGGTTGGCGGCGCGCGACGACTACGTCGTGACCGAGCCGTTTCGCTTCTACGGCGGGCCGATCGACGATCCGCAGAACGGGCCCGAGGGTCAGATCAACGCCTGGCCGATGGACGAGGCGTACGTCGACTACGTCGAGGGCAACCCGCGCGCGGGCCTCGTCAACGACGTGCGGGGCACGCCGAGGATCACGCGCGCGGCGATCGTCGAGGCCAACGAGCAGGGCGGCGAGACGAACATCTCCTCGGGCTGGCACGCCATCGAGTTCCTGCTCTGGGGCCAGGACAGGTCCAAGGATGGACCCGGCCAGCGCCCCGCGAGCGACTACTCGAGCGCCCCCAACGCCAAGCGGCGCGCCGCGTACCTGCGCCTGACGACACGACAGCTCGTCAACGACCTCGAGCGCGTCCGCGATCAGTGGGCCACGCAGGACGGCGCCTTTCGCAAGGCCTTTCTCGCCGACCCCGAACGCGCGCTGACGCGGATCCTGCGCGGCATCGGCGCGCTGGCCGTCAGCGAGCTGGCGGGCGAGCGGATGGCCGTCGCACTCGAGAGCCGTGAGCAGGAGGACGAGCACTCCTGCTTCAGCGACAACACGAACGCCGACGTCGTCAACGACATCAAGGGCATCCGGATGGTCTACGAGGCCGACTTCCCCGGGATCTCGGGGCCGAGCCTCCACAGCCTCGTCGCCAAGAGCGATCCGGACGTCGCCGACGAGCTGCGTTCGCAGATCGACGAATCGCTCGCCAAGGCGAAGGCCTTCCCTGCGACGTTCGAGGCGATGATCGCCGCCCCCCAGGACTCGCCCGGACGCGCGGCGCTCGAGGACGTCATCGAGCGACTCGAGGCTCAGGGCGAGACGCTGGCCGACGCCGCCGACGCGCTCGACGTGAAGGTGGGCTTCGCGCTCTGAGCGCGCGCGGCTGGATCGTGGCGGCCACCTGCCTGATCGCGGCCGCGATCGGCACGACATGGGCGGCGGGCGGCGCCGATCGCCCGCCCGCGCGCGACCTCGCGCTGTCGGGCGGCGCGGGCGCGACCGTCTTCGACGAGACCGAGAACGCGTTCGCGCTCGCCGTGCCCAAGCTGTCGAGCCGCCAGCGCCGGGCGTTCGCCGTCGGCAACAGCTTCTTCAACCGCAACTGGGTCACCGCGCCGGCCTCGACCACGGGCCGCGACGGCCTCGGCCCGACGTTCAACGCGCAGTCGTGCTCGTCGTGTCACTTCAAGGACGGCCGCGCCCAGCCGCCGCGCGGCGGCCGCGACGCCGAGCTCGGACTGCTGCTGCGCCTGAGCGTCGCCGGACCCGGCGGCCGGCCGCAACCGGTGCGCCGCTACGGCGGCCAGCTGCAGGACCGCGCGATCGTCGGCGTGCCGGCCGAGGGGCGGATCCGGATCACGCGGTCGCCGTTGCGCGGACGCTACGCCGACGGCACGCCCTACACGCTGCTGGCGCCGCGCTACGAGGTCGTCAACGGCGCGTTCGGCCCGCTGCCCGCCGACATGCGGATCAGCCCGCGCGTCGCGCCCGCGGTCTTCGGCGTCGGCCTGCTCGAGGCCGTGCCCGAGCGCGCGATCGTCGCGCAGGCGGATCCCGGCGACGCCGACGGCGACGGCGTCTCGGGGCGGGCCAACCGCGTCGGCGGCGAGCGCTCGGGCGGCACGCGGCTGGGGCGCTTCGGCTGGAAGGCGAACGTGCCGACCGTCGAGCAGCAGAACGCCGGCGCCCTGCAGGGCGACATCGGGATCACGAACCCGATCTTCGACGAGCAGAACTGCGCGCGCGGCCAGGACGCGTGCGCCGCCGCGCCGGGCGGCGGGGCCCCCGAGGTCGACGAGCACACGCTCCAGCGCGTCACGTTCTACACGCGCACGCTGGCCGTTCCCGCGCGGCGCGCAGTCGAGGCGCCGGACGCCTCCGCGGGCGAGCGCACGTTCGAGGAGCTCGGCTGCACATCCTGCCATCGGCCCGAGCTTCGCACCGGCGCCAGCGACGTCCCGGCGCTCGCCGGGCAGGACATCCGTCCCTACACGGACCTGCTGCTGCACGACATGGGCTCAGGCCTGGCCGACGGTCGCCCCGACGGCCTCGCGAGCGGGTCGGAGTGGCGCACGCCCCCGCTGTGGGGCATCGGCCTCGTGGAGGCCGTCAACGGCCACACCCGCTTCTTGCACGACGGGCGCGCGCGCGACCTGTCCGAGGCGATCCTCTGGCACGGCGGCGAGGCACGCGCCGCGATGGAGCGCTTCCGCGCGCTGGCGCGCCCGCAGCGGCGCGACCTCCTCGCGTTCCTCGAGTCGCTCTGACGAACTCGTACGTCAGGACGACACGCGGTGGGTGCCCTCGCCGCCTCCGGTGCTCGTCCTGATCGCGTGCGGCAGCATCGGCAGCAGCACGTCGAGGCATTCGCGCACGGCCTTGGGGTTGCCGGGCAGGTTGACGACGAGCGTCGTGCCGAGCTGACCGGCGACCGCGCGCGAGAGCCACGCCAGCGGCTGGATCCTCGCCGTCTCGGCGCGCATCGCCTCGGCGATGCCGGGCGCCTCGCGGTCGATCACCGATCGCGTCGCCTCGGGCGTGACATCGCGCGGCGCGAGGCCGGTGCCGCCGGAGGTGATGACGAGCTGGGCGACCTGCGCCAGCTCGCAGATCGCGGCGGCGATGTCGTCGAACTCGTCCGGCACGAGGCGCGTCCGGACGATCTCGAAGCCCGCTTCGGCAAGGATCTCGGCCATCAGCCGGGTCGTCGTGTCGGCGCGGCTGCCGGCCGAGCGCGTGTCTGAGATCGTCAGGATCGCGGCGGTCAGCATCTCGCGGCGGCGGCTAGCATCACGCCGATGGACGTTACCGTGAGACTCTTCGCCAGCCTGCGCGAGCACGCCGGCGCCG
The DNA here is from genome assembly GCA_963729125.1 of uncultured Actinomycetes bacterium. Lineage (GTDB taxonomy): Bacteria > Actinomycetota > Thermoleophilia > Solirubrobacterales > Solirubrobacteraceae > CADCVQ01. The sequence continues at coordinate 48,693 of CAVSML010000001.1, forward strand.
GCACGCTCGAGCTCGAGCTCGCCGACGGCGCGACCGTCGCCGACGCGATCGCCGCGCTGCGCGGTGGAGCGCTCGCCGGGCTGCCCGAGAACGCGCCGTTCGTGACCGCGGTCGCTCGCGAGTACGTCAAGCCCGACCACCCGCTCGCGTCCGGCGACGAGCTCGCGCTCGTGCCCCCCGTCAGCGGCGGCGACCGTGGGCCGGTACGTCTCGCGGACGTCGTCAACGAGACGATCGACGTCGAGGCGGTGCGCCGCAGCGTCGCCGACCCGTCGACGGGCGCGACCGTCGTCTTCATGGGCACGACGCGCTCGGTGCCGAGCCTCGAGTACGAGGCCTACGTCGACATGGCGCGCGAGCAGATCGCCGCGATCGCCGCGCGCGTCGTCGAGCGGCACGGCTGCGTGGCGGTCGCGTGCGTGCACCGCGTGGGCGTCGTGCCGCTGGGCGATCCGAGCGTCGTGGTCGCCGCCTCCGCCGCGCATCGCGGGGAGGCCTTCGAGGGCGCGCGGGCACTGCTCGACGAGGTCAAGGCGCAGGCGCCGATCTGGAAGAAGGAGCACTTCGAGGACGGCGACGCGGCCTGGGTCGAGGGGACGCTGCCGCAGGCATAGGGGCACATCGCCTAGGCGTTGCGCATGCAATGCTTCGGCGCATGATCCGCTCGTCCACCGTTGGTCTCGTCTGCGCGCTGCTGCTCGCGCTCCCGCTCGCCGGCTGCGGTTCCTCCGCCGACGACAAGGACGACCTGCTCGTCGCCGCCGCGACGTCGCTGAAGGCCGCCTTCACCGACTACGGCGAAGGCTTCTCGGGCGCCAACGTGCAGCTGTCCCTCGCGGGCTCGGATGAGCTCGCCGCGCAGATCCGCTCGGGCGCCAAGCCCGCCGTCTTCGCGGCCGCCAACACGAAGCTGCCCGAGCAGCTGTTCGAGGAGGGCCTGGTGCAGCAGCCGCAGGTCTTCGCGTCCAACCGGCTCGTGCTCGCGATTCCCGTCAACGGCGCGATCGGCTCGATCGACGACCTCACGAAGAAGGGGGTGACGATCGCGATCGGCTCGGAGAGCGTCCCCGTCGGGGCGTACACGCGCAAGGTGCTCGACGGGCTGGACGCGGCGACGAAGGGGAAGATCCTCGCCAACGTGCGCTCCAACGAGCCCGACGTCGGCGGCATCACCGCCAAGCTCACGCAGGGCGCGGTCGACGCCGGCTTTCTCTACGTCACCGACGTCGAGGCGACGAACGGCCGGCTGAAGGCGATCGAGCTGCCCGCCAAGCTCCAGCCCGACGTCGCATATGGTGTCGCGATCGTGAAAGGCTCGGAGAACGCCGGCGCGGCACGGGAGTTCGTCGACGGGCTGCTCGACGGCGACGGCGCCGACGCCCTGCGCGAGGCGGGCTTCGAGCCGCCCGGGACGTGAGCCGCGGCCGCGGCTTCGCCGCGGCACTGTTCGTCGCGCTGGCCGTCGTCCTGCTGTTCCTGACGCTGCCGATCGTCGCGATCTTCGTGCGCTCCAGCCCGCGCGAGCTGCTGTCGGCGCTCGACGACCCCGGCGTGCTCGACGCGCTGTGGCTCAGCCTGCGCACGACGCTGACCGCGCTGGCGATCATCGTCGTGATCGGCACCCCGGCCGCCTACCTGCTGGCGACGCGCAGCTTCCGCGGCAAGGCGCTCGTCACGACGCTCGTCGAGCTGCCGCTCGTGCTGCCGCCGGCCGTCGCCGGCGTCGGGCTGCTGGCGGCGCTCGGGCCGGCGGGCATCGCCGGCAAGACGATCGAGGGCGCCGGCATCGAGCTGTCGCTCGCGACGGCGGGCGTCGTGGTCGCGCTGACGTTCGTCGCCGCGCCGTTCTTCATCCGTGGCGCGCAGGTCGCGTTCGCGTCGGTCGATCGCACGTGGCTGGAGGCGTCGCGCACGCTCGGCGCGAGCGAGTGGCGCACGTTCCTGCGCATCGCGATCCCGGCCGCGGCACCGGGCATGCTCGCCGGCCTCGCGCTCGCGTGGGGGCGGGCCGTCGGCGAGTTCGGCGCGACGCTGATCTTCGCCGGCTCCTTTCGCGGGCGCACGCAGACCGCGCCGCTGGCGATCTACGAGCGACTCGGCACGGATTTCACGTCGGCGCTCGCGCTGGCCGCCGTGCTCGTCGTCTTCTCGGCCGCGCTGCTGCTGACGGCGAAGCTGTTGTCCGGATCGCAGGTGGCCGATGCTGCGCGTTGAGGCCCGCACGACGCTCGGGAGCTTCTCGCTCGATGCGGTCGTCGAGGCGCCGCCCGGCGGCTGCCTGGCGATCGCCGGCCCGTCGGGCTCGGGCAAGAGCACGCTGCTGCGGATCGCCGCCGGGCTGATCCGGCCCGACCACGGGCGCGTGACGCGCGGCGAGGACGTCTGGCTGGACACCGCCTCCGGGCGCAACCTTCCACCCGAGCTGCGCGGCTGCGGATACGTCTTTCAGGACTACGCGCTGTTCGGCCACATGCAGGTCTGGCAGAACGTCGCCTACGGGCTGCGCGGCCTGTCGCGCAGCGAGCGCCGCCGCCGCGCCGGCGAGCTGCTCGAGCGCTTCGGCGTCGGCGCGCTGGCGACCGCTCGCCCGCGGACGCTGTCGGGCGGCGAGCGCCAGCGCGTCGCGCTGGCGCGGGCGCTGGCGGTCGCGCCGCGCGCGCTGCTGCTCGACGAGCCGCTGTCGGCGCTCGACGCGCGCACCCGCGCGAGCGCGTCGCGCGAGCTGGCCGCGGTGCTGCGCGAAGCCGCGGTGCCTGCGCTGCTCGTGACGCACGACTTCACCGAGGCCGCGGTGCTCGGCGACCGCGTCGCGGTCATCGACGGCGGTCGGATCGTGCAGGAGGGCACGCCGGGCGAGCTCGCCGCCGCGCCCGCATCGGCGTTCGTGGCGGACTTCACGGGCGCCGTCGTGCTCACCGGCGTGGCGCGCGAGGGCCCCGGCGGCCTGACGGTCGTCGAGCTGGACGGCGGCGGCGTGGCGACGAGCACCGACCGCCGCAGCGGCCCGGTCGCGCTGAGCGTGCACCCGTGGGAGATCGAGCTCGAGCCGGCCGCCGCGCAGCACGAGGGCTCGGCCCAGAACCGGCTGCAGGCGGAGATCCTGACGGTCACGACGATCGGCAACCGCGTCCGCGTCGGGCTGGCGGCGCCGCAGCCGCTCGTCGCCGAGATCACCGGCGCGGCGGTCGGCGGGCTGCACCTCGAGCCCGGCGTCCGCGTGACCGCCACGTGGAAGGCGACGGCGACGCGGCTGGTCAGCCTGTGAGCAGCTCGAACGTCGCGGCGAAGCGCGACCACGGTGCGATCGCGGCGACCGCCTCGGCGTCCTCGTAGGTGTCGACGTCGCGCAGCGTCTCGAGCTCGGCGACGCGCAGGCCGAGGCGCCGCAGGCGCGCGCGCTGGGCGCCGGCCGTGCCGTCGGTGCTCATCGGCACGTCGTCGAAGACCGCCGGGTCGGGGTCGCGCAGGCCGATCGTCCAGTAGCCGCCGTCGGTCGTCGGCCCGATGACGGCGCCGGTGTCCGGGGAGGCCAGCCGCGCCAGCGCGTCGCACAGCAGAGCGCGCGTGAGCTGCGGGGTGTCCATGCCGACGAACAGCAGCGCCTCGCCGACGTCGCGCGTGGCGTTCGAGAGGCGCTCGGCGAGGCCGTTGCCGCGCTGGGCGATGACCTCGAAGCCGGGCGGAAGCCACGCGCCGGGCACACCGTCGAGCACGAGCACGCGGCGCGCGGCGGGCGTCCACGACACCGCGGTGAGGGTGTCCGCGAGCGCCGCCTCGGCCAGCGCGGCCGCCTGAGCGTGTTCGAGCGGCGGGCACAGCCGCGTCTTGACGCGGCCGGGCAGCGGCGCCTTGGCCATCACGACGAGCACGGCGGACATGCCCGGCACGGTAGCCGCGCGGCTGGCAGGATGCTGCCCGTGGACACGTGGGGTCAGGGGCACTACGAGCAGACCGCGCTCGAGCTCGAGCCGGTTTCGCGCGTCGCCGTCGCGGCGCTCGGGGCGACCTCCGGCGAGCGCGTGCTCGACGTGGCGTGCGGGACCGGCAACGCGGCGCGCCTGGCCGACGCGGGCGGCGCTCGGGTCGTCGGCATCGACGCCTCGCCGCGCCTGCTCGAGGTGGCGTGCGAGCGCGTTCCCGACGCGGAGTTCGTGCTCGGCGACGGCGCCGACCTGCCGTTCGAGGACGGGTCCTTCGACGCGGCGGTATCGGTCTTCGGCGTGATCTTCGCGCGGCCGGCCGACGCGGCCGCGCGGGAGATCGCGCGCGTCGTGCGACCCGGCGGGCGCGTCGTCGTCACGACGTGGCCGCGGCGCGGGCACCTGTTCGAGCTCGTGTCGCTGCTGCACGCGGCGATGGCGCGGGTGCGCGGCGACGCCGGCCCGCCGGGGGTCGACTGGGGGGATGAGGCCGTGCTCGAGACGCTGCTCGGGCCCTACGGCGAGCTCGACGTCGGCGAGCGGCTGCTGCACCCCGACGACGCGACGCCGGAGGAGGTCTGGGATCGCTGGGAGCGCCTGCACCCGATCTGGATCGGCGCCCGTGCCACGCTCGAGCCGGCGGGCGAGTGGGACGCGTTGCGCGAGGCGACGATCGCCGCGCTGCGCGACGCCGAGCCGCGTCCCGCCAGCCCGTACCTGCTGGCGGTCCTGACGCGGCGCTGAGCCGCTCGTGGACTGCGACTGCGCGGGCGCGCGGCGTGGCATCCTGGGCTGTGTGACCCACCGCCTTATGACCGCTGTTTTCGCGGCCGGCGCCGTGGCGCTCGGCGCCTGCTCCGACGACGACTCCGGCGAGGCCGGCTCGGGCGCCGCATCGGCCGCGACGACCCCGCCCGCCACCACGGCCGCGACGACCACCCCGCCCGCCGCACGGGCCGCCGCCTCGCGCCGCGTCAAGCTCGCCAAGATCGGCGAGTTCGACATGCCGCTCTACGTCACCGCGCCGCGCGGCGAGCGGCGTCGCGTCTTCGTCGTCGAGCAGGGCGGCACGATCCGCGTGCTGCGCGGCGGCAAGCGCGTCGCCCGGCCGTTCCTGGACATCCGCTCGCGCGTGATCGCCGGCGGCGAGCAGGGCCTGCTGTCGATGGCCTTCGCGCCCGACTACGCCAAGACGCGGCGCTTCTACGTCAACTACACCGACAGGGCCGGCGCGCAGCGCGTCGTCGAGTACCGCCGCTCGCGCTCCAGCGCCGACCGCGCCGACGCGACCAGCGCGCGGCTCGTGCTGCGCTACGACGGCATCGAGTCAAACCACAACGGCGGGCTGGTCAAGTTCGGCCCCGACGGGCTGCTGTACGTCGGCACCGGCGACGGCGGCGGCGCCGACGACCAGCACGGCACGCGCGGCAACGCGCAGGATCTCGGCAAGCTCGAGGGCAAGCTGCTGCGCATCGACCCGCGGGCGTCGGGCGGACGCCCCTACGGCGTGCCGTCGAGCAACCCGTTCGTCGGCCGCTCCGGCGCGCGCGGCGAGATCTACTCCTACGGCCTGCGCAACCCGTGGCGCTTCTCGTTCGACCGCTCGACGGGCGACCTGACGATCGGCGACGTCGGCCAGAACGCGGTCGAGGAGATCGACTTCGCGCGCAAGGGCGAGGCCAGCGGGCGCCAACTACGGCTGGCGTCCGTTCGAGGGCCGGCGGCGCAACTTCGACGAGCCGGCGCCGGGCGCCGTCGCGCCGGTGATCGAGCTTCCGCAATCCCCCGAACTGCTCGGTGACCGGCGGCTACGTCGTGCGCGACCGCGGCGTACCCGGGCTCGTCGGGCGCTACGTCTACGGCGACTTCTGCAGGGGCGAGCTGCGCGGCGCCCGGCTGTCGGCGGGCTCTGCGAGCGGCGACCGCTCGCTCGGCCTGCCCAAGGTCGAGAGCCTGTCGTCGTTCGGCGAGGACGGGCTCGGTCGCGTCTACGTCGTGTCGCTCGGCGGCGCGGTGCACCGCTTCGCCGCCGGCTGAGCGCTCAGAAGGCGCGGCGGTCGCCCCGTCGTAGGCTGCGCCGATGGACGACCCGCTCGAGCGCCGCGACATCGCCCTCGTCCACGCGAGCAACCCCGGGCCGTTCACGCTCGACGGGACGAACACGTGGATCGCCGGCCGCGACCCCTGCTGGGTGATCGATCCGGGGCCCGCGCTCGACGGGCACGTCGCCGCGGTGCTCGGCGAGGTCCGGCGGCGCGGGGGCGCGGGCGGGATCGCGCTGACGCACGACCACGGCGACCACGCGGGCGCAGCGGCCGCGGTGCGCGCCGGCGCCGGCGGAGCGCCGGTCGCAGCCGCCCGCTGGGAGGACGCGGACGTCCTCCTGTGCGACGGCGACGACTTCGGCCCACTGCACGTGCTCGCGACGCCCGGCCACGCCACCGACCATCTCGCCTTTGTCCTCGGCGACGTCTGCTTCACCGGCGACGCCGTGCTCGCGCGCAGCAGCGTCTTCGTCGCGCCCGACCCCGGCGCGCTGCGCGGCTACCTCGCGGCGCTCGAGCGCCTGCGCGGGCTCGACCTCGCGCTCCTGTGCACCGGCCACGGTCCGCCGGTCACCGATCCCGCGGCGCTGCTCGAGCGCTACCTCGCCCACCGCCGCGATCGTGAGCGGCGGCTTCTCGCGGCGCTCGACGAAGGGTTGCGCGACGCCGACGAGCTGCTCGACCGCGTCTGGGACGACGCGCCCGCCAGCCTGCGCCTGGCCGCGACGGCGACGCTCGCCGCGCACCTCGACAAGCTCGGCGACGAGGGCCGGCTGCCGCCCGGCGTCCAGCGCCCGCCGTGGCCGCCGCCGGGAGGCCTCAGACCGGTCGTGTAATCCCGGGTGCTTGACGCCTATGCCTCGGCATGCGAGGCAATTTCGCCAAAGGCGCGGTGATCGGGGATGGCTCAGGCCGAGCGCTGCGTCGCGGCTGCCTCGGCAAGGCGCTCGTGGGCGAGCGCCATCGCGGCGGTCAGCGGGCTCGCCGCGGTCGCCTCGGCATCGTCGAAGATGCGCCGCAGCGTGTCGCCGATCCCGCGCACGCGCTTGCGCGCAAGGCGCGGGTCGTAGCCCGAGGCCTCGAGCTCGACGGAGATGTTGATGATGCCGCCCGCGTTGACGACGAAGTCCGGCGCCCACAGCACGCCGCGCCGTGAGAGCAGCTCGGCGACGTCGTCGTCGGCGAGCTGGTTGTTGGCGGCCCCCGCGACGATCGGCGCGCCGAGCCGTGCGGCGCTGTCGTGGTCGAGCACCGCGCCGAGCGCGCACGGCGCGTAGACGTCGGCGGCCGCCGCGAGCGCCTCGCCGGGCGCGAGCCAGCGCGCGCCCAGATCGCCGGCGAGGCGGCGCTTGGACTCGTCGATGTCGGTCAGCAGCAGCGTCGCGCCATCCTTGGCGCACAGCATCGCGACGCGCGCGCCGACGTGGCCGAGGCCGGCGACGACGATCGTGCGGCCCCGCAAGGAGGGAGTGCCGAAGACGCGCTCGCAGCAGACGCCAATCGCCGCCTCGACGCCGAGCGCCGTCCACGGGCTCGGGTCGCCGGATCCGCCGCGGCGGCGCGACAGGCCGCTGACGTGGCTCGTCGCCGACGCGATCACCTCCATGTCGCGCGCCGACGTGCCGACGTCCTCGGCCGTGACGTAGTCGCCGCCGAGCGCCTGGACCGCGTCGCCGAAGTCGCGCAGCGCGTCGGCGCGCAGGCCGCGCCGGGGGGCGGCGGCCGGGTCGGGCGCAAGGACGATGCCCTTGCCGCCGCCCAGCGGCAGGCCCGCGACAGCGGACTTGAACGTCATCGCGCGCGACAGGCGCAGCACGTCGCGCATCGCCGATCGGGCGTCGTCGTAGTGCCACATGCGACAGCCGCCGAGCGCCGGCCCGCGCACGGTCGAGTGCACGGCGATCATCGTGAAGAGCCCCGAGCGCGCGCCGCGGCGCACGAGCAGCGTCTCGTGGTCGAGTGTCGCGGCGTAGCGATCGGGGAGAACGGCGCTCAGCCTGGCGCGGTGCTGCCGGATGCCGACTCCGCCGTGCCCGCAGTGGCGTCCGCGGGCGGCGTCGCGCCGTCGCCGGCGGCGGGTTGGGCGTCGCCGGCCGAGCCCGTGCCCTCGGGGCCGAAGAGCGGGTTGGTCTCGCCGCCGACGCTGTCCTCGTTGGGCGCGGCCGAGCCGCCCGTCGCGGTGTCGGCGTCATGTGCCCGAGGGGCGCTCGGCGCCACGGCGCCGCCCTCGGCGGGCAGGGCGGACAGGTGACGCCCGGCCGTCGTCACCTGGCGGCTGTCGGCGCTCGCCGCCGAGCGTTCGGCGCGCGCGGTCTCGGCGCGCGCCGGCTCCGGCGGCGGCAGTCGCCGGCGCGAGCGCCGGCACGGCGCGCGAGGCGGGGCCTGCCGCGGCGGGCATCGACGGCGCGCGGGTGGGGCCGGCGCCGGCGGCCGCGGGAGGGGAGGACTTGTGGACGATCTGGTCGCGCACCTCGGCGGCGCCGCCGGCCGTCAGCGCGGCGCAGCAGACGACGGCGGCCATCTTCACGGCCGTGCCGGTGCCCGCCGCGGCGATCACGCCGCCACCGGCCGCGGCACCGCCGCCGGCGGTCGCGGCACCGGCCGAGCCGGCTCCGCCGATGCCGATGAGCTTCAGCATGGTCGCGATCGGCCCGGGCCCGCCGGGCGCCAGCAGCGCCAGGCCCTGGCGCACGCCGCGCAGCTGCGCGCGGTACTCGACGCAGCCCTCGCAGTCGCGCAGGTGGCGGCGCGCGAGGCCGCTGGCGCGCACCCCGCGGTCGAAGGAGTCGGTCAGGTCGAGGCGGATCTGCGAGCAGGCGGTGTCGCGTGCCTCGACGGCCTCGACGAGACCGATCCGCGCGCGCACGAGCAGCGACTTGACGGCCTGCAGCGAGATGCCGAGCGCGTCGCCGAGCTCGGCGTAGCTGAGGCCGTCCATCTCGCGCATGAGCAGCGCCGAGCGCTGCTGTTCGGGCAGGCGGCGCACGTCGGCGACGAGCTGGCGCAGATCCTCGCGGCGCTCGGCCTCGTCGATCGGGTCCAGCATCGGCTTGCGCGAGCTGTCGAAGAGGTCGGCTGCCGGCGGGACGGGCTTGCGCAGCTGGTCGATGCAGCGGTTGTGCGCGACGCGGTACAGCCAGGCGCGCAGCGACAGCGGGCGGTCGTTGGAGCGCAGGGAGGAGTACGCGCGCATGAAGACGTCCTGCAGCGCGTCCTCGGCGTCCTGGCGCGAGCCGCCGAGCATCTGGCGCGAGTAGGCGAACAACCGCTGGCGGTAGCGATCGTGGATGACGCTGAAGGCGGCGTCGTTGCCCGCACGGAACAGCGCGACGAGCTGCTCGTCCGATCGCAGCCGCAGAAGTGGCGCCGTGACCGAGATCCGGTTCAGTGCCGCGGGTGCTCGAAGTGCTCCGGCCTCCATCTGTCTCGCTCACTGTAACCGCCCCTGCACTCAGAAGTTGTGCGTTTCAGGGTGATTCGTGGCTGCGCAGCAGCGAGGCGGCGACGACGAACGCGATCCCGACGCCCTCGACGAGCGTCGGGATCTGACCCAGCAGGACCGCGCCGACGATCGTCGCGGTCGCCGGCAGCAGCGCCAGCAGCAGCGCGAAGCGCGCCCGCGGCAGCCGCCGGAACGCGACCTGCTCCAGCGCGTAGGGCACGACGCTCGATGCCACGCCGACGGCCAGGCAGGCGGCGAGCAGCGGCGGGCTGACGAGCGCCGGGACGGCGCTCCAGACCAGCACGGGCGCGAAGCCGGCGGCGCCGATCGCCATGCCGAGCGCGAGCCCCTCCTGCGGGCGGATGCTCGCATCGGCCGCCATCCGGTGGCCGAGCACGACGTAGCCCGCCCAGGCGACCCCCGCCGCGACCGCCAGGGCGAGCCCGTCGGGGCTGCCGGCGAGGTGCACGTCGGCGAGTGCCAGCACGCCCGCGGTCGCGAGCACGAGCGCGGCGACGTCACGGCGGGTGCGCGAGCCGAGCGCGGCGACGAAGATCGGCCCGCAGAACTCGATCGCGACCGCCGTGCCGAGCGGCAGGCGGTCGATCGCGAGGTAGAAGGTCAGGTTCATGAATGCGAGCGTCAGGCCGAAGGCCGTGACGAGCCGCAGGCGCGCCGGCGTCCAGGTCGTGCGCCAGGGGCGCTTCCAGGCGACGAGCACGGCCGCCGACGCGACGACGCGCAGCCACGCCACGCCCGCCGCCGGGACCGAGGCGAAGAGCAGCACCGCGAGAGCGGCGCCGACGTATTGCGAGGTCGCGCCGAGCACGAACAGCGCCTGTGGGGGCAGCCTGTCGGCGATCGCTCCAGGCGCGGGGCGCGGCATCGGCCAAGGCTAGTGCTGCAACGCCGTCGCGCGGCGGCCTGCACATCATCTGCACACGTTCTCCAACCTGCCCGCACCCGCGCGGCCTAGCATCCGCCTCGTGGAGGGGACCCCGACCCAGGCGACGATCGTCGTCGTCGAGGACGAGCAGGCGATCGCCGGCGCGCTGGCGGCGCGGCTGCGCGCCGAGGGCTACGCGGTCGAGATCGCCCACGACGGCCTGCAGGGCGTCGAGCTGTGCGACCGCATCGCCCCCGACCTCGTCGTGCTCGACGTCATGCTGCCCGGCATCGACGGCCACGAGGTCTGCCGGCGCATCCAGCGCGAGCGCCCGGTGCCGGTGCTCATGCTGACCGCGCTGGATGCCGAGACCGACCTGATCGTCGGCCTCGGGGTGGGCGCCGACGACTACCTGACCAAGCCCTTCAGCCAGCGCGAGCTCGTCGCCCGCGTGCGCGCGCTGCTGCGCCGCTCGCGGCGCTCGGCCGAGCCGGCGTCCAAGCCGATCGAGGCCGGGCCGATCACGATCGACCCCGAGCGCCGCGAGGTGCGCCGCGACGGGCGCCTCGTGCACCTCACGCCGACGGAATTCGACCTCGTGCACCGGCTCGCGCTGCGCCCCGGCGTCGTCTTCAGCCGCGAGCAGCTGCTCGAGGAGGTGTGGGGCTACATCGACGGCTCGACCGGCGGGCGCACCGTCGACTCGCACGTCGCCGCCGTGCGCCGCAAGCTCGGGCCCGACGTCCTGCGCACCGTGCAGGGCATCGGCTACGCCTTCGCGCGACCCCCGTCATGAGCCCGCTCGGGTCGCTCTCGTCGCTGAAGCTCAAGCTCGGGATCGTGATCGTCGCCGCCGTCTGGATCACGGCCGTCTCGACGATCGTCGCCGTACGCTGGCTCGAGCTGCCGTCGATCGTCGGCGCGGGGGCGGGGATCGTCGTCGCGCTGGCGTGCGTGCAGCTGCTGGCGCGCGGCACGACCAAGCCGCTGCGCGAGATGGCCGCGGTCGCGAGCGCGATGGCGCGCGGCGAGCACGGCCGCCAGGTCGCGGTGACCTCGACCGACGAGGTCGGCGAGCTCGCGCGGGCGTTCAACCGCATGACGGCGGAACTGGCGGAGACCGACCGCCTGCGCCGCGACCTCGTCGCGAACGTCTCGCACGAGCTGCGCACGCCGCTGGGCGCGCTGCAGGCGGTGCTCGAGAACGTCGTCGACGGCGTCTCCGAGCCCGACCCCGAGACGCTGCGCACGATGCTCGACCAGACGCGCCGCCTCGGCCGCCTCGTCTCCCAGCTGCTCGACCTCTCGCGCCTGGAGGCCGGCGACCAGCCGTTCGACATCCGCCCGTTCGAGCTCTCCGACGTGCTCGAGGGCGCCGCGCGCGAGGCGCGGCTGCACGCGCCCGAAGACGTCGTCTTCTCGATCGACGCGCCCAGGGGCCTGCGCGCGGCCGGCGACCCCGAGCGCATCCATCAGGTCGTCATGAACCTCGTCGAGAACGCGGTGCGCTACTCGCCGCGGCCCGGCCACGTCGCGCTGCGCGCCTCGCGCACCGGCCACACCGTCACGATCGAGGTCGACGACGAGGGGCCCGGGATCGCGCCGCAGGAGCTCGAGCGCGTCTTCGAGCGCTTCCATCGAGGCGACGGGCGCCGCGGCGCCGACGGTGGCGGCGCCGGACTCGGACTGGCGATCGCGCGCTGGATCGTCGAGCTGCACGACGGCACGATCCGTGCCGAGCGGCGCGAGCCGCACGGCAGTCACATGGTCGTCACGCTGCCCGCGGCGAGCTCGTGACGCGCCCCGGATCCTTCGCGCTCGCCGCGGTCGCCGCGGGCGCGCTCGCCGCGATGCTGCTGCCGCTGTCGCCGGCAGGCCTGGGCTGGCCGCTCGTCGCCGTCGCGCTCGCCGTGGCGGCCGCGCTCGCGGGGCGCCCGGCGCATCCCGTCCGCTCCTCGCTGCTCGGGCTGCTCGCGCTGGCGCTCGCCGCGTCGGCCGCCCTGCGCGATGCGGGCTGGGTCGTCGCGGGCGAGCTCGTCGCGGCGCTGGTGCTCGGATCGATCGCGATCGGCGCGCCGCGCAGCTGGCGCGCGACGAGCGTCGCCGCGCTGGCCCCTGCGCTGCGCCTGGCGTCCGGCGCGCGTCGCGTCGCGGTCGCGGCGCTGCGCGTGCTGCCCAGCGGCTCGGGCGGCCACGCCGTCGCGGCCGGCCGCGGGCTGCTGCTCAGCGGCTTGCTCGTGGCGATCTTCGGCGCGCTGTTCGCCAGCGGCGACCGCGCGTTCGCCGAGGTCGCCGGCGATCTGCTGCCGACCGTTCCGGCGCTCGAGGACGCGCCGCTGCGGCTGGTCGTCTTCGGGCTGGTCACGGCGCTCGCCGGCGCGCTCGCGCAGGCCGCGGCCGTCGCCGACGAGCCGGCGCGGGCGCCGCTGCTGCGCCTCGGGCGCGTCGAGTGGCGGCTGGCGCTCGGGGCGCTGAACGCCCTCTTCGCGCTGTTCGTCGGCGTCCAGCTCGCCGTCCTGTTCGGCGGCGACTCCTACGTGCGCGACAGCGCCGGGCTGACCTACGCCGAGTACGCGCGCTCGGGCTTCGCGCAGCTCGTCCTCGTCGCGGCCCTGACGCTCGCGGTCGTCGCCGCAGCGCTGCGCTGGGCGCGCACGGCGAACGCGCGCCAGGCGCGCCTGCTGCATGCGCTGCTCGGCGCGCTGTGCCTGCTGACGCTCGTCGTGCTGGCCTCCGCGATGCACCGCCTCGGCCTCTACGAGGACGCCTTCGGCTTCACGCGCGCACGCCTGGCGGTGCACGCGCTGCTGCTGTTCGGCGGCGCGCTGTTCGTGCTCGTGATCGTCGCGCTCGCGATCGGCCGGCGCGACTGGCTGGCGCGCGCGACGGTGCTGCTGGCCGGGGTCTTCGCGCTCGCCTTCTGGGTCGGCGACCCGGACCGCCGGATCGCCGCGCACAACGTGCAGCGCTACGACGCGACCGGCCGCATCGACACCGGCTACCTGTCGGGCCTGAGCGCCGACGCGGTGCCGGCGCTCGTCGGCCTGCCCGCGGCGCTGCGCGCCGAGACGCTGGAGCCGCAGGCGTCGCGGCTGGCGCGCACGCGCGATGGCTTCGCGGGCGCGAACCTCGCCCGCATGCGCGCCCGCGACGCGATCGCCGCACTGCCCTGAGCCGTACGCTGGCCGCATGCCCCCGCGCGCCATCCTCGTGGCGATCCTCGCCGCCTCCGCGCTCGGGGCCTGCGGGGAGCAGCGCGACAGCGCGCGCACGACGCCGTCGCCCGTCGACGATCCGTCGACGACCCCCGCCAACGTCACGAGGACGATCGACGTGTCGCTGACCGACTACCGCCTGGTGCCGCCCAACCCGCGTGTCGCGCGTCCGGGCCAGATCGCCTTCGCCGCCACCAACGACGGCCAGTCGCGTCACGCGCTGCGCGTCGACGGGCCGACCGGCGAGGTCAGCTCGGTCGCGCTGCGACCGGGGGAGCGCACGACGATCGCCGTGCGCCTGCCGGCCGGGACCTACAAGTGGTACTGCCCGATCGCCGACCACGAGCGCCGCGGGATGGTCGGGCGGGTGCGCGTCGCAGAGTAGTCAGCGCTCGTAGCCCGGCTCGCCCGGCAGGACCAGCCGCGCGACCTCGCCGCTGAGCAGGACGCGTGGGTGCACGGGGCGGATCTCGCGCCGCCGCGCATGCTCGAAGAGCTCGTCCGCGCCGCCGAAGACCGCCAGCTCCTCGAGATGGCGCAGCGTCGGAACCGCGAGCGCGAGGCTGCCGGCGCCATGGTCGGCGAGGACGGCGCGCGGCGCGGCCCAGCGCAGGTCGACGCACTCGTGGCCGTCCGGGCGGGCACGCACGCCATCCGGCGCGCGTGCGAGGAAGAAGTGCGTGTCGAAGCGGATCCTCGACGATTCCGGGGTGATCCAGCGGCTGAAGTACACGAGGCCGCCGGGGTCGACGCCGTCCACCCCGGCCTCCTCCGACAGCTCGCGCACCGCGGCGGCGCGATGGGCAGCGTCGCCGTCGCCCTCGTGCGCGTCGACGGCGCCCCCGGGAAAGACCCAGAATCCGCCCATGAAGCGCTGGCCGGGGCTGCGCTGCACGAGCAGGACCTCGAGCCCGGCGTCGGCGTCGCGCACGAGGATCACCGTCGCGGACGGGCGCGGCGCCGTCGGCCGCCCGTCGCCGAGCTGCTCGGAGGTGGCCGGGCGGTCGCTGTCCGTCACGCCGCCAACGCTACCCTCAAGACATGACCACCCAGACCGAGACCACGCGCTGGATCTGCGAATCCTGCGGCTTCATCTACGAGCCCGAAGACGGCGACCCGGACGGCGGCATCCCGCCAGGAACGGCGTTCGCCGACATCCCCGACAGCTGGTTCTGCCCCGTCTGCGGCGCTCGCAAGAAGGACTTCACGCCCTACGAGGACTGATCCCCGTGGCCGGCGCAGGTCCGCCCGACGACCGCTTGCCCGCCCAACGCGCGTCCGACGCCGAGCGCGAGCACGCTGTCACGATTCTGCGTGACGGCGCCGAGCACGGTCGACTGACCTTCGACGAGCTCGCACAGCGCACGGAGGTCGCCTACGCCGCGACGACCAACGCCGAGCTCGAGCTGCTCGTCGCCGACCTTCCGGCGGCCGCAGCCGACGCCGCGCCGCGGACCGCCGCCGTCGCGACGCGCTCACCGCGGCGCTGGAGCGTCGCGATCATGGGCGGCTGCGAGCGCCGCGGTCGCTGGCGCCCGGCCGCGCGCAGCGTCGCCGTGGCGATCATGGGCGGCGTCGAGCTCGACCTGCGCAACGCGACGATCGAGCACGACGAGCTCGTCATCACCGCAATCGCGGTGATGGGCGGGGTCGACGTCCTCGTGCCCGAGGGCGTCGAGGTCCAGCTCGGCGGCTTCGCGATCATGGGCGGCAACGACCAGGACCACGGCAGCGCGCCGGTGCGGCCGGGGACACCGGTCGTGCACGTGCGCGCCTACAGCCTGATGGGCGGCGTCAACGTGCGGGTCAAGCGCCCGAAGGACGCGCCCTAACGAGCCTCGACGCACTTGACCCTCCACCGGGTGGAGGCTGCAGAATGCTCGTCATGAACGACGGCGCGACCCGGATCACGATCGGCGAGCTCGCGCGGCGCACCGGCGTGCCGGTGCGCACGCTGCGCTTCTACTCCGACCGCGGCGTCGTCGCGCCGGCCGGGCGCAGCGACGCGGGCTACCGCCTCTACGACCCGGGTGCCGTCGCGCGCGTGGCGCTCGTGCGCACGTTGCGCGAGCTCGGCGTCGCCCTGCCCGCGATCGCTCGCGTGCTCGATCGTGAGCTCACGCTCGCGAGCGTCGCCGCCGCGCACGCCGCCGCGCTGGACGCGCAGATCCGCGTCCTGCGGCTGTCTCGCAGCATCGCGCTGCTCGCCGCTCGCCGCCACTCGACCCCACAGGAGATGACCCTGATGCACAAGCTCGCCCGACTCTCTGAGGCCGAGCGCCGCCGGATCGTCGACAACTTCCTCGACGAGGTCCTCGGCGGCTTCGACGTCGACCCCCAGCTCGCCGCGCGGATGCGGATGGCGCGCCCCGACCTGCCCGACGATCCGACGCCCGAGCAGGTCGAGGCGTGGATCGAGCTCGCCGAGCTCGTCTCCGAGCCCGCCTTTCGCGCGCGCATCCGCGCGATGTCCGAGCGCGGCGCCGCCGACCGTGCGGACGGCGAAGGCGCCGACCGCGCGGCCTCCGCCGCCGCGGCGCAGCTCGTGGCCGACCGCGCCGGCGCGGCGACCGCGGCGGGCATCGATCCCGGCTCGCCCGCGGCGGCGCCCGTCGTCGACGAGCTCGTCACGGCGTTCGCGACGGGGCACGGTCGCGCAGATGACGACGCCTTCCGTGTCTGGCTCGCCGACATGCTCGACACGTTCACCGATGTGCGAGCGGAGCGCTACTGGCAGCTGCTGGCCGTCATCAACGGCTGGCCGCAGCGGCCCGCGACCGTGCCCGCGTTCGAATGGCTCGTGCGTGCCCTGCGCGCGGGGTGATGCTGCTGAGCAGCTCCCCAGAGCCCGGGAATCCGACCGCTCGCGCTCGAACGCGGCGTAAGCTGGCAGCATGGAGGGACCGTTCGAAGCACTGCCCGGTGCTGACCTGGTCTCGCGCGGGGTGGGCGACCTCGCCGCCGGCCGCCGGAGCGTCGCAGCGTTGCTCGTTTCGCGCGCGAGCGTCAGGCTGCGTTCCTGCGGCGTGCCGATCGTCGATCCGCTGCCCGACGCCGACCGCGAGCTCTATCGGCTGCTGGCCATGCGCGAAGGGACGGGGGCGCACGCGACGTACAACGCGCTCACCCGGCGGCTTGTGTCGTTCATGCACGCCGCCGAGCATCATGCGCGCTCTGACGTCGATCGCGACCGCGTGCTGGAGCTGCTGGCGGCGCTCGGCAAGCGCTTGGAAGCACCTCACACGCTGTATCTGGTCGGTGGTTCAAGCGCGGTGGTCGTCGGCTGGCGAGCGTCCACGCGTGACGTCAACGTACGCCCGGAACCGGACTCCGATGAGTTCTTGCGCATTCTCCACGACCTCAAGAACGTGCTCGACATCAACATCGAGCTCGCGTCTCCGCTGGACTTCTTGCCCGAGATCGACGGGTGGCGCGATCACAGCCCTCATGCGGGCTCGTGGGGGCCATTGCGGGTTCGTCATCTCGACTTTCGCCTCCAGGCACTCGCCAAGGTCGAGCGTGGGCTGGACATGGACCGTCACGACGTTCGCGCGATGCTCGAGCGCGGGCTCGTCAGTCCGCAGGAGCTGCACGACGGCTTCGCGGCGATGAGGGAGTGGCTCTTCCGCTTTCCGGGGGTCGATGCCGAGCAATTCGAGCGCAGGCTCGTCGAGGCCGCGGGCCGCCGCACGGCTTGAGGCCTCAGCGGCGCGGCGTGAAGCGCACGGCGTAGGGAAAGTCGCCGAAGCTCACGTCGAGCAGGTAGCGGCCGCGCAGCGTCACGCTCTTGCGACCGCTGCGGGCGGCGTCCTCGAACAGGTCGATCGCGCCGCTGGTGTCGCCCGCTCGGCGCTGCAGCGACGCCGTGAACGGCGTCTGCCCAGCGAAGTCCAGGTTCGGGTCCTCCGGCGCGGTCTGCTCGAAGCGCACCAGGTAGCGGCCGTCGAGCTCGAACGGCCCGTGCGACGCCGGCGAGCTCTGGCGGCTGAACACGAACTCTCCGGGGCTCGCTGCGGCTCGGGCGAGCGCGGGCTTCGCCGAGGCGATCGCCGGCCGTCGCGGATCGGCATCGTCCGCTCCGCAGCCGGCGAGTACCAAGGCAACACCTAGGAATCCGAGCCCCGGTCGAAGCATGCGCCGATCGTAACCGCTATCTTCGAAACCTATGCAACACCTAGCCGGCTCCGGCTCGTGCGAGTAGCGGGCGTCAGCAAGCGGGGGGACGGACAGCGTGGTCGAGCTTGACAGGGGGGATTTCCTACGTCTGGGAGCGGGTGGCCTCGTGGCTGCCGTGGCTTCCGGGCTCGTGCCCGCAGGCGCGGCCGCAAGCCTGCCGACGCCGCGGCCGCAGGAGGACGACGTCGCCTTCCTGTCCTTTGCCACGACGGCCGAGCGCGCGAGCCGCGACTTCTACCGCACCGCATACCGTCAGAAGGGCGCCGGCTTCTCCGGCCTCGAGCGCCGGCAACTCAACCGCGTGGCGTCTGCGAAGCGCGCGCACATCCTCCGCCTCGACGCGGCGCTCGGCGCCGACGCGCCGCTGACCGAGGACTTCGCCACCGTCTTCCCGGACAACGCATTCAAGACCAAAGCGCGGGCGCTCGCGCTCGGCCTCGAGCTCGAGACGCTGCTCGTTCGCCTGTACCTCAACGGCGCGACGTTCGCCGCCGATCCCGCGACGCGCCTGTTCCTCGGCCGCCTGCTGGCCTTCGACGCGCAGGCCGTGACCTGGCTGAGGGCGGGGCTGGGCAAGCCGTCGCCCGCCGGGCTCGCGAGCCCGATCGACCTCGAACCTGCAGCCGACGCGCTCGACGCGTTCCTGTCGACGCCCGCCTTCCCCGACTGAGTAGGAGCGAACCATGAAGAAGACACTTGTCCGTGCGCTGACGATCGCGATCGTCGCCGGTCTCGCCGCACCGGCCGCCGCCAGCGCGCTCAACGTCTACGCCGCCGCCTCGCTGCGCGAGGTGTTCCTGCGGGTCGACTCGCGCCCGACCTTCAACTTCCTCGGATCCAACCAGCTGCAGCTGCAGATCGAGCGCGGCGCCCCGGCCGACGTCTTCGCCTCGGCCAGCCCGCAGGAGGCGCAGGCGCTGTTCCGGGGAGGCAGGTGCGAGCGGCCGGTCACGTTCGCGACGAACAAGCTCGTGATGATCGTGCCGGAGGGCAACCCCAAGAACCTGCGCTCGGTCTACCGGCTGCGCTCCGGCGGCAACCGCCTGGCGATCGGCAACCGCGGCGTGCCGATCGGCGCGTACACACGCGCGCTGCTGCGCCGCCTGGGCCTGTCGAAGGTCCTCACGAGCAACACCGTCAGCCAGGAGTCCAACGTGGCCGGCATCGTGTCGAAGGTCGCGCTCGGCTCGGCCGACGCCGGCTTCGCCTACGTGACCGACGGCAGGATCGCCAGCAATCGCGTCAACGCGATCCGGCTGCCGCGCTATGCCCAGCCGCCGGTGCGCTACCAGATCTGCCAGGTCAAGCGCAGCGGCGTGGACGCCGGCGGTGCGGCCGCGTTCATCGCCAAGGTGCGCGCCAGTCGCGGCCGCGGGCTGCTGAAGTCCGCGGGCTTCGGGCTGCCGCCCAAGGGCTGACGGGGCCGGGTCTTGTCCGGTCGCGCGCGGCCGGCGGAGAACGTGCCCGCGAGCGTGGGGAGGACCGCCCTGGCGGTCCTGCTCGCGTTGTGCGTGGGCGTGACGCTCGCGTTCCTCGCGCTGCCGATCGTCGCGCTGTTCGCCGAGATCCCGCTCGGCGACGTGCCGCGACTGCTGGGCGATCCGGCGGTGCAGGACGCGCTGCGCGTCACGGCGCGCACGAACATCGTCGCGAACCTGCTCATCCTCGGACTTGGAACGCCGACGGCGTATGTCCTGGCGACCCGGCGATTCCGCGGCCGGGCGCTCGTCGTGACGCTGATCGAGCTGCCGCTCGTGCTGCCGCCGGCGGTCGCGGGCATCGGGATGCTGGCGGCATTCGGCGCCGGCGGGCTGCTCGGACCCGACCTGCAGCGCGCCGGCATCGTGCTGCCGTTCTCGGAGTGGGCGGTCGTGCTGGCCGTGACGTTCGTCGCGTCGCCGTTCTACATGCGCCAGGCGATCACGGCCTTCGAAGGCGTCGACCAGACGTTCGTCGACGCCGCCCGCACGCTCGGCGCCGGCCCGGCGCGCACGTTCTGGCGCGTCTGGATGCCCCTGGCGGCGGCCGGGCTGGTGGCCGGATGGGTGCTGGCGTTCGCCCGCGGCGTCGGCGAGTTCGGCGCGACGATCGTCTTCGCGGGCAACATCTCCGGCCAGACGCAGACGCTGACGCTCGCCGTCTACGAGCAGCTGGACTCGAACTTCGACATCGCGCTCGCGATCGGCATCCTGCTCGTCGTGCTCAGTGCCGGCGTCCTGCTGGCCTACAAGGCGATCACGCACTGGCGGGATTCGAGCGCGCGCACGATCATGCCGCTCAGCGGTGAGGCGAGCTGACCGGATCCATCGCGTCGCCGTTCGCGCTCGGTTCCGCGGCGTCGGCGTCGAGCGCGATGAGGCGCGCGTCGGCGGGCGAGAAGCTCGCGCCGGCGGACTCGCCACGACGCAGGCCGAGGCGCTCGATGTCCTCGCTCGAGCATTCGGCGATCAGCGGCCCGAGGCGCACGCGCACCCGGCCGCCTTCCGGCGTCAGCGATGCGACCGTTGCGACGATCTCGTTCACGGCGCCCGGGGCCCGGTCCGAGCTTCGCACCGCGACCTCCCACGGGTAGACCGCGATGCCGACGCGCCCGCTGGCGCGCTCGTCCGAGCGCGCGATCCCACCCGCGTCGAGCACGACCTCGCTGCCGCCGTCGCGCAGCGGCCGCGCCGTGCCCTTCAGCAGGTTGCCACCCGTGAGGCTCACGACGAACGCGTCGGCCGGGCGGTCGATGAGCTCGTCCGCCGTGCCGACCTGGCGCATCCGTCCGTCGATGACGACGCCGATGCGGTCGGCCAATGCGGTCGCGTCGCGGAAGTCGTGCGTCACGAGCAGTGTCGGCAGCGTGAGCTCCGCCAGCAGGTCCTGCAACTCGCCGCGCACGACCGTGCGCGTGGCCGCGTCGAGCGCCGACAAGGGCTCGTCGAACAGCAGCACCGCCGGGTCGCGCGCGAGCGCGCGGGCGAGTGCCACGCGCTGGCGCTCGCCGCCCGAGATCGAGCCCGGCCTCGCGTCGGCCAGCCCTGCGATGCCGAAGCGCTCGAGCAGCTCGTCGACGCGCTCGCTGCCGCCGAAGGCGACGTTGGCGCGGACCGAAAGATGCGGAAACAGCGCGTACTCCTGGAACACGAGGCCGACCGAGCGCGCCTCGGGCGGCAGGTCGACGCCGCGATGGGCGTCGAACCAGGGACGCTCGCCCAGCGCGATGCGGCCGCGATCGGGGCGGCGCAGGCCGGCGATCGCGCGCAGGACGGTCGTCTTGCCGGCACCCGACGGCCCGACGAGCGCGAGTGTCTCGCGGCCGACGGTCAGCGCGACGTCGAGCTCGAACGTCCGCAGCACGGTGGTGATGGCGACGTCCAACCGTTCGGTCGCGCGTTGGCTGCCCGGTGCCCGACCTGTGTCTTGTGTGATCACGTTCCCCTCTCGTCGCGAGCGTACGGCCGCCGAGCTCGCCGCGTCCGGCCTGGCGCGGTCGATCGTAGCGTCGGCGCCGGTACGCTGGCCGGCCTCGTGACTGCGCTCGAGCAAGAGCCGTGCCCGAGCCATGGCTGACGCCCGGGGTGCGCGGCATCGGCGCGGCGAGCCTGCTGGCCGACGTCGGCCACGAGATCCCGACCGCTGCTGCCGAGCCTGCTGACCACGCCGCGGTCGCGCGCCTCGCTCCCGACGATCTGCGCGGCTCGGCGTTCGGGTTGCTCGCCGGCATGCAGAGCTTCGGCAACCTCGGCGCGAGCGCTGTGGCGGGCGCGCTGTGGACGCTGGTGTCGCCCGCGGCCGGACTGCTGTTCGCTGCCGCGCCGATGGCGGTCGCCCTCGGCTGCCTCGGCACGGCGGCCGCGAACGCGCCACGGGAGTAGTCTCAGCCGCAGTGGACGAGGGCATCCGGATCGGCGTCGCGGCGCAGGCACTCGGCGTCAGCGTCGACACGCTGCGCCGCTGGGAGCGCGACGGGCGGATCGCGTTCGAGCGCCGGGCAGGGAGGCGTGTGCTGGCGCCCGAGGAGCTCGCGCGCGTGCTGCGCGATCGCGGGGGAAGCTCACATTCGAGCGCTCGCAATCGCATGGCGGGCGTGGTCGTCAACGTCCAGCGCGACGGCGTGATGGCGCAGATCGACCTCGCATGCGGCCCCTACCGGATCGTCTCGCTGATGTCGCGCGAGGCAGCCGACGAGCTCGATCTGAAGCCTGGTCAGACGGCGACGGCGGTCGTCAAGTCGACGATCGTGGTCGTCGAGCGCGGCTGAGCGTGCACGGGCCGCGGCTCACGGCTCCGCGTTCTCGATCAGCACGGCGGTTGCCCTGATCGTCACGACGGCCTCGCCGCCCTCGACGAGCTCCAGGCGCCTGAGCGCGTCGCGACTGATCATCGCGGTGACCTCGAACGACCCGGCCTGCAGACGCACGAGCGTCTTGATGCCGTGCGACCTGATCGATTGCACCACCCCGCGCACGCGGATGTGCGCCGCCAGGTCGTCGCCGGCCTGGTGCAGCTCGGACTCGAGCAGCAGACGATGGACCTCCGTGACCGGGATGCGGCGCTGGTTGCGCTCGTCGCGCGTGACCTGAAGCTTGCCGACACCGTCCCAGCGACGCAGCGTGTCGATGCTTGGGACGTTCGTTCGTCAAGCCGGGTTGCACCGTGCCCGCGCCGTGCAAGTACGTCTCGCTGCCGCCGCAGGTCAGCCGGCCCGCGCGGCACTGCGCCGCGCGGGTTTCGGCCGGTGCGGTGCTCAGCTTCCCTCTCCGACGACGAGCGTGGTGACGCCCGAGTTGTAGCGACCTCCCTTGACCATGTCCCCTGTCGGCGCCAGCCGCGGGACGCTGGACGTCGGCACTCCGGCCTCGAGCTCCCTGAGCGACAGCAGCACCGGACCGCCGCCGAACAGATCCTCGCCGGGCGTCGCCGTCGCGACGTAGCCGTCGAATCCGGCCACCGATGCGACCCAGGTCCCGCGCGTGATCCGGAAACCCGCCCTGAGCAGCACAGTCACGAGCCTCGGCCCGGTCTCGGTGTAGGTCCTCGCGCCTGTCCCGGTGCCGAACGACACGGTGCGGGTCTCCTGGGGAAGTCTCGCGAGCTGGGCGGCGGTCAACGTGTTCGAGCGCCGGCCGTCGGTGACCGTGACGTCGCCGAGCTGCGTGCCGGGGTTCGCCACCACATCCTGAACGCCGACCGTGATCGTCTTGACGAGGAACACGGTGCGGGCGTCGGTTCGATCGCTCGGAATGACGAGCCTCGGGCCGAGCGGCAGGTCGGAGCCGTTGCGCTCGAGGACCAGGTAGGCCGGATGGTTGCCGAAGCCGGGATCGATCTCTCCCAGGGCGATGGTCACCGAGTCGCCGAACCGGCCCTTGACGGTGATCGTGACGCGCAGCACGGCGTTCTTGGCCAGCGCCGGAGGCAGCAGCGTGGGAGCGGATGCGTTGACCAGCGTCTGCAGCGAGACGCCCGAGTCTGCGTAGGTGGTCCCGCCTCGCTTCGTCGAGAACGAGGTCTGCGCCAGCGTCCCCAGGTCCGCGCGCGAGTACGTGCGCGGGGTGGCCACCTCGCCGTTGACGGACACCGACTGCTGCCCGAAGGACGCCGCTGACGCGCCGCCCGCGCCTGCCATCAGTCCGGTCACGGCTGCCACGCAGGCAAGCAGCGACCACGTCTTGCGCATATGCATACGAACACTCCTCCTGTAGGTCGACTAAGCATAGGTACTGCACAGGTAGAGTGTCCGCGATGCGGAGAGCGGCCGGGGGAGCCGGCTTGCGACGGCGGCGCTCGCGACCGATGGCTCTTGTTCGGCGCGCTCGGTGCGATTGGCGGTCGGCGCCCGCGCACGTTCCGCGGCAGCGGCGCTCGCGGTCCGGACCGAGAACGCGGCGCGGCGATGGCATCCGCCCGACCCGCGATCCTTCGCGACATGGCCGACATGACGCTGGGTGAAGCGGCAAAGGCGATCGGCGTGAGCGTCGACACGCTGCGCCGCTGGGATCGAGCCGGAAAGCTCGTGACGACGCGCGACGCGGGCAACCGCCGCCGGGTTCCGGCGGGGGAGGTCCTGCGGCTGCAGAACCACCCGCAGCGCCACGCGACGGGCGACACGCTGTCGGCGCGCAATCGCTTCGCCGGGATCGTGAAGTCGATCGAGGTCGACGGCGTGATGGGGCTGATCGAGATCCAGGCCGGCCCGTTCCTCGTGACCGCCGCCGTCACCCGCGACGCGATCGACGAGCTCGGGCTCGTCGAGGGTGCCGAGGCGACCGCCACCGTCAAGGCGACGTCGGTGATGGTCGAGCGCGGCGTGCGATAGCTTGCGCACGTACGTACTGCATAGGTAATATAGGCTTCCCGTTTGAAAGGAGGCGCATCGCGCCATGAACGATGATGAAGCCACGCAGGCGCCGCTGCAGGACATTCGCGCCGCGCCGGACAGTCAGACCACAGGCCCCGCCGGCCACGACACGGCGCGCCTCGGCGGGACCGTCGTCGCGGGCCCGCCGGACGACGCTCACCACTTCGCGATGCTCGAGATCGCGGCGGCCCTGAACGGGGAGCCTCCGCCCGGACTGTGACGGGTGCGCTGACGCGAGCGACGGCCGCGACGGCCGGTGCCTGCAGCCCACGGCGAGTGCTTCCTTCCGACGCGGCCGGGCGACTGCCGGCGCCGGCCGTGGCGGCCGTCGCGGCCGTCGCCCGGTGCTGGAGCGAACGTTCAGTCGGCGTGCACGATCGTCCCGACGTGCTCGCCGCGCAGCGCCCTGGAGATGTTGCCCGGCGTCAGGCCGTTGACGATCTGGATCTCCTTGACGTGCTTGGCATCGGCCATGAGCTCGAGCACGAGGCTGTCGATCGGCAGCGTCGGCAGGCCCATCGCCAGCAGCTCGTTCGCTCCGACACGCGGCAGCAGCTCGGCGTCGCCGTCAGCCGGATCGCCCTTGCAGATGCCGTCGACATCCTTGACGTAGACCGTCGTTGACGCGCCGTAGGCGTCGGAGAGCAGGAACGCGCCGGAGTCCGTGCGGTGCGGCGGGATCTTGCCGACCTCAGGCGGGAACTCGTACATCTCATAGGGCGGAAAGCCGTTGGAGACCGCGGCGTTGGAGGCAGACAGGTGCACGGCAAGCTGGTGGCTGACGGCCTGGTGTGGCAGGTAGGACACGCCCTGCTCGGCTAGCAGCGCGGCGATCAGGTGCCCGTTCTGCTCAGCCTCCGTCGACAGCAGCGCCGCGAGCACGCCTGTCGGCATGCCGAGGTCGAGGCCGACACCGAGCACGTGACGCGCGCGGATGCCGGGTCCGGTCAGGATCAGCAGCCGATCTTCGGCCAGCGCCTCGCGCAGCTCGGCGACGACCGGCAGGATCGCGTCGCGGCCGCGGTCCATGATCGAGCGGCCGCCGATCGTGACGACCTTCAGCCACGGCAGCAGCCGGATCACGGGTCTGTCGCTGACCGGGCGCACGAGCTCTCGGTCAAGCAGCGTCTGGCGCATCAGGGCCGACTGCACGTCCTTGGTGGCGAACGGCGTAGCGGCGTCCGCGGCTGAGTCCGTCATGGGATGCACCTCCTGGTGTTGGCGCCGGCGCGCGTCACGTCGCCGAGATGATCGTGCCGACGTGCTCGCCCTCGAGCGCGCGGGCGATCAGCCCGCGCTTGAGGCCGTTGATGACCTGGACGGACTTCACGTGGCGGGCGTTTTGCATGAGCTCCAGCACGGGCCGCTCGATGACGAGATCCGGCAGGTCCATCTCGATCAGCTCTTCAACGGTGACTTGCGGGATGAGCTTGGCATCGGGATCGCTCTTGGGGTTGGCCGTGTAGAGCCCATCCTCATCCTTGACGAAGACCATCTGGCGACAGCCATAGACCTCCGCGACGAGGTAGCAGCCGGCATCGGTGCGATACGGCGGGATCACGCCCTCGCTGGGCACGTGCTGCCACATGTCATAGGGCGGCATGCCCGAGAAGATCGCCGCGCCGCATTGCTCGAGATAGAGCGCGACCGCGCCGAAGGCCGAGCCGCCGACGACGGGCACGCCGTGGCGGGCCATGAGGTAGCCGAGCATCTGCGCGTTCTGGCCCGCGACCGCGGCGCCGACGTCTGTCAGCACGCCGGTCGGCAGCCCGAGCTCGGCGGCGAGCGCGTAGACGTGGCGCGCTCTGGTGCCGCCGCCCGTGCCGATCAGGATCTGGTGTGAGGCCTTGACCTCGACGAGCTCCTCGACGAGCGGGTGCACGGCTTCGCGGCCGCGATCGATCAGGCTCTGGCCGCCGATCTTCAGCACGCTGACGTCGGGCAGGATGGCGTAGTCCGGCGCGGTCCCGGAGGCCTGCATGAGCTCCGCGTCGTTCAGCGAGCGGGTCATCAGCAGCGACTGCAGCGCGCTCGACGTGTCATGTTCGGCCATCTGACTCCCTTCGCCTAGCTGTGGGGTCCACGAAGCATAGGTGCGATCGCGCCTACGGCCGTTCCTCCTAGGCAATGCTCAGAATCGCTCAGACCGCTTCAAGGTCGATGCCGCGCGGCGGCACCGCCGACGACTGCACGATCGAGGTCGTCGTCTGCCCATGGGCGGCGAAGCGGTCGATCAGCTCCTCGAGGTGCTCGACCGAGCGCACGTGGGCGAGCATCACGAAGCAGTCCTCGCCGGTGATGCGCCGGCATTCGACGACCTCCGCGGACTCACGCGCGACGGCCGCCAGCTGCTTGAGCTGGCGCGGCGCGGGGCGCACGCGGATCACCGCGCTGAGCGCGAAGCCGAGCGCGCGCGGGTCGATGCGGGCGTGGTAGCCCATGATCACCCCGTCGCGCTCCAGGCGCCCGAGGCGCTCGGCGACCGCGGGCGAGGACAACCCGACGCGCCGACCGAGCTCGGCCAGGCTGACGCGGGCGTCGGCCTGCAGCTCGGCCAGCAGCTTGCGGTTCGTGGCATCGACCCCGGCACCTTCGGTGAACGACGCGTTCTGCCTGGGTTCCGTAGCCATAACCCGCACGATACCTACGTTATGCCATGGATGAAGACCGCCTGACCGTACAGACTACGGCGAGTGCAGATCGCGACCGCTCGCGCCGGGCGCGCCGTCGTCGAGGCGCCGGCGCAGTTGTACTTCGTCGTCAGC
Organism: uncultured Actinomycetes bacterium; assembly: GCA_963729125.1. GTDB lineage: Bacteria > Actinomycetota > Thermoleophilia > Solirubrobacterales > Solirubrobacteraceae > CADCVQ01. The sequence continues at coordinate 75,488 of CAVSML010000001.1, forward strand.
GCCGTCTTCCACTACCTCGGCCCGTCGTTCGCCCTGCTGCTGTTCGCGCGCGTCGAGGTGCTCGGCGTCGCCTGGCTGCGGATCGCGGCGGCGGCGCTCGTCTTTGCGCTGTGGCGCCGCCCGTGGCGGGTTCTCGCCGCGCTCGATCGCGATGGGCGCCGGCTGCTGCTGGCGTGGGGCGTCGTCCTGGCGGTGATGAACGCCTGCTTCTACACCGCGATCAGCCGGCTGCCCCTCGGCACGGTGGCGGCGATCGAGTTCCTGCCGGTGATCGCGCTGGCCGCCGCCGGCGCGCGCTCGGCGCGCAACGTGCTCGCGCTGGCACTGGCCGTCGGCGGCGTCTACCTGCTGACCGACGTGCGCCTGGGGGGCGAGCCGCTCGGCGTCGCGTTCGCGTTCGCCAACGCGCTGCTGTTCGCGCTCTACATCGTGCTCGCCGACCGCGTCGCCAAGCGGCCAGGGCTCGACGGCATCGACGGCCTCGCGGCGGCGATGCTGATCGCGGCCGTCGTCGTGACACCGATGGGCGGCTGGCAGGCGCTGCCGGCGCTGCTGGACCCGCTCGTGCTGCTGGCCGGAATCGGCGTCGGCATCTCGTCGTCGGTGATCCCGTACGTCGCCGACCAGCTTGCGATGGCGCGCCTGGCGCGTTCGACGTATGCGCTGATGATCGCGCTGCTGCCGGCGATCGCGACGGTGATCGGGATCGTCGTGCTCGCGCAGATCCCGGCTTGGGTGGAGGTCGCCGGCGTGGCGTGCGTCATCGCCGGCGTCGCGATCCATCGCGGGCCGGGCGCGTGACCGGGATGCGCGACTCGCATGCACAACTGCCATCCGAAGCTGCCGCCGCCGTCGAGATGTCACGTGTTCACGCATGGCATGCCCACCGCGCCACTCGCGGCCGCGGCCGGCGCGAGCTGTCAGTTGTGCATGCGGTTCGGCGCCCCCACGAGCTCGGCCCAGTCCCCGGTCGCCGCGTAGGGACGGAAGCGCATGAAGGTCGACTCGTGGTGAAAGGCGCGTTCGGCATTCGCTTGTAGCGCGCTGCCGTGGCCGGCACCGCGGTGGGCGAAGTCGCGCATCGCCGCCGCATCGTGCCACAGCGAGAACGTGCCGACGACGCGCGGCGGACGCGTCAGGCCGGTGCCGTACGCCAGCGCGGGATGCGCGATCGCGTCGGCCTCGGCGCGGGCGCTCGCACGGAGAAACGCGACGGCGCGGCGCAGCCTCAGCCGGCCGTACGTGACGACGGCGACCGGCTCGTCGTCGCCCACCTGCGTCTCGGCGGCTGCGAGCGGCGGGATCGCAGTGAACGTGCCGCTGACGCGCAACGGCGCCAGGCGCACGGAGCTGCCGCCGGCGAGCACGGCGGCCAGCGGGTCCTCGGCGAGAAAGCACTCGAGCGCGGCGTCGTCGCGCCACACCGCGAACAGCGCGACGTCGCCGGCGCGCGGACGAGGCAGCAAGCCGCCGCCGAGGTGCGCGGTCGCAAGCAGCTGTGCGAACTCGGGGCAGGGGTTCGGCGCGCGCCGCAGCACGCTCGGCAGCTGCCGGGGTCCGACGTCGCAGACATGCATCGAGGCGATCATCCGGGGCTCCTTCGAGGACGTTACCCTTCGGTAACTTAGCACGAAGTTACCATGAGGTAACCATGACGACCACGCCCCGCCTGGCGGCTGGCGAACGCCGCGCGACGATCGAGCGGACCGCCGAGCAGCTGTTCGCCGAGCGCGGCTATGCCGCGACCCGCGTCGAGGACATCGTCCATGCCGCAGGCGTCACGAAGCCGATGCTCTACCGCCACTTCGCCTCCAAGCAGGCTCTGCATCTCGCGCTGCTCGAGCGTCATCGCGACGCGCTCGCCTCCGAGGCGATCGACGAGTACCTCGCCGAAGGGCCGATCGAGCAGCGCCTGCCGCGGATCCTCGATGCCTGGTTCGGTTACGTCGAGCAGCACCCTTACGCCTGGCGGCTGCTGTTCGCCGACACGACGGGCGAGCCTCAGGTCCAGGCGCTGCACCGCGAGCTGCAGTCACGTCAGCGCGCCGCGGACGCGGTGCTGCTGCGGGAGATCCTGCCGGGCCTCGGCGAGGAGCGCATCGAGCCGCTCGCCGAGGTCGTGCGCAGCTCCCTGACCGGGCTGGCGCTGTGGTGGCTCGATCACCCCGACGTCGAGCGCCGGGTGCTCGTCGAGACGATGCTGGGCGTGCTGAGCGGGATGCTCGAGCGCTACGGCGAGCCGCGCTGAGGCTGCAAGGCTATGCGGCGGCGCGCAGCGCGGGCGCCGTGACCTCGGCGATCGCCTCGGCGGTGATCGACACGAGGCGCCGCAGCTCCGCCGGCGTGATCGACAGCGGCGCCATCAGCACGACGACGTCGCCCAGCGGGCGCACGATCGCGCCGAGGCGCCGCGCGGCCAGCGTCACCTGATGGCCCATGCGCGCCTCGAGCGCGAAGTCCTCGAGCTCGATGCCGACCATGAAGCCGCGGCGGCGCACGGCGCGCACGGCCGGCAGCGGCGAGACGTGCTCTTCGAGCAGCCGGCCGAGCAGCGCGATCTTCGGCGGCATCGCGGCGATCGTGTCCTCCTGCCTGAAGATCTCGAGCGTCGCCAGCGCCGCCGCGCAGGCGAGCGGGTTGCCGGTGTAGGTGTGGCCGTGGAAGAACGTCTTCAGCTCGGCGTGCTCGCCGAGGAAGGCCTCGTAGATGCGCTCGGTCGCAAGCGTCGCCGCGAGCGGCAGGTAGCCCCCGGTCAGCCCCTTGGCGACGCACATGAGGTCCGGCGCGACGTCCTCCTGCTCGCAGGCGAACATCGTGCCGGTGCGCCCGAAGCCGGTCGCGACCTCGTCGCAGATCAACAGCACGTCGTGCTCGTCGCAGAGCTCGCGCACGGCGCGCAGGTAGCCGTCGGGGTGCGTGAGGATGCCGGCCGCGCCCTGCACGAGCGGCTCGACGATGACCGCCGCGACGTCGCCGGCGTGCTCGGACAGCAGCGAGTCCATCTGCTCGCGATCGCCCGGCTCGGCCTGCCAGGACTCGAACAGCAACGGTCCGAAGCGCGCGTGGAAGAGGTCGATCCCGCCGACGGAGACCGAGCCGATCGTGTCGCCGTGATAGCCGTCGCGCAGGCAGACGAAGCCGTTGCGCGTCTCGCCGCGATGTCGCCAGTACTGAAAGGCCATCTTCAGCGCGACCTCGGCCGCCGTCGAGCCGTTGTCGGAGTAGAAGACGCGGCTCAGGCCGGGCGGCGCGATCTCGACCAGGCGCTGCGCGAGCTCGATCGCCGGCGGGTGCGTCAGGCCGAGCATCGTCGTGTGCGCGACGCGCTCGAGCTGCTCGCGCACCGCCGCGTCGATGGCGGGGTGGGCGTGGCCGTGGATCGTGCACCACAGCGACGAGATGCCGTCGATGTAGGCGTTGCCGTCGGTGTCGTAGAGCGTGCATCCCTCGGCGCGCTGCACGATCAGCGGCGGCTCCTCGGCCCAGTCCTGCTGCTGGGTGAACGGGTGCCACAGGACCCGCTTGTCGATCGCTGCGAGCTCACTCGTGGTCATGGACCCCAGGCTAGGCGGGCGGGCGGACGAACCTCGCGGGGTTGTACATCCGGCCAAACGCCGCCCGCTTCGGCTTGGACGACGTGACACCGGGTAGCGCCCCTAAGGCGGCTACAACACACGAGTGGCCGCCGCCGACATGTACGACTCCCCGCCGCCCTCACCCACACCGGACTTCCGCGACGGCTACGACGAGGCCTGGTCCGCGCCGCAGGTCGCGCGACCGGGCTACGGCGAGGTCATGCGCGCGCTCGATCGCTTCCATCGCCCGGCCCTCCGCGCCCGCACCCGCCTGCACCTCGCCCGCGGGGGCGTGACCTTCGGCTCCGACGCCGGGGCGACGCCGTTTCACGTCGACCCCGTGCCGCGCGTCATCACGGCGCCGGAGTGGGCCCAGCTCGCTCCCGGCATCTCCCAGCGCGTGCTGGCGCTCGAGGCATTCGTGCACGACGCCTACGGCGAGCGCCGGATCGTCGCCGCCGGCCTGATCTCCGCGCAGACGATCGACGAGGCGGAGGGCTATGAGCCCGCCCTGAAGGGCCGGCTGCCCGACGGCCCCGTCGCGATCGGCATCGCGGGCCTCGACGTCGTGCGCGACCGCGACGGCACGTTCCTCGTGCTCGAGGACAACCTGCGAACGCCGTCGGGCTTCGCCTACGCGGCAGCCGCGCGCAGCGCGATCGAGCGCGAGCCGCTGCCGTCGTGGTCGCGGCGCCCGTTCGCCGACGAGGTCTTCGCGGCGCTCGGCGAGACGCTCGCGGCGGCGGTCCCGCCGGGCGGGGACCCGAGCACGGGCATCGTGCTGACCGACGGGCCGCAGTCGAGCGCGCACTACGAGCACGCGCAGGTCGCGCGGCGCCTCGGGCTGGCGCTCGTCACGCCGGCCGAGCTCGCGCTCTACGACGGCCGGCTCGTGCGCAGCGGACGGCGCGGGCGGATCCTGCCCGTCAACGTCGTCTACCGGCGCCTGGACGAGGACCGCATGCGCGAGGACGGAGGGCGCCCGACGCTGCCGGCCATGCTGCTGGAGGGGCCGTGGGTGGCAGGCCGGCTGGGGCTCGTCAACGCGTTCGGCACGGGCGTCGCCGACGACAAGGCGATCCACGCCTACGTCGAGCAGATGATCCGCTTCTATCTCGGCGAGGAGCCGCTGCTGAGATCCGTGCGCACGCTGGACCTGATCGATCCCGAGCAGCGCCGCCAGGCGCTCGAGGACATCGAGCGGCTCGTCGTCAAGCCGCGCCACGGCCACGGCGGCCACGGTGTCGTCGTCTGCGCGCACGCGACCGCGGAGGACGTCGCGCGGGTCGTCGAGGACATCGAGCGCGAGCCCGGGCGCTACGTCGCCCAGGAGACGATCGCGCTCTCGCGCCACCCGACGATCATGGACGACGGCGATCTCGCGATGCGCCACGTCGACCTGCGCCCGTTCGCCTTCGCCACCCCGGCCGGGGTGACGGTCCCCGCCGGCGGCCTGACGCGGGTCGCGCTCGACGAGGGGGCGCTCGTCGTCAACTCATCGCAGGCCGGCGGCGCCAAGGACACCTGGGTCCTCGGCTGAGGCACCATCCGGCTGCCGGATGGGGTTGCCGGCGGCCACCTGCCGGGCTATCGTTTTCGGCGGCGCCGTCCTGCGCCCAACCTTCGATCCCGGCGCTCACGCCGCCGGCTCACGCGAAGGCAAAGGGGGCCGCAGCTCTCGGGACTCAAGGTCTGGATGCTGCCCTTTCCGGTGGGGCGTCGCGAGCGTGAGTTGCGCAGCCGCCGCCACGAGAGGAGCACCGATGACCACGCAGAAGTCCTTCAAGCGCCGCGTCCGCACGAGGATGGACAAGACCGGCGAGAGCTACACGGGGGCGCGAGCGGCGCTGCTGGCCGCCGCCCAGCCGCCGGCGGTGCAGGCGGCGCCGCCGACCGTCTCCGACGCCGTGATCCGGCGGCGCACGGGGCACGGGTGGGAGCACTGGTTCGGCGTGCTCGACGCGTGGGACGCCGTCGACAAGCCGCACGGGGAGAACGCCCGCCGGCTGCGCGAGACCCACGACCTCGACGGCTGGTCGGCGCAGGCGGTGACCGTCAGCTACGAGCGCGCCCGCGGGCTGCGCGCCGTCGGCGAGGGCCCCGGCGGGTTCACGGCCGGCGCGTCGAAGACCGTGGCGGTTCCGGTCGAGCGCCTGCATGCCGCGTTCGTCGACGAGTCCGTGCGCCGCCTGTGGCTGCCCGAGGCCACGCTGCGCCTGCGCACGGCGACGGCGCCGAAGTCGGCTCGCTTCGACTGGGGCGACGGGGAGACCCGCGTCAACGCCGGGTTCGTCGCCAAGGGGGACGCGAAGAGCACCGTCGGGCTGATCCACGAGCGGCTTGGCGACGCTGACGAGGCACAGCGGATGAAGGCGTTCTGGCGCGAGCGGCTCGCGACGATGCGGGAGGTCCTCGCGCACTGAGCCATTAGCCTCCGCGCTTCGTGCGCCGCGTTCCCGAGCCTCCGCTGGCCCTGATCGTGTTCACGGTCGGGTTGAGCATTCTGGGTGCGGAGATCGCGGCGGCGCGGTTGTTGGCGCCGTATTTCGGCGCGTCGACGATCGTGTGGGCGAACACGATCGGGATCGTGCTGGTGGCGTTGTCGATCGGCTATTGGTATGGCGGCAGGCTCGCCGATCGCAACCCGACGCGCGATGGCCTGTATCGGATCGTCGGGTTGTCGGGGGTGTTGCTGGCGGCGGTCCCGTTTGTCGCCGACCCGTTCTTGGGGTTCGCGGTCGATGCGCTGGACGCGATCTCGGCGGGCGCGTTCATCGGGTCGTTGCTGGGCGTCACGGTGCTTGTCGCGATCCCGATCCTCGTGTCGGGTGCGGTCGCGCCGTACGCGTTGCGCCTGGCGGTCGGCGATGTCGCGCGGGCGGGCACGGTCTCCGGGCGCCTGTATGCGATCTCGACGGTCGGCAGCCTGCTGGGCACCTTTACGTCGGCGCTGTTGTTCATTCCGCTGATCGGCACGCGACGCACGTTTGTCGTCTACGGGCTGCTGCTCGTCGTGCTCGCCGTCATCGGCCTGGCTCGCGCGCGCTACCTGCTGGCACCCGCCGCGCTGGCGGTGCTGCTCGCGCTGCCCGTCGGCACGCTGAAAGGCCAGACCGACGCCGGGTCGCGGGTGATCTATGAGACAGACACCGAGTATCAGTACGCGCGCGTGGTGCAGGACTCCGACGGCACGCGCATCCTCGAGCTCAACGAAGGCCAGGCCGTGCACTCGATCCGCAGGCCGGACGGCTACCTGACCGGCGACTACTGGGACGAGATGCTCGTCCTGCCGCTCGCCGCCGCGGGACGTGTGCCGCGCTCGATCGCGATCCTCGGCAACGCAGCCGGCACGACCGCGCGCGCCTATGGCCACTACTTCCCGGACACGCGCATCGACGCCGTCGACATCGACGGCGAGTTGACCGACATCGGCCGGCGCTACTTCGACCTGCGCGCGCCGCGGCTGCACACGCACGCGGCCGACGCGCGACCATTCCTGCGCCGTACGGGCCGGCGGTACGACGCCATCGTGGTGGATGCCTACCGCCAGCCGTACATCCCGTTTCACCTCTCGACGCGCGAGTTCTTCGAGCTCGCCCGCGACCGCCTGCGCCCGGGCGGCGTCGTGCTGATCAACGTCGGCCATCCGGAGCGCTCGGACCGCCTCGAGGAGGTCCTCGGCGCGACGCTGCGGACGGCGTTTCCGACCGTCCTGCGCGACCCCTCGGAGCCGACGAACACGGTGCTGCTCGCGACCGCCGGCGCGGCCTCGGCGAGCCGGTTGGCGTCGGCTACGGGGATGCTGCCTTCCGAGCTGCGGCCCGTCGCGATCGAGGCCGCCTCGCGCCTGGCGCCGGGCCTTCGCGGCGGGCGCGTCTACACCGACGACGTCGCGCCGGTCGAGTGGCTGATCGACACGTCGATCGCCAAGGTCGCGACGGACGGCGAGCGCTGAGGATGGACTACCTGAGCTTCCTCAGCGCCGTCGTGCTCGTCGCCGGCTGGATCGGGTGCTTCTGCTTGTGGTGGTTCGTCTTTCGCAAGGGCGGCGACGAGTAGAGACCCATCCGGGCAGCCGAATCTCCTCGGGATAAGCAGCCGAGATTGCGAGATCCGGTGGAGAGCGGCTGTACTCTGATCACGTGCGGCAATACACTCGCTCGATGAGCGAAATCGTGGCTGCGGCCGCAGCCGCCATCGTGCCTCTGCTGAATGCTGGGGTCGGTACGGTCGCACAGGAGATGGCCGCTAGAGGCGGTTCCGGAATCTACGAGGCGTTAATCAGCAGGCTGCGCAGAGACCGTGGTGACCGCGACCTACACATGGGTGAGGTCCAACAGGCTCTCGAGTCCGCGCTTGCCGATGGCGCAGTTGCGGAGACCGAGTTGGCGACGTTCGTCAGCGTCGTGAAGGAGATCCATACGAAGGTCAACACCATCGGAACCGTGAATGCCGAGAAGGCGTATGTGGGCAACGTGTTTAACGCTCAGGGAGAACAACACATCGGGTGACGTTTCCCACTGAGAATCGCCCCGAAGAGCCGTCGCCTGAACCCGAGACGCCTTCCGAGGGATCGTCCGGAGCGGGATCGGACGCCGCCGCCAGCGCTCATGGATCGCCTCAGCTACGCGCGGAATCGCTTAGCGACAGGTTTGGGCGCAATGTTCGTGCTCGCTACGTCCATGCGCAGCGCAACGCCTTCGTCGATAACCAGTTTCACGCGAAGACGATCATCATCGGCGACGGGGGCGATCGAGTTCCGTTCCCGACAATCGACATGACGGACGCAGCGGAGATGGCCGAGGCGGCCTTCGTTGATCCACCATTCTTGGATGATCTGATCTCAGCGATCAACGATCGGAGCCTCGTAGTTCTTGTGGGTACAGGCTGTGGAAAGCGCACGGCGGGCTCGGTTGCCATGCGGCGCGGGGGGCATACGCCGATCATCGAGCTTCCGGGATCGTTCTCGCTCGACACGCTAATCGATGGGATCGAGCGCGTGTGCAGCGAGCACCCCGAGGCAGGCATACTGGTGGCTGACGTCGACTCTGAGGCTCTTGAAGCTATCGCGGGGTTCCGTCTTCAACGGCTCCGAAAGGTGCTTTCGGTTGGGCACGCGATCGTGCTGACGAGCCGCGACCGCGACAGGATCAACGGGCATCGCTTCGGGATCTCAACCGTGGTGGGCGAGCCGCCGGACCCACACGAGGTCGTCCTATCCGCCTCTAAGGGACTACCGGACGCGGTTCGCGATTGTGCGCTGCAGGCGGTGGAGGCACTTGTTCCTCCGGTTTCGCCACGCACCGCCGTGGCTCTGCTCAAGGCTGCGCGAGCGGAGGGTGCGACCCCATCGCGACTTGTTGCCACGTTCGGGCACCGGTCGACGGACGAATCATTGGACACGTGGCTGCGCGCCGATCCAACACCGCAGCACCTCGCCTGGCTGGCAGCGGCAGCGGTACTGGAGAACGCGACATGCGCGGAGATAGATGAGCAGGCCGGACGGCTTGCGAGAGTGTTGTGTGAAGCGGGAACCGACCCCACAGATGCGATCGAGGGACGTGTTTTCAACAGCGCCCATCGAGGTTGGCCCAAGGATGTGGTCCACTTAGTACGGCGGCCCCGTAACACCCACTTCGGCCGTCACGAGGCGGAGGTTGTGGAGATCTGCTCGCCCCACCGCGCTTCGCAGATCGTCCTGTGGCTATGGGAAGAGCTGGGTGCTGACTTCCGCGGCCCGTTTATCAAGTGGTTGCGAATGCTGGGAGAAAGCACTCGACCGTCAGTTGCCGAAGGCGCAGCTTGGACTGCTGGCGTCTTGTTCGCGCATGAACCGGGCGTGACGGAGGAGCAGGTGCTACGGCCTTGGGCCGTGAACTCAGCGGGACTCAGCCACGCGGCCGCAGGACTGGCTCTGGGCGTCCCGGTAGCCATTGGTGAGGATCCGAGAGCGGCGCGTGGTCTCGTCAAGTACTGGGGCAGCGTGGACAACCTCGAACTGCGCCGGATCGCAGTGCTGGCCTACGGTGGCCCACTGGGATTGCTGGACCCCAGCTGCGCTGCCCCGGCGCAACTGTGGCGACTTGGTGAGGATCCGGCGCTCCAGATCGATGCCGACATCGCGCTTGCACTCCTGGTCGTCGGGGGGCGTCATGCTGCCGCCCCGCGCGCCACCGTGTTTGGCCTGCTGCTGGCCCAGGCAGACCGCCGGTCACCTCCGGTCCGCGTCTGGCGCGTGGCTGCAATGTCCATCGCTTTCCTGGGAGCGCGTGACGAGGGAGCACGAGAGTCTCTGAAGGCGCTTCTCGTGGGGGATGAGGGGGCCGCCTTCGAGGCACTTGCCGAGCTCCTGGTGCTGGCCTTCAACGCCCCGAGCGGATACAGCAGCGCCTGTGCAGCGATTGTGTCCTTGCTTGAGGCTGTCGCGGGCAATCGTCTGGAAGAGCGTCAGTTGGTGAGATTCATTCGCGAGATGAAGTCGGCGGCCCGCACGCACGGCTGTCTCGCCCGGGTCGGTGGACAACTCAAGCGCGCCATGAAGACCCACGGCCGAACCAACAAGGACAAGCCATCGGCGGACATCGCAGAGTCGATGCTCCGCCAGTTCTACTCAACGACCTGACGGAGGACACGTGCAGTCGCAGCTACCAGACGACTACTCGCCGATCGCTGAGCAGGGCGAGTTGCGTCCTGAGCCGGGCCCATTCCGCCGTCTGAAGCAACGGCGGGACTTGCCAGCCTTGGGGCTCGGCTTTGAGCGCGTCGTCATCGACGAGAATGGCCGTCCGATGTCTGCCGATCTTATTACTCCGGGTGAGAGCTACTGGAGCAAGCAAGTGCGTACCTGGATCGCGATTGACGTCGGCGACCACGCGCTCGCATACTCCTTCGATTTCTTCGACCAAAGCGGTCGAGCGGGCTTCACAGCGAACGTCACCGTGAACACCTCGGTTGTCGACGCTCAGAAGGCGGCCCAACGCCGGATCTCGAGCGTCAAAGGCGTGCTGCAACCGCTCCTTCTAGAAGCTGTCGTGGCTGCGGGCGAAGACTTGGAGCCGATCAAGGACCCTCACCCTGCTGTCGCGCTGAACAAGACTCGCCGGGCAGCGGAAAGCCTGCTTCGGAAGAGCCTTGTCAATCGAACATTCGACGTTGGCTGGCTAACGGCAACCGTGTCGTCGGTCAGCGTGTCGTTCGACGCGACCACCCAGCGACATCACGAAGGCCTAATCGATCGAGCTCGGGCCGGTGAATTGATCGGAGCTGACAGCGACAACGAGAAGATCAAGGCGGTCGGAGCGCTTGACCTGCGCGAGATGTGGCGGGAGCAATTGGCAGAACACCTCGCCGATCCCTCATCTCGCGCCTTGGAGGCCGTCTTGTCAGATCCGTCGCCTGCCAACCTCCGAGCAGTCGTTGATCAGCTCAACGCTGTCGAGGACCGTGACCGTGCGGCCCTCTGGCAGATTGTCGAAACGCTGGTGGACAAGGACTACTTCGATGCCGAGGACGATGCGGTCAAGGCGATCACCGATGCGATGAGAGACGCTTTGAGGGGCCAGCCCCAGCGCTCATTGGGCTCAGGCGCCACCCACGACCAGGTGAGCAAGGGAGCCATCGAGTCGCCCGGACGCGATCCGGTACCGCCCGAGCATCTTGACGAAGCGCCCGTCGAGGATGAGGACTGGACCGATCGTTGAGCTCGTCAGCTGCGCCGATCGGGTTCATCGCGCTGCTTGACGCCTTGCCACCCGTGCTCGCCCTGGGGGCTGGGCTCGCGTTGTTGTTGATCCTTGCATGGTTCGTACTGGTTCAGCGCGGCACTAGATACGTATGGAATGGCGCCTGCAGGCTTTTCGCTCGCGGGGCCGACCGAACGATCGGCGTCTTGCTCCTACCTGACTACCTGTCGACGACGCGACGCCGCAAGGCCGGCCGGCCTCCGAGCAGAGCCGTGTTCGCGATTGGCCGGATTGCGGAACCGATTCTTCACGCCACGAAGTCCCTGTACGAGCGCCACCCACCACTGAGCATCACATGGAAGGCGCCGCCATGGAAGTTGTGCGTCCTGATCCTTCTCGGTTCCATCGCTGCATGGGGAGCGATCGCCTACCTCGAGGCTCGCAAGTTGCGTGGAACCGACGAGCCGAATCGGATCTTCGGCACCCCGCGAAACGACCGCATCGATGGAATGGGTGGCCGTGACTATCTCAACGGTCAGACCGGCGACGACACGATCTTTGGCGGGATTGGGAACGATCGGCTCATCGGCGGCGCCGGTCAAGATCGTCTGAGCGACCGGATCGGGCGCGATGTCTTCTCTGCTAGTTCGGGCAACGATCGCGTCAACGCTCGCGACCAGACGACGCTCGGACGCGGGCGCGCAGACACGGTGAGATGCGGTACCGGAACGTCTGACCTCGCGATCGTCGATCGCGCCGATCGAGTCGCACAAGACTGTGAGCGCGTCGATCGTCGGTAGTTACAGCTCGACCGTGCCCATCGCCGCCTCCGGGTAGCGCTCCCCGGCCGCGGCGCCGACCGGCATCGCCTCGTCGAGCGCATCGAGATGGTCGGCGGTCAGCGCGATCTCTGCCGCCTCGGCGTTCTCCTCGACGAAGCGCACGCGCTTGGTGCCGGGGATCGGCACGACGTCGTCGCCCTGGTGCAGCAGCCACGCGAGCGCGAGCTGCACCGGCGTGCAGCCGACGTCGTCGGCGATCTTGCGCACGCGCTCGACGAGCTTGATGTTGGCCTGCAGGTTGTCGCCCTGAAAGCGCGGGTTGTAGCGGCGGAAGTCGTCGGGGGAGAGCTTGTCGGGCGAGGAGTAGGCGCCCGTCAGAAAGCCGCGCCCGACCGGGCTGTAGGGCACGATCCCGACGCCGAGCTCGCGCGCGGCGGGCACGATCTCCTGCTCGATGCCGCGCGTCCACAGCGACCACTCGCTCTGCAGCGCGGCGATCGGGTGCACCGCGCAGGCGGCGCGCAGCGTGTCCGCGCTGACCTCGCTGAGGCCGAGCTGGCGGACCTTGCCCTCGTTGACGAGCTCGGCCATCCCGCCGACGGTCTCCTCGATCGGCACGTCGGGGTTGCGGCGGTGCATGTAGTAGAGGTCGATGTGGTCGACGCCCAGGCGCCGCAGCGAGGCCTCGCACGCGATCCGCGCGTACTCGGGGCTCGAGTCGATGCGCCGCGGCTGGTCCTCCTCGCGCACGATGCCGAACTTCGTCGCGACGACGGCCTCGTCGCGGCGGTCGGCGATCGCGGCGCCGACGAGCTGCTCGTTCTTGCCGCTGCCGTACATGTCCGAGGTGTCGAGGAAGGTGATCCCGAGCGACAGCGCGCGGTGGATCGTCTTGACCGACTCCTCGTCGTCGGCCGGCCCATAGAACTCCGACATGCCCATGCAGCCGAGGCCGAGGGCGGAGACGTCGAGGCCGTCGCGGCCGAGCGTGCGGTGGTCCATGGGTGGCCTTCCTGTCGGGTGGGGCTCGGCACCGAGGGTAGGAGATCGGGGCGGTCGGGCCACAGTAGTGTCGGCGGCCGCATGTCCGACCGCTTCGACTCCTATCTGCGCCACGCCGCCGAGCTGCTGCGCGACGGCGACTACACGCGCGCGGCGGGGCTCGAGCGCCTGGCGCGCGAGATCCTCGAGCGCCTCGGCTCGCCGCCGCAGATGGCCGCCCGGCTGCACGCCCAGCGCGGCGAGCGCGCGATGCGCCAGGCCGACTACCCGCTCGCCGAGGAGGCCTTCTGCTCGGCTGTCGCCGCGCTGCGCGAATCGGGCACCGGCGGCCGCGAGCTGTTCGAGCTCCTGCAGCGCCTCGGCCTCGCGCGCTCGCATCAGGGCGCCGACGAGCGCGCGCTGCAGGCCTTCGACGAGGCGATCGCGCTCGCACGCTCGATCGGGCCGGCGTTTGCGCCGGTCGCCTTCACGCACATCGCCCGCGCCGAGTCGCTGCGCCGGCTCGCGCGCCGCGCCGATGCCGAGGTCGCGCTGCGCGCCGCGATCGACGCCGCCGAGCACGCGCCGCCCACCGACCGCGAGAAGCTCGCGCGCGCTGCGCGCACGGCGCTCGACGCGCTGCGCCCGGGATCGGCCCCGGCGCCCGCGCAGCCTGTCCGGTCCGCCGGCGCCAGGCCCGCGCCGCCGCCGCCACCCGATCCGACGTCGCTGTGGCCCGACGACGCCGCGTATGACGCGGTCCTCGCCGAGCTCGACGCGCTGATCGGGCTGGCCGCCGTCAAGGCCGAGGTGCGCCGCCTCGCGGAGCTGCTGCGGATCGCCACGATGCGCCGCGAGGCCGGGCTGAAGACCGTCCAGGTCTCGCTCCACCTCGTCTTCCAGGGCGGGCCCGGAACGGGCAAGACGACCGTGGCGCGGCTGTTCGGCCGCCTCTACAAGAGCCTCGGCCTGCTGGCGACCGACCGCGTCGTCGAGGTCACGCGCGAGGATCTCGTCTCAGGCTACGTCGGACAGACCGCGACGAAGACCGCGGCGGTGATCGACGGCGCGCTGGACGGCGTGCTGTTCATCGACGAGGCGTACGGACTCGTGCGGCCCGGCGGTCAGGGGGACTTCGACCCCGAGGCGGTCGTCGAGCTGCTCAAGCGCATGGAGGACGACCGCTCGCGATTGGCCGTCATCGCGGCCGGCTACCCGCTCGAGATGACCGAGTTCCTCGCCTCGAACTCCGGCTTTCGCAGCCGCTTCGGAGAGACGATCCACTTCGAGGACTACGGTCCCGCCGAGCTCGTCGCGATCTTTCAGAGGTTCGCGACCGCCGCCGACTACCGCCTCGAGCCCTACGCGCGCGAGGAGCTCGAGCGCGTCATGGAGCGCCTGCACGGCGCCCGCGACCGCTACTTCGGCAACGCCCGCACCGCGCGCAACCTCTTCGACGACGTCGTCGCCCACCAGGCCGAGCGGCTGCTGGCGGCCGGCGGCAAGCCCGATCGCGAGGCGCTGATGGAGCTGACGCTCGTCGACGTGCGGGCGGCGAGCGCCGAGGACCCGGCCGACTGAGCACGGGCTAGGCGTCGACCGGCGGCGAGATGCGCACGGGCGAGCCGGCGGAGAGCGTCACGTGCGACGGCTCGGCGTTCGCGAGCAGGCCCCAGCGCTCGCCGTAGAGGGCCGCGAAGTCGACGTCGACGTGCAGGTCGCAGACCTTGTGCAGCGCCCACACCGGGTGCTCGACGCGATAGCTGCGCGTGCGCCCGCCGCGCGCGATGCCGAGCCCGACGTGGTGGTGGGTGAGCCAGTGCTCCGGCGAGCCCTCGGCCGGCTCGCGCGCAGCGGGTTCGGCCCACGCCTCGAGGCGGTTGCGAAACCGCCGGCCGAAGCGGTGACGCACGCCGAGGCGCCCCAGCGGTCCCGGGCCCGCCTCGATCACCTGCTCGCGCATCTGGATCGTCCGGTAGGGCTCGTTGTAGAGCGCCTGCGCGACGAGCGCGATCGCCGGCCGGGGAACGAACTCGCGGATGAAGACGACCGCGCGCTCGCCGTGCATGCTGACGTAGAAGCGCAGGTTGATCTCCGGGAACGTCACGTGGCCCGGGATCGGCAGGCCGTGCACCCGCGTGCGGCGGAAGCCGAACGCGACCAGGCTCACACGCGGCGAGCCGTGTAGCTCGTCGATCGTCGCGCCGCGCGGCAGGTAGGACTCCAGCAGCGAGCCGTCGACGGCGTACGTCACGCCGAGCACGTGGTGCCACTCGGCGGTCAGGAACGATCGCTCGGCGGGCACCGCTCGAACCTACCCCGCGTCGGCGGGCTCTGATCCGCGCTCACGCCAGCCATCCGCGCCACGGCAGGCCCGCGCCCGCTGCGGCGAGCCCCTCGAACGAGTCCACCTGCGCGAGCGTCGCCACCTCCACGCCGCCGAGGCGCGCGATCGTCTCGCGGTTGGAGCGGTGGATGACCGCCGGCTCCTGCGGCCACGGCGTCAGCACGACCGCGCGCACGTCCAGACCGGCGGCGCGCGCGGCTTCGATCGTCAGCAGCGAGTGGTTGATCGTCCCGAGCCCGGGTCGGGCGGCGATCACGAGCGGCAGCCCGAGCTCGACGGCGAGGTCGCGCACGCAGCGCTCGCCGTCCAGGGGCACGAGCAAGCCGCCGACGCCCTCCACCACCAGGACGTCCGCGGCGACAGCGCGCTCGCGCGCGGCGGCGGCGAGCGCGTCGAGCGACAGCGTCTCGCCGGCGAGCTCGGCCGCGAGGTGTGGCGCGACCGCAGGCGCGAAGGCTCGTGCGCAGACGTCCTGCGGCCGCGCGCCGGTGACCGCCGCCAGCAGCTCGTGGTCGGCGGGCCAGCCGCTGTCGCCGGCCTGCCCGAGACCCGTCAGGACCGGCTTGTGCGCGGCGACGCGCTCACCCTCGGCGGCGATCGCCGCGCACAGCGCGGCCGTCACGAACGTCTTGCCAGCGCCGGTGTCGGTTCCGGTGACGAAGCAGCCGCGGATCAGTACACCGGCCCGGCGCTACGCCGCGCGCGACGCCCGGCGGATCGTGACCGGCCGCGTATCGGGCGCCTCGGCGTCGAACAGCGCGTACGCCTGCGCATCGCCGTGCGAGACCTCGTGCGCGGCCGCCACGGGCATCGCCGTCGCGGGCCGGAAGCCGGCCTGCAGCGCCGCGCGGCCGAGCACGCGAGCGGCGTCGCGCAGCTCGTCCTTGGTGTGCGTCGACATCACCGTCAGGCGCAGGCGCGAGGTGCCCTCGGGCACCGTCGGCGGGCGGATCGCCTGGGCGAAGACGCCGAGCTCGAGCGCCGCCTCGCAGACGCGCAGCGCCGTCGAACGCCTCGCCGACGATCAGCGGCACGATCTGCGTGCAGGAGCCCGAGACGTCGAAGCCCTCGCGAGCCAGCTCGCCGCGCAGGACCTCGGCGTTGGCCTGCAGGCGCTCGACGCGCCGCGGCTGCTCGATCAGCACATCGAGCGCCGCCAGCGCTCCCGCGATCGCGGGCGGCGGCGGTGCGGTCGAGAAGATGAACGGGCGCGCGGTGTTCGTCAGCAGCTTCGTCGTCTCGGCGTCGCACGCGGCGAACGCGCCGTAGGAGCCGAGCGCCTTGCCCAGCGTGCCGACGACGACGTCGATCTCGCCCTCCAGGCCCGCCTCGGCGACCGCGCCGCGCCCACCGGGGCCGTGGCAGCCCGTCGCGTGCGCCTCGTCGACGACGACGCGCACGTCGTGGTCCTGGCCGAGCTCGGAGATCTCCTCCAGCGGCGCGACGTCGCCGTCCATCGAGAAGATCGACTCGGTCACGATCAGCGCCGCCCGCGGGCCGGCCTGCGCGAGGCCCCAGGCGAGGTGCTCCATGTCGTTGTGGGCGTAGACGAAGACCTCCGCCCGCGACAACCGGCAGCCGTCGATGATCGAGGCGTGGTTGAGCTCGTCGGAGAAGACGACCTCGCCGGGGCGCGCGAGCGCACCGATGACGCCGAGGTTGGCGAGGTAGCCCGAGCCGAACAACAGCGCCGACTCGGTCCCCTTGAAGTCGGCGAGCTTCTGTTCCAGGCGGCTGTGGATGGTCATCGTGCCCGACACCAGGCGCGAGGAGCCGGCGCCGACGCCCCAGCGCATCGCAGCCTCGGCGGCCGCCTCCTGCACGCGCTCGTGGTCGGCGAGGCCGAGGTAGTTGTTCGAGCACAGCAGCAGCACGGGGCGGCCGTCGAGGACGACGTTGGGGCCCTGCGGGCCGCTGACCAGGCGCGTGCGCCGATAGAGGCCGAGTCCCTTGATCTCGTTCAGCCGGGCTTGGATCTCGGTCACGGCTGCTCCTTCTTGCGACGGGTGTCAGCCCACCGCGGACGGGGTCGCGTTGGGAGCGCCGTCCGGGCGCTCCGGGACATGACGCTTGCGAGCGAAGCGCAGCTGCGTGGACGGATCCCACATGCGCACCTCGATCTCGCAGGGCGCCACGTCGGCTGCCCCGGCGGGCTCGGGGGTCTCGCCCTCGAGCCAGCCGCTGCGGTTGTCTGGACGGGGGTTGGCGGCGTTGTCGGGCTGGCGCGCGACGTTCAGGCCCTGCTCCTCGAACATCGCGCGGTCTTCGTCGGGCGTGTTGCCCAGCGTGGTGAGGAAGTTGCCCATCATCACGCCGTTGATGCCCGCCCGCACGGCGAGCTGCTGCAGCTCGCCGATGTTCTCCACGCGTCCGCCACACAGCCGAAAGAGCGCGTCGGGCAGGATCAGGCGGAAGATCGCGATCCACTTCACCGCTTCCCACGGGTCCATGTGCTCGCGATCGCCGAACTTCGTGCCGGGACGCGGGTTGAGCAGGTTGATCGGGACCGAGGTCGGGTCGATCGCGGCCAGCTCGAATGCCATCTCGACGCGCTGCTCGCGCGTCTCGCCGAGGTTGAGGATCCCGCCGACGCACGTCTCCAGCCCCGCCGCGCGGACCGCGTCGATCGTGCGCAGCCGGCCCTCGTAGCGGACCGTCTGGGAGACCTCGGGGTAGTAGGACTCGGCCGTCTCGACGTTGTGATGCACGCGCTGCACGCCCGCCCGCTTGAGCGCCAGCGCGCGCGCGGGCGACATGTGCCCGATCGACGCGCAGCGCTTGAGGTTCGTGTGCTCGGCGACCAGGCGGGTGCCCTCGAGCACCCTCTCGAAGTCGCGCTTGGACAGCCCCTGGCCCTGGGTCACCATGCAGAAGCGGTGCGCTCCGGCGGCCTCGGCCGCGCGCGCGTGCTCGAGGATCTGGTCGGGCTCCATCATCGCGTGCAGCGGCGTCTGGGCCTCGGCGTACTTCGACTGCGCGCAGAAGCCGCAGTCCTGCGCGCAGCCGCCGGACTTCGCGTTGACCAGCGAGCAGAGGTCGGTCGAGTCCTCGAAGCGCTCGACGCGGACCTTCCATGCTCGCTCGATCAGCGCCTCGATGTCGGCGCGGTCCTCGAGCTCGCCGAGTTCCAGAGCCTCCCGCCGGGTGATGAGCGATGCCATCGCGCCGCAGGGTGGCAGGAGGCTCGGACGGTCAGAGCGGGCGAGTCCCGGCGCGCACGTCAACGAGGCGATCGCGATCGGCGCGCGGGCGGTCTGGATGCAGCTCGGCGTGATCGACGAGGCGGCCGCGCGGCGCGCGCGCTGCCGGCCTGCTCGTGGTGATGGACCGCTGCCCGGCGATCGAGTGGCGGCGCCTGCGGGCGTCGGGCACCATGCGAAGCAGGACCCGCAAGCGCACAGAGGCCGAGATCGCGGCCTGGAAGGCGGGCGACGCCGAGCGCAACGGGCGCGGATCGAGCGCCTGCGCCGCGACGGCGCGCGCAGCCCGAGCAAGAACCTCGCCGAGGGCATCGTGCTCGCGCGCGCGGCGAACGCGTTCGCCGCCGCGGCGTCGCGGGCCTCCAAGTCGTGACTGGCCGGCCGAGCCCGTACCGCTCCTGCGGACGCTATCGGCGGCGGGCGTGGAACATGTGGTCATCGGCGGATGGCACAAGGAGGCAACTTCCGACTCGAAGCCCCGCTCGGGATCCTCGACCTCACGCGATGGCTTTCGGGAGTCGACGCCGAGCACGCGTACCCCGTGCTCTGCGATGAAGCCGTCGATGCGGAGGTCGACGGCGTGCCCGTCCAGATCTGCTCGCTTGCCCACCTGCGCGCGATGAAGCGCGCGGCCGGCCGCCCGCAGGACGTGCAGAACCTCGCCGACCTCGCCATCGCGCAGGGCGACGAGCAAGGCCGCTGAGCTACTCGAGCACGACGAGCGTGTCGCCCTCGTCGACGGGCTGACCCTCCTCGACGAGGATCTCCTTGACGACGCCGGGATCCTCGGCCTCGACCGGCATCTCCATCTTCATCGACTCGAGCGTGACGACCGTGTCGCCCTCCTCGATGACGTCGCCGACCTTGCATTCGATCTTCCACACGATGCCCGTGATGTGGGCGTCCACTTCGACCACTGCTCTCCTCCTCGGCTGCATCGGCGAAAGGCTGCGGGCAGCGTAGCCGCCGCACCCGACGGGGCGGGCCTCTGCGAGAGTTGGCGCGGCGATGGCTCCGGACACGATCATCATCGTCACCGCGCACGAGGAGGCCGATCGCCTGCCCGACACGCTCGCCGCGCTGGCGTCGGCGTTTCCCGGCGCCCACGTCGTCGTTGCCGACGACGGGTCGGCCGACGGGACCTCGCAGGTCGCCGCCGACGCCGGCGTGCAGGTCGTGCGCAGCGAGCGCGTGATCGGCAAGGGCGGCGCCGCGACGCTCGCCGCGCGCACCGTCCTCAGCCGCGCGCTCGAGCCCGATCCGCCCGTCTTCGTGCTCTGCGACGGCGACCTCGCCGCCAGCGCCGCGCAGCTGCCCGCCCTCGCCGCGGCCGTTCGCGAGGGGCGTTGCGATCTCGCCGTGGCGGTCTTCAGCTCGCGCGTCGGCGGCGGCTTCGGGCTGGCGATCGGCTTCGCGCACCGCGCGATCCGCAACCTCAGCGGCCTCGACATGCTGGCGCCGATCTCCGGTCAGCGCGCGCTCAGCGGTCCGGCCTTCGCGACCGTGGTCCCGTTCGCGCCGCGCTTCGGCATGGAGATCGGGATGACCGTCAACGCCGCCCGCGCGGGCTTTCGCATCGAGGAGGTCCAGCTCGACCTCGCGCACCGCGCGACCGGCAGGACGTGGCGCGGCTTCGCGCACCGCGGCCGCCAGCTCGCGGACTTCGTCGCCGTCTACCTCAGCCGCAGGTGACCGAGACCGCCGAGACGATCGCGACGCTCTATCGCGAGAGCACGGCGGGCGACGACCCGGATCCCGCCTACGTCGCGCAGCTGCTCGGCGCGCTTGCCGACGACGAGCTCGTGCTGTTCATTTGCGGCTGGCCCGACAACGGCGAGAAGTGGGGTCCGATCGCCCAGCTGACGGTCAGCTCGCGGCGAATCCTCGACCAGCGCACGATCGGCGAGGGCGTCTGCGCGCCGATCCGCGAGATCGCCCTGTCCGACGTGCTCGACGCGACCGATCGCGGGCGCGCCGCCGTGCCGATGTTCACCACGCACGCGCTCGTCGTGCGCCTGGCGGACGAAACGGAGCTCGTCTGGGAGTTCTTGACCAACCACCAGATCGGCCCGGCCGCCGAGGCGATCGATGCCGCGCTGGAGGCGCTGCCCGGCGAATGAGGACGCTTCGCCCGCCGGTCGAAGCATCGCGGGCGAGTCTTGGACGCGTGTCGGAGGGCCGCCGGGCTGACCCGCCGTACCTTGAATGCCAGCACCGCCGGCGGTCATTGCCGCCGCCGGCGGAGCCGTTGAGTGACCGCAGCGCTCTGACCCGGCGCGGCGATCGCCTCCGTGGATCCGAGGACGCAGGCCGGGACCGACTCCTCCCGGTCCCGGCCTGTTCTTCGCCGCCCCCGATCACGGGTACCTTCCCACTCGTGATCCTCGCGATCGACCAGGGCACGACCGGTAGCACCTGCCTGGTCTTCGACGCCGATGCGCAGCTCGCGGGCCGCGCCTACCGGGAGTTCGAGCAGCACTTCCCGAAGCCGGGCTGGGTCGAGCACGACGCCGGCGAGATCTGGGACGTCACCAGCGCGGTGGCCCGGGAGGCGCTCGAGGACGCCGGCGTCGGCTCCGGCGACCTGCAGGCGATCGGCATCACCAACCAGCGCGAGACCGTCTGCGTGTGGGACCCGCAGACCGGCGAGCCGCTGCATCACGCGCTCGTCTGGCAGGACCGGCGCACGGCCAAGCGCTGCGACGAGCTGCGCGCAGCCGGCCACGAGCCGCTCGTGCGCACGCGCACCGGGCTCGTGCTCGACCCGTACTTCAGCGCGACGAAGATCGAGTGGCTGCTCGAGCACGTCAACGGCCTGCGCGAGCGCGCCGCCGACGGGCGCGCCTGCTTCGGCACGATCGACGCCTGGCTGGTCTACAAGCTGACCGGCGAGCGCCGCACCGACGTCACCAACGCCTCGCGCACGATGCTCTACGACATCGGCCGCGGCGACTGGGACGACGAGCTGCTGGCGCTGTTCGGCGACGTGCCCCGCGCGTCGCTGCCCGAGGTGCTGCCGAGCATCGGCGAGTTCGGCGCCGTGCGCGACGGCGCGCTCGGCGACGGCCACGACGGCGTCCCCGTGTGCGGCATCGCCGGCGACCAGCAGGCGGCGCTCTACGGGCAGGGCTGCCTCGAACCGGGCCTCGGCAAGAACACCTACGGCACCGGCTCGTTCGTGCTGCTGAACTCCGGCGAGGACGTTCCGACGGCGCCGCCGGGCCTGCTGGCGACGGTGGCGTGGGGGATCGAGCAGCGCACGATCTACGCGCTCGAGGCCGCGATCTTCGTCACCGGCGCGGCGGTTCAGTGGCTGCGCGACGGGCTCGGCTTGATCGAGCAGGCGTCCGACACCGAGGAGCTCGCCGGCTCGCTGGACGCAAACGACGGCGTCTACTTCGTGCCCGCGCTGACGGGCCTCGGCTCGCCGCACTGGGACGCCTACGCGCGCGGGACGATCGTCGGGCTGACGCGCGGCAGCACGCGTGCGCATCTCGCGCGCGCGACGCTCGAGGCGATCGCCTTTCAGACCGTCGACGCCGTCCAGGCGATGGATCGCGTCGCCGAGAACCCGCTTCAGGAGCTGCGCGCCGACGGCGGTGCGACCGCCAACGCCTGGCTGATGCAGTTTCAGGCCGACGTCCTCGGCGTGCCGATCGCGGTCGCCGAGATCGCCGAGACGACGGCGCTCGGAGCGGCGCTGCTGGCCGGCGTCGGCGCCGGCGCGTGGACGCAGGCCGACGTGGCGGCGCGCGGCGGCGAGGGCGCCCGCTACGAGCCGAAGATGGGCGACGACGAGCGCTACGAGCTGATCGACGACTGGCGGCGCGCCGTCGTACGTGCCCGAGGCTGGGCGCAGGGGTAATGTCCCCTGTATGTCGAAGTTGAGGCGCAGTGAGCAGTTCGCGGCGGTCACCGCGGCGTCGCATCGCGATGAGCGCCCGGCCGAGCACTTCGATCAGTTCCACGCCCGCTCACGCACGCGCGAGCCCGACGCCGCGTACGAGGCGGTGCGGATCCTCACGACGCTGTGGGCGTTCGCGTTCTTCCGCGCACGCTCGATCTCCAGCGAGAAGGTGCCGCAGTCGGGGCCGGTCATCCTGGCGCCCAACCACGGCTCGTTCATGGACCACTTCCTGCTGGCCGCGTTCATCCGCCGCAAGGTCATGTTCATGGCCAAGTCCCAGCTCTTCCAGCCACCCGCGCAGTGGGTCTACACGCACGGCGGCGTCTTTCCGCTGCGCCGCGGGCACCGCGACGAGGAGGCCTTCATCACGGCGCGCGCGATCCTCGACCGCGGCGGCTGCGTCGCGATGTACTGCGAGGGCTCTCGCTCGAAGGACGGCAAGCTGTCCGAGCGCCCGAAGCCGGGCATCGGCCGCCTCGCGCTGGAGTCCGGGGCGGCGGTCGTGCCGGTCGCGATCTACGGCTCCTCGAAGGTGCGCAACTGGCGCAAGGGCGAGTTTCCGAAGGTGACCGTGCAGTACGGCGACCCGATCCGCTGGGAGAACGTCGACAACCCGACGCGCGATCAGCAGATGGCGGTCGCCGAGGAGATCTTCGGCGAGATCAGGGTGCTGTACGCCGGTCTGGAATCGCTCGGGCGCAAGGGCGTGCTGCAGCGCGTGCGCGAGCAGCGGCGCCTGGAGCGCAGCGGCAAGAAACACGCCGCGACGGCATAGCCGCGCAGATGTAGGCTGGCGCCCGTGCGCGAGCTGGACCGAGCATGACGGCGCAGCGGCCGATGACGTTGGCACAGCTGGAGACGGTGCTGCGCGGCCGCGGGCGCGGCTTCGAGGAGATCCTCGACGTGCTCGGCGACGCGGTCACGATCCGCGACCGCCAGCACCGGATCGTCTACGCCAACCGCGCGGCGCTGGACCAGATGGGGTTCGCCTCGCTGGAGGAGCTGCAGCGCCGCCCCCTGACGTCGATCATGGAGGACTACGTCGTCAGCGACGAGGACGGGCACGACCTGACGATGGACGACATCCCGTCGGTGCGCCTGCTGCGCGGCGAACCCGCCGAGCCGCTGCTGATGCGAACCGTGCATCGCGCGACGGGCGAGCTGAGCTGGCGGGTGCTCAAGGCCTCGGGGTTGCACGGCGAGGGCGGCGAGATCGTCGCGACGGTGATGATCATCGAGGACGTCACGACCGTGAAGAACGCCGAGCTTCGCAACCGCTTCCTCGCCGACGCCGGCCGCCAGCTGGCGTCCTCGCTGGACTACGCGCAGACGCTGAAGAACGTCGCGTGGGCGGCCGTCCCGCGGATCGCCGACTGGTGCGGCGTCGACCTGCTCGACGAGCGCGGCCGGCTGCGGCGCGTCGTCGCCGCGCACCCCGATCCGGCCAAGCTCCCGCTCGCCGAGCGCCTGCGCACCTTTCAGCCCGCGCAGCCCGATCCGCGGCAGGGCTCGGGAAGGGTCCTGCGCACGGGAGCCTCGGAGCTGTATTCCGACGTCACCGACGAGATGCTCGTCGCGGCCGCCCTCGGCGAGGAGCACCTCGGCCTGCTGCGCGAGCTGGGAATGCGCTCCGTGCTGATCGTCGCGATCCGCACGCCCGCCCGCACGCTCGGGACGATGACGCTCGTCTCGGCCGAGTCGAGCCGGCGCTTCGGCGACGACGACGTGCGCTTCGCCGAGCAGCTCGCAGACCGCGCCGCCGCCGCCGTCGAGAACGCGCGCCTGTACGAGGCGCAGACGAAGACGGCGGCGACGCTGCAGCGCAGCCTGCTGCCGGAGACGGTCCCCGACGTCCCGGGCTGGCAGGTCGCGGCGCTCTACCGCCCCGCCGGGACCGACCCGCTGGTGGTCGTCGGCGGCGACTTCTATGACTTCCTCGAGACCGACGAGGGCTGGCTCGTGATCATCGGCGACGTCACCGGCAAGGGCGTCCCGGCGGCAGCCCTGACGTCCCTCCTGCGCCACGGGGCGCGCTTCATCAGCCAGACGGACGTGCGCCCGGCCGCGATCCTGCGGCGCCTGAACAGCGCGCTGCGCGACCGGTCGGCGCTGTCGCCCTGCACGGCGTTGTGCCTGCGCCTGGGCGACGCGAGCATCACGTCGTGCAGCGCCGGGCACCCGATGGCGATCGTCGTCACGGCGGAGGGCGAGGTCCGCCAGCTCGGCAGCCCGCAGCTGCTGCTGGGCGTGTCGGGCTCCTACGAGTGGCATGACGAGGACGTCGCGGTCGAGCACGACGCGATGATCGTCCTGCACACCGATGGCATCACCGACGTTCGCGGCGAGGACACACGCTTCGGCGAGGCCCGCCTGCACGCGCTGCTGCGCCGCAACGCCGGCTGCGGCCCCGACCAGCTGCTCGTGCACCTGAACGCCGAGCTGGCCGACTTCCAGGTCGGCGCGCAGGCCGACGACACCGCCGTCATCGCCCTGCGCCGCGAGCCCGCGTTCGCCGGGGCGGGCGTCTCGCGCGGCCGCGAGCCCTGCGCGACGGCGTAGCGCGGGAGCCCGTGGAACCGGCGCGCCGGCCCGGCGCGCTCTGCCAGGCTGCCCGGCACCCCGGCTCGCAAGGGGTCGAGCCGACGAACTCCCGCGGGAGGCAGGCATGACGGAGCTGCAGAGGTACCTGGCCGAGGAGGTCGCCGAGGACCTCGCCGACGGCGTCATCACCAGGCGCGAGGCGATGCGCCGGCTCGGGCTGCTCGGCGTCAGCGGCGCGATGGCGACGGGGCTGCTGAGCTCGGCTGCGGGCCAGGCCGCCGCGGCGAGCAGGCCCGCCAAGCCCAAGGGCAAGGGCGGCGGGCGCACCGGCCGCACGGGCGCGTGGGCGCCGGTCGCGACCCAGCCGATCTCGTTTCCCGGACCCAACGGCATGCTCCAGGGCGCGTGGGCGCCGGCGCCCGGGCGCGCCAGGGGCACCGTGCTCGTCGTCCACGAGAACCGCGGGCTGACCGATCACATCCGCAGCGTCGCCGGGCGCTTCGCCGCCGGTCACTGGTCGGCGCTGGCGATCGACCTGCTGTCGGAGGAGGGCGGCACGGCGTCCTTCCCCGGCGAGGCCGAGGTCCAGGCGGCGCTCGCGGCTGTGGCGCCGGCGCGCTTCGACGCCGACATGAAGGCCGCCGTCAGCGAGCTGCGCCGCCGCGTCCCGCGCAAGCCCGTCAACGCGATCGGCTTCTGCTTCGGCGGCGGCATGGTCTGGCGGCTGCTGGCGGCGGGAGAGCGCCGGGTCGCCGCGGCGGCGCCGTTCTACGGGCCCTTTCCCGAGGGCGGCGACCTGTCGGGTGCGCGCGCCGCGGTGCTGGGTGTCTACGGCGGCAAGGATGCGCGCGTCAACGCCACGCGCGACGACGCCAAGGCGGCGCTCGAGGCGGCGCGCCTCAAGCACCTGATCATGACCTTCACCGAAGCCGACCACGCGTTCTTCAACGACACGAACGCGATCCGCTTCAACGCCCCGGCTGCGGAGGAGGCCTGGTCGCGGGTGCTGGCCTGGTTCGCCCGCCACAGGGGCTGAGGCTCGGGCTCACGCCTTGGGCGCGTGCGCGTCTGCGAGGTTCGAACCCTCGGGCGTCAGTCGCGTGGCCGGCGCAGCGCGAGCGCGACGTGCCGCGGCCCGAGCCACGGCAGGCGGGCGACGACGAGCAGCCGCGGGTGGGGCCGGCGCAGCCATGCCGCTGCCACGAACGGCCCGCGCCGGCGCAGCTCCGCACGAGCGAGCAGCAGCTCGACGCGGGCGTCGTCGCCGAGCCCTGGGGCGCGCTCGGGCGAGCGCGCGAACGCCATGGCGTCCTCGAGCGGATCGCCGGAGGCGGGCGCGTCGGCGTCGCGGGCATAGGCGTCGAAGCGCGCGGCGAACGTCTCGCCGAGGTCCAGCGCCAGCGCCGGGCAGGCGCGCGCCACGGCGCCCGCGCGCTTGCGTCGCAGCGAGCGGCCCGACGCCGCCGCCTGCTCGGCGGCGAACCCCTCTGGAGGGTCCGCGCCGCGCAGCAGCGCGTCGAGCAGGCGCGCCTGGCGCTCGCCGTAGGCGACGCGGTCAGGCGCGGGCACGGTGCTCGGCTCCGCGCCGCGCGGCGTCGGCGATCGCCTCGAGCTCGGCCTGGAGCTCGGCCTCCGACGGGAAGTCGTCGTCGCGCTCGAGCAGCACGCCGGGCGCGTCGGTGAGCGCGAACAAGCCCTCGACGAGGTGCAGCACCCCCGGCACGACAGGGTGGGCGTGGGTGTCGTGGTAGACGCCGTCGCGAACCACCCCGCCACCGACGTGCACGTAGGCGATGCGATCCAGCGGGAAGCGGTCGAGCGCCTCGTAGGCGTCGTAGCCGTGGTTGTGGGCGTTGGCGTAGAGGTTGGACAGGTCGAGCAGCAGCAACGCGCCCGTGCGATCGATCAGATCGTGCACGAAGTCCGCCTCGTCCATCTCGGCGTCCGGCCACTCGACCAGCGCGGCCACGTGCTCGAGCGCGAGCGGCACCGCGAGCGCGTCCTGGGCGATCGCGACGTTCTCGCTGAGGATGTCGAGCGCCTCGCGCGTGAGCGGCACCGGCAGCAGATGCCCGGACTCCCGCCCGCCGGCGCGCACGAAGGCGATGTGCTCGCTGACCAGCGGCGCGCCGACGCGCTCGCGCGACCGAGGCCAGATGGGCCAGGCGCCCGCGATCGGGCCGCTCCGCGCCGCCGAGCGACAGGCTGACGCCGTGAGGCACGACCTGCAGCCCGCGGTCGAGCGCGGCCGCGACCCCGTCGGGCAGCGCGTGCGCGCCGATCGATTCGGCGACCACCTCGATGAAGCCCAGGCCCGCGGTGCGCGAGAGCGCGCCGTCCAGCTGCGGGCGCCAGCCGGCGCCCCGTCCCAGGCGCCGCGTCGAACGGTGCCGGGAGCGCGCTCATGACCCGCCTCCGCAACCGCCGCCGCCACCGCCGCCGCAACCGCCGCCGCCGGATCCGCCGCCGCCCCAGGCGGCGCCCGACGAGCAGACCGAGCCGCAGCCCCCGCCGGCGCCGCAGGCGCCGCCGTTGCCGCTGCCGCGGCCGCTCTCGCGCGGGACGCCGAGCGTCGAGGCGATCGCCGGCTCGGCGAGCCACAGGGCCCCGCCGCCGAACAGGGCCGCCGCCAGGACGCTGTCGCCCCCGGTCGGGTGGCGGCGCAGGTTGGAGCGCTCGGAGCGCTGGCGCTCGACGATCGCGCCGCCGCGGCTCGTCGCCGGCGGCGAACGGCGGATCAGCCACGTCGCGCAGGCGACCACGGCGATCAGCACCGCGAGCACGCCGACGCCTGTGCCGGCCTGCAGTCCGGCGACCAGCCGCGCGGCTCCGATCGCGACCACGACGACGCCGGCGAGCCGCAGCCTGCGCACGAGCGCCGACGGCGCCTCGCCCGGGATCAGGCCGAACCACGTCAGCTCCGATCGCAGCGCCCGCATCGTCTCGCTTGCGGCGACCTGCTCGCGCATCGCCCGCGCGGTGATGTGCGGCTCGCGCCGGATCGCCTCGAAGACCTCGTGCTCGAGCGGGTCGGCGTCGAGGTCGAGCTCGCCGCAGGTCTCGAGCGTCTCCGCGATCCTGTCGCCCCTGATGCGCCCGGCACGATGCAGATGCGCCGCGGCGGCGGTGATCGCCAGCTGGGTCCCGCCGCTGAGCAGCGCGAGCTTGTAGACGCTGAGATCGGGCAGCGGATCGCTCGCGCTGCCCCTGCTTCCCACCATCGCGTGCCACCCGTACCAGATCGCGGTCACCGCCGCGAGGCAGAGGATGCCGTAGCCGGCGAGAAACGCCGTGTCGGTGATGCCCCAAACCGCTGTCGCATTCGTGATCATCGAAGTACCTCCGGTTGTAAGAAGGGTGAACGGAGGGGCGGGGTCAGCCGCCACAGGCCCCCACAGCCGCCACAACCGCCGCCACCGTCGGACCAGCCGCCGCCGCCGTCGCCGCCCGAGCCGCGTGCGGCCTCGCGCTCGATGCTGAGCGCCGACGCGATCTCCGGCGCGGCGAGCCACAGCGCGCCGGCGCCGAACAGGGCCACGCTCAGCCCGCCCTGCCCCGACGCCTGTTGGCGGCGCAGCTTGCTGTGTGAGTGGCGCCAGCGTGCCAGCACCGCGCGTCCACGCCCCGCGATCCGCGGCGCGTGCAACGAGGCCGCGAGGGTCGCCGTGAAGACGACCAGGATGAGGATCGCCAGAAGCCCCAGGGCCCGGCCGCTCGGCGCTCCAGCGCCGATGCGCAGCATCCCGAGCCGACCAGCATGCCGCCGGAGAGCCACAGCCGCAGCTGCAGCGCCGTGCGCTCGGCGGGCTCGATCAGCAGGCCGCTGCCGTCGCGCAGCTCGGCGGCCGCGATCCGCGGCCGGCGCCTGACGATGGCGTGCACCGCCTGCTCGATCGCGTCCGGGGGCTCCTCCGACTCGCAGGTGGCCTTGAGCGTGCCGTCGACCGAACCGGCCTTCAGGAACCTCGCGATGCAGCTGGACCGTCGCGCTCGTGATCGCCCGTTGCGGTCCGCCGCTGAGCATCGCGAGCTCGTAGAGCGCGAACATGTCGATGTCGCCGTCGCGCTGCGCGACGCCCGCGCGGCTCCACCGCCACCAGATCGCGATCGCCGCGGCGGCGCACAATGCGCAATAGATGTACAGGAACACTGCCCCGCCGATGCCCCATGTTGCTGTCGAGGTGCTGGTCATCTGATGTCCTCCAGCTCAAGCCGAGAAGGTGGCGCCGGGCGCAATGGCCCGCCCGGCGCGCAGCCGTCAGAGCAGGCGGATCGCCTGCGGGCCCTGACCGGCCGCCCCGCCGAACCACCCCACGCCGCCCGGGTCGCAGGCGATCGTGACCGCGACCGACACGTAGAGCTTCTGCACGAGCTGCGCGGAGTCGGGCAGCGTCGACATCGTCATCGCCGCGGCCGCCTGGGCGGTGCCCGCGGTGAACCCCGGCGCGAGCACGCCTCCGGCGTCTGCCGCGATCCGGCGGGTGATGCGCAACGTGGAAGTGGACAGGGTGAATGCCTTTGGTCGGTCGTGAGAAGGGACGGGGTGACCATGTGATGTGCTCAGCACTGTGCAGCGTGCGTTCGCCTGCCGCTACGTGTAACACCCGGCTCTCACACGACCGCCATGCGCGAAGTTTCCGTCAATCCCGACGTTGATCCGACAGAGATCCGACGCTAGCCTGCGGCCGGTGAGTGCGCCCTCTCGCGAGTTGGCCGATGAGCTCAAGCAGCTCATCCGTCTCGCGGGCCGCGACCCGGAGGCGCTGGAAGGCGCGCTGCCCGCCCTGTCGAGGTTTCACCGCGTCGCGAGTGCCGGTGCCCTCGACGAGGCCGAGAGGGTTCACCTGATCCTGTGCCGGCTGATCCCGGAGTACCTCGACCGCCTGCCCGCAGGACGCGACTGCCGCGCGATTCGCGAGCTTCTGACATGGGAGGACGGCGAGGGCGAGACGCAGTCCTTGACGACGCGCTACCACAAGGCCGCGGGGCATCTGGTCAACGCCGCCAGCGACTTCGGCCGCCGCCAGGAGCCGCGTCTGCTTGCGGAATGCGCGCGGCGCTTCATCGCGCTCGATCACGAGGACCGCCTCGAAGCCGCCGCGGCCGGCCGGCCGGCGACAGCCGCAGGGGGGGGCGTCGTCGTCGAGCACCCGGCGCGCTCGCCGCTGCCGGCGATCGCCGGCTTCGACGATCCGGCGGCCGGGATCGTGAGGGTGCACAAGAACCTCGACTACCACCTGCTGATGGACCACATGGCCGACGCCGGCGAGATCGTGATCCTCAACACGTGGATCCCCGAGCTCAACATCCTCGCCGACGCGCTCGTCAACGCGCTCTCGCGCGGAACCTACGTCTCGATACTGATGCTATACCCGGACTCCGAGATCGCACAGTTGCGCAGCGACGCGCTGCAGCGCACGACGCAGGCGCGCTTTCGCGAGGACCGAGTGCGTCCGGGCGTGCGCGACTGCCTCGAGGTGCTCGCCGCGATCTCGCGCACGATCGACAACGACGCGCGACGGCTGTTGCGCGTCAGGCTGTACCACTCGCTGCCGTCGGTCGCCGTGTACGGCGTCGACGACAGGACGTTCGTCAGCCTGTTCCTGCACGGCGAGCTCGCGATCAGGGGCGTGCAGATCGAGATCCTCGGCCAGGACACGTTGATGGGGCGGCTCGTGTCGCGCGAGCTCGAGACGCTGTGGGACATGGGCCAACAGTTCCATGACCTGACGCGATGGCAGGCCGAGATGGACGACATGGGACCGAGGTTCCAGACTCGGCCCTAGCGCCTGACGCTCTCGCAGTTGGGCGCCACGACGTCGAAGACGTCGGCGAAGACGGTGTCGTTGCCGTTGCCGCAGTCGACGCGGTCGATCGAGCCGTCAACGGCGTTGATGCGGTCGTCGCCGTCGTCGCCTGAGATCGTGTCGGCGTCCAGGCCGCCGAAGATGCGGTCGTTGCCGGGGCCGCCGGCGATCGTGTCCAGGCCGCGGTCGCCGTTGAGGAAGTCGTCGCCCTCGTTGCCGAGCACGACGTCGTTGTCGCGGCGCCCGTACAGCTCGTCGTTGCCGAGGCCGCCATGCAGCACGTCGTTGCCGTTCTCGCCGTCAACGTAGTCGTCGCCGCCGTTGCCGAACAGCTCGTCGTTGCCGTCGGCGCCGAAGATCGAGTCCTTCTCGTCGCCGCCGGTGAGCGTGTCGTTGCCCGCGGTCCCCGGAATGATCTTCGACGTTGCCGGTGCGTCCGTCGAGGGCTCCGGCGGCGTCTGGATGACCGTCTCGCAGCTCTTGAGCCTGTCGCGCGTGGGCGCCGTGCTCTCGACGTAGACGGTGTCGGCGCCGCTCGCGCAGTCGACCGTGTCCGCGTCCTCGTCGGCGACGCGGATGACGTCGTTGCCCGATCCGGCGAGGACGGTGTCCGCGCCGGGGCCGGCGACGATCTCGTCGGCGCCGGTCGAGGTCGAGACGTAGTCGTCGCCCGAGCCGCCGTCAACGACGTCGTTGCCGGCCGACGTCAGGATGCGATCGCGCCCGGCGTCGCCGCGCACGGCGTCGTCGCCCTCGCGCGAGTAGATCGCGTCGCCGGCGGTGCCGCCGTCGATCGTGTCGTCGCCGAGGCCGCCGTCGATCGTCTCGCTGCCCGGGCCGCCGCGCAGCGTGTCGTTGCCGCCGCCGCCGACGATGTTGTCGGTCCCGCGTAGGCCGTCGATGAAGTCGTCGCCGTCGCCGCCGTCGAGCAGGATGTCGTTGCCCAGGCCCGCCTCGACGATGCGGTCGTTGCCGGGTCCGCCGCGCGCGACGTCATCGCCGTCGCCGGGCTCGAGGAAGTCGTTCTCGCTGCCGCCGTCGAGCTGGTCGTTGCCGGTGCCGCCGAACAAGGCGTCGCCGCCGGTGCCGCCGAGCAGGCTGTCGTTGCCGGCCTGCCCGGAGAGCTGGTCGTTGCCGTCGCCGCCGTCGAGCACGTCGTTGGAGGCGTTTCCACCGAGGTAGTCGTTGCCCAGGCCGCCGAGCAGCTGGTCGCTGCCCCGCCCGCCGCGCAGCGTGTCGTCGCCGCCGAGGCCGATGATCCGGTCGCGCCCGCGCGTGCCGGTGATCTGATCGGGACCCTCGGTGCCGATCTTGATCGCCAGGCCGGGCTGGACGGCGAGCGCGCGCGCGTGGCTGCGCCGGCCCAGGCGCTGGGTGCCGAGGCGCGCGTAGCTCAGCGTCGAGATGATCGAGACCGTCTCGGCGCCGCCGTCGCCGACGTACAGCCGCGGCCCCTCGGTCGCGTAGGCCGGGGTGCCGGGGCCCTTGCCGCTGCGCACGCGCTTGAGCAGCCGCCGCGTGTTGAGGTTGGCGATCGCGACCGCGCCGCCGCCGCGGTTGGCTCCGACCGCCGCGCGCGTGCCGTCGGGCGAGATCGCGAGCGACGATCCGACGCCGGCCTTGAGCGCGATCTTCGCCCTCCGGCGTCCGGTCAGGCGATCGAGGCCGTGCAGCACGCCGTCGGTCGTGCTGACCCAGACCAGCGATCCCGACGCTCCGAAGCCGACGCCGCCGGGGGCCGGCGCGCGCTTGGGACTGCCGAACGCGCTCGCCTTCGTGCGGCGCATCAGCCGCAGGCCCGCGACGTCGAGCAGGCCGACGCGGCGGCCGAGCACGACCGCGCCCCTCAGCCCGTCGGCCGAGACGGCGAGCGCCCCGGCCTTGGAGCCCTTGAGGTCGATCGAGCCGGCGCGCGTCAGCGTCGCGGTGTCGATGGCGTCGATCGCGCCGCGGCGGCCGGCCAGCAGCCGCACGCCGTCCCCGGTCAGCGCGAGCGAGCTGATCGCGCCCTTGAGCTCGACCGCGGCCGCGACGGCGCGCGTCGCGAGGTCGATCACGAGGACGCGCCTGCCGGCGGCGACGTAGGCCCGCGAGCCGTCGGGCGCGGCGGCGACGGCGCGCGTCGGCGCCCCGGCGTCGATCCGCGCGACGACCTTGTCGGCGGGCACGTCGGTGAGGACGAGCTCGTTCGTGCCGGTCGCGATGACGATCGCACGGGCCTGGGCGGCGGGTGCTGCGGCGAGCATGGCGGCGGCTGCGACCAGCAGCGCGAGGAGCGCGGAGCGGGGCATGTTCAGGATCCAACTCGGCATGCGGCCGGAGGTTGCGGCCCCGGTCAGGCGTAGACGGGCCGAAGCCGCGGCCAGCACTCGGCGTCGTGGCCGCAGATGACGAGCGCGTCGGGCGTGCGCTGCGCGTAGCCGCGGATCTGCGCCGTCGAGCTGCGGTAGCGCTCCTCGCCGGCGAAGACGAAGATCGGCAGCAGGTCCTCATCGAGCGCGCGGCTGGTGTAGGCGGCGTCGCCGGTCAGCAGCAGCTCGCGGCCGTCGAGCGCCAGCAGGATCGACTGGTGGCCGAGCGTGTGGCCGGGCGTCGACAGCAGCCGCACGGAGCCGTCGCCGAAGAGATCGAGCGAGCGCTCGAAGCCGGCGTGGGCGCTCGCGCCCTCGTAGTCGACGGTGCGCCAGTCGAACGGCTGGTCGAAGTGCTCGCGGCGATAGCCCTCGCGAAAGCCGCCCCGGCACGCGGCGCCCCATTCGGCGCCGTCGACGACGAACGTCGCGTGCGCGAACTGCGACGCGCCGCTGGCATGGTCGTTGTGCAGGTGCGTCATGACGACGACGCCGATCTCCGCGGGCTCGACGCCGACCGCGCGCAGCCGCGCCGGGGCCGACTCGCCATCGCCCAGCCGCGCCGGCAGCACCCACGCCTGGCGGCGCCCGAGGCTCGTGCGCGGATCGCCGGCGACCGTGGCGTGAAAGCCCGTGTCGATCAGCAGCCGCCCGGCGGTCGGGTGCTCGACGAGGAAGACCGGGACGGGGACCCAGCTCCAGCGGGCGCGCCGCGTGCCGACGCCCATGCCGCGAAGCTGCGACAGCGCGCCGCTCGGGCGGTCCAGCGCGCGCGGGGGCAGCAGGATCTCGCCGCAGCGCAGCGGGTGTACGCGGACCGTGGCGCCGGAGCTGCCGCCGGGCAGCGGAAGGCGCAGCGGTGAGGGTTGCGTGGTGACCGCCATCGGTTGCGCAGCGTAGTCGCCTCTCTGGCGCGGCCCGGCCCGGATAGCCTGCGGGCGATGCCCGGCCGATCGCCGACCACACGCTGGCAGGGGCCGCTGCGCGCGGCCGGCGCGGTCTTCCTGCTCGGCTTTCTCGCCGTCTGGCTGATCAAGCCGATCGGCGAGCCGTGCCCCGACCTCGAGCGCCTGCCGCCGGGCAGCACGGCGTCGTCCTCGCCGTCCTTCGTGCCACCCGGGGCGCGGACCTGCACCTACACCGCGGCGGGCGGGACCGAGGCGACGTCGAAGTACGTGCCGTGGCTGGATTGGATCGTCCTGCTGCTGCTGGCCGCGCTTGCCGGCGGGGCCGTCGCGATCGCGTCGCCGGCGCGACGGGCGGAGCGGGCGCCGCGGCCCGAGCCCGCCGAGCGCGAGCCGCGTGCGTCCCGGGAGCCGCATGCGCCGCACGCGGCGCGAGCGCCGCGAGCCGAGCGCGCGCCGTCGGCCGCCGGGGAGCGCGACGCCGCCGAGCGCGAGCGGGCGCGCCGCGAGCGCGCCGAGCGCAACCGCTGAGATCGAGCTGCGCCGGCGACCGGCGCGGCTACGTCGCCCAGGGGACCTCGACGGAGTGCTCCTCCGGCGCGTCGCGGGCGACGACGTACTCCGCGACCTCGACCTCCGACGGGTTCTCGAGCAGGTGCGTCTCGCGCGGCGGGACGTAGACCATGTCGCCCGGCTCGAGGCTGAAGGCGTGCTCCAGGCCCTCGCCCCAGCGGACGTTCAGATGGCCGGACAGCATGTAGACGGCCGACTCGCAGTCGGCGTGGTAATGCGGCATCGACTGCGTGCCGGCCGGCACGCGGAAGACGCCCATGTAGATGTTCTCCGCGCCGACCGTCGACGGCGAGACCTCGGCGGCGTTGCCGGCTCCGCGCAGCGGCGCGCGGTCGGTCCGGGACTTGACGACCTTCATGGCCGCCAAGGGTACTCTCAGATCAGATTGTCGGAAAGCCGCAGGTCTGAATTCGTCATATCAACCGGGTCCGTCGAGTCGGGGCTCAGGTGGTCATGCCGGTGAACTGCCCGCCGGTGACGTTCAGCGTCTGGCCGTGGACGTAGTTCGACCACGGCGAGCAGAGGAAGAAGATGCCGCCCGCCGCCTCCTCGGCGGTGCCCGGGCGACCGAGCGGAATGACGTAGGAGGACATCTCGCGCAGCTGCTCAGGGATGCCGAGCTGCACGGTCTGCCCGTCGATCTGCATCGTGTTGTCCTGGTCCTTGGCCGCCGTCAGGCGGGTGTCGATGAAGCCGAAGGCGACCGCGTTGACGTTGATCTTGAACTGGCCCCACTCCTTGGCCAGCGTCTTGGTCAGCCCGACGACCGCGGCCTTGCCGGCGGCGTAGTTGGCCTGCCCGGCGTTGCCCATCGTGCCGGAGATCGACGACACGTTGACGATCTTGCGAAAGACCTCGATGCCCTGCTCGCGCTCCTGCTTGGCCGGCTCGCGCAGGTGCGGCGCGGCGGCGCGGCAGACGCGAAACGGGACGACGGCGTGGATGTCGAGCATGCGCTGGTACTGCTCGTCGCTCATCTTGTGCGCCATGCCGTCGATCGTGTAGCCGGCGTTGTTGACGACGATGTCCAGTGAGCCCCAGGCGTCGATCGCCGTCTGCACGAGCGCGTCGCACGCGCCCGCCGCGGTCAGGTCGCCGGCGTGGACGGCCGTCTCGCCGGCGATCTGCGAGGCGGTCTGCCGGGCGAGGTCGCCGTCGAGATCGTTGATCAGGACGTTCGCGCCGTGCTCGCTGAGCAGCTCAGCCGTCGCGCGGCCGATGCCGCGCGCCGAGCCGGTGACGATCGCGACCTTGCCGTCGAGAACTCCCATGGTCTGCGCTCCTTGTCGGGTGCGCGGACGATAGCTCCGAGCTGACGCCTTTCAGCGCAGAGGTTGCCTCGCGGCCCCGCCGGACGGGAGGTGGACCGTCCGACGGGGCGCGATGGCGGGAGGAGGCAACGCGTCGAATATCGCGGGTTCACACTGAGAAGTCCAAGACACAGTGCAGCTGGCAGTTATAAGCTGAGCGCATGAATCTACGCCAGCTGCAGTACCTCGTGGCGGTGGCGGACGAGAAGCACTTCACCCGCGCCGCCGCCCGCGAGCACGTCGCCCAGCCCGCGCTCTCTCAGCAGATCCGCAGCCTCGAGGCCGAGCTGGGCCTCGCGCTCGTCGAGCGCACGACGCGCCGCGTGTCGATGACGCACGCCGGCGAGGTGCTCGTCGCACGCGCCCGCCGCGCGCTCGCCGAGCTGGATGCGGCGCGCGCGGAGCTGGGGTCGCTGGCCGGCGTCCAGGGCGGGCGGCTGTCGGTCGGCGCGCTGCACACGATGGGCCCCGTCGACCTGTCGCTGCTGCTGGCGACCTTCCACGAGCGCCATCCGGCCGTCGAGCTGACCGTGCGCGAGCAGTCCAGCGAGGAGCTCGCGGCGATGCTTCGCGACGACGAGATCGACCTCGCGTTCCTGTCGGTCACCGAGCGCATCCAGGCCCGCGGGCTTGCGCTGCGCCCGCTCGTCAGCGAGGAGCTCGTCGTCGTGCTGCCCGCCGACCACCGCCTCGCGGGGCGCAAGAGCCTGCGGCTGGCCGAGCTCTCGCGCGAGTCGTTCATCAGCTTCCGCGAGGGCGCGCGCCTGCGCGAGCTGCTGATGTCGTCGGCTGCCGGCGCGGGCTTCCGGCCGCGGATCGCGCTGGAGTCCAACGAGAGCCGGCGCATCCGCAGCCTCGTCTCGCGCGGCCTGGGCGTCGCGGTGCTGCCGCGCTCGGATGCCGACGGGCCGGGCGCCGCGGTCGCGGTCAGCGATCTCGTCGGGCCGCCGCTGAAGCGCGACGTCACGCTGGCGTCGCGCGCCGAGCGCCGCCCCTCGCCGGCGGCGGAGGCGTTTCGGGCGCTCGCGCTGGAGGTCTACGGGTCGTAGTGTCCCGCTCGTGATCGCCCTCGTGACCGGTGCGTCGAGCGGGATCGGCGAGGCGACCGCGCGGCGCCTGGCGCGCGAGCCCGGCACGCGGTTGATCCTCGTCGCGCGGCGCGAAGAGCGCTTGCAGGCGCTCGCGACGCAACTCGGCGACGCCACCGTGATCGTCGCCGACCTGACCGACGACGATGCCCCGGCGCGGATCGCGGCGGTCGTCGGGGGCGAGCACGGAGGCCTGGACCTGCTCGTCAACAACGCCGGCGCGGCCTGGCACGGGACCTTCGAGGACGGCGGCTGGGACAACGTGCGCCGCCACATGGAGCTGAACTTCGACGCGCAGGTGCGCCTGACCGAGGCGCTGCTGCCGCTGCTGCGCCGCTCGGCGCCGAGCGCGATCGTCAACGTCGCGAGCACCGCGGGACGTATCGCGCGGGCGGGCTCGGGCAGCTACTCGGCGTCGAAGTTCGCGCTCTGCGGCTGGAACGACGCGCTGGCCCACGAGGAGGCCCCCCGCGGCGTGCACGTCGGCATGGTGCTGCCGGGCTTCGTCGCGACGGAGGGCTTTCCGCAGCGTCAGCTCGTCGGCCGCGCCTGGACGCGCTGGATCGTCTCGACGCCCGAGCGCGTCGCCGAGGCGATCGTCGACGCCGGACCGGGAGGCCGGGCGGAGCGTTACGTGCCGCGGCCGTACTGGATCGCCGCCGCGCTGCGGATCGTCGCGCCGCGCCTCGTGCGCCGCCTGCTCGGCGGCAGCGCGTCGGAGAAGCTGGCGGCGCCGTACGCGAGCGATCGCCGGTCCCCGGTAGATTGGCCCGCGTGCCGTACGCCATGCTGCGCTACGAGGTCGCCGACGCGGTTGCGACGATCGCGCTCGATCAGCCCGCGACGCGCAACGCGCTCTCCGACGAGCTGCTCGGCGAGCTGCTGTCGGCGTTCGCCCGGGCGCGCGACGACGACGGCGTGCGCTGCGTCGTGCTCGCCTCGACGCACGCGACGGTCTTCTCCAGCGGCGGCGACCTGGCGCGCTTTCAGGGCGCGGACACGACGCTCTTCATCCGCCTGTTCGAGCTGATCGCCGAGCTCGGCAAGCCGGTCATCTGCGCCGCCCGCGGCCATGTCCTGGCCGGCGCGCTGGGGCT
Organism: uncultured Actinomycetes bacterium; assembly: GCA_963729125.1. Classification (GTDB taxonomy): domain Bacteria; phylum Actinomycetota; class Thermoleophilia; order Solirubrobacterales; family Solirubrobacteraceae; genus CADCVQ01. The sequence goes on from CAVSML010000001.1 coordinate 113,634, forward strand.
GGCGCTGGCCTGCGACCTCGTCATCGCCGGCGAGCGCGCGACGTTCGGCACGCCGGAGCTCGACGTCGGCCTGTTTCCGTTCATGGTGTCGGCGCTGCTGGCGCGCAACGTCGGGCGCAAGACGTGCAGCGAGCTGCTGCTGCTGGGCGAGCGCATCGACGCCCACGAGGCGCGGCGGGTGGGGATCGTCAACCGTGTCGTGGCGGCCGACGAGCTGGACAGGGCGGTCTCGGAGTGGGCGACGCGGCTTGCGGGCAGGTCTCCAGTGATCATGAAGCTCGGCAAGGATGCGCTCGCGCGCACGCAGGATCTGGCGCTCGGCGACGCGCTCGAGCTCCTGCGCGAGCAGCTGGACGTCGCGCTGGCCACCGACGACGCGCGGGAGGGGGTCGCGGCGTTCTTCGAGCGGCGCGAGCCACGGTGGAGCGGCAGATAGTCGGGCTGCTGTGCCGCACGTCCGATCGCACAGCGGACGGCGCGAACGGCACGCGCGAGCTGGCCGAGCTGCTCGACGCGCGCATCGTCGGCGCCTGCGGCGAGCCGTGCGTCGGCGGATGGGAGGAGGACCTGCGCGGCGCGCACGGCTGCCTGCTGGAGGCCGGCGGTCAGCTCGACGACGCGATGGAGGCCGGCCGCGTGCCGATCCTGCTCGCCGCGGAGTGCTCGATCGCGGTCTCCACGCTGCCGTCGCTCGCGCGCCGCCATCCGCAGGCGCGCGTGCTGTGGCTCGACGCGCACGCCGACTTCCACACCCCGCAGACGACGACCAGCGGCTACCTGGGCGGGATGTGCCTGGCGGCCGCGTGCGGGCTGTGGGACAGCGGGTTCGGGGCGGGCATCGAGCCCCCGCGCGTGATCATGCACGGCGTGCGCGAGGTCGACGGGCCCGAGCGCGTGGCGCTCGACCTCGGCGGCGTGCACCGCATCGACGAGGCGTCGCAGCTCGAGGGCCTCGAGCTGTTCGTCCACCTCGACCTCGACGTCCTTGATCCGGACGTCCTTCCTGCGCAGTTCCCGGTGCCCGGCGGCATGCTGGCGCCCGAGCTGCGCACGTTCCTCGCATCGGCGACCGAGGTCTGCACGATCGTCGGCGCGGAGATCACGTCCGCGGCGCCCGGCCATGGGGAGCTCATCGTCGACGCGATCACGCCGCTGTTGACGTAGGGGCTGCCGCATGGCGATCGACTGGCAGACGTGTCCTGCGAGCGGCGGGCGACCGCGCGCGGGTGCGCCGCCGACCGTTGTCGAATAGTGCCCGGATTGCGGGCAAAGTTCGACAAGCGACCGTCCGCGGGCGCTCCGCGACGCCGACCACGGGGCCACGTAGCCTGAGGGTGATGGGCGACGGCGTCGATATCCATCCCGCGGCCGCGACGGGCTTCGCGCGCGCCGCGCGGGCCTACGATCGCGGGCGTCCGGGCTATCCGGACGACGCGCTCGACTGGCTCGTTCCCCGGCTTGGCCCCGCGGTCGTCGACCTGGGGGCCGGCACTGGCAGGCTGACCGGCGGGCTCGCGGCCCGCGGGCTCGACGTCGTCGCGGTCGAGCCGGTCGAGGAGATGCGCGCGCTGATCGCCGTCTCCGAACGCGTGCGGGCGCTCGCCGGGACGGCCGAGGCGATCCCGCTGCCCGACTCAAGCGCCGACGCCGTCACCGTCGCGCAGGCGTTTCACTGGTTCGACGTCCCGCGCGCGCTCGCCGAGATCCATCGCGTGCTGCGTCCAGGCGGCGCGTTGGCGATCGTCTGGAACCGCCGCCGGATGGAGGACGAGATCCACGAGCGCATCGACGAGCTGCTCGCCCCCCACCGCGGGGACGTCCCCGCCCATGCGACGGACGGCTGGCGCCCGCTGTTCGACGCCAGCGAGCTGTTCGTGCCCGCCGCGCGGCGTGACTTCGACAACGAGCAGCTGCTCGACGGCGACGGGCTCGTCGACCGCTTCGGGTCGGTGAGCTTCGTGGCAGCGCTCGACGACGCGGCGCGCGACGAGGTGCACGCGGCGCTGCGCGCGCTGGCCGGCCGGTCGCGGGTCGCGCTGCGCTACCGGACGGGCGTCGAGATCGCGCGTCGCGCGGACGCATGACCCCGCTCGCGCTCGCCGGCGTCCGCGTGCTCGACCTCAGCCGCCTGCTGCCGGGCGGCTTCTGCTCGCTGCTGCTCGCCGACCACGGCGCCGACGTCCTGAAGGTCGAGGACACCGGCGCGGGCGACCACATCCGCTGGGCGCAGCCGTATCTCGACGGCGCGCCGGCCAGCGCCGCGTCGGCGCTGTTCCTCGCGCTGAACCGCAACAAGCGATCGATCCGCATCGACCTCAAGCAGCCCGCCGGCCGCGACGTGCTGCTGGCGCTCGTGCGCGAGCACGACGTCGTGCTGGAGTCCTTTCGGCCCGGCGTGCTCGACCGCCTCCGCGTGGGCTATGACGTCCTGCGCACCGCCAACGCGCAGATCGTCCTGTGCTCGATCACGGGCTACGGCCAGGACGGGCCGCTGCGCGACCGCGCCGGCCACGACCTGAACTACGTCGCGCTGAGCGGGCTGCTGGACCTGTCGGGCGAGCCGGGCGGACCGCCGGCGCAGCCGGCGGCGCAGATAGCAGACCTCGGCGGCGGCGCGCTGATGGCCGCCTTCGGGATCCTCGCCGCGCTGCGCGAGCGCGATCGCAGCGGCGAGGGCCAGCACGTCGACATCGCGATGGCCGACGGCGTCCTGTCGATGATGGCGCTCGGCGCAGCGCGCCGGCTCGCCGGCGAGGCCGTCCCGCCGCGCGGCGGCGACCCGCTCGCGGGCGGCCTGGTCTGCTACCGGCCCTACGCCTGCTCGGACGGCTGGGTCGCGCTGGCCGCGCTCGAGCCGCGGTTCTGGTCGGCCTGGTGTCGCGGCGTCGGTCGCGAGGACCTCGTCGGGGGGCAGTTCGAAGCGCCCGGCAGCGCCGTCCACGCCGAGATGCAGGCGATCTTCGCGAGCCGCACGCGCGCGCAGTGGGAGGACTTCGCCGCCGATGTCGAGTGCTGCCTGGAGCCCGTGCTGGGGCTCGACGAGGTGCTGGCATCCGAGCGGGTCGCCGCCCGCGGGATGGTCTGCGAGCTCGACCAGCCCGGTGTGGCCGAGCCGGTGCGCCAGCTCGGATCGCCGGTCCGCCTGTCGCGCACGCCGGCCGATACCGGCCGCCTGCCGGGCCCCGAGCTCGGCGCGCACACCGAGACGGTCCTGCGCGCGGCCGGCTACGACGAGGAACGAATCGCCGAGCTGCTGCGGGCGGGCGCGGTCGCCGGGCCGCACGCCGGCGCAGGCGGCGCGTTTCTGGGCTGATCCCGAGGCGCTATGCCTCCCGCTCGTCGCGCTCGAGCACGAAGTACAGCTGCTCGGCGCCCCAGATGTGGCGGCGGCCGTCGAGGCGAAATCCGAGCTTGCCGAGCACCTTGCGCGAGCGCGTGTTGGCCTCGCGCGTGATCGCGACGATGCGTGTCAGGCCGAGCTCCCCGAAGCCCTCCTCGAGCACCGAGCGTCCGGCCTCGGTCGCGTAGCCGCGGTCCCAGTAGTCGCGCCCGAAGGCGTAGCCGAGCGCGATGTCCGGGCCGCCGGGGGCGAGCGGAAACAGCCCGGCCTCACCGACCAGCAGACCGCTCTCGCGCTCGAAGACCGGCCAGAACGAGTGGCCGCCGATCTGCTGCTGGAGCATCGAGCGCTCGATCGACGCGCGCGTGCCGGCGAGATCGCGGGCTCCGCCGAGCAGCGCCATCGCCGCCGGGTCGCCGTAGAGGACGCTGTGCAGCTGGGCGAGGTCGCCCGGCTCGTAGGCGCGCATCGCCAGGCGCTCGGTGAAGATCGGCAGTGCCACGCCGACGATGTTGACGGGTCGCGCACCCCGGCCGTCGCGTGCCGGCCCGAACGCACGACGGCTGCGTCCCCGAGGGGATCGCAGCCGTCGGCTCGGGCGATGGCGGTCGCTGCCGCTACTTCTCTTCCTTGAGGTTCACCGATCCGACCTGCGTCGCGATGATCGACGTCTCCGACGTGCGCCATGCGATCGCGGCGGCGCACTTCAGGACGACCTCGGTCGGCGCGCCGACGGTGCGCGTCAGCTGTATGCCGAGCGTCGCCGGTGCCTGGCGGTCGTTGATGACGATGTTCTGCACTGCCTTCGCCACGACGCCGCCGGCATCGAGCGTGCACATGCCGCCGAGCGAGCTGTCGGTGTTGAACAGCGCCTCGAGCACGTTCGTCGTGCCGGTGAACGCTGTCATGATCGTGTTCGCCGTGATGACGTAGGCGCCGGCGGGAACCGTCAGGCTCGCGACGCGCACCTCCGCGTTGGGGGGCTGGTTCTCGGGCCCGGACTTGCGGATCATCTCATAGGCCGTCGTGCTGCCGCCACCCCCGCCGCCCTTGCGCTTGAGGGTGTTCTGCACGCCCCTGGAGAACTTGCTCGACTGGATCGTGCCCTTCTTGATGTCGATGTTCTGGATCGTGCCGTTGCGGATCTGCTTGCTCGTGATGACCGTGGCGGCAACGGCGCTACCGGCACAGGCCGCGACGAGTGCGACGATCGAGATGACGAGCGCCGGGCTGGGCCGTCGAACCTTCATGAAGTATCTCCCCCTGCGTTGGGTGCCTGCGGGTCATAACACTCGTTCACGGCCGGCGATGTGGTGCCCCTGCACCAGCCGCCGCCGCCGAGCTCTGCCCTGAGCTGGACGATAGACCCTGAGCGCGATGCTGAGGCGAAACTCGCCTGCGGGTACCATCCATGGCCATTGACTGACCAGTCAATCCGGGAGCCAGACGATGCGCGCCGCCGCAGTCCAGCTGACCAGCACCGCCGATCTCGACCGCAACCTCGAGCGTGCCGACCGCTTCACGCGCGCCGCCGCCGCCGACGGAGCGAAGCTCGTCGTGCTGCCCGAGAAGTGGAGCGTGCTGGGACGCGGCGACGACCTGCGCGCGGGCGCCGAGACGATCGACGGCGACGCGGTGACATGGTCGCGCGCGATCGCGCGCGAGCTTCAGATCGAGCTCGTCGCGGGCTCGATCTGCGAGCGCGTCGGGGCCGAGGAGCGCCTGCGCAACACCTCCCTGCACATCGGTCCCGACGGCGAGATCCACGCGACCTACCGCAAGGTGCACATGTTCGACGTCGTCGTGGAGGGCACGACCTACCGCGAGTCCGACCACGAGCAGGCCGGCGAGGAGATCGTCGGCAGCCAGACGTCCGACGGCGTCGGGCTCGGGCTGTCGATCTGCTACGACGTGCGCTTTCCCGAGCTCTACCGGATCCTCGCGATCGGCGGCGCACGCGTGCTCACCGTGCCGGCGGCGTTCACCGTGCCGACGACGCGCGACCACTGGGAGGTCCTGCTGCGCGCGCGGGCGATCGAGAACCAGGCCTTCGTCGTCGCCGCCAACCAGATCGGCGAGCACGCGCCCGCGAGCGCCGCGGGCCCCGCGATGCGCTCCGGCGGTCGCTCGATGATCGTCGACCCGTGGGGCATCGTGCTGGCGCTCGCGCCCGACCGCGAGGGCCACATCGTCGCCGACCTCGACCTCGACGCCCAGCAGCGCATGCGCCGCGACCTGCCGGCGCTCGCGAACCGCCGCCCCGGCGCGTACCGCTGGCCCGTCGAGGCGCCCGTCTGATGGCCGACCCGCAGGACGCCAAGCCCTCGCCGCCGGACAAGCGGCGGATGATCCTCGACGCGGCCGTCGTCGCGTTCGCCAAGCGCGGCTTCCACGCCTGCCGCGTGTCGGACATCGCCGACGAGGCGAACGTCGCCTACGGGCTCGTGTACCACTACTTCCGCTCCAAGGACGAGGTCCTCGACACGCTCTTCGTCGAGCGCTGGAACATCCTGCTGGAGTTCATCGCGCAGACCGACGGCCAGCAGATCGCGGCGCGCGACAAGCTGCACGCGATCTCCGCCGCGATCATCGACTTCTATCGCCACGACCCGCAGCTGATGAAGGTCATCATCGTCGAGGTCATGCGCTCGGCGAACACGTTCGGCCTGCGCCACTCCGAGAAGATCGTCGAGGCCTACGAGCTGATCGGTGAGATCGTCGCCAAAGCCCAGGCCGACGGCTCGTTCAAGCCCGAGGTGTCGCCGCGCTTTGCGGCGCTCGCGTTCTACGGTGCGATCGAGCAGGTCCTGACCGGCTGGATCTTCGGCATGCTGCCCGACGGCGAAGAGGAGTTCGACCAGGCGAAGGTCTCTCTCGTCGAAACGATCTGCGGCGGACTCGACGTCGCCGGCGCCCAGCCCCCTTCCGCCCGCTACGTCTGAGAGGATGGCTGCGATGAGCCAGAACGACATCGTCAAGCGACTCGTCTGGTCCGGCCTGCTGGCCGGGCTCGGAGCGATCGCGTCGATCGCGACGACCCGCGCGGCCGCCCTGATTTGGCGACGCATCTACGGGGAAGACCCCCCGGAATGAGCGAGACGCCCCGCGAAGACGAAGAGCCGGCCGTGGCCGAGCCCGCCGTCGAAGGCTCGGCCGTGGAACTGCCCGGCGACGACGCGCCGCCCCCGCCCGCGACGACGAAGGTCACGTCCGCGCCTGACATGCCGCCCTCCCCCGCGGCGCCGACGCGTGCGAACGCACCGGTGATTCCGCCCGCGGCGCCGACGCGTGCGAACGCGCCGGTGATTCCGCCCGCGGCGTCCACGCGTGCGAACGCGCCGGTGATTCCGCCCGCGGCGCCGACGCGCGTCAACGCACCGGTCACTCGTCCGGCGGCGTCTATGCCGCCCGCGCCGGCGACGTCAACGGGTGAGGCCGTCGGATCGGCGTTCGACGGGCACGCGCCGGAGCCGGCGATGAACCCGCTCGGCGACATCGCCGCCGATCGACCCGAGATCCTCGTCGGCGCGGCGTTCGCCGCCGGCGTGCTCGCCGCCATGATCCTGAGACGTCTTGGCTCCTGAGCAATCAGCCTCCAACGTGGGGCAGACCGTGCAGGACATCTCCGAGCGCGTCTCGCTGCTCGTCCGCGAGGAGATCGAGCTCGCCAAGGCCGAGGTCACCGAGAAGGTCACCAAGCTGCTCAAGGCGATCGTCGTCGGCGCCGCCGCAGGCATCTTCGCCGTCTTCGGCCTGATGTTCTTCCTGCACGGGCTGGCCTGGCTGGCGTGGTTCGCGCTGCCGGTCGGCAACAGCTCCTTCTTCTGGGGCTTCTTCGTCGTCGCCGGCGTGCTGTTCCTGCTCGGCGGCCTCGCCGGCTATCTCGCCGCGCGCTTCTTCAAGGCCAGCTCGCCGCCCACGCCCGTGATGGCGATCGACGAGGCCGCCAAGATCAAGCGCACCCTGATGTTCAAGAAGAAGCGCCGCTGATGCCCGAACGCAGCCCCGAGCAGATCCGCGCCTCGATCGAGCACAACCGCCGCGAGCTGGGCACCTCGATGGAGCGCCTGCAGAACGAGATCGCCGTGCTGACCGACTGGCGCGCGCATCTCGTCGCCCACCAGAAGCAGGTCGTGATCGGCGCGGCCGTCGCCGGTTTCGTCATCGGAGGCGGCATCGCCGCCTTCGGCGGCCTGTTTCGCCGCAGGCGCTGACCCGATCGTTCACTGGCGCCGTCCGACGGGCGCCATACGCTCGCGTGCGTGACCGTGTGGGAGGCCCTGACGACGCGCCAGATCGGGCGCATCCTCTTCACGGTGGCCGGGTTCACCGGGCTGCTGTATCTGCTGATCCAGATCCGCGGCACGCTGCTGCTGCTGGCGATCGCGATCTTCCTCGCGGTCGCGCTCGGCCCGGCGGTCGACTTCTTCGCGCGCAACGTGCCGCGCGCGGCGGCGATCCTGATCGTCTACGTGATGATGGTGTGCCTGTTCATCGGCGTCCTGTCGCTGATCGTGCCGCCGGTGATCAACGGCGCCAGCGACCTGTCGGGCGACATCCCGACCTACATCCAGGATCTGCGCAACAACGACCGCATCGCGGAGTTCGACGACAAGTACGACATCACGCCGAAGCTGCAGGAAGAGGCCAAGAAGCTGCCCGACAAGCTCGGCGACGCCGCGGGTGCGCTGCAGTCGATCGCGGTCGGCGTGTTCAACGCGGCCTTCCAGCTGCTGACGATCCTCACGATGACGTTCTTCCTGCTGCTCGACGGCCGGCGGATGGTCGCCTTCCTGATGCGCCGCTTCGGCCGCTCGAAGAAGGGCGAGGGGCGCATGCGCGAAGTCGCGGAGCGCATCTACAAGTCGACCGCCGGCTACGTCGCCGGCGCGCTGACGATCACGTCGATCAACGGGATCCTGACGTTCATCATCCTGACGATCCTCGACGTGCCGTTCGCGGTCCCGCTCGCCGTGCTGATGAGCTTCTTCGGCCTGATCCCGCTCGTCGGCGCGACGATCGGCGGCGTGATCATCCTGATCGTCACGCTGTTCACCGACTTCCCGCAGGCGACGATCATCTACGGGACCTTCCTGCTGCTCTACCAGCAGCTCGAGAACAACGTGCTGCAGCCGTTCATCTTCAAGCGCACCGTCAACGTCCATCCGCTCGCGGTGATCGTCGCGATCCTCGCCGGCTCGTCGGTCCTCGGCATCGTCGGAGCGCTCGTCGCGATACCCGTCGCGGCGGCGATCCAGATCACGCTGCGCGAGTTCTACGGCGAGGAGCCCGACCCCGATGCCGGCCTCGAGTCGCCGGATCCGCCGCCCCCCGAGCCGCCGGCACCGCCGAAGAAGACGCGGATCCAGCCCAAGCCGGCGTGATCAGAGCGCGGACGTCGGGATGCCGGCGACGCCGATCATCCCCGGGCCCAGGTAGACGCCGATGACCGGCCCGACCTCGCTGACGAACAGCGGCTCGGTGCCGAACAGCTCGCGCCCGCACTCGACCAGCCGCCGCGCCTCGGCGGGCGCCTGGATGTGCTGTACGAGCCAGCCGTCGACGCCGTCGGCGTGCATCGTGCGCAGGTACTCGACCATGCGCTGAAACGCGCGGCCGGCGGTGCGCACGCGCTCGACCGGCTTGATCTCGCCGTCGACGGTCAGGATCGGCTTGATCTTCAGCGCGCCGCCGATCCACGCCTGCGCGCCGCCCACGCGTCCGCCGCGACGCAGGTACTCCAGCGTGTCGAGGCAGAACCAGATGCGCATCTGCTCGGTGGCCGCGGCGGCGTGCGCGGCGACCTCCTGCAGCGGGGCGCCCGTGCCTGCGCGCGTCGCCGCGGCGATCGCCGCAAGGCCGAGGCCGGCGGCGCTGCTGCGCGAGTCCAGCACCACGACGTGATCGCCGAGGCCGCGCTCGGCGAGGTCGTCGCGCGCCTGCAGCGCCGAGCCGTGGGTCCCCGACACCGCGCCGGAGAGGTGGATCGAGACGATGTCGTGGCCGGCCGCCAAGAGCGGCTCGTAGACGGCGAGGAAGTCGCCAACCGACGGCTGTGAGGTCGTCGGAACGTCGGACGCCGAGCGCAGGCGCTCGTAGAAGGCGTCGAGGTCGGAGATCTCGCTCTCGCGCTCGAGCGTGTCGCCGAGCTTGACGTACAGCGAGACGACGTGGACGCCGTGGCGCGCGAGGACGTCGGCGGGCAGGTAGTGCGTGCTGTCGGTGACCACGGCGACCGTCATCGGCCGCGCACCCTAGTGGGTCGCCGGACGGCAGGCCCGCGATGTTCGTTGGCCCGCTCGATCGAACTGCCCGCGATGTGCGACCCTCAGGCGACGTGTCCAGCATCGGCCAGCTGCGAGCCGAGGTGGTGGAGGCCTCACGAGGCCTCGCCCGCTCAGGCCTGGTGATCGGGCCGGCCGGCAACGTCAGCGCTCGCGCGGGCGCGTTGATCGCCGTCACCCCGACGGGCTCGCGCCTGTCAGGGCTGACGGCCGAGCAGATCGCCGTCGTCGAGCTCGACGGCACGTTCGTCGAGGGCCCGCTCGCGCCGACCTCCGAGCTACCGCTGCACCTCGCCGTCTACCGGCACTTCGGCGCCGGCGCGGTCGTGCACACGCACCCGCCGATGGCGACCGCCGTCGCCTGCGCCGTCGACGAGCTTCCCTGCATCCACTACACGCAGCTCGCGCTCGGCGGCAGCGTGCGGGTCGCGCCCTACGCCACGTACGGCACGGACGACCTCGCCGCGGGCGTCGTCGCCGGGCTCGAGGACCGCACGGCGACGCTGCTCGCAAGCCACGGCGCGGTCACCTACGGCGCCGACCTCCGGGCGGCGGTCGACGCGACCGAGCTGCTGGAGTGGGCCTGCGGCGTCTACGTGCACGCCTGCGCATGCGGCACGCCGCGAGTCCTCGGCGAGGCCGAGTGCCTGGCGGTCGCGGCGTCGTTCGCGACCTACGGCCAGGTGCGAACCGACGCCGGCAGCGGCTGATCGGCGCTGCTACAGCCGGGGGTCGACGATGAGCTTGCGCGCCTCGCCCGCGCTCGGGCGCACGAGCGCCTCGCCGAGCGCGTCGAGGCCGATCGTCTCGCCCGCCAGCGCGCGCCAGTCGACGTCGCCGCCGGCCAGCAGCTCGAGCGCGCGGTCGACCTCGGCGGGCGTGTGGTGAAAGGCGCCGCGCACGTCGAGCTCCGCGTAGTGCAGCGGCGCGGCGGGCAGCGTCACGTCGCAGCCCGCCGGACAGCCGCCGACGAGCACGACGGTCGCTCCCGGCGCGGCGGCGCCGATCGCCTCGCGCCACGCCTCGGGGCGCCCGACGGCCTCCATCACGAGCTCGTGGCGCCCGAGCCGCTCGACGGCGCGCGCGCCCAGCGCCCGCGCCTGGGCGCGGCGCTCGGGGTGGCGGTCGCAGAGCGTCACGTCGCGGCCCTGCAGCACGAGCAGCCGCGCCAGCATGAGCCCCATCGTGCCACCGCCGAGGACGGCGGCGTCGGCGCCGTCGCCGGCACGCGCGACCGCGTGCACGGCCGCCGCCAGCGGCTCGGCCATCGCGGCGCCGGCTGCCTCGAGGCCGTCGGGCACGGCGTGCAGCGCGGCGGCGGGCGCGGCGATGCGCTCGGCGAAGCCGCCCAGCACCCACGTCATCTGCTCGCACAGCTGCGTGCGCCCCAGGCGGCATTGCGCGCACGCGCCGCATGCGACCGAGTCGCCGACCAGCACGCGCTCGCCGGTGTCCTCGCGCACGCCCACGGTCTCGTGGCCGAAGCGCGCGGGATAGGGCCCGAGGATGAGGTGACCGTGGCGCAGCGCCTTGGTGTCGGTCGCGCAGGCGGTCGCGGCCTCGATCGCCACGAGCACCTCTCCGTGCGGCTCGGCGACCTGTTCGACGCGCAGGTCGCCGGGGCTGTGGAGCATCGCGGCCCTCACGGCTCGACGATCGCCTTCAGCGCGTCGCCGGCGCGCTGCAGCCCCAGCGCGCGTGCGGTGTCCTCGAGCGCGACGCGATGGGTGACGAGCGCGAGCACGTCGATGCTGCCGCCGGCGATCAGGGCGTGGGCGGCGCGCATGTCCGCCGGCCCCGCCGACCAGCTCGAGCGGACCGTCAGATCGCGCAGGAACAGCTGCTCGGAGTCGAGTCCCAGGGCGGTCCCGGGGCCCGTCGTCGCGTACAGGCACAGCGTGCCGCCGATTCCCAGCGCCGCGGCCGCGCCGGCGATCGCCTCGCCGTCGGGGGTGGTCACGAACGCGACGTCGACGGGCTCGCCGTCGTGCGCGGCGGCGCCGAGGTCCTCCGCGACGGCGAGACGCTCGCCGCGCGGCTCGCGCACGAGCACCGATCGCACCCCGCGCGCCCTCGCGGCGGCAACGGCGAGCAGCCCGTTGGAGCCCGCGCCGACGACCAGCAGCGTGTCGCCGGCGCCGAGGCCGGCGCGCCGCAGCGCGCGCAGCACGCAGCCCAGCGGCTCGACGAACGTGCCCGCGACGGGATCCAAGTCGCCGAGCTCGAGCAGCTCGCCGACCAGCGGCGCGCTCAGGCGCACGCGCTCGGCGAAGCCGCCGGGATCGAGCGCCGTCGATCGAAACTGGTCGCACAGCGTCTCGTGGCCGCGGCGACAGCGACGGCACGACCCACACGGCACGTGGTGATGGATGACGACGCGGTCGCCGGCGACAACCGTCGTGACGCCCGCCCCGGTCTCGAGCACCTCGCCGACGACCTCGTGTCCGAGCACGGCGGGCAGCTTGCGCGCGACGTAGGTCTCCGAGACATCAGATCCGCAGACGCCGCAGGCGAGTACGCGGCAGACGACCTCGCCCGGCCCGGCGACCGGGTCGGGCAGCTCCTCGATGACCACCTCGCGCGGGGTCAGCGACCGGGCGACCTTCATCTGGGCTCAGCGCTGGCCGAACGGGGTGGCGAGCAGGGCGAGGACCGACTCGCGCGTCGGCGGCGCGGCGATCCCGCGCTCGGTCACGAGCGCGCTGACGAGCTCGGCGGGCGTGACGTCGAAGGCCGGGTTGCGACACGGCGTGTCGGCGCCGGTCAGCAGTGCGCCGCCCGCGTGGCGGACCTCGTCGGCCGCGCGCTCCTCGATCTCGATCTCGTCGCCGCTTGCGATCGAGACGTCGATCGTCGATGTCGGACCGGCGACGACGAAGGGGATCCCGGCGGCGCCGGCGGCCAGCGCGTGGGCGTAGGTGCCGACCTTGTTGGCGACGTCGCCGTTGGCCGCCACGCGGTCGCAGCCGACGATCACGGCGTCGACATCGCCGCGGCGGATCAGCCCGGCGGCGGCGCCGTCGACGAGCAGCTCGTGGGGGATGCCGGCGCGGCGCAGCTCCCAGATCGTCAGCCGCGAGCCCTGCAGCAGCGGCCGCGTCTCGCACGACAGCACGGAGATCGGGCCGCGCAGCGCGAGCTCGGACACGACCGCCAGCGCCGAGCCGGTGCCGCCGCAGGCCAGCGTGCCCGTGTTGCAGTGCGTGAGGATGCGCCGCGAGCCAGCGAGCAGGTCGGCGCCGAGCAGCGCGATCGCGGCGCTGGCCGCGTCCTCGGCGGCGTGGATCGACTGGGCCTCGGCACGTGCGGCGGCGGCGCGCCGCTCCGGGGCGACCGGGAGCACGAATGCCAGCACGCGATCGACGGCCCAGGCGAGGTTGACGGCGGTCGGGCGAGCCGCTCGCAGCACGCACGCGGCCTCGATCACCGCGTCGTCGCCGGGGTCGGCGGCGACCGCCATCGCCAGGCCGTAGGCGGCGGTGATGCCGATGTTCGGCGCGCCGCGCACGGCGAGGCGCGCGATCGCGGCGGCGGTGTCGGTCGCGCCGTGCAGCGCAAGCCACTCCTCCTGCGCAGGCAGCAACGTCTGATCGAGGATCTCGAGGCGCCCGTCACCCCAGCGCAGAGCGGCGACGGGCGCTGATGCCGGGTGCACGGCCACACCGCGATGCTACTGTCGAGCCGCATGCGCCGCCTGATTCTCGGCGCGCTGGCGGCGGTGCTCGTGGCGCCGGCCCCGGCGCGCGCAGCCGACCCGATCATGGCGCTGGGCGACGTGCGCGCGGGAGCTCGGTGCAGCGGCCTGACGGTCGTGCGCGGGACGGCGATCTCGAGCTTCCAGGTCGAGGTCCTCGAGGTCATCGATCGCGGGCGCCCGGACGTCGCCACGATCCTCGTGCGCGTCTCGGGGCCGCTCGTCGACGCGACCGGCATCGGCCCGGGCTTCTCCGGATCGCCGATCCTCTGCCCCGATGCAGCCGGCGTCCAGCGCAACATCGGCGCGATCTCCGCCGGCATCGGCGAGTACGGCGGCGCCGTCGGCCTGGCGACCCCGATCGAGCGGATCCTCTCGGACCCCGTCTTGCCGCCGTCGTCCGCCGGCCGCTCGGCCGTCGCCGGCGCGCGCAGCCTCGAGGGCCCGCTGACGCTGTCGGGCGTACGCCCTTCCGTGGCGGCGATGTTCGCCCGCGCCGCGCGCAAGACCGGCCATCCGCTCGTGGCCTCGCCGGCGTCGCCGCGCTCGGTCGCCCATCCTCCGCAGCCGCTCGTGCCGGGCGCCGCCGCCTCGGTCGGGATGACGTCGGGCGACGTCGGCGTCGGCTCGATCGGCACCGTCGCCTACGCCGACGCCGGCAACGTGTGGCTCTTCGGCCACCCGCTCGACGGCGCGGGGCGCCGGTCGCTGTTTCTGCAGGACGCCACGATCCACACCGTCGTCAACAACCCGGTCGGGGCGCCCGACCTGTCGACCTACAAGCTCGGCTCGCCGGGCAACGATCTCGGCACGGTCACCTCCGACACGATCAACGCGGTCGCCGGCCGGCTCGGGGGGCTGCCGCGAAGCTACCCGCTGCGCGTCACCGCCCGCGACCTCGACACCGGCCGCGTCGTCAGCCGCAACAGCCGGATCGCCGACGAGGGCGACGTCGGCAGCCCGGCCGGTCCGTCGATCCTCGGGCTGGCCGGCGCATCGTCGGTCGCCGAGGCGGCGGCGAGGGCGCTCGGCGGCGCCCCCGCCCGCCAGACCGCCGAGATGTGCGTCGCGATCGCGCTGCGCGAGCTCAAGCGCCCGGCGCGCTTCTGCCAGCACTACGCGGTCGCCGGCGGCGGGGCGAACGCGCTGTCGGGGGCGCTCGCCGTCGACGTCGCGAAGGGCGCCGAGGTGATCGACGAGTACCGCTTCGGCGTGCTGCATCCGACGAGCGTCGAGGTCGGCGTGCGCGTGCGCCGCGGGCTGCGCCAGGCCGTCCTCGTGGGGGCCAGCGGCCCGAGACGCGCGCGGCCCGGGCAGCGCATCGCGCTGCGCCTGCGCCTGCGCCGTACGTTGACGGGCGTGCGCTTCACGCGCACGATTCGCGTGCGCGTTCCAGGGGGGATCGTGCCCGGCCGGCGCACGATCCGCCTCCAGGGCACCGACGCCGACGAGGGCGTGACGCCCGAGGACGACAGCGAGCTGACGTTCCTCTTCGAGGAGGAGAACTCGAGCGAGCCGCCGCCCGAGTCCGTCGCCGAGGTGCACGCGCGGATCGAGGCGCTCGAGCGCTTCGACGGGGTGACCGCGAGGATCGGCCCGGCCGAGCTCAAGCGCTATCGCGACCCGAAGCTGCGGATCAGCGGCGACGCGAGCGTCGCCGTGCAGATCCGCAGGGCCCGCCGGCGCTAGTGCGACGGGCCACTCAGGCGAGGCGGTTCTCGATGCCCATCGGCGCCGACTGCGGCTGCAGCTCGCCGCCGGCCGGTGCTTGCGCGGGAGCGTCGCCGGGAGCGTCGACGCCGAGCGTCGCGGCGAGCTCACCGGACTCGTACATCTCGGTGACGATGTCGCAGCCGCCGACGAGCTCGCCCTTGTGAAACAGCTGCGGGATGGTCGGCCACTTCGACAGCGCCGAGAGCTCCTGGCGGATGCGCGGGTCGGGCAGGATGTCGACCGCCGCGAACGGCGTCTCGAGCGCCTCGAGCATCGCGACCGTGCGAGCCGAGAAGCCGCACGCCGGCTGTGCGGGCGAGCCCTTCATGAAGAGGATGACGTCGTTGTCGGCGATCGCCTCGGCGATCGCGGTGCGGATTTCGTTGTCTTCGCTCATGAGACCTCCGTCTTGAGTGCGAGTGCATGGATCGCGCCGCCGAGCTCGCCTTCGAAGACGTCGTAGACGAGCCGGTGCTGCTGCACGCGGCTCAGTCCCTCGAAGGCACCCGCGCGCACGAGCGCGCTGAAGTGCACCTCGTCGGCGGTGTCCACCTCGGCCTGGGCGCCGGGAATGGCCGCCTCGATCCGCGTCTTGACCTCGTGTGCGCTGGGCATCTGGAGCACAGGGTAGCGAGCGTCGGACGCCGGCCGAGCTCGCCTTCCGGGACCGCTACACTTCGTGAAGTATTGGCATTGTGCTGGAAACCACGTTGGGAGATCCCCGCATGATCACGATCACGGACAAGGGCGCTGAGAAGGTCCACGAGTTCCTCGACGCCCAGGACACCGACGTGTCGGGCGCCGGTCTGCGCGTCGGCGTCAAGGGCGGCGGCTGCTCGGGCTTCCAGTACAACCTCGCCTTCGACGAGAAGCGCGACGGCGACGAGGTCTTCGAGTACGCCGGCCTGAAGGTCTTCGTCGACCAGCCGAGCCTGCCCTACGTGCGCGGATCGGTCATCGACTACGTGGAGTCGCTGCAGGGTGCCGGCTTCCAGGTCAACAACCCCAACGTCGTCGCGGCCTGTGGCTGCGGATCGTCGTTCCGGGTCGCCGACGAGGAAGAGGTCTCGGCGGTCTAGGAGCGTCCGGGCGCGGGGTGTAGCCTGGCGCGGTGAGGATGGCGATCGCAATCGCCGGCACGATGCTCGTGCTGGCTGCATCACCTGCCGTGGCGACGGCGCAGCACGGGCTGCGCATCGTCAACGGCACCCCTGTCCCCGCGCCGGCGGCCACGCCGTGGAACGTGATCGTCACGTCGGCGGACGAGGTGTGCACGGGCACGCTGATCGATCTGTCGCGGGTTCTGACGGCGGCGTCGTGCGTCTTCGCCGGCGACACGCTGCGGGCCCCCCAGGCGCTCGCGACAGCGGCGGGCTTCGTGCGCAACGACCCGGGCGCGGACCTCGGCGCCGTGCAGCTGAGCGCCGTCAGCGCCGTGCGGGTGCATCCCGCCGAAGGAGATCGCAGGTACGCGCTCGCCGGCCGAACCGGCGCCGACAGCCTGGCCTACGATCTCGCGCTGCTGACGCTGAGCAGGCCGTTCGCACTCACCGCGCAGGTCGCGCCGGTGGCGCTTGCCCAGTCGCCTCCGCGGGATCGCTCGGTCGTCAGCATCTTCGGCTGGGGCCTGCTCACCTTCGGCACGGACGAGCAGTTCGACATCGCGCGAGGCATGACCGCGCGCACGACGCGGGCGACACGCTGCTCCGACGGCGTCCCGTCCGTGCTGTGCACGGTGAGCAGACGCCAGACACCCTGCTTCGGCGACAACGGCGCCGGCGTCGTCACGGGCGGCTCGCCTCGCACGCTCGTCGGGATCCACTCCTTCCAGGACGCCCGGTGCGTCGCCGGGGAGACGAGCGGCGCGATCAACGCGACCGACCCCGGCGTGACGCTGTGGCTGCGTGGAAGCGACAACCCGCCCCTGGCGCCGAGCGCGCGCCGCCTGCCGACGATCGACCTGGCCGGCCCGCGGGAGCGCCAGATCGCGTGCCGGCCGCCCACGTGGCGCGGCGCGACCAGGCTGCGCACGGCGTTCGTGGACCGCGACACGCACCGCACCCTGAAGTCCGGGCCGTCGCGGCTGTATCGGCCGCTCGGACAAACCCGCCGCCGCTGGATCTACTGCGTCTCGATCGCCGGCAACCGCGGCGGCGTCACCGAATCACGCTCGCGCAACGTGGTGCGCGTGGGGGTCGAGTAGCCGCTCAGGCTCCTACGGCTGGCCGCCCGACCCGCCCGGAACGCCGGTGTTCGTCGAGTACTTGGGCTGGATCTTCATCTCCGGACGGAAGGAGTGCACGGCCTGCGAGACGGCGATCGCCGATTCGGCGAAGCCGGTCGCGATGAGCTTGAGCTTGCCCTCGAAGGTCGTGATGTCGCCACATGCCCAGACCTGCGGCAGGTTGGTCTTCATGACCTGATCGACGACGATCGCGCCCTTGGAGATCTCCATGTCCCAGTTCTTCAGCGGGCCGAGCGCCGTCTTGAAGCCGAGCTGCAGCAGGATCGCATCGACCTCGATCTCGATCTCGTTGGAATCGTCCTCGGAGTGAAACAGCCTCACGCGCTCGATCGCGCCGTTGCCCGAGACCTCGCGGACCTGATACGGGACGTGCAGGTCGACGTGGCCGGCGTCGGCCGCCGCCATGACCTGGTTGACGGTCAGCTCGTGCGCGCGAAAGCCCTCGCGGCGATGACACAGCGCGACGGACTCGGCGGTGTGGACGAGGTTGACGACCCAGTCGCAGGCCGAGTCGCCGCCGCCGATGATCAGCACCCGCTTGCCGGCGAACTCCGATTTCGAGCCGACGAGGTAGTGCACCCCGCGGCCCTCCCACGGCGTCAGGTCATAGCCCGGCAGCTTCTTCGGCTCGAACGCGCCATGCCCGCCGGCGATGATCACCGCGCGGCTGCGCAGCTCGGGGAAGTGCTCGTTGTTCGTGCGCAGGACGACGATGTCGTCCTCCCAGTCGATCGACTCGATCGTCGTCTCGAGATGCACCGGCACGTCGAACTGCTCGAGCGCCTGGCGGCGCAGCGACTCGACGAGGTCCTTGGCGAGCACCTTCTCGTGACCGGGCACGTCGAAGATCCACTTCTCCGGATACAGCGCGGTCAGCTGGCCGCCGATCTGCGGCAGCGAGTCGACGATCCGCGAGGTCGCCTCGCGCATGCCTGCCCAGAACGCGGTCGACAGGCCGACCGGGCCGGCGCCGATCACCGTGATGTCGCGGACCTCGCCGGGAAGCTCGGAGGGCATCAGGCGACCTCGGCGACGATCGGCTCGCCGTCGAGCGCCGACAGCGCGCGCTCGACCGACGCGTTGATGCAGGTGAACGTCGGCGTGTCCTGCTTGGTGTACAGCGAGGACTCCGTCGTGCGCAGGCGCTGGACGAGGTCGAGGAACGACCCCGGATCATCGGTCTCGAAGGCGACGACGAACTCCTGGTCGTCGAGGCCGAAGGAGTAGGACGTGTTGAGGTCGATGTCCGGATACTCCTTGCCGAGCTTGATGTGCTCCTGCATGATGCGCCAGCGCTCCTTCGCGTCCAGCGCATACCAGGCGCGCGTCTTGACGAAGGGGTAGACGAAGAGGTACCTCGCATGCGCGGGGCGGACCTCCAGGCGCGACTCGTCGGAGTACTCCGAGGCCTTGGTCATCGCGAGGTACGAGTACGGGATCGAGGACCACTTCATCAGCCCGCTCTGCGCCAGCACGACGTGGAACTCGTGGATGCGATCGAGGTTCTGCGCCTGCGACAGCAGCATCAGGTCGCAGTCGCCGCGCGTGCCGACCGTCGAGAAGGCGCGCAGCAGATGCCCGTCGGCGAAGTCCGCGCAGGCCGCCGCGAACTCGCGCTTGTGCGCGCGGCGCTCGTCGTCCTCCAGGCGCCGCCAGGCGGGATCGAGCTTGAGGAAGGTGTACTTCACGAAATGACGCGTCGGCACGATCAGACAGGATAGGCAACGGCGATGCCCGCTCTTCTCCCCGTGCCACGGCTCGCTGCCGTGCTCGCACTGCTGCTCTGGCTCGCGTGCCTGGCCGTCGCCGCGCCGGCCTCGGCACGCTCGGGGCAGGCCGTGCTGGCGTTCCTGCCCGAGGGCGGCGACGACAACCCCGACCCCGTGCTGGACCGCTTCGCCAGCCACCGGCAGCTCGCGATCGGCCTCCTCAGCGCGACGCAGGGGCGCTACACGCCCGAGCAGGCGATCCTCGACATCTCGGCCGGCTCGCGCACCTCGCCCAACGTCTATGACCCGCGCGAGGTGCCGCGCCTGGAGCTCGTGCCGGGCGGCGACGGCAGCGGCTTCATCTTCGGCTGGAGCAAGGTCCTCGAGCGCGCGGACAGCGCGCTCGCCAAGATCGAGCCAGGCCTGCTGGCGAGCCAGATCCCGGGCGGCGCCGCCTACGCCGGCGTCAAGGGCCGCACGCACCTCGAGGCCGCCGCGGCCGCCGACGAACGGGGCGACGTCGCGGAGGTGTCGCTGGGCAACGCGGAGGGTCTCGCCGAGCGCGTGCGCGGGCTGGTGGGGCGCCACCGCCTCGTCGTCGCGGGCCTGCCGACCGCCGCCAAGGGCAATGCGGCGCTCGTGGGGCTGCTGCGCGATCGCCGGCCCGGCGACCTGCTGATCGTCATGCAGACGCCGCCGCGGGCGTTCGTGCCGCAGCTGCTGCCGGCCGCCGCGCGGTTTCCCAACGACGACAAGGGCCTGCTGCACTCGCCGACGACGCGCCTGGAGGGGATCGTCGCGGCGATCGACATCCCGGTCACCATCCTGACCGAGCTCGGCCTGCCGGTGCCGCGCAGCGTCAAGGGCCAGCTGATCGACGTCACCGGCGAGCCCGAGGCCGCGGCGCTCGAGCGCATCGAGGCGCGACTGCGCGTCGTCAGCGGCCGCCGCTACCCGGTGCTGGGCGCCCTGCTGTTCGCATGGGCGTCGCTGACGCTGCTGCTGGGGCTCTTCGCCGACCGCCGCGGCATCCGCGCCGGGATGCGGATCGGGGCGCTGGCGATGATGTGGGTGCTGCCGCTGCTGCTGGTGACCGGATGGCTGGCGCCCGGACGCCTCGTCGAGGTCGCGATCGTCACCGGCGGGGCGTTCGTGCTCGCGGCGCTGACCGACCGCTTCGTGCGCTGGCCCCGCGGGCCGCTGATACCCGCGGCGATCACGATCGTCGCCTACGCGGCCGACCTCGCGCTGGGCTCGAAGCTCATCATCCGCTCGCTGCTGGGCGTCAACCCGCGCTCTGGAGCGCGCTTCTACGGTCTCGGCAACGAGCTCGAGTCATCGCTCGTCGTGCTGCTGCTGATCGCGCTCGCGGCGCTGCTCATGCGCCGCGCCGACCTCGAGGTCGCCGCGGCGTTCGGCGCCGGCCCCGGGCGCTCGCGGCGCGCGGCGCTGATCGTCGTGGTCGCGGGCGTCGTGGCGGCGGTGTTCGTCGGCGCGGGGCAGCTGGGGGCCGACGTCGGCGGCGTGATCACGGTCGGCGCCGGCGTCGCGGTCATGGCCGTGCTGCTGCTGCCGGGCACGCTGTCGAAGCGGATGATCGTGATCGCGGCGCTCGTCCCGTTCGCCGCGATCGCCGGGCTCGCGCTGCTGGACCTCGCGACCGGCGGCAACGGGCACTTCACGCGCACGATCCTCAAGGCCGACAGCTTCGGCGCGCTGTGGGACGTCGCCGTACGCCGCTACACGCTGGCCTTCAACAACCTCCAAAACGGCGCGATGCCGTTGCTGACCGTGCTCGCGCTGCTGTCGGTCGCCTATGCCGCCCGCTACCGCGAGCGCATCTACGCGCCGTTGCGCGGGTCGCCGGTCTGGCGCGCGGCGCTGGCGGGCGGGGCGACGGCCTCGATCGTCGGCTCGCTGTTCAACGACTCGGGCCCGATCCTGCTGGTCTTCGGCGTGTTCCTGCTCGCGTGCCTGACCGCATACGTGCGCGGTGCGCCGAGCGCGGCGGACGAAGGTAGGATCTCGTGATGCGCATCGCGCTGGTGTCTCCGTACTCGTGGACGTATCCGGGGGGCGTGACGCGACACATCGAGGCGCTCGCGGAGCAGTACCTGGCCGCGGGCCACGACGTTCGCGTGCTGTCGCCGGTGGATCCCGACGACCGCCTGGCCAGGCGCATGCATCGCGGGGCGCGGCCGGGCGACCGCGAGCTGCCCGAATGGCTGATCCCGCTCGGGCGCACGCTCGGATTCCCCTCCAACGGCGCGGTCTCGAACGTCGCCTACACGCCCGGCGGCGTGAGCATCCTGCGCCGTGAGCTGCGCGGCGGGGGCTTCGACGTCGTCCACCTGCACGAGCCCGTCGCGCCCGCGCCCTGCTGGGACACGCTGTGCGCGATCGACGCGCCGCTCGTCGGGACGTTCCACTGCTACTCCGAGAACGCGATCTCCAACAACGTCGCCAACCTCATGGGCGCGCGGCGCCGGCTCAACCGCCTGCACGTGCGGATCGCCGTCTCGGAGGCCGCGGCCTGGACCGGGCGGCGGTTCTTCGGCGGCAGCTACCGGATCATCCCCAACGGCGTCGACGTGCCCGATGTGCCGACCGCGCGCCGGGTGAGCGGGCCGGTGTCCGACGACCGGCCGCTGCGGATCGCCTTCATCGGCCAGTCCGTGGAGCGCAAGGGGCTGCCTGTGCTGCTGCGCGCCTTCGAGGCGCTGCGCGAGCACCTGCCGGTGCAGCTGCACATCGTCGGCGTCACGCCCGACGAGATCGGGCCGCTGATGCTCGACGCGCGCGACGTCTTCGCGCTGGGCAAGTGCGGCGACGCCGACAAGCGCCGCGTGCTCGAGGGCGCCGACATGCTGTGCGCGCCCTCGCTCGGCGGCGAGAGCTTCGGCATGGTGCTGACGGAGGCCTTCGCGGCCGGCACGCCGGTCGTCGCGTCGGACATCGCCGGCTACCGCGACGTCGTCTGCGACGGCGTCGACGGCGTGCTCGTGCCGCGCGGCGACGCGACGGCGCTGGCGGAGGTGCTGCGCGACCTCGCGCTCGACGGCGGTCGCCGCGACGCGCTGGCCGCGGCCGCCGCGCGCTCGGCGCAGCGCTACGCCTGGCCGCGCGTGGCGGCCGAGGTGCTCGGCGCCTACGGCGACGCGATCGCGATGCCCGCTCCCGAGGGCTCGCGCGCGCTGGTGCGACTGGGCCTGACGCCCGCCGACGGCGTACGCGTGCCGGCCGTGCGGCTGGCGTCGCTCGAGCCGCTGCCCGAGACCGGCGGCGGTGCGCCCCGCCCGGGCGCACGCCTCGTACGCCGCGCGGCCGTCGGAGTGGCCGGCCTGCTCGCGGCGCTGCTGGCGGCCTTCGCGATGCAGCGCATCGGCGTCGGGCGGATCGGCGAGGCGATGCTGGCCGCGACGCCGACGTGGGTCCTGCTCGGGCTCGGGCTGATGTGCTTCTCGATGGTCCTGCGCGGCGTCGCGTGGCACGCGATCCTGCGTGCCGCGCTGCCGCGGGCGCGGGTGCGGCTCGTCGATGCGCTGCAGGGCACGTTCATCGGCGTGCTGATGTCCGCGACGCTGCCGGCCCGCCTCGGCGAGCCCGCCCGCGCGTTCGTCGTCGCCCGGCGGATCGGCAACGCGCGCCTGCACGTGCCGGTCGTGCTGGGCACGATCGTCTCGCAGACGCTGCTCAACGTGCTCGCGCTGATCGTGCTGGGCGTGACGATGTTCTCGACGGTGGACCTCTTCAAGCACCACACGGCGCTGCTGCTCGTCGCGGTCGCGCCGCTTGCGATCGTCGTGGTCATGCTCGGTGCCCCGGCGCTGCTGCGCTCGGGCAGGCCCTCGCGCTTCCGGCGCGTGGCGACGTTCGTGACGCAGGCGCGCTCGGCGCTCGTCCAGGTGCGTGACGGCCTGCGCGTCTTCAGCCGTCCGCGCCTCGGCGGCATGGCCGCCGTCTTCCAGCTCTCGGCGTGGGCGGTGCAGTGGCTGGCGTGCTACGTGCTGCTCGTCGCGCTCGGCCTCGACGGCCAGGCCGGGATCGGGGCTGCGGCGGCCGTGCTGTTCGCCGTCAACGTCACGGCCGTGCTGCCCGCCACGCCCTCGAACCTCGGCGTCTTTCAGGCCGCCTGCGTCGCGGTGCTGACCGCCTACGGCGTCGGCGCCGCCGACGCGCTGGCCTACGGGATCATCCTGCAGGCCGTCGAGATCGCGACGGCGATCGTCATGGGCACGCCCGCGCTGGTCAAGGAGGGTCTGTCGTGGCGCGAGGTGCGCCTGCGCGCCATGCACGCCTCGCCCGTCGAGCTCGCGCCGGTGCAGGGCTTCGGGCCCGCGAGCGCGCGCGAGACGGCGTAGCGCTCAGGCCCGCGGCGCCGCGCCGGCGATCAGCGCGAGCTTCTGGGGCCGCGAGAGCTTCTTGATGCGCGCCTCCTCGCGCCGCGCCTCGCTCGCATCGGCCATCGGCAGCGCGAGCGCGAGCTCGACCGGCAGCCGCGAGCGGGTGTAGCGGCTCGCCGTTCCCGCGCCGTGGGCGCTCAGGCGCCGCTCGAGGTCGTTCGTCCAGCCCGTGTAGAGCGAGTCGTCGGCGCCGCAGCGCAGCAGGTAGACCCACGCGCCGGCCTGTGGATCGCAAGTCATCGCCGCAATCATCCTGCTCGGCGCGACGGACGGACCGCGCGGGCCGCACCCGCGGCGCGCCTCGCGTGTAAGGTCGGCCCGACAACCGGCGGGCGTCGTCCTCGCCGTGGGCCTGGAGGAGGGGAAGATCGTATGAAGGGGCTCCTGTCGACTACCGCGTCGCGGGCCTGGCTGGGTGTCGTCGTGCTGGGCGTCGTCGTGGTCGCGGCCGTGTTCGCGCTCGGACTGATCCCGCGGCTGACCGACGGGCAGGAGCTGCTCGACACCGCCAAGCCGGTCGTCTCCGAGGGCGCCGTCCGGGGCGAGCTCGGCGGGACGAAGCTGCTGTCGCAGTACGTGCAGCTCGCCGATCCGCTCGTCACGAAGGGTGGCGCGGCCCGCGAGGTGCCCGAGCTGATCGCGCTGATCGCGAGCCAGGCGGACGTCTCCCGGCAGCGAGCGCGCGCCTACCTGCGCGAACAGGCGCCGCACATCGAGGCTCTGCTGCGCTCGCTGCCGTTCTCGGGCGTCGCGCGCGAGCGCGACGAGCTGACGCGGTTTCTCGCCACCACGCTGAACACGACGCCCGAGAACGTGCAGGACCAGCTCGCGCGAAACTTCCCGCGCCTCTTTCAGACGCTCTCGGCACTTCCCGGCGTCACCGGCGGCTGGCGCAACGTGCCCGGCGTCGAGGGCATGACGCGCTTCGACGGCGACCGCGTCAAGACACTGCCCGAGTACCGCGACTACGTCCGCGACGACCTCGTCGCGACGGTCGCCGACGAGCAGGACCACATCAGGGCGCTGGCGGGATCTGGCGGCGTCGGCTACGTCCCGTACCTGCTGCTGGCCATCGGCCTCGTCCTGATCGGCTTCGGGCTGCTGCACGCCCGCTGGTCGCGCCATCACCCGTCGGGCCGCTTCGCCTGGGCGGCGGTCGTCGCAATCGGGATCGTGACGCTGGCCGTCGTCGGCGCGCTGAGCTACTTCCCGCGCCTGAACGGCGCCGACGAGGCGATCGAGCGCCTCGAGCCCGCGTTCGATCGCCAGCGCGTTGCCGGCACGCGCGCCGGCATCGACCTCGTCGTGCAGACCGCGAGCTTCGGCGATCCGATCGTCACCGCCGCCGGCGGCGGCGCTGCCGAGGTCCCGGAGCTGCTGGCCTTCGTCGCCGAGCGGACCGGCGTCTCGCGCGATGAGGTGCGAAGCCGCCTGCGCGGGGCGGCGCCGCGCACGACCGCCCTCTTGGAGGCGATCCCGCTGAGCAGGGCGTCGGCCGAGGTGGCGCCGCTGCTGTCGGCCCTTGCGCGCAAGTTCAACATGAGCGAGCGCGAGCTGCTCGAGGACGCTGCGCGGCCGCGCGCCGGGGATCGCGCGGGCGCTTCCCGCGCTGCGGCCGGTGACGCGCGGCTGGAACGCGATCCCCGGCACGCAGGACCTGCGGCGCACGGACGACGGCGCGCCCGTGCGCACGCTTCCGGCCTTCGCCTCCTATCTCGACAGGGACGTCGTCCCGGTGCTCGAGAGCGGGCGACCGCAGTTCGACAGCCTGGCCGACCCGTGGCCGCCGCTCGGCATCCTGGCCGCGGTCACGCTGGCGATCGGCGCGCTGCTGACGATCTACGCGACCGCGATGATGTTCCTCGCGACCTCGGCGCCCAAGCGCTACTGAGCCACCAGCGCGGCGACGAGCGATCCCGCGTCGAAGGCGCCCTCGTGCAGCACGCCGTTGACGAAGAAGGCGGGCGTGCCCTGCACGCCGGCCGCCCGCGCGCCTGACGCGTCGCGCGCCACGCGCGCGGCGTGAACGCCGTCGGTCAGCTCGCGGCGCACGAGCTCGGCGTCCAGGTCGAGCGCCGCGGCGTGGCCGACGAGATCCTCGAAGCCCAGATTCCCGCGCGCGGCGTAGAGCTGGTCGTGCATCGGCCAGAACGCGTCCTGCGCGGCGGCGGCCTCCGACGCCTCGGCGGCCTTGGGCGCGTCGGGGTGCACCTCGGTCAGCGGCATGTGGCGAAAGGCGAAGCGCAGGCGGCCCTCGAGCCGGTCGCGCACGCGCCGCAGGATCGACTGCGAGGCGGCGCAGTAGGGACACTGGAAGTCGCCGTACATGACGAGCTCCAGCGGCGCGCCGGCGGGGCCGGCGACGTGGTCGTCGGGGCCCAGCGGAGGCATCGCCGGATGCTCGCTCACGCGCCGACCGTAGCGCAGCGATCGCCTCCTAGACTCAGCGACCGTGGGCGACGTCGAGTTCCTCATCGCGGTCCTGTTCGCCGCGGCGGTGCTCGTGCGCCTCGCCGACCTGATCTCGATCCCGTATCCGATCGTGCTCGTCGTCGGCGGCGTGGCGATCGGCTTCATCCCCGGCCTGCCGGCGATCGAGCTCGAGCCGGAGGCGGTCTTCCTGATCTTCCTGCCGCCGCTGCTGCACGCCTCGGGCTTCAACGCCTCGCCGCAGCAGCTGCGCGCCGCGACCGCGCAGCTGGTCTCGCTGACCTTCGCGCTCGTGCTCGTGACGATGCTCGTCGTCGCGGTCGTCGCGCATGCGGTCGTCGACGGGCTCAGCTGGCAGGCGGCGTTCGTGCTGGGCGCGATCCTCGCGCCGACCGACCCGGTCGCAGCGGCGGCGACGTTCAGCCGGATGGGGGTGCCCGAGCGCGTCGCGCTGGCGGTCGAGGGCGAGGCGATGCTCAACGACGCCGCCGCGCTGGTCGCGTACAAGGTCGCCGTCACGGCGGCGGTCGCGGGCACCTTCGCGCTCGGCTCGGCGGCGATCGGCTTCGTCGTCTCGGCCGCCGGCGGGGTCGCGGTCGGGCTTGCGATCGGCTGGGCCGGGGTGCGCGTCCACCGTCGCCTGACCGACGTCCCGCTGGCGATCTTCCTCAGCATCCTGTTCGCCTACGGCGCCTACATCGGCGCCGAGCAGGCCGGCGCCTCGGGGGTGCTCGCGGCGGTCACGACGGGCGTCTGGTTCGGCTGGCACTCGCACGAGATGTTCGACGCCGACACGCGCCTGAGCGCGCACGCGTTCTGGCAGGTGCTCGTGTTCGGGCTCAACGTGACGCTGTTCGTGCTGCTGGGGCTGCAGTTCGAGGGCGTCTTCGAGAGCCTGCGCGAGACGGGCGAGGCCGCGTCGCTGCTGGCCGACGTCGTCGTCGTGAGCCTCGTCGTGATCGGCGTGCGCCTGGCGTGGCAGGCCGTGCCGCCGTTGCTCGGACGCGTGCTTCCGGCGCTGCGCCACGCCGATACCGGCGAGGACTGGCGCGAGCGGCTGGTCGTCGGCTGGAGCGGCATGCGCGGCGCGATCTCGCTGGCCGCGGCGCTGGCGCTGCCGCAGGCGCTGGACTCGGGCGCGCCGTTCGCGCAGCGCGACCTGCTGATCTTCGTGACCGTCGGGGTGATCGCGATCACGCTCGTCGGGCAGGGCCTGACGCTGCCGTTGCTGCTGCGGATGCTCGGCCTGCACGGCGAGCGCACGTGGACCCCCGATGAGGCGATCGCGCGCCTGGAGGCCGCGCAGGCCGCGCTCGACCGCCTCGACGAGCTCGAACGCGAGCAGCGCATCAGCGAGGAGCGCCTGCGGCGCATGCGCGAGCTCTATCGCGCGCGCTTCCGGCGCTGCATGGCGGTCATCGGCGGCGACGACGAGGAGGCGCGAGCGGCCTCGCGCGAGCCCATCGAGCGCTACAGCTCGCTGCGCCGCGAGCTGATCGGCGTCGAGCGCGACGCGATCCTCGGCCTGCGCAACGAGGGAAAGCTGAGCCTCGACGTCATGCGCGAGATCCAGCGCGAGCTCGATCTCGAGGAGGCGCGGCTGCCGGCCTGAGCACCGGGCGCAGCGCCTGGTCCGCTTGCGTTCTCGGCGGGCCGAGGATCCCCGACCGTGAGCGCGGGGCGTTTCGCGGAGCGTTACGGCGGGCGGCTACGATCGCTCGCCTATGGCAAGCCTCTCCCCAGACCGGCCGGTGATGATCTCCGTGCCGGTGAGCCCGTACTGCGAGCTCGCCCGCTGGACGCTCGATCGCCTCGCAGTCGACTACGACGAGCAGTGCCATGCTCCCGTCTTCAACACGTTTGCCGCGCGCCGCCATCGCGGAGGCCGTGTCGTGCCGGTACTCGATATCGGCGAGCGCTCGCTCACCGACGCGCGTCAGATCGTCGACTTCTACGAGCAGCGCGCGCCCGAGGAGCTGAAGCTCTACCCAGCCGATCCCGTGCAGAGCGCGGAGGTGCGGCGCCTGTTCGACGAGTTCTTCGACAAGCTCGGCGTGGCTGTGCGAGCGTGGGCCTACGCCTACCAGCTGCCCCGGCGCCGCAGCACGACGCGCAGCTGGCTGTATCGCGCGCCGCTGATCGAGCGCCTGATCGTGCCGATCGCCTACCCGCTGCTGGCCAAGCGCCTGGGTAGCGGGCTCGGCCTGCATCCCGGCAGCGTCGGCGAGCAGCGCGCGATCATCGACGCGTCGTTCGCGGGCCTCGAGCAGCGCCTCGGCGACGGTCGGCGCTACCTCGTCGGCGACCGCCTCAGCGCCGCCGACCTCGCGCTCGTGACGCTGATCGCCCCGGCGGTGCTGCCGCCGCAGTACCGCGGTCCGCTGCCGGCGATCGACGAGCTGGCGGCGCCGATGCGTCGCGACGTCGAACAGCTGCGCGACCACCCGGTCGGACGTTTCGCGTTGCGGCTGTACGCCGACGAGCGCGCGCCGACGCGCACCTGATACCCGTTGGCTCACCGCCGACGGACCGTCACGGGCAGCTGCCACTGCTCGTAGCCCGTATCGGTCTCGGGGCCGACGCTGCGGCTGACGCGCCGCGCGATCAACCGCAGCCTGCCGGCGCGGCTGCGGGCGAGGCGCCGGCGCGTCGTGCGGTTGAGCCTGACGCGCACGGTCGCGCTGTTCGCGGCGCCGCCGAGCACGAACTGCGCTCGGGAGCTGGCGCTGCGGCCCTTGCGGTCGACGAGTCGTAGCGTGCTGCGCAAGGTCGGGGCGACGGGGCTGGGGAGCTTCACGCGGTAGGTCAGCTTCAGCGAGCCTGTGCGCGCGGCGCGCGCTGCGCTTGCGACGAGCACGAGCTCAGGGCCGGAGAACCCGACGCGCAGCCACTCGCAGTCGGTGGCGACCCTGTCGTTCTCGTCACCCACGACGTCGTCGCGGCCCGCGCCGCAGGTGACCGCGTTGACGCCGTCGGCGCCTGCCGCGGCGATCGCGCTCGCGAGCGTCGCGTCGATCGAATCGTCGCCGCCGCGGCCGGCGAGCACGTCGGCGCCGCCGGAGCCGGTCAGCGCGTTGGCGGCGGCGTCGCCGCGGATGACGTCCGGGCCCGGGCCGCCGATCACGCCCGTCGTGCGCACGTCGTCGCGCTCACCCGCGACGCCGTCGTTCGCGGTCTGGTCGAGCGTGACGCGCACGCCAGCCTGGCCATGGTCCTCGTAGCTGGCGACGGCGCAGCAGCCGCTCGAGCTCATGAGGTCCGCGCCGGCGCCGCCGAGCAGCCACGCGGGCGACGACGGGCCCGTGACGAGCGTGTCGTCGCCGTCGCCCCCCGCAAAGCGAATCGCGCCTGCGGTCGCCACGTTCTCGATGCGATCGTCGCCGGCTCCGGCCCTGACGTCGATCGTTCCCGGCCGAGCGCCCGTTCCCGGAATCCAGCGGACGATCGCCCGGTCGCTCTCGTCGCCCAGGTCGGCGTGCACACCGCCGCCATCGCCGTCGCGCGGATCGCCGTCGGGGTCACACGAGGCCTCGCCGAGCGGGACCGGGGAGCACCACGACCCCGCAACGACGGGCGCTCCGGCATCGACGAAGCGCACGGCACCGCCGGCGCCCTGATCGACGGTCAACGCGTTCTGCTCCCCCGCGGACGCCGTGAACCGCGCCGGCTGCCCGCTCGCCGTGCCGGCGTGGGCCGATTCTGAGGCCCCGCCCGCTGCCAGTGCGGCGCACACCAGCACGAAGGCTGAGCGTCGAGGCTCGTACATGGCGCCATGGTACGGGCGGCCTGCGACAAATTCATTGACGTGACGCCCCGCAGGATGAGAGGGTCGCCACACGGGGCCACGCGACGATGGCGGAGGCGGGACGTGAGGACGACCCTGCTGGCAAGCGGGCTGATGGCGGCGCTGGTGCTGTCGGTGCCGATCGCTGCGCAGGCAGCGACGTTCACCCACTACGGACCGCCGAACGCGCCTGCCGGAGCGCTCAACGGACACTCGGCGTCCGGCGGCGCGGGGGGAAACCTGCCCAACGAGTACCCGGCGCCCACGCCATGGAGCCTGCCGGCCGGCGACTACTGCACGGCGTACAAGTTCTCGCAGCCGAGTGCCCCGAAGACGAGCGCCCCGTTCCTGACGCCGAGCGCCTTCAACCCCGGGAGCCTGACCGGCTTCGATCCCGGACTGCCCCGCGAGCAGTATCAACTGCGCCACAACGCGCAGGCCGATTCCTCGGCGTGCCAGGCCAAGGGCGCGGCCTGGGGCTTCTGGGTCAATGCCAACACCGCCAACAACTACTGCCCGTACTGGTGCGGCGCGCGCCACGACCACTCGACCGGCCAGGCGATCGGCACGCGGCCGTTCTCCAACGGTTACGGGCCCAGCGCCGTGCTCGTGATGAGTGCCTACCGGCACGTCCAGACCTATTCCGGGAATCTCGGCTGGGCGTACATCTGCGCGATGCTCCAGGACACGACGACCTCGCAGCGCCTGGAGTACTGCCTGCGCCTGTGGCGCTCGTGGAGCGGAGCGGCCCACGACGCGCCGATCGTGTTTCGCAACCCCCACATCCCTCCGAGCGGCACGGGCTTCACGTCCGTCGTGAGCGACGTCACCGCGGCGGGCACGCGCTACGCGCAGAACTGGGGCGGCGCCACCACCGTCCTGGGCACGCAGCCGTCCGGAAACCCCTATTCGGGGGCGATCTCGCGAACGCACCTCGTCAACGCGATCGTCGACGCGAACGCGAAGATCAAGTCGGCGAACCTGGGGACGTGCGTCGGCCTGCTGAACCAGATCCGCTGCTATTCGACGGATCCCGACAAGTACGCGCTGTTCGGCATCGAGGACGGTCTCGAGATCCTCGGCAGCACAACGGCGCGCATGGGCGGCTACTCCAACGGGCTGCTCGTCTACACGGCGTACTGATCAGGCCCCTGTCACCTTCCCCTTGAACTTGAACGTGGCGTGGCTGCAGTTCGGCGTCGAGGCCACGTCGGTGAAGTCGCCGCTGCCGGTGCCCCCGCCCTTCAGGTCCTTGTACTTCCTGGTCCCGCCGTCGAACGTCACCTTGATCTTGAAGTTCAGATCGCACGGTCCCCCCGCGAAGGTCAGCGCCCACGTGCCGTTGGCCCTGCCGCCGTCGAAGTAGGCCTTGAACTTCAACGCGGCCGTTCCCTTCCCCTCGGTGCCCGCGATCGTGAAGGTGTCGTACTGCATCCCGAACCCGAAAGCCCCGGCGCACGTGATCTGGCCGAAGTCGATGCCAGGTCGGGTCGCGCTGGGCATCCGTTGCGCCGCGAGCTTGACCGTGCACGAGATGTCCTTCGCCCTGGTGCTCGAATCGGTGTCTCCGACGGCGCCGCTGACGCCGACCGCGAGTGCCGCCGTGGCGACGAGCGCAGCCGCCCAACAGGTCGATCTGATCACTCCGTGCATGGGTTCCCTCTCGGTCGGATCGCGATGGGACGACAGGCCGGTAGCCTGCTGCGACGCGCTGGAGGTGGCGAGCCTAGCGGCAACGACACGGCGGCAGTGATCGATTTCCTCGCGGGTCGGAACGTCCCCGAGGCTGTCGCGCCGTCAGGCGCGGGCGTCGGCGGTCAGCGCCGGCTCGTCCTCGGGTGGCCCGTCGCGCGGGTCGTGATCGCGCTTGTGGGTGGCGTCGCGATCGGAGCCGGCGATGATGTCGTCGGGCGCCTTCTCCTTGGGCAGGAAGCCCGACTTCATGCCGAAGTAGACGGCCTGCGGGTGGTGGGCGATGATCGCCAGCGTCGACTGCTCGGGCTCGACGGCGTAGCCGCCGGTCAGCGTCAGGCCGATCGACGGCGCGTCGAGCAGGCGGTAGATCTTCTCGTGCTCGGACTGCTCCGGACACGCCGGATAGCCCCACGAGTAGCGCCGTCCCTGCGTCGCGCCGATGCCGAGCTCGGCGCGCACGCGCGAGTGCAGCCACTCGGCGGTCCCCTCGGCGGACTGCACGCCGAGCCCGTGCGTGAAGAGCTGCTCGGCGAACTCGCCCTCCTGCTCGAGCGCCGTGATGACCTCGGTCACGCGCGGCCCGACCGTCACGGCCTGCAGCGCGACGACGTCGAGCTCGCCGCTGTCCTTCGGCCGGTAGAAGTCGGCCAGGCAGATGCGGTGATGGCCGGGCTGGCGCGGGAAGACGAGCCGCTCGAGCACGGTCTCGCGATCCTCGGGATCGAGCACGACGACCTCGTTGCCCTCGCTGTAGCAGGGGAAGTAGCCCAGCCGCGCGCGCGGGCGCAGGTAGTCCTGCTCGCGCCACATGCGCTCCAGGCGCGGCTGGAAGTCCTCGTCGAGGAGCTTGCGCCAGGCCTCGCCCTTGACGCCGCGCCCGCCCCAGTGCAGCTTGAACAGCACGTGCGTGTCGAGGTGCGGGAAGATCTCGTCGAGCGGCACGTCGATCTCGCGCGCGCCCCAGAACGGCGGCTGCGGGATCGGCACGTCGGTGTGCGCGGCGGAGCGCACGCTGTCGTCGTCGGTGATCAGCGGCGGCGGGTCCTTGCCGTGCAGGCGGAAGTGCAGCGCCGCGGCGCGCGTCTTCTCGATCAGCGCCGCGCGACCCTCCTCCTCGATCAGCTGGTCCATCTTGTGCAGGCCCTCGAAGGCGTCCTTGCAGTAGAAGACGCCGGGCTCGTAGAGTCGTCCGCCGCGCGGCCCTTCGGATACAGCGCGCGCAGGCCGAAGTCGCGGTTGATCGCCGCGCCGCCGATCAGCACCGGGAAGTCCAGGCTCTTCTCGTAGAGCTCCTCGATGCACAGCGGCATCTGCTTGGAGGTCGAGACGAGCAGCGCGCTGAGGCCGATCGCGGTCGCCTCGTGCTCCTGCGCGGCCTCGAGGATCGCCGAGATCGGCACCTGCTTGCCGAGGTCGACGACCGTGTAGCCGTTGTTCGTGAGGATCGTGTTGACGAGCGACTTGCCGATGTCGTGCACGTCGCCGAAGACCGTCGCCAGCACGACGGTGCCCTTCGTGTAGCCCTCGACCTTGTCGAGGTAGTTCTCCAGCTGCGCGACGGCGCGCTTCATGACCGTCGCCGACTGCAGGACGAAGGGCAGGATCAGCTCGCCGGCGCCGAACTTGTCGCCGACCTCCTTCATCGCCGGCAGCAGGACCTCGTTGAGCGTCGGCACCGCGCCGATCTTGTCGACGCACAAGTCGATCCAGTCCTCGACGCCCTCCTTCTTGCGGCGCAGGATGTGGAAGTGCAGCGCCTCCTCGGGCTCCATGCCCTCGGTCGGGTCGGCCTTGAATCGTCCTCGCCACGCTCGTTCTGGGACTCGAAGTGCCCGATGAACAGCTCGAGCGCGTCCTCGCGGCGGTTGAAGACGAGGTCGTCGGCGAGCGCGCGCTCGGCCTCGCCGATCTCGGAGTACGGCGTGATGTGGTTCGGGTTGACCATCGCGAGGTCCAGGCCGGCCTCGACGCAGTGGTGCAGGAAGACGGAGTTCAGCACCGCGCGGGCGCGCGGCCCGACGCCGAAGGAGACGTTCGAGACGCCGAGCGACGTCTTGACGTGGGGGATGTGCTCCTTGACGAGGCGGATGCCCTCGATCGTCTCGACGGCCGACGGGCGCCACTCCTCGTCGCCGGTCGTCAGCGTGAACGTCAGCACGTCGAAGATCAGCGCCTCGGGATCGAGGCCGTGCTCGTCGCAGCACAGCTCCTTGAGGCGTCGCGCGATCTCGAGCTTGCGCTGGGCCGTCTTCGCCATGCCTACCTCGTCGATCGTCAGCGCGATCAGGCAGGCGCCGTGGGCGAGCGCGATCGGCACCACGCGGTCGAGCTTGTCGCGGCCGGCCTCGAGGTTGATCGAGTTGACGATCGCGCGGCCCGGGATCTGCTCGAGCGCGGCCTCGATGACATGCGGCTCGGTCGAATCGACCTGGATCGGCGCGGGCTGCGCGAGCGACACGCGCTCGGCGACGCGGCGCATCTGCTCGTCCTCGTCCTCGCGCTCGACGAGCGCGACGCACAGGTCGAGCACGTGCGCGCCGCCGTCGACCTGATCCTCGGCGATCTGGCTGAGGCCGTCGTAGTCGTCGCCGAGCAGCATCTCCTTGGCCTTGCGCGAGCCCTGCGAGTTGACGCGCTCGCCGACCATCGTCGGGCGCGGCTCCTGCACGAGCGTCGTCGCCGCGATCATCGAGCTGACGTGCGTCTCGCGCGGCGACGGTCGCGGCTTCGCGCGGCGACCCTTGAGGCCGTCGGCGACCATCCGGATGTGGTCGGGCGTCGAGCCGCAGCAGCCGCCGACGATGCTGACGTCGTAGCGCGTGACGAAGTCGATCAGCGTCTTGGAGAACTGCTCGGGTCCCTCCGGGAAGATCGTCTCACCGTCGTGGCCCTGGATCGGGATGCCGGCGTTGGGGATGCACGCCACCGGCACGGGGCTGAACTCGCCGAGGAAGCGGATCGCGTCGCGCATGTCCTCGGGGCCGGTCGAGCAGTTCAGGCCGATCGCGTCGACGTTCAGCGCCTCGAGCGTCGTCAGCACGGCCGAGATGTCGGTGCCCAGCAGCATCTTGCCGCCGTTTGGCAGCAGCGAGACCTGCGTCTGGATCGGAACCTCGCGCCCGGCGAGCTTCATCGCCTCGCGCGCGCCGAAGATCGCCGCCTTGACCTCGAGGATGTCCTGCGCGGTCTCGATCACGATCACGTCGACGCCGCCCTCGATCAGGCCCAGGCACTGCTCGGCGAAGGTCTCGCGGAGCGTCTTGAAGGAGATGTCGCCGAGCGTCGGGTCGTCGGAGGCCGGCAGGAAGCCGGTCGGCCCGACGGAGCCGGCGACGAACAGGCGCTCGCCGGCGGCCTTGCGCGCGAGCTGCGCGCCGCGGCGGTTGATCTCGAGCGTCTGGTCGCCGAGGCCCCACTCGTCGAGCTTCAGCCGGCTGGCCTGGAAGGTGTCGGTCTGCACGACGTCGGCGCCGGCCTCGACGAACGACGCGTGCACGCCCTCGATGACGTCGGGGCGGTTGAGCACGAGCGCCTCGTGCGCGCGGCCGGGAAGCTTGTAGTCCTTCTCGAGCGAGAGATCGAACTGCTCCAGCGTCGCGCCCATGCCCCCGTCGAAGAGGACGACATGCGTGCGGATCGCAGATCGGTAGTCGCGCATCCCCTCCGATGCTAGGAGACGTTGGCGCGCAAGACGCCCATATGCCCGGTTCTCTATGGCTTCGGTGCGATTCGCGATGAAATCGCGGAGGGCTAGGCGAGGGCTGCCGCGCGCATGTCGAGGTGGCGCTCGAGCGCCTCGACGTGGCGGTGCTCCAGCGTGCGGATGCGATCGAGCAACGGCCGTGAGACCGTGTGGGCGCGCCCGGCGTCCTCGTCGGCGAGGGTCGCCGCAAAGGCCCGCCAGGCGTCGACGAGGTCGTCGCAGACGAGCGCCGCGCGCCCCAGCTGCGACGAGCCCAGCAGCGCCGCGGCGTCGTGCTCGAAGCGCGCCTGCAGCGAGCGATACAGCGCGCCGCCGGTGCCGCCCTCGCGCACGCGGAAGCTCAGCGCGGCAAGCGTCTCGCCCAGGCGCGGGCCGGCGAGCTCGGGCAGCCGCGGCCAGGCGGCCGCGAGCGCGTCGATCCCGGCGAGGCCGCTGCGCACGTGCGGGTGGCCGTTTCGCAGTGGGTGGCGCATGCTCTGCACGACCCGCGCCAGCGCGGCGCCGGCTGCGGCGCGCGGATCGGCGAGGCGATCGGGGCGGCGCAGGCGCAGCAGCGCGTGGCGGGCGGGCTCCGGCCAGCCGCGCGAGGCGCGCGCGGCCGCGAGCGAGGAGAGCGTGCAGCGCTGCAGGTCGGCGAAGCGGCGGTCGGCCACCCAGACGACGCCGGCCTGCACGTCGGCGCTCGTCGCGACGACGGCATGGCGGGTGTCGTGACGGCCGTCGTCGTGATAGTCGAGCTCGCCGCAGTCGGCGTGCAGCAGCGTCGGCCGGCCCTCGTCGAGCTCGCGGCGCAGCAGCTCCCAGCCCTCGGCCGGGTCGTCGGTGACGCACCACGTGGCCCGCAGGTCGAGGTGGCGACAGAGGTCCAGCTCGAGCGACGGCGCGCGGCCCTCGAGGTCGACCGGGGGACGGCCGGCGCGGCCGCGATTCGCACGCTGAGATCCAGTGCCCCGGAGAGCCCGAAGATCGCGCCCTCGGACATCGGCTCGGGCGAATAGGAGACGCGGTGGTGCTCCAGGAGGTCGCGCAGGGCGCCGCTTGCGGCGTGGTCGGCGACGCGGTGGCGGAAGCCGTTCAGGGTTGACTGCCGGGCGACGCCGATGACCATGTCATCGGGGCGTGACTATCGGCTGAACAGTGTTCGCCGCACGCGGGCGTTCAGACGACGAGCTGGCCGAACAACCGCTCGAGCGTCGCGCGCGGGTCGATCGTCATGCCCGTGTGCACCTCCGACACCTGGATGATCGTCGAGGACGGCGCGACGAGCCAGCCGAAGCGCTCGGACGGATCGAGCGCGGCGAGCGCACCGCCGGCGGGGTCGCCGCAGAGGATCAGTCGCAGAGCCTCCAGGCGCGATCGGATCGGCTCGGGATCGAGGTCCGGCGCAAGCGCCGCCAGGCGCGCGGGATCAAGGCCGGCGCGCAGGTCGAGGAAGTCGTGGCGGCGGCAGAACAGCACGACGCCGACGTTCACGCGCTCGCCGCGCTGCTCGCTCGGCACGACGCGCAGGACCGCGTAGGCGAACGGCTGCGCGGCGGCGTCATCCACGGGCACGTTCGGCCTCCTCGACGAACGCCCGCGGCGCCGCCAGTCGCGAGGTCAGGAACGCGGCCAGGTCGGCGCGGCGCGAGGTCGGGTTGGCGCCCAGCCAGACGGGCGGCACGAGCGAGACGGCCGTGCCGACCGCCGCCAGCGCCCGGGAGGCGAGCCGCTCGTCGGCCTCGCGGATCGAGCCCGCGTCGGCGAGCAGCACGTGCTCGGAGAGCATCGGCACGCTCACGTGCGAGGTCCCGGCGAGCGGGCGCTCGCCGTGCTGGCGAAAGAACGCCGCGCCGTGGTCGATCAGCCAGGTGCGACCGTGCCAGACGATGAGGTTGGGGTTGCGGTGCGTGCGGTCGACGTTCGTCACGAGCGTGTCGAACCAGACCACGTCGGCGGCGAACTGCGGGTCGAGCGGCGGATCGGCGGGATGCGCGAACGGCAGCGATCCGGGCAGGAAGTCCATGCCGAGGTTGATGCCAGGGCTGGCGGCGAGCAGCTCCTGGATCTCCGGGTCGGGCTCGGCGTGGCCGAGCTCGGCGGGCACGTCGACGACGACGAGCTCGGGCACCGGCAGGCCGAGCGCGCGGCCGAGCTCGCCAGCCAGGACCTCGGCGACGAGCGCGCGCTCGCCCTGGCCGGCGCCCGTGAACTTCGTGACGTACATGCCGTCGTCGTCGGCCTCCAGCAGGCCGGGCAGCGAGCCGCCCTCGCGCAGCGGGGCGACGTAGCGGGTGGCGGTCACGCGGCGCAGCTGCTCGAACACGCGCTGGAGCTTCGCAGCCGCGCGCGCCGCGCCGCGTGCCGGCGCGCGCCGCCGCTGCCTCAGACGCCGTGCGGATAGGTCTCTGGCAGCTCGCCGGCGTGCCACTCGCTCGTGGCCTCCAGCGGCGCCAGCGCGTGCGTCTCGTCGATGTGGACGACGAGATCGAACTGCTCGGCGATGCGGGCGCGCAGGTAGTGCGACACGCGCTCGGTCTCGGGCCGGTAGATCACGCCGATCGCGCGCTGCAGGCGCTCGCCGGGCAGCTGCGCGGCATCGAGCACCAGGCGCGCCGCGCCGCGCGCGTGCAGCAGCTCCTCCCAGCTGCCGGCCAGCGCCGGGCGCACGCGCCTGCGCAGCGCCGGCCCGCCCCAGTCCGATGCCGCGGTGACCGTTCCCGCGTACGTCGTGAAGCCGGCGATCAGCACGTCGGTACCCGCCCGCTCGCGCACGAGCTGGCCGAGGTTGAGCTCGCCCTCGCGAGCGGTCTCGGTGGCGCGGGCGTCGCCGAGGTGCGAGTTGTGCGCCCATACCACGACCTTCGCCGGCCCGCACGTGCGCTCGAGATGCGCGACGAGATCGTCGAGCGTCTCGGCCATGTGCGCGTCGCGCACGTTCCAGCTCTCGATTCCGCCGCGAAACAGCGCGCGGTAGTAGCGCTCGGCGTTGACGACCAGGCGCGCGTTCTGCTCGGCGTAGAAGCGCCCGTCGCCGTCGTCGTCGCCGATCGCCAGCGTGGCGGCGCGCTCGCGCAGCTCGATCAGCTGCTCGACGACCTGGCGCTCGCAGGACTCCTCGCCCGCGATCCCCGCCTGCAGGGCATAGACCTGCGGGTCACGGCCGAAGTGATCGAAGCACGCGTAGCGCTCGCGCGCTCGCTGCGCCGCCGCCGGATCGGTCTCGCGCAGATGCGACACGACGGCCTCCATCGACGTGCGCGGGCTGTAGAGGTCCAGGCCGTAGAACCCGGCCTGCCGGTGGCCGGGATCGCGCGCGTCGTTGTGGGAGCGCAGCCACGTCACGAACTCGGCGACGGCCTCGTTGCGCCACATCCAGGATGGGAAGCGGCGAAAGTCGCCGAGCGCCTGCTCGGCCGACGTGTCGGCGCCGACCCCGCGGACGTAGCGGTTGACGCGGTGGGCGGCCGGCCAGTCGCCCTCGATCGCGACGGCCGTGAAGTGCGCCTCGGCGATCAGCCGCCGCGTGATCGCGGCGCGCTCGCGGTAGAACTCGTCGGTCCCGTGGGAGGCCTCGCCGAGCAGCACGTAGCGCGCGCTTGCGGCCCGCTCGAGCAGCTCGTCGGTCGCCGAAGACGCGTCCATGGCAGGCGACTACCCATTCGTCCAGCCGAGCTTGTGCGCGGCCCGCGCCGGGTACGGCGCGTACATGGTCATCGCCGGCGTCGCCGTCTTCTGCGTTCTGATACTCGTCCTCGCCTTCGTGGCTCCGAGGTTGTCCAGCAAGCCGCAGCGCGGCGGGCACAAGGTCGTCGGCGTGGGACAGCGCGGCGCGGGAAAGGCGCCCGGCAAGCTCGGCCACTGGCTGTCCAAGCCTTTCAACAGCGCGCAGAAGGCGATCGGCAAGAGCGGCGCCGCCGGCCGGCGCGGTCGCGGCAAGATGCCGCTGTAGCGCGGGCGAAGTCCTGCAATACGCGCCCGTTCAGCTGGGTAGGTGACGATCGTCACCATCCGAGCCAGACGGGGGAGCCATGCCGGCAGCGGATTCGCAGTACGACTGGAAGGCGATCGCGGAGTCGCCAGAGTTCCGGGAGCTGATCGCCGCCCGCCGGCGCTTCGTGCTGCCGGCGACGATCTTCTTTCTCGCCTGGTACATCGGCTTCATCCTGCTCGCCGGCTACGCGCCGGACTTCATGGCGCGCTCGGTGTATGAGGGGCTGACCGTCGGCTACTGCCTCGCGCTGACGCAGTTCGTCATGGTCGGGGCGCTCGGGCTGATGTACCTGCGCCGCGCCGAGCGCGTCTACGACCCGCTGGCCGACGCGGTCGTGCGGCGGGCGCTCGAGTCCGAGGCGAAGCGATGACGATCATCGCCGCCACCAACGTCGAGGCGCTCGTGATCTTCGCGATCGTGCTGTCGATCACGCTCGTCGTCACGTACTGGGCCTCCAAGCGGATGACCGGCGCCGACGCCTTCTGGGCCGCGGGGCGCTCGATCTCGGGCTTTCAGAACGGCCTGGCGATCTCCGGCGACTACCTCTCCGCGGCGTCGTTTCTGGGCATCGCGGGGCTGATCTTCATCTTCGGCTTCGACGGCTTCCTGTACTCCGTCGGCTTCCTCGTCGCGTTCCTGACGGTCATGTTCCTGCTCGCCGAGCGGATGCGAAACGCCGGCAAGTACACGATCGCCGACGTGCTCTCCTTCCGCCTGCGCGAGCGCCCCGCGCGGGTCGCGGCGGCGATGGGCACGCTGTCGGTGGCGGCCTTCTACCTGATCGCGCAGATGGTCGGCGCGGGCGTGCTCGTGCAGGCGCTCGTCGGCATCGACTTCTCGCTCGCGGTGCTGATCACCGGCGTGATGATGCTCTGCTACGTGATCTTCGGCGGGATGCTCGCGACGACGTGGGTGCAGATCATCAAGGCCGTCCTGCTGATGACCGCGATC
Source organism: uncultured Actinomycetes bacterium (assembly GCA_963729125.1). Classification (GTDB taxonomy): domain Bacteria; phylum Actinomycetota; class Thermoleophilia; order Solirubrobacterales; family Solirubrobacteraceae; genus CADCVQ01. The sequence goes on from CAVSML010000001.1 coordinate 153,558, forward strand.
CTCGTGATGTCGATCTTCGTGCTCGAGCGCGTCGGCTTCAACCCGATCGAGCTGTTCAACCGCGCCGAGGCCAACACGACCGCCGAGTCGACGTTCTCGCTCGGCCCGGGCACGTTCCTGTCGAGCCCGATCGACACGGTCTCGCTCGGCATCGCGCTCGTGCTGGGGACGGCGGGCCTGCCGCACATCCTGATGCGCTTCTTCACGGTGCCCGACTCCAAGGCGGCGCGCTCGTCGGTCGTGTGGGCGATCTTCATCATCGGCGCCTTCTACGTGCTGACGACGTTCGTCGGCTTCGGCGCGCGGGCGCTGCTGGGCGAGGGCGGCGTCGAGGCCGCCGGCACGGGCGGCAACCTCGCGGCGCCGAACCTCGCGCAGTTCCTCGGCGGCGGCGAGGGCACGTTCGGCGGCGACCTCTTCCTGGCGGTCGTCGCGGCGGTCGCGTTCGCGACGATCCTCGCGGTCGTGGCGGGCCTCGTGCTGTCGGCATCGGGGGCGGTGGCGCACGACCTGTGGTCCAACGTCATCCGCAAGGGCCGCGACTCCGAGCACGAGGAGGTGCTCGTGGCGCGGATCGCGGCGGCCTCGATCGGGGCGATCGCGATCGTCATCGCGATCGTCGGCGGCGAGGGCCTGAACGTCTCGTTCATGGTCGGCCTGGCGTTCGCGGTGGCGGCGAGCGCGAACTTCCCGGCGCTGCTGCTCGCGCTGACCTGGCGGCGCTTCAACACCGCCGGCGCGGTCACCGGCGTGCTGCTCGGCGTGCTCAGCGCGATCGTGCTCGTGATCATCTCGCCGAAGGTCTGGCCGGGGGCGGACGCCGACGGCGGCGCGCTGTCCTTCTATGACCTCGCCAACCCCGGGATCATCTCGATCCCGCTGGGCTTCCTGGGCTGCTGGCTGGGCACGATGCTCTCCAAGGAGCGCGGCAACGAGCGCGAGTTCGACGAGCTGCTCGTGCGCTCGGAGACCGGGCTCGGGTCGGAGAAGGGCGGCGTCCTGGCCTGATAGAAGAGCGCCATGCCCGATTGGACCAAGACGAGCTTCGACGATCTCGAGAACCGCAGCCCGCCGGACGCAGCGATGCAGTGGCGCTTCGCGCGCGACGCCCTGCAGTCGCGCGATCTCGGCGTCAGCCGCTTCACGTACGAGCCGGGTTCGCGCATGCCGTGGGGGGCACCGCCATGGCGAGCAGGAGGAGGTGTACGTCGTCGTCGCCGGCTCGGTCGTGCCAAGCTCGATGACGAGGTCGTCGAGCTGGCGGATGGGACGCCCTGCGCGTCGCACCCGCGGTGGCCCGCTCGTTCGAGTCCGGCCCGCAGGGCATGGACGTGATCTGCATCGGCAGCCGCAAGCCCGCGGGCGGCGACAACGGCCGGTCCGCGACTTCTGGGACTGACACGCGCGGGGCAATCCGGCGTCGCTTGTCGAATAGTGCCCGCTATGCGGGCAAAATTCGACGATGCGCGTGTCAGAGCAAATGCCGTTCGGGCGAGCGCGCTCGAAGTTTCAGCTAGACATGGACGGATTGCTGGGGCCAAGCTTGTTCAGATGCTGCGATAGCAGCGAGCGCTGCTTCTACGGCGTAGAGGTCGAGGTACATCGGGTGCATCGGGGGCGACCCTGCTCCGAGAGGAAACCGGTGGGGGGCGAAAAGCTGGGGGTCGTCGCTGCCATTCTCGCTGCCATACGGCGCGGGAGGTGCGTGCTAGAAACAGAAAAGCCCGCCTGAGCGGGCTTTCCGGAGCGTCTGTAGTGCCGTGAGGCGCTACTTGATGAACAGGATCTCCGAGTACTTCGGCAGCGGCCAGAGGTCGTCGGCGACGAGCTTCTCGAGCGCGTCGGCGAGCGTGCGCACGAGCGTCATCGCGGGGATGACCGTGTCGCGCATGTAGTGCGCGAGCTCCATGCCCTCGAGGCCGGGATCCATGTTGGCCTCCTCGAGCTTGACGATCGCCCCGTGGAAGTCGCCGACCAGCGGCGCGAACTCGTCGATCAGGCCCTTGCGCTCGGAGGCCATCAGCATCGTCAGGTGGCGGACCGCGGCCGGCAGCAGCATCGTCCGCGCGATCATCGAGGCGGTCTCGGACTCGATGTTGAGCTTGACGAAGTACTGCTCGATGGCGACCTCGTAGCGCGCCTCGAGCTCGCGCTCGGAGAGCACGCCGTACTTGCCCATGACGTCGACGGTCTGCTCGTGGATGAACCACGGCAGCGCATCGGGGGTCGTGGGCAGGTTGTACAGCCCGCGCTGCTCGGCCTCGGCGTGCCACTCCTCGGAGTAGTTGTCGCCGCCGAAGACGACCGCGCTGTTGGCGTTGTAGGCGTCCTTGACGACGGCGACGACCGCCTCCTCGAGCGCGGCGCCGTCGGAGAGCTTGGCCTCCAGCGAGTCCGAGAGCTCGTCGATGGCCTCCGCGGCGATCGTGTTGAGGACCGTGTTGGGGAACCCGAGCGACGAGCTCGACCCCAGCATGCGGAACTCGAACTTGTTGCCGGTGAAGGCGAACGGCGACGTGCGGTTGCGGTCCCCGCCGTGCAGCGGCAGCGGCGGCAGCACGGGCGTGCCGAGGCCGAGGAAGCCGTTGTCCGACGACGCGCCCGCATGGCCCGCGGCGATCGCGTCGAAGACCTTGCCCAGCTCGCCGCCGAGGAAGATCGAGATGATCGCCGGCGGCGCCTCGTTGGCGCCGAGGCGGTGGTCCTGGCCGACGTTCGCGACCGACGCGCGCAGCAGCGCCTGGTGCTTGTTGACGGCCTGCACGACCGCCGTGCAGAAGAACAGGAACTGGATGTTCTCGTGCGGCGTCTCACCGGGCTCGAGCAGGTTCGCGCCGGTGTCGGTGCCCATCGACCAGTTGTTGTGCTTGCCCGAGCCGTTGACGCCCGCGAAGGGCTTCTCGTGCAGCAGGCAGACGAGGCCGTAGCGGCGCGCGATGTTCTGCAGCAACTGCATCGTCAGCTGCTGGTGGTCGCAGGAGACGTTCGAGTTCTCGAAGATCGGCGCGAGCTCGTACTGGTTCGGCGCGACCTCGTTGTGACGCGTCTTGACCGGCACGCCGAGCTTTCCGAGCTCGCGCTCGGCCTCCATCATGTAGGCGAGGATCCGCTCGGGGATCGAGCCGAAGTAGTGCTCGTCGAGCTCGTGGCCCTTGGCCGGCTTGGCGCCGAACAGCGTGCGGCCCGTCGTCAGCAGATCGGGGCGCTCGTAGTAGTACTGCTCGTCGATCAGGAAGTACTCCTGCTCGGGCCCGACGGTCGTGAAGACGCGCGAGGCGTCCTCGACGCCGAGCAGCTTCAGCGCGCGGATCGCCGACGTCGACAGGGCGTCCATCGAGCGGAGCAGCGGGATCTTCGAATCCAGCGCCTCGCCGGTCCACGAGACGAACGCGGTCGGGATGCACAGCAGCGCGCCGTTGGGGTTCTCGAGGATGAAGGCCGGCGAGGTCGGGTCCCACGCGGTGTAGCCGCGCGCCTCGAACGTCGCGCGGATGCCGCCGGTCGGAAACGAGGAGGCATCGGGCTCGCCCTGGATGAGCTCCTTGCCGGAGAAGTCGGCGATCGCCGAGCCCTCGCCCGTCGGGCCGTAGAAGGAGTCGTGCTTCTCTGCCGTCATGCCGGTCAGCGGCTGAAACCAGTGCGTGTAGTGCGTGGCGCCGCGCTCCAGCGCCCACTCCTTCATCGCCTGAGCGACCGAATCGGCCAGCGCGGTGTCGAGGGCCTCGCCGCGGGCGAGCGAGCCCTGCAGTGCCTTGAAGACGTGCTTGGGCAGGCGCTGGCGCTGGATCTCGACGCTGAAGACGTTGGCGCCGAAGACCTGATTGGCGGGCAGCGTCAGATCGGGCGACCCGAGCGCTCCGCCGTTGGCGCTCCACTGCGCGGCTGTGACGTTCTGCTGCCGGATTCTGGTCATGAGCTTGGCTTGTGCCTCCTGGTTTCAGATTCTGCCGGAGCCTAACCCTCGCGCGAGCAGCGGGTCGTTGTCCACAGGGACAAACGCTGCCCGCCCGCTGTTTGACAACGGGACCATGACGCTGCCACGGCCGCCGTCGACCATGAGCCTCGATGAACGACGGGGATCCAATCGAGGAGGACAGATGAGACGGACGATGGCACTGAAGGTGCTGCCCGCCGTGGCGGCAGGGATGCTGATCGCGCTGGCGCTTCCAGGGCTCGCCTCCGCGGACACGCTGGATGCGTACAACAACAGCAGCGGCTCCGTCCGTGACACCGTCGGTCTGAACTCCGTCGCGATCAACACGATGTGGGTGATCGTCGCCGGCATGGTCGTGATGTTCATGCAGGCCGGCTTCATGTTCCTCGAGATCGGCTTCTCGCGCCAGAAGAACGCCGGCACGATCGTCGCCAAGATCCTCACGAACTTCTCGATCGCGGCGATCTGCTGGTACGCCGTGGGCTTCGCCTTCGCGTTCGGCTCCGAGCCCAGCGGCCTGGGCGGCCTGATCGGCGGAACGGGCTTCCTGCTGCAGGGCTACGGCGATCCGATCGCGGCCTTCCCCGTCATGGGCTTCTCGAACGTGACGGTCGAGGCGAAGTTCTTCTTCCAGCTCGTCTTCTGCGCGGTCTCGCTGGCGATCGTCTGGGGCTCGACGCTCGAACGCGTCAAGTTCGGCGTCTACATCATCTACGCCGTCGTCTTCGCCTCGGTCATCTACCCGATCGGCGCGCACTGGGTCTTCGGCGGCGGCTTCCTGCAGGCCGGGGACTGGCTCGGCACCGGCATCGTCGGCATGCAGGACTTCGCCGGCTCCACGGCCGTGCACCTGATCGGCGCGACCGGCGCCCTCGCCGCGCTGCTGCTGCTCGGGCCGAGGAAGGGCAAGTACGGCGCCGACGGCAAGCCGCGGGCGATCCCGGGCCACAACATGCCGCTGTTCGGCCTCGCGGTGATGGTCCTGTGGCTCGGCTGGTTCGGCTTCAACGGCGGCACGACGCTCGGCATCCAGGACGGCCGCTTCCCCGAGGTCATCCTGATCACGAACCTCGCGGCCGGCTGCGGCGTGCTCGGCGCGCTGCTGATGTCGCGCCTGATGCAGAAGACCCTGGACATCGGCATGGCCGGCAACGGCGCGATCGGCGCGCTCGTCGCGATCACCGCACCCTCCGGCTACGTCGAGCTGTGGGCCGCGGTCCCGATCGGGCTGCTCGCCGGTCTGCTGATCCCGCCGTGCATCCTGGCGATCGACAAGCGGCTCGACGACCCCGTCGGCGTGCTGACGGTCCACGGCATCTGCGGCATCTGGGGCACGCTGTCGTGCGGCCTGTTCACCTCGCCGCGCCTGGCGCAGTACAACGCGTTCGGCGATCCGAACGGTGGCCTGTTCTACTCCGGCTCGTTGAGCCAGCTGATCGCCCAGGCGGTCGGCTTCATGGTCGCCTTCTCGTTCGTCTTCGCGATGAGCTACGCGACCTTCTGGTTGATCAAGAAGACCTACGGGCTTCGGGTCACCGAAGAGGAGGAGGACGCGGGCCTGGACATCTCCGAGCACGGCATGTACGGCTATCCCGAGGCGTTCATCCCCGCGGCCGAGCTGATCGGCTACGGGGGCGGACCGTCTGCGACGATCCCGCCGCAACCGGTCACGGCGCTGTCCACGAAGGAGATGCCCGCATGAAGATGGTGATCGCCTACGTCAGGCACGAGGCGTTCGAACCGATCAGGACCGAGCTGCTGGCGCTCGGCTTCCCCTCGCTGTCGATCTCAGAGGTCAAGGGCTCGGGTCGCCAGAAGGGGATCACGGAGCGCTACCGCGGGGCGGAGCTGACGAACTACCTGCGCCCCAAGGTGAAGATCGAATGCGTGGTGGCGACGAAGGATCTGATGACGATCGTCGACACGGTCCTCAAGCACGGGCGCACAGGCGCCGTCGGCGACGGCAAGGTGTTCGTCCTGCCGGTCGAAGAGGCGTTCCGGATCCGCACCGGCGAGTCCGGTGAGGACACGCTGCAAGCGCATCCCGACGCCGCGGCCGCCGCGGCGGCGGGCTAGGGCGTGGCGAGGGTGGCCGCCCCGACAGCGGCCACCCTCGTCGAACGGCTGAGGGGGCTGCATCTGCGGATGGTCGATGCCGTGCTCGCGGGCGACGGTCTCGAGCGCGTCGCGGAGCTGGCCGCCGACGCCGTCGGCGGGTCCGTGGCGATCATCGTGCCGCGCCTGGACAGCGCCGTCATGGCGCCGGCGGGCCAGGCCGCGGCAGAGCGCCTGCCCGAGCTGCGCCGCTACGTCGCCGACCTCGTGCAGGACCGCCCGGTGCACGTGCCGCACGGCCTCGCGATCGAGATCCCGATCGCCTCCGGCGACGAGGCCGTCGGCGCGGTGCTGCTGCTCGAGGGAGCCTCGGCGCCGACCGGTGAGGCGTCGGAGTACCTCCACCTCGCCGCCGTCGCCTCGCTGACCGAGGTCGCCGTCGAAGAGGCGCGCGACGAGGTCGAGCAGAACCTGCGCGGCTCGTTTCTCGAGGACCTGCGCTCCGGCGGCGGGCTTCGCCGCGGAGGAGCTCGTGCGCCGCGGGGCACGGCTGGGCTGCGACCTCAGCCGCGGGCGCGATCGCCCTCTGCGCCGAGCTGCGCTCCGACCGGCCGCGCCACGTCGTCGCGACGATCGCCGAGGACGTCCCCGGCGCGCTGGCCCAGCACATGGAGAGCTCGCCCGCAAACCCCCAGGGAGGGCGCGTCTACGCGCTGCTGCCCGCGCTCGCCGTCGACAGCCCCGCCGAGGCGACGCTCGCGGCGGCCGCGCGGCTGGCCGCGCGCCTGCAGCGCCACGGCACCGTCGGCCTGTCCTCCTTCTACGGCGATCCGGGCGATCTCGCGCGCGCCGTGCAGGAGGCCGAGCTCGTGCTCGACGTCCTGACGGTGTCCGGGGAGCCGATCGCCGAGGACATCAACCAGGGCACCTACCGGCTGCTGTTTCGCGTGCTCGCCTCGCACCCCGAGGAGGTGCGCTCCTTCTACGAGGACACCGTCGCTCCGGTCGTGCGCTACGACGATCAGTACCGCACCGATCTCGTCGGCACGCTCGAGGCGTACCTCGCCGCCAACTGCCACATGAGCGCGACGGCGACGGCGATCCACGCACACCGTCACACGGTCGCCTATCGCCTCGAGCGCGTGCGCGACCTCACCGGCCTGGACCCGATGCAGTCCGAGGACCGCGAGCGGCTGGGGCTGGGCCTCAAGGCCTACCGGATCATCGCGCCGCGCCTGCCCCGCTGAGCGCGCGGGGCAGGGTCCTCAAATCGCCGCTAGACCGAGGCGGTGTGCGCCAGCGCGCCGGGCGCGACCTGCAGGCGCATGTCCTCGATGCGGCCGCGCTGGTCCTCGCCGCGGGCGATCAGATCGTCGAGATCGAGCGCCTCGAGCGCGGGGTTGCCGTCGGTCACGGTGCTCAGCGCCTTCCACATGCAGACCTTGCCCTCGACGCCGATCGACAGCGTCTCCAGCGTCACGAAGGCGTTCAGCGCGTCGTCTTCGCCCTTGACGAACTTCGGCGCCGCGAGCTTCGAGCCGACCTCCGCGATCGCGGCCTTGGTCGCGCTCTCCTCGGTCCCGAGGTCGGCCATGAGCTTGACGAGGACGTCGTAGTCGGCCTTGATCTCCGAGGCGATCTCGGCGAAGAACGCGCCGTGCTCGTCGCCCTGGTGCTCCTCGGTGGCCATCTGCGCGAGGTTCACGCCGGCGGTGGCGCCGGCCAGGTGATCGTTGAGATACACGTCAAGGCCGTGGTAGGCCATGTTCGTTCTCCGTTCGTAGGGTCGTCCCTGCCGGACCGCTGCAGCTCGTGCTGCGCGTCGCAGCCGGTGCTGCGGTTCTCGCGATGATGCCTACCCGCTGCGCCGCTGTCTACTCGCGCACGACCTGGCCGCTGCGCGGATCGACGCGCGCGTTGGCGGGCCGGTCGGCGACGCGAACGGTCAGCGTGCGACGCGTCTGGTCGGCGCCCGGCGAACGCACCCGGGCGCTGCCCGCGAGGCCGGGCGCGATCGCGTAGCTGAGCCTGTGCGTGCCGGCCACGACCGGCGTCACGACCCAGCGCAGCGTCCTCGTCGCGCCGGCGGCGAGCTCGCCGGCCGTCCACGTGTCGTCGATCGACGTCGTCGTGTCGCGCGGCGGCTCGTCGACGATCCACAGGTCGCGCTGGCGCGCGCTGCGATCGGCTCCGGATCCGTCGCTGAAGCCGCGCAGCGTCACGACGAGGTTCGGGATCGCGCGATCTCCGGCGTTGCGCACGCGCAGCACGAAGCTGCTGCGCTGGGCGAGCTGCTGGCGCGCGGGAAAGCGCGCCTGCTCGACATCGACGTCGTAGCTCCCGCGGGCCTCGTCGCGGCGCTCGTCGTCGCCGCATCCGCCGAGGATCGCCAGCGCCGCTGCCAGCGCGGCGCACGCTCCGAGGTTCGCCGTGCATCCGGGCCGCGTCACAGCGCGGCCAACGTAGCACGCGATCGCCGGGCCGCCGCCGATCGGCCGCTGTGACGAGTGGCACGAGCTCGGTCGGTGCCATACATTGCGCCGACGGCGCCCGGTCCGCGTCGTAGCCGTGGAACGGAGGAGCCACACCTGATGGTCCGCAACGTCGCCGATCGAGCGTTTCTTCCTGCGAAGAGCCTGCTCGAGGAGAGTCGGGGACATGATGATCCTGACGGGCAGGACGATCATGTCCGCCCTTCGGCCCCCGTATCCGTACGGGGGCGAGTTCGTCAACCAGTTCCTGTTCGCGCTGAAGCTGTGCTGGTTTCCGCTGCTGGTCTCGACGATCGCCTTCGGCTACGGCGCGCCGGGCCTGCAGGCCGCGAACTTCCTCGTGCTGTTCGGCGCGCTCGACCGCCTCGGCGGCTTCTTCGTCCTGGCGTCGATCCGCGAGTTCGCGCCGTTCGTGACGGCGATCGTGCTGGCAGGCGTCGCGGGAACCGCGATCACCGCCGACCTCGGCGCGCGCAAGATCCGCGAGGAGCTCGACGCGCTGCAGGTGCTGGGCATCGACCCGGTCAAGAACCTCGTCGTGCCGCGCTTTCTCGCGCTGATGCTCGTGACCGGGCTGTTCAACATCTACGCGCTGGTGTTCGGCGTCTTCTCGGGCGTCCTGGCGACGGTCGTCAAGGGAGGGACGACGGGCGCCTTCCAGGCGACGTTCTTCACGGGCGCGTCGCTGACGGACCTGTGGGGATCGACGTTGAAGACGACGCTGTTCGGCGCGATCATCGCGATCGTCTGCTGCTACAAGGGCATGACCGCATCGGGGGGCGCCGAGGGGGTGGGGCGAGCGGTCAACCAGGCGGTCGTCATCTCGTTTCTGGGCATCTTCGCCTTCAACTACGTCTTCACGCAGACGCTGCTGGCGACCAATCCCGAGCTTGCGAACCTGCGCTAGTGGCCCATCCCGCGACAGCCCACCCGCAACGCCGGGCGCCGATCACCGCCTGGCGGCGTCCTCGGACCTCGATGTGGCAGAGCCACACCTTCGGTCCTGCGTCCTTGCCAGCCGGCGCCGGCATCCCGTCGTTCCGGGCGGCCTGCCACGGGACGAACCACTGAATGGGAGGCTGGTTCGCCATCCCGCGCGACTGGATCTCGAGCTTCGGCGAGATCGCGCGCTTCTGCGGGCGGATCATGGGCCAGGTCTACAGCCTGCGCGTGTTTCGCTTCCTCGGCGAGGGACTGCGCCAGGCCGGCATCCTGATCGTCTCCTCGACGCTCGTCATCTGGGGGCTGGTCTTCATCATCGGCCTGCAGTGCGGGATCGAGGGCGCGTACTTCAACCGCTCGGTCGGCAATCCCGCCTACTCGGGCGTGTTCGCGGCGTGGTGCGACCTGCGCGAGCTCGTGCCCTACGCGTTCGGCTACATGATGGCCGCGAAGGTCGGCACGGGGATCGTCGCCGAGCTCGGCTCGATGCGCATCTCCGACGAGATCGACGCGCTCGAGGTCATGGGCATCAGCTCGATCACGTTCCTCTGCGCGACGCGGCTGCTGGCGGCATGGCTCGTGCTGCCGTTCGTCTACATCGCCGCGATCGGTGCCGGCTTCCTGGCCTCGTACATCGCTGTCGTCGAGCAGATCGGAGAGGTCTCGCGCGGCGGCTACCTGGACATCTTCTGGATGTTCCAGAATCCCCAGGATCTGCTCTACAGCCTGTCCAAGGGGATGGTGATGGCGACGGCGATCGTGCTGGTCGGGTGCTACTACGGCTACCACGCGCGCGGCGGACCGGTCGGCGTCGGGACGGCGACCGCGAAGTCGATGGTCTTGAACATCGTGCTGGTGCATCTGATCGGGATGCTCGGCACCCAGCTCTTCTGGGGCGCGAATCCGCGCGCACCGATCGGAGGATGAACGCGTGTGCGCGCGTGCAGGGCGATGACTTAGGTAGGCAACAGTTCCGACGCGGCGCCCGCAGCGGCGCCCGCAACGAAGGCGGGAGAACGACATGAGTCAGACCAGGGAGGACCTTTCGGCGGCGGCGGCCAAGGCGGCGGCGGCATCGGCCGAGGCCTACGAGAAGTTCGTGGCGCGAGCGAAGTCCGCCGTGAGCGGGGCGGCGACGGCGGTCGCGGACACGGTGAAGGACATCCCCGACGCGATCAAGGATCTTCCGGAGACCGTGATGGAGAGCGACACGGTGGAACGCCTCCGGCAGGGCACCAACCGTATGCTCGGGCGCGAAGAGCCGGACGGCGGCGATCCGCCCGCTCCCGATGACGCGCCCGCGACCGCGCCGGCCGGCGAGGACCACGCCGCGCGTGCGCGGGAGGCCGCCGATGCGTCGGCCGCCGCATACGCGAGGTACGCCGCGCCGGCGCAGGCCCCTGCTGCGCCGGCCGAGCCCGCCTCCGCGCCGCCCGGCGACGACCTTGCGGCGCGCGCCGCGGAGGCTGCGGCGGCTTCTGCCGCGGCGTACGCGACGTACGCGGCGCCGGCTGAGGCGGTCGTGGTGGACTCCGAGCCGGAACCGGGACCCGAACCGGAGCCGGAGCCGGAGGAAGAGGCGCTGCCGGAGCCGCAGCCGGAGCCGGTCGCCGAGGAAGAGCCGGCGGCCGAGCCGGAGCCTGAGCCGGAGCCCGAGCCCGAGCCCGAGCCGGAGCCGGTCGCCGAGGAAGAGCCTGAGCCGGAGCCCGAGCCGGAGCCGGAGCCCGAGCCGGAGCCCGAGCCCGAGCCGGCCGCCGAGGAGGCGCCCGCGCCCGCGGCTGCGGGCGGGTCGCATGGGCACGGCACGATCCGTCTGCGGGGCGCGGACGCGCCGCCGCCGGCACCGGAAGCGGCTGCGCCCGAGCCGGAGCCCGAGCCCGAGCCGGAGGCCGAGCCCGAGCCGGAGCCGGAGCCGGAGCCCGAGCCGGAGCCGGAGCCGGCCGCCGAGGAGGCGCCCGCGCCCGCTGCCGAGGCGCCCGCGAGTGCGGGTGGGTCGCATGGCCACGGCGCGATCCGCCTGCGGGGCGCGGACGCGCCGCCGCCGGCACCGGAAGCGGCTGCGCCCGAGCCGGAGCCCGAGCCGGCCGCCGAGGAGGCGCCGGCGCCCGCCGAGCAGGCGCCCGCGCCTGCCGGCGGGTCGCACGGTCACGGCACGATCCGCCTGCGGTCCGCGGCGGCGGCGCCGCCGGCACCGCAAGCGGCTGCGCCCGAGCCGGAGCCCGAGCCGGCCCCGGACCCGGAGCCGGCCGCAGAGGAGGCGCCGGCGCCCCCGGCGCCCGCCGGCGGGTCGCACGGTCACGGCACGATCCGCCTGCGGTCCGCGGCGCCGGCGCCGGCGGCGCCGGAAGCGGCCGCCGAGCCCGAGCCCGAGCCGGTCGCCGAGGAGGCGCCCGCGCCCGAGCCCGCGGCCCAGGAGCCCGCGCCGGCCGGTGGGTCGCACGGCCACGGCACGATCCGGCTGCGCAAGCCGGGGGAGGCGCCCGCACCCGCGCCCGCCCCCGAGCCCGCCGCCGAGGCGCCGGCGGCCGCCGAGGCCGCGCCGGCTCCCGCCGAGCCGCCTTCCGGCGGCCCGGCCGGCCACGGCACGATCAGGCTGCGCAGCGCCGCCGCCGCGCCGCCCGCCGAGCCCGAGCCGGCCGCGGAGCCCGAGCCCGCCGCAGCCGCGGAGCCCGAGCCCGAGCCCGCCGCGGCGGCACCCGCGCCCGAGCCGGGACCGGATTTGTACGCTGCCTACATGGCGGCTTGCGACAAGGTCATGGCGCTACGAGCCGACCCGGCGTTCGACGACGAAGCCAAGTTCAACGAGGCCGTGGCCGCGCGCGAGGCGGCACGAGAGGCGTTGGAGTCCGGTGGCTGAGGGCATCATGGAGTGATGCGGTTCTCCTCGCACAGCAGTCCGCCGGCCCCTGGGCCGGCGGACGACGAGTACCGCTGGCACACGGGCCACAAGCAGGCAAGCGGCGCCCGCGCTGCGGTCGAGTTCATCGACGTGCACAAGGCGTTCGGGCGCAACGAGATCCTGCGCGGGCTGAACCTCGGCCTGCCGGAGGGCAAGATCTCGATGATCCTGGGGCCGTCGGGCACCGGCAAGTCGGTCTGCATCAAGCACATGGTCGGGCTGCTGTACCCCGACCGCGGTGACGTCCTCGTGCACGGCGAGTCGGTGCCGAACATGCCCGACGACGACCTCTTCAAGATGCGCCAGAAGTTCGGCGTGCTGTTTCAGGACGGCGCGCTGTTCGGCTCGATGAACGTCTTCGACAACGTCTGCTTCCCGCTGCGCCAGCACACGGAGAAGAGCGAGCAGGAGATCGGCGAGATCGTCAACCGCCGGCTCGCCGAGGTCGGCCTGCAGAACGCCCACGACAAGATGCCCAACGAGCTCTCCGGGGGCATGCGCAAGCGCGCCGGCTTCGCGCGCGCGCTCGTGCTGGACCCCGACATCGTCCTCTTCGACGAGCCCGACTCGGGCCTGGATCCGGTGCGCACCGCCCTGCTCGGCGAGCTCATCCAGGAGATTCACGCGGACATGATGAGCGAGGCCGCAACGGCGCGGGACGCCGCCTCCGGCGTTCACGCTGATCACCCACGACATCATGACCGCGCGCCGCGTGGCCGAGCACATCTCCGTGCTGTGGAAGGGACGCATCGTCGAGTCCGGCCCGGCCGAGCAGCTGTTCGACTCCGACAACCAGTTCGTGCGCCAGTTCCTGGCGGGTGAGTCGGCGGGCCCGCTCGGCATGGAGTGACGCCGGCGACCCGCCCCGGCCGGACCGCGTGAGCAGTCCGCTGCACGGCGCGGCCGCGCTGGCGTCGCGGCGCCCGCTGCTCGTGCTCGCGCTGACGGCGCTGCTCGCGCGTCGCCGGCCTGGCGTTCGCGATGCGCCTGAAGCCCGACGCCGGCATCGACACGCTCGTCGGCACGAACAGCCCCGCCTACCCCGCCACGCAGATCCTGCGCGAGCGCTTCGGCGAGGACGCGATCATCGTGCTCGTCCGCGGCGACCTGCGCAAGCTCCTGCTCAGCCAGGACCTCGAGCGCCTGCTCGGCCTCGAGGGCTGCATCGCCGGCAACCTGCCCGATCCCGACCGCGCGCCCGGAGGCCCCGGGCGGCCCTGCGCGCAGCTGGCCCGCTCTCGCCCGGTCAAGGTCGTGCTCGGCCCTGGCACGTTCGTCAACACGGCCGTCAGCGAGCTGCGCGCGGGCTACGAGCGTCGCGCCGCGCGCAGCAGCCGGCTCGCGCGCGGCGGCCGCCGTCGCGGCGCGGAAGCGCGGCGCGCCGCAGCGGCCTGAGCGGGGCGGCCGTCGACCGCCGCGGCGCGCGCCGCCCGCAAGGCAGTCGAGGACCGCTTCGCCGAACGAGCTGCTGGCGCTGGCGTCGCGCTACGGCCTCGTGTCGCTGCCGCGCCTGGACGACCCGTCGTTCGTCTCGACGCTCGTCTTCGATGCCGACCGCAAGCCCGGCACGCCGAAGCGCAAGTTCGCCTACCTGTTTCCCTCCAAGCTGGCGCCGGCCCGGGCGCACGGCGCTCGTGCAGGTGCGCCTCAAGGCGGGCCTCGGCGACGCGCAGCGCACGCGCGCGATCGAGCTCGTGCGCGCGGCGGTCGCGATGGAGCGACTGGAAGCCGCGCAACGGCGCGCGCTACACGGTCACCGGCGCGCCGGTCGTCGTGTCCGACCTGACCGGCTCGATCACGAGCTCGATGCGCGTGCTGCTGGTCGTCGCGCTGCTCGTCATGGCGGCGATGCTCGCGCTCGTCTTTCGCGGCGCCTGCGGCTGCTGCCGCTGGCGATCGCGCTCGCCGCCTGCGCGCTGACGTTCGGCGCGCTGTCGCTCGCCGGCGCGTCGCTGACGATGGCCTCGATCGCCGTCCTGCCGGTGCTGATCGGCCTCGCCGTCGACTACGCGATCCAGCTGCAGTCGCGGATCGCCGAGGAGCGCGGGGAGGGCGAGCCCGGCGACGGGCCGCGGCTGAGCGTCGCCGCGGCGGCGCGCCGCGCCGCGCTGCTCGGCGCGCCCGCCGTCGCGACCGCGGCCGCCGCGACGGCGGCCGGCTTCGCCGTGCTCGCGTTCTCGCCCGTCCCGATGGTGCGCGGCTTCGGGCTCCTGCTCGTCGCCGGCATCGCGATCGCGTTCGCGCTCGCGCTGCTGGCGGGCACCGCCGCGCTCGTGCTCGCCGAGCGCGCGCCGAGCTTCGCCGCCGCGCGCTGCGGCGCGGCTCGGCGAACGCTGCGCCGCCGCGCCGCGACGCGGCCTCGGCATCGCCGCAGCGGCGCCGCGCTGCTGGCCGGCGACGCCGGCCGCGCCGCGCGGCGCGCCGGCCGCGCGGCCGCTCGCCTACGCGATCCGGCGCCCGGCGCGCGTGCTGGCGATCGCGCTCGCCGCTCGCCGCCTGCGGCTGGGCGCTGGACACGCAGACGCGCGTGGAGTCCGACATCCAGCGGCTCGTGCCGCAGGACATGCCGGCGCTGCGCGACCTCGACGCGCTGCAGCGCTCGACGGGCGTCGGCGGCGAGATCGACGTCGTCATCGAGGGCGCCGACCTCACGAGCCCGCGCGTCATCGCGCTGGATGATCGCCTACCAGTCCGCCGTCCTGAAGGAGCACGGCTTCAGCGCCACGCGCGGCTGCGGGCAGGCCGAGCTGTGCCCGGCGTTCTCGCTGCCCGACCTCTTCACGACCGCCGGCCTCGCGCCGCGACGCCGGCGCCATCGACGCGCTGCTCGACGCCGTGCCGCCGTACTTCTCGCGCTCGGTCATCAGCGCCGACCGGCGCACCGCGACGCTCGCCTTCGGCATCCGCCTGATGGCGCCTCGACGAGCAGAAGCGCGTCGTCGACGCGATGCGCGCGCGCCTGGACGACGGCCGCCCGGCCGGCGTGCGCGCCGCAGCTCGCCGGGCTGCCGGTGCTGGCCGCCGACGCCAACGCCGCGGTGTCCTCGAGCGTGCGCCGGATGCTGACGCTGCTCGCCGGCCTGCTCGCCGTCGCGCTCGTGCTGCTCGCCGCCTTTCGCGACATCGCGCCGCGCGCTCGTCCCGCTCGTGCCGATCGCGCTGGCGACCGGCTGGTCGGCGCTCGTGCTGTTCGCGCCTGCGCATCCCGCTGAACCCGATGTCCGTGACGCTCGGGGCGCTCGTCATCGCGATCTCGACGGAGTTCAGCGTGCTGCTGTCCGAGCGCTACCGCGAGGAGCGCCGGCGCGGGCACGAGCCGCGCGAGGCGCTGGCGCGGACCTACCGCTCGACCGGCGCGGCGGTGCTCGCCTCCGGCGCGACGGCGATCGCGGGCTTCGCGGTGCTCGTCGCGTCGGACATCCGGATGCTGCGCGACTTCGGCTTCGTCACGGTCGTCGACCTGACGGTCTCGCTGCTCGGCGTGCTCGTCGTGCTGCCGGCCGTGCTGCTGCTCGCCGAGCGCCGCGGCGGACGGCGCGCCTCGCCGGAGTCGCTGCTCCGGCGAGGCGCGCCTCCGAGCGCGTCAGATCATCGCCGCCAGCGCGCGGCGCTGGCGATCGGTCATCGAGCCGACGGTCTTGGTCTCGGTCATGCCGATCGCCCGCGAGGAACTTGCTGCAGCGCGTCGTCGCCCCAGCGACGCTGGCTGAGCAGCAGCTCGGCGATCGTCATGCTCGCCGCCTCCCACGGACAGGCGAGGATGACCGCGCCGACGGTCGTCCTCCCTTCGGCGACGCTGCGCTTGAGCTCGGCTCGCGCGAGCCGGACCTCGTTGGCGCGCTGAAGTGCCTGCATATGCTGCGGCGCAGGGGCGATCGTCGCTGTTGCGTCGTGCATGTGTCCTCCCTGGCTGCCCCGTCCGTGGGAGAGGCAGCATGTGATGATTTGTTGACCTGAACGAGACGCGCGCAGCCGACCTCCACGAGGCAGCCGTCCGCCGCCGCCGAGCCGCCCCTTCGGGCCGCTGACGGGTCCGGTTGCCTCCTCCGCACACCTCTCGCTGAGCGCCCCGCGAAGCTACGTGCAGCCGCGGTGCGCCGGTCAATGGACGGCGCGTGCAAACCCACCGCTCAGAGCGATGTTTTTCTTCTGGTGCACGCGCTTGTGAAGATCTGGACAAGGTCAGATCAGGTCGGCAGCGGGCCGTGCTCGGCCTCGAACGCGGCCTTGACGGTCGCGAACGCGTCGAGCGCGCGGTCGAGCGTCGGCGCGGTCGTGCGTCGCCATGACGCTCGTGCGCAGCAGCGCGCCGCCCGGCGGGACGGCCGGGTGGATCGCGACGTTGACGAACACGCCGGCGTCGTAGAGCGCCCTCCACAGCAGCACGGCCTTCCAGTCGTCGCCGACGATGACCGGCACGATCGGGGTCATCGCGTCGCCCTCGTGCTCGACGACCTTGAAGCCGCGCTCGCGCAGCCCGGCGTGCAGGTACGCGGCGTTGTCGAGCACGCGCGCGAGCAGCGGCGGGCCCTCGTCGGAGCGCACGATCCGCAGCGCCGCGAGCGCCGCGCCGACGCGCCGCCGGGCACGCCGGCGGCGGTGAAGAGGAACGCGCGGCTCTGGACGCGCAGGAAGTCGATCGACGTCGTGCGTGCCGGCGAGGAAGCCGCCGCAGCTCGCGAGGCTCTTGGAGAACGTGCCCATCCGCAGGTCGACGCGGTCCTCGACGCCGAGCAGCTCCGAGGCGCCGGCGCCGCGCGCGCCGAGCACGCCCGCGCCGTGCGCCTCGTCGACCATCAGCCGCGCGCCGAAGCGCTCGCACAGGTCGGCGATCTCGGGCAGCGGCGCGACGTCGCCCTCCATCGAGAAGACGCCGTCGACGACGACGAGGATGCCCGCCGCCGTCGCGCCGCCGCCTTGCCGAGCGTGCGCTCGAGCTTGTCGAGCTTGTTGTGGCGGAAGGCGCGCAGCTTCGCGCGGCCGAGGATGCAGCCGTCCATGATCGAGGCGTGGTCGCCGGAGTCCACGACGACCGTGTCGCCGGGCGCCAGCAGCGTGCCGAGCGCCGATGAGGTTGGCCTGCGCGCCGGTCGAGCAGACGAGCGCCTCCTCGGTGCCCATCCAGTCGGCGATCTCCCGCTCGAGCTCGAGGTGCAGCGAGATCGTGCCGTTGAGCAGGCGCGAGCCGGTCAGGCCCGGTGCCGAACTTGTGCAGCGCGTCCTCGGCGCCCTTGATGACGCGCTCGTCGCCGGTCAGCCCGAGGTAGTTGTTGGAGCCGAGCATGATCCGCTCGGCGCCCTCCATCTCGACGACCGGGCCGGCCGGGCCCTTCGAGCGTGCGGAAGTACGGCAGCAGGTCGGCCTCGCGGGCCGGCGCGCAGCTGCTCGGCGCGCTCGTGGCCGGTGGCCTTGGCAAAGACGTCTTGTGTCGTGGAGGCCATGTAGCGTTGGCCGCCGTGAACGTCGAGGTGAGGGCCGTGAGGTCACGGCGGGACTGGCGGGAGTTCATCGAGCTCCCGTTCCGGCTGCATGCTACCTCCGAGCAGTGGATCCCCCCGATCCGTCTGGAGCGCAGGCTCTTCCACAGCCGCAGGATCAACGCGTACTTCAAGCACGCCGAGCGCGCAGGAGTTCCTCGCGCGCCGCGGCAAGCGCGTCGTCGGGCGCATCAGCGCGCAGATCGACGAGCGCCTACGACGCCGAGCACGGGCCGGGCACGGGCATGTTCGGCTTCCTCGAGCTCGAGGACGACGCCGAGGTCGCGAGCGCGCTGCTGGACGCCGCGCGCGGCTGGCTGGCCGAGCGCGGGCGCTCGCACATGATCGGCCCGATGGACTACACGATGAACGACGAGTGCGGCGTGCTGATCGAGGGCTTCGAGCGCGAGCCGATGATCAAGCAGCCGTGGCATCCGCCGTACTACCAGCAGCGCATGGAGGAGGCGGGCCTGAAGAAGGCGATCGACCTCTACATGTGGGAGCTGGACATCTCCGACCGCGAGAAGATCCTGCCGGTCATCTTCGAGCTCGCCGAGCAGGCGGTGACCAAGCACGGCATCCAGCTGCGCCACCTGCGCCGGCGCGACCTGTCGAAGAACATCAAGGGCGTCTTCGGCGAGGTCTACAACACCGCCTGGAAGCGCAACTGGGGCTTCGTGCCGTACTCCGACTCAGACCTCAAGCACTACGCCGAGGAGCTGCAGCTCGTCTATGACCGCAACTGGTTCATGGCCGCCGAGAAGGACGGCGAGACGATCGGCATCGCGATCACCGTCCCCGACGTCAACCAGCTGCTGAAGGTCATGAACGGCAGGGTCTTCCCGTTCGGGCTGGTTTACGTTTCTGTTTCGACGAAGCAAGCACATCGATCGGGTGCGCGTCGGGTTCCTCGGCGTCAAGCCTGAGTACCAGCACACCGGCACGGCCGCTCTGTTCTACGTGGAGCACTTCGACATGGCGACCGTCACGCCCCAGAAGTGGGGCGAGATGGGGTGGATCCTCGAGACCAACCGAGCCATGAACCGCGGAATGGAGGCGATGGGGGGCAGGATCGTCGAAGCGCTTCCGCGTCTACGAATCGAGGTTCTGATGAGCGCCGCCGTCGCTCGCGCCGCCGCGCGTCCCGGGCGCGAGCGCTGGCGCCGGCGCGGGCGGGGCCTGGCTGCGCTCGCCGCGCTGGGACCTGACGTTCCTGATCCTCAGCGCCGCGCTCGTCCCGATCCCGCTGCTGCTGCACCACGGGCTCGGCGTCTCGCAGACGGCGCGTCAACCTGCTCGTCGCCGGGCTCATCGGCGGCCCGCACCTGTACTCCACGTTCACCTACACGTTCATGGAGCCCAGCTACCGCCGCCGCCACCGGCGCTTCCTCGCGGCGTCGCTGGCGCTGCCGGTGATCGTCACGACGATGGCGTTCGTCAACCTGCAGCTCCTGCTGACGGTGTTCTTCATGTGGGCGTCGATCCACGTCCTGCACCAGATCACGTACATCAACGACTGCTACGTCGCCAAGGCGCCGGCCGTGCGGCCGCGGCGCGAGCGAATCGTCGACTACGGGGTCGTCTTCCTGTGCCTGTATCCGATGGCGACGCCGCAGATCCTCGACGGCTCCTTTCAGCTCGGCGGCACGCAGCTCTACGTGCCCGAGTGGGCGGCGCACGGTGCTCGTCGCCGACGCGCAGATCGCCGGCGTCGCGACGCTGTTCGGCGCGTTCTTCGTGCTGTGGGTCGCCAAGGCGATCCGCGACTGGCGCCGCGGCACGCTGCTCGTGCCGAGCGTGCTGCTCATCGGCCTGACGATCGCTGATCGGCTTCACGCTGCCGCTGATTTCCGAACATCGACGTCGCCTTCCAGGGCTTCAACGTCTGGCACTCCGTCCAGTACCTCGGGCTCGTCTGGTTTCTCATGGCGATGCGCAAGGAGCGCGGCGAGATCGACAAATCGCTTCGTCGCCGAGTGCAACGGGCCCGACCGTCCGTGGCAGTTCTACGGTCTCGCCGTTCTTCTGACCGCCGCAGCGGGCATGCTGGTGCTCGTGCTGCACGCCGTCTTCGGCGTCGGCCTGCAGCAGGCGTACTACATCGTCATCCTCTCCACCTTGCTTCAGCACTACTACCTCGACCACCTGCAGTTCACGAAGCTCGGCGACGTGCTGGGCAGCGGGGACCGGCTGCTGGCCGGCCGGACGGGAGCGCCATGAGCATCGAGCCGGCCGAGCCCGCCGAATAGGAGCGCGTAGACGGGTGTCGCCGTGCTCGACGAGCCGGGCGTGCTCGATCCCGCGCGCGGCCGCTCGCCGCTGAGTCCGATGGTCGTGCAGACGGCGACCGCCGCCGGGGTCAGCATGCTGGCCGGCGCGACCGCCGTCGCGCTCGTGCGCCACCGCAAGGCGAGCCGCGCCGCACGCCGGCGCAGCCGCGCCGTCGGGCCGGTGCTGGCGACGCGCTCGTTTCTGATCGACGTGCACATGCTCGGCGAGCGCAAGTAGCGACCTCGCCGCGACGGTCGTCCTCGTCGCGGCGTAGGCTCGCCCACCGTGGTCGAGCTGCGTGTCGAGGTCATCCCGCGCTGGCACTTCCGCCTGCCCGAGCGCGGCGGCGGCGACGGCGTGCTGCGCTGTCGCGGCGGCGTGCTCGAGCGCCTGCTGCACGTGCAGGGGCGCCCGTCGATCGTGCGCGTCGCGCAGACGTGCGAGCGGCGCGTGCTGTTCGGCGCGCGAGCGCGCGATCGCGACGACGCCCAGCAGGCGATCGCGCGGATGCGCTTTGCGCTGGGCATCGACGACGACCTGCGCGAGTTCTGCGAGCGCTTCCACCGCGACCCGCTGATCGGCGCGTCCGTGCGACGCGCTCCGTGGCTGCGGATCTCGCGCCGGCCGATCGCCTTCGAGGCGCTCGCGTGGGCGGTCTGCGAGCAGCTGATCGACTCGCCGCGCGCGGCGGCGATCGAGCGGCGGATCGTGCGCGCGCTCGGTCCGCGCTGTCCCGACAGCGGCCTGCGCGACGTGCCCGCGGCGGCGGCGCTCGGCGCTTGCGAGCCCGCGCTGCTGGAGTCCTTCGACCTCGCGGGGCGGCGGGCGGTCGCGCTCGTGCGCGTCGCGCGCGACGTCGCCGCCGGACGGATCGACCTCGAGTTCGACGAGCACGAGCACGCCTGGCGGCGGCTGCTGGCGGTCCCGACGATCGGCCGCTGGACGGTCGAGATGCTCGCCGCGCACGGGCAGGGGCGCTACGACGTGCTGCCCGCGGGCGACCTGAACTACCTCAAGCTCGTCGGCCGCTGGCGCTCGGGCGGCGACCCTGCCGCGCGTGCCGAGGAGGCCGAGGTGCGCGCGCTGTTCGAGCGCTTCGGCGCGTGGCGCGGACTGGCGGCCAAGCACGCGCTGCGCTCGCCGGCGCCGGCGGCGCGGGTGCTGGCTGCCGCCTGAGCTCGCCGTTTCACCACAACCGCCTGGCCGCGGATCATTGGGTGATCGGATATTTTCTGGTCGAGTGCGGTCGCTCCGGTGTCGACAGGTGTTGGGGGTGATGTCGTGACAACGAGAAAGGAACCGGGTGCGAGAACGCTCTCTGGTAGGGGCAGTTGCCGCATCCGTCGTGTCGCTGGCGCTGCTGGCCGGCCCGGCGGCGTCGCACGCGCAGCAGCCGACGTGCGTCGGCGCGGCGACGCTTGATCGCACGTCGGGCTGTGTCGATCGGCTCACGTCGGTCTTCCCGAGCCTCGCCAACCCGAACAACGAGGCACAGCCTCCGTGCCGTCCGCTGCGCACGGCTGTGTTGGCGCGCGCCTGCGTCCTGGGCGCGCGCGCGTCGCGTGCGAAGCTGCACTTCGCCCTCATCGGCGACAGCCACACCGAGGCATGGGCGGCCGTGCTCGGTCAGCTCGGCCAGGAGCGCGCGTGGCGCGGGACGGTCTTCAGCGGGCACGGGTGCTGGATGTCCGAAGCCGTCTACGAGCTGCCCGCGGTGCTCCGCGAATCGTGCGTTCCCTCGTATCGCCAGACCATGCGCTGGCTGCGTCAGCACTCCGAGATCGACGTCGTGTTCGTCATCCACGAAGTCGACAAGGGGCTGGACGGGCCGGTGGCGACGATCGAGCCGCGCAAGATCCTGGGCTTTCAGCAGACCTTCAAGCGCTACCCGCGCAACGTCCGCCGCGTGATCGTGATCCGGGACACGCCCAACGCCAAGCAGGCGCAGTTCGACTGCCTGAAGCGGGCGGTGCTGGCAGCACAGGCGCCCGCGGGCCCGCAATGCACCCTGCCGCGGCGCGACGCCCTGCAGGTGCCCGATGCCGCGCCCATCGCCGCCCTTGGCCTGCGCTCGCCGCGCTACCGGGTCGTGGACATGAACGACCTCATGTGCACGCCGACCGAGTGCTATCCGGCGCTCGGCGGGGTGCTGGTCAACCGCGACGTGGCAGGGCACCTCACCAACGTCTTCACGCGGACGATGCACACGCAGTTGTCGCGCCGCCTCGATCCGCTGCTTCCGAGCCCGCGCTCGTGAGCACTCAACCCAAGGTCTTTCGATGGAGGATCCCGTGATCGCAGTACCTCGCCCCAACCAGTTGGCACTCCTCGTCGCGCTGCTCGGTGCGCTGATCGCGCTCGCGGCGACGTTCAGCGCCGGCAGCGCCCAAGCCGCGACGCTCAAGTCGTGCGCCCTGTCTGACAGCTATGCACAACCGTCCAGTGGAAAGCCGACGTACAACCTGACCGTCAAGCGGTCGGGCGCGACGTGCTCAACCGCCAAGAAGGTCGTCAACGCCTTTCACAAGTGCCGTTCGACGACCTCGGCGTCGTGCAGGAAGACGCTGCTCAAGCACTGGCGCTGCACGGGCAAGAAGGAGTCGAGCACGTCGACCCTGTTCTACGGCACGTTCAACTGCACCTATGGCAAGCGACGCGTCAGGAGCAGCTTCCAGCAGAACACGTGACCCGCCCCCGAGGCGGGCTCAGGCCTCCCGAGCCACGCTCACCGCGCCCGCGCCGCGCCACGCCGCCAGCCGCTCGAGCGACCGCGCGATCGCGCGGTCGCTCGCCGGCGTGCGGCGCACGCCGGGCTCGCGGTACAGCGCGTTGACGCGCAGCAGGCCCGCGCCGGCATCGAGCGCGGCGTCGGCGCGCGCGACGATCCGCTCGCGGTGCAGGATCGGCAGCACGTAGTAGCCCCAGCGCCGCTGAGCGGGCGGCACGTAGATCTCCAGGCGATGCTCGAAGCCGAACAGCTCCGCCGTGCGGGCGCGGTCGCAGAGCAGGTTGTCGAAGGGCGACAGCGCCGTCGTGCGCGAGCCGGGGGACAGCTCGCCGATGCCGTCGAGATCCTCGGGCGCCGCGAACCACGCGCCGCCGAGACCGCCGAGCGCGACCTGCTCCAGGCGCCCGCCGGCGACGAGCTCGGCCAGCGTGTCGGCGAGCCGTGTGTAGCGGCGGCGCAGGAAGTGCGCGCGCACGTGCGCCGGTCGCGCGACGCCGAGCATCCGCACCGCGCGCAGCACCGCCTCGCGCTCGGCCTGCTCGTCGCAGAGCTCGGCGGGCGGCGCGCCGGGCGGCAGGCAGCGTTCGAAGACGTCCCACAGGCGCTCGCCCGCCTCGCGGCGCGAGACGCCGACGCGGCCGGAGATCCACAGCAGGTGCAGCAGCCGCGCGATCGTCTGGCGGCCGGAGACCTCGTCGGTCCACCAGCCGTGGCGCCACGGCTCGCTCGAGCGGTTCTCGAGCTCGCGCGCGCGCAGCGGCCCGCGCTCGCGCAGCTCGCCGACGAGCTCCTCGCAGAACGCCGCGTTGACATCCAGGAAGGTCCGCGCGCGGACGGCACGCGCGCCGGCGCCCGCGAGCACGGTGCGCATCGCCCAGCGGTGCAGCGGCAGGTCGGCGCTCGCGACAAGCGACGCCTCGTGCGCCCAGGCGTCCAGCAGCGCGCGCTGCTCGTAGGCCGCTTGCCCGAGCGCCGCCTCGCGCACCGGCCCGAGGCGCGCGAACAGCACGAGCAGCGGGCTGCGCGCGACCGCGCTGACGGGATCGAGCTGCAGGCAGCCGATGCGCCGCACGACCCGCGCGATCGCCTCCGGCCCGCGGCCGCCGGGTGGCGGCGCGCCTGCCAGTCCCTGCGCGTGCAGGGCGAGCCGGCGCGCGTCGCGCACGGACACCGCGCGCGCGGTCAGATGCCCTCTCCGGGCAGGAACTCGTTCGTGAACGCGCGGTTGAGCGTCGTCGAGTTGGCGATCAGGTCGTTGTCGACCATCCAGCGCGTGTAGCCGCGCCACGCGTCGGGATCCTGGTAGCCGAACGGCCGCTTGGCATCGCGCGGGAAGAAGACCGGCAGCGTCGCGGCGACCTGCGCGCGCTGGAGCTTGCGGTCGAGGTCGGGATTGGCCTTGACGAGCGCGTCGACGGCGTGATCGGTGCCCTCGCGCAGCCCGTTGTGGCCGAGCGCCAGGGCACGCATGAACCGTCGCAGCAGCGGCCCTCGCCGTCGCACGTCCTGCTCGCGCGCGACGATCACGAGCTCGTTGTAGGTCGGCACGCCGATCTGCTCCATCCGCAGGATGCGCGGCTTGCGGTCGCGGCGCTGGAGGTCGATGCCCTCGACGTTCCAGAACGCGCCGAGCGTCGCGTCGACCTTCTTGGTCAGCAGCGCCGGGATGAGGTTGAAGCCGACGTTGACCTTGCGCACGCGGTCGGGATCGATGCCGGCCTGCTCGACGATCGTCTTGAGGTAGGCGTCCTGGTAGGGGATCCCCGCCGTGCCGACCTTCTGGCCCTCGAGCTCGCCGGGCTCGCGGATCGCCTTCTTGCCGATCGAGATGATCGACGTCAGCGGCGTCTGCACGAGCGCGCCGATCGAGACGAGCTTCGCGCCCTTGGCGCGCGCGAGCAGCAGCTCGGGCTCGTAGGAGATCGCGAGGTCGGCGCGCCCGGCGACGAGCAGCTTCAGCGGCGCCGACGGGTCCGACGGCGTGCGCGGGACCACCTCGAGCCGCGCCTGCTCGAACTGACCGTCGCCGATCGCGTTGTAGATGCCGGCGTGATCGGCGTTGGGGAAGTAGTCCAGGACGAGGTCGACGCGCTCGCTGCTGCCCGCGCCGCTCGGTTCCTCGCGCTCCCCGCAGGCGGTGACGGCGACGGCGAGCAGCGCGGCGAGCAGGGCGGGCAGGATGCGGCGGAGCGTCACGGAGTGGTTCCTCTCGATGGGTGGGCCCAGGGCAGCAGGCGGCGTTCGGCGAGCGACAGCGCTCCGAAGAGCGCGACGGAGAAGGCGGCGAGCAGCAGCACCGCGGCGTAGGCGCGCGCGGTCTCGAACTGCGGCAGCGCCTGCAGGACGAGATGGCCGAGCCCGTTCTCCGAGCCCGCCCACTCGGCGAGGATCGCGGCGATCCCGGCGAACGCGAGGCTGAGCTTCGCTCCGGTGATGAGACCGGGCAGCGCCGCGGGCGCCTCGACGAGGCGGAAGGTCTGCCAGCGCGAGGCCCCCAGCGAGCGCATGAGCTTGCGCAGGTCGGCGTCGGTGCGGTCGAGCGCGTCGAGCGTCGGCACGACGATCGGAAAGAAGCAGACGAGCGCGACGATCACGACCTTCGGCGTCAGGTCATAGCCGAACCACACGACCAGCAGCGGCGCGATCACCGGGATCGGGATCGTCTGGCTCGAGACGAGCAGCGGATACAGCGAGCGGCGCACCGGCCGGTAGAGATGGATCGCGATCGCGCCGATGAGCCCGAGGACGAGCGCGGCGGCGATCCCGAGGCCGATCTCCCGCGCGGTCACGGTGAAGTTGCTCCACAGCAGCGCGCGGTCCTCGACGAGCGCGGCGGCGATCGAGCTCGGCGCGGGCAGCAGCAGCTCGTCGACGGCGCCGAGGCCGACGTAGGCCTCCCAGCCGCCGGCGATCGCCAGCAGCACGAGCAGCGCCCTCATGCGCGCAGCGCCTCGAGCGCCCGCGCGCGCAGGGCGACGAGCTCGGGATCGGCGCGCCGGCGCGGGCGCGCGATCTCGACGTCGAGCGTCGCGACGACGCGGCCGGGGCGCCGCGACAGCACGACGACGCGGTCGGCGAGCACGATCGCCTCCTCGACGTCGTGCGTGACGAGCACGACCGTGCGCGGGTCCGCGCGCAGCGCCTCGCCGAGCCAGTCCTGCATCTGCAGGCGCGTGAGCGCGTCGAGCGAGGCGAACGGCTCGTCGAGGCACAGGAGCTCGCGCCCGGCGAGCAGGGTGCGCGCGAACGCGACGCGCTGGCGCATCCCGCCCGACAGCTCGTGCGGCCGTGCGTGCACGAAGTTCTCGAGACCGAAGTCGCCGAGCAGCGCGGCCGCGCGCTCGCGAGCGCGTGCGCGGTCGATGCCGCTCACGCGCAGCGCGAGCGCGGCGTTGTCGACCGCGCTCGCCCAGGGCAGCAGCAGATCGCGCTGGGCCATCAGCGCCGCGGGCCGTGCGTCGACCGTGCCGGCGCTGGGCTCGATCAGCCCGCAGACGAGCTCGAGCAGCGTCGTCTTGCCGCAGCCGCTGGGACCGACGACCGCGACGATCTCACCGCGGGCGGCGCGCAGCGAGATGCCGTCGAGCGCCGTCACCGCCCTAGCGCCGCGGCGCTGGGCCGCGAACGTCTTGGACACCCGGTCGAGGCGCACGGCATCGAGGTCGATCCCCGTCGGCGGCGCCTGCGGGGGCGCTGTCGTTCGCGTCTGCATCGCTCCCTTCGCGGGCATTACCCCACAGGTTCCAAGGGTCGGCGCCGCACGTCGGGCGCCCTCTCAGCCGGCCTGCCGCCAGCCCCCCTGCTGATTCGTTTCAGCGAACAGCGTAACGGGGTATTGACCGAGCTGTGCTCGTGCTCCCGGAACCCCGAGGCGTGATCAGCGGGCACCTGCTGGCGGCGCTGACCGAGTGCGCGCACGAGCTCCCGCCGCTCGTCTTCGCCGCGCCCGACGATCCATTGTCGGACGAGGACCTGCAGCTGGCCCTGTACCTCTGCTACGAGCTGCACTACCGCGGCCTGCCCGGCGTCGACGACCGCTGGGAGTGGGAGCCGAGCCTGCTGGCCCTGCGCCGTCATCTCGAGACGTGCTTCGAGGCCGCGCTGCGTCAGGTCGTGCCAGGGGCGCCCGCGGCGCCGGAGCCCGAGGACATGGATCTCGCGCTGCGAGCCGTCGCCGAGGCCGACGACGGGCCGTCGCTGTCGCGATACCTCGAGACCCAGGCGAGCTTCGGGCAGGTACTCGAGTTCGTCGCCCACCGCTCGGCCTACCAGCTCAAGGAGGCCGATCCGCACTCGTGGGCGCTGCCGCGCATGTACGGCGGCCCGAAGGCGGCGATGGTGCAGATCCAGTCCGACGAGTACGGCGGCGGCGATCCGGCTCGCATCCACGCCCAGCTGTTCGCCAACGCGATGGACGAGCTCGGCCTGGACCCCTCCTACGGCGCCTACCTCGAGCACCTGCCGGGCGTCACGCTGGCGACCGTCAACCTGATGTCGCTGTTCGGCCTGCACCGGCGCTGGCGCGGCGCGATCGTCGGTCACCTCGCGCTGTTCGAGATGGAGTCCTCCGTGCCGAACCGCCGCTACGCGAACGGCCTGCGGCGGCTTGGGTGCGGCGAGCGCGCGACGGAGTTCTTCGACGAGCACGTGCTGGCCGACGCGATCCACGAATCGGTCGCCGCCGTCGATCTCGCGGGCGGGCTTGCGCGCCAGCAGCCGCAGGTCGCCCCCGACATCCTGTGGGGCGCCGCGGCGCTGGTCGAGCTGGACGCGCGCTTCGCGCGTCATCTGCTGATGGCATGGAAGCGCGGCGACAGCTCGCTGCGCATCGAGCTGTCCGAGCAGCTCGCCGCCTGAGCGGGCCCGGCGCGCGCCGGCTAGGGGGCGGCGCTGCGCAACGGCTGCGGGGTGCTCGGGGCGCGGAAGCGCGCGACCCTGTGCGTGCCGTCGCAGAACGGCTTCGAGCCCGACTTGCCGCAGCGACACAGCGCGATCGTCTCGCGACCGGGGTCGATCGGGTTGCCGTTCTGATCCTCGAGGCGAAACTCGCCGCGCACGATCAGCGGGCCGTCGCGATAGGAAGTGATGCGTGCTTCCGGCATGCCGCAAGCGAGCATGCCCAATGCCGCTCGCGCCCATTCGCCGTCGTGCGGGGCTGGCGCGTCAGGCGGCGTGCATCGGCTGCGTCAGCGCCTTGACGAAGCTCTCGAGCTGCGCCGTCGTCCAGCACTCGAACGCCTGGCAGTGCTGCTCGTAGGTCGCGATGACCGAGTCGCCGTAGTTCCAGTACAGCCGCGGCTCGGGGTTCAGCCAGAACGTGCGCCCGGCGCGGGCGGCGATCTGGGCGAAGATGTCCGCGCGCGGGTCGCGGCCGTTGGTGCGCGCGTCGCCGAGCACGATGACCGTCGCCCGCGGGTGCAGGTCGTCCTCGACGAGGGCGCGGAACTCCGTCCACACGCGGCCGTAGTCGGTGTAGCCGCTGACGTCGGCGACGCCGGCGTCGCGGCCGATCGCCTCGGACACGGCGCGGAAGTCGCGCTCGCGGTCGAAGACGTCGGTGACCTCGGAGATGCGCTCGATGAACACGAACGAGCGCATCTTGCGAAACGAGTCGTGCAGGGCGTGCAGCACCGACAGGAAGAAGACCGAGGCGCTCGTGACGCTCGTCGAGACGTCGCACAGGACGTAGATCTCCGGCCGGCGCGGGCGCAGCGGCTTGTAGCGCAGCTCGACCGGCACGCCGCCGGTCTGCAGCGAGGCGCGCATCGTGCGGCGCACGTCGACGTGCGCGTGGCGGCGATGGCCGCGGTTCTCCTGGCCCTGGGTCTTCAGCCGCCGCTTGAGCTGCGCGACGACGCGATGCACCGCGGCGAGATCCTGCAGCGGCCCCGACGGCAACGCGCGGTCGAGCTCGTTCAGCGGCCGCGACGGCGGCAGGGTCGCGGTGCGCTCGATCTGGCCGCGTTCGAGCTCTCGGCGAAGGAGCGCCTCGAAGCGCCGCAGTGCCTCGCGCGGGACGCCGTCGCGGCGGGGATCGTCGGCGGGCAGCTCGGGCTGGGGCTCGGAGCGCAGGCCGAGCGCGCGGCGGATGCGCTGCACGTCGACGCCGATCACGCCCGAGCCCGGGCCCGCGCGCCCGAACGCGGCGATCGACAGGCGCGCGAGGTCGCGCATCGTGCTCTCCGCGCCGTCGCGCAGGGCGGCGGCGATCTGCCGGCGCAGCGTCTCGAGGTCGACCTCGCCGCCCGCTCCCGGATCGCCGGATCCGGGCGCGCCCTCCCGCACGCCCTCGACGAGCGCCGCCGTCTCGGCGGCGCGAAAGAAGAAGCGCTCGAAGACGAGCTCGAACAGCCGCCGGTCCTCCTGGGACTTGGCGAGCGTCGCGGCGAGCGCCTCGCGAAAACCCTCCGGATCGGTCCACGAGATCTGCTCGAGCACGGCGACGGCGTCCAGCAGCTCTGCGGTCCCGCCGCGCACGCCCTCGCTGCGCAGCTCGGCGGCGAACTCGACGAGGCGCGCCGCAATGCCCGGGGTGCTCATGGCTCGAGGATATGGCGGGGTTGGGCTGAGAACGTCAACCATGCTGACGCAATCCGCCCAACCCCCCAGGACTCGACCAGCCGCGCCGCTACGGCACGGGTGTCGTCTGGGCCGGTGGTGGCTCGGCCGGTGGCGCCTCGGCGGCGGGAGGCGTCTCGGCGGGAGGCGGCTGCTCGGCGGGTGGCTCGGCGGTCGGATCGGCCGGAGCGGGTTCGGGGGCGACCGGGGTCTCGGGCTCGGCGGCCGGCGTCGTGGTCGTCTCGGCGGGGGCTGCCTGCTCACGCTCGGGCGCGCCCGCCGGGCGCTCCGTGCGGCGCTCCTCCGTGCGGCGCTCCCTGGAGCGGCGCTCGCGGAGCGTGGGCTTGTCGCCATGGACCTGCTCGCGCTCGGGCGTCCACGCCGGGCGCCCGGAGGGGATCTCGCGCACCGACGATGCGACTTCGCCGAGCGTGCCGCGCTCGCCCGGTCGCAGCGGCTCGTAGTCGCCGTTGGGCCACCACGTCCAGGCTGCGAAGCCGGTCAGCGCCAGCACGCCGGTCATGGCGAACACCGTCCGGGGGGCGCTTCCGGATGCCCAGCCGAAGAGTCCGCCCACCCCGCGGCGCCCGAGGCGCCAGGCGGTCAGCACGATCGCAAGGCACGGCAGCAGGAGCGCCAGGATCTGCAGCGCGCTGAGCGCCGTGAGCGCGATCGCACCATCGGAGACGGCGGCGCTGATGCGGTCGATCTGCAGCCCCAGCGAGTCGTAGGCGGTGGCGAAGATCCGCGGCGCGAACAGCACCAGGACGACCAGCAGGCCGATCAGCGCGGGCACGAGCAGCACGACGTACGTCACGACAGCGCGCCGCGCCCACGGCTTGAGCTCCGAGACGCGCGGGTCGGTCGCCCGGCCGGGGACCAGGCTCTTCAGGATCGGCTTGATGCGACCGAGGATGTCGGGCACGCCCGTCAGGTCGCTGAGCACGTAGTAGCCGTCGAAGCGCAGAGCCGGGATGAGCTGCTGCAGGACGATCAGGTGCTGTCCGAGGATCACGAACACGAGCGGCTCGAAGCCCGTGGCCAGATAGGCGGCGGCGACGGCGATCGAGAACAGGCCGTTGAAGTAGACGCCGCCGAGGTCCGTGCGCAGCCGGCCACGGCGGCTCAGCCGGTAGGCGTCGGTGATGTCGCAGTAGAAGGCCGGCCACACGAGGTACACGCCCGCGCCGAGCACGCCCGGCTTGGCGCCGCCGTAGCGACAGGCGGTCGCATGTCCGATCTCGTGCCAGGCCGTGGCGAGGATGACCGCCGCGAACAGCCCGAGCATCAAAACCGGCTCGTAGAGCGCCCCGCGCAGGCCGCTTGCGACTCCGTGGATGAAGAACAGCCAGATGTCGAAAGCGACCAGCGCGCCGAGCGCGAGCACGAGCACGAGCGGCGAGAAGAGCCAGCCGAAGACGCGCGCCAGGCGCTGCACGGCGGGCGCCGGGACGAGCGCGGTGCGGTACTTGAGCGCCAGCAGCGGGTCGCTCTTGCGCAGCCGGGGGCTCGATCCGTCCGCGGCGGCGAGCACGCCGAGCGGGCGGAGCTTCTTCTCGACGAGGAAGCGGACGTTGTCGGCGCTGACGCGGCGGTCGAAGCGCTCGGACACGACGGCGGCGATCGCCTCCTCGTCGCGCTCGCCGTCGGCGGCGTCGGCGACGAGGTGCAGCAGCTCCGTCAGCTGGATGACCTGCCCGTCGGCGCGCCGTGCCAGGTGCGGAGCGTCCTCGAAGCCCGAGTCCTGGAACTCGCCGAGCAGCTCGACGCCGTCGGCGATGCGCGGCGGGCGCGCGCGTGAGCGGGCGCCGCGCCCGCCGGCGTGGCCACCAGGCCGGGTTTCGGTGGCCATGCCGGCGCGCCGGGGCTAGCTGTCGTCTGCCTGGTTGTTGTCCGGGCGGCTCAACTTCGTGCGCTTGCCCTTGGTCGAGACGACCTGCGTGGTCAGCACCTTGATGACGCGAACCTCCTGCCGCTCGACCTCCGCCTGCTGCTGGGCGACCGTGAGGTCCTGGCCCTCGAGCGCGCGCAGGACCTTGCGTACGTCGGCAAGTGTCGAGTTGCCGTCGCCGGTGAACTTCGCGCCGCCGGATCCGATCGTGCGCACGAACTGGCGCGCGCCGGCGTAGACCACGCAGCGCGTGCACGCATCGTTGATCGCCACAGCCTGGTTCTTCGGAAGGATCTTCGCCGGGCTGCCGCTGACGAGCACGATCTGGAAGGCGATCGCGGTCGCCCTGCAGTCGGTGCAGCGGGCCGCCGCGTTGGCGACGTTGTGGTTGTCGACGAGCTCGCCGCTCTCGCGGCGCAGCGACCACTTGAAGTCGAACGCGCGCCCGCCGTCCTGCTCGATCGTCGCAGCCGCCTTGTTGTCCTGCTTGCGCTTCTCTTCCTGGGCCTGCGCCACGCCGAACGGCGTGGCGCACGTCAGCAGCGTCGCAGCGGCGATCGCGCGGCGGCGCCGTCTGGTCACGGAGTGCTCCCCGTGCCCGCGCCCGGGGCGACCTCGCCCTGGGAGATGTCGGAGTTCTGGTCGGGATCGGCGATCGCGACGCCGTCCAGCTCCTGGTTGATGACCGACGTCTGCTGGGCTACCGCGACCGACTCGGAGTCCGGCGACAGGATGTTCGCGCTGACGGCGGCGTCGATCGGCGCGGCGATGTTCGCGTTCGCCGCGATGCCGGCGTTCACCGGTGCGGCCGCGTCGGCATCGAGGTCGACGTTCACGTCGAGATCCAGCAGTCCGCCGCCGGCGAGCGTCGACGGGTCGAGCCCGGCGATCGGATCGAGCGTCGACATCGCCTCGCGGTCGGGCAGTGCCGCGGCGTCCTGCGCCTCGAGCTCTGCCGGGGAAAGGCCCTTGTCAGCCATGGTCATCGGCTCTCCGTGGTCGGTGGTGTGGGGACGTCTGCGCCGGTGGTGCCGGTGGCGGCCGCCGCGGTCTCGCCCTGGTCGATGTTCGACGTCTGGTCGGGATCGGCGATCGCGACGCCGTCGAGGTCCTGGTTGATGACCGAGAGCTGCTCGGCCTGCGCGCCGGACTCAGCGCCGGGTGAGAGGACGTTCGCGGATGCCGCGGCGTCGATCGGCAGCGCGGCGTTCGCGTTCAGTGCTACGCCGGCGTCGACGGGCGCCGCAAGATCCAGCGCCGCGTCGATGTTGACGTCGAGGTCCAGCAGCGACGTGGGCAGCGTCGACATCGCCTCGCGATCGGGCAGCGCGGAGGCGTCCTGGGCAGCGAGCTCCTCGGGTGACAGCCCTTCCTCGGCGCGGCTCATGACCCCTCCTCCGTGTCGAACTGGCCGATGATGACCGTCTGGTCGGCATCTGCCACCGCGACGGACTCGACCGAGTTGTTGTTGATCGCGACCGCCTCGTTGATCGGCATGGCGAAGTTGTCGATCCCGGTGAGGTCCAGCCCGAGGGTGGACATCGCCTCGCGGTCGGGCAGCGCCGCCACGTGTTGGTCATCGAGTTCGTCGTCGGTCAGGCCCTCGGCCCGTTCGACGGATCGTCCTGTGTCGCGTTCCATGCATGCATCGGTACCCGCCTGCGAAACGAACCACACCGACCCGGACAAACCAGCGACAACGGGCGAAGCATGGGCTGAGGACCGTCAACGGATGATGACGGCAGCTTGCGCTCAGCTGGCCGGTACGCCCTGCGCGAGCTTGACGCCGACGCGCTCGGCGACGAGATCGAGGTCGGTGCGGTGCTTGACGATCACCGACAACGTCTCCTCGAAGACCGGACGGTCGATGTCCTGCGCGCCGAGCAGGAGCAGCGCGCGCGCCCAGTCGATCGACTCGGCGATCGACGGCGGCTTCTTGAGGTCGAGGTCGCGCACCATGCCGACGATCTCCACGAGCCGGCGCGCGATCGTCTCCTGCAGCTCGGGCGCGTGCAGGCGCACGATCTCGAGCTCGTGCTCGAGCTCGGGGTAGTCCAGCCACAGGTACAGGCAGCGTCGCTTCAGCGCCTCGGTCAGCTCGCGCGAGTTGTTGGAGGTCAGCAGCACGACCGGGTGCGAGCGCGCCTCGATGCGGCCCAGCTCGGGGATCGAGATCTGAAAGTCCGACAGCAGCTCGAGCAGCATCGCCTCGAACTCCTGGTCGGTCTTGTCGATCTCGTCGATCAACAGCACGATCGGAAGCTCGGAGGTGATCGCGTCCATCAGCGGGCGCGACAGCAGGAACTCCTCGCCGAAGATGTCGTCCTGGACCTCGCTCCAGCCGGTGCCGGTCGCCTCGGCCTGGATGCGCAGCAGCTGCTTGCGGTAGTTCCACTCGTACAGCGCCTTGGCCTCGTCGAGGCCCTCGTAGCACTGCAGGCGCACGAGGCGGCGGTCGAGGACCTTCGCAAGCGCCTTGGCGAGCTCGGTCTTGCCGACGCCCGCGGGACCCTCGACGAGGATCGGCTTGCCGAGCCTCGTCGCCAGAAACGAGACGAGCGCGGTCGACTTGCCCGGCAGGTAGCCGACGTCGCGCAGCCCGGCGGCGATGGCTGCGACGGAGTCCGGGGCGGCGGCCATGGGCCACTGATGATAGGAAGTCGCGCAATGCCCGAACTCGCGCTGGGTGCGTCGGTTCTGCCCGCGAGCGTCGTCGCCGCGCTGATCGCGCTGGGCGCGCTGGTCGCGATCGGCGGCCATCTCGCCGGCTCGCGGCGGGTCGTCGTGGGCGGCATCGCGATCCTGTTCGCGGCCAGCGCGCTGATGATCGTCGGCGGCTATCTCGCCTTCCGCGACGATCCCGTCGACCCGCGGCCATGCGCCGAGGCCGGCACCTGCTGAAGACGCCGGCGTGCCAGGCCGCGCCGCTCGTGCTCGCGATCCTGCATGCTGTCGAGGATGCGAAGCCGCGCCACGCCGATCGTCGCGGCTCTCGTCCTGCTGGGATCGCTCGCGGGAGCGGCCCCGTCGCAGGCGCTGCGCGTCGGCCTCGCCGACCAGCAGGCGTCGTCGTTCAGCGACCCGCTGCTGACGGCGCTGCCGATCCGCCACGCCCGCCTGACCGTCGCGTGGGACGCGCTGCACTACCGCTGGCAGCGCCAGCAGATCGACGAATGGATGCGCGCGACGCGTGCCGCCGGGATGCGGACCGTCGTGACCTTCGGGCGCAGCCGCACGCGCAAGTACAGCCTGCCCTCCACGGCCCGCTACCGCAGCGAGGCGCATCGCTTCATGCGCCGCTATCGCGACGTGCGCGAGTACAGCCCCTGGAACGAGCCGAACATCGCCGTTCGCCCCGAGAACTCCAATCCGCGGCGGATCGCGACGTACTACCGCACCCTGCGGCGGCTGTGCCCGAACTGCAGTGTGCTCGGCGCCGACGTCGTCGACAACTCGATGCTCGGCAGCTGGATGAGCGCGTACCTCGCGGCGTTCTCGCGCGACAGCAGGCCGCGCCTGTGGGGGCTTCACAACTACGTCGACGTCAACTCGACCTCGCGCTGGGGCACGCGCACGATGCTGCGCCTCGCGCCGGGGGAGATCTGGTTCACCGAGACCGGCGCCGTGATCGCGCGCCAGGCGCCGTCGACAGGCCGCCCCGACCGCCGCAAGCTCATCCGCACCGGCTCCGCGCGCGCCGCCGCGGCGACCAAGCGCGTGTTCACGCTCGCGCGCATGAGCCCGCGGATCACGCGCGTCTACATCTATCACTGGCGCGCGGGCAAGCGGTTCGAGCTGGGACTCCGCGCTGCTCTCGCGAAGCCGGCACCCCGCGCGCCGTCGTTCGACGTGTTCGCGCGTCAGGCGCGCCGTGCCGCGGGCCGCCCGCCGAGCCCCCGCAGTAGCCGGTACAGGGGTAGCCTCGCGGCCGTGACGCTCCCGCTGCTGCGCGCCGGCGACAGCGATCGCGCCGCGGTCGTCGACCTGCTGCGCGCGCATCACCTCGACGGGCGCCTGACCGTCGAGGAGTTCGAGGAGCGCGTCGAGCGCGCGCACGGCGCCGTCACGCTGCTCGAGCTCGGCGGCCTGCACGAGGACCTGCCCGACCTGCAGCCGCGCCGTGGCAAGGTCGTGCGGCGCGGCACGCGCGCGCCGCGGGTCCCCGGCCTGCTGCCGTTCGTCGAGCGCGTCGAGCCTCGACGCCGATCCGGTGCTCGCGCGCGAGCTGGCCTTCGAGCTGATCGCGCCGGCGCTCGCGAGCTACGGCTACAAGCTGTCGCGTCGACGGGCGCTCGCTCGTCTTCCAGCCGGCGCCGGCGGCCGCCGTGGACGATCGTCGTCGCGCGTCGCCACGTTCCCGTTCGGGCTGCTCGCGCTGCTGCACCAGGAGACCGAGGAGATCGTCCTCGACATCGAGCCGGGCACTCGGCCGGCGGCACGACGCTGCTCGCCCACGGCGTCGGCCCGCTGACCGTGCGCCGCGCGTTCGCGCAGCTGCAGGAGTAGCTCAGCGCAGCGGCGCGTCGGGCGGGTCGTCGACGGTCAGGCGCGCGTCCTCGCGGCGCACGGCGCGGTCGCGCGGCGCGCGCGGCTCGGCGGGCACGACCTCGGTGCGCGCCTCGGACGCGGCGACGACCGCGGTCTCGTCCTCGCTCCAGTCCGGCGCGGTCTCGGGCGCCGGCGTGCGCGTGCGCCGCTGGCGCACGGGCGGCTCCGGGCGACCGGCGGCGCGCATGCGCCGGCCGGCGAAGGCGAGCGCCCCCGCGGCGACGAACGCGACGAAGAAGCCCCACTGGATGCCGACCGTCCCGCCCTCCCCGCTGACGTCGGGGCGGTCGAAGACGCGGTAGAAGATCAGCGCCGCCGCCCACAGGCCGGCGGCGAAGATGACCGTCCCATCGCCGCCGGGCAGGTGGAAGCCCGCGCCCTCCGCACGCGTGAGCACGAGCACGAGCACCCCGGCGGAGACGAGGAAGATCGCCGCCTCGACGAACGACACCGCGCCGAAGGCGCTGATCGTGTCCGTCGCGAAGTCGCGGCTGCCCGCGATCACGACCGACTTCTCATACCAGGGCAGGAACATCGTCACCAGCAACGCCGCCGCGGCGCCCGCCGCAAAGCGTTGGTCGCCGTCGAGCTTGGCGCCCGCCGAGCGCAGCCTCGTGACGGAGAGCCTCACGCGACGCCGTCGGGCGAGCTCGGCAGGACCCACGTGCGGGCGGCGTCGGCCATCGGGCGATTGTACGCGCGCCTTCGTCGTCGCTCTCAGCCGCGCTTGCGGCGCGCCTCGAGCACCTGCAGCTCGCCCTTCGCCGAGCCGACGTTGCCCGCCAGGTCGGTTGCGCGCAGCATCACCTCATAGCGCGCGCCCGCCACGCGGGCGCGTCCACCGAGCGAGCGCCGCCCGCTGCCCAGCGCGTGCGCCGAGGACCGCGACGGTGCGCTTGCCGCGCATGACGGCGAGCTTCACGTAGGCGGGCTTGGAGACCGCGATCCGCAGCGAGGCGGGCCTGCCGGCGCGCGCGCGGCGCGAGACGAGCGACACGACGGGCGGCGTGCGCAGGTAGCCCGTGAAGCGCTGGGCGGTGGCGCAGTACGGCGCGGCGTCGAGGACCGGCGCCGCGACCTGCCCGGGCACGGGCACCGCGCCGCCGGTCGCAGCGGCGGCGCCCGCCGTGGGTCGTGCCGCGTCCTCCGTCAGGCGTGCGCAGAGGTTGGTCAGGAAGTCGCGCGCGAGCTTGTGGTAGCCCAGGTCGGACTCGCGCTGCAGCGAGTAGCGCGACCACGATGCCGGTGTCGTAGGCGGGCAGCTCTGCGCGCAGCTGCGCCTCGCCGGCGGCGAACATCGCCTTGCCCTCGGCGTCGTTGGCCAGCAGCGCGAAGTCGTGCAGGCCGTTGACGCGCCTGCGTGAACGCGTTGAGCACGCGCAGGCCCGGCGCGAAGGAGTAGATGAGGTAGTGCGCGCCGAGCGGCGTGGCGACCCGCACGCCGCTCGGCGGCGCCTCGCGGAAGATGCCCAGCGCCGAGCGCGCGGCCTCGAATAGCGCGGCTCGCCGAGGCGCACCGCCGCCCGCGCGAGCGCCTGCGATCCCCGTCGCCTGCGCGAGGCCGCTGGCCCATGGCGGCCGGCCGCCGCCGAAGTCGAAGAGGTACTCGAACGCGATCCCGCCGGCGCGCTGCGCGGCGAGGGCCAGCGCCGGCGTCGAGCAGCGCACGCAGGTCGTCGTCGTGGCTGCGCGACTTCCACAGCGCGTTGGCCTTGCCGAACGTTCCCAGCCACTGGATCTGCAGGCCCTCGCCGCGTGTAGTACTGCCACACGAGCGGGCTGCCCTGAAAGCTCACCCGCCGGCCATAGCGTCAGCAGCGGCCCGCTCGCCCACCACTGGCGGTTGCGCGCGACGCGTCTCGAACAGCGCCGGCAGCCGCGAGGCGTTCATGTCGCCGCGCGCGGCGATCTCGTCGAGGTTGCGCAGCACCGCGCCGAGCGCCGCGCGTCGCGCGCCGCGCAGCCTGCGCTGCAGCGTGCGCGCGCCGTCGTACGTCGCGCGGCGCGCGTCGTGCGTGGGCTTGTCGATCGCGCCCGCGGCGAGCATCCGCGCGAGCTCCCCGCGCACGGTGCGCCGCGGCCCGCGCGCCGCGGCGCGCGCGCCGCGACGAGGCCGCCACGGCCGCCGCGCGCCTGCGCCGGCTGCTGCGGCCCGGCCGCCGGCAGGTAGGGGTCCTCGCGCACGAACGCGGCGCCGTCGTGGCGCAGCGTCAGCAGCGGCGAGGCGGAGGCGGTGGGGGCAGCGCCAGCGCGAGCGCCAGCACGAGACCCACGACTGGGGTTCGGCGCACGACCGCGATGCTAGGTTGCCGGTGCGCGCGCTGCTGCAGTCCCCGTTGCACGCCTGCTCCACATCGTGACCCGCCAGACGCTCACAGCCCCGCTCTTCCTCGCCTGCATCGCGATCTGCGCGGCGCTGCTCGCCGGCTGCGGCGAGCAGGCCGACTCGGCCGGCAGCGCGAGCACGCTCGACGAGACGGTCGCCGCGACCTCGAAGATCCAGAGCGGCCGGCTGACCGCGAGCTTCGACCTCGCGCCCGACGGGCTGATCGCGCTCGGCGGCGCGATCAAGCTGCGCGCCTCGGGTCCGTTCGCTGCGCCCGCGGCCGGCGAGCTGCCGCGCGCCAAGCTCGCGATCGTCGCCTCGCTCGGCGGGCAGCCGTTGGAGGCCGGCGCGACGTCGACGGGCAAGCGCCTGTTCCTGAACCTCGGCGGCCGCGACTACGAGGCCGGCGACGAGCTCGTTGCCGCGCTGACCAAGTTCTTCGGCGACAGCGGAGGCGGCTTCGCGACGCTGGGGCTCGACCCGAGCGCATGGATCGAGGATCCGCGCGACAAGGGCGAGGTGACGGTCGGCGGGGTCACGTCGGACATCGTCAGCGGCACGGTCGACATGGAGAAGCTGCTCGCCGACGTCGCCGGGCTGCTCGACGGCAGCGGCGCGCGAGAGCTTCCTGACGCCGAAGCTGCGGGCCGAGATCGCACGCTCGGTCAAGTCCTCCAAGGTCGAGATCTGGAGCGGCAGGCAGGACAGGATCCTGCGCCGGCTGACGGTCGCGATCGACTTCGCCTTCAAGCAGGGCTCCTCGCCGGTGCAGGGGCTGGACGGCGGCAGGCTGAACCTGCGCCTGCGCCTCGACGGCGTCAACGCGACCGAGGTCGAGGTCCGCACGCCGAAGGATCCGCGCCCGCTGTCGATGCTGTTCGAGGACCGCGGTCTGCGGGGGCTGCTCGGTGGCCTCGGCGCCGGGGCGCCGAAGGGCGCGGGCGCCGGCGACGGCGGCCAGGCCTTCCTGAAGTGCCTGCGCGCGGCCGGCGAGGACAGCGAAGCCGTCGGGCGCTGCGCGTCGAAGCTCGGTCCGTAGGCCGCGGCCCGTACCCTGTGGCGATGCGCCGACCCTCCCACGCAGCGATCGGAACCTGGAGCGGGGGGCGCTACCTGCACTTCGGCGAGCCGATCGACGAGGCGCGCCTGGAGGCCCTGCTTCGTCCCGGCGACGGCCTCGCCACGCTGCTGACC
Source organism: uncultured Actinomycetes bacterium (assembly GCA_963729125.1). Lineage (GTDB taxonomy): Bacteria > Actinomycetota > Thermoleophilia > Solirubrobacterales > Solirubrobacteraceae > CADCVQ01. The sequence goes on from CAVSML010000001.1 coordinate 192,874, forward strand.
GCCGACGCCTACGGGTCCGGCGAGGCCGACCTGCTGCTCGGCCGCGCGCTCGCGGGGATCGACCGCGCCGACTACTGCGTCGTGGGCGCGATCGGGCACGACTTCTACAACGCCGAGCGCGACGGCGCGAAGGGCTTTCCGCGCTTCACCGATCCCGCGCTGCGCGGGTCCGATGACTACGGCGACTACGTGCGCATAGCGACCGAGCGCAGCCTCGAGCGCCTCGGCATCGACGCCTTCGACGTCCTGCTGCTGCACAACCCCGACCGCACCGGCTACACGAGCGAGGCCGTCTGGGAGGCGATGCGCGCGGTGCGCGACGACGGGCTCGCCCACGGGCTCGGCGTCGCTCCCGGCCCCGCCAACGGCTTCACGCTCGACGTCATCGACTGCCTCGAGCGCTTCGGCGAGCTGATCGACTGGGCGATGGTGATCCTCAACCCGCTCGAGCCGTGGCCCGGCGAGCTGTGCCTGCAGGCCGCCGCCCGGCACGACGTCGAGGTCATCGCGCGCGTCGTCGACTACGGCGGCATCTTCTGGGACGACGTGCGTCCCGGCCACGACTTCGCCGCGCGCGACCATCGCCTGTACCGCCCCAAGGGCTGGGTCGACTCCGGCGTCGAGAAGCTCGAGCTGCTGCGCCCGATCGCCGAGCGCCATCGCCTCACGCCGATGCAGCTTGCCGCTCAGTGGTGCCTGGCGCACGAGCCCGTCGCGTGCGTCGTGCCGACGCTGATCCAGGAGCCCGGCGGCCGGCCGATCGAGGACAAGCGCGCGGAGCTGGTCTGCACTCCCGTGCAGGTCGTGCTCGACGGCGACGAGGTCGCAACCATCCGCGCGATCGGCGACAACACCGGATCGATGGCGCTCAAGGGCGCCGCGCCCGGCAACGAGGGCGAGTCGCGTCCGGACCGCTGGGGGATGACCCCGCAGCTCGACGAGGTCGCCCGGCGCTGGGGCATCGAGCCCGACCGCGACCTGCGCCAGCTGAGCGCCGCCCGTGGCTGAGCCCGCCGGCAAGCCCGCGGCCGACAAGCCGCCGGCCGACGAGAAGCCCGAGGGCGGCGGCATCGGCGGGATCCGGCGCTTCCTGCTGTCGGGATCCGGCTGGCCGTACCTGCTCGTCCCGTTCATCCCGATCGCGATCCTGCTCGAGCTCAACCACGCCGACGCCGTCCTGATCTTCTCGGCGGCGGCCGCCGGCGTGATCCCGACCGCGGCGCTGATGGGCCGCGCCACGGAGGAGCTCGCTCACCGCGCGGGTCCGGGCATCGGCGGCTTTCTGAACGTCACGTTCGGCAACGCCCCCGAGCTGATCATCGCGTTCTTCGCGCTCAACGAGGGCCTGCAGGAGGTCGTCAAGGCGTCGCTGATCGGCTCGATCCTCGGCAACATCCTGCTCGTGATGGGCGCCGCGATGCTCGTCGGCGGCCTCAAGCGCGAGCGCCAGACCTTCAACCCGACGGCGGCCAGCGTGCAGTCCTCGATGCTGCTGCTGGCGGCCGTCGCGCTCGTCATGCCGACGATCTTCCAGCTCGTCCAGGGCGGCGGGCTGCCGCAGATCGGCGAGGAGCGGGTGGACTTCGGCTCGGACCTCGAGCAGATGTCGCTGATCGTCGCCTGCATCCTGCTGGCGTCCTACGCCGGCGGACTGCTCTTCTCGCTGCGCTCGCACCGCGCGCTGTTCAACCCCACGTCGGAGGCCGAGGAGCACGTCGACGAGCCGTGGACGGTCAAGAAGTCGGTCATCACGCTGGCGGCCGCCGGCGTGGCGGTCGGGGTGATGTCCGAGATCCTCGTCGGCTCGATCTCCGAGGCGTCGAGCACGATCGGCCTGAGCGAGTTCTTCGTCGGCCTGATCGTCGTCGCGATCGTCGGCAACGCGGCCGAGCACTGGGTCGCGATCTACTTCGCGGCGCGCGACAAGATGGACCTCGCGGTCAACATCGCGATCGGCTCGAGCGCGCAGATCGCGCTGTTCGCCGCACCGGTGCTCGTGCTGATCTCGTTCTTCGTCGGCCCCAACCCGATGGCGCTCGTCTTCAACGGCTTTGAGCTCGGCGCGGTCTTCCTGGCGATCCTGATCGCCAACCACGTGACCCACGACGGTGAGTCGACGTGGTACGAGGGCGTGCAGCTGCTGGCCGTCTACGCCGTGCTCGGCGTCGTCTTCTTCTACGCGTGACCGCGGGTCGCTAGATGCCGATGGTCGAGCTCGGCGGCCTCGTCGTCGTGCTGCTCGTGCTGCTCGCGCTCGACGTGCGCTTCTTCGCGCACGGCCGCGAGGCGACGTTCCGCGAGAGCGTCATCTGGTCGCTGGGGTGGCTGGCGCTCGGGCTGTCGGTGACGGCCGTCGTGTTCGTCCTCAACGGCTCGGAGGACGGCGTCAACTACCTGACCGTCTACCTCATCGAGCGCTCGCTGTCGCTCGACAACCTGTTCGTCTTCATCCTGCTGTTCGCGTACTTCGGCGTGCCGCACGCGTACCGCGCGCGCCTGTTGTTCTGGGGCATCATCGCCGCGCTCGTGCTGCGCGGCCTGGCGATCCTCGGCGGGACGGCGCTGATCGAGCAGTTCCACATCGTGCTGTACCTGCTCGGCGTGCTGCTGCTGGTGCTCGCCTACCGCATCTACCGCGGCGTCGGCGAGAACGTCGACCCCGACCGCAACCTCGTCGTGCGCGGCGTGCGCAAGGTCTTTCCGGTCACCGACGGCTTCCGCGATGGCCACTGGTTCGCGCGCGAGGACGGCCGCCGCCACGTGACGCCGATCTTCCTCTGCCTCGCCGCGATCGTCGCCGCCGACCTCGCGTTCGCGGTCGACTCGATCCCGGCGGCCTTCGCGATCACGCGCGAGCCGCTGATCATCTGGGCCGGCAACGTCTTCGCGCTGCTCGGCCTGCGCGCGCTGTTCGTGCTCGTCGAGGGCCTGATCAAGCGCTTCCGCTACCTCGACGAGACGATCGCCGTCGTGCTCGCGCTCGTCGCGGTCAAGCTGCTGATCGAGGAGTGGGTGAAGATCGGCCCGCTCGCGAGCCTCGGCCTCGTCGCGATCGCCTTCGTGATCGGCATCGGCGCATCGGTGATCGCCGACCGCCGCGATCCCGAGGGCGCGGCCGAGCGCCGCGCCGCGGAGGACGGTCCGGACGAGGGCTCGCGGATGTGAGGCCGCAGCGCGCCTGCTAGCCGCTCGCCCTTCGTCGCGTCAGCGCCGCTCCCAGCGCCGCGGCGCCCAGCACGAGCCCGGCGATGGCCAGCGCGAGCGTGAGCCCGTCGCGACCGGCGTCGGCCGGCGATGCGGCGCTTGCCGGCGCGGCGCCCTTCGCCGCCGCGGGCGTCGGCTCGCCGTGCGTGCTGACGACGTCGACCGGCACGGCGTCCTCGCTCAGCGTCGTGACCGCGGCGGGCTGCTCGGAGCCGGCCGCGCCGATCCAGCGCACGACGTCGCCGTCGTCGTAGCGCTGCAGCGCCTTCCATCGCAGCGGCCCGACGCGGGCGGGGTTGCGGGCGATGAAGCGCAACTCGGCATAGCCGCCGGGCGGCACGCGACCGCCGCGCCAGCGCAGCTGCGTGATCGCGCCGCCGCTGCGCACGATCTGCGCCCTCCAGCCGGCGACCGACTCGGCGAGCACGAACGTGATGCCCCGCGGGAGCTGGACGTCGACGCCCGTCGTCGATCCCGTCGACTCCTCGTTGGGCACGATGACGCGATAGCGCTGCAGGTCCGCCGGGCGCGACGCGCTCGGCTGCACGGTGACGTGAGCGGCCGCGCCCGGTGCCGCGAGGGCACCGAGCACGACCGCCGCCGTCAGGACCTCGGCGGCGCGGCTGCGACGTCGATGCATGAACGCGGATGCTCGGCGGTGGCGGGGTCGCCGGTCCAGTTGACGATCTCCGGCCTCTTGCGGCTGCCGTCCATGTTGCGGTAGTACTGCGCGATCCCGAAGCAGAGCCTCTGCGGCGTCAGCGGGTTGACCCAGCGGGCGGCCCATTCGCCGAACATGCCCGGCTCGACCTCGGCGTCGGCGTTGCGGGCCGTCCACGAGACGCGCTTGACGGCGAGGATCGCGCTGCCGCCCTCGCCCTTCTTGCCCGTGTCCTCGCGGACGAGGCGGATCTTCCAGTCGGGCGACTGGCGCACCGAGAAGCTCTCCTGGATCGCCGCCGGAACGTACATGACGATCTTCCAGGTGCTCTGCTTCTCGGTCTCGTTGGGCGCGCGCACGACGAACGTGCCGCGCGCGCCGGTCAGCGACGTGCCCTGCGGCTGCAGCGCGCTGACGGTGGCGTGGCCCGACGACAGGGCGGGCAGGGCGAGCGCGACGGTGCTCGCGGCGGCGATGGCGGCCGCGATCGCGGCCCCGGGGGTGATCCGGATCATGTCCTTGTCCTGTTCTGTGACGTGCGTGATTACGACGCGCGAATGGCGAAGACCGCGGCGAACCTGCGGGTCTTGCGGCTCTTCGCGCGGTAGCTGCCCGAGTAGGTGATCTCGTAGGCGGCTGGATCTGGGAAGACGAACGACGTGCGCTTGCCGGCTCGCCTGTTCAGGAGGACCTTGCCGGTCGACGACGTGACCTTGACGCGGCAGGCGCAGGACCCGAAGGTGAAGCGCCCGCCCTTCGGCGGCTTGACCTTCACGGCGACGATCGTGGCGGGCTTGCCCGCGACGGGCTCGTCGTCGGGCAGCACGTGCAGCGTCACGGCGACGCCGCGATCGGAGACGGTCTGATGGCCGTGCGCGGACGCGCTCAGCGTCAGCGCGCTCAGCGCGGCGACAGCCGCGGCGACCGGCCGCTTGGGAACTGACATGAGAAGACCTCCTGGTGCAGGCCGCGCGTGCGCGGCCTCCTGAACGAGACGGCGCCGGGCACGGCGGCCCGGCGTGGCTAGCGCACGGCCAGGCGCGGCGGTGGCGGGCGAACGGCCAGGGAGGTCCCCAGCAGCGATCCGCCGCGCGGCATCGGCAGGAGCCGGACGGGAAGGCGAGCGGGCGCCGCGGCCGGCGGGCGGCGGCGGCGATGCGGCCGGAAGGTCGCGGCGAGGCGGCGCAGGCGCTCCTCGCCGACGTAGCAGCCGCTCAGCAGCGAGGCCAGCAGGACGATCGCCGGCGACAGGAACAGCACGCCGACGTCCATGCCCGGCACGATCAGGACGACCGGGAACGCCGCCAGCGCGGTGGCCAGCAGCAGGATCCGGGCGCGGGGAGAGCGTGCCATGAGGCGCGAGGTATAGCAGTCCCAGGGTGCCGGGCGACCCGCCGGGGTCGACCGCATGTCAGGATTACCGCTGTGACGCGCCGCGACCGCCACCTCTTGTTCGGGCTCGCCGCCCTGACGCTCGCGATCGCGGCGCTGACGCAGCTCGGCGTCCACGCCGACGTGCTGCTCGCGCTGCCGGCGCTGCTGGTCGCGCTGCCGCTGCTGGCAGGCCGCTACGTCGGCGAGGAGCGCCTCGCGCAGCTCACGGCGGCGTACGTCGTGCGCCGCCGTCGCGCGGCTGCCTCGCCGCGGACGACCGCGCCTCGCTCGCTGCGGTGGCTGCCACGCGGTGGGCACCTGATCGCGGCATCGCTTGCCGTGCGCCCGCCCCCGGCGGGGGCGCGCCGCACCGCCTGAGCACGCTGCGGCGCCCTTGGCGCGCGCCGCAGCCGTCCGCCGATCCGATCCGAAGGAGGGCCCGATGGCCCGTCGCACCATCCGTGCCGCCGCGCTCGCCGCGCTGGCGGCGGCGCTCGCCGCCCCGCCGGTTCTCGCCCACGAGGGCAGCCCGGACTACGTGTCGCTCGTGCGCTCGGTCACGCCGCGGGTCCCCGGCTTCGCCGTCGAGATGCTCAACGGCGACGACCGCCTCGAGGTTCGCAACAGCGGGACCGCCACCGTCACGGTCGAGGGCTACAACGGCGAGCCCTACCTGCGCCTGCGCCCGAGCGGCGTCGTCGAGGCGAACCTGCGCTCGCCGGCGCACTACCTCAATCAGGATCGCTTCTCCGGCGCGAGGGTGCCGCCCGCGGCCGATCCGAAGGACGCTCCGCGGTGGAGGGTCGTCGCGCGCACCGGCCGCTACGAGTTCCACGACCACCGCATCCATTGGATGGCGAGGAGCCTCCCGCAGCAGGTCACCGACCGCTCGCGGCGCACGAAGATCTTCGACTGGAGCGTGCCGCTGCGCGCGCAGAACTCGGCGGGCGCGATCAGCGGCCAGCTGTTCTGGCGCGGCTCGGCGCCCGGCGCGCCCGTCGGTGCCTATGTCGCCCTTGGCGCGATCATGCTGCTCGGGGGCGCGGGCGTCGTGCTCGTGCGCCGTCGCCGCGCGGCCGCCGGAGCCCGACCCCGGACCCCGAAGCGCGAGGCCTGGTGACGCGACGAGCACTCGCGCTCGCGGGCTCGCTCGTCGCGGTGCTGGCGTTCGCGCCGGCGGGGGCGTCGGCGCACGCGATCCTCGAGTCGGCCTCGCCGCAACGCGGCGCGACGCTGCGCGAGCAGCCGCGCAGCGTGACGCTGCGCTTCAGCGAGCCGGTCGAAGCCAACTTCGGCGCCGTGCGCGTCTACGACGCGGCGTCCAGGCGCGTCGACGACGGCCGCGCCACCCATCCCGGCGGCCGCGGTGCGCAGCTCGCCGTCGGCCTCAAGCCGAGGCTGGCGCAGGGCACCTACGTCGCGACCTACCGCGTCATCTCCGCGGACAGCCACCCGATCTCGGGCGGCCTCGTGTTCTCGATCGGCAGGCCGGGCGCGGCGGCGGCGCCGACCGTCGACGAGCTGATCGGCGACGCACGGGCCGGTCCCCTGACGGCGGGCGCGCTCGGCGTGGCGCGCGGCCTGACGTACCTCGCGACCGCGCTGCTGCTCGGCGGCCTGGTCTTCCTGCTCTGCGTCTGGCTGCCGGCCCTGCGCGCGACGGCCGCGGCGGGGGAGGAGTGGGCGCTGGCGTCGTCGGCGCTGGATGCCGGCGCGCGCCGCCTGCTGCTCTGCGCCGCCGCGCTCGGCGTCCTCAGCGGCTTCGCCGGCATCGTCCTGCAGGGCGCGACCGCCGGTGCCACGAGCGCCTGGGCGGCGCTGCGTCCCGGCGTCGTGGCCGACGTGCTCGGCACCCGCTTCGGCGAGGTGTGGGCCGCGCGAGCGCTCGCGTTCGCGCTGCTCGGCGCCGCCGTCGTGCTGCTCCTGCGCGGCCTGCGGCGCGGCACGCCGCGCGGCGCGCTGGCGCTTGCGGCGATCCCCGCGGCCTTCATCGCGGTCGCGCCGGCGCTGGCCGGCCACGCGAGCGTGCAGCGGCCCGTGGCGCTGCTGCTCTCGCTCGACATCGCGCACGTGCTGGCGATGAGCGTCTGGATCGGCGGATTGACGCTGCTGCTCGTCGCGCTGCCGGGGGCCACCCGCTGCCTGGAGCCGGCCGACCGCGCGCGGCTGCTCGCCGCGACGCTGGTGCGCTTCTCGCCGCTGGCGCTCGGCTGCGTGGCCGTGCTGCTCGCGACGGGCACGATCCAGGCGATCGCGCACATCGGCACCTGGGGACAGCTGCCGCAGACCGGTTTCGGTCGCGCCGTGCTGATCAAGAGCGCGCTGATCGGCGGGCTGATCGCGCTCGCGGCGGTCAACCGCCGCCGCGTGATCCCGCGGTTGCGCGAGCTCGCAGCCCGCGCCGCCGCGCCGGGCGCCGCCGGACACCTGCTACGGCGCACGTTGCGCGCCGAGGTCGCGCTCGTGCTCGTCGTGCTGGCGGTCACGGCCGCGCTCGTGAGCTACCCGCCGCCTGCGTCGTTGGCCGGCGGGCCCTACAGCGGCAGCGCGCGGCTGGGACCGCTGCGCCTGGAGGCGACGATGGATCCCGCCCGCGTCGGCCCCAACGAACTGCACCTGTACGTCCTGCAGGCCGCCGACGGCACGCCGTCGACGGCCACGAAGCAGCTGACCGTGACGCTCGCGCTGCCTGACAAGGGCATCGGCCCGCTGCCGGCAAGGGCGCGTGAGGCGGGACCGGGGCACTACGTCGTCGACGCGGTCGCGCTCGTGCCCGCCGGCGACTGGCGGCTGCGCGTGACGAGCCGCGTGTCGGAGTTCGACCAGTACGAGGCGACGCTGAAGGTCGCCGTGCGCTGAACTACAGCTCTTCGACCTCGTCGGCCTCCGGCTCGGCGTTCTCGTCGTCGTCGACGACGTCGTCGCCGGCGTGGATGTCGGCGCTGAGCGTCGACCCGTGACGGACCTGGAAGGCCTGCATGAGCTCGTCGCGGGCGCTCTCGTCGACCGGCGACTCGTCGGAGATCAGAACCCAGTCGGCGCCCTCGAAGCTCTCCATGTTGAAGACCTCGGTGTCGACGTCGGGCGAGTCGTCGACGACGATCAGCACCTCGGTCTGCGGGTTGAAGTAGGTCCCGGGACGGATGACGATGTCCTCGAGGTCGAACTGGCGGGGGTTGGCCATTGTCGGATTCCTATCAGGTCAGCTCGCGCAACTCGCGGTCGATCTGCGGCTCGACGGCCACGCGCCGACCGCGAAGCACGTCCTGTCAGCACCCTCTGGGGATCGGCGCAGCAGTCCGATACGATGTGTGCACCAGCGTTGACTGACCAGTCAATCGGATCCAGCACACTCCCAGGAGCCCTCCATGGTCGACTTCACCCTGACCGACGAGCAGCAGGACCTACGCGAGCTCGCGCACGACTTCGCGGAGAAGGAGATCCGTCCGGTCGCCTGGGAGCTCGACCGCGACGGTGGCTGGCCGCAGGCGATCATCGACAAGGCCCACGAGATCGGGCTGATGAACACCCACATCCCCGAGGAGTACGGCGGGCCGGGCTTGGACTACCTCACCGGCTGCATCATCGAGGAGGAGCTGTCGTGGGGCTGCTCGGGCGTGCAGACGTCGCTCGGCGCCAACGGCCTGGCCTCCGCGCCGGTCATGCTCGGCGGCTCGGAGGAGGTCAAGCAGGAGTTCTGCGAGGCGCTCGTCGGCTCGCCCAAGCTCGCCTCCTTCTGCCTGACCGAGCCCGACGCCGGCTCGGACGTCAGCGGCATGCGCACGCGCGCCGTGCGCAAAGGGGACAGATACCTGCTCAACGGCTCGAAGTGCTTCATCACCAACGGCAGCTACGCCGACTTCTACGTCGTCTACGCCAAGACCGACCCCGATGCCGGCCACCGCGGCATCTCCGCCTTCCTCGTGGCGCGCGACGACACCGTCGTCGTCGACAAGAAGGAGGACAAGATGGGCCAGCGGGCGTCGAACACCGCGACCATCACCTTCAACGACACCGAGATCGACGCGCGCTACCTGCTCGGCGAGGAGAACAGGGGCTTCAAGCTCGCGATGATGGTGCTCGACCGCACGCGCCCGGGCGTCGCCGCGATGGCGACGGGCATCTCGCGCGCGGCCTTCGAGATGGCCACCGCGTACTCCAAGGAGCGCGTCCAGTTCGGCGTGCCGATCGCGATGCACCAGGCGATCCAGTTCATGATCGCCGACATGGCCACGAAGGCTCCATCTGTCGCGCCTGGCGACGTGGAACAGCGCCGTGCTGCTCGACCAGGGCCGGCGCAACACGCTCGAGTCCTCGCACGCCAAGCGCTTCGCCGCCGACAGCGCGATGGAGATCACGACCGACGCGGTCCAGATCTTCGGCGGCTACGGCTTCATCAAGGACTACAAGGTCGAGAAGCTCATGCGCGACGCGAAGATCATGCAGCTCTACGAGGGCACGTCGCAGATCCAGCGCCTCGTGATCGCTCGCGAGACGCTGCTGCCGCGGCGCATCGAGGAACCCGCGACCGCCACGGCGTAGGGTCACGTGGACGGCCGCCCGCCATACTCAACCGATGGCGCCACGCCGTCGGATGACCGAGGCGGCCGTCGCCGAGACGGCCGCCCGCAGCGACGTCCGGGCGGCGGCCGGCGCGCGGGCCGGTGCGACCGGTCCGGGCTCCTCGGACCCGCTCGTCGGCAACCTGCGCAGGGCCGGGCTGCTGCGCCTGCTCGTCCTGCACCTGCTCGGCCAGGGCCCGTCCTACGGCAACCAGCTGATGGAGCGCGTCGGCGAGCTGACGGGCGGCCTCGTCGGCGTCAACCCCAACACGATGTACCCGCTGCTGCGCGCGCTGGAGGCCGAGGGCCTCGTCGCGGGCGAGTGGGAGCATCCCGAGCGCCGCTCGCGGCGCTTCTACCGGCTGACCGAGCCCGGTGCACAGGAGCGCGACAGGCTCGTGTCGGAGATCGCCCCGCGCCTGGACGAGCTGGCGCTCGCCGTCGACCTGCTGCGCGGCGAGCTGCTCGGCTGAGTTCATAGTCTTCCGCGGCCTCCGGGCCGCGCCACCGACCGAAGGAGTAGCCACAGCGTGTTCGTGTTCAAGGCCGCGGTAGTCGGCGCAGGGACGATGGGCGGCGAGATCGCCCAGGTGATCGCCTCGGCAGGCGTCCCGGTGATGCTCAAGGACGTCGGCCAGGAGTTCGTCGACCTCGGGCTGCGCAAGGCCGAGGAGGTCACGCGCGCCCAGCTCGCCAACCTCGTGCGCAAGGGCAAGATCGACGAGACCCAGGCGGCCGAGCAGGCGGCGGAGATCCTCGGACGCATCACCGGCACGACCTCCTACGAGGGCTTCGGCGACGTCGACTTCGTGATCGAGGCGGTGCCCGAGCGGATGGCGATCAAGCAGGCCGTGCTGGCCGAGCTGGACGATGCCACGCCCGGCCATGCGATCCTCGCGTCGAACACCTCGGCGCTGGCGATCGCCGAGATGGCCGACGCGACGAGCCGCCCCGACAAGGTCGTCGGCTTTCACTTCTTCTATCCCGCCTCGATGATGCGCCTTGTCGAGATCGTCGAGGGCGCCGACACCTCGCCGGAGACGATGCAGGTCGCGACGACGTTCGCGCAGACGATCCGCAAGCTGCCGATCACCTGCGGCGAGGAGCCCGGCTTCGTCGTCAACCGCATCCTCAACGCGGCGATCAGCGAGGTCTGGCTCATGCAGGAGGAGGGCGACCTGTCGATCAAGGCCGTCGACGACGCGGTCTCCGCGTCGGGGATCGCACCGATGGGCCCGTTCTTCCTCACCGACCTGCTCGGGCTGGACACCGTGCTGCACGTCGCCCAACACCTGCGCGACTGCTACGGCGACCGCTTCCACGTCCACGAGGGCATGCGCGCGCTGGTCGAGGCGGGAGAGCTCGGCGCCAAGGCGGGCAGGGGCTTCTATGAGAACGGCGAGCCGCGCACGAGCGGCGAGACGGCGTTCGACGCCGACGAGCTCGCGAGGCGCTTCGTGCTCAAGGCGTTCGTCGAGGCGTGCCTGCTGCTCGAGGAGGGGATGGCCACGATCCGCGACATCGACCTCGGCATGATGGCCGGCGCCGGCATGATGCCCGGTCCGTTCGCGCGCGCCGACGGCACGGGCCTGGACGAGGTGCTGGCCCAGCTCGAGACGGCCGCGGACGAGTGGGGAGAGCGCTTCGCGCCACCGTCGATCCTGCGCCGGATGGTCGCGCAGGGGCGCCTGGGCGCGAAGAGCGGGCAGGGCTTCTTCGCCTACGCGCGACCCGACCAGAGCGGGTTTCACCAAGGCGAGGCGGTCAAGCTCGAGACCCGCGACGGCGTCGCGATCGCCTGGCTGGACCGCCCGCCGGCGAACTCGCTGTCGGCGCAGGTGATCGCCGAGCTTGCACGCCTGTGGGACCACGTCGACGCCGACGACTCGCTGCGCGTGCTCGTGATCGCCAGCGCCAACCCGATGCTGTGGTGCGCCGGCGCGGACATCAAGGCGTTCACGACGCTCGACGCCGGATCGGGCGCGGACCTGCTCGACGACGCGCACGAGCTGCTGCGTCGCATGGAGCAGTCCTCGACCGTGACGATCGCCGCCGTCAACGCGATCGCCTACGGCGGCGGATGCGAGCTGGCGATGGCCTGCGACGTGCGCATCGCCGCGCAGTCCGCGAGCTTCGCCCAGCCCGAGATCAACCTCGGGATCATCCCCGGCTTCGGCGGCACCCAGCGCCTGCCGCGGCTCGTCGGGACCGCGCGGGCGCTCGAGCTCAACCTCACCGGCGACCCGATCGGCGCCGCCGAGGCCTACGAGATCGGCCTCGTCAACCGCGTCGTGCCCGACCACGAGCTGCACGACGTCGCCATCGCGTGGGCGCGCAAGCTCGGCGGCCAGGCTCCGCTGGCGGTCGGCGCGATCAAGCGCACGACGGCCGGCGACGCCGACCTCGACGAGGGCATCGCGGCCGAGAAGACCGCCTTCGGCGAGATCTTTCAGACCGCCGACGCGCGCGAGGGCATCGGCGCGTTCCTGACCAAGCGCCAGCCGGCGTGGAAGGGCGAGTGACGCTCAGCCCATCCCGCGAGCGGTGCGCGCGCGCAGTGCGGCCTCGACGCGCAGCAGCACCGCGCTCACGACGTCGCTCTGCGCGTCGCTGAGGCCGCCCTGCAGCGCCGCCTCGGCGGCGGCGCGGACCTCGTCGCGGCGCCCGCGCAGCTCCTCGAGGCGATCGGCGAGCGCCGCTTGATCGCGCCACGGCTCGAGCTCGGCGAGCGCGGCGTCGAGCGTCGCGCGCAGCTGCAGCGCCGCCTCACGCTCCCGGCCGGCGTCGACGTCGGCACGCGCGCGCAGCGCGAGCTCCTCGCAGGCCAGCAGCGCGTCGCGCCCGCCGAGCACGGCCGACAGGCGCTCCTGCGAGCGCAGCGCCGCACGGCCGGGGCGCAGGGCCGCGCGCGCACCGCTCGGCAGCTCGCGCGCGCGGTCCCAGCGCCCGTCGGCGACCTGCTCGCCGGCCCCGTAGCCGACGCGCACGACAAGCGCCTGGGCGAGGCCGACCTCGCGCGCGCATGGGTCGGCGATGGCGATGCGGTGGGCGTGCAGCACGCGGTTCAGGCGCGCGGCGGCGGCGCTGGCGAGCGCTTCGAGATCGGCGCCGCGCAGCCACGCGTCGGCGGCGGCGAGGTCATCCAGCGCGGCCGTGTCGACGAGCGTCGCGCGGGCCGTCGCCACGGGCTCGGGCGGCGGTTCGGGCGCCGCCTCCCGCGGCCGGCGGCGGGGCCGCAGCAGGCGGCGCTGCGGCGCGCCGAGCAGCGCGAGCACGAGGATGTGGCGCGGGGGCTCGGCAAGCCGCTCGCGGATCGTGTAGCGGCCGGGGTCGGGACCCAGCGCCCACGGATATTCGAGCTGGACAAAGCGAAACCGCCGTGACGAGCTCGTCACGGCGGTTTCGGTGCTGCGCTGACCGGAGGACCGGTCGGCTATGACTATTCGGCTTCGTGCGCGGCGCTCGCCCGGTTCGTCGCGGCCTTGATCGCGTACTTCGACGGTGCCGCTGCCACCGTCGGGTTGCCGATCTGACCAAGCCGGTCGATGAGCTTGACCCACTGCGACGGCTTGAGGATCGACTCCGCGACCTTGCCGGTGGCATCGAACTGCGGCTGGAAGCCGACGTGGATGTGATCGTCGTGATCGCCCATCGCCAGCGTGTTCTCCGCGCCGTTGTACTTCATCAGCGTGATGATCTGCGAGGGCTTCAGCGTGCCCTGCAGCGTCAGCAGCCTGCGGACCGTGATGTCGGTGATCGAGCCCGCACCCTGGTTGCCCATGATCGGGATCCCGTTGATCTTGGCGATGTCGATCGCGTTGCCCGACGAGTGCGCTGAGACCCGGCCACCCGAGGTGTAGAAGCCGTGGCCGCAACGCAGCGACGTGACGGTCGGCTTCAGGCCGCTGGCGGCGAGGAACTCGAGCACCGCGAGGGCGCGGCGGTCGATGTTGCCGGCGGCGATGTCCTGACGGCCGCACGTGTAGGTCTCGATCCGCGGGTTCTTGAGCACGCGCTGAGCGAGCGTGTCCTTGCTCATGAGCAGGATCTGCCCGATCGTCGCGCCCTGGGCGTTCTCCCCGACGAACGGGTTCTTGCCCTGGGCCCGGTAGATCGCCGTGGCCTCGAGGACCTTCCAGCCGTCGAGGATCGGCTGCGGGTCGATGCGCGGTGCGCCGCGGCCCGCCGGACGGATCTCGAACAGCATGTGCGGCGCGAGGACGTTCGACGTCCTGCCGATGCGCCCGAGGACGGTGCCCGCGATGACGCGGCGACCCGGGACGAGCGTCTTGAGCACGACGTCCTTGCTCTTCGGGCCGTACGTGCCCGAGAAGTAGGACTTGTAGCTCGAGCCTTCGGCCAGGGCGGTCTCGGACTCCAGCAGCTGCTTCTTGCCGCCGGATGACATCGCCTGCGGGCGCGTCGGGTTGGCGAACAGCCGCTCCTTCGCGACCGCTGCGGCCTGGTCGACCGTGGCTGCGGCGCCGTCGACGGTCTTCTTGACGGCCTCCTTGACGGCGTTGCCGGCGTTCTTGCCGGCGCTGGCGGGCGCCTGCGGCTTGGCGTCGGCCGGGAGCTTGAGCTCCTTGGCGATCGACGCCTTGGTCTGCGTGCGCTCCTTCGGCACCGCGACACGCGAGGCGATCGTCTTCAGGCCGCCGTACGTGTAGGAGTTGCCGTAGACGTCGCGCAGCACGACGAAGTTGCCGAGCCGCTCGCTGTTGCCGACCTTGACGATCTTGCCGTCCTGCACGGCGATGACCGCCGAGCCCGCCTTGGAGAAGATGTTGATCCCCCGGCGCGAGGCGTTGGCCTCGACCGGCATCGCCGCATTCTTGCCGCGGGCGACACGACGGGTCGCCTCACGTTCGGCGATGTCGTTGGCGTACTTGGCTGCCGCGGCCACCGGGAAGCGGCCCTGGGTCAGCCCGCTGAGCGAGCCGACGAGGTCCGCCGGCATCCCGCCGATGAAGCGTGCCCGCATGAGCACCGAGTTGACGTACCAGTCGGCGTGGTTGTAGGCGAAGATCGCCTTGCGCAGATCCTCCTGGGCACCCGCTGCCTTGAGGTAGCGCGCGGCCGCGAAGATCGCGTCGACCGGGTTGTACGGGTCCTTCTTGTCGTCGCCGTTGGCGTCGACGCCGTAGGCCTTCCAGCTGGACGGGATGAACTGCATCCAGCCCACGGCTCCGGCGCTCGAGACGTTGAGGTTGCGGCCGTAGTTCGTCTCGATCTCGTTGATCGAGGCGAGCACCTCCCACGGCACGCCGTACTGGATTCCGGCGGCCTGGTAGATCGGCAGCAGGAAGACGGGGATGCGGAACTTGTCGATGAAGAAGCTCGGAACGCCAACCGCCACGGGGCCCGGGAATGCCAGTGACAGCGTCGGGTTCTGCAGCGTCGGAACGCCGTTGCCAAAGCGCAGGTCGGTCTTCTCCGGACGCGCGCGCTGCACCTTGGTGATCACGTCGCCGATGACGTTGCCGGCGGAGTCCAGGGCGCGCTCGCCGGCGCGCGGAACGCGCTTCTTGCCACCGGTGGTGCGCTGGCTCTGCGCCTCGGCGGTGCCGGTGGGCGCGTCGACCGCGGGCGCTGCCGGGTCGGCTGTGACGCCGGGGACGCCGATCGACGGAGCCTGCACCGGCGCGGCCGGCGTGATCTCCGTGATCTTGAGGATCGGCAGCCCGAGAAGGTTCGGCAGCGCGATCTGGTTGATCGGCGTGCCAGGCGCAGCCTGAACGGTGACGGTCTTCTTGATCCCTCCGACGAGCTCGATCACGAAGGTCCGGTTCGCGGCGATGGCGGATGTGGCTACCGATCCCAGCCCGACGGATATCCCGCCGGCCGCGACCAGAGCGATGAGCAGCCTACGCTTGTGGTGCATGTGTCCCTGCATCTCCCCCCTGGAGGTGTTCCAGATACGCACTCCCGATGCGCGTGCGCGGCAGCCTATCGGGAATTCGCCCAAAGCGCTAAACCCCGTCTAAACCCCTGGTCACGTGCTGATGCGAACCGCCATTGCATCGGCTGGGACGGACGGACCCTCGCCGGGCATGCTCTCCGGTAGCCTCAGATCGGCCCCCGACAGGCTGGAGGATCGCAGCCCGATGAGCGACGAGACCGAGTCCGAAGGCCTGCGCGAGCGGCTTACGAAGCAAAGCGAGGACACTCTCGGCAAGCTGACGGAGGACCTGCTCGCGAACCCGCTCGTCAGCGGCGCGATCGCCCGCGCGTTCGAGGCACGCGAGAAGGCGACGTCCGCCCAGGAGGCGGCGTTCGGGGCGCTGAACATCCCCACGGCTGCGGACATCGAGCGCCTGACGCGCCGTGTGCGCTCGGTCTCCCAGCGCCTGGAGGGCATCGAGGACGGCATCGATCGCCTCGACGAGCGCCTGTCGACGCTCGCCTCGACCGCCACGATCGACGGCCGCCTCGAGGCGATCGAGGGCCAGCTCGCCGCGCTCACGCACGAGCTCGCGTCGCTGCACCGCGCGCTCGGCGAGACCGAGCCGGTGCCCACCCACCAGGAGCGCATGAAGGTCACGGGCTGACGCCCGCGGCCGCCGCGAGCGCGGCCGCACCCGCGCGGCCGACCCGTTCGCCGGCCGCGACGAGGCCGTCCGCGTCGAGGCGGCTGCGCACGCCGGCCGCATCGAAGACGTCGGTCACCGCCAGCACGCAGCCGACCGCGACGCCGCGCAGCTCGCCGACGCGCAGCAGCGCCGCGGCCTCCATCTCGACCGCCAGCGCCCCGTCGCGAGCCCACGCGCGGGCGCGCGCGGGTTGAGGTTCGTAGAAGAGATCGCTCGTCGCGACCGCGCCGACGCGCGCCTCCCCGGCCGCGGCGCGCAGCGCCGCCACGAGGCCGGCGTCCGCGGCGACCCGCTCGCCGGCGCCCAGGGCGCGGCTGGCGCCGTCGCAGGCCAGCGCCGTGTCGGCGATCACGAGCTCGCCGAGCTCGAGGCCGGCGGCGAGCGCGCCGCATGTGCCCACGCGGATCGCGTGCGTCAGGCCGAGGTCGCACAGCTCCTCGAGCACGATCGCCGCGCTCGGCGCGCCCATTCCGGTGCTCTGGATCGTCAGCGGCGCGCCGTCGGCGGCGATTCCCGTGTAGCCCCACAGCCCGCGGTTGTGGTTGAACATCTTCGGCCCGCTCGTCAGCAACTGGGCGAGCATCAGCGCGCGCCCGGGGTCGCCGGGAAGCAGCGCGCGCCGAGCGAGCTCGGTGGTGGGGTGGATGTGGACCGGCATCGGTGGCGGGCATATGATCGGGCCATGGCCAAGAAGAAGCCCACATCACGTGCCGACGCCGTCCGCCAGGCCGTCGACCAGGCGTTTCAGACGCAGATCCCGCGCGAGCGCATCGGCGAGCTGCTCGACGAGCTCGGCAGCACGGCCGGGCGACTGCGGGGGGCCGTCGACGAGCTGCGCCCGGCATCCTCCGAGGAGGTCAAGTCGCTGCGCGCCGACGTGCAGGCGCTGACCGCCCGCGTCGACAAGCTGGAGGCCGCGGCCAAGCCCAAGCCCGCCGCGCGCAAGCCCGCCGCCAAGCGCGCATCGGCGACGGCCAAGCCGCGCAGGACGGCTGCCGCGAAGCCGCCGTCCGAGGGATCCTGATGGGCGCCGAGTTCAACAGCCCGAAGGAGTTCCAGACGGTCATGGACCGCGTCTTCAAGCTGATGAACGACGACCCCGACATGGGCCCCAAGCTGCGCGACGCCGACGTCCCGCAGCGCTGGGAGTTCGAGGACGTCGACCTCGTAGTGAACATCCGCGCCGCGCGCGACGGCGAGGACGGCAACCTGCACTGGGAGTGGAGCGACGACGTCGACTGGAAGTCCAAGGTCCAGATGAAGATGTCCTCCGAGACCGCGAACAAGTACTTCCAGGGCAAGGAGAACGTCCCGCTGGCGATCGCCAAGCGCAAGATCAAGACCGGCGGCGACATGAAGGCGGCGCTCGCGCTGATCCCGATCACGAAGCCCGTCTATCCGCAGTACCGCGCCGTCGTCGAGCAGGAGTACCCGCACCTCAAGGTGTGACATTAAGGGGCGTTGACAGCGTGGCTCGAGTGGCGTATTCCTTTGGCCACCAGGTCGAGCAGTGGGCGGGAGACCGTTTGCAAGGCGCCGCCGGTTCAGTGACGAGCGCCGTCGACCGAGGCAGCGGGCCGCGTCGCCCGCAGACGGCGGGACCGCGGTCCCGCCGTCGTCACGTCCGGCTCACGCCGAGCGCCCGCAGTTCTTGAAGCCGTAGGCGTGCATGCCGCGGTCGAAGCGCGTCGCGACCGAGATCTGCTCGCCGCGCGCGACGCGGTTGAACGCGCGCGCACGCCGCCGCACGGCCTCCGCGTCGCGCTGGTCGATCGCCTCGAGGATGCGCTGCGCGGTGATCTTCTGGCGACGCGCGACCGCCGTCAGGCGCCCCGCCAAGCGGACGAGGCGCTTGGCCTCCGCGTCGCCCCGGGGCAGCTCGATCTTCGCCAGCCCGTCGCTGAGCTCGCGCGTCAGCGAGCGGTACCGGGCGGCGTTGCGCACGGTCTCCCCGGGCGACTGCGAGACGCGCGTCGCCGCGAGCTTGGCGAAGCGCTCGCCGAGGTCGTCGCAGAGCTTGTCGCCATCGGCGATGAAGCGCTCCTTGGCGCTGTCGGAGTCCGACCCGCCGCAGGCGGCGATCAGCAGGCCGCACAGGAGCATCGCGACGAGGGGCGAGCGCGGCATTCGGCGACGCAACCTATGCGGTTGCGGCGGGCGCGGTCAAGCGCCGGCGCCGTCGTCGAGCATGCGACGCTCGGCGGCCCAGCGCGACAGCTCGTGGCGGCTGGAGAGCTGCAGCTTGCGCAGCACGGCGGATACGTGGGCCTCGACGGTCTTGGCGGAGATCCCGAGCCGGTGGGCGATCTCCTTGTACATGTAGCCGCGCGCGATGTGCTGCAGGACCTCGCGCTCGCGCGGCGTCAGCGCGTCGAGCTCGGCGTCGCGCACGGAGGCCGGTCGCGCAGCCGCACCGCCGGCGAACGCGTCGAGCACGAAGCCCGCCAGGCGCGGCGAGAAGACGGCGTCGCCGCCGTGCACGCGGCGCACCGCGTCGGCGAGCTCGGCGCCGGAGATCGTCTTCGTGACGTAGCCGCGCGCGCCGGCGCGGATGACGGCGATGACGTCCTCGGCGGCGTCGGACACCGACAGCGCGAGATACCGTGGCCCGGCCGCAGCCGATTCCATCCCGCCCGCCCGCAGCCGGCGGATGACCTCGAGGCCGCCGCCGTCGGGCATGTGGACGTCGAGCAGCACGACGTCAGGCTCGAGCTCGGCGATCGCCGCGACCGCCTCGGCGACGGTCGCGGCGTCGCCGACGACGTCGACGAGCCCGTCGAGCTCGGCGCGCACGCCCGCGCGAAACAGCTCGTGGTCGTCGACGAGCACGACGCGTGGCATCGCGGTCATGACGGGGCCCGCTCGAGCACGAGCTCGACCTCGGTGCCGCCACCGGGCGAGGCGTGGATCGTCGCGCGGCCGCCGTGGCGCTCCATGCGCCCGACGATCGACTCGCGCACGCCACGGCGATCGGCCGGCACGCTGGCCGGGTCGAAGCCCGGCCCGCGATCACGGACGAACACCTGCAGGCGCCCGTCGCCGGCCTCGGCGTAGACGGCGACCGCGCCGCCGCCGCCGAACTTGGCGGCGTTGAGCATCGCCTCGCGGGCGGCGCCGACGAGCGCCTCGCCGTCGCGATCCAGCGGCGCGTCGCCGACCGCTACGACGTCGACGGCGACGCCGAGGCGCTCCTCGATCTCCTGCGCGGCGGCCTCCAGCGCGGCCGCCAGCCGGCGCTCGCCGTCGGCGACGGCCGCCGCACCGGACAGCCACGTGCGCAGCTCGCGCTCCTGGCGGCGCGCGAGCGCGGCCACCGCGCGCGGGTCGCCGGCGCGCTTCTGCACGAGTGCGAGCGTCTGCAGCACGGAGTCGTGCAGGTGGGCGGCGACCTCGGCGCGCTCCTGCGAGCGGATGCGCTCCGCGCGCTCGGCCGACAGCGACGCCGCGAGGCGCACGATCCACGGCGCGAAGATCACGCCGAAGGCGATCGCGACGACGAGCGCCGCCAGCGCGACGTCGGTCGCCGCGTCGAGCGCGCCGGTGAACTCCAGGAACAGGCACCCCGCCGCGATCACGAGCGTGACGCCGATCCCGATCCGCGAGATGACCGCCGGCCGCGACTCGCCGACGGGCGCCGCCGCGGGCACAGATGCGGCGGCGGACAGGTTCACGCGCGTGAGCGGGCTCGCGACCGGCTCGGCGCCCGCGGTCGAGCGGTGCCAGATCAGCGTGCCGCCCGCCGCGACGAGCACGAGCGGCCAGATCAGCACGTCGGAGAACGGCAGGCCGGCCTCGCGGAAGGCGAGCAGCACGGCGAGCAGCAGGAAGCCGACGCCGAGCGCGACCTCGACGGTGGCGCGGCGGCCCCACCCCTGCGTCAGCGAGCGCGCGGCCGGGTCGCCGCCGGCGTCCTCGGCCGGCAGCAGGATCCACGCCAGCACGTAGGCGACGAGGCCGACGCCGCTGGCGAGCGTCGTCGCCGCGAAGACGATCCGCAGCAGCAGCGGATCGACGCCGAGGCGCTTGCCGAGGCCGGCGCAGACGCCGGCGACCATGGCGTTCTCGCGATCGCGGCGGATGTCGCGCCGCGCCGCGGTCGCGTGGCGTCGTGAGGTCGCGGGCACCGGAGGGATCATCCGCTCACTCCCCGCGCGACAGCCCGCTGGCAAGCAGGATGGCTCCCACCGCGGCGAACGCGATGGGAGCCAGGACCCCGAAGCTCAGGCGCAGGACGCCGACGCCGTCGAGCAGCAGGACGGTGCCGAAGACGACGAGCACGAGCCCCGCCGTCAGCGACATCCGGTCCAGGTCAGCCGTTCGACGCACCGCTGCTCGCCGTCCGCACGCTGCATGCGTCGTTGCGCTGGCGCTCGCGGTCCTCGTCGTCGAAGCCGCTTCCGGGCCCGTCGTAGTCGCGGCGCGGCGCGTCGCGGCGCACCTCGAGCAGGCCGACGCCGATGTCGCCGTCGATCACCAGCCGCGGCGTGTCGGACTTCGCGCGCCGGTCGTCGCTCCAGTCGACGTCGATGCCGCCGCCGTCGCGCTCGAAGACCGCGACGCCGCCCATGCCGACCTTCGCCCGACTGGCGACGCAGACGTCGTCGTTGACGAGCACGAGCGCGTGGCCCGTGCCGATGCCGACCTTCAGGCGACGATCGCCGGCCGGCATCTGCACGTCGCGCAGGTCGATCACGAGCTCGCCCATGCCCAGGCGGTAGTCCTGCTCGAGCTCCGCCAGCGTGCCCGGCCGGACATGGCGCTCGCCGATCCCGCCGTCGAGGTCGATGTTCGCCGCCGACACGAACGCCAGCGGCAACGCGATCGCCAGCGCCGGCAGCACGAGCCAGCGCGCGCCGCCGACGAACGCGGCGACGACGAGCGCCGCGCCGCAGGCGATCACGAGCGAGGCGATCACGACGCCGCCGCCGAAGCCGGCGGCGAAGAAGCTGCCGACCGACAGCGCGGCGCAGCCGGTCAGCAACGCGACGCCGAGCGCGGCGCGGCGCACGACCGAGCGCGGTTCGCCGGCCGGGCGCTCGCCGGAGACCAGCCACCAGACCGCGAGCCCGGCCACGGCCAGGCTGGCGACGGGAAACAGCGCGCCGCCGAAGCCGCCGAGCGCGAAGCCGGCGATCGTCAGCGTGATCGCGAGGCCGATCGCGAGCGCACGATCGCGCGTGTCGTTGGGCCCCGGCGCGACCTCGCCGTCGGTGGGGACGAGCACGAGCGCGGCGGCGTAGACGATCAGGCCGGTGCCGCCGAGCAGCGCGAGCGCGACCATCCCGATCCGGACGAGCGTCACGTTGACGCCGAAGTAGCGGGCGAGGCCGCCGCAGACGCCGCCGATCATGCGCTCGGTGCTGGAGCGCTCGAAGCGCTTGGGCTCGGGAGGAGGCGGTGGTGGTGCGAGTGGGGTGTCGGGTGTCTCGTTCATGTCATGCAGTGTCGGCGCGGGCGGCGGCGGCGCCTATTGGGAATCATCCCTAGGGGTCGACCCTAGACTCGGCCCGATGGACCTGCTCGAGCGCGTCCGAGAGACCGGCCTGCTGGCGGCGGGCCGGCCCGTCGTCGTGCTGCTGTCGGGCGGGCGCGACTCGGTCTGCCTGCTCGACGTGGCCGTCCGTCTCGCGGGAGCGGAGGCGATCACCGCGCTGCACGTCGACTACGGCCTGCGCACGGACGCTGCCGGCGACGCGACCCACTGCCGCGAGCTGTGCGAGCGACTCGGCGTGCTGCTCGACGTCCATGTCGCGCGCCGCCCGCTGGAGGCCGGCAACCTGCAGGCGTGGGCGCGCGACGTGCGCCTGGGCACCGGCGCCAAGCTCGCGATCGCGCGCGGCGCGCTGCTGGCCACGGGCCACACGGCCTCCGACCAGGCGGAGACCGTGCTCTACCGCCTCGCGGCCTCGCCGGGGCGCCGCGCGCTGCTGGGCATGGCCGCGCGCGACGGCTTGCTCGTCCGGCCGCTGCTGGGCTGCACGCGCGAGCAGACCGCGGCGCACTGCACGACCCGCGGCCTGCGCTGGCGCGAGGACGCCTCCAACGACGATCCGGCCTATGCGCGCAATCGTGCTCGCGCCGGCCTCGTGCCGGCGCTGCGCGAGCTGCACCCTGCCGCCGAGGCCAACGTCGTACGCACGGCCGAGCTGTTGCGCGATGAGGCGGCGGTGCTCGAAGAGGTCGTCGCGACGGCGCTCGCCGGGCGCGACCACATCGAGGTCGACCACCTCGCCGCGCTGCCGCCGGCGCTGGGCCGGCTCGTCGTGCGCCGTCTCGCCGAGGACGCGGCGGGGCGCCTGTGCGCACGGGCCGCGGCGCGGCTGCCCGACATCCTGGCGCTCGGCGACGGCGCGCTGGACCTCGGCGACGGCGCTCGCGCCGTCGTCGCCGGCGGCGTGCTGCGCGTGCGACCGACGCCGCCGGGGCGCGCCGCGCCGGTCGCGGCGCCTCAGCCGGCCGGCGGGGGCGGGCGGGCGGGACCGCAGTGACGCGCGCCTACACTGCGTCACGCATGCGCGACGACGCCGTGGGGGAGATCCTCGTCCAGCCCGATGACCTCTCCCGGCGCGTACGCGAGCTCGGCGCGCAGATCACCGCCGACTACGAGGGTCGCGAGCTGCTGCTGGTGGGCGTGCTGAAGGGCGCCGTCTTCTTCCTGTCGGACCTCATGCGCCACATCGACGTGCCGTGCGAGGTCGACTTCATGGCCGTCGCGAGCTACGGCTCGACGACGGACTCCTCCGGCGTCGTGCGGATCCTCAAGGACCTCGACGTCCCGATCGAGGGCCGCGACGTGCTGATCGTCGAGGACATCGTCGACTCCGGGCTGACGCTGCAGTACCTGCTGCGCAACCTCGGCGCGCGCGATCCGCGGACGATCGAGGTCTGCGCGCTGCTGACCAAGCCAGAGCGGCGCAAGGTCGCCGTCGAGCCGCGCTACGTCGGCTTCGAGATCCCCAACCGCTTCGTCATCGGCTACGGCCTCGATCACGCCGAGCGCTACCGCAACCTGCCCTACGTCGCGGTGCTCGCCGGCGGCACCGAGACCGGGTGAGCATCGGGAGCTGGCACGGCTCGCCCATCCGTCTTGGGGAAACCCCGCACTTGCTAGGCTCACACTTCGTGTCCGACCGGGAATTCTCAGCATGAGCAAGTTCTCCAAGAGCGCCGCGTTCCCGATCCTGATCGTCGTGATCCTGGCGTTCTTCGCGCAGCAGCTCATCAGCGGGCCCAACCAGAAGAAGGACCCCGGCTTCGGCGCCTTCACCAAGCAGCTGCAGAACGGCGACATCAAGTCCGTCGAGATGCGCAACCGCAGCAACGAGCTGCAGGTCACGCTCGACGACAAGAGCCAGTACCGCGTCGGCTTCGCCACCGCCTACGGCGACAAGCTGACCGAGACCCTGTTGAAGGCCGAGGACACGGGCAAGATCCAGGAGTTCACCGCGAAGGGCACGCGCACCAACGGCTGGATCACCATGCTGACCTACCTGCTGCCCTTCCTGCTGTTCATCGGCTTCTGGATCTTCCTCATGAACCAGATGCAGGGCGGCGGCTCGAAGGTCATGTCGTTCGGCAAGTCCAAGGCCAAGCGGATGTCCGTCGACGCGCCGAAGATCACCTTCCGCGACGTCGCGGGCGCCGACGAGGCGGTCGAGGAGCTGCACGAGATCAAGGAGTTCCTCGAGAACCCGAAGAAGTTCCAGGCGCTCGGCGCGCGGATCCCGAAGGGCGTGCTGCTGTTCGGACCCCCGGGCACCGGCAAGACGCTGCTCGCCCGCGCCGTCGCCGGCGAGGCGGGCGTGCCGTTCTTCTCGATCTCCGGCTCGGACTTCGTCGAGATGTTCGTCGGCGTCGGGGCGTCGCGTGTCAGGGACCTCTTCGAGCAGGCCAAGCAGAACAGCCCCTGCATCATCTTCATGGACGAGATCGACGCCGTCGGGCGCCATCGCGGCGCCGGCATGGGCGGCGGTCACGACGAGCGCGAGCAGACGCTCAACCAGCTGCTCGTCGAGATGGACGGCTTCACGATGACCGACAACATCATCCTGATCGCCGCCACCAACCGGCCCGACATCCTCGACCCCGCGCTGCTGCGCCCGGGCCGCTTCGATCGCCAGATCGTCGTCGACCGCCCCGACCGCAAGGGCCGCGCGAAGATCCTCGAGGTCCACACGCGCGGCAAGCCGCTGGGCAAGGTCATCAACCTCGACGACCTCGCC
The DNA here is from genome assembly GCA_963729125.1 of uncultured Actinomycetes bacterium. Classification (GTDB taxonomy): domain Bacteria; phylum Actinomycetota; class Thermoleophilia; order Solirubrobacterales; family Solirubrobacteraceae; genus CADCVQ01. The sequence continues at coordinate 217,490 of CAVSML010000001.1, forward strand.
GGCCAGACCCCGGGCTTCACCGGCGCCGACCTCGCCAACCTCGTCAACGAGGCCGCGCTGCTGTCCGCCCGCACGGGCAAGCGCGAGATCGGCCAGCACGAGCTCGAGGAGGGGATCATGCGCGTGATCGCCGGCCCGGAGAAGAAGACCCGGGTCATGAGCGAGAAGGAGCGCCGCATCACCGCCTACCACGAGATGGGCCACGCGATCGTCGGCCACTACCTCGAGCACTCCGACCCCGTCCACAAGATCTCCGTGATCGGCCGCGGCCAGGCGCTCGGCTACACGATCTCGATGCCGACCGAGGATCGCTTCCTGACGACGCGCGCGGAGCTCACCGACTCGATGGCGATGACGCTCGGCGGCCGCGCCGCCGAGGAGATCGTCTTCAGCGAGATCACGACCGGCGCGTCCAACGACATCGAGAAGGTCACCGCGACCGCCAAGGCGATGGTCATGCGCTACGGCATGAGCGAGCGCCTCGGCCCGCGCGTCTTCGGCAGCGACCCGAGCCAGCCCTTCCTCGGTCGCGAGTTCGGCCACCAGGCCGACTACTCCGACGAGATCGCCCGCGAGATCGACGACGAGATCCGCCGCGTCGTCGAGTCCGCGCACCAGCGCGCGAAGGACATCCTCACCGAGCACCGCGAGACGCTGAACTCGGTGTCGGAGGTGCTCGTCCGCCGCGAGACGATCGAGAAGGCCGAGTTCGAGGCGCTGATCGCCGGCAAGACCGAGGAGGAGGTCTTCCCGGAGGAGGTCGCCACGCCGCAGATCCCGCCGCCCGCCGCGCCGGCCGACCAGCCCGAAGAGAAGAAGGCGCCGCGCACGCTGCCGCGTCCTGGCCTCGCCGGCGGCGGCGTCGAGGCTCGCGGCCGCGAGCCCGAGAAGCCCGACCTCGCCTGACGCACCCGCCGCGCCGCGGCGGGGCCTGCTCCGATGACCCCCGACGTCCCCGAGCCGGTCGTGATGGGGATCATCAACGTCACGCCGGACTCGTTCTCCGACGGTGGCCTGAGCCTCGACCCCGACGCCGCGATCGCGCACGGGCGAGAGCTCGTCGCGCAGGGCGCGCAGATCCTCGACGTCGGCGGCGAGTCCACGCGCCCGGGCGCCCAGCCGGTCGGCGCGGCCGAGGAGCTGCGCCGCGTCGTGCCGGTCATCGCGGGCCTGGCCGGAGCGGGCGCGCGGCTGTCGATCGACACCTCCAAGGCGCAGGTGGCGGCCGCCGCGCTGGACGCCGGCGCCTCGATCGTCAACGACGTCACCGCGCTGCGCGGCGACCCGCTGATGGCGGCCCTCGTCGCAGAGCGCGGCTGCGAGGTCTGCCTGATGCACATGCTCGGCGAGCCGCGCACGATGCAGCGCGCGCCGGCCTACGACGACGTCGTCGGCGACGTGCGCGCGTTTCTCGCCGAGCGCCTGCGGTTCGCGCTCCGCGCCGGGATCGCGGAGGAGCGGGTGTGGCTGGATCCGGGGATCGGCTTCGGCAAGACGATCGACCACAACCTCGATCTGCTGCGCCGCCTCGACGAGCTCGTCGCGCTCGGGCGCCCGCTCGTCGTCGGGACCTCGCGCAAGTCGTTTCTGGGCACGATCACCGGTCGGCCGGCGGGTGAGCGCGTGGCGGGCACGCTCGCGACGAACGTCCTCGCGCTGGCCCGCGGCGCGAGCATCTTCCGCGTGCACGACGTCGCCGAGGCGTGCGATGCCCTCGCGGTCGCGGCTGCTACGTTGCGCGGCCAGTGGGCTCCGGCGACGACGACATCGACGAATCGCTAGACGACGACGAGTTCGACGACGAGGATCGCATCCAGACCGTCGTGTCGGTGGAGGTCAACGGGCTGTCGCTGTACACCCATCACGGGGTCACGGCGGCAGAGCGCGAGGTCGGCCAGCGGCTGCTCCTCGACATCCGCCTGGAGCTCGGCGAAGCCGACGCGACGGTCACCGACCGCGTCGAGGACACCGTCGACTACGCGCGCGTCTGCGAGGTCGCGGCGCTCGTCGCGACGCAGCGCTCCGACAAGACGCTCGAGCGCCTGTGCGCGGCGATCGCCGACCGCCTGCTCAAGGACTTCGACGCCCAGGCCGTGTCGGTCAAGGCGTCAAAGCCCGAGCCGCCGATCCCGCTGCCCGTCGAGGACGTGTCGGTCGAGGTCTGGCGCGAGCTCGGCGAGCTCGACGACTAGTGATCGGCTACCTCGGGCTCGGCTCCAACGTCGGCGACCGGCGGGCGAACCTGCAGGCCGCGGTCGACGCGCTCCCGGCGCACGGCGTCACGCCTCTCGCCAGCTCGTCGACCTACGACACCGATCCCGTCGGCGAGATCCGCGATCAGCCCGACTTCCTCAACGCGTGCCTGCGCATCGACACCGAGCTCGGTCCGCAGGCGCTGCTGGATGCCTGCAAGGCCGTCGAGCGCGAGCTCGGCCGCGCGCCCGGCGGCCCGCGCCACGGTCCGCGGGCGATCGACGTCGACCTGCTGCTGCTCGGGGATGGCACGTTTGACTCCGAGCGCCTGCAGCCTGCCCCACGAGCAGGTGCTGGCGCGGCGCTTCGTCCTGATCCCGCTGCTCGAGCTCGACATGCGGCTGGCCACGCCCGCCGGCGAGCGGCTCGCCGACGCGCTCGCCGCGCTGCCCGTGACCGAGGGCGTGCGCCGCGCGGGGCCGCCGCTTCAGACTGAGTAGCGTTCGCGCCATGAGCGGACACGACACCGAATCGACTGGCCCCGCAGAGCGCGAGGCGGGCCGGCGCACCCCCGCGGAGGAGGCGCGCACGCTCGTCTCGAGCGTCACCGTCGGCTACCTGGCGACCGTCGGCGAGGAGGGCGACCCGTGGTGCTCGCTCGTCGTCTACGGCCCGACCGCGCAGGGCGACCCGGTGCTGCTGGTCTCGACGATGGCCGAGCACGGGCGAAACCTCCTGCACGACCCGCGCGCCAGCATCGCGATCAACGACCCGTCGGCTCCGGGCGACCCGCTGGACCGCCCGCGCATCACGCTCGCAGGGCGCGCCGTGCGGCCCGACGCCGATCGCCACGAGGAGGCCTTCGACGCGCATGTCGCAGCGGTCCCCGGCGCGCGCCTGTATGCCGGCTGGGAGGACTTCACGCTGTGGGTGCTCGAGGTGCAGCGCGTGCGCTGGGTCGGCGGCTTCGCGACGATGGACACGATCGGCCGGGGCGAGTACCGCTATGCCGAGCCCGACCCGACGGCGCCCGTCGCCGCGAAGTCGATCGCGCATCTCAACAAGGACCACGCGGCCGGCCTGCTGCTGATCGCCCGCGAGATCACCGGCGCGCGCGGCGCCGTGTCCGCCTACTGCACGGGCCTGGACCGCTACGGGATCGACCTCGCCTGCACCGGCGCCGGCCAGTCGGCGGCGACGCGGGCGCTCTTCGACGAGCCGCTGGAGAAGGCCGCCGACGTGCGCCCGGCGACGGTCGCGCTCGTCCAGCGCGCGCGTGCGCTGCGCGAAGCCGGCGACTGACCGAGCGCCGGCATGCTGCTCGCCGTCGATGTCGGCAACACCCAGACGCACTTCGGCACGTTTCGCGACGGCGAGCTCTTCGAGCACTGGCGCTTCCGGACCGTGCCGGAGTCGACCGCCGACGAGCTCGGCTCGATGATGCGCAACCTGCTCGAGCTGCGCGGCATCGGCCTCGCCGACATCAGCGCCTCGATCGTCTCCTCGACGGTGCCCGCGCTCGAGCCCGAGTGGCTGGCGATGGGCGAGCGCTACCTCGGCCACACGATGCTCGCCGTCGGGCCGGGCCTGAAGACCGGGATGGCGCTGCGCTACGACAACCCGCGCGAGATCGGCGCCGACCGCCTCGCCAACGCCGTCGCGATCCGCGAGCGCTACGGCGGCCCGGCCGTGTGCGTGGACTTCGGCACGTCGGTGAACTTCGACATCGTCGGCCCCGACGGCGACTTCCTCGGCGGCGTGCTCGTGCCGGGCGTCGAGATCTCGCTGGCGGCATTGACCTCGCGCGGCGCCAGGTTGCCGGAGATCGACCTGCTGCCGCCGCGCGCGGTGATCGGCAAGAGCACCGTCGAGGCGATCCGCTCGGGCGTCGTCTACGGCTTCGCCGGCGCGATCGACGGCATCCTGCGGCGCCTGCTCGACGAGCTCGGCGAGGACACCGACGTCATCGCGACGGGCGGGCTGGCGGGCGCGATCGTCCCGTACACCGAGCTCATCGACGAGGTCGACGACATGCTCACGCTGACCGGGCTGCGGCTGCTGCACGAGCGAAACGTCTGACGGCGCACACGCGCGCCGGGTCGTCGCCCGGACGCTTGCTATTCTCTCGCGTCGCCATCAGCGCCACCCGCCGCCGGCGTCGGACTTTTCGCCGGTCTCAATCGTTTCGGGAGCACATGCCCAAGGACGTCATCCTCACCGCCGATGGTCTCGAGAAGCTCAAGATCGAGCTCGATCACCTGCAGGGCGACAAGCGGCGCGAGGTCGCGCTGCGCATCAAGGAAGCTCGCGAGTTCGGTGACATCACCGAGAACTCCGAGTACGACGACGCCAAGAACGAGCAGGCGATGCTCGAGGCGCGCATCGCCCAGGTCGAGGACCGGCTGCGCTCGGCGACCGTGATCGCAGCGGAGGACGTGACGACCGACAAGGTCCAGGTCGGCTCGATCGTCAGCGTCAAGAACGAGGAGACCGGCAAGTCGCAGAAGTTCACGATCGTCGGCTCGCCCGAGGCCAAGCCGCCCGAGCGGCTGTCCTACGAGTCGCCGGTCGGCAAGGCCCTGCTGGGGCGCAAGCGCAACGAGGTCGTCGACGTCGCGCTGCCCAACGGCAGGAAGGTCCAGTACAAGATCACCAAGATCGACGTCGGCCTCTAGCCCGTCGCGATCGGCTCGCACGACGCTGCGTTGGACCGACCCACGCGTTGGTAGACTGACCCGTGCCCGCCGGTCATCAACACTTCAGTCATCTATTTCGCAGTGGGCGCCGAAATGATGAGCAGTCGGGTACACCCGCTGTTCGCACAGCAGAACATCCGGACCACGCATGAACCGAGGCTAGAGGCCCCGCCCCAGCAGGAAGGATCGGCAGCATGTTCGAGCGATTCACAGAGCGAGCCCGTCAGGTGGTCGTTCTCGCGCAAGAAGAGGCGCGCACGCTCAAGCACAACTACATCGGGACCGAGCACATCCTGCTCGGCCTTCTTCGCGAGGAGGAAGGTCTCGCCGCGCGGGTCCTCGAGAGCCTCGACATCACCGTCGAGCGCGTACGCGCACAGGTCGTACGGATCGTCGGCTCGGGCGAGGAGGTCACCTCCGGCCAGATCCCGTTCACGCCGCGCGCCAAGAAGGTCCTCGAGCTCGCATTGCGCGAGGCGCTGAGCCTGGGCCACAACTACATCGGCACCGAGCACATCCTGCTCGGCCTCGTTCGCGAGAACGAGGGCGTCGCCGCACGCATCCTGCTGGACTTCGACGCGGACTCCGAGAAGATCCGCAACGAGGTCATCCGCATGCTGTCGGGTCCGGGCGGTCGCCGCCAGGGCGCCGGCGCGGGCACCGGTGCCGGCGCGGGCACCTCCGGCCAGTCGTCCGGCGAGGGCAAGAAGTCCTCGAAGCTGCTCGACCAGTTCGGGCGCAACCTGACCAAGCTCGCCGAGGAGGGCAAGCTCGACCCCGTCGTCGGTCGCGAGACCGAGATCGAGCGGATCATGCAGATCCTCTCGCGGCGCACGAAGAACAACCCCGTCCTCGTCGGCGAGCCCGGCGTCGGCAAGACCGCCGTCGTCGAGGGCCTCGCCCAGCGGATCACGACCTCCGACGTGCCGGAGCTGCTGAAGGGCAAGCAGATCTACACGCTCGACCTCGCGGCGCTCGTCGCCGGGTCGAAGTACCGCGGCGAGTTCGAGGAGCGCCTGAAGAAGGTGATGAAGGAGATCACCCAGCGCGGCGACATCATCCTGTTCATCGACGAGCTGCACAACCTCGTCGGCGCGGGCGCGGCCGAGGGCGCGATCGACGCGGCCTCGATCCTCAAGCCGGCGCTGGCCCGTGGCGAGCTGCAGACGATCGGCGCGACGACGCTCGAGGAGTACCGCAAGTACCTCGAGCGCGACAGCGCGCTGGAGCGTCGCTTCCAGCAGATCCGCGTCGAGCAGCCCTCGACCGAGGAGACCGTGCAGATCCTCAAGGGCCTGCGCGATCGCTACGAGCAGCACCACAAGGTGCGCATCACCGACGAGGCCCTCGAGGCCGCGGCGGAGCTCGCCGACCGCTACATCTCAGACCGCTTCCTGCCCGACAAGGCGATCGACCTCATCGACGAGGCCGCTTCGCGCATGCGCATCAAGTCGATGACCTCCCCGCCCGTGTACCGGGAGCTCGAGGAGGAGATCGAGACGACGCGGCGCGAGAAGGAGTCTGCGATCGAGGCGCAGGAGTTCGAGAAGGCCGCGAACCTGCGCGACGCCGAGCGCCGCCTGACGCAGAGGAAGCGCGAGCTCGAGGAGCAGTGGGAGGCCGGCGAGGCCGAGACCGAGCGCCCCGCGATCGGCGAGGAGGAGATCGCCGACATCGTCTCGATGTGGACCGGGATCCCGGTCTTCAAGCTGACCGAGGCCGAGACGGCCAAGCTCATGCGCATGGAGGACGAGCTGCACAAGCGCGTCATCGGCCAGCAGGCCGCGGTCGAGGTCATCTCCAAGGCGATCCGCCGCTCGCGTGCCGGGCTGAAGGATCCGAAGCGGCCGACCGGCTCCTTCGTCTTCCTCGGCCCGTCGGGCGTCGGCAAGACGGAGCTCGCGCGGACGCTCGCCGAGTTCCTCTTCGGCGACGAGGACGCGATGATCCGCGTCGACATGTCGGAGTACATGGAGAAGCACTCCGTGTCGCGCCTGGTGGGCTCGCCTCCGGGCTACATCGGCTTCGACGAGGGCGGTCAGCTGACCGAGGCGGTCCGGCGCAAGCCGTACTGCGTGCTGCTGCTCGACGAGATCGAGAAGGCCCACCCGGACGTCTTCAACATCCTCCTGCAGATCCTCGAGGACGGGCGGCTGACCGACTCGCAGGGCCGCACGGTCGACTTCCGTCACGCGATCGTGATCATGACGTCGAACATCGGCGCCTCCGAGATCGCTCGCAACACGCCGCTGGGCTTCGCCGTCTCCGACGACGAGACCGGCATCACGTACGACGACATGAAGAACCGGATCATGGGCGAGCTGAAGAAGGTCTTCCGTCCCGAGTTCCTCAACCGCATCGACGACGTGATCGTCTTCCACAAGCTGCAGAAGGAGGAGATCAAGGAGATCGTCGACCTGCTGCTGCGGCGCATCCGCGAGTCGATGGCCGAGCGCGGGCTGCAGCTCGAGCTCACCGACGAGGCCAAGGACCTGCTCGTCGAGAAGGGCTGGGACCCGTCGATGGGCGCCCGGCCGCTGCGCCGCGCGATCCAGCGCTACATCGAGGATCCGCTGGCGGACTTCGTCCTGCGCTCCGAGCTGACGCCGGGCGCGACGATCATGGTCGAGAAGGCGCCCGACGAGGACGACCGCGAGGTCTCCCTGACGGTCGTCGAGCCGAAGATGGTTCCGGCCTCGGTCGGCGGCGGCGGCGCGGAGGCGTCCGACGAGGACGGCCCGGCCGAGCCGGGCGGCGCGCTGGACCAGCCGACGCTCGAGGAGCCCAACACCGAGTAGATGACGCGACGCGCCTCGTCCTGCCCTGGTGTCGCGTGACGACATCGGGACAGGATCAGGCGCGTGGTCGGGAGTTGACCTCGCCGCGGCTACGCGCGGCTACGCGTCGAGCGTGCGGCGGGCGGCCGCGAGGTCGAGATGCGTCTCCCAGCCCGCGATGCGGCCTTCGCGCAGCGTCCAGAGATGCGCCGCCGCCCAGCGCAGGTTCGTCGCCGCCCGCGCTTGCGTGGCGCTGATCGACACGAGCGCCACGTGCTCCTCGTCGACGGGCACGAGCCCGTCGACCGTGATGCTCACGTCGGCGTAGGACTCCTCCCAGCGCGCGACCCACTGCTGCCAGCCCGCGACCCCGCGCAGCGCCGACTCGTCGCGGCGCAGCGGGTCGGGGATGAGCTCGACGGCGGGATCGACGCTTTCGGTGAGCGTCGCGAGGCCGCCCGTGTTCCAGCGCGCGTACAGGCGGTCGGCAACCTCGACGGCAGTCGTCATCCAGCGCCACGATACGCCCCGCCCGAGCAGCCCTGGCCGCATGTACGAGCGCGCGATCGTGCAGCTGCAGCGAACGATGTTCGGTCGTTCGTCACGCCGCGTGTTCATGGAGAGCCTTCAGCTTGCTGCGTTGACGCACCTGCACTCGCTGAGCTTCGACGATCTCGGGCTGCTCGCACCGCATGCCGAGGAACAGTGGCTGCCCGCCGGGCAGCGCACCCTGCTCGGCGGGTCACTGAACCACGACCTGGCGCTGATCGGCGCCGGCCGCGGGCATGTGCGCTGCGCCGGCGAGACGGTCGCCCAGCTCGGCCCGGGCGACGTCTTCGGCCGGCTCTCGATTCGCCGTCCGGCCTACGAGACAGCGAGTGTCCAGGCGCTCACGACGTTGCACCTCGTCGTCTTCACGACGCGCGCAATGCGCATCCTGCGCACGACCGCGCCCGACGCCGTCGAGGCGCTGCTCGCCGCCTGCGCCCTCGACGTGCAGGAGCGCTCGAGCGCGCTCGCTGGCCCCCGCCCGGCGCCGTCGCTCAAGCTCGTCGCCGCCACCGCGGCGTAGCCCGCCGCCCAGCCCTGCGCGGGGGGGCGAAGACGTCGGCCCCGCACCCTAGGCTGACCGCATGGCCCGGCCCACGACGATCCACGTCTGCTCGCAGTGCGGGCACTCCTGCGCGCGCTGGCACGGCCAGTGCCCCGGCTGCGAGGCGTGGAACACGCTCGTCGAGGAGCGCGCGGCGCCGGCGCAGAGCGGGCGCGCAGCCGCGCCGGCTCGGGCGCGTGCTCCCGGCCGCCCGGTGCGGCTTGCCGACGTCAGCACCGAGCGGGTGCCGCGGCTTGCGACGGGCATCGGCGAGCTCGACCGCGTTCTCGGCGGCGGCCTCGTGCCGGGATCGCTCGTGCTGCTCGGCGGCTCGCCCGGGATCGGCAAGTCGACGCTCACGAACATGGCGCTCGGGCAACCTCGAGGCCGCGGGCCGGCGCACGCTGTACGTCTCCGGCGAGGAGTCGGCGGCGCAGATCCGCCTGCGCGCCGAGCGGCTGACCGGTGGCGGCGGCGCGCTGGGCGTGCCCGTGCTCGCCGAGACCGACCTCGACACGATCCTCGCGACGCTGCGCGCCGAGCGCCCGCAGGTCTGCGTGATCGACTCGGTGCAGACGATGCACGCCGCGGACCTCAGCGGCGCGGCGGGCTCGGTCGGCCAGGTGCGCGAGGTCGCCGGTCGCATCATGCAGGTCGCCAAGGCCGACGACATCGCGGTGCTGCTCGTCGGGCACGTCACCAAGGAGGGCTCGCTCGCCGGCCCGCGGGTGCTCGAGCACCTCGTCGACTGCGTGCTGCAGTTCGAGGGCGAGCGCGAGCGCACCTACCGCACGCTGCGCGCGCTGAAGAACCGCTTTGGTTCCACCAACGAGGCCGGCGTCTTCGAGATGCGCCAGAGCGGCCTGGTCGAGGTGCTCGACGCGAGCGCGCGCTTCGTCGCCGAGGCGACGGGCAAGCCGGGCTCGGTCGTGCTGGCGGCGATGGAGGGCACGCGCCCGCTGCTCGTCGAGGTGCAGGCGCTCGTGTCGGCGTCGGAGCTCGTGCCACCGCGGCGCGTCGTCAACGGGCTGGATCGCAACCGCCTCGCGCTCGTGCTCGCGGTGCTCGGGCGCCACGCCGGGATCGGCGTCGGCAGTGCCGACGTGTTCGTCAACGTCGTCGGCGGGGTGCGCGTCGACGAGCCCGGCGCCGACCTCGCGATCGCGCTCGCGGTCGCCAGCGCGACGCGCGGGGTGGCGCTCGGCGCCGGCGCCGCGAAGGGACCGGTCGTCTGCTTCGGCGAGCTCGGGCTGACGGGCGAGCTGCGCTCGATCGCGCACCCCGACAGGCGCCTCGCGGAGGCCGCGAAGTTCGGCCTGCGCAACGTCGTGACGCCCGAGACGGCGCCGACGCTGCGCCAGGCGCTGCGGGCTGCGCTCCCCGCTTCGGCGACGGCTCGCGCGGCGGCATAGCGCCGCCCGTGCGACGCGCGTGAAAACATTGGGTCGTCCGGGCTAAGTACCCGCTAAAATGGCCCGGATGGCTCAACGCGTCGGGGATGAATCACACGAGCTCGAGTCTCGTCAGGAACCCCGACTCGTCAAGGCGCTGGAGATGGTCGCGCCCGGCACGACGCTGCGCGAGGGCATCGACAACATCGTCCATGCGCGCACCGGCGGCCTGATCATCGTCGGCGAGGTCGACGAGCTGAGCTTCCTGTTCTCCGGCGGCATCAAGCTCGAGATCGACTACACGCCCGCGCTGCTCTACCAGATCGCCAAGATGGACGGCGCGATCGTGCTCAACGCGAACGCGACGCGGATCGCGATGGCCAACGTCCAGCTGATGCCCGATCCGACGATCCTGTCGCTGGAGACCGGCACGCGCCACCGCACGGCCGAGCGCGTCTCCAAGCAGACCGACGCGCTCGTGATCGCGATCTCCCAGCGCCGCGAGGTCGTCTCGCTGTACGTCGACGGCGGCAAGTACATCCTCGAGGAGATCCCGGTCGTGCTGGCGAAGGCCAACCAGGCGCTCGCGACGCTCGACAAGTACCGCACGCGCCTCGATCAGGTCTCGACGCGCCTGACGGCGCTGGAGTTCGAAGGCGGCGCGACGCTGCACGACGTGCTGACGGTGCTGCAGCGCTCCGAGCTCGTGACGCGCATGGCCGTCGAGATCGAGCGCTACATCGTCGAGCTCGGCACCGAGGGCCGGCTGATCGAGATGCAGCTCGAGGAGACGATGGTCGGCACCGCCGCCGACAAGGCGGCGCTGGTCCACGACTACCTCGCCGAGAACACCGACGAGGCGTTCGCCGGCGCGCTCGACCAGATCGGCCGCCTGCCGCACCACGACCTGCTGGACTTCGGCCGCCTCGCCGAGCTGCTCGGCTACGACCGCAAGCTCAACACGCTGGACTACCCCGTGTCGCCGCGGGGCTTTCGCATCCTCGGGCGCATCCCGCGGCTGCCGAAGCTCGTCGTGGCGCAGATCGTCATGGACTTCGGCGGGCTCGACGAGATGCTCGCCGCGACGGACGTCGAGCTGGAGACGGTCGACGGGGTCGGGGAGATCCGGGCGAAGGACATCCGCGAGGGCCTTCGCCGGCTGCAGGAGATCAACCTCGTGGACCGTTACCTGCAGACGTGATGCGGGACCTCGGGCAGCACACTCATCGTTAGCCGGCCAGCGCCGGCGCCAACCAAGGAGGACATCATTTCCGAAGCCATCGAAGAGCAGCTGCTGGAGGACCTGCAGGTCCGCACGATCGAGAACATCGAGTTCGAGCTCGGTGACAACGTCGTGTATCCGCATCACGGGGCCGGTCAGGTCCTGAAGAAGGAGCGGCGCAAGATGTTCGGCGAGGAGCGCGAGTACCTCACGATCAAGATCCTGCACAACGACATGACCGTGATGGTTCCGTGCGAGAACGCCGGCGTCGCTGGGCTGCGCCGGGTGATCGACGAGGAGACCGTGCAGAAGGTTCTCGCAGTCCTGGCAGACGACGTCTCGGAGATGCCCAAGAACTGGAACCGCCGGTTCAAGCACAACCGCGACAAGATCAAGACGGGCGACATCTACGAGCTCGCCGAGGTCGTGCGCAACCTCGCGATCCGCGAGCACGAGAAGGGCCTGTCGACCGGCGAGAAGCAGATGTTCACGCGGGCGAAGAAGATCCTCGCTTCCGAGCTGATGTACGCGCTCGACAAGGACGAGGACGAGGCCGAGCAGCACCTGGACGACCTCCTCGCCGACAGCGCCGGCGTGGTGGCCAAGTAGCTCTCGCACTTGTAGTCGCTGCGGGGAAGGGCGAACGCCTTGGGTCAGGGGGACCCAAGGCGTTCGTCGTCGTGGGGGGACGGCCGATGCTCCAATGGAGCATCGACGCGCTGCGCGCGGTGCCGGCCGTCGAGCAGATCGTCGTCGCGCTGCCGGCGGGTGCGCAGGCGCCGGCGGGCACGATCGGCGTGGGCGGCGGCGAGCACCGCTCGCAGTCGGTGCTGGCGGCGCTGCGCGCCGGCGAGGGCGATCCGGTGATCGTCCACGACGCCGCACGCCCGCTGGTGACCGCGCGGATCTTCCTCGACGCGCTCGAGGCGCTCTCGTTGCACGGCTGCGACGCCGTCATCGCGGCGGCGCCGGTGACCGACACGATCAAGGAGGCCGTCGCCGGCGAGGTCGTGCGCACGCTCGACCGCTCGACGCTGTGGGCCGTGCAGACGCCGCAGGTCTTTCGCCGCGCCGCGCTCGAGCGCGCGCTGGCGGCGCCCGAGGACGTGCTGGCGACGGCGACCGACGACGCATGGCTCGTCGAGCGCGCCGGTGGCGTCGTGCGGATCGTGCAGTCGCCGAGCGAGAACATGAAGATCACGACGCGCGGCGACCTGCAGATCGCCGAGCGCGCGCTGACCGAGCGCGGATGCTGACCGACTACCACCTGCACCTGCGCCCGGACGAGGCGGGCACCGACGCCGCGACGTTCTTCACCGCCGCCAACGCCGCGCGCTACCGCGCCGCCGCCGAGCAGCGGGGAATCGCCGAGCTGGGCTGCGCGGAGCACGTCTACCGCTTCGCGCAGGCGCTGGAGGTCTGGCAGCACCCTCTGTGGCGCGAGAGCGCGGTCGACGACATCGACGCCTACGCCGCCTTCGTTCGCGAGCAGACCGACCTGAAGCTCGGCATCGAGGCCGACTTCATCGTCGGGCGCGAGGAGGCGATGGCGACGCTGCTCGCAGCGCGCGACTGGGACTTCGTCGTCGGCTCGGTGCACTTCGTCGGCGAGCACGCGCTCGACCACGACGGCTATGAGATCTGGGACCACCGCTCAGCCGGCACCGACGCGCTGTGGGAGCGCTACTTCGAGACCCTCGGCGAGGCTGCGCGTTGCGGGCTGTTCGACGTCCTCGCCCACCCCGACCTCGTCAAGCTGTGGGGCGCGCGGCGGCCGGCTCCCGTTGGCGACCTGCGCCGCTTCTACGATCTCGCGATGGACGGCATCGCCGAGTCGCAGATCGCCGTCGAGCTGTCGACCGCAGGGCTGCGAAAGCCGATCGGCGAGCTGTACCCCGCTGCGGAGTTCCTGGCGATGTGCCTGGACGCCGGCTGCCCCGTCGCGCTGTCCAGCGACGCGCACGTCCCCGGCGACGTGGGGCGCGACTACGAGGCCGCGCTGGCGGTGCTCGAGCGCCTCGGCGTGCGCGAGCTCGCCGTCTTCGAGCGCCGCGAGCGCCGCCTGGAGGCGATCGCATGAGCGTGCGCACGGGCATCGGCTGGGACTCGCACCGCTTTCTCGCAGGCCGGCCGCTGATCCTCGGCGGGGTCACGTTCCCGGGCGCCGAGCTCGGGCTCGACGGCCATTCCGACGCCGACGTGCTGACCCACGCGGTGATGGACGCGCTGCTCGGCGCCGCCGGGCTGGATGACATCGGCACGCACTTCCCCGACTCCGACGAGAGCTACGAGGGCGCGGACTCGATCGCGCTGCTGCGCGAGGTCGTCGCGACGCTGTCGGATGCGGGTCTGCGCATCGTGCACGTCGACACGACCGTCCTGATGGAGCGACCGAAGCTCGGCTCGTTGCGCGGCGCGATGCGCGAGCGCCTGGCCGAGGCGCTGGGGCTCGAGCGGGCGGCGGTGAACGTCAAGGCGTCGACCGGCGAGGGGATGGGGTTCGTGGGACGCTTGGAGGGCGTGGCCGCGCTCGCGGTCGTGACCGTCTCAGGCTAGGTTGTGCCGATCGTGCGGCGCACCCTTCGATCGTTCCTGCCGGCGCTGGCCGTAGCGCTGTTCGCACTCGCCACGGCGACCCACGCCCACGCGGCCACTCCCACGGTGCTGTTGCTGCACGGCGGCGGCTGGCACGGCGGAAACGCCTCCTCGATGGACGCCTGGCGCGCCGACTTCGAGGCGCACGGCTATCGAGCTCGCGCGATCGCCTACCCGCTCGGCAGCGTCACGGGCTCGATCGACTTCGTCAACGCGGTCGTTCAGGAGGAGCGGCTGCGGGGAGCGCCCGTCATCGCCTACGGCATCAGCGCCGGTGGGACGATCGCCGCGGCGCTGGCCGCCACCGGTCGCGTCAACGGCGCCGTCGACCTCATGGGTCCGACCGACTTCACGCGCTGGCTGTCACCTGTGGGCCTCGTCGTCATGGCCAACGCACAGATGAGCGCATCCGAAAGGCGCTCCGCCTCGCCGCAGTGGCGGCTGAACGGCGCGCAGACGCCGCAGCTGCTGCAGTGCGGGCTGCTGGATCCGGTCACGACCTACGACCAGTGCTCGCGGTACGTCTCGTCCGCCAGGTTGGGCAATCCCGACACGACGCTGCAGACGTTGGTCAACGCGCACGGCCAGTGGCCCGCGGATCGCGACCGGGCACGCGCCTGGGTGCAGGCCCGCTGGCCGGTGACGTCCACCCCCGCGCCCGCCGCCGCCGACGCCCGCGCGAGGGTCGCGACCATCACGCCACAGGACGACGGCAAGGCGATCACGATCGGCAGGGGCGCCAGGCTCACGATCTCGCTCAGGGCCAACAACCCGGCGACGGGGCACTCGTGGAGATTTCGGCGCAGACCGAACAGCGCGATCCTCAGGCTCGTCTCCGACAGGACGGCGGCGCCCGCGCGGCGGCGCAGAGCAGGAGCGTCGCGGCCGCGGACGATCGTCTACAAGGCGCTGAGGGCCGGGACTGCCAGGCTCGAGCTGCGCCACGTCCGCCGGGCCGGCCGGGCCGGTGGCTCGCTCGCGGTCACCGTGAAGGTGCGCTGACCCGACGCCATGATCAAGCGCGACCAGCGTGATTCGGCGAAGGCGTTCGAGGAGGCCGAGCAGCGGCTCTTCGCAGCATGCGGGCTGAGCGTGGCCGCCCGCAGCGTCCGCCTGGCCGACCCGCAGCTTGCCGTGCGGGTGCTCGAGACGGGCGAGGGTCCGCCGCTGCTGCTCGTGCACGGCAGCGGCATGTCGGCATCCACCTGGGCGCCGTTGATGGCGCAGCTTCCGGGCCATCGCCTGATCGCTCTCGACCTGCCGGGGTTCGGCCTCAGCGACGCGCTGGACTACGGCGGACGATCGCTACGCGAGCACGCCGTCGCGCAGCTCGCCTCGCTGCTCGATGCGCTCGAGCTCGAGCGGGTCCCCGTCGTCGGCACCTCGCTCGGCGCCATGTGGGCGCTGTGCCTCGCCGTCAACGCGCCGCGGCGCGTCAGCGCGGTCGCTTCGATCGCCGTCCCCGCGACCGCGCTGCCCGGCATGCACGGCGACCCGTATTTCACCGCGATGACGACACCCGGGCTGCGACACGTCGTCGCGCGGCTGAGCCCGCCCAGCGTGAAGCTGGCCCGCCGCTCGATGGCGTCGGGCGTCATCGGCCCGCGCGCCGCCGAGCGCGCGCCCGACGGCTTCTTCGAGACCGTGTACGCGGGCATGCGCCAGCCGCACTTCAAGACGGCCATGAAGAGCCACATGTGGCTTGCGATGCGCAGGGGACGGCCGCGTCCGCAGAACTTCCTGTCCGATGCCGAGCTGCGCGAGCTCGCCGCGCCGGTGCTGATGATCTGGGGTGACGAGGACCCTTACGGGGGGCCGGAGATCGGCCTGAGGGCGGTGGAGATCATGCCCGACGCGCGGCTCGAGGTCATCCCCGGGCGTCATGCTCCCTTCCTCGACGATCCCGAGCGCTGCGCTGCGTTGATCGACGAGTTGCTGCGTCGCGCGAGCGGCTAGCGCTCGCGCGTCGCCCGGCGTATGGCGCTCGCCAACTGATCGGAGCGAAGGATGGAACTGGCGCCAGGGGCCGGCCATGCGTGTCGGATCGTGGTCGGGCGTGGTTGGCGTATGGAAGTCCCGCTGGAGACCAGCTGACGGTAGACCTTGGCTCAGCGCAGAGCGGTGGAATCGTCGAAATGCGAAACGCCACCGCGCCTTGGCGGCGCGCGAATTCCAGACACGATGAGATGACGTTTTCAGCGAATAGCGCGTACTTTCGTCATCTCACGCGCAGCATCGGTGCATCCGCGCCCCGCCAGCGCCACAGTGCGGCTCCTCGCGCTTTGGGGCGCTGTCGGTCGTCGCGGTGGGGACCTTGCCGTGGGGCGCGCCTAGTCGGGAAAGGCTCGACGAGCGCAGAGCATCGAGAATGGGAAGTCATGAATCGCCGTCCACCGGACCGGCGGCCGGCGGAAACGTCAACGCCAACGGCGGGATGGTCCAGCTGAATCTGCCTATCTTCAACTCAGGCAGCAGGCTTCCTGGGCACGACCATTACGGCACAACCCCTGTACCTGAGCGAGGAATCGCAGAGCTCAACGATCGGTTGACCAGCCCTGTTCTCGTTGATCTTGTCAATGACCTCACCGCTGACGATGATCCGATCGTACCCGCCACGCGCCGCGACGATACTGATCGGAGCATCGACATGACCGTCGTCGTTAGGCCCCACGAACGCGGTGTAAAGATTGACGGTCCTCTTGGTGGCCGTAGTGTGCTTATCCACCCGTATTCGCATCTGCTGGCTAGACCTCAGCCCGTTAGCCAGAACCTTGCCCGTCACCGTCGCCTCGTCGGTGGTCGTACTAAGGGCGCCGGACACCTGCGGGCGTTGACTCAAGGACTGGTCAGTCGCCATAAGCACTCCCAGCGTCCCCACCGAGAGCGACAGGATGATCACTCCAACCACGATCACTTGATCTGGAACACCCTTGACAACCGCTGGCGCGATCACGCCTCCGGCGACGGCTCCCAGCGCAACCAACAAGCAAACTATTGCCAGCTCGGGATGGTCGCGAACGACGCGCCCCAAGCTACCAGTGCTCGCACCAAAGACACCTGCAGCACCCGTGACTACCGTCAATCCGGAGGCTAGCCACCCGGTAGCCGGAGCTGAAGGGGCGTCCGCCATCGCACCGCGACGCTAGCACGATGGTGAGTCCGCGGGGCATTTAATGGCGTGGTGCACGCAGCGTATAGGGAGACTCGCGATGTGGCGAACCGCATGGACTCCCATCGGGCGCTGCGGCAACGGCTCGTAGACGCTGTGCACCGCGGGGCGGGACTGCGAGCTACCTTGCGCGGAACCGAGCGAGCGGCCCCCTATTCGCGCATGGGGCGCTCACGATCGCTGCCTCACGCCATGCCGGGGGCAGGTCGGTGATCAGCGACGGCGAGAGCGCCGGAAACGTAGAGAAGGGGCTCTCTGGCCCGGGCCGGATGCGATCGTCCGCACAATGGACGACAACGTCTGTCGACCGCCCTCCGCCCGCGAGCCGTCCTCGTAGAGCGCCGTCGCGTGACTGGCGCGGTGCTATACGAAACCAGCATCACTCTCGAAGCGCCGGGACTGGTAACCTGCCGACATGCCTCCGCTCGAAGTGTTTGTGCTGATGCCGTTCGGTTCCAGTGCCGAATATGAGGGCGGACCTGACGAGTCCGACTGTGTCTTCAGTGAAATCATCTTGCCTGGAGTTCAGCGGGCGCACGACCATTTGAAGAAGGCCGCCGCCGCCAGCAATTCGCACCAGTACGCTGACTGCAACATTACGCGCGAAGTCGATCGTAATCAGTCGGGGTCAATCACCTCTAAGATTGTGCAAGCCTTAGCCAGCGCGGATGTGGTGGTGGTCGACATCACAGGCCGCAACCCCAACGTTTTCCTTGAATTAGGGATGCGCTACGCAATGCGGAGCAAGGTGACAGTTCTGCTGGCGCAGACAGATACCCAGATTCCGTTCGACGTGCACGGATATCGGTACATCGAGTACAACAAATATCGTCCCGAGGAGGCGCGGAAGCGACTGGCGCACTTTATCTGCGAAGGGCTCTCCCCAGCTGTGACGTCTGACAGCGTAGTGTTCGACGTCATACCTTCTATGACCGTCACAATTCCGGGTGTTGCCTCGAGCTTCGGTACCGAAGCAGGCTCTCCGCACGAGGTCATGTCTTGGGAAGACTACATGAGCCGAGTGGAAAGCCATTGCACCTACTTGGAGGATGCCCTCCACGAGTACCGGTTTTTTCCGGATGCGCTGATCGGGATTACAAATGGGGGCCTAGTGGCGGCGGACTTGATCGGGAAGCGGATCTTCGCCGGACGGGACACCCCCGTGTTGTCACTATGGGCGGTACGGCATAAGCAAGCGAGCAACAGTGCGTATTGGTACTTTGATAATGCCTACAATCGCGCAATGATGGCGAGTATCCAACAGGCAACTGCGGAGCGAATCGCTGAGACGAAAGAGGCGAATCCACAGCCATCGACGATCATGATCGTTGATGATCACATCGGCACCGGGTCGACCGCCGTGCAGGCCGTACAGTTTATACGAGAATGTCTAGGCTCGGACGCCATTGTAGTGTATCTACCAATTGTTTCGCGCCGTCAAGATAATATCAGCGTCATGGATGACTGTTTTCCTTACGCGATAATGACCCCTGGCAATCAGAAGGTCTTCTCGGTTACCAGGGATGAGTTTCTCCGGCTCATCGACACTGATGCGCAGTTTTTTCCGTACTTGCGTAAGCAGGTGAACGTGAGTACGAGCGGCTGAGCTGGCCCATTTCTCGGTTGGTCGCCGCAATTGGCCACGCGCGTTCGCCGCGGCACCGGCGATTCGAGGAGGGCGCTGCGACTTGCAGCCCAACGCACCAGCGCACTGCGGCCACGTCTGCCTCAACAGCCGACAGATGGGAGCCGCGTCGGCAAGAGCGCTGGTCTTCGCGCATATGGGCGCTCTCGTCATCGGCCGGCGCTGCTCCTGATCGTCCAAGCGCAGGCTCATTCGCCCGCCGGGCCCTCGCACCGCTCTGGGCTGGAGCCGCGATGAGGCTAGCTCGTACTGGGTCCGCGAGAGCTCAGGCCGGATACTCTCCGGCGCAGGTCGGAGCGCTACATGACGGCGCGATTTGGGACCAGAACGAGGATCGCAAATGCCAAATAGACAACAGCCCGATGAGGGTCCCGAAGGCCTCGAGGGGCTACGTCAGGCGCGAGGAGGCAACCCAGACGAATTCAACCAGGAACTCGACCCCGAAATCGATGATCCAATCAACCCCGGCGACTTAGACGTCCCCAAGGGACTTATAGGCCAGCTGCTCGCCAATCCCAAGAAGGCGGCCGAGCTACTCGCTAGCTGGGCCGTTGCACAGTTTGCAGACCGCGCCGACCGCGATGTCAGGCTCCTACGGGAACGCAACCCCGATGCCACCGACCGCCAGCTGGCCGAACACTTCAAGCGCAAGTACAGCCGAGCTGCCCGCTGGGAAGGAGGAGGAACTGGAGCCGCCGGGATACTCGGGCTACCCGCAGACTTGGTGCTTCTGGCCTGATCCAGAACCGACTTGTGCTCTCGATCGCGGCAATCTACGGTCACGATATGAGCGACCACGCGGATCGCGCCACGGACCTGCTGATAATTCAAGGCATTCACCAAACGCGCGAGGTCGCACGTAGGGCGCTCGTGTCGGCGGCCCAAGATGCTGCGCTGAAGTGAATTGTAAGGCACCTTCGCAAGAACGCCCTCCTTCTCGTCAAACAGCTCTTTAAGATTGTCGGATTCACCTTTACGCGCAAGGCCCTTCTCGAGAAAGGTCTCCCGCTAGTCTCGATTCCAATCTCGGCCGGGGTCAACGAACTGTCGACAAGGCTGCTCGCCAAACAGGCCATCAAGTTCTACAACACCAACATTGAGTAAAGACGTCCCGACACGCGGCGAAGCTTCGCTTTCGCCTGCAACGGGAGCTCTACGCATCTGGCAAGCGCCACCGTTGAGGAAGAGTTCCCTTTCGCGTGCAAGGAGCGCTCTGGCGGGACCGACCGCAGAGTGCCCCTCCCGGCGCGATTGCTATCGACAGATGGACAACGGCCTTCAATAGCGTTCCTCCGGGTCGGGACGGGGGGATAGCCTCACGGGATGACCGCGATCCGCCTGCACGACACGCGCTCCTCCGCCCTGCGCGAGCTCGTTCCCGGGCCCGGCAACCGCGTCGGCATCTACGCCTGCGGGCCGACGGTGTACGGCCGCGTGCACGTCGGCAACGCGCGCCCGTATCGTCGTCTTCTCGCAGCTCAAGCGCTTCCTCGAGCACGAGGGCCACGACGTCACGTTCGTCGCGAACATCACCGACGTCAACGACAAGATCTATGACGCCGCAAGGCCGCTGGGCATCTCCAGCACGCAGCTCGCGGCGGAGATGACCGCCCACTACCTCGCCGACACCGACGCGCTCGGGATCGGGCGCCCCGACGCCGAGCCGCTGGCCTCGGAGTCGATCGACGGGATCGTCGACCTGATCGGCGCCCTGATCGAGCGCGGCTACGCCTACGCCGTCGACGGCGACGTCTACTTCCGCGTGCGCTCGGATGCCGACTACGGCTCGCTCAGCCACCGCGCGATCGACGACATGAACCAGGGCGAGGACTCCGAGGGCACGGCGCGCAAGGAGGACCCGCTGGACTTCGCGCTGTGGAAGGCGCAGAAGGAAGGCGAGGACTCGTCCTGGGACGCACCGTGGGGGCGCGGCCGGCCCGGCTGGCACATCGAGTGCTCGGCGATGGCCGAGGAGCCTGCTCGGCGTCGGGCTTCGAGATCCACGGCGGCGGCAACGACCTCGCGTTTCCCCACCACGAGAACGAGGCGGCGCAGACGCGCATGGGGCGCGGCGCCGAACTCGCGCAGATCTGGATGCACAACGGGATGCTGCAGCTCAAGGGCGTGCACGATGGGCAAGAGCCTCGGCAACGCGATCCGCCTGCACGAGGTCATCGAGCGAGGTCGGCCGCGACGCGCTGGTCATGCTGTTCGCCGGCGCGCACTACCGCCAGCCGATGACGTTCGACGACGAGCGCCTCGCGGAGGCCGGCGCGCGCGTCGAGCGCATCCGCGACGCGGCGCGGCAGGCTCGCCGACGGCCGGTCGCCGGACGACATGCGCGCGCACCGCGACGCGTTCTTCGCCGCGCTCGCGGAGGACTTCAACACCGCGCATGCGCTCGGCGCGCTGTTCGAGTGGATTCGCGAGGCCAACCGCCGCGAGCGAGCCGGTCGGCCGCGACGACCTCGTCGAGATGCTGACGCGTGCTGGGGCTCGAGAACCTCGTCGAGGCCGAGGACGCCGCCGGCGCGGAGGAGCTCGATCTGCTCGCGCGCCGCGAGGCTGCGCGCGCGGCGAAGGACTGGGCCGAGGCCGACCGCCTGCGCGACGAGCTCGCCGAGCGCGGCTGGGCGGTCCGCGACGGGCCGGCCGGGCCCGAGCTCGTGCCCGCGGCGCGATGATCATCTACGGGCGAAACGCGGTGCACGAGGCGCTGCGCGCCGGGCGCGCCGGCGGGTCGAGCGCGTGTGGGCGACCGAGCGCGCGGCGCGCGAGCCCTGGCTGCGCGAGCTCGCCGACGTCCAGGTCGTCGGCGCCGGCGGAGGTCGAGAGCCGCTGCGGCTCGCCCGACCATCAGGGCATCTGCGCCGAGGCCGGCGGATATCCGTATGTCGGGGCCGCCGAGCTGCTCGCGGCCGAGGACCCGTTCATCGTCGCGCTCGACGAGCTGCAGGATCCCCAGAACCTCGGCGCGATCTGCCGCAGCGCCGAGTGCGCCGGCGCGACCGGCGTGATCATCTGCGAGCGCCGCGCGGCGGCGGTCACGCCGGCCGTCGCGAAGGCGTCGGCGGGCGCGGTCGAGCACCTGCGGATCGCGCGCGTGCGCAACCTGGCGGACTTCCTCGCCGACGCCAAGAGCCGCCGGCTGCTGGACCTACGGCGCCGACGGCGTCGAGCGCGACGAGCTACGACGAGCCCGACTACAGCGGCGGCGTCGTGCTCGTGCTGGGCGGCGAGGGCAGCGGCCTTCGACCGCGCGTCGCGCAGTCCTGCGACGGGCTCGTGTCGATCCCGCAGCGCGGCCGGATGCGGTCGCTGAACGCCAGCGCGGCCGCGGCGGTGCTGATGTACGGAATCGTGCAGCGCCGAACGAACCCTTGACAGGGCTCCATAACTGCGGATACGGTCCGCTCGCGTCAGGGTGAACCTGAGGTACAGCATCGGAATTCAGCCGTAGAAACGCAGCTGGCGCCCTGGGAGGGGTCCGCCACTGAGCACACCGGTCCCGAAAGGGCCGGGAAAGGACTGCTCGTGGCCCGACTCTCCCAGAAGTCTCACTCTCAGGTTCATGTCGATGACTACTTCCTCATCGCGTTGGCCAAGCAGGGTGACCGCACGGCCTATGACCGGATCGTGCGCCGCTACTACGGCTTCGTCCGCCTCAAGGCCTCGTCGTACTTCCTCGCCGGCGGCGACTCCGACGACCTCGTCCAGGAGGGCCTCGTCGGCCTCTACAAGGCCGTCCGCGACTATCGCTCCGATCGCGAGTCGTCGTTTCGCAACTTCGCCGAGCTGTGCATCACGCGCCAGATCATCACCGCCGTCAAGACGGCGACGCGCAACAAGCACACGCCGCTGAACCAGTACGTGTCGTTCTCGGCGACGCCGGCCGGCGCCAGCGGGGACGGCGAGCCGACGCTCGAGGACGTCATCCCCGGGCTCGACCGTGCACGACCCCGTCAACCAGGTCATCTCGACCGAGGAGCTGCACTCGCTCGTCGGCTGCCTGTCGACGGCGCTGTCGGATCTCGAGTCGCGCGTGCTCGCGCTGTATCTCGACGGGCGCCCCTACGAGGAGGTCGCGACGCGTCTGGGCTGCGACGCCAAGACCGTCGACAACGCGCTGCAGCGCGTCAAGCGCAAGGTCGGCACGCACCTGACCGCGCGCGCGGTGCTCAACTGAGCCAGACCCAGGGCGCCGCCCGCGGGGAGATAGCATCGGCGTCATGTCCACGCTCGCCACCGTCCTGCTCGTCGTGCTCGTCCTGTTCCTCCTGCTGGCCGCCGGCGGCTACCTCGCGATGTCGCGGCGCACCCGCGGCCGAGACCACGAGCTGCTCGAGCAGCTCGGGCGCGCCGAGCGCGAGCTCGCCGCCGCGCATGCCGCCGACAAGGGCTGGGATCCGGCGACGCTCGACGCCGCGGCACGCGCCGCCGCGGCCGAGCGCTTCGGCCCGGTCAGGGCGCTGCAGCTCGTCCAGGTGATCGACAAGCCGGGTACCGATGCCGACCAGGCCGTCTTCCGCGTCCAGACCGCCGACGGCGAGCACGCGATGACGCTCGGGCGCACCGGCGGGATCTGGGGCGCCGCCTGACGACGTCGGGCACGGCGCCGCAGGCGGCGCCGGCCACGCCGCTACGCGCCGACCTTCTCGACGTCGATGACGAAGACCAGCGTCTCGTTCGGGGCGATCGAGCCGTTCGCCTGGTCCTTGTAGGCAAGCTCGGACGGGATGACGAGCAGGCGCCGTCCGCCCTCGCGCATGCCGGGGATGCCCTGGATCCAGCCTTCGATCAGCCCGCCCTTCTTCAGCTCGAAGGTGGTCGGCTCACCGCGGCTCCACGACGAGTCGAACTCCGTGCCGGTGGAGTACGAGTGGCCGACGTAGTTGACGCTGATCGAGTCGTTCTCCTTGGCGACCTTGCCCTTGCCGGTGACGATGTCGCGCGAGTAGAGCTTCTTCGGCGGGTCGCCGCTGGGGCGGGCGACGACCGGCTTCTTGTCGAGGTCCGTGGAGATCTGGAGCTTCTGGATCGACGGGCCGGCCGGCGCGACCTTCTCAGCCGCGTAGGGGTCGGGCAGCGGGCTGCTCTGCACAACCTGCCGGTCGTTGTCGCCGCATGCCCCAAGGCCGAGAGCGGCGATGGCGAGCAGTGCGGCCGTCGCGGTGCGCCTGCGCATCCGGCTAGCCGACCTTGACGAGGTCGACGACGAAGACGAGCGTCTCGTTTGCCGCGATCGGGCCCATGCCGCGCGGGCCGTAGCCCAGCGACGGCGGGATGACCAGCGTGCGCCGGCCGCCCTCGCGCATGCCGGCGACGCCGAAGTCCCAGCCCTTGATGACGCGGCCCTCGCCGAGCGGGAAGTCGAACGGCTGGCCGCGATCCCACGAGGAGTCGAACTGCCGGCCGTCCGAGAACGACACGCCGACGTAGTGCACGGTGACGTGGTCGCCCGGCCTGGCGGCGGTGCCCTCGCCCTTGACGACGTCGTCGGTGACGAGGTCGGCGGGCGGCTCGCCCGTGGGCGTGGGGACCTCGGGCTTGCAGTCGAGGTCGTCTGAGATCTGAAGCGTTTCCATGCCGACAGCCTAGAGGCGCAAGGGTCATGCGGGCGGCACGAGCAAGCGGAAGCGCTTGCTGAGAAACAGCGTGCGCCAGCCGGCGTCGGTGGCCCAGCGCTGCTCGCCGGTCTCCCGCGGCGTGCTGATCCCGCGCCCGACGACGAGCAGGTCGTAGCGGCCGCGGCGCAGCGCGGCCTGAAAGCGCGGCTCGTCGCCGTAGCGGGCGAGGAAGCCGTTGTCGGGCATGACGCCGACGAACTCGACCTCGTTGGCGATCCTCGTGCCGAAGCTCGGCCACACCGGCGAGAGCTCCCCGAGCGACCACTCGCCGGCGAGGCCGATGCGCTTGGCGCTGGGCGCCGAGCGCAGCACGACGTCGATCGCCGGGTCGCGGGCGACGTAGCGCGCGTCGTTGACGCGCTGCTCGACGCCGCGCGCGCCGGCGAGGCCGACGAGCCCGGCGAGCAGCGCGCACGCGACCAGCAGCGGGATGCTTCGGCGCCTGATCCAGCTCCTGCGGACGGCCTCGAGCGCCGCGAGGGCGATGGCGAGCGCGACCGCCGCCAGCACGAGCTCGCGCGGGCCGAGGATCTCGTAGGCCTCGAGCGAGCCGGCGGCGACGGCCAGCGCGAGCACCGCGGCGAGCGCCGTCGCCGCCGCCCGGCCGAGTCGCCCGATGAGCCATGCGACGACCGGCAGGGCGAGCAGCAGCGCCGGCATCGCGTAGCGGGTGTTGACGTCGGCGAGCACCGGTACGCCCTGCAGGCTGAGCGCCGTCGAGGGCGTCACGACGTAGACGAGGGCGAGCCCGATCGCGAGCAGCGCGACCGCGAGCACGCGCGGGGTGCGGCGCGCGAGCACGATCGCGGCGACGAGGACGGCGAGCGCGGCGACGAGCGCGACCGGCCCAAGGCCCTGATAGAACTCGAACGCGAGCTGGCGCATGCCTCTCGCGTCGCCGAGGTAGTCGACGATGCTCGGCCCGGACTCCGCGAGCACCTCGTCGCGCGGCGCGTCGAAGATCGTCACCCCGAACGGCGCGATCTTCACCGGAAAGAACGGGTTCTCCGACAGGACGAGGTTGCGCAGCAGCCACGGCGCGATGCCCAGCAGCGTCAGGCCGCCGACGATCGCGCCCTCACGCAGGACCGCGCGCCGCCCCCTGGGCTGCCGGCGCGACGCCCACAGCCGGATCAGCACCCACAGGACGAGCGCCGCAGCGATCGACGAGAGCCCGTACCACTTCGTGCCGCAGCCGATGCCGAGCGCCGTTCCCGCGAGCACGAGGTCCGAGCTGCGGCCCGTGCGCGCGTGGCGCAGGAGAAAGAGCGCGCCGGTCGCGAACGTCCAGAACAGCAGCGCGTCGGGCATCGCCCTGGGAATCGACGAGACCCCGACGACGGGAACCGCGATCACCGCGGCGCCAGCGAGGACGCACGCCGACAGCGGCGCGCGCAGCTCGCGCGCGCAGGCCGCGACCGCGATCGCGGCGAGCAGGACGCAGAGCGCGATCGGGGCGCGCACGAGGAAGTCGTTGTGCCACGGCAGCATCGTCGCGAGCAGCACGACGTCGCCGTTCTGGGGGTAGTTGGCGTGCGCGAGCTGCGGGAGGAACTGATCGAGCTGCCACAGCGAGCCCGACTGGATCCAGCGCCCGGCATTCGGCAGGTGAAACGTGAGCGAGTCGATGCCGAAGATCTCGTCGCCGCCCCAGCGCCCGAGGTCGGCGAGCGCGGCGGCGGCGGCGAAGCCCGCGCCCGCGGCGGCGATGATGCGCCCCGCCCTCGTGTCGGGTGGGAGCTCTGGCTGCTCGTCGGGCGGGCTCGGCTCGGCGCGCGAGACGAGCAGGGCGAGCCCGACCGCGAGCGCGGCGGCGGCGAGCGCTGTGCCGCGCGCCAGGACCCCGAGCATCAGCGGCACGAGGTGCACGCCGATCAGCACCGCGGTGAAGATCGTCCCGGCGGCCAGCAGCCGCTCGAGCGCGTCGAGGTGCGTGAGGCGGCGGCGCAGGACGACCGCTGTCGCAGCGCCGGTCGCGCCGAGCACCGCGAGCAGCAACGCGACGCCGACGAGGAAGTCCCCCATGGGCATGGCGGGAGGCTATCCGGCGTCAGCGGTGAGTTGTGCCGTGCGCGAGCACCGGCGCGATCTGCGCCGCGTCATCGATCCGGCCGCTCGCAACGGCGATCGCGAGGTCGAACGGATCGTCGTCGGTCGGCGTGAGCCGCGTGGTCAGGTTCCGCAGAACGTGCGGTACTCCGAGTCGAAGCCCTGCGGGGCGGGCTCGGAGTAGGCCTCCAGGCCGGGCCGCTCGGCATACGGCTGAGCCAGCGCGTCCATCAATCGCTCGAACGGCCCCAGGTCGCCGGCGGTCGCCGCCGCGAGCGCCTCCTCGACCTTGTGGTTGCGCGGGATGTAGACGGGGTTGACGCGATCCATCGCCTCGGCGGTCGAGTGCCGATCGGACGTCTCGGATGATCGCCGGGCCAGCCAGCGCTCCGACCAGGCATCGAAGGCCGCGGGCTCGGCGAACAGCGATTGCGCACGTGACGCATCGCCGAACAACGACGAGGACAGCGCGCGGAAGAGCTGGGTGAAGTCGACGCGCTGCGCGTGCAGCAGCGCCAGCAGGTCGTCGATCAGCGCGCCGTCCTCGGGCTCGGCGCCGGACAGGCCGAGCTTGGCACGCATCCCGCGGCGCCAGTGCTCGAGGTAGCGGCCCGGGAAGGCCTGCAGCACGCCGGTCGCCGCGACGACCGCGGCGTCCGTCTCGGCGCCGAGCAGCGGCAGCAGCGCCTCGGCCAGCAGCGCGAGGTTCCACTGCGCGATGCCCGGCTGGTTGGCGTAGGCGTAGCGGCCGCCGTGATCGATCGAGCTGAACACCGTGCCGGGGTCGTAGGCGTCCATGAACGCGCACGGGCCGTAGTCGATCGTCTCGCCGGAGATCGTCATGTTGTCGGTGTTCATGACGCCGTGGATGAACCCGACGTGCATCCAGCGGGCGACGAGCGATGCCTGTGCCTCGGCGACCGCCTCGAAGAGCGCGAGGTACGGGTTCTCCGCGCCGGCCGCGTCGGGGTGATGGCGGGCGATCGCGTGGTCGGCGAGGCGACGCACGAGCTCGGGTCCGCCGTTCATCGCCGCGTACTCGAACGTGCCGACGCGGATGTGGCTGGCGGCGACGCGGGTGAGCACCGCGCCGGGCAGCAGCGTCTCGCGCACGACGTCCTCGCCGGTCGCCACGACTGCCAGCGCCCGCGTCGTCGGGATGCCGAGCGCGTGCATCGCCTCGCCGATCACGTACTCGCGCAGCATCGGCCCGACGGCCGCCTTGCCGTCGCCGCCGCGGGCGAACGGCGTGCGCCCCGAGCCCTTCAGGTGCAGGTCGCGCCGCCGTGAGCGGACGTCGAGCACCTCGCCGAGCAGCAGCGCCCGGCCGTCGCCCAGGCGCGGCGAGAAGCCGCCGAACTGATGGCCCGCGTAGGCCTGCGCGGCCGGCGACGCCCCATCGGGCGCGACGTTGCCGGCGAGGACCGCGACGCCTTCGGGTGCTCGCAGCGCCTCGGGATCGACGCCGAGCTCCGTCGCCAGGTTCTCGTTGAGCGCCAGCAGCGCCGGCGCCGGCGCCGGCTCGGCCTGCCAGGGCTCGTACAGGCCCTCGAGCTCCCGGACGAAGGAGTTGTCGAAGGCGAACAGCGGACGGGCGGCGATGCTCATGAGTTGCTCCTATGTCAACGCCAACGCTGTTGCTGGCGCGTTGCCGTCGTTGTTGATGATGTTCAGAGAGGAAGAGTTCAAGCGGTCTGGGTGGTCGCGCAGGAGCTGCCAGACGGTGCGAGCGAGGTGGCGCTTGAGGCAGCGCAGCGCTTCGATGCGGCTTTTGCCCTCGGCCTGTTTGCGCGCGAGGTAGGCCTTGGCGGGCGGATGGTGCTGGCCCTGAGCGACGGCGATGCGGTGCAGCGCGGCATTGAGCTGGCGATCACCGCCGCGGTTCAGGCGCTGGCGGTCCTTGCGCCCGGAGGATGCCGGGATCGGGGCGGCGCCGGCTTGGCGGGCGAAGTGCCCGTCGGTCTTAAAGCGCTTGGCGCCGGCGGTGCGCCCGATCAGCGTCGCGGCAGACAAGGTTCCGCAGCCTTTGAGTTCGAGCAGCTCGGGGCGTAGCGCGAGGATCAGCGCCTTGATCTGGCGCTCGAGGTCGTTGGCGGTGCGGGTCAGCTCGCGGATGCGGCGCAGCTCGTCGCGCGCGACCCGAGCACGAGCGCTCTGATCAAGGCGGCGCAGGCGCCGGTCGACGCGGTCAAGCCACACCAAACGATCCAAGCACGCGACCGGCAGCCTGGCTTCAAACACGTCGTCGAGCTCGACGAGATGCCAGCGCAACCGTGCCTGCATCCTGGTGCGCTCGGCGACCAGATCGGCGCGATGATCGCTGAGCAGCCGGATCTCCATCGCCTGCTCATCCAAGAACGCGGGCGTGAACGCGTTGACGCCGTCCTTCAGGACCGCCCGAGCGATCGCGCGGGCATCGATCACGTCGGACTTTCCGCTGGTCCGTTCAGCTTTGCGCGACAGACCCATCAGCCTCGGCGCGACCCGGATGACCCGCTCCCCGGACGCAACGAGGAAGCGCTCCAAACGACCCGACACATGGCGGCAATCCTCCAGCGCCCACACCCGCTCATCGCCTAGGCCCTTGCCCCACCACAACGTCTCAAGCATCCCCGTCCGGTCGGCGCCGAGCGTACGCTCGGCCGAGATCCGGCCGGTCGCGTAGTCCGCGACACTGAAGCTGTGCGTGCTCTTGTGGGTGTCCGCCGCAATCACGATCATGCCGTCCTGTCCCCCTTCGTTGGATGTCACCGGCGAAACGGACCACCATGCGACACGCCTCAGTCGGGGCGAAGCCACGCTCCTATCAAGTCAGCACGGTGATCCTCGGGCGGCGGCGGACGACACAACGCATGAAGGTCAGACCCAACTGGCCGACAGCGAGGCTACAAGTCAGTCCGCCGCCAGCCCGAGACCCAACCCGAGCGATCGGACGCCACCGCCCGGCAACACCGAACGCTGACACTGACCCGAGGCTAGCGCCGCCCGTCGGCTTCAGCCGGTGGGGCCGATTGCGTCGGGATAGCCGACGCTTTCGGCCCCACCCCCGGCCACGCACCGCGTCGGCGCCCCGGCGTCCTATGCTGATCTCGTGCCGGGTCGTGCCCCTGAGTCGTCGGTGCCCGCCCGCGCCGACGTCTCGATCCTGATCGTCACCTACGAGCACGGCGACGAGATCGGCGCCTGCCTCGAGGCCGCGCTCGCCCAGCGCGGCCCCGACCTGACGGTCGAGGTCGTCGTCGCCGACAACGCCTCGAGCGACGACACGGCCGAACGGGTCTCAGAGCGCGCGGGCGACGGCGTCGAGCTGATCGAGACCGGCTCGAACGCCGGATTCGCGGCGGCGGTCAACCTGGCGTTCGCGGCTTCCAGCGGTGAGCACGTGCTGATCCTCAACCCCGACTGCGTCATGGACGCCGGCTGCGCGCGGGCGCTGCGCGACCACCTGCGCGCGCGCCCGCGGGTCGCGCTGGCGGCAGCGCTGCTGCACGACACCGACGGGACGCCGCAGCTGCAGGCGCGCCGCAACGCCGGCCTCGCCGGGATCCTGTGGGCGTTCACGGGCGTCGGGAGGCGCGTCGACTCGGGCCTGCGCGGCGGCCGCGCGCTTGCCCTGCGCCGCTACGAGGACCTCTGGGCGCAAGGGCCGCCGCGCGAGCCGGTGGCCGTGTTCTGCCCGGCCGCGGCGTGCGTCATGGCGGCTAGGCGCGATCTGCAGCCGGCGCCCTTCGACGAAAGGCTTCCGCTGTTCTTCAACGACGCTGATCTCTGCGTGCGCCTGCAGGCGGCCGGGCGAGGCATCGAGATCGTGCCGGCCGCCACCGCGGCTCACGGCTACGGCACGAGCGTCACGCGCGCCCAGCGCGCGGACCCCGCGCGGATGCGCGCCGAATGGGTGGCCTCGCTGCGCCGCTACACCGCCCTGCACTGGCGCCGTCCGCAGCGCGCGGCGCTCACGGCGCTGCTGTTCGCCGACGCCGCAGCGGGTGCCGTGCTGTGCCTCGCGGGACGCGAGGATCCGCGCGAGGTGCGCGGGACGCTCGGCGGGCTCGGCCTGCCCGGCGGCCCGCCGCCGCTGCTGACGGCGGTCAGGAGGCTACGGGCTCCTCGGGGGCCAGCGGGCGCAGCGCCTGTGCCGGCACGCCGGCCAGCAGATGCCCCGCGGGATACTCGCCGCCGGTGAGCACCGCGCCCGTCGCGACGACCGCGTTGGGCCCGACGCGCGAGCCGCGCAGGATCAGCGCGTTGGTCCCGACGAAGACGTTGCGGCTCACGAGCACCGGGCTCGACACGACGTGCTGGCGCTGGAAGTGCGTGTCGCTGCCGTCGTGCGTGTGATCGGAGTCCATGACCTGCACGCCCTCGGCCAGCGCGACGTGGTCGGCCAGCTCGATGCGCTCGTGGCAGTGGACGGTCACGTGGCGGCCGATCCCCGCCTCGGCGCCGATGACGAGCTCGCCCCTGGACTTCAGCTCGACGCCGTCGCGCACGAGGACCTGGCCGGCGAGCCGGATCGCGCCGCCCCACGGCTGCAGGCGGATGCGGTTCTGCAGATGGCAGCGATCGCCGATCTCGATGACGCCGTCGGCATGCGTCCAGAGGTCGAGCGTGAGCTCTCGCCCGATGCGGCAGTCGCGGCCGATGCGCAGCGTGAGCGATCCGCGCTCGTCGCCGAGCGCATCGACCACGACATGGGGGAGGCCCTCGAAGCGCGGCGTGCCGTCGGTCTCGACGACCAGGCGGCAGCCCAGCCGCGCGAGCCGCGCCCGCGTCAGCAGAACCCAGGCGCGGAAGCGCAGGCCGCGCACGGCGCCGGCGATCGAGCTCAGCACGCGGCCACCGTACCGACGATCGGCGTTCTCCGGCGCGAGCGCCCCGGCGCCATGACCGGCGGCGCCGTTGGTGCTCGCCGCGGGCAGCTCCCAGCGCGATTGCGCGGCGAGCGCGACATCCAGCCGCGGCGCCGGGTCGGGCGCCGGCTCAGCGGGCGGCGGCTGTGAAGCGCCCGTTCGCGCTTCGGCCTGCGAGCGCAGGAAGGCGGCCATGGCGATCGGGGTCGGATGGTCGAAGACGAGCGTCGAGGGCAGCCGCAGTCCGGTCATCTGCGACAGGCGGTTGCGCAGCACGACCGAGCCGAGCGAGTCGAAGCCCAGCTCCTTGAACGAGCGCTCGGGCGCCAACGCCTCGGCCGATGCGTGGCCGAGCGCGGCAGCGGCCTGCTCGCGCACGAGATCGAGCACCAGCCCGTCGCGCTCGTCCTCGGCGACCGCGGCGAGCCGCCCGGCGAGCGACCCGCCGGCGCCCGCGCGCGCCGGGCCGCGGCGCGCCGGCGCGCGGACGAGATCGGACAGCAGCGCGGGCAGCGTGCCCGATCGCGCATCCGCGCGCAGGGTCGCGAGGTCGAGCGGCACCGCGACGAGCGACGCCTCGCGATGCTCGAGCGCGGCGTCGAGCAGCGTCAGGGCGTCGGCGGGCGCCATCGGGTGCTGGCGCGCGCCGGCCCTCAGGCGCTCGGCGTCGCCGGCGGCCAGCCGGCTGCTCATCCCGGCCGCATCCCACACGCCCCATGCCACCGAGGTGGCCGCGAGGCCGCGCGCGCGGCGGCGTTGCGCGAGCGCGTCGAGGTACGCGTTGGCCGCTGCGTAGTTGCCCTGGCCCGGAAGGCCGAACGTGGCCGCGACCGAGGAGAACAGCACGAACGCCGCCAGGTCGAGTCCGGCCGTCAGCTCGTCCAGCCAGCGAGCGGCGTCGGCCTTGGGTCGCATGACGGCGTCGATCGCGGCGGGGTCCAGCGACTCGACCATCGCGTCCGCGAACGTTCCCGCGGCGTGCACGACCGCGGTCAGCGGGTGCTCGGCGTCGATCGCGCCCAGCAGGCCGGCGAGCGCCGCGCGGTCGCCCAGGTCGCAGGCCGCCAGCGTGGCGTCGCAGCCGAGCTCCTGCAGGCGCAGGCGCAGCTCGGCGGCTCCGGGTGCAGCGCGACCGCGGCGGCTGACGAGCAGGAGGTGGCGCGCGCCGTGCTCGCGCGCGAGGTGCTCGGCGACGATCGCGCCGAGCCCGCCCGTGCCTCCGCTGATCAGCACCGTCCCGCCGGGATCGATCGCGTGCGACACGGTCAGCACGATCTTGCCGACGTGGCGCGCCTGGCTCATGTACTGCAGCGCGGCCGAGCCGTCGCGAACGTCCCACGCCGTCACGGGCAGCGGCTCGGCGCGCTCGGCCACGTCGCGCAGCAGCTCGCCGAGCCGCCGCGGGCCGAGGTCGAACAGCTCGACGGTCTCGTAGCGCACGCCCGGATGCGCCGCTGCGACGCCGGCCGGGTCGCGGACGTCCGCGGTGCCGAGCTCGACGAAGCGTCCGCCCCGCGTCAGCAGCCCGAGCGACGCGTCGGTGAGCTCGCCCGTCAGGCAGTTGAGGATGACGTCGATGCCCGCGCCGGCGAAGCGCGCGCCGAACTGCGTGCTGCGCGACGACGCCACGTGCTGCTCGTCGATACCCAGCTCGGCCAGCGCGGCCCACTTCGACGGGCTGGCCGTCGCGAACACCTCCGCCCCGAGACGCCGCGCGAGCCGCACGGCCGCATGTCCGACCCCGCCGGCGGCCGCGTGGATCAGCACGCGCTCACCGGGCTTGAGCTCGGCGACGTCGACGAGCGCGTGGCGGGCCGTGGCGTGCGCGACGCACGCCGACGACGCCTGCGCGAACGACCAGCCGTCGGGAATCGCCACGACCAGCCGGTGGTCGGCGACGGCCAGCGGGCCGAACGCGCCGGGCACGAAGCCCATGACGCGGTCGCCGACGGCCAGGTCCGGCACGCCGGGCCCGACCTCGACCACGACGCCGGCGCCCTCGATGCCCATCTCGCCCGGGCGGGCGTAGACGCCGATCGCGATCAGGACGTCGCGGAAGTTCACCCCGGCGGCGCGCACGGCCAGCCGCACCTCGCCGTCTGCGAGGGCGCGATCGCCGTCGCCGTGGGCCGGACCCGCGGCGATCAGGACGCCGGCGCGCTCGGGCGCCAGGCGCCAGGCGCCGGTGGGCGCGGCGCCGGCGGGCGCGCGCACGAGCCGCGGCGCGAGCACGGCCCCGTCGCGGATCGCCACGTCGGGCTCGCCGGTCGCGAGCGCGCGGGCGAACGCGTCGCCGTCGTCGTCGGCGATGTCGACGGCGACGAAGCGCCCGGGGTGCTCGGACTGGGCGCTGTGCAGGAAGCCGCGTATCGCCGCGGCGCCGGCGTCGGGCACCTCGCCGTCGAGCGCCGCGACCGCGTCGCGCGTGACGAGCGCGAGGCGCGTCTCGCGCAGCCGCTCGTCGCCCAGCCACTCCTGCACCAGCTCGAGCGCCGCCGCGACGCCGGACGGCGCCGCGACGAGCACCGCGCCCGGCGGCGCGCCTCCCGCCGCCAGCGCGTCGCGCAGTGCGCCGAGATCCGCGAAGCGCTCCGCGCCCGGCGCGGGCACGTCGCCGACGACCGCCAGGCGCGCCGCTGGCGCGCCGGCAGGCACGGCCGGCGCCGCCGCCCAGTTCACGCGGTACAGCGCGTCGCGTGCGCCGGGCGCCGCTCCGAGGCGGCCGGCGGCCGGCCGGCTGACGATCGCATCGACCGAGAAGATCGGTTCGCCGGCCTCGTCGGCGGCGCTGACGCGCACGCTGTCCGGGCCCGTGGGAACGACCCGTACGCGCGCGGCGAGCGCGCCGGGGCGCTGAGCGCGCACGCCGCTCCAGCTCGTCGCGATGCGCAGCTCGTCGGCTTCGGAGGCATGCAGCGCCGCGTCCAGCAGCGCCGGATGGATCGCGAAGCGCGTGCCGTCGGCGGCCTGCTCCTCGTCGAGCGCGACCTCCGCGTAGGTCTCCGCGCCGAGCTGCCACGCCGCGCGCACCGCCTGGAAGGCCGGCCCGTAGGCGCGGCCATGACCGGCGAGCCGGTCGTAGAGCGAGTCGACGTCGACGGGCTCGGCGCCCGCCGGCGGCCAGGCGCCGATCGCGTCGTGGGGCTCGGTCGCGGCGGCGCTGACGGTCGCGCTCGCGTGCAGCGTCCACGCTCCCCGATCGCCGTCGGGGCGAGCGTGCACCTCGATCGCGCGGCGGCCGGACCCGTCGGGCTCGCCGATCGTCACCTGGACTTGCACGCCGCCCTGTGCGGGCAGCAGCAGCGCCGCGGCGAGCGCGAGCTCCTCGATCGTGTCGCAGCCTGCCTCGGCGCCCGAGCGCAGCACGATCTCGGCGAACGCGGCGCCCGGCAGCGGCAGCTGCTCGCGCAGCTCGTGGTCGGCCAGCCACGGGTGGGCCCCCAGCGACAGCCGGCCGGTCAGCAGCAGGCGGTCCGCGCCGGCGAGCTGGACGGCGGCACCGAGCAGCGGGTGCTCGGCGGAGCCCAGGCCGGCGGCGGCGAGCGACTCCCCGCCCGCGTCCACGCCCGCCTGCTGGTCCAGCCAGAAGCGGGTGCGCTCGAACGGATAGGTCGGAAGCTCGACGCGGCGCGGTCCGCGCCCGGCGAAGGCCGCCGTCCAGTCGACCTCGACGCCGCCGGCGTACGCCTCCCCCGCGGACGTCAGGAAGCGCGCGAGCGTGCCGGCGTTCTTGCGCAGCGATCCGACGACGGTGACGTCGTCGCGGGCGGCGACGGCGTCGTCGACCATCTCGTGCACCGCCCACGTCAGCACGGGATGCGGGCTGGACTCGATGATCGCCGTCACGCCGTCGTCGATCAGCGCGCGGATCGTCTGGTGGAAGAGGACCGGCTCGCGGACGTTGCGCAGCCAGTGCTCGGCGCCGAGCTCGGCGCCGTCGATCGCCGCCCCGGTCGTCGTCGAGAGCATCGCAACCGTGCCGGCCAGCGGCACGATCGGCCGCAGATCCTCCAGCAGCCGCTCGCCGACGGCGTCGATCTGGCTCGAGTGCGAGGCGTAGTCGATCGCCACCCTGCGCGTCCGCACGCGGTCGTCCGCGCACGCGAGGCGCAGCTCCTCGAGCGCGTCCAGGTCGCCGGTCACGACGGTCGAGCGCGGGCTGTTGTAGGAGCCCACGACGAGCCGGCCGTCCCAGCGCCCGATGCGCTCGAGCAGCTCGCTCGCCGGCTCGAAGACGGACATCATGCCGCCGGCGCCGTCGAGCGCCATCAGCGCGCGGGCGCGCAGCGCGGCGACGCGGGCGGCGTCCTGCAGCGACAGCGCACCGGCCACGTGCGCCGCGGCGATCTCGCCCTGCGAGTGGCCGACGACGACCGCCGGCTCGACGCCGTAGGACCGCCACAGCGCGGCCAGCGACACGAACACGGCGAACGACGCGGGCTGCACGACGTCGGTGCGCTCCAGCGGCGGCGCACCCGGCGCGCCGCTCAGCACGTCGCGCAGCTCCCAGTCGACGAACGGGCTCAGCGCGGCGGCGCAGGCCTCCATGCGCTCGCCGAACGTCGCCGAGGCGTCCCACAGCTCGAGCGCCATCCCGAGCCATTGCGATCCCTGTCCCGGGAACACGAACGCGACCTTGGCGACGTCGAGCGCCGTTCCGACCGCGACGCCCCTGACGAGGCGATCGTCGATCACCGCGTCGAGGCCGGCGAGCAGCGCCTCGCGATCGCAGCCGGCGACGACCGCGCGGCGCGGCAGATGCGCGCGGCCGACCGCCAGCGACCAGCCGACGTCGACCGCGTCGAGGCCCGGCCTGGCGTCGACGTGGGCGCGCAGCCGGCGGGCCTGCTCGCGCAGGCCGTCCTCGGTCTTCGCCGACAGCACCCACGGCAGCGCCTCGCCGCCGGCGCCATCGCCGCCGGCGGGCTGCTCGGCGGGCGCCTCCTCGAGCACGACGTGCGCGTTCGTGCCGCTGATCCCGAAGCCCGACACGCCGGCGCGTCGCGGGCGCCGGGTGCGCGGCCACGGCAGCGCCTCGGTCAGCAGCTCGATGTCGCCGGCCGACCAGTCGACGTGCGGCGTCGGCGCGTCGACGTGCAGCGTCGCGGGCAGCAGCTCCTCGCGCATCGACATGACCATCTTGATCACGCCCGCGACACCCGCGGCGGCGTGCGAGTGGCCGATGTTGGACTTGATCGATCCGAGGCGAAGCGGTCCGTCGGTCCGCTGCTGGCCGTAGGTCGCCAGCAGCGCCTGCGCCTCGATCGGATCGCCGAGCGTCGTGCCGGTCCCGTGCGCCTCGACGACGTCGACGTCTCCGGCCGCCAGGCCGGCGTTCGCCAGCGCCTGGCGGATGACGCGCTCCTGCGACGGGCCGTTGGGCGCCGACAGGCCGTTGCTCGCGCCGTCCTGGTTGGTCGCGCTGCCGCGCACGAGGCCCAGCACGCGGTGTCCGTGGCGGCGCGCGTCCGACAGGCGCTCGACGACGAGCACGCCGGCGCCCTCGGCCCAGGTCGCGCCGTCGGCGGCGGCAGCGAACGCCTTCGTCAGCCCGTCGCGGGCGAGGCCTCGCTGGCGGCTGAACTCGACGAACATCGCCCGGCGAGGACAGCACCGTGACGCCGCCCGCGAGCGCCAGCGAGCACTCGCCGCGCGCGCAGCGACTGGCAGGCGAGGTGCAGCGCGACCAGCGACGACGAGCAGGCCGTGTCGACCGTCACCGCCGGTCCCTGCAGGCCGAGCGCGTAGGACACGCGGCCCGACACGACGCTCGTCAGGCAGCCCGTCATCCGCAGGCCCTCGTAGTCGGTCGCCACGCCGGGCAGCAGCGACCCGTAGTCCTGCGAGCTGATCCCCATGAAGACGGCCGTCGCAGAGCCGCGCAGGCCCTGCGGATCGATCGCCGCGTCCTCGAGCGCCGCCCACGCGGTCTCCAGCGCGATGCGCTGCTGGGGGTCCATCGCGCGCGCCTCGCGCGGCGCGATCCCGAAGAACGCGGCGTCGAAGTCGCCCGCGTCGTAGAGGAAGCCGCCGGCGCGCACGTAGCTGCACCCGGCCCGATCGGGATCGGGGTCGTACAGCCGCTCGAGGTCCCAGCCGCGATCGGTCGGAAACGGCCCGATCGCGTCGCTGCCCGCGCGCGACGAGCTCCCACAGCTCGCGCGCCGAGGTCACGCCGCCGGGATAGCGGCAGCTCATGCCCGACGATCGCGATCGGCTCGTCGGCGTGCACGCGTGCGCGCACGACGGCCTGCGCGCCGGGACGCGCGCCGGCGATCATCGAGCTGAGCTGCCGCGCGACCGCGGCGGGCGTCGGGTGGTCGTAGACGAGCGTCGAGGGCAGCCGCAGGCCGGTGAGCTGGGCCAGGCGGTTGCGCAGCTCGATCGCCCTGCAGGCGAGTCGATCCCGAGCTCGCTGAAACGCGCGCCGCGCCCCGATCGCATCCGCCCGATCGCGCCCGAGCACCGCGGCGGCCTGGGCTCGCACGACGTCCAGCAGCGCCGTCTCGCGCTCGCCGGGCGCCACCGCCGACAGCGCGCCGCCCGCCGCGGGCTGCGCGGCGAGCGCGATCGGGCTCGTCGAGCGGCTCGCCGGGCGGGTAGCGGCGGCGCTGAAACGCGTAGGCCGGCAGCTCGACGCGGCGCGGCTGCGCGCCGGCGAAGGCCGGCTCGAAGTCGACGTCGATGCCGCAGCGCGTGCGCCTCGCCGAGCGAGACCGTGAAGCGGGCCAGGCCGCCCTCGTCGCGGCGCAGCGACCCGATGACGGCGACCGCGGCGTCCTCGGCGGCGGCCTCGACCGTGCCTTCGACGGCGAACGTCAGCACGGGGTGGGGGCTGGACTCGACGAACGCCGTGACGCCGTCGCGCACGAGCGCCCGCGTCGCCTGCTCGAAGCGCACCGGCTCGCGCAGGCTGCGATACCAGTACTCGGGGCCGAGCTCGGTGTGCTCGACCGGCTCGCCGCTGATCGACGAGTAGAAGGCGACCTCGCTGGGTCGCGGCACGACCGGCGCCAGATCGCGCGCGAGCTGCTCGCGGATCGCCTCGATCTGCGGCGGAGTGCGCGACCGACGAGGTGCCGTCGACGCGGATCCTGCGCGCACGCACGCCGTCGGCCTCGCAGCCCGCCAGCAGCTCGTCGAGCGCGTCCTGCTCGCCCGCGACGACGATCGCGCGCGGCCCGTTGAACGCCGCCAGCGTCAGGCGGCCGCCGACGCTCGCGATGCGCTCCGCGAGCTCCTCGGCCTCGAGCGAGACGAGCGCCATGCCATCGTCGCCGCCGAGGCCGGCCAGCGCCCGGCTCGTCAGCGCCGCCACGCGGGCGGCGTCGTCGAGCGACAGGATGCCCGTCACGCAGGCGGCCGAGATCTCCCCCAGCGAGTGCCCGACGACCGCCGCCGGGCGCACGCCGTGAGCGCTCCACAGTTCGGCCAGCGACACCATCACGCAGAACAGCGCCGGCTGGACGACGTCCGAGCGCTCCCACAGCGGCGCGTCCGGCGCGGCTCGCAGCACGTCCTGAAGCGTCCAATCGACGTACGGCGCCAGTGCGGCCTCGCAGGCCTCGAGGCGCCCGGCGAAGACCGGCGAGGACGCCCGCAGCTCGAGCGCCATGCCCGGCCACTGCGACCCCTGGCCGGGGAACACGAACGCGGTCCGCGGCGCGAGGCCGGCAGTGCCGCGGGCGACCCCGGAGCTCGGCACCCCGGCCGCGACCGCGCCGAGGCCGGCCAGCAGCTCCTCGCGCTTGGTCCCGACGACCACGGCACGCCGCGAAAGCCGCGCGCGGCCCGTCGCCAGCGACCAGCCGACGTCGACCGGCTCGAGCTCCGGGCGCGCCGAGACATGGGCTCGCAGCCGGCGCGCCTGCGCGCGAAGCGCCGCCTCGTCGTGCGCCGACAGCAGCCATGGCACGACGCCGGGAGCAGCGCGCTCCCGCGGGGCCCGCTCGGGCTCGGGAGCGGGGGCCACCAACAGGTGGCAGCTCGCCGCGCCGCGCTGCGACGACACCCCCGCGGGAGCCTCGCGGCGCTGCACGCACAGCACAGCCTGCGCCAGCTCCGCGACTCCGGCGGCAGCCTCGAGATCGCCGATCTTCGTCGTCAGCGACCCCGCCGGCGCTTCGACGTCGCTGGGCTGCAGGCCGGCCCGCGCCAGCGCGGAGGCGATCGCGTGCTCCAGGCCGTCGTCGCTGACGGCGCTCGCGCGGATGACGGCGTGGACGCGATCGCCGGCCTCGATCGCGTCCGCGAGCGGCCGCAGGAGGACGACCGCACCGCCCTCGCCGCGGGGCGTGCCTGCCTCGATCGGACGCAGGCTCGCCAGCGGCGATGCGAGCAGGCTCACGCCACCGGCAAGGGCCAGCCGCGAGCCTCCGTCGCGCAGGCCCTCGCACGCCTCGTGGACGGCCACGAGCGAGGATGCGTGCCCGCCGCCGAGAATCTCGCCGCGACCCTCGATCCCGAGCAGCTCGGCGATCCGGTCGCCGCCGGCGCGCTCGGGCGCGGCGATCGCCGCATGCAACCCGATCGGCCCGCGCGCGCGCGCCGGGTCGACGCCGGCGTCCTCGAGCGCCTCCCATGCGAGCTCGAGCAGGAGCCGCTCGTGCGGGTCCATCATCGAGGCGTCGCGCGGCAGGACGCCGAAGAAGGCGGCGTCGAAGCCCTCGACGTCCTCGATGAAGCCGCCGGACGGCAGCGCGCCGGCATCGCCGTCCCAGTCGCCGAGCCGCGTGCTCGGAAACTCGGTGATCGCATCGACCTCGTCGCACAGCAGCCGCCACAGCGCGTCGCGTCCGGGCGCCATCGGCAGCCGGCACGACAGCCCGACGATCGCGATCGGCTCGGCGCGGCTCACGAACGCCCCACCACGACGGCCGTCGCGACGATCCCGCCGGCGACGCCCCAGCGCCCGTGGAGCTCGGCCGGCACGCCGGCGTGCTCGACGAGCAGCCGCGCGTGAAACGCAAAGCGCAGCGGGTCGATGCGCACGTCGAGGTCCTCGAAGCCCATCCGGCGGCCGGTGAGCGGATTGCAGGCCTTGTAGACGGCCTCCTTGGCGCTGAACAGCAGCCGGTCCCAGCACACCCCGCCGCCGTGGGCGGCCAGGGCGCGGCGCTCGTCGTCGCCGGCGATCGCCTCGAGGGTGCCCGGCGTCAGCGGCGCGTGGACCTCCGCGTCGATGCCGACCGAGCGCACGTCCTCGGCCCGTGCGACGGCGCAGGCGCGGTAGCGATCGCAGTGCGTGATGCTGCCGACGATGCCGCGCGGCCACAGCGGCTCGCCGCGCGCGCCGCCGGCGACGGGGGTGGCGGGCAGCCCGAGCCGCGCGAGCGCGTCGCGCGCGCAGGCCCGGCCGGTCTCGAACTCGCGCCGGCGCGACTGCACGGCGTCGCCCAGCGAGCGCAGCTCGGCCGGCGAGAGCCGCGTGCGCAGGTCGCCGCGCGTCGTGACCGTCGTCACGGTCGCGGGCACCAGCTGCTCGATCATCGGCGCCCCGCCGCGGTGTGTTGTGCATGCGCCATGGCCCAGCGGATCATCCTACGAGGCCCGGCGGGCCGGGACGGCTGCTCAGCCCGCGCCCAGCTGCTCGAGCGCCTGGCGGATCTGCGGCGCGAGGATCCGCGCCGCGATCGAGGTTCCCGAGGCCGACAGGTGGATGCCGTCGTCGGCGCGCACGCGGACGTTCTCGCCGCGATAGCGGATGAACTCGGCGTAGCCGTTGGGCGAGAAGAACTTGTCGACGCGCGCGACGGTCACGCCCGCCAGTCCCGTGGCGGCCCGCACGATCGCCTCGTAGACGGCGGCGTTGACCTTCGCGCGCGTGGCATCGCGCGGCAGCGGCGGCGTCAGCCAGAAGACCCGGCCGCGCCCGCCGCGCAGGTAGGTCTTCATCATCGCGCGCACGCGGCGGGAGTACTCGCCGGTCCACGCTTCGACGCAGCATTCGACGGGCGCTCCGCCGCCGGGCAGGACCATCGGCAGCGCGTCGAGCGCGCCCCCGAGGGAGATCACGGTCACGGGCTGGCGGTAGCGCCTGACCTGCGACTCGGCGTGCCCGAGCCAGTAGTTGCCGCGCGTGATGCCCGTCCCGATCCGCACGTCGCTGCGCAGCGTGGCGTGCTCGCCGAGCTCCTCGGCGAGGAAGCTGTCGATGCCCTGCATCGTCGAGTCGCCGGTCGCGAGCACCGTCGGCGGCGGGGTCTCGGCCGTGATCCTTCCGCCGCCGACCGTGACGGTGTCGCGCAGGCGGTGCTTGCGGATGCGCAGCTCGACGCGCCAGCGGCCCTCGGGCTTGGCGCGAAACGAGCGCGTCGCGGCGCTGACGGCGCGCGCGAACTTCACCGTCCGGCAGCGCTGAGTGGCGCCCGGGCGGGAGACGCAGAGCTTCGTCGCGATGTCGCCGGTCTTCCAGCGGTCGCGCAGGCTGACGCGGATCAGCCCGCCGGGTGCGACGCGCCGCGGGACCTTGAGCACGAAGCGCTGCGCGCACGACGCCGTGCGGACGTTGAAGGTCCCCGTCGCGCGGCTGCCGTCGGGGCGGATCGCCAGCGCCTCGAACTGGCGCACGAGGCGATCGCAGGACCATGTCGTCGCGTCCTCGAAGACCGTCACGGTGTTGGCCGCCGAGCGCGCGCTGCCCAGCAGCTTGCGCTGGTCGCCGATGCGCTCGTAGAACTGCACCGGCGAGCCCCCGGCGCCGCCGAAGAGCAGGCTGATGACGCCTTGCTGGGTCGCGTCGGCGGCGAGCGCGGTCGTCGCGGCGGTCTGCGCGGACGCGACCGGCGCCATCGCGAGGATCGCGGCCGAGTACGCGAGCAGGGCGAGCAGCAGGCGGGGGGTGTGGCGCGTTGCGGACATCCTGCGTCTGTAACACGCCAAACCCGAGAATGAGGTGCTGTGTCCCTTCACGCCTGCGACAGGATGACGACCGCGTCAGCGGGTTGCGGCGTAGGGCACCTCGTCTAGGCTCAGCGCCCGCGATGCCCCTGTACGACTTCCTCGTCGGCGCCGCCCTGTACGCGGCGATGCTGGCGCTCGTCGCAGCGGCGGCGGCGATCGTCGTGCGGCGCCGGCTGATGCATCTCGACCGCCTCGAGCTCGGCCTCGCGAGCATCGTCGCCGGCACCGCGATCCTGATCGCCGTCCACCTCGTGCCGTTGATGCTCGCGATCCTCACGCGCGGCACGGTGCTGGTGGCGGCGGCGCTCGCGGTCGGGCTCGCGTCGGTGCTCGTGCGCCGCGCCGCCGCGGCCGTCGAGCCCGAGGACCGGCCGCGGCCGCCCCCGAGCAGCCGCCAGTCGTGGGCGCTCGCCGGGGTGGCGGCCGCCTACGCCGCGGCGGCGGCGTTCGCGGAGCTCGCCCGCTGGGCCGGCGACGAGGTCGTCGGCGACGACGCGACGTCGTTTCACCTGCCCGGCATCGCGCGCTGGATCCAGGGTCATTCGATGTGGCAGATCGACCAGATCGTGCCGCTGCTGGCGCAGGGCTACTACCCCAACAACGGCGACGTCGTGCTGCTCAGCGCGGTGCTGCCGTGGCACAACGACTTCCTCGCGCGCGTGCCGATGGCGTTCTACCTCGCCGTGACGGCGGTCGCGGTGTTCGCCGTCGCGCGCGAGCTGCGCGCCTCGCACGCCGGCTCGCTGCTGGCCGCGGCAGCGGTCGTCTCGCTGCCGGTCGTCGGCGTCGTGACGATCCCGCGCGCGCTGCCCGACGCGCTGCTGTTCGCGATGTTCGCCTGCGGCGTCCTGTTCGGGCTGCGCCACGTGCGCAGCGCCCGGCGCTCGGACCTCGTGCTCGCCGGGGTCGCGCTCGGGATCGCGGCGGGCACGAAGTGGTACGGCGTCAGCTCGGTGCCGGTCGTCGTCGCGATCTGGCTCGCGGCTCGCCTGCTCGCGGCGCGCCGGTCGCACGCGCCACGCTCGCCGGCACTGCGCGACGGCGCGCTCGTCGGAGGCCTCGCGCTGGCCGGGATGGCGGTCTGGTTCGTGCGCAACCTCGGGCTGGCGGGCAACCCGTTCTTTCCGCTGAACGTCGCCCCGTTCGGCGTGACGATCTTCGGCGCGCCGCCCGACGTCATCCGCGACGAGCTCGGCTTCTCGATCGCCGACTACCTCGGCGAGCCCGACGTGCTGGCGAGGGTCGCCGCCAAGATCGTCGAGGGGCTGGGGCTGGCGCCGCTGACGTGCGCGCTCGCGGTCGCGCTCGCGATCCCGCTCGCGCGTGCGCGCGGGCGGGCGCCGGATCTCCGCGTGCTCGTGCTCGCCGCGGGCGCCGTCGCGCTGGCGGTCGTCTACGCGCTGACGCCCGCGTCGGCGCTCGGCCTGCGCGGCGATCCCGGCCTCGCGCACGCCAACACGCGCTACGCGATTCCGGCGCTGATCCTCGCCATCCCGGTCGCGGTGTGGGCGGCCGCGCGCCTGCCGCGCCTCGCCGGGCGCACGCTCGAGTTCCTGCTGGCGCTCGGCGCGCTGCTCGGCGCGCACGAGGGCTATCTGGTCACCGGGGGTCGCGAGATCGTGCTGGCCGCGATCGGCCTCGCGATGCTCGCCGCCGCGGCGTGGGTGCTGTGGCGCCTGCGCGAGCGCCGCGCCGTGCTGGCGGTCGCCGCGATCGCCGCCGTCGTGCTCGCGCTGGCCGCCGGCAACCGCAGCCAGGACCGCATCAACGACGGGCGCTATCGCGGCGTCGACCCGGCGCTCGACGCGCTGCTCGCCAACGCCCCGTCCGATCGGCGCATCGGGCTCGCGTTCGCGACCTACTGGTCGCTCGGGGACCTGTCGCCGGCATGGCCGGCGTACGGCACGCGAATCGACAACGAGGTCGAGTACGTCGGGCACTTCGTCGACGGCTTCCTGACGCCCTACCGCGACGCGGCGAGCTTCCGCGCGGCGCTCGAGCGCGGGCGCTACGACCTGCTGGCGGTCGGGCGCAGCGCGATCGCGCGCCAGGACACTCCCGAGCAGGGCTGGGCGATCGCGGCGGGCTGGCAGACGATCAGCCTCAGCCCCAAGCTGCGCCTGCTCGTGCCGCCGCCGGACGGCGTCACTGCACCGCCGTGACCGTCTGCACCATCTTCTGCGAGCAGCGGTCGCGGCCGAGCCCGGGGCGCAGTGCAAACAGGACGTAGCGCTCGAGCGTCATCAGCGGCGGGCCGACCGCGTCGAAGGGCTTCTGCAGCTCGGAGTCCGCGAGCACGTAGTCGGCCGCGCGCGAGACCGGGACGTGGGGATAGCTCGTCTCGAGCACCGGGCGCTGCGAGCACAGCGGCTGGCCGGAGAGCATGTAGCCCGCCCACAGCTGGCGCCCGTCGGGAGCCATGTCGAGGCGCACCGACGCGCCCGGCGGCAGCCGCGCGTCGACGTCTTTCAGCTCGAGCATGCTCTTGGGCAGCTGGTCGAACGTCGTGCCGATCTCGCGCACGGCGCTCTCGCGGGCGGCCGTGATGACGACGAGCAGCGCGACAACGCTGATCCAGCGCCTGTCGAATCGCGACAGCCCGACCGCGGCCACCGCGACGGCGATCGGGGCGGTGAAGGCCAGCGCCTTGAAGTGGAAGTACCAGCCGTAGTCCTGCGGGCGGAAGTAGAGCGCCGCCGCCGTGCCGAACAGGA
This sequence comes from uncultured Actinomycetes bacterium, assembly GCA_963729125.1. Lineage (GTDB taxonomy): Bacteria > Actinomycetota > Thermoleophilia > Solirubrobacterales > Solirubrobacteraceae > CADCVQ01. The sequence goes on from CAVSML010000001.1 coordinate 262,413, forward strand.
TGACCGCGCCGAGGCCCAGGGCGATGTCGCGCGGGGCGCGGCGCAGGCCGATCACGAGGCCGGCGATCAGCAGCAGGAACGCGAACAGCGTGACGTCGCTGCCGCCCAGCCCGAGGAAGTAGCGCTCGGGGATGAAGGCGGTCAGGTCGCCGCCCCAGTTGACGAGCGTGCCGCCGTGGTTGAGCAGGCTCAGCACCGAGCCGGCCTTCTCGAAGACGCCCTTGACCGGGCCCGTCAGCAGCAGCAGCGCCAGCGGGATCATCCAGATCAGCTGGCGACGGCTCTTCAGGCGCGGCCGGCCGATCGGCGCCAGCCCGCGGCGGCGGCGGTCGAAGGCCGCGAAGACGACCAGCGCCAGCAGCGGGATCGGCAGCGCCAGCGGATAGGCGAAGCCGAGCATCGCGAGGAAGGCGCCGAGCAGGACCCAGCCGCCCACGGTTCGGGCGCGCACCGCGTGCCACGCGAGCACGAGCGCGAACGGCAGCGCCATGTAGCCCCACGTCTGGTTGAAGTACGGGTGCATGCCCGTGAACAGCGCCACGCGGTTGAGGCCGATCAACACCATCACGGCGCCGGCCGCCCACACGCCGGCGCCGAGCAGCTCGCGCGCCAGCAGCCAGAAGCCGAGCGCGGCGAGCGCAAGCAGCGCCGCCGCCAGCGTCGCGATGACCGCGTAGGGCTCCATGCCGGCGGCGCGCGCGACGGCGCCGAAGGTGAGGTAGATCGGCGGCTTGGAGCGCCACACGAGCGGCACGTGGTCGACGGGCTCGGTGACGTCGACGTCCTTGACGTGATGGCTCTGCAGGAACTTCGCCGTGCCGACGGCGAGGTGAGCGTCCGAGCCGTTGCCGATGACCGTCACGAAGCCGCCGCGAAACAGCGGCAGCAGCGCGATCAGCGCGATCAGCACCGCGGCGTAGAGGGGGATCAGCAGCATGCGCCAGGAGGCTGCGCCCGCGCGCGCCGAGCGCGCGACCGGCAGGCCCGGGTCGCCGCGCCAGGCGTAGACGGCGAGCGCGGCGCTGCCCAGCAGCGCGAGGCCGAGGCCGACGTCGAATGGCAGGCCGGCGTAGGAGAACGCGGTCAGCTCGAGCGACAGCGCGACGGCGCCGATCGGCAGCACCCACAGCAGCTCGTGGCGGCGCAGGCTCGCGGGCAGCAGCAGCCGCGTCGGCCCGAAGCCGGCGAGCCCGAACAGGACGACGATCGCGATGCCGACGTGGGCGACCTCCAGCACGCCGCCCTTGCCGACGACGCCGACGATCTTCGCCAGGCCGAGCGCGCTGAGGCTCGCGAAGACGACGGCGATCCACGCCAGCAGGCGCTCGCGGCGCGGCTCGAGCGGCGCGGGCGGCCCGCCGGACAGCGGCGGCGGCTCGCCGGACGGGCGCCGCGGCTCGCCGGCCTCGGGCACCTCAGGCGCTTCGACGGGCTCCTCGTGATCGGCGGGCGCGCCGTCAGCGGTCTGAGGATCCATTGGCGTGCATTATCGTCTGCCCTGCCCCGGCGGGCGCCACGGCTCAAGCTCGCGCTTCGCCGCCGCCGCGCGCCCGCCTAGCTCAATTGGCAGAGCACTTCACTTGTAATGAAGAGGTTTTCGGTTCGAGTCCGAAGGCGGGCTTGCCCGCCGCCCGCTCAGCCCGTCGTGCCGACGTGGTCGAGGCGGCCGTGGCCGTTGCTCGACACGACGTGCTCGTACGGCGGCAGCTCGGGATCCGGCGGGGCGTTCAGGCGCCGCTCGAGCTCGCCGAGGACGACGCCGAACAGCAGGTGGCGCCACGTCGCCTGCGCGAAGGCGCGCCAGCTGCCGGCGAGCCGCGGCAGCTCGTCGCGCGCGGGGTGCACGCGGTCGACGAGCGACGGTCAGCGGCCACGTCGCGAGGTGCTCGGCGAGCGCGACGATCGGCCCGCGCGACCACGACGGGACGGGCATCCGCGGCGCGACGCCGGCGTACAGCCGCGCCCATCAGCGCGCCGTTGCGAGACGTGCAGCGCCCAGCCGACCGGCCGGCCACGCGCGCCCGCGCGTGATGGCCTTGCCGAGCAGCTCGGTGTCGTCGTAGTCGACGCCGAACAGCGGGCTTGTCGACCGGCTGCTGCGCCGCCCACACGCCGGCCGCGACCGCGCCGGCGAGCGGCTCCGCGAATGGTCTTGGCGCGATCGATGACCATGTCTCGCACAGACTGTAACGGTCGTCACCAGCGCGGGTATCGATGGCGATGGATCGCAACCGATTCCTGGCGCGCGCCCGTGGGCGCGGCGTCAACCCGATCGTCTACTGGCTCTCGCGGGCAGTTCTGCGAGCCCTTCTTCCTCCTGTACTTCCGCATGAGCCGGATCGGCCGCGAGCACATCCCGCGCGAGGGCGGCGTCATCATCGCCGCCAACCACCGCTCGTTCCTCGACCCGTTCGTGATCGGCACGCTCGTGCGCCGCCCGGTCTACTTCGTCGCCAAGCGCGAGCTGTTCACGCACCGCGGTGCAGGCCTGGTGGCTGAGCTCGTTGGGCGCCTTTCCCGTCGACCGCGGCAACGGCGACCGCGACGCGATGGACACCGCCCGCCGGATCCTCGAGCGCGGCGACTGCGTCGTGGTCTTCCCGGAGGGCACGCGCACGCGTCCCGGCGGCCTCGGCACGCCCAAGCGCGGCGTCGGGCCGCCTGGCGCTGGAGACCGGCGCGCCGGTCGTCCCGGTCGCGGTGCTCGGCACCGAGTCCGTGCGCCGCGGTTGGCGCATCCGCCCGCACAAGGTGCGCCTGCGCTGCGGACCGCCGCTGCGCTTCGAGCGAGGTCGAGGACCCCTCGCCGCAGCTCGCCCGTGCCGTCATGCAGCGCGTCTGGCCGAACGTCGAGCTGCAATGGGAGTGGCTCGGCGGCACCGCTCCGCTGCGCCGCGCGGCGATCGTCGGCGCCGGCGCCTGGGGCACCGGCCTCGCGGTCGCCCTGTCGCGCGCGGGCGTCGAGGTCGAGCTTGGCTGTCGCACCGCCGAGCAGGCGCGCACGCTTGCGCGCACGCGCGTCAACGAGCACTACCTGCCCGACGTCGCGCTGCCCGACGCCGTCGGCGTCACGACCGCCGGCGAGCTCGCGCTGAGCCGCGCCGACATCGTCTGCTTCGCCGTTCCCGCCGCCGCGCTGCCCGACGCGGTCGACAGCGCACGGCGCCGCGATCCCCGACCGCGCGGGCGTGCTCGTGCTCTCCAAGGGCCTCGTCGCGCCGCTCGGCACGCTGCCCAGCGCCTACGTCGCCGAGCGCGTCAGCGCGCGCGCCGTCGCCTGCATCGGCGGCCCCGGCCACGCCGCCGACGCGCTCGACAACGGCGCCTCGCTCGTCGTCGGCTCGATCGACGGCGTCTTCGCGACGCAGCTCGTGCGCGTCCTGCGCCGCGCCGGCTTCGACGCGTCCGGCACGAGCGACGTCGCCGGCGTCGAGCTTGCCGGCACCGCCAAGAACGCCGCCGCGCTCGCCGCCGCGGTCGCGGGCGTCAACGGGCCCAATGCCGCCGGCGCCGCCGCCGGCAAGGTCTTCGCCGAGGTCGACGCGTTCGCGCGCACGCAGGGCGCCAGCCCGCAGACGTTCGCCGGCCTCGCGGGCGCGGGCGACCTTGTCGCGACCGTCGTCGCGCAGGGCAGCCGCAACCGCCGCGCCGGTGAGCTGCTGGGCCTCGGGATGCCGGCCGAGCGCATCGGCGAACGAGCTCGGCCAGTCCAGCGAGGCGCTCGAAGGCGTCGCGCTGCTCGCGCAGACGCTGCGGCGCGAGGGCGTGCCGTCGCCGACGCTCGACCGCCTCGTCGCGCTGGTCGACGGGCGGATCGAGCCCGAGGCCTTCACCGCCCATGTCACGGCCCCCGCCGGACGCCAGAGCGAGGCGGTCCAGGCGCTCACCGCGGGGCGCGCCGCGGCCGCCGACGGAGCCCGCCGCAGCGGCGCCGCGGAGAGCGCCGGCGACGGCGAGGACGTCGCGCTCGCAGGCGTCGCCGGAGAGCGCGCGCGACCCGAGCCCGGCGCACCGCCGCAGTAGGCTGCGATGCGTGGATCCACCGGACAAGGCGCGGCTGGACAAGGACTTCAGCGAGCTCTACCGGGTCCACCTGCGCGACGTCTACTCCTACGCCTACTACCGGGTCGGCAACCACCACGACGCCGAGGATCTGACCGAGCAGACCTTCCTGCAGGCCTACCGCCACTTCGAGCGCGCGCAGGCGGAGTCCGACGGCCGGCCGCTGCGCCCATGGCTGATCCGCATCGCCCACAACCTCGCCGCCAACCTCTACCGCGATCGCTCGCGCCGTCCGCAGACGCCGATCGACGACACGACGGTGCTCAGCACGATGCACACGACGGAGGACCTCGTCGAGGGGCGCGACGAGCTGGCGCGCATCATCGAGGGCATCAAGACGCTGCCGGAGGAACGTCGTGAGGCGCTCATCATGCGTTTCGCTCTGGGCATGGACAACCGCGAGATCGCGCGCGCGATGGGCAAGACAGACGGCGCGACCAAGGTGCTGCTGCACCGCGCGATCAAGCAGCTCGAGGGGATCGTGACCGCCGGATGACCCAGCCCGCACACGCCGACTTCGAGTCGATGCTGCGCATGGCGCTGGCGCCCGTCGATCCGCCCGACTCGCTGAAGATGCGCGTCGAGTCGACGCTGCAGGAGCTCACCTACGCGGCCGTAGACGAGCTCGACGCGTGGGAGATCGGCGCGATGCGCGATCCGCGCAACTGGGTTCGCCCGGTCGTCGCCGGCGCCGTCGGGGCGACCGCCGGGACGGCGCTCGTCGTCATGCGCGTGCGCGCCCAGCGCAAGAAGCATGCGGCCGCCTCCAGCGATCCCCTGGACCTCCTGCGCCGGACGGTGCGCGCGGCCGCCGGTGAGGCGCGCAAGATCGCCCGGCGCGACTGAGCTCCACGAGGCTGATCCGTTCTCAACGAAACGGCGTAGTTCGGATCACATGGCACTCCTGCGCAAACCGGCCGATCCCGGTCCCACCGAGCTTCGCGACCTCGCCGACGAGGATCTCATGCAGCTCGTCCGTCGCGGCGAGGCTTCCGCCTTCGAGGTCGTCTACGAGCGCCACTCCGGCGCCGCCTTCTCGCTCGCCTACCGCATGTGCGGGACGCGCTCGGCGGCCGAGGACGTCGTCCAGGAGGCCTTTCTGTCGCTGTGGCGCAGCGGCGCACGCTATGACCGCGCCCGCGGATCCGTGCGAACGTGGGTGCTCGGCATCGTTCACAACCGCGCGATCGACTCGCTGCGGCGCTCCGTCGTCCACGACCGCCGGCGCGCCAGCGACGAGGGCATCGAGGAGCGCTTCGAGGCCCGCGACCGCACCGATGTCGAGGTCGCTCGGCTCGACGAGGCGCAGGAGATCCGTACGGCGCTGAAGACCCTTCCGGCGGAGCAGTGCCGCGTGATCGAGCTCGCCTACTTCGGCGGCTTCACCCAGACGGAGATCGCGGCGATGCTCGAGACCCCGATCGGTACGGTCAAGGGCCGCATGCGCCTCGGCCTGGAGAAGATGCGCGCTCAGCTCGGCGGCCTGCGGGAGGTCATGCCGTGAACGACTACGAGTGTCCCCGCGTCGAAGACGCCGGCGGCTACGTCCTGCGGGCGATGCCCGACGGCGAGTGGGAGGCCTACGGCCACCACGTCACCGAGTGCCACGAGTGCTCGGCGAAGGTCGCCGAGCTCGGCTTCGTCTCGCACGCGCTGCTGAGCGCCGTGCCGCAGCTCAGCGCCCCGCCGGAGATCCGCGACCGCGTGATGTCCGTCGTGCGCGGGGAGGCCGAGCTGCTGGCCGCCGCCGGCGCGGCCGCCGACCGGCCGGCGCCGCGGGCGTCGCGCCGCTTCAGCTTCGGCCGGCTGAATCCGGCGATCGCCGGCGCCTTCGCCGCGGTTCTCCTGGCCGTCGGCCTGGGCGTCGGCGCGCTGCTGAGCAGCGGGCCGGACTCGTCCTGCACGACGCGCGCGGCGAGCGTCGCGCCGGCGGGCGCGAACGTCGACCTGAAGGTCTGCGACGGCAGCGCGACGCTCGCGCTGAGCGGCCTCGAGGCGCCGCCGAAGGACCGCATCTACGAGCTGTGGCTCGACGATCCGCGCGATCGCCAGGGGCCCAGGCCCGCGGGCCTGTTCTCCGTGCGCGACGGCCGCGCGTCGGTGGACGTGGGCAAGCTCGACGGTCCGCGGACGGTGCTCGTGACCCACGAGCCGCTGCCCAACGGCAGCGAGATCCCGACCCGGACGCCGATCGTCAAGGTCTCCGCCTGATCGGCCGCGCGGGCGCCCGGCGCTGCCCGCGCCGGCGCCTTCGGCGGCTGCTAGCGTCAACATGGTGGCCAAGCAGGCGAGCGACACGACGACGACCTGCTACCGCCATTCCGATCGCGAGACAGGCGTCGCGTGCTCGTCCTGCGGGCGGCCGATCTGCCCGGACTGCATGACCTCGACGCCGGTCGGGATGCGCTGTCCGGAGTGCTCGCGCCAGAAGACGAAGGTGCGCACCGCCGCGACGCTGACCGGCACGCCGCAGCTGACCTACGTCCTGATGGCGATCAACGTGCTCGCCTTCGCGGCCGCCTCGGGCGGCGGGAGCCTCGGGACGTCGGGGCCCGTCTACGAGAACGGCGCGCTGTTCGGCCCGCTCGTCGCCGACGGCGAATGGTGGCGGATCATCAGCGCCGGCTTCCTGCACTCCGGGCTGCTGCACCTCGCCTTCAACATGTACTTCCTGTACTTCCTCGGCACGCTGATGGAGCCCTCGATCGGCAAGCTGCGCTTCGGGGTCATCTACTTCGTGTCGCTGATCGGCGGCTCGTTCGGTGCGCTGCTGCTGTCGCCCGACGCGGTCACGGTCGGCGCCTCGGGCGCGGTCTTCGGGACGATGGGCGCGGCGATCCTCGCGATGCGCGCGCGCGGCATCGACCCGATGCAGTCCGGCCTCGGCATCACGTTGGTGCTGAACCTCGGGATCACGTTCCTGATTCCCGGCATCTCGATCGGCGGCCATCTCGGCGGGCTGCTCGCCGGCGGCCTCGCTCGGCTACCTCATGTTCGACGTCGCCGAGCGCAAGCGCATCTCCAGCACGATCGTCTACGGCGCCGCGGCCGTGCTCGCGATCGGGCTGGCGATCGGCGGGTTCGTCGTCGCGCAGTCCGCGACGCCGACGTTCTAGCGAGCCTGCGCGCGCTGCTCGGCGAACATGCGCGTCGCGAAGCGCCCGGCGGGATGCGCGCGCCAGGCGCGCACGCGCGCGGCCATCGCGGGCGCCATCTCGTCGGGCTCGGGCAGCGGCGTGCCGTACTGGGCGGGCACGATCAGCGGCGCGGCCAGGGCGGCGAACGCGACGTCGGCCGCCGTGAAGCGATCGCCCGTGAGGTAGCGGCGGCCGTCGGACAAGAGCTCGCCGACCGCGTCGAGCTCGGCGTCGACGATCCTCAGCGCGTCGGCCGCGGTCGCCGCGTCGATGTCGAGATAGCGGTTGATGTAGATCTTCGCGGGAGCCAGCACGTACGGGAACATCGCCCGCTCCCAGCCGGGCACGCCGGTCAGGTTGTAGGAGACGAACGGCTTGGTGTCCTTGAAGACCTCGTGATACAGCCAGCGACGGCCCTCGACGCCGATGCCCTCGTCGAAGCGCCGCTCGAGTAGGGCGACCTCTTCGGACAGCGCCGCGTCGGCGGGGTACAGCCGCCGCGGCTCGGGCAGCCAGGTGTCGGCGTAGCGCATGATCGCGGCGGACTCGGCGAAGACGCCGTCGGTCGTCACGAGCACCGGCACCGTCCGCCCGCCTCCCGCTGCTCGCGCTGCGAACTGGTGGATGATCTGGATGTGGCGCCGCTCGTCGTAGGGCACGCCTGCCCGGTCGAGCGCCCAGCGCGCCTTCTCGCAGAAGTGGCTGATCGGGATCGTGACGAGCTTCGACGTGCGCGTGCGGCTCATCGGCGCCGCTCGATCACGTCGTCGTAGAGCGCCTGCGCGCGCTCCAGCAGCCGCCGCACCGTAAAGCGGACGCCGACGTCGGCGGCGGCCGCGGCGCCGAGGCGCTGGCGGAGCGCGGGGTCGGCATGCAGGCGCGCGAGCGCGGCCGCCAGCGCGGCGGGGTCGCCCGGCCTGACGAGCAGGCCCGTGGCGCCGTCACGCAGGATCTCGGGCAGCCCGCCGTGGTCGGCGGCGACGACGCAGCAGCCCGCCGCGGCCGCCTCGAGCGCCGCGTTGGGCAGCGGGTCGGGCTGGGTGGAGGGCACGCAGACCACGTCCGCCGCACCGTAGACGTTCTCGACGTCCGAGCGAAAGCCCGCGAAGCGCACGCGCTCGGCGACGCCGAGCCGCCCGGCGAGCGCACGCAGCTCCGCCAATCGCCGCTCCTCGCCCTGCCAGGGGTCGCCGGCGACGAGCGCGATCGCGCCCCCGCCCGCCAGCGCGCGATCGGCGAGCGCGCGGATCAGCGCGTCCTGCCCCTTCCACGTCGAGATCCGGCCGAGGATCGCGCAGACGTACGCGTCGGGCGGCAGGCCGAGCGCGGCGCGAGCGGCGTCGCGCGGGGCGCGCGGGGGCACGCTCGGCAGGCCGTCGTACAGCACGAGCCCGCGGGCGTCGCCGGCGAGCTGCGCGCACGTCGCCCGCGACACGCATGGCAGCGCGTCGGCGCTCAGCAGCAGCCGCCGGTATGCCGGCCACCAGCGCTCGAAGCCGGTGTAGATCTCGCGCAGGTGCCAGACGTGCGGGATCCGCGCCAGCCGCGACGCGGCGCTGCCGCCGAGCGTGACCGACGTGTTCGTGTGCACGAGCGCGACCCCGCGACGCTGGACGAGGCGCGCCAGGCCACCGGCGTCGCGCGCGAGGTCGACGGCGACGCGCGCCATGCCACGCGGCGACATCGACGCGCGGCGCATGACCGCCAGCGGGCGCACGAGGGTCTCGACGCCCGCGGCATGCAGGTCCTCGCGCAGCTCGCCGTCCATCGCCAGCACGACGAGGGCGCGATAGCGCTCGGGATCCAGGCCGCCCGCGAGCAGCGCGAGCTGGCGGTCGGCGCCGTAGCGCCCCGCCGAGGAGTGCAGGTACAGCACCGTGCGAGCGGCGATTACAGCTCCACGGACAGCGCCTCGGCCGGTGCCGTCGGCACGCGGGCGGGGTGCAGGATGTGCGCCAGCAGCTCGAGGCCGTCGATCAGGCGCGGGCCCGGCCGCGAGAAGTACGAGGAGGCGTCGACGGCGACGACGCGCTCGGCGCCGACGGCGCGCAGCTCGCGCACGTGCTCCTCGGCCTCGACGACCCCGCGGGCGGCGTCGTAGCCGCATGGCATGACGACGACGACGTCGGGCTGCGCCGCTGCCACCATCGCCCACGTCGACTGCGCCGACGGCTCTCCGGGCAGCCCGAGGACGTCCTCGCCGCCGGCCATCTCGATCAGCTGCGGCGTCCAGTGCCCGGCGACGAAGATCGGATCCAGCCACTCCAGCGCGACGACGCGCGGGCGCGGCACGTCGCGGACGGCGAGGCGGATGATGTCGGCGCGCCGCGCGGTCCGCGCGATCAGGTCCAGCGCCGCGTCCTTGCTGCCGGTCGCTTGGGCGATCGTGCGCACGTCGCCGAGCGTCTCGCCGTAGGTCTTGGGGTCCAGCGAGATCACGCGCGGCGGATCGTCGAGCGTCACCGCGATCGCCTGCACCTCGTCGTGGGAGACCGCGCAGACGTTGCACAGGGCCTGCGTGACGATCAGCTCGGGCTCGAGCTCGCGCAACAGCTCCTCGTCGAGCTCGTAGATCGAGTCGCCGCGCTCGGAGCGCTCGCGCACGGCCGTGTCGATCTCTGCCGCCGACAGCCCGGCAGGCAGGACGTCGTGCGTGACCGGCTGGATCTCGCGGGCGGCCAGTGGGTAGTCGCACTCGTGCGTGACTCCGACGACGTCGTCGCCAAGGCCCAGCGCGAACAGCAGCTCGGTAGCGTGTGGGACGAGGGAGACGATCCGCACGATCGAGAGGGTATGGCACGACCGAGATGGCGACGCTGAGCGACGAGGAGATCGAGCAGGCTCTGGCCAGCGGCCCCTGGCGCCACGAGGGCGACAGCATCGTCCGCGACGTCGAGCTCGGTGGGTTCAAGGCCGCGATGGCGCTCGTCAACCGCGTCGCCGAGGCGGCCAACGAGGCCAACCACCATCCCGACATCCTCATCCACGACTACAAGCACGTGCGCCTGACGCTGTCGACGCACTCCGCGGGCGGAATCACGGACAACGATCTGGAGCTCGCGTCCGCGATCGACGAGCTCGTCGCGGCGGGCTGATTCGCACGCAGGCCGTCGGCGTGCTGATACGGTTCGAGGGCAGCGTCAATGAACGACGATCCTCCTCGAAGTCGCGGCCGACACCCTAGGCCCGGCCCCCTCCGGTCCACTTGATCGCGCTGCTGCTCAGCGCGGTCGTCGTGCTGATCTTCGCCAACGGATTCTTCGTCGCGGCGGAGTTCGCGCTGGTGCGCGCCCGGCGCGCCAAGCTCGAGGAGCTGGCAGACGGGGGAGACCGCCGAGCCAAGCGCGTCGTCCATCAGCTCGACAACCTCAGCGAGTACCTGTCGGCCTGCCAGTTCGGCATCACGCTCGCCTCGCTGGGCATCGGCTTCCTCGGCGAGCCGGCGATCGCCGAGCTCGTCGAGCCGTGGATCGAGGGCCCCGCCGGCCATGCGATCGCGGTGCCGATCTCGATCGCGATCGCCTACGTCCTCGTCACCGCGGGGCACATCACGGTCGGCGAGCAGGTGCCGAAGATCTACGCGATCGTCAACGCCGAGCGCGTCGCCAAGGCCGTCGCGCGGCCGCTGGATCTGTTCAACAGGATCATGCGGCCGTTCATCCACCTGCTCAACAAGACCTCCAACGCGATGCTCAAGCCGCTCGGCATCAAGGCCGAGGCCGGCTGGGAGGAGGGCTCGAGCCCGGAGGAGGTGCGCGCGATCATCGCCCAGGCGCAGGCGGGCGGGAGCCTGGATCCGGGCGAGGCGGGGATGCTCCACGGCGTCTTTCACCTGCACGAGCAGCAGGCGCGCCAGGTGATGACGCCGATCCCGGCCGTCGTCACGGTCGACGTCTCCGAGGACGTGGGAACCGCCCTGCGGCGTGCGATCTCGACCGGCCACACGCGGCTGGTCGTCACCGAGGAGCACAACGCCGATCGCGTCAAGGGCGTCGTGCACTCCAACTCGCTGGCGCGGATCCTGATGGCCGAAGGCCAGGAGGCCTCGATCGAGGCCGCCGTGCGCCCGGTGACGATCGTGCCGGAGACCAAACCGCTCGACGACCTGCTGGCGGATCTGCAGCGCAACCGCTCGACGATGTCCGTCGTCGTCGACGAGTACGGCCGCGTGGCGGGGATCGTGACCGTCGAGGACGTCGTCGAGGAGGTCGTCGGCGAGATCGACGACGAGACCGACCCGGCCGGGGGCGAGGTGCGGCGGCTGGCCAACGGCGACTGGTTCGTGCGCGGCCACGTCGCGATCACCGACCTCGCCGACTACGGCCTCGACCTTCCGGTCGACAGCGACGCCTACAACTCGATCGGCGGCTTCGTCTTCGCCGAGCTCGGCCGCCTGCCGCGACGCGGCGACACCGTCAACACCAATGGCTACCAGATCCGCGTCGAGTCGGTGCGAGAGAACCGCATCGAGGCCGTCCGCATCCGCGAGCGCCGCGCCGAACCGGCGACGGAGCCGGCGCCCGCGTAGGGCCTCGCGCTGGCGCTGCCGGGGGCGGGCTCGCGCTCATGTCGAGTTCACCTAGAGACGGGCCGTCCAATCACCGTAGTAGTGGCGCCGAACCTCTGACTGCCACTCGAGGAACACGTCTCCGAGGGCGGTGTTGCGAGCCGGCGCGTCTTCCGGCGAAGGCATCCGGTGGATGAAGACGTCCGTGACACCGGGATCGAACACGCCGCCGTGGATGCCGTCCTCGCGGAAGATCAGCAGGGGCAGCGTCAAGCCGAACAGGATCCCCGCCTCGGCTGGTTCCACGGCGTCGGAATCTTCATCGGCGTGTCCTGTCGGGTCTCTTCATCGGTTCCCGGCCTGCGCAGCCCCTTCAGGCTGCGGTGCTGCTCGAATCCCAGGATCACGCCCCCTGAGCAATGACGCGCCAGGAGGAGGACTTCGCGCAGCGGGAGCTCCGTCGGATACTGACCGACGCGCTTGAAGACCCTGCCGGGGGTTGGGCGGATGGCGTCAAGCATGTTGTCGCTATCCGCCCAACCCCGGCGCCAGGCGCCGATGGGGGATCCGTCGAGCGCTACGAGGCGCATCTCGACCGCTGAGCGCAGACCGGCCGGTGGTGGAACGGCGCCGCTTCGGGAACCCCTGTCAGCAAGCGACGCAGGAGGAACGCATGGCAACGGCAACGCAGATCGGAACCGCAGGACTACAGGGCTGGCGGCGCAAGGTCGGCGACGTGGTGGCGGAGCCGGTCGCCAAGCGCACGCCGCTGGGCAGCGAGCAGGTCAGGGCGGCCGTGGGAGCGCTGTTCTTCGTGCTGTCGGTGATGTACGTCGTCAAGACGCTGTCCGCCGCCGCCCGGCAGCTGCGCGATTAGCGCAAGTTCGCGGCGTGCGGCGCGTTTGAACTCCTACCCCGCCCGTGGGACGGCGGAGGAGGCACGGTGGACTGGGGTGGTTCCGCCGAGCGCCAGAAGCACGACGGGCCCGCGTAAGTCGCGGGCCCGTCGTGTTGCTTCTGGGAGGAGATGCGAAATGATTCGCACGCCCGATCCTGAAGCCGTGACGTGAAGGGCGGGTAAACCGGGTTTGAACCTCAGCGGGCGTAGGCCTCGGCCGGATACAGGCCGCGGCCGGCCTTGCGCCCGAGCGCGCCCGCGGCGCACAGGTCGCGCAGGCTCTGGGGCACGTCGGCGCCGATCGCATCGCCGATCGCGACCGACACGTCCAGGCCGATGTAGTCCAGCAGCGCGATCGGTCCCATCGGATGTCCGGCGCCGAGCTGCATGCAGGTGTCGACGTCCTGCGCCGCCATGCCGGTGCGCTCCATGAAGTCGACCGCGCTGAAGAGGTAGGGAAACAGCAGCCGGTTGACGACGAAGCCGGCGAGGTCGGGCACCTCGACGGCCTCCTTGTCGAGCGCGGCGCACAGCGCGGCCGAGCGCTCGCGCGTCGAGGCCGACGCCTGCGGCGGATAGGCGAGCTCGACGAGCTTCATCTTCGCGACGGGGTTGAAGACGTGCAGGCCGACGAACAGCTCCTGGCGGCCGCTGGCGGCGGACAGCTCGGACACCGACAGCGACGACGTCGTCGTGCTGATGATCGCCTCGGGCGCGGCCAGCGCTCCCAGCTCGGCGAGCAGGGCGCTCTTGGCGGCGGTGTCCTCGGAGATCGCCTCGACGAGGAAGCTCGCCTCCGACAACGCGTCGAGGTCGGTGACGATCCGCACGCGCTCGGGGTCATACCCCTCGCCCATGCGCTCGCAGCTCTTGGCGATCTGCTTGCGGGCGCGCTGCGCGGACGCATCCGAGCGCGCCCACAGGATCGGCTCGCCGACGCGCGCGGCGCAGACCGCCAGCCCCGTCGCTATTGCCCCGCTGCCGGCGATGCCCAGCTGCTCGTCCACACCCACTCCTCGCTCGAGTCGACTGACCAGTCGATCGGTACCTTAGTCGGGACACTGAACGCGCGAGGTGAAAGGTGGACATGAGCGGACAGCAGGGACGCGAGGTCGTGATCGTCGAGGCGGTGCGCACGCCGATCGGCCGCGGCCACCGCGAGAAGGGCTACTACAAGGACACGCACCCCAACGAGCTGCTGGGCGCCTGCTTCACGGCCCTGATCGAGCGCGCCGGCATCGACGCCGCGCAGGTCGAGGACGTCATCGCCGGCTGCGTGCAGCAGCTCGGCGAGCAGAGCTTCAACGTCGCGCGCAACGCCTGGCTGCAGGCCGGCCTGCCCGTGCAGACGCCCGCGACGACGATCGACCGCCAGTGCGGCTCGGCCCAGCAGGCCGTGAACTTCGGCGCCGCGCTGATCGCGGCCGGTGTCCACGACGTCGTCATCGGCTCGGGCGTCGAGCACCTCGGCCACATCCCGATGGGCGTCGGCTTCTCCTGGGCCGAGCAGGTCGGCTCGCCGTTCTCGCCCGAGCTCATGGCCCGCTATGACCTCGTGCCCCAGGGCCTCAGCGCCGAGCTGATCGCCGAGCGCTGGGAGATCGCGCGCTCGGAGCTCGACGAGCTCGCCGTGCGCTCGCACCGCCTCGCGCACCGCGCGACCGAGGAAGGGCGCTTCGAGCGAGAGATCGTCCCGCTTCAGACCAACGGCGACCTTCGCCTCACCGACCAGGGCATCCGCCCCGACACGAACCTCGAGGCGCTGGCGGCGCTGAAGCCGGTCTTCAAGCCCGAGGGCGGGCGGATCACGGCCGCCACCTCGTCGCAGATCTCAGACGGCGCCGCGGCGCTGCTGCTGATGTCCCGCGACAAGGCCGACGAGCTCGGCTGCACGCCGCGCGCGCGAATCGTCGACCAGACGACCGTCGGCGTCGACCCGGTGATCATGCTGACGGGGCCGATCCCGGCGACGCGCAGGCTGCTCGAGCGCAACGGCATGGCGATCGGCGACATCGACCTGATCGAGGTCAACGAGGCGTTCGCGTCGGTCGTCGCGGCATGGCGGCGCGAGCTCGAGCCCGACATGGACCGCGTCAACGTCAACGGCGGGGCGCTGGCGCTCGGTCACCCGCTGGGGTCCACCGGCGCTCGTCTGCTGACGACCCTGCTGAACGAGCTGGAGCGCTCGGATGGCGAGTTCGGCCTCGTGACGATGTGCTGCGGCGGCGGCCTCGGCACCGGCACGCTGATTCAGCGTGTCAGCGCGAATTGACGCAGGCTGGACGAATGGAGTAGACGTGGGGGGATTTCGACGGGGTAGAGCCTCTGTTATCGGCAACGCGGGTAGATCACACCCAACGTCCACGGCTCACACACGGAGGCTCGTCACATGATCGGCATTCTCATCGCAGTCCTGCTAGCTGCGCTCGTCTACTGGCTCGTGATGGCGCTGACCGGGGTCTTCATCCTTGCGCTCGTCGCTGCGATCCTGGTGCTCGTCAGCGGCATCGGCACCGGCGGCTACGGCTACGGCCGGCGCAGGATCTGATCGAAGCGGCTCTCGGGCCGCGCGAGCACCCCCTCCCGAAGCCCGGCTCCGCGCCGGGCTTCGGTCGTTTCGGGTCCGCCTCAGCCCCAGCGAAAGCCGGTCGCCGACGGCGACGGCGGCAGCGGGCTGACG
Organism: uncultured Actinomycetes bacterium; assembly: GCA_963729125.1. Classification (GTDB taxonomy): domain Bacteria; phylum Actinomycetota; class Thermoleophilia; order Solirubrobacterales; family Solirubrobacteraceae; genus CADCVQ01. Next base: position 277,697 of record CAVSML010000001.1, read on the forward strand.
GGCAGGCCGGGCGGCGGGTCGGCAGCATGGAAGCCCGACGGCGAGGTGTCGTTGGGCGTGTCGGGGTGAAACAGCGAGGCCAGGTACTGGATCTGCCCGCGTCCGACACCGAGCTCGAACTGCCCGCCGCCGTAGGCCCCGATGCCGTGAGCGGCGGCGTAGTCGTAGGCGGCGAACAGCGGCTCGATGCCGCCCAGGCGCGACGGCTTGAGGTTCACCATGCGCGGCGCGAACGGCAGCGCCTCGATGTCGGCGATCGAGTGGATGTTGGCATCCCACGTGATGCGGTCGCGATGGGGCTCGAGCATCGCGTCGATCTCCGGCGTGAGCTTCGGGTCCTCCAGCCAGGCGTCGGGAAAGGCCTCGACGACGCGGCGATAGAGCACCGGATCGGCGGGCGCGTCGACGACCGTGCCGGAGTACAGGCCCTTGAAGTCGACCGAGTCGACGGCGCCGGTGGCGACGAGGTCGGCGATCAGCGCGTCGTCCCAGGAGGACGTCGGGTCGAGCTTGAAGCGCAGCGTCGGGTAGCCCTCGAGACGGCGCGCGACCGGCTCCAGCGACGGTGGCTCGCCGAGGCGCAGCGAGACGACGAACGTCACCGGCCGCGGCTCGCGGCCGAGCACGGCATGCAGCGGCTCGCCGGCCTGGCGCAGCGCGAGGTCCAGGGCCGCCGACTCGTAGGCCCACGTGCGGTAGAGGCTCGAGACCTCGCGCTGAGGCGCCTCGGGGAAGAGGTCGAGGGTCGCCAGGTGCGCGGCGAACGAGCGTATGGTCCAGTCGCCTGAAAGCGGGAGCGACGCCCCCTCCTTCTGGGCGATCTCGTGGTCCACGGGTTCGTAGATCACGTCCTCGCCGACGCCCTCCTCGCCCGCGCCGTGCAGATGGATGATCGTCGACTTGCGGGTGAAGTCGCTGGAGACGTCCCGCACGAGGCCTTCGAGCGCGTAGCGCTCGATGTGCACGGGCAGGTCGGCGACGATGTCGTAGGTGCTCATGCGCCAGCAGGCTACCGGCGGGTACCGTCCGGCCCATGACCTTCCGATTGCGCGGGCGCCAGGCCGCGTTCGCCCTGGTCGCCACGCTTGCGCCGCTCGTCGCCGGCTGTGGCGGAGGCGACGACGCCGGGTCCGGCGCGAAGGGCGGCGCCGACGGTCTGCGCGACGGTCTCGTCGTCGGAATCGGCGAGCAGAACACGGCGATGTTCGCCGACCCGCAGTTCGCCGCGCTGAAGATCGACGACGCGCGGCTCGTCGTCTCCTACGACGCCGTCGCCGTGCGCTTCGAGCGCCAGCTCGTCGACGCCTGGCTGGACGCGGCGCGGCGCGCGGGCGTGCGCCCGTTCATCACCTTCGGCCACTCGCGGGTGCATCCCGAGAAGCTGCCCTCGGTGGCGGAGTTCCGCGCCGCCTTCCGCGCGTTTCGCAAGCGCTATCCGCGGGTGGACACCTATGCGCCGTGGAACGAGATCAACCACGCCAGCCAGCCGACGGCGAAGGCTCCGGCACGCGCGGCGCAGTACTACGACCTCGTCGAGGAGGAGTGCCGCGGGTGCACGGTGCTGGCCGGCGACCTGCTCGACCAGCCGGGCATGACGCGCTACCTCGCCGCCTACCGGCGCGCGCTGCGGGGCACACCGCGCATCTGGGGGCTGCACAACTACGCCGACTCCAACCGCTTTCGCAAGAGCGGCCTCGCCGCGCTGCTGGACGCCGTGCCCGGCGACGTCTGGCTGACGGAGACCGGCGGCATCGTGAAGTTCGGGCGAAACTTCCCGCGCGACGAGCGGCGCGCCGGGCGAGCGGTGGCGTTCGCGCTGCGCCTCGCCGCCGACACGCCGCGCGTCAAGCGCGTCTACCTCTACAACTGGACGGGCGCGCCGCCGGACGCCCGCTTCGACTCCGGGCTCGTCGGCCCCGACGCCAAGCCGCGGCCGGGCTACCGCGAGCTGCAGCAAGCGCTCGCGGGCTAGGTGCCCTGGGCGCCCGCGCCGGCCTCCAGGCGCGCGACGAGATCCTCGAGGCGCAGCTCCTCGAGACCCTGGCCGACGGCCTCGAGCTCGGCGGCGCAGAGCTCGACGAGCGTGCGGCCCTCGCGGCAGAGCTCGAGCGTCTCGCGCAGGCCGGCCTCGCCGGAGTCCAGGCGCTTGATGATCGCCTCCAGGCGCGCGGTCGCGGCCTCGTAGGTGACGGGCTGCTCAGGGTCGGTCATCGTCGCCGCGGATCGTCGCATCGACCGCCGCGTCGCCGAAGCGCAGGCCGACGTCGCCGGCGCGGCGTGCGGCGGCCGCGCTCGTCACGAGCTCGCCGGCGCGATCGGTGACCAGCGCGTAGCCGCGCTCGAGCGTGCGCGCCGGATCGTGTGCGGCGAGCGCCATCGCCAGCGCCTGCAGGCCGGTGGCGCGCCGGGCGTCGAGGGCGCCGGCCTGCGCCTTGCGCTCCAGCACGAGCGCCTTGCGCGCCAGCCGCGTGCGCTCGTCGCCGATCCGGCGGCGGCCCGAGGCGCGCATCTCGCGCAGATCCTGGTGCAGGCGCCGGCGCTCGCGCGCGACGTGCTCTCCCGGCGCGCGCGACAGGCGCACGAGCGCCTGCGCGCGGTGCAGCAGCGCGCGGCGGCCGTGGACGCTCAGGCGCCGGGCGAGGCGCAGCGCGTCCGAGCGCGCCTGCAGGCAGTCGACGGGCACGGCGGACTCGGCGGCGTGCGTCGGCGTCGAGCAGCTCAGCGCGGCGACGTCGTCGATCAGCGTGCGGTCGGTGTGGTGGCCGACGGAGGCGATCACGGGAACGGTCAGCAGCGCGACCGTGCGACACAGCGTCTCGTCGCAGAAGCAGAACAGGTCGGCCAGCGAGCCGCCGCCGCGTGCGACGACGATGACGTCGACGGCGCCGGTCGCGGCGAGGTCCTGCAGCGCGGCCGTGATGCGCGGCGCCGCGTGGCGATCCTGCACCGGCGCGAACGCCCACACGACGCGCCCGGCCCAGCCGCGGCGGCGCAGGCCGGCCAGCACGTCGTCGCGCGCCTTGCCGCCCTCGCCGGTGACGACGCCGATCGTGCGCGGCAGCGCGGGGCGAGCGAGCAGCTTCTGCGGCGCGAACAGGCCCTCGGCGTCGAGCGCCTTGCGCAGGCCGTCGAGCTGGGCGAGCAGGTCGCCCTCGCCCGCGACGCGCAGCTTCGCGACCGCGAACGAGAACGCCGGCGAGGACGTGCGGCTGCCGACGTAGTAGTCCAGCCCGCCGCCGACGACGACCTGCGAGCCGTCGGCGAGCGCGCCCGGACCCAGGCGGAGGGCGTCGAAGTCCGTGCGCCACATCGAGCACGGCAGCGCGCCCGTCGGCGTCGCGCAGCTCGAAGTAGACCTTCGCGCGGCTGACGCGCAGGTTCCAGACCTCGCCGAAGAGCTGCACGCGCGAGCGCTCGCGCAGGTACTCGCGCAGCTTCGCCGCGTAGTGGCCGACGCCGTAGGGGCCGGGCAGCACGCTGCCGTCGATGCCGGCCGGCCTGGTCGCGGGATCGCTCATGCTCTCAGTCTCGCGCATGGCGCGGCGGGGTCGCCGGCTTTCGGTCAGTGGGCGGGCGGGTCGCCGCCGGCGCCGTCGCCGGTGACCGACGCGAGCGTGTCCATGCCGGGCTCGGCCGCGTGGCCGCGCAGCTCGCCATCGAAGCCGAGCGCCTTCAGGCGCGCGACCTCGCGCTCGCCCTCGATGCGCGCGGGGTGATCGGCGGGCAGGCCGCGGATGAGCTTGGCGATGCGGTTGCGCAGCTGCAGCGCGAAGTGCGGCGTCGACGCGCCCATCAGCTGGCGCACGTCGTCGACCGTGACCTCGTGGTCCGCGCTGCCGCGATCGGGATGCTCGGCTTGGCTCATGGGACCGGCGGCGCGTCGGGCGTGCGGACGGGGACGATCTCCAGCAGCGAGTCGATCCGGGCCTGCAGGCCGACCGAGATCCCCTTGCTGCTCCCGACCAGCCAGCCGTGATTGTAGACCCCGGCGACCGGATCGCTGCTGTAGCCGGGCAGGATGTCGAGGAAATAGCCCTCGAGCGTCTTCGACAGGGTGGCGGGCTGGTCGAGCAGCAGCAGCGGGCCGTACTTGCCCGCGCCCGACAGCGGCGACGCGGCGGCGGCGTCCAGCGGGCGCCCGGCGCGCGCGAAGACCAGCCCGTGTCCGGGCGTCGAGACGCCCCAGCCGAAGACGCCGTCGCGATACCGCGCGGCGGCGATCGCGTTGGTGACCGGGGTGCGGCCGCCGAAGCGCTCGACGCGCCCGAGGCGGCGCAGCTGCTGGGTGACCTTCGGGGAGATGACGCTCGACGGGCCCAGCACGTAGATCCGCGGCCGCGTCAGTCCCGACAGCGCGGCCAGCGCCGCGCGCGTCTCGGGCGGCACGGCGTCCTTGGTGACGAACAGCACCGGGTCGCCGGACTTCGCGGCGTAGCCCGCCGCGGGCGCGGCATAGGAGGCGTCGTCGGCGCTGGCGATCAGCACGCGCGCGCTCTTGCCCGGCCGCGACGTGCGGATCAGCGCTGCGATCGCGCGCGTCAGCGCCAGCGGGGAGTCGCCGACGACGTCGCTGCTCTTCAGGCCCGAGGGCTTGGCGACGTTGCCGATGCGGATGACCTGCGCGTCGCCGGCGGCGGCGGAGCCCTTCGGCCGCAGCACCTTCAGCGCGTCGCTCGACGGGCCGGGCAGGTCGGTACCGTCGGTGAACAGCAGCGGAGCGTTGAACGGCGCGGCCATCAGGGCGCTGGCGGCGATCGCCACGCGCCAGTCGCTCGTGTCGACGAGCGTCACGGCCTCCGGCGCGCGGAGGGGGTCGGGAAAGACCGTGCGGGCGACCGCGGCGGCGGTCGCGACCGGGCTCTCACCGGGGATCCGCGTCGTGTTCTTCGTCGCGCGTTCGGGGAAGCCGAGGTTGGCGGGCTCGGCGCGCTGCGGCGCCACGAGCGCGGGGCGCGTCGGGTCGGTCGCGGGGCGCTCGCGACCGCAGCCGGAGACGGCGACGGCGGCGGCGAGGAGCGCTGCGAAGAGCCTCGGACTCGGCATCGGCCGGGACACTAGCGGTCGCAACGGAACCCGAACGTCACCACCGGCCCCACCGCCTGGCATCTCCCGCCTGCTAGAAATGACCTCAGGTCCCAATCTCCCGAGGAGGCGTCAATGGCCGGAATGGCCGGGCGGATGTCCACCGTCATCAAAGCGAAGGTCTCAAGGCTGCTCGATCGGGCCGAGGATCCTGGCGAGACGCTGGACTACAGCTATCAGAAGCAGCTCGAGTCGCTGCAGAACGTCAAGAAGGGGATCGCCGACGTCGTGACGGCGAAGAAGCGCCTCGGGATGCAGGCCTCCAAGCTCGAGCAGTCGGTCGTCAAGCTCGACACGCAGGCGCGTCAGGCGCTCGCCGCCGGCAACGAGGAGCTCGCCCGGACGGCCCTGGAGCGCAAGCAGTTCGCGCAGACCGAGCTGCAGAGCCTCGACCAGCAGGTCGCCGAGCTGCAGAACCAGCAGGACAAGCTGGTCGAGTCCCAGAAGCGCCTGAGCACGAAGATCGAGGCCTTCCGCACGAAGAAGGAGGTCATCAAGGCGCAGTACTCCGCCGCCGAGGCGCAGGTGCGCATCTCCGAGGCCGCATCGGGGGTCGGCGAGGAGATGGCCGACGTCGGCCTGGCGATGCAGCGCGCGGTCGACAAGACCGAGAACATGAAGGCGCGCGCGTCGGCCGTCGAGGAGCTCGAGGCCGCGGGCACGTTCGAGGACCTCACGCAGCTCGGATCCGGCCAGGACGACATCGACCGTCAGCTCGCCGAGCTGGGAGCCGGCACGATGGTCGACGACGACCTCGCGAAGATGAAGGCCGAGCTGGGGATGGGCACGCCCGAGCCGGCGCCGAGCGAGCTCGCGGCGGGCGAGCCGGCCGACCCACCCGAGCCCGGCGAGCCGGGCGGGGCGAAGGCATGATCGTCCGGATCATGGGGGAGGGCCAGTACCGCCTCGACGAGGAGTGCCTGAAGCGCGTCAACGTGCTCGACAACGCCGGCGTCAAGGCGGTCGAGGCCAACGACGAGGACGCCTTCCATGCGGCCTTCGAGGAGATGCTCGACATCATCCGCAAGGAGGGCGAGCACCTCGGCGACGCCGAGATCGAGACCTCCGACGTGATCGTCCCGCCGGCCGACACCTCGTTCGCCGAGGCGGCGGCGGACTTCAGCGGCGAAGGGCTGATCCCGGACTAGGGACGCTTCGCGGCGCCGAGGATGTGCGGGATGGCCGGCAGCGGTCGTCCCGGCGAGAAGTCGAAGCGGCGCACGCGGTCGACGACGAAGCCCGCGTCCTCGATCGCGGCGAGCGTGTCGCGGGCGGGGTGACAGCCGCCCGCCAGGCGCGGCCATACGCCGCTGCGGTCCGCGCCCGTCAGCATCGCGCGCAACGGCTGGCGATCGGCGTGCACGTGCTCGAGGAAGCGCAGCTCGCCGCCGGGGCGAAGGACGCGCCGCAGCTCGCTCAGGGCGGCGCGCTGGTCGGGCACGCTGCACAGCACGAGGCACGCGACGGCGGCGTCAACGCTTCCGTCACCCAGCGGCAACGGGGCGGCGACGCCATCGACCACCTCCACGCGGACGCTCGCGCGCGTGGCGGCCTCGATTGCCAGCGCGCGCAGGTACGGCTCCGGTTCTACGGCCACCACCTCGGCGACCTCCGGCGGATAGAAGCCGAAGTTGCGCCCATTGCCCGCGCCGACCTCGACGACCCGGCCCCTGAGCCCCGCCAGCGTCTCGCGGCGCTGCCCGACCTGCTCGGCGCCCTCGCGCTCGCTCATCCGTGCGTACAGCCGCGCGAACCGCGGGTTCGAGACCTCCTCGGAGCGTGTTTGGCGCCTATGCCTCGCCATGCGATGCAAATTCGCCAATCAGGTCAGTTCACAGGGAGCTGAGCGCCACCCGCAGCACGCAAGTGCCTAGATCGGCGTTCCCCAGAGCGGGAACCAGCGCTCGAGCTCGGGCTCGATCGGCAGCTCGTCGGAGATGATCGCGCGGATCTGCAGCTCGCGCTCGCCGTCGCGCTGGAGCTTGCCGGCGGGCACGAACGGATACCAGTGACCGCGCTTGTAGTTGTAGATGAAGTACACGGGCCGGCCCTTGGAGTCCTCGAAGGCGAACACCGCGGCCAGCACGCGGTCGCCGTAGCCGCCCACCGCCAGCGCGTCCGAGACGGCGTTGACGCCGACGACGAGGTCCTCGATGTCGTCGTCGACGAGGATCATCCAGCGGTAGCCGTGCTCGTCGTCGCTCGTGCGGATCGTCGTGCCGGTGTCCGCGCCGGTGCCCGACAGGATCTCCTCCATCTCCGTGGCGATCGACTCGAAGTCGGCGGTCGCCAGCGGTTGAAAGACGATCCCCGCCGTTCCGCGCGTCTTGATGGCGTGGCTCGTGTCGAGCGAGACATACGCCGTCGACATCGCGAACAGGCGGTCGGGCGCGGGACCCTTGAGCTTCTTCTTGCCGCCCAGCAGTGCGTCGAACAGGCCCACTACGCGGCGGCGAGCGTGCCGCGCTGCAGATCCGCCTCGTAGGACATGAGGCGCTCGATGCGCTGCTCCATCGGCGGGTGCGTCGAGAACAGCCCGCCGATGACCTTCTTCGGCGATGCGATGAAGAACGCGCTCATCTCGTTGGCGACGCGCAGGTCCTGCTGGGGCAGGCGGTCCATGCCCGAGGAGATCTTGCGCAGCGCCGACGCCAGCGCGCTCGGCCGGCCGGTGACGAGCGCCGCGCCGCGGTCGGCGGAGAACTCGCGGTAGCGCGACAGGGCCATCATCAAGAAGAACGAGACGACGTAGACGACCAGCGAGAACAGGATGATCACGAGCATGCTGGGGTTGTCGTCGTCGGCGTCGTGGCCCCCGCCGCCGAAGAGGAAGCCGAACTGCAGGATCATCGCCGCGATCGAGGCGAAGAACGAGGCGATCGTCATGATCGCGACGTCGCGGTTCTTGACGTGCGCGAGCTCGTGCGCCATGACGCCCTCGAGCTCGGCCGGGGAGAGCAGGTTCATGATCCCGGTCGTCGCGCAGACCGTCGCGGACTTCTGCGAGCGACCGAGCGCGAACGCGTTGGGCATGTCCGTCTGCGCGACCGCGATCTTCGGCTTGGGCAGGTCGGCCTGGATGCACAGCCGCTCGATCATGGCGTGCAGCTCCGGGGCCTGCTGCGGCGTGACCTCGCGGGCGCCCATCGCATGCAGCGCGAGCTTGTCGGACGTGAACAGCTGAAACAGCGCGAGGCCGCCGCAGATCAGCAGGATCATCGGTCCCTGGACACCCGCGCCGATCAGCGCGCCGGCGAAGACGACGTACAGCGCGCCGAGGAGAAACAGCGTGAGCATCATCCGGAACTGCAAGCCCGGGTCGCGGCCGAACGAGGTCTTGGTGGCAGCCATGCATCCATTCTGCCAAACCGCACACGCCGGCTCGCCGGGTGGCGCCCGCGGCGCAAGCCGACTCGCAAGGCTCCATAACCCGGGTCGAAGTTTGTGCCGTCGAGCGGGGCGAACCTAGACTCAGCCGCTGATGCGCGTGCGCGTTCTTCTCGCAGCCGTGGCGTCGGTGCTCGTCCTGTGGGCGATCCTCCCGCTCGGCTCCGCCGGCCAGACCTCCAAACAGCAGGAGCTGCAATCGCTCCAGGGTCGGATCGATGCCGCGCGCAAGAAGATCGCGCGCAAGAAGGGCACCGAGCGCGTGCTCAGCACGCAGATCGCCGGCTACCAGGCACGCATCCGCAAGCTGCAGGGCAAGATCACGACGCTCGGCTCGCGCCAGGACGTCATCGAGGCCGACCTCGCCGAGAAGCGCTCCGAGCTCGAGCGCCTGCAGGGCGATCTGCGCGCCGAGCGTGCGCGGCTCGTGCGCCTGCGCGCGCGGCTGCGCCACGCGCGCCGCGTGCTGCGCACGCGCCTGATCGAGATCTACAAGGCGGAGAAGCCCGACTTCATCACCGTCGTGCTGAACTCCGACGGCTTCGCCGACCTGCTCGAGCGCAGCGAGTTCATCGCGCGGATCTCCGACCAGGACCGCCGCATCGTCCGGCTCGTCTCCGCCGCCAGGCTCGACGCGATCGCCGGCGAGAAGCGCCTCGCGCGACTCGAGAAGCGCCAGGCGACGGTCACCGCGATCGTCCAGCGCCGGCGCGACCAGATCGCGGCCATCAAGATGGAGCTCATCGGCACGCGCGTGGGCTACTCGCGCACGAAGGACGGCAAGGCGGCCGCGCTGAACAAGACCCGCGGCGCTCGCGCCCACCTGCAGGAGCACGTCGAGAGCCTCGAGGCGGCGTCGAACAAGATCGCCGGCCAGCTCAATGCCGCCCAGCGCGGCAACGCCGGCGACCTGCCGATCCGTCAGGGCTCGGGCAGCATGATCTGGCCCGTCAACGGCCCCGTGACGTCGCCCTTCGGCCCGCGCTGGGGGCGGCTGCACGCCGGCCTGGACATCTCCGCCGGCGAGGGGACGCCGATCCACGCCGCCGACAACGGCAAGGTCGTGCTGATGCAGGGCACCGGCTCCTCCGGCGGCTACGGCAACTACACCTGCGTGCAGCACACCGCGACGCTGGCGTCCTGCTACGCGCACCAGTCGCGCTTCGGGACGAGCACGGGCGCACGCGTCGGCAAGGGCCAGGTCATCGGCTACGTCGGCAACACCGGTCATTCCTTCGGTGCCCACCTGCACTTCGAGACGCGCGTCAACGGCGCTCCCGTCAACCCGCTCAACTATCTCTGAGGCGCGCTGATCGCGGCAACCGACCCGGATGCGATCGCCGGGCTGCTCGACTACCGCCGGCGCGTCGCCGAGCTGTACGCCGAGATCCGCGTGGCGCCCGATCCACGCGCGGCCCACGCGCGCTGGTGCGCGGCGCGTCGGGAGCTGTACGCCGCCCATCCGCAGTCGCCGCTGCCCGCGGCCCAGCGCGCCGGCTACGCGGGCCCGCACGTCTGGGAGTACGACCCGCGCTGGCGCCTGCTGGCCCGCATCGAGGCGGCGCAGGAGCAGGTGCTCGAGCTGCCCTCGAGCGACGGCGCGACGATGCGCTTCGTGCGCTTCGCCCGCGCGAGCACGGAGACGGTCTCGCTCGACCTGTACTGGCTCGACGCGTACGGCGGCGGGCTGTTCGTCCCGTTCGCCGACGCCACCAGCGGGCGCGAGTCCTACGGTGCCGGGCGCTACGTGCTCGACACGATCAAGGGCGCCGACCTGGGGACCGACCGGGGGCTGCTCGTGCTCGACCTGAACTTCGCCTACCAGCCGTCGTGCTCCTACGACGCGCGCTGGACGTGCCCGCTGGCGCCGCCGGCCAACCGCCTCGAGGTCGAGGTGCGCGCCGGCGAGCGCCTGTAGCGTTGGCGCCCGATGCAGCCCGAGATCGATGTCCTCGGCCTCTCCCTGAAGACGTTCGGCCTGCTCTTCGGCCTCGGCTTCGTCGTCTCGGGCGCGATCGTCACCCGCCGCCTCAAGGAGCTGGGGCGCCCGCCCGACTGGGCCTACGAGATGGTCTTCGCGGCGCTGATCGGCGGGTTGATCGGCGCGCGCGGCTACTGGCTGCTGGGCCACCTCGACGAGTTGTCAGACGACCCCCTCGACGCGATCTTCGGCGGATCGGGCCTGGTCTGGTACGGCGGCGTGATCGGCGGCGCGGCGGGCGTGCTGCTGTGGGCGCGGCGGCGCGGCCAGCTGAACCTCGAGCTCGCCGACCTGTGCTCGCCGGCGCTGGCGATGGGCTACGCCTTCGGGCGCGTCGGCTGTCAGATCTCCGGCGACGGCGACTACGGCAGCGCGACGGACCTGCCGTGGGGGATGGCCTACCCGGACGGCGTCGTGCCGACGACCGAGGTCGTCCATCCGACGCCGATCTACGAGACGCTCGTCATGGGCCTCGGCGCGTGGGCGCTGTGGCGCGGGCGCGACGCCTTTCGGCCCGGCGCGCTGTTCGGCTTCTACCTCGTGCTCGCGGGCGGCGAGCGCCTGCTCGTCGAGTTCGTGCGCCGCAACGAGGCGGTGCTCGGCGGGCTGACCGAGGCGCAGCTCGCGAGCCTCGTGCTGCTGCTCGCGGGCATCGCCTGGCTCGTGCGCCTGTCGCGCGAGGGCGGGCTGCGCGCGATGCCCGCCGCACCCGCAGCCCCCAAGCCCGCGAACGCCTAGGTCCAGGCTCAGCGCGGAGCGCCGAGCGCCTCCATCGGCGAGCGCCGCGCGCCCCCGCGCGGCGCGGCCGGGCGCAGGTGCGCGGCGAGCGCGAACAGCGCGACGGCCGCCAGCGCGACCGACCCGCCCGCGGCGACGTCGAGCTCGGAGCTCACGACGAGCCCGATCAGCCCGGCGCTCGCGCCGAGCGCCGCGGCGAGCCACAGCTGCGCGCGCAGGCTGCGGCCAAGGCGCATGCCCGCCGCGGCCGGCGCGACGAGCAGCGCGAAGACGAGCAGGTTGCCGAGGCTCAGCACGGCCGCGACGACCGCGACGCCGAGCAGCGCCAGCAGCGCCAGCTCGACGCGCGCCGGGCGCACGCCGAGCGACGGCGCGGCGATCGGGTCGAAGACGGCGACGGCCAGCCGCCGGTGACCGGCGGCAAGCGCCACCGCGACGAGCACCGCGAGCCCGCCCGCGCTCGCGAGATCGGCGGTTCCGGCTCCGAGCAGGTCGCCGAACAGCAGCCGGTCGAGCCCGACGGGGACCTCAGGCGACAGCGCCAGCAGCGCTCCGAGGCCGAACGCCGTCGTCACGACGACGCCGACGGCGACCTCCGACCCGACGCGGGTGTCGCGCGCGGCCAGCGCGATCAGCGCGGCCGTCGCGAGCACGCCTGCGGCCGCGCCCAGCTGCAGCGGCGCGCCGGCCAGCGAAGCCAGCACGAGCCCCGGCAGCATCGCGTGCGCCAGCGACTCGGCAGCGTAGGCATGGCGCAGGTGCAGCACCCACACGCCGAGCGCGCCGCAGGCGCCGCCGAGCACAACGATCTCCAGCAGCGCGCGCTGCAACAGGCCTGAGTGCAGGATCTCCATTCCTAGTGGGCGTGGTCGTGGTGCTGGATCGCGACTGCGCGGTGGCCGCAGTCGAGCATCACGATCTCCGCGCCGTAGGTCGCCTCGAGCACGGCGTTGGTCAGCGTCGCCGACGGCTCGCCGTAGGCGATCTGCTCGCCGCGCAGGCACAGCACGCGATCCCAGCCGCGCGCCTGCTCGACGTCGTGCGTGGCGATCAGCAGCACGCGCCCCTCCGCGCGCAGGTCGTGGAGGATGCCCATGATCGCCTCCTCGCTGGTCTGGTCGACGCCCGCGAACGGCTCGTCGAGCAGCAGCACGCCGGCGTCCTGGACGAGCGCGCGCGCGATCAGCACGCGCTGGCGCTGGCCGCCCGACAGCGCGCCGAAGCGCTCGTGAGCGCGCTCGATCATCCCGACGCGCTCGAGCGCCGTGGTCGCCAGTGCGCGGTCGGCGGCCGTCACGCGCCGGTACCACGAGGTGCGCGCGTAGGCGCCCATCAGCGCGACGTCCGACGCGCTGACGGGGAAGTCCAGCCGCGAGCGCTCGGTCTGCGGCACGTAGGCCATGGCGGCGTCGATCGCGAAGCTGCCCGCGACCGCCGGCAGCTCGCCGAGCAGCGCGCGAAAGAGCGTCGTCTTGCCGCCGCCGTTGGGGCCCAGCACCGCGACCGCCTGGCCGGCGTCGGCGGCGAACGTCACGCCGCTCAGCGCGGGCGGGCCCGCGCCGTAGGACGCGGCGAGGCCGGTGACCGCGATCCGCGCCGTGGCGGTCATGCGACCGCCCGCGCGGCGCGCCGCCAGGGCGCCGCCGAGGCCAGCGCGGCGAGCGCGAAGCCGCAGCCGCCGACGATCGCGATCGCGGGTCCCGGCGGCAGATCGAGGTGATAGGAGAGCAGCAGGCCGGTGACGCTCTCGGTCGCGGCGAGCGCCACCGAGGTTGCCAGCAGCGTTCGCAGCGAGCCGGTCAGCAGGCGCGCGGTCGCCGCCGGGATGACGAGCAGCGTGCTGACGAGCAGCGCCCCGACGGCCGGCAGCACGGCCACGACGCTCGCGGCGAGCAGCGCGAGCAGCAGCCAGTCGCCGCGCGCCGCGCGGACGCCGAGCGCCCGCGCCGCGGCGGGGTCGAAGCCCGTCGCAAGCCATGTGCGCGCGAGCGCTGCGGTCGCCGCGGCGGCCGCGAGGGCGACCGCGGCGGCAAGCCACAGATCGCCGTCGCCGAGGCCGAGCAGGGTGCCGAACAGCAGCCGGTCGACGCCGACGCCGGAGCTGTAGAGGTCGGATGCGAGCACGCTGCCCAGCGCGAGCGCGCCGGCCAGCAGCAGGCCGGTGGCGGCGTCCGAGCTCGTCGCGCCGTTGCGCGTCAGGCGCGACAGCAGCCCCGCGAAGCCGAGCCCCGCGGCGAGTGCCGCCAGCGGTGGCGCGATCCCCCACGGCCCTGCGACGACGAGGCCCGGGAAGGTGGCGCTGCCGACGGCGTGCGCGAAGAAGGCCAGCCGGCGCAGCACGATCCAGACGCCGAGCAGCCCTCCGGCGACCGACAGCAGCAGCGCCGCGAGCAGGGCGCGCTGCATGAAGGGGGCCGACAGCGGATCGGTGAGCCAGCGCACGGCGCGCAGCTTATCGAAAATGGTTCTCACTTAGAGGGGTCTTCCGGCGCCGGCGAGAGCGCGTCCCATACTCTGCGATCGCATGCTTCCGACCCGCACCAAGCTCTCGCAGGCATGGCCGCTCGCCAGCCGCGTCGACGAGGACGGCCGCCTGCAGCTCGGCGGCTGCGACGCGCTCGAGCTGGCGCGCGAGTTCGGCACGCCGGCCTACATCGTCGTCGAGGACGACCTGCGCGCGCGGGCCCAGACGTTCGTCGAGGCGTTCCGCGCGCGGACGAAGAGCTTCGACGTCCTGTTCGCCTCCAAGGCGTTCCCCTGCACCGCGGTCTACCGCGTGCTGGCCGCCGAGGGCCTGGGCTGCGACGTCGCATCCGGCGGCGAGCTCGCGCTCGCGCTGCGCGGCGGCTTCGATCCCGCGCGCATCTACATGCACGGCAACGCGAAGTCCGTCGACGAGCTGCGCCAGGCGCGCGCCGCCGGCGTCGGCCACGTCGTCATCGACAACGCCGACGAGATCGAGCGCCTCGAGGCGGTCGTCGGCGACGGCGATCCGCAGCCCGTGCTGCTGCGCGTCACGCCCGACGTGCGCGCCGTCACCAACGACAAGATCTCGACCGGCCAGGCGGACTCGAAGTTCGGCTTCTCGATGGCCGCCGCGCCCGCCGCGATCGAGCGCGTCGAGGGCTCGGGCGCGCTGGACCTCGCCGGCCTGCACATCCACATCGGCTCGCAGATCCTCGAGCTCGACCCGTTCCGCCAGGCGATCGAGGCGATCGCCACGCTCGGGGACTTCGGCACGTACAACCTCGGCGGCGGCCTCGGCGTCGCCTACACCGCCGAGCAGGAGCCGCCGCGCATCTCCGACTACGTCGCCGCGAAGGTCGACACCGCCAACCGCGTCCTCGGGCCCGGCAAGCGCCTGCTCGAGGAGCCCGGCCGCGCGCTGGTCGCGAACTCGACCGTGACGCTCTACACGGTGCAGAGCGTCAAGCGCAACGTCTCGACGTGGGTCGCCGTCGACGGCGGGATGTCCGACAACCTGCGCCCGATGCTCTACGGGGCCGTCTACGAGGCGCAGATCGCCGACCGCTTCACGCATTCGGGCACATGCGGCGGCGGCACGCCGTCGCGGCTGACCGGCAAGCACTGCGAGTCCGGCGACGTCATCGTGCACGACGTCGAGCTCGCCGATCCGCGCGTCGGCGACGTCGTCGTCACGCCGGCGACCGGCGCCTACGGCCACGCGATGGCCAACAACTACAACGGCGTGCCGCGCCCGCCGGTCGTCTTCGTCGCCAACGGCGACGCGCGCCTGGTCGTGCGCCGCGAGACCTACGACGACCTCGCCGCGCGCGACGTCGATGGCTGACGCCTTTCGCATCGGCCTGCTCGGCCACGGCACCGTCGGCGGGGCGTTCGAGTCGCTGCTCGGCGAGCGCGCCGACCAGATCGCGGCGGTGACGGGCCTGTGCCCGCAGATCAGCGGCGTGCTGACGCGCAGGCGCGGGGACTTCGACGAGATCCTCGACGGCTGCGACCTCGTCGTCGAGCTGATCGGCGGACTCGAGCCGGCGCGCGACTACGTGCTGCGGGCGATGCGCGCCGGCCGCCACGTCGTGACGGCCAACAAGCAGCTGCTCTCCCACCATGGCGAGGAGCTGTGGGGCGTCGCGCGCGAGCACGACGTGCAGCTGCGCTTCGAGGCCTCGGTCGCGGGCGTCGTGCCGGTCATCCGCGTGCTGCAGGAGTCGCTCGCCGGCGCGCACGTCGACCGCATCCACGGGATCGTCAACGGCACGACGAACTACATCCTGTCCGAGATGGCCCGCACGGGCTGCTCCTACGAGGACGCATTGGCGGACGCCCAGCGCCTGGGCTACGCCGAGGCCGACCCGACCGACGACGTCAACGGCAAGGACGCGGCGGCGAAGATGGCGATCCTGGCGCGGCTGGCGTTCGACACGCCGGTGCACATCGACCAGGTCACCTACGAGGGCATCGAGCAGATCACCGCCGACGACATGGAGTACGCCGAGGAGCTGGGACTCGGGCTGAAGCTCATCGGCACGGCCGAGCGCATCGACGGGCGCCTCGCGGTCCGGGTGCACCCGGCCTTCCTCTACGAGGGCCATCCGCTGGCCAGCGTGCACGGCCCGTTCAACGCGGTCACGATCGAATCCGAGGCGATCACCGAGATCACGATGTCGGGTCCCGGCGCCGGCGGGCCCCAGACGGCCAGCGCCGTGCTCGGCGACGTCATCAGCGCGATGATCCCGCCCGCCTCGACGCCCGAGACGACGCAGGCGCTGGAGATCGTCGACGACGTAAAGTCGGCGTTCTACCTGCACATGGAGGTCGACGACCGGCCCGGCGTGCTGGCAGAGGTCGCGAGCCTGCTCGGCGCGGAGGGCGCCTCGATCAAGTCCGTCGTACAGAAGGGCCTCGGCGAGCGGGCGCGCCTGGTGATGGTCGTGCACCCGCTGCTCGAGTCGCGCTTCTTCGCGGCGGTGGACCAGATCGCCGGGCTGGACTTCATGCGCTCGCCGCCGCGCGCGATCCGCGTGATCGAGGAGCACTTCGGCTAGCGACCGACAGGCGATCACGTGGATCCCCGCCGCTGATCGCCAACAGCGGCCAGTCGCGCCACGGCCGGCACCGCCGCGACGGCCGCCGTCCCGAGGCTCAGCCCGCCGAGGGATGCCCGCGGACGCAGGCGCCGGCCATCGAGCGAAGATCGCACGGCAGTAGGGTGCCACCCGTGCAAGGCCTGATCGAGCGCTACCGCGGCCGCCTGCCGTTCGCCGGCGAGGACCCCGTCGTCAGCCTCGGCGAGGGCACGACGCCGCTCGTCCGCGCCCCCCACATCTCCGAGCTCGTCGACGCCGAGGTCTGGCTGAAGCTCGAGGGCCTCAACCCGACCGGCTCCTTCAAGGACCGCGGCATGACGTGCGCCGTCAGCGCCGCCGTTCGCGAGGGCGCCAAGGCGGTCATCTGCGCGTCGACGGGCAACACCGCCGCGAGCGCCGCCGCCTACGCCGCCCGCGCCGGGCTGACCTGCGCGGTGATCGTGCCGGAGGGCAAGATCGCGCAGGGCAAGCTCGCGCAGGCGCTGATGCACGGCGCGCGCGTGATCGCGCTGCGAGGCAACTTCGACCAGGCGCTGACGCTCGTGCGCGCGCTCGCCGACCGCCACCCGATCGCGCTCGTCAACTCCGTCAACCAGTTTCGCCTCGAGGGCCAGAAGACCAGCGCCTTCGAGATCATGGAGATCCTCGACGAGCTCGACGCGCTCTGCATCCCGGTCGGCAACGCGGGCAACATCACCGCCTACTGGAAGGGCTTTCGCGAGCTCGAGATCGCACCGCGGCTGTTCGGCTTCCAGGCCGAGGGGGCGGCGCCGCTGGTGCTCGGCAGGAAGGTCGACCAGCCCGAGACGGTCGCCAGCGCGATCCGGATCGGCAATCCCGCCCGCTGGGAGCAGGCGATGGAGGCGATGACGGCCTCGCGCGGCGCGATCCGCGCGGTGTCCGACCCCGAGATCCTCAGCGCCTACCGCCTGCTCGCATCGCGCGAAGGCGTCTTCTGCGAGCCCGCGAGCGCGGCGTCGGTCGCGGGCCTGCTGCGCTACGGCGCCGGCGGTGCGCGCCGCGTGGCCTGCGTGCTCACCGGGCACGGCCTCAAGGACCCGGGCACGGCCCTCGACCAGGCGGGCGGCGTGATTGCCTGCGAGCCGCGACTGGCGGCGGTCGAGGAGGCCGTGCTGGGCGGCGCGAGCTGATGCGCCGCTGCCGGGTCCGGGTGCCTGCCTCGTCGGCGAACCTCGGACCGGGCTTCGACTCCTTCGCCGCGGCGCTCGCGCTGCACGTCGAGCTCGAGGTCGTCGAGACCGGCCGCTTCGGCGTCGAGACGAGGCTCGACATCGCCCGCGACCGGCGCAACCTCTGCGTGCGCGGCTTCGCCAGGCTGCTGCGCCCCGACACGTTCAGCTTTCGCATCCGCTCGACGATCCCGCTGTCGGGCGGGCTTGGGTCCAGCGCGGCCGCGTACGTCGCGGGCCTGACGGCGGCCGCGCGCCTGCTCGAGCACGATGGCGATCTGCTCGCCGACGCGATCGAGCTCGAGGGCCATCCCGACAAC
This sequence comes from uncultured Actinomycetes bacterium, assembly GCA_963729125.1. Classification (GTDB taxonomy): domain Bacteria; phylum Actinomycetota; class Thermoleophilia; order Solirubrobacterales; family Solirubrobacteraceae; genus CADCVQ01. The sequence goes on from CAVSML010000001.1 coordinate 295,464, forward strand.
GTCGCGGCCGCGCTCGTCGGCGGCTTCGTGATCGTCACGCGGGGCGACGCCGTGCGCTTCGACCCGCCGCCGGGTCTGGAAGGCGTCGTCGTCGTGCCGCACGCGGCGGTGCGCACCTCGGCCGCGCGGCGCGTGCTGCCCGCGACGGTCCCGCTCGCCGATGCCGCCGCGAACGTCGCCCACGGCGCGCTGCTGACGCTCGGGCTGGCCCGCGGCGACCTCGGCCTCGTCGCGCGCGGCCTCGAGGATCGCCTGCACCAGCCCTACCGGGCGCACCTGTATCCCGCCTCGACGGCGCTGCTGGGCCGCGCGGCGGAGCTCGGCGCGATCGGCGCCACGATCTCGGGCTCCGGCCCGACGGTGCTGTTCTGGACGCGCGCCGACGCCACCGAAGCCGTCCTCGCGGCGCTGCGCGCCGAGGCTCAGGGCTGGGCGCAGGTCATCCGCGCGCCCTTCGAGAGCCGGGGCGCCGACGTGATCTGAGCCGGTGGGCCTCTACGCGCGGATGCGCACCGGGGCACCGAGCCTGATCCGCTTCATGAGGTAGCGCATGTCGGCGTTGCGGGTGCGCAGGCAGCCGGCTGACGCCGCCGTGCCGAGCGCGGCCTCGTCGGCCGTGCCGTGGATCGCGACGCGGTCGCCTCCGGTCCAGCCCTGCGGGACGTCGGCCTGGCGCGCGGTCAGGGCGATCGCGCAGCAGCCGTAGGCCGCCGATCCCCCGCCGATGCGCAGCGAGTCGGTGACGCCGAAGCGGCCGGTCGGCGTCTGCGTCCCCGGCAGCCCGACCGCGACGCGGATCCGGCGCACGGGGCGGTCGCCGCGCATGAGCGTCAGCCTGCGTTGCGAGAGGTCGACCTCGATGCCGTAGGGCTGGGCGCGAAGCTCGGCGGCGCCAGTTGGGATCCAGCCGACGCGATTGCGCGACATCTTCTCCGACAGCACGCCGAGCCAGTCGCCGCGGCGCTCGACGACCGCCAGCACGCGCTTGGAGCGAAACTCGGTGACGGTCCCGATCGACGCCACGACGCGCCCGCCGGGTCGCGCGCGCAGCTGCGTGCGGCGCAGCAGCCGCGCCCCGAGCGGGGCCTCCGGCGCGCTGCGCTCGGCCGGCTGGCGCGAGGCCTCGCGCGCCGGCGGGCCGGCCGGTTCGTCGCTGCCGCCGGTCAGCAGCACGACCACCGCGGCGCCGAATGCGAGCGCCGCGAGCGCGACCGCCACGAGCCTGCGGCGGTCCATCAGCGCTTCACCAGCATCCCGCTCAGCTCGTCGAGGCGCGGGCGCAGCTCGGGCCACTTGAGGCGGGTCGTGAGCTCGCCGGCGAGCGCGAGGTAGTCGGCCGCGAGGTCGGGCCGGTGGTCGAGGATCGAGGTCGCAAGCTCGGCCGACTCCGCGTAGGCGATGGATTGGCGCACGGTCGAATGAAACAGCTTCTCGCCGATGTGCTCGCGCAGCGTCGCGAACGCCTCGCGGCTGTGGCGGGTGCGCATGTCGGCGATGTTGAAGACGACGCCGAGCCAGCCGAGCTCGGGGTTCAGGCCGTCGCGCGCGAGCTCGATGACCTCGAGCGCCTGCTCGACGCCCTGCATCGCGAAGTACTGCGCCTCGGTCGTCAGCAGCGCGTGATCGGCGGCGACCAGCGCGTTGACGGTCAGCAACCCCAGCGAGGGCGGGCAATCGAGCAGGATCAGGTCGTAGTCGCCCTTGATCGGCTCGAGCGCGCGCCTGAGCGTGAGCTCGCGGCCCATCTTGCCGACGAGCACGATCTCCGCCTCGGCGAGCGACAGGTTCGCGGGGACGATGCCGTCGCTAACCGCATCGGCCATCGTCGCCCCGCCGGTGAGCACGTCGCCGAGCGTCGGCGTGGCCTCGGGATCGACGTCGAAGTAGTCCGACAGGTTGCCCTGCGGGTCGAGGTCGACCGCCAGCACCGAGAGGCCGACGCGCCGGAAGACGTCGGCGAGCGTCCTGACCGCGGTCGTCTTGCCGGTTCCGCCCTTCTGGGACAGGACTGCGATCGTGGCGCCCAAGGGGCGCTGATGCTACTCGCCCTGCAGCGCGCCGGCGGCGGGCGCCACGGCGTTGTGCGTGCGGTCGACGAAGCGCAGGCGGTAGCGCCCGATGACGATCTCGTCGCCCTCGGCGAGCACGTGCGACACGACGCGGTCGCCGTTGACGAAGACGCCGTTGAGGCTGCGGTCGTCGAGCACGCGCACGCCGTCGTCCTCGACGAGCAGGACGGCGTGGCGCCGCGAGACGGTCGGATCCTCGAAGCGCAGCTCGGCCGACAGGCTGCGGCCGATGCGCATCGAGCTGCCGGGAACCGGCACCGAGCGCACGCTGCCGGCGTCGTGGAAGACGAGATAGCGGCCGGCCTCCTCGAGCGCCTCGACGGCGGCGTCGATCAGCGCGTCGCCGTCCGCCGTGCGTCCGTCGGGCTCGATGCGCTTGAAGCGCGCGCCGGTGTTGAACAGCGATGCGCGCGTGAAGCTCGCGCCCTCGCAGCCGGGGCACTGCGGCAGGACGTCGGCGGAGGTCATCGTGATGACGTGGCCACAGATCTCGCAGCGGAACGAGCCGGTGCCGGCGAGGGTTCCTGTCGTCAGCGACTCCATAAACCGACTCCCTTCACCAGCGTTGCAGGGATCCGCCGGCCTCTCCTCGGCTTGTGCGGAATATAACAAGCAAGTCAAGTCGGCCCGGGGTGGGCCGTGGCATCGCCGCGGGGTAGGGCGTCTACCCATGGTCCGCCGCGAGATAAACCGTGCCTTAACCGTCGCAGAAGGACTCGTCGCGGGCGCAGCGAAGCACGCGCCATGCTCCGCACGCGGCTGTCGATCGACGAGCAGGACCTCGAGCGCGCGATGCTGCGAAAGAGCGCCCATGCGCTGGCCGAGGAGGCCCACCGCTGCGACGACTGCGGGCGCACGCCGCTGATCGGCGAGACGGTCTATCGCTTCGCCGCCGGCGAAGCGGTCTGCGAGCTGTGCAAGCCGCTGCGCCGCTCCGCGCCCGCGGGCGAGGAGCGCGTGCGCAACAGCGAGTACGGCCACGCCGTGCGCATCCACCGCCTGAACCCGGGCTGAGCCGCGGGCCGAGCGCGGCGGCCGGGTAGATTCCGGCGCATGGAGCCCGTCACGCTGACGACGACGATCGACCGTCCCCGTGAGGAGGTCTTCGAGTATCTCGCCGACGTCGCAAACCATCAGCAGTTCACCGACCATTGCCTGGTCGACTGGCACCTGACCCGCGAGGACTCCTACGGCGACCGGCGCCGGTGGGCGTTTTCGCACGAAGTCGCGCTTTGACCGCTTCTCCTACGGCGACCTGACGCTCGCCGAGCTGCGCCCGCCGGAGCGGATCCTGGCAACCGGCCGCGCCGGGCGCTTCAACCGCATCCAGACGCGCACGGAGTGGACGCTCGAGCCCGCCGACGGCGGCGGCACCCTCGTGAGCTTCAAGACCGAGTCGACGCCCGCGACGTTCGCCGATCGCAAGATGGAGAAGCTCCTGCGCGTCCGCAGCTCGACGGCGCGCTGTCACCGCAAGGCGCTGGACAGGCTGCGCTCGATCCTCGAGGGCGACGAGCAACGTGGCGCGCGAACGTCGGTCTCGGGCGGGGCGCGCAAGCCCGCCAGCGGCTTCAGGCTGTAGATTTCGCGCCGCCTGTGACCCGCGCCCGCCGCCTCTGCACGCTGATCGCCGCCATGCTCGTCTGCGGCGGGCTGTCGGCGTGCGGCAAGCACCAGTCCACCGGACCCGTCCGGATCGCCGAGACGGAGGGCATCTACCTCGACGTCGGCGACCTGAAGTACCAGGTCCAGGTCTCGCGCCAGTTCAACCCCGACGACGTCCAGGACAAGGCGTTTCTCGACGACATCCCCGAGGCCGAGCGCAAGCTCGAGGCCGACGAGGTCTGGTTCGGGGTCCTGCTGCGCGTCCAGAACACGACGGAGAAGTCCGAGCTGCCGTCGGAGGACATCGAGATCGAGGACACGCAGGAGGAGGTCTTCAAGCCGCTCGAGCTCGAGGCCCCGCAACCAGTTCGCCTACCGCGCGGACGTCGCGATCCCGGCCGGCGAGACGGTCCCGGAGACCGACTCGCCCGGCTTCGACTCGCCCTCGCGCGGGGCGCTGCTGCTCTTCAAGCTCACCCTCGCGGGGCTCAACAACCGCCCGCTCGAGCTGAAGATCGAGGGCCGCAAGGTCCCCCAGCAGACGGGCATCGTGGACCTCGACGTCTGACCTGACGGGCGCGTAGCTCAGCGGCTGGACTTCAGGCCGGCGCTCAGCACCTGCCGCGCCAGCGGCGCGGCCGTCTCGCCGCCGGTCGCCGTTGGCGATCAGCACCACACCGACGGCGATCCGCGGCCTGCCGGCCGGGGCGTAGGCGGCGAACCAGGCGTCCGTGTCGCTGGGGTCGTCGGCCTGCACCGGCGGGCACTCGACGCCCTCCGCCGGCGTGCAGTCGGGCCCCTGGGTCGTCTTCAGCTCCGCCGTGCCCGTCTTGCCCGCCACGCGCACGCCGGAGATCTTCGCCGCGGCGCCCGTGCCGACCTGCACGACGGCCTCCATGAAGCGCCCGAGGTTGCTCGCCACCGTGGCGCGCACGACGCGCCGCGGCGCCGGCCGCCGCTGACCGGCGCGCAGGGTCAGCCGCGTGCGCAAGCCGCCATCGGCGATCGTCGCCGCGACCCAGCCCATCATCAGGGCCGTCGCCTGCACCTTGCCCTGGCCGATCGCCGTCGAGCCGACCGCCAGCGCGTCGCCGACCTGGTCGGCCTCGGGGATCGTGCTGGTCGCGGCGCCCGGGATGCCCGAGGTCCTCGTTGAAGCCGAACGCCTCCGCGGTCGCGACGAGGCGCGGGGCGCCCAGGCGCGCGCCCAGCGGCGCGAAGACCGAGTTGCAGGAGTGCGCGAAGGACAGCCGCAGCGAGCCGCCGCAGGACTCGCCGTTGGCGTTCTCGAGCTCGACGCCCTCGAGCACGGCCCTCGTCTGCACCGGATAGCTCGAGTTGGGCCCGGCGATGCGCGCCTGCAGCGCGCCGGCGAGCGTGATCATCTTGAACGTGGACCCCGGGGGCTGCAGGCCGCTGAAGGCGACGCCGGACAGGCCGAGGATCTCGCCCGTGCCCGGGCGAAGCACCGCGATGCCGCCGTACTGGTCGCCGAGCGCCTCGACGGCGGCGCGCTGTACCCGCGGGTCGATCGACGTGCGCACCGCCTCCCCGGCGCGCGGCGTGGCGGTCGCCAGCACCTTCGAGCCGGCGCGCAGGCTGCCGCCGGGGCGCCCGCTGAGCTGTTCGTCGAAGACGCGCTCGAGCCCCGTGGTGCCGACCTTCGCGTCGTCGGGCACGCCGCGCGCGCGCAGCTCCTCGACGCGCTCGGGCGGCGCCGCTTCGAGCGAGCCGGAGATCGCGGTCGCGACCGCGCCCAGCGGCGACGTGCGCGCCTCGCCCTGCGCCAGCGGCGTGCCGTCACGCGCCAGGATGTCCGCTCGGCGGGGGAGGTGCAGCGTGCGTTCCAGGCGCTGGCCCCGAACCACGCCGGGGAACGTCAGATGCGGCGCCCAATCGATGCGGGCCTTGTCGTCCTCGCCCTCGAACGGCAGTCGCAGCGTCGCGCGGATCGTGCCGAAGGCGCGGGTCGTGACGATCATCGGAACGCTGACGACGCCGTCCTCGGGCTCGCCGATCTCGCCGGCGCGAAACGCGGTCGCGGTCGCGGTGGCTGCCGCGCGGCGGTGGTCGTCGGCGAAGGCCCCCTCCCCGCGCGAGCGTCGGGCGGCGGCGGTGAGCTGGGCATGCATCGCCGGATAGTCCCCTCGCGCAAGCGCCGCCACGTAGCGCTGCGCGCGCTGCTGCTCGGGCGGCGGCCCCTTGGGGATCAGCAGCAGGGACGATGCCGAGGTCAGTCCCATCGCCGCGATCGCCGCGACGAGGATCAGCCGGCGCTGAGCAGGGGACCGGTCCCGGAGTGGCGAAGCGAGGACCATGGCCGCTAACTATGGCTACCCGGCGGACGCGACCTGTGCATCATCCGCGCGATGACGACCGTCGACCTGCTCATCGTCGGCTTCGCGGCGTTCTTCGGGCTCGTCGGCTTCGCCCGCGGATTCTTCGTCGGAGCGCTCTCGCTCGCCGGCTTCGTCGTCGGCGCCTGGCTGGGGACGCGCTTCGGGCCGCAGCTGCTGTCGGACGGCAACCGCTCCCCCTACGCCCCGCTGTTCGGCCTCTTCGGCGCGCTGATCGCCGGGATGATCATCTCCGCCGGCGCGGAGGGCATCGCCGGGCGCCTGCGGGTGTCGATTCGCGCGTCGCCGCTGGGCGCGCTCGACGGGCTGTTGGGCGCGGCGCTGGGCGTGTTGCTGGCACTTGGCTTCGCCTGGGTCGTCGGCGTCATCGTCGTGCAGGCGCCCGGCACCAGCGACCTGCGCCGCCACGTCCAGCGCTCGGACATCATCGACCGCCTCAACGAGGCGCTGCCGGCCGACTCGCTGCTGAAGGCGCTGGCGCGCTTCGACCCGTTTCCGCGCGTCGACGGGCCGGAGGTCGACGTGGGTGCGCCGCAGGGCCGGGCCGCGCGCGACCCCGACGTGCGGCGCGCCGGCGACTCGGTCGTGAAGGTCCTCGGCAACGCCTGCGGGCGCGGCGTGTCGGGATCGGGCTGGGTGGCCGGCGACGGGCTCGTCGTGACCAACGCGCACGTCGTCGCCGGACACGAGGAGACCGTCGTTCAGCCGCGCGGCTCCGGGAACCGATCGCGGGCGACGGTCATCGCCTTCGACGTCAAGAACGATGTCGCCGTGCTGCGCGTGGAGGGCCTGGGCACGCCGGCGCTGAGACTTCTCCGACGACGTCCGCTCCGGCCAGCAGGGCGCCGTCGAGGGCTACCCGCTGAGCGGCCCGTTTGCGATCCGGGCCGCGCGCATCGGCCAGACGCGCGTCGTGATCTCCCAGGACGCCTACGGGCGCGGTCCCGTGCGCCGCAGGATCACGGCCTTCCGCGGCAGGGTGCAGCCGGGCAACTCCGGCGGCCCGCTCGTCGACGCCGCCGGACGGGTCGCCGGGACGGTCTTCGCCGAGGCGATCGGCGGCCGCACGCGTGGGGGCTACGCCGTCCCCAACGCGAACGTCCGGCGGGTGCTGGCGAGCGCGCGGGGCCCGGTCGACACGGGGCCCTGCGGGAGCTGACGCGGGCGCCGTACGACCGGCGGCCCTTGGTGAGGGCGCTACCCTGCCGTGCCCGATGCCCAAGACACTCGTCATCGCCGAGAAGCCGTCCGTCGGCCGCGACCTCGCTCGCGTGCTGCCGGGGCCGTTCGCCAAGCAGGAGGGCTACCTCGAGGGCCCCGACCACGTCCTGACGTGGGCGGTCGGCCATCTCGTGCAGCTCGCCGAGCCCGACGAGTACGACGTCAAGTTCAAGAAGTGGCGGATGGCCGACCTGCCGATCGTGCCCGACAAGTTCAAGCTCGTCGTGCGCGACGAGCGCTCCAAGAAGCAGATGTCGGTCGTCACCCGCCAGCTCGGCCGCGACGACGTGCACGACGTCATCAACGCCTGCGACGCCGGCCGCGAGGGCGAGCTGATCTTCGCCTACCTGTTCGAGAAGGCGAAGTCCAAGAAGTCCGTCCGGCGCCTGTGGCTGTCGTCGATGACCAAGAGCGCGATGGAGCGCGCGTTCTCCGAGCTGCGCCCGGCGTCGGAGTTCGCCTCGCTGGAGGCCGCGGCGCGCTCGCGCTCGGAGTCCGACTGGATCGTCGGCATGAACGCCACGCGCGCCGCCACGATCCGCCTGCGCTCGTCCTTCGACGGCGCGGTGTCGCTGGGCCGCGTGCAGACGCCGACGCTGGCGATCATCACGCGCCGCGAGGAGGAGATCCGCGCGTTCGTGCCCGAGGCCTACTGGCTCGTCGATGCCGTCTTCGCCGCCCCCGGCGAGCGCGTCTACGAGGGCCGCTATCACGACGGCGCGAAGCCGCGGCTGTCCAGCGCCGAGGTCGCCGGCGCGGTCGTCGCGGCGGTGCTCGGCCAGGACGGCGAGATCACGCAGCTCGAGACCAGGGAGCGACGCGAGCGCGCGCCGCTGCTGTACGACCTCACCTCCCTGCAGCGCGAGGCCAACAGCCGCTTCGGCTTCACCGCCCGCCGGACGCTCGCCGCCGCCCAGCGCTGCTACGAGGAGCACAAGGTGCTCACCTATCCGCGCACGAGCTCGCGCTATCTGACGAGCGACATGACGCCCGAGCTCAAGGCGATCGCCGGGCACGTCGGCGCGGCCGGGCGCGACTACCAGAGCGCAGCCGCCTACGTGCAGGGCCTGGGCATGCTGCCGCTCGCGCGCGTCGTCGCCGACGACAAGGTCGGCGATCACCACGCGATCATCCCGACGAACTCCACGCACGACCTCGACAAGCTCTCCGACGACGACCGCCGCGTCTACGACCTCGTCGCGCGCCGCTTCCTCGCCGTCTTCCATCCCGAGGCGGTGTTCGAGAACACGAAGGTCGAGACGACGGTCGCCGGCCACATCTTCCGCACGCGCGGCAAGGTGCTGCTCGTGCCCGGCTGGCGCGGCGTCTACGGCGAGCTGGCCGAGGGCGAGGGCGCGACCGACGACGACGAGGGCCGCGATCAGCAGCTTCCCAAGCTCGAGCTCGCCGAGACCGTCCAGACCCGCGACGTCGCAGCCGAGGAGAAGGAGACCAAGCCGCCGCGGCGCTACTCCGACGCCTCGCTGCTTGGCGCGATGGAGACCGCCGGCAAGCTCGTCAACGACGACGAGATGCGCGAGGCGATGAAGGAGTCGGGCATCGGCACGCCGGCGACGCGCGCCTCGATCATCGAGCGCCTGATCGACGTCGGCTACGTCGAGCGCGACGCCCGCTCGCTCGTGGCGACCGAGAAGGGGCTGAACGTCATCCGCCTGCTCGGCGACCACCAGCTGACGTCGCCGTCGCTGACCGGCGACTGGGAGAAGCGCCTGGCGATGATCGAGCGCGGCGAGGAGCCGAGGGCGCGCTTCATGTCCGACATCAAGGGCTTTGCCGAGTCGACGGTGCACGAGCTCGACGCCAAGCTGAAGGATGTGCGCATCCCGCGCGCGAATCTCGGACCGTGCCCCGTCTGCGGCCACGACATCGTCGAGAACCGCAAGGGGTTCTCGTGCTGGGCTCGCGAGGATCCGGGCTGCGGCTTCGTGATCTGGAAGGCCAAGGCCGGAAAGACGCTGCCGATGGCGATCGCCAAGGAGCTCATCGCGACCGGCCGAACGGCCAAGGCGGTGACGGGCTTCAAGGGCCGCAGCGGGCGCTCGTTCCGCGCTCGCCTGGCGCTGCAGCAGAGCGAGGAGGGCAAGTGGCGGGTGGAGTTCGATGAGCCGTGGGCACGCGAGGGCGCGAAGGTCGATCCCGCTGCGGAGGCCGCCGATCCGGCCGACAGGCCGCCGGCCGCCCAGGCGGCGGCAGAAGCCGCCGCCTAGGAGTCTGTCGGAAAGGTCGTCGGAGGTCGGGGTGGTTCAGCCGTGGTTGTGGGCGCCGCGCGATTCCGAAGCCGATGCTGGTGGCATCGGCGAGGAATTGTGTGGCGATCCACAGCCGCGGATGAGCCGCATCCGGCCCCGAGGACCTTTTCGACAGGCTCCCGGAGGCTCGCCGTGCTGAGCCCCGGTGCACGGCGACGCCGGGGCCGGCGGGCCGGCCCCGTGCTGTTCGTCGTGGTGCTGTTCGCGAGCGGCTCGATCGCCTACGCGGTGGCGCTGGTGAGCGAGGATCCAGCGCGGCCGCAGGGCGCGCGGACGACCGTCGAGCGGCCGCTGACCCCCGAGCTGCCGCGCCCGCCGGTGCAGGAGGCCGTCGGGCCGCTGCCCGAGCCGCCCGGGGCCGCGCGCGTCGACCTCTCGCGACCCTCGTTGCTGAAGGGACTGCGCCTGCACCCCGCGCCCGAGGCCGGCCTCGCGTTCGACCTCGCGGACGGCAACGTGCTGTGGCGCCGGGGCGCGACGCGCGTGCGGTCGATCGCGAGCCTGACGAAGCTCATGACCGGGCTGCTGGCCGTCGAGCGCTTCGGCATGCGCGACAGCGTGCGCCTGACCGCGGAGCCCGACCGGATCGGCGGCACGCACATGGGCGGCCTGCGCGCGGGACGGCGGGTGCGCGCCGAGGTCCTGCTGCAGGGGCTGATGATCGCCTCGGGCAACGACGCCGCCGTCGCGCTGGCGATCGCCGGCGCGGGCTCCGAGCGCGCGTGGGTGCAGCGCATGAACCGCCGCGCCGAGCTGCTGGGGCTCGAGTGCACGCGCTTCGTCGACCCGCACGGCCTCGACCCCCGCAACCGCTCGTGCGCTGCGGACATCGCCGCGCTGGCGATCCGCGCGATGGCCGAGCCGCGCCTGAGGCGGATCGCGCGCCGGTCGTTTGCGCGCGTGTGGCCGGGCTACGGCCCGACGATCACGCTGCGCTCGACCAACCGGCTGCTGCGCCAGCGCTACCCCGGCGCGATCGGCCTGAAGACCGGCTTCACCAACCGCGCCGGGCACTGCCTCGTGGCGGTCATCGAGCGCGACGGGAAGCGGATCGTGGTCGTGCTGCTGGGCTCGAGGTTCAGCGCCTTTTCCGACACGCGGCGGATCGCGCGCGAGGCGGCGCGGGCCGGCGTGATCGAGCCCGCCGCGTAGTGCGCCCCTCGTACTGATGCGTCGCAAGCGGGTCCTCGTCGCGCTGCTGGCGACGCCGTGGGCGGCGTGGGCGCTCGCGCGCACGCTCGCAATTGACACGTTTCATCCTGCGGTCGCGCTGATGTCGCTGACGCCGATCGCCGCAGCGACCGCGATCGTCCCGGTGCTGGTCGCGCTCGGCGCTCGCGAGTGGGTCGTCGCGACGATCGCCGCGATCGCGCTCGCGACGCTCGCCGCAGCGGTCCTGCCACGGGCACTGGACGGCCCGCAGCAGGCGCGCGGGGACGCCCGTGGGCCCACGCTCGTCGTGATGAGCGCGAACCTCCTGCACGGCAGGGCGGACGTCGATCGCGTGCTGCGACTCGTGCGCGAGCACGACGTCGACGTCCTGAGCCTTCAGGAGATCACGTCCGAGGCGCTCGCCCGGCTCGACGCGTCCGGTGCGCGCAAGCTGCTGCCCGGCCGCGCGCTGCGCCCGCAGCCGAGGGCGGCGGGCATCGGGCTGATGGCGCGCCGCCGGCTGGACGACGTCGCCGAGACCGGCCCCGACGGCCGCGTGGTGCAGGCGTCGCTGAGCGGCCTGCGGCTCGCCGCAGTGCACCCCTATCCGCCGATCGCGGCCGCGAGCGTGCGCGAATGGCGCGCCGTGCTCGATGCGCTGTCAGGGCCCTTCGAGAGCCGCCGTGCGCACCTGCTGATCGGTGACTTCAACGCCACGCTCGACCAGCGCGCGATGCGCCTCCTGCTCGATCGCGGCTACGCCGACGCCGCCGATGCGACGGGCGACGGGCTCGTCGCGACCTTTCCGGTCGGCGGTCCGCGGCCCGTGGTCACGATCGATCACGTCCTCGTCCCGCGCACGGTCGGCGTGCGGCGCTTCTCCGCCCACGACGTGCGGGGCAGCGACCATCGCGCGATCGTCGCCGAGCTCGTGCTCGGGCCCGCCTGAGCTGGACCGATTGGGCGGATCCTTGCGCGGCGTCCGTCGGCGGCGCTAGGAACCCCGCGCATGCTGCGCGAGATCAAGAACGGCGGGTTCGTGCGCCAGGGGCTGCGCTGGCGGTTCGCGCAGGGCGACGCCGTGCTCGAGCCGGCCTGGCCGGCACGCCGCGTGCGCGCGCTGCTGCGCGCGCAACTCGTCGCGCCGGTCGCGCTCGCGCGCGACGGCCGGCGCTGCACGTGGGTCTTCGAGGACCGCTTCTACTGGGAGGACGACGAGCTCGAGGCGCGCGACGTGCTGGCGTTGATCCGCGAGCGCGAGCGGCTCTCGCGCCGGCGCCTGCAGCGCGCGCACGCGACGCTCGCACGCGACGCCGACCCGCCCGCGCCGCGGCGCGAGCGGATCGCCGCCGACGTGCGGCGGGCGGTCTTCGAGCGCGACGGCGGGCGTTGCGTGGAGTGCGGCTCGGCCTTCGACATCCAGTACGACCACGTCATCCCCTTCAACGCCGGCGGCGCGGCGACGCCCGAGAACCTGCAGGTGCTGTGCGCGAGCTGCAACAAACGCAAGGGCGACTCGTTGTAGGTCCGTGACGAACGCGCGGGGCGGGCGTAGTGTCGGTATGGGCTCGAGCGAGGGAGACGGCATGACCATGACGTGGCAGATGACCGCAAGGACCGCAGGCGGCCTGCGGATGGCGGCGCTCGCGACCTCGCTCGCCGCCCTGCTCGTCGTGCCCGTGGCAGCGCCCGCGGCCTCGAAGCGCGCGCGGCCGTCCGCGCTGCCCGCGTTCGGGTCGTGCCCCTCGCTGCTGAGCTACGCGCGCCGTCACGCCCGCCGCACCGGCGGGTCGACCGGGGTGCCGACGCGCGCCGGCGCGATCGCGCCGCAGGTCCTCGCTGCGCCGGGGCCGGTCGCCACGGACACCGCGGCGGTCGCCCCGCCGCCGCGTGTGCAGGCGATGAAGCAGGGCGCGCCCGAGTCGTCGCCGTCGTTCTCTTCGACCAACGTGCAGGAGCTCGGCGTCGACGAGCCGGACATCGTCAAGACCGACGGTCGCCGGGTGTTCGCCATCGCCGGCGCGCGGCTGCTGGCGCTCGACGCCTCAGGCGGCCTGCCGAAGCTCGTCGGCTCGCTCGAGCTCGCCGGATCCGGTGGCCACCAACTGCTGCTGCGCGGCGACCGGTTGCTGGTCATGACGACGTCCTACGGCGGCGGTCCCGACGTCGACGCCGCCTACGCACGCTCCTCGGCGCTTCTCAGCGAGATCGACGTCAGCGACCCCGCGCACATGGCCGTGCGACGCACGATGCGCCTCGACGGCGCCTTCGTCGACGCTCGCATGACCGGCGGCACGGCGCGCGTCGTCGTCGTCTCCTCGCCCGGCGCGATCGCGCCGCGGTCGATCTCACGCGCCGGCCTGCGCCGCTTCGTGCCGCGCACGACGCTGCGAAGCCGCATCACCGACCGCACGTTCCGTCGCTCGGTGGTGGCCTGCGACGACGTGCGCCACCCGCGCTCGTTCTCGGGCCTCGACCTGCTGACCGTTCTCACCATCGACCTCGACAAGGGCCTCTTCGACGTCGACCGCGACGCGATCATGGCCGGCGCGCAGACGGTCTACGGCTCGCCGGCCGGCCTCTACGTCGCAAGCCAGCGCTACGTGCGCGCCCTCGAGGCAGGCCGGGCGCTGCCGCAGCGGATGCGCACGCAGATCCATCGCTTCGACGCCTCGAAGGCGGGCGAGACCTCATACGCCTCGACGGGCGAGGTCGCCGGCTACGTGCTCAACCAGTACTCGCTGTCCGAGCACGACGGCGCGCTGCGCGTCGCCTCGACCGAGCAGCCGGAGTGGTTCGACGGGCGCCAGCGCGGCGAGGCGCAGAGCTTCGTGACGGTGCTCGCGCAGCGCGGCCGGACGCTGCAGGCGCTCGGGCGCGTCGGCGGGCTGGGCAGGGGCGAGCGCATCTACGCGGTGCGCTTCGTCGGCGACAAGGGCTACGTCGTGACCTTCCGCCAGGTCGACCCGCTGTACACGCTGGACCTCTCGCGCAAGGACGACCCGAAGGTCCTTGGCGAGCTGAAGATCCTCGGCTACTCGGCCTACCTGCATCCCGTCTCGGAGGACCTGCTGCTCGGCGTCGGCCAGGACGCGGACGCCGGCGGGCGCACGCGCGGCACGCAGCTGTCGCTGTTCGACGTCTCCGATCTGCGCAACCCGGTGCGCCGGGCGCAGGCGGCGCTGGGCTCGGGCTCCTCGACGACCGCCGAGTTCGACCCGCATGCGTTCCTGTTCTGGAAGCCGGCGAACCTCGCGGTGATCCCGCTGTCGTCGTACTCGACCGGTGACGGCACGGCGCGGTTCGAGGGCGCCGTCGGCTTCCGCGTCGGCGCGGCGAGCCTCGCCGAGGCGGGCCGGATCTCCCACCCAGAGGAGGGCCAGGGCGACAACGCGTACGCGCCGCCGATCGCGCGCTCGCTGGTGATCGGCGACACGCTTCACACGCTGTCCTACGCGGGCCTCGCGTCGAGCCGGCTGGACACGCTCGCGCCGCTGGGCTTCGCCGCCTTCCCGGCTGCTGTGGCGCAACCTGCGCCGCAGCCGCCGGCGGGCGTCACACCGGGACGCTAGGCGGTCGCTCAGCCCGCTCCGAGGAGCTTGTCGGGGGTGATCGGCAGGTCGCGCACGCGCACCCCGGTGGCATGGAAGACCGCGTTGGCGATCGCCGCCGCCGAGCCGACGATGCCGATCTCGCCGATGCCCTTGGTGCCCATCGGGTTGACGTGCGGGTCCAGCTCGTCGATCCAGCGGGCGTCGAGGTCGCCGACGTCGGCGTTGGCGGCGACGTGGTAGTCGGCGAGGTCGTCGGTCACGACCGCGCCGACGATCGGATCCATGACGCTCTGCTCGAGCAGCGCCATCGACAGGCCGAACGTCATCCCGCCGATCAGCTGGGAGCGCGCGGTGCGCGGGTTGACGACGCGCCCGGCGGCGAACACGCCGAGCATCCGCGGCACGCGCACCTCGCCGCTGTCGGCGTCGACATGGACCTCGGCGAAGTGCGCGCCGAAGCCGTGCATCGAGTAGGTCTCCTCGGCCGGCTTGTCGGGCGCCCCCGCGGTGATCTCGTCGCCGGGGCGGGGGTCTGATCCGTGCGCCTCGCGAAAGGCCGTGGCGGCGCCCCACAGCGTCGAGCCCCAGGAGTTGATGCCGGCCGAGTCGCCGGGCACGTGCGAGTAGGGCAGCGCGGTGTCGCCGATGTCCAGCGCGATCTGCTCGAGCGGGACGTCCAGCGCCTCGGCGGCGAGCTGCGTGAGCGCCGTCCACGTGCCGGTGCCGACGTCGATCGCGCCGATCCGCACGGCGTAGCGCCCGTCGGGCAGGAGCTCGATCTGCGCCTGCGAGCCGGCTGTCGTGTAGCACGGGTACGCCGCGCCGGCGACGCCCGTGCCGACCAGCCGGCGCCCGTCGCGGCGGCCGCCCGGCGCCGGATCGCGGCCGGCCCAGCCGAACAGCTCGGCCCCGTTGCGCAGGCAGGCGACGAGGTTGCGCGTGGACCATGGCAGGCCGGTCTCGGGGTCCGCCGGCGGGTCGTTGCGCACCCGCAGCTCGATCGGGTCGATCCGCAGGGCGACCGCGAGCTCGTCGATCGCGCACTCCAGCGCGAAGGAGCCCGGAGCCTTGCCGGGCGCGCGCATCCACGACTGGGCGGGGACGTCGAGCGGCGCGAGGCGGTGCGTCGCGCGGCGGGCGGGCGCCGCGTACATCATGCGGCTGATCGACGTGGCCTGCTCGACGAACTCCTTGACGCGCGACGTGTGCTGCCAGACGTCGTGCGAGAGGGCGACGAGCGTGCCGTCGGCGCCGGCGCCGAGGCGCATGCGCTGGATCGTCGGCGCGCGGTGGCCCGCGAGCGTGAACATCTGCTGTCGGCTCAGCGCGAGCTTGACCGGTCGCCCGGGCAGCGCCCGCGCGGCCATCGCCGCGAGCACCGTCGGCGCGTGGACCGGGCCCTTGGAGCCGAAGCCGCCGCCGACGAACGGGGCGCTGACGTGGACCTGCTCCTCGTCGAGGCCGAAGAGCTCGGCGATCGTGCTGCGCACCCCGTGCACGCTCTGCGTCGACTCGTACAGGCGCAGCCATCCGTCGCGCCACAGCGCGACGGTCGTGTGCGGCTCGAGCGGGTTGTTGTGCTCGATCGGCGTGCGGTAGGTCGCGTCGATCGTCGTCGCGGCCGAGCGCAGCGCGGCCTCGACGTCGCCCTGGGAGCTGTCGGCGCCGTCGGGCTCATACAGCTCGGGGTCGTCGGCGGCGAGCAGCACGCGGTGCTCGTCGGCATCCTGCTCGACGCGCACCAGGCTCGCCGCGTGCGTCGCGATCTCGAGGCTGTCGGCGACGACGGCCGCGACGATCTGGCCGCGGAAGTGCACGTCGGGCGTCTGCAGGATCGACAGCTCGCGATCGCTCGTGTCGGCGAGCGCCGGAGCGCGCTCGTGGCTGAGCACGGCGAGCACGCCCGCCAGCCCCTCGGCCTCGGACGCGTCGATGCCGACGACGCGTCCGCGCGCGACCGTCGAACGGACCGCGACGACGTACGCGGGATCTGTCAGCGGGTGCTCGGAGGCGTAGGTCGCGGTGCCGGTGACCTTCTGCGGCCCGTCGATGCGGCCGATGTCGGCGCCGAGGCGGGGAAGCGCGATGCTCACGACGGCGCCCGCGCGGTCAGCCCGTGCAGCGTCGCGACGAGCGCGTTGGCCGCCATCGGGACCTTGAAGGCGTTGTCGCGCAGCGGTTGGGCGTCCTCGAGCTCGGCGTGGGCGGCCGCGCGGAAGGACGCCTCGGTGGCTGGGCGGCCACGCAGCGCGTCCTCGGCCGCCGTCGCGCGCCACGGCTTGTGCGCCAGGCCGCCGAAGGCGATGCGCACGTCGCCGACGGCGTCGCCGTCGAGGCGCACCGCGACGGCGACCGAGACGAGCGCGAACGCGAACGAGGCCCGGTCGCGGATCTTGCGGTAGGCCGACCGCGCGGCGACCGGCAGCTCGGGCAGGTCGACGGCGACGATCAGCTCGCCGTGCTCGAGCGTGACGTCGCGCCCCGGCTCGTCGCCGGGCAGGCGGTGCAGGCCGGCGAGCGCCAGCTCGCGCGTGCCGCCGGGGCCCTGGACGCGCACGACGGCGTCGAAGGCGAGCATCGCGACGGCCATGTCGGAGGGGTGCGTTGCGACGCAGTGCTCGGAGGCGCCGAGGATCGCGTGGTTGCGCGTGAAGCCCTCGAGCGCCGAGCAGCCCGAGCCCGGCTCGCGCTTGTTGCACGGCGTCGAGGGCTCGCGGAAGTACGGACAGCGCGTGCGCTGAAGCAGGTTGCCGCCGGTCGTGGCGAGGTTTCGCAGCTGCCCCGAGGCGCCCGACAGCAGCGCCTGGGAGAGCGCCGGGTAGCGGCTGCGCACGCGCATGTCGGCAGCCAGGTCGGCGTTGCGCACGCCGGCGCCGACGCGCAGGCCGCCGCCGGGCAGATCCTCGATCGTCGCCGACAGCGTGCGCGAGACGTTGACGAGCATGTCGGGGCTCGCGATCCCGAGGCGCAGGTGGTCGACGAGGTTCGTCCCCCCGGCCAGGTAGGCGGCGCCCGGCCGCGCGGCGAGGGTCGCGACGGCGCCGTCGGCGTCGGCGGCGCGCACGTATTCGAACGGCTTCACGGCGCGACCGAGCCGATCGCGGCGACGATGTTGACGTAGGCCCCGCAGCGGCACAGGTTGCCGCTCATGCGCTCGCGGATCTCGTCGGCGTCGAGCACCGTCAACGCGGTCAGATCCTCGGTCGCATGGCTCGGAGAGCCCGCGCGCGCCTCGTCGAGCATGCCGGCGGCCGAGCAGATCTGGCCGGGGGTGCAGTAGCCGCACTGAAAGGCGTCGTGGTCGATGAACGCCTGCTGCAGCGGATGCAGCTCGCCCGATCTGGCCAGGCCGGCGGCGGTCGTGATCGTCGAGCCGTCGCAGGCGACGGCGAGGCTCAGGCAGGTCGTCGCGCGGCGGCCGTCGACGATGCACGTGCAGGCTCCGCACTGGCCGTGGTCGCAGCCCTTCTTCGGAGAGCTGACGCCGAGCTGCTCGCGCAGCGCGTCGAGCACGGTGGTCCGCGGATCGACCGACAGCGAGCGCGCCTCGCCGTCAACGTGCAACGTGATGTCCATCGTGGTCGGAGCATGCCCGCGGGGGCCCGGCGCGAAGCGGCTCGTCACAACGGGGCGCGCCGGCTGTCCTAGCCGTCGATGAGTGCACGACGACGTCTCACTCCGGCGCTGCTCACGCTGAGCCTCGTGTGCGCCTTCTGCTTCGGGGCGATCGTCAAGCTCGCGTTCGCCGACGACTACCACGTGACCGGCGTCGGCCATGGCTACCTTCACGGCGCGAGCCAGACCGACGGCTCGTTCTTCTCGCGCGTCGAGAGCGGCGGATCGGGCTCGCGCATGTGCTACCTCTATGTCTCGGGCGTCTTCGTCGGCGGCTACTGGGTCGGCAACGCGACGTGCAACGCCTGGTCGCGCGAGTTCGGCAACTACACCGAATGTCGGTCCACCTCTCACACGAAGTTCGTCCCATGGTTCAACGAGCACGTCCACAAAGCGTCGAATTGGTGTGGGTGAACGGTGAGACGGCTTGCGATCCTCGTTGCGATGGGGGTGGCCGTGGCGGCAGGTGTCGCCGCCGCCAGCGTCCTGACCAGCTCGTCGGCCGTCAGCCAGACGCCCTCCCCGCGAGACGAGCTGCCCGCCCAGACCGACGAGCTCGGCGCGCGGGCGGATGATCCGCGCGGCGGTCCGCGGTGGGCCGTGCGGATCCTCGATCGCAACGCGGGCTCGCGCTGCATCGCCGCCGTGCGCACGCAGGACGGGGTGGTCGGCTCGGCCGGCAAGGACGGCCGCGTGGTGCCCACACCTCCGGTACGCACCGGAAGCTGCGCGGATCCGCGCTCCGGGCCGCTGCAGCTCGCGCTCGCGATCATCGGCGGCAGGGGCGCAACCGGTCCGCGATCGGTGCTGCTGGCGGTCGCCGACTCCAGCGTCGCGGCCGTGACCGTCGATGGCCCCGACGGTTCGCGCGCGGTGCAGCTCGATGCGTCGCGCAGCTTCCTCGTCGTGCGCGAGGGGCTTGCGGCAGCCGGCTCCTGGTCGGTCACCGTCACGATGAACGACGGCACGTCACGTACGTATCACCTGTGAAACGCGGCTGCCGCGGCGGCCGGCGTGATCGCGCCACCGCCGTCTGGCATCCTGGACGGTGTGACATGGCGCAGCCGCGGGCGTTTGTCCGATGAGCCTTTGATCCGTCGCAGCGTCGACGATGCGACGGCCTTTCACGAGTTCTACCGCGCCTACGTCGATCGCGTCGTCGTGTTCTTCGCGCGCCGCACGCTCGATGCCGAGACGGCACTGGACCTCACCGGGGAGACCTTCGCACTGGCGCTCGAACGGCGGGCGCAGTTTCGCGGCGCGACCGCACAGGAGGAGCAGGGGTGGCTGTTCGCGATCGCGCGCAACCTGCTGCTGGCCTTCTGGAAGCGCGGCCAGGTCGAGCGTGCGGCGATGGCGCGGCTGGGCTGCGAAGCCCCGGAGGGCACGACGGCGGACATCGAATGGGTCGAGCGGGTGGCAGACCTTCCGTCGCTGCGGGCGACCGTGCGCTCGGCGCTGCACGAGCTGCCCCGCGACCAGGCGTACGCCGTGACCGCGCGCGTCGTCGACGCGCGGCCGTACTCCGACCTCGCGCTGGAGCTCGACGTCAGCCAGCAGGTCGTCCGCGCCCGCGTCTCGCGCGGGCTGCGCGCGATGGCGCAGTCGCTGGGCAAGGACGCGGAGGACCGGGCATGAGCGGCCTGCCGCCAGGCCTGGACGACTTCGGCGCGCGTCTGGAACAGGCCGCCGAACGCGAGATCGAGGGCCGCCGGCGCCCGCGCCGCGGCCTGCGCCGCTTCGGGCTGCCGGTCACCGCAGCGCTGCTCGCGGCCGCCGTCAGCGCAGGTGCGGTGCGCCTCGCCGACCGCGGCGACGGGCGGCCGATCGCCCCCGAGCGCGGAGACAGCGCCGCCTCGCTGAAGGCGGCCGACGATCAGTCGATCGTCACCAGGAGCGCCGCCGCAGACCCGCACGGGGGGCCGCCGTGGGTGGTTCGCCCCTATGCCAACGCCGAGGGGGCCGACTGCGTCCAGGTCGGCCAGCTGCGCGACGGACGTCTCGGCCGCCGGCAGCGCGGTGCGTTTCGCGCGCTGCCCCGGTCGGCGACCGGGACCTGCGCCGGCAGGGACGCGGCCGAGCCGCTGATCGGGGTCCAGCACACCAACGACCGGACGGTCGTCTTCGGCCTCGCCGCCGACCGCGATCCGGTCATCGTGCGCGTCGGCACGCGCGTGCGGCGCGTGCGGCCCGTGGCCTTCGGCGCGTTCGTCGTCGTCTTCGCCGGCGGCGTCGACGAGCGAGTCGAGGTGCGCTCGCGCGTGCGCGGCCGCGAGACGGTGCGCACCTTCGGCTGACCGATCGGCTGAGCGCCGGCGATATCTCGGCGCGCGGTCACAACCGCGACGCTGGGGACTCCTAGCTCTCGACGGAGAGCCGCCGTCGCGGGTCGCGACCGCAGCGACGGCCGGGCACGCAGGCCAGATTTCGCGCACCACGATGCCACTCCGCAAGAACACGGGGCGGTGCCACGGGGCTGGATGAGGCCGGCGTTGCCTCGTCGGCGCCTCGTTTCCGCGGGCTCCGTGGCCCCGTCCGAGCCGCCGCGCGGCGGGGCCGCCCCGGGCTCCGCCGCGGCGGTGGCGGGCGGGACTGGAGCCCTGGCTCGGGTTCGCCGGTCCACCCGCCACCATGCAGTGGTGCCCCTGACGCTCGTGACCGGTCCCGCCAACGCCGAGAAGGCGCGCGTCGTGCTCGACGGCTACCGCGCCGCGCTGCGCCGCGGCGAGGCGCCGATCCTCGTCGTGCCGACGCTCGCCGACGTCGAGCGCTACCGCGCGGAGCTCGCCGGCGGCGGCGTCGTCTTCGGGGCGCACGTGATGCGCCCGCAGTGGCTGCTGCAGGAGATCGCCACGCGGGCCGGCGTGCACGGGCGCCCGCTGCCCGAGCTCGCCCGCGAGCGCGTCGCCGCGGCCGCCGTCGAGACGACCGCGTTGAGCGCGCTCGCGCCGTCGGCGGCGACCGGCGGCTTCGTGCGCGCGCTGCTGCGCCTCGTCGACGAGCTCGAGGAGTCGCGCGTCACGCCGCAGCGCCTGACGCAGGCGCTGCGCGCCTGGGCGGGCGGCGACGCCGGAAGGCGCGCCTACGCCGACGAGGTCGGCGGCCTGTATGCCGCCTACCGCCGCAGGCTCGAGCGCCTCGGGCGCCGCGACGGACCGCTGCACGCTGCCGCGGCGCTCGACGCGCTGCGCGAGAACCCGGCCGCGTGGGGGCAGACGCCGGTCTTCTTCTACGGCTTCGACGACCTCACCGCGCTGCAGCGCGACGCCGTGCAGACGCTCGCCGCGACCCCTGCGCAGGTCGTGCTGTCGCTCGCCTACGAGCCCGGGCGCCTCGCCTTCGCGGGTCGCGCGACGACGTTCGAGGACCTGCGCCACGACGGCGTCGAGCACGTCGCGCTGCAGGCGCGCGCCGAGCACTACGCGCCCGCCGGGCGGGCGGCGCTTCACCATCTCGAGCGCGAGCTGTTCGAAGATCCCATGGCCGGGCGGCTGTTCGAGCTCGATCCCGTCGACGCGGGGGAGGCCATCGCGCTGCTGCAGGGCGGGGGCGAGCGCGCGGAGCTCGAGCTCGTCGCCGCGGAGATCGCTCGCCTGATCGCCGACGAGGGCTTCCAAGCCGAGGAGATCGCCGTCGTCGTGCGCGACCCGCGCCCGCTCGCGCCGCTGCTGAGCGAGGTCTTCGGCGCGTTCGCGCTGCCGCTCGCGGTCGACCGGCGCGTCGCCTTCGGGCACACCGCGCTCGGGCGCGGTCTCGTCGCGCTGCTGCGCTGCGCGCTGCTCGAGGGCAGTGCCGAGGACCTGCTCGCGTGGCTGCGCACGCCCGGGCTGCTGCGCCGTCCCGAGCTCGCCGACGGCCTCGAGGCGAGCGCGCGCCAGGCGGGCGCGCGCACCGCCGCCGCGGCGCGCGCGCTGTGGGAGGCCGAGCACTGGACGCTCGACGCGCTCGACCGCCTGCGCGTCGCCCACGACCGCGGCCCGGGCGAGCTGCTCACGCGCCTCGGCGACGAGCTCGCCGCGCTGTTCGCGGCACCGCGCAGACGCACGGCCGAGATCCTCGCCGGCCCAGCCGCCCAGGACGCCGACGTGCTGATCGCCGGTCGCCGCGCGCTCGAGGAGCTGAGCGCGATCGTCGGCGCCGACCGCTCGCTCGCGCCCTCGCCGGCGCAGCTCGCCGCGCTGCTCGAGGAGCTCGAGGTGCGCGGCGGCACCCCGCCCGCGGCGGGCCGCGTCACGGTCTCCGAGCCGCTGGCGCTGCGGGCGCGCCGCGTGCGGGCGCTGTTTCTGTGCGGGCTGCAGGAAGGCGTCTTTCCGGCCGTGCCGGGCTCGGAGCCGTTCTTCGGCGACGGCGAGCGCGAGGCGATCGCCGCGGCATCGGGCCTGCGCCTGCGCCGCCGCGACGACCTCGGCGCCGAGCGCTATCTCTTCTACGCGACGGTCTCACGACCCGAGGAGCGCCTGTACCTCAGCTGGCACGAGGCCGGCGACGACGGCGAGCAGGCCGTGCCGTCGTTCTTTCTGTCCGACGTCTGCGACCTCTTCGGCCCGGGGCTGTCCGAGCGCCGGCGGATGCGCACGCTCGGACAGGTGGGATGGCCCAACGACGACGCGCCGACCGAGCGCGAGCGGCTGCGCAGCGCAGCCGCCTCCGGCCCGCGCCACCGCGAGGCGCCGATCGCCGCGCTCGGCGACGCCGCGCTCGTCGGCGAGCTGCGCGACCGCGCGACGTGGTCGGCCTCCGGGATCGAGCTGTGGGCGGGCTGTCCGGTGAAGTGGTTCGTCGAGCGCCGCTTGAACCCCGACGGCCTGACGCCCGACCCCGAGCTGATGCTGCGCGGCCAGCTCGCGCACGCCGTGCTGGAGGCGACGCTCGGCGGACTGCGCGAGCAGACCGGCAGCGCGCGCGTCGAGAAGGACACGCTCCCGCTCGCGCGCGAGCTGGCGATCGGCGCGCTCGAACGACTGCGCCTCAGCCCGCGCCTGCAGATGTCGCGCGATCCCAGCCGCCAGCGCGCGCTTGCCCACCGGCTGCGATCGGACCTGCTGCGCTACCTCGAGCACGCGGCCGGCGATGACTCCGCGCTCGAGCCGGCCGCGCTGGAGGTCGGCTTCGGCGGCCCCGAGGACGCCCACCCGCCGCTGGAGCTCGCCGGCGGCGCGCGCATTCGAGGGCGCATCGACCGCGTCGACAGCGGACCCGGCGACGAGGCGATCGTCTACGACTACAAGGGCCGCAACGCCCCCGAGGCTGCGTGCTGGCGCGAGAAGCGCAAGTACCAGATCGCGCTGTACGTGCTCGCCGCGCGCGACGTGCTCGGCCTCGAGCCGATCGGCGGCCTCTACCAGCCGCTGGGCGGCAGGGACCAGCGCCCGCGCGGGCTCGTGCTCGCCGACGCCGACCCCGGCCTTGGGACCGTGTCCACCGACCGCCGCGAGCGCGAGGACTTCGACGCGGTCATCGACGGCGTGCTCGAGGACGTGCTGTCCGCGATCGGCGAGCTGCGCGAGGGCGCGCTGGCGCCGCGACCGCAGACCTGCGGCTGGAACGGCGCCGGCTGCACGTATCCCACGATCTGCCGCTGCGCCGCCGCATGAGCGCGCTGCTGGGTCCATCCGGCAGGCCGTTCACGCCGCAGCAGGCGGATGCGATCCGCCGGCGCGACGGCTCGCTGCTGCTGGAGGCCAACGCCGGCAGCGGCAAGACGTCGGTGCTCGTCGAGCGCTTCGTGCGCTCCGTGCTCGAGGACGGCGTGCGCCCGCCGCGGATCCTCGCGATCACGTTCACCGAGCGCGCGGCGGGCGAGCTGCGCGCGCGTGTGCGCGATCGCTTCGTCGAGCTCAACCGCCGCGAGGAGGCGCGCGCGACCGAGACCGCGTGGGTCTCGACGATCCACGGCTTCTGCGCGCGGGTGCTGCGCGCGCACGCGATCGCTGCCGGCCTCGATCCCGCCTTCACGGTGCTCGACGAGGCCGATGCGCGCATGCTGCGCGACCGCGCGTGGGAGCGGGCGCTCGCCGAGATCCTCGGCGGCGAGCGCGGGGAAGCGGCGCTGGACCTCGTCGCCGCCTACGACACCGACCGCCTGCGCACGATGATCGCCTCGGTCCACGACGCGCTGCGAAGCGCCGGCCAGACGCGGCCGTCGCTGCCGCCCGCGCCGGCCGTCGCCGAGCCGCAGGCGCTGCGCGCGGCGCTCGCCCGGGCCGCACCGGACGCCGCCGCCGAGCTCGGCCTGGCGGGCGCCGGAAAGCTCGTCGCCAGGGCGCTGGCGAACGTGATGCGCTGCGACGAGCTGCTGCGCGCCGGCTCGGGCGCGCCGCCGGCCGCCGTGCTGGCGGGCCTGAGGTTCTCCACCGCGGCCAACGCGCTGCGCACCCCGGCCTGCGCGCGCTACCTCGAGGCGCTCGAGGCCTACGCCGGCGCCTGCCGCGACCGCGCCGCCGCCGGCGCGGTGGCGCTGCTGGATGAGCTGCTGGGGCTCTACGCGGGCGCCTACGCCGAGGACAAGCGCGGCCGCGCCGCGCTGGACTTCGACGACCTCGAGCTGTTCGCCCGCGACCTGCTCGAGCGCGAGCCGGCGCTGCGGCGCTCCTACGCCGAGCGCTTCGACCGCGTGATGGTCGACGAGTTCCAGGACTCCAACTCACGGCAGGTGGCGCTGTTCGAAGCGCTCGACCGCGACGACCTGTTCGTCGTCGGCGACGAGCAACAGTCGATCTACGGCTTTCGCAACGCCGAGATCGAGCACTTCCGCGCGCGCCGCGCGGCGCTCGCGGGAGCCGGGCGCGTCGCGACGCTGGCGACGAACTTCCGCAGCCGCGGGCCGATCCTCGACACGATCAACGCCGCCTTCGGGCCGCTGCTGGGCCCGGATTTCGTCGCGCTGCGCGAGGGCCGCGAGCCCGCGCCGGCGCCCGCCCCGCTCGTCGAGCTGCTGCTGACCGACCAGGCGGGCTGGGAGCAGGGCGGCGAGGATGCGATCGACCTCGGCGAGCTGCCGCAGGCAAAGGCGTGGCGCCGCGCCGAGGCCCGGCTGCTGGCCCAGCGCCTGCGCGACCTCGTCGACGCCGGCGAGGCGAAACCGGAGGAGATCGTCGTGCTGCTGCGCGCGCTCGGCGACCTGCCCGTCTACGAGCGCGCGCTCGAGGACCAGGGGCTGCTGACGCTGTCGGTCGGCGGGCGCGGCTACTGGGGCCGCCAGGTCGTGCGCGACCTGTGCGCGTGGCTGGCGGCGCTCGCCAACCCGCGCGACGAGACGGCGCTCTACGGCGTGCTCGCCTCGCCGCTGGCGGGCCTGTCCTCCGATGCCCTCGCGCACATCGCGCTCGCCGGCAGCGGCAAGGCCTGGCGGGCGATCGCCGCCGGCGACACGACGCTCGCCGCGCGCCTGCGCGACGCCGACCGCGAGCGCCTTGCCCTGTTCGCCAGGCGCTTCGCCGCCGAGCGCTCGCTTGCGCCGCGCCTGGGTCTGGACGAGCTGCTGCGCCGCGTCGTCGACGCGACCGGCTATGACCTGCATGTGCTGTCGCTGCCGGGTGGCGCCCGGCGCCTGGCCAACGTCCACAAGCTCATGCGCCTGGCGGCCGCCTACGAGCGCGACAACGGCCGCGACGTGCGCGGCCTCGCGGACTTCGCGACGGCCGAGCTCGAGGCCGAGGCGCGCGAGACCGACGCGCCGGTCGAGCTCGGCGACGTCAAGGCCGTGCGGCTGATGTCGATCCACGCCGCCAAGGGCCTGGAGTTCGGGACCGTCTGCGTGGCCGACCTCGGCCGCCGACGCCCGCCAGACGCCGACGACCTGCTCGTAGCGGGCGACGAGGTCGGGGTGCGCCTCGTCGGTCTCGACGGCTCGAGCGAGAAGGCGCTCGCCTACGAGCGCCTCAACGAGCGCGTGCGCGAGCGCGCCGCGGCCGAGGAGCAGCGCGTCCTGTACGTCGCGCTGACGCGCGCGTGCGAGCGGCTGATCCTCAGCGGCGGCCTCGTGCTCGACCCGTGGCCGAAGTGCAACCACGGCGCCGCGCCGCTGACCTGGCTTGGGCCGGCGCTGGTCGGCGGCGACCTCGGACGGCTGCCGAGCGCCGAGCATCCGATCGGCGACGTGACGTGGAGCGACGGAGCACGCAGCGCGTCGCTGCGCTGCTTGCTGAACAGCCCCGCGACGGTCGGCCGGGTGCTGCGCGAGGGGTCGCTCGCGCCCGCCGGCGCGAGCCTGCCGGTCGCCGTCCAGCAGCCGCCGCCGCGGGCCGTCGCGCCAGATCCCTCCCCGGCGCCGGCGGTTGGCACGCTGTCGTACTCCTCGCTCGCCGCCTGGGGGGCGTGCGGCTATCGCTTCTACCTGACCCACCTGCTGCGCCTGCGCGAGGAGCCCGTCATCCGCGTCGCCGCCGCCGGCGCGGCGCCGACGCTCGACCCACGCGTGCGCGGCACGCTCGTGCATGCCCTGCTCGAGCATCCCGGCCCCGCGGCCGGGCGGGTCGCCGACGTCGCCGCCGCCCACGGCGTGGCGCTGACCTCGGCGGAGTCCGAGGACGTCCGCCGGCTGTGCGACGCGTTCGCGCTGTCGCCGCTGGCGCCACGGCTGGCCAAGGCGCGCGACGTGCGACGCGAGCACGGTTTCGCCGTCGCGCTGGGCGACACGCTGCTGACCGGGATCGTCAACGTCCTGGCGACCGAGCGCGGCGGCTCGCGGCTCGTCGTCGACTACAAGACCGACGCGCTGGAGGAGGGGGCCGACCTCGCCGCCCACGTCCGCGAGCACTACGACGTTCAGCGCCGCGTCTACGCGCTGGCCGCGCTGCGCGGCGGGGCCGCCCGCGCCGAGGTCGCCTACGCCTTCCTCGAGCGCCCGCGGGAGCCGGTCCTCGCGCGCTACGAGCACGCCGACGCCGACCGCCTCGAGGCCGAGCTGCTGGCGCTCGCGGAGGGGATGCTGGCGGCGCGCTATCCGGTCGCCGCCGAGCCGCACCGCGAGCTGTGCGAGAGCTGCCCGGGCCGGCGGGCCCTGTGCTCGCATCCGGAGGAGCTGACGCTGCGCGAGCGCCCGCGCGCGGCCATCGCGACGAGCACGTGAGCCCTGGTCGCGGCGGGCGTTAGTGTGCGCCCCGTGGATCGCCTCGCCATCCCGCTCGTCCCGTCGGTCGCGCTGAGCGCCGCCACGGCGGGTGCCGCGGCGCTCGGCGCGGCGGGTGTGCTGAGCGCGTCGGTCGCCGGCCCGGGGACGTGCCTGCTGTCGGCCGCGACGGGCGTGCCGTGCCCCTTCTGCGGTCTGACGCACGGCGTCGCCGAGCTCGGCGCCGGCCACGTCGCGACGGCCGTCGCGCTGCATCCGCTGGCGCCGCTGGCCGCGCTGCTCGCGCTGGCGCTGCCGGTCGCGCTGGCGCGCGGGCGGGCGCTGACGGTCGCCCCGGCGGCGCTCGCGACGCTCGCGGCGCTCGTCGTGGCGACATGGATCGTGCGGCTGATCGCGTGAGCCCCGACGACAAGGACAACCCGTTCGGCCCGCCGCCGCCCGAGGACCCGTTCGGCCCCCTGCCGGCGAACGATCCGTTCGGGCGCCCGCATGGGTCCGACCCCTGCGGGGCGCCGCCGGCCGGCGATCCGATCGGAGCGCCGCCGGAGAACGAGGCTTGGCGCCAGCCGTCGACCGTGCCGCGCGACCCGTTCGCCGCGCCCGCGGTCTCGCGCCAGAACGCCGACGGCGCCGTGCCGGCGCTCGTGCTCGGCATCCTCTCGATCGTCTTGTGCCCGTTGTGCGCGCCGTTCGCGTGGTACTTCGGCCAGCGCGCGGAGCGCCTCGTCGACGCCTCCGGCGGCATGCTCGGCGGTCGTGGCGAGGCGACCGCCGGCAAGATCCTCGGCATCATCATGACCGTGCTGATGGTGCTGGGCGTCGTGCTGCTGATCGTCTTCGGCGTGCTGGTCGCCGGGACGAGCTTCAGCTCGTAGGCGGCCTGTCAGCGCGCCAGCGCGTCGCGGCCGTACTTGTCGTCGACGCGCGCGCCGTGCTGCGCGCCGCCGTCCGAGCCGGGGGTCGCCGGCCAGTCGGGCGGTGGCTGCGGGGTCGGCGGCGGCGGGTTCGCGCGTGCCGGCCGGCGCTCGCGCTCGATCTGGGCGTTGAGCTCGGCGCCGAAGAGGAACGCGATGTTCGACAGGTACAGCCACAGCAACAGGATCACCGCGCCGGCGAATGCGCCGTAGGTGGCGCCGTACTTGCCGAAGTTCGAGACGTAGAAGAAGAAGCCGGCCGACGCCAGCAGCCAGATCAGCACGCCCGCGCCCGCGCCGGGCGTGATCCAGCGCAGCTTGCGCGGCTGGATGTTCGGCGCGAACGCGTAGGCGATGCCGTAGATCAGCACGACAGCCGCGATCGCGACGAACCAGCGCGCGATCCCCCAGACGGTGACGGCCGTCTCACCGAGGCCGATGACCCCGAAGAGGTCCTCGGCCAGGCCGCTGCCGAGGAACAGCGAGAACAATGCGATCACCGACAGCAAGATCACGACGAGCGTCCAGCCGATGTCGGCGAGCTTGTGGCGCACGAAGCCGCGCGTCTCCTGCACGCCGTAGACGACGTTCAGTGCGCGGCCTGCGCCGCCGAAGGCGCCCGAGGCGCCGTAGATCGCGACGACGATGCCCAGCGCGAGCGCGAAGCTGACCGCGCCGCCGGCGTTCTCGACGGTCGCCGACAGCGACGCCTTCAGCGCGTCGGCGACCTCGGCCGGCGCCCCGTTGTCGCGCGCGTACTTGACCGCATCGGTGACGAGCGACTGGTCGCCAAGCAGGCCGAGCAGCGAGACCCCGACGAGCAGCGCCGGAAACAGCGACATCATCACGAAGTAGGTCAGCGCGCCCGCGTGGTCGGTCATCGTGTCGGCCTGGAACTTCTGGAAGGCGCGCTTCAGCATGGGGTGTAGTTGCCCTCGCGGTGCAGGGCGTAAGCGCGCGTCTACGCGCGGTCGCCGGGCAGCAGCGCGTGGCCGTCGGCGACGGCGCTTGCGATCTCGACGACGCGGCGGTTGGACTTGCGCGCCTGGCGGCGCAACAGCTCGAAGGCCTCGCGCTCGTCGACGTGATGGCGCTCCATCAGGATGCCCTTCGCGCGCTCGATCGCGCCGCGGCGCTCGAGCGCGCTCTCGAGCTGCTCGACCTGCTCGGTCAGGCGCGTCGTCTCGCGGTGACGGCGCAGCGCGAGCTCGATCGCGCCCTCGACCTCGTCGAGAAAGCGCATCCGCGCGAAGGCGTAGATGCCGCGCTCGGCGGCGCTGGAGACGAAGCCGGGATCGTGGCCTCCGACGAGCGCGATGATCGGCCCGCGGGCGTAGGCGCCCATCTCCTCGATGAGGTCCAGCGCGTGCTCGTCGTCGTCGTCGACGACGACGATCGACAGGTCCGGATCCTCGCGCACGATCAGCTCGCCGGCCTTCGCCGCGCTCGTCGCGTGGCCGGCGACGACATGGCCCAGCGCCTCGAGGATCTTGTCTGTCGCCTGCAACGTGGACTCGTCCTCGTCGGCGGTGAGAATGCGAAGACGTTCGGCTTTCGCGGCGTCCGCCATGTGCTCTGAGATCCCCCGAATCGAGCGAGTTGACGTTGGGTATGATGACCGAAGCGCGGCCGAGGATCCCGCCGCCTACTGCCAGCGCCCCAAACCTCCGGCGCATCATCGTCTCATCGGAGGTTCGTCATGGACGCTTACCTTGGATCGCAGTTCGCATGATGACCGCGCCGCGCGACGACACCGGACGCGGAGCCGAGCGCACGAGCGAGGATCGCGAGCTCTTCACGCGCTACGGAGCCGGTGACGCGCAGGCCCGCGAGCAGCTCGTCGAGCGCTTCCTGCCGCTGGCGCGCCAGCTCGCGCGCCGCTACCAGCGTGCCGGCGAGCCGCTCGACGACCTCATGCAGGTCGCGTCGATGGGCCTGATCAAGGCCATCGACCGCTTCGACCCGTCGCGCGAGATCGCCTTCTCCTCCTATGCGGTGCCGACGATCCTCGGCGAGATCAAGCGCCACTTCCGCGACCGCACGTGGGCGGTGCGCGTGCCGCGCGACCTGCAGGAGCTGACGCTGCGCGTCGACAAGGCCGTCGGCGAGCTGTCGGAGAACCTACGCCGCCAGCCGTCGATCACGGAGATCGGCGACGCGGTCGGCGCCGACGAGGAGCACGTGCTTGAGGCGCTGCAGGCCGGCGGCGCGTACCGCGCGATCTCCTTCGACGCGCCGCGCGGCAACGAGGGCCAGGACGAGGTCGCGACGCTGTCGGACACGATCGGCATCAGCGAGGAGGGCTTTGCCCGCGCGGAGGAGCGCGCGACGCTCGCCAACCTGCTGACGACGGTCACGCCGCGCGAGCGCGAGGTGCTGCGCATGCGCTTCGAGGAGGACATGACGCAGGCCGAGATCGGCGCCGTGATCGGCGTCAGCCAGATGCAGGTCTCGCGGGTCATCCGCCAGGCGCTGATGCGGCTGCGGGCCGCGGCCGATGCGGACGCCGGCGGAGCGCCGATCGCAGGGGCAGGTTAAGAACCTGTGAAGCGGGGCATGCAACGGGGGCGATGGCACCCAGGCCCCGCGACGACGAGACCGAGAACGAGCGGCTTGATCGCGAGCTCGACCAGCTGCTGCAGGAGCTGCGCGTCGCGATGCCGGGCGTGCAGGTGCTGTTCGCGTTCCTGCTCGCGGTCCCATTTCAACAGCGCTTCGCGATCGTGAGCGAGTTTCAGCGCGACGTCTACTTCGGCACGCTGCTGGCGTCGGCCGTCGCCTCGGCGCTGTTCATCGCCCCCACCGCGTATCACAGGATGATGTTCCGCGGGCGCGACAAGCCGCGGCTGGTCCAGATCTCCAGCCGCCTGGCGCTGGCCGGGCTCGCCGCGCTGGCGGTCGCGATGAACGGCGCGATCCTGCTCGTCACCGACCTGCTCTTCAAGGACGCGACGGTCGTGATCACGATCGTCCTGACCGCGACGCTGTTCGTCGGCCTGTGGTTCGTCCTCGGGCTCGCGCGCCGGCTGTCCGACGAACGCAGCCGCGAGCCATGACGCCCCCGATCGCCCTGCTGGACATCGACGGGACGCTCGTCGACTCCAACTACCAGCACGCGCTGGCGTGGTATCGCGCATTTCGCCTGCACGGCCTGACGATCCCCGTGTGGCGCTGTCATCGCGCCATCGGCATGGGCGGCGACCAGCTCGTCACCCACCTCGCCGGCGAGGGCTTCGAGCGCGAGCACGGCGACACGCTGCGCATCGAGGAGCCCGCGCTGTACGCCCAGATGCGCGCCGAGACGCAACCCTTCGAGGGCGCGCGCGGCGTGATCGAGGATCTCAAGGGGCTCGGCTGCAAGGTCGTGATCTCCTCCTCGGCGCAGTCCGAGGACCTGCAGCACTACCTCGACCTGCTCGACGCACGCGCGCTCGTCGACGGCTGGACGGACTCGAGCAGCGTCGACGCGACGAAGCCCGCCCCCGACCTGATCGAGGCCGCGGTCGAGATCGGCGGCGGCGGCCCGGCGGTGCTGATCGGCGACTCGACCTGGGATTGCGAGTCCGCCAAGAAGGCGAAGGTCAAGGCGATTGCCGTGCGCACCGGTGGCTTCGGCGCCGACGAGCTGCTGGCGGCCGGCGCGATCGCCGTCTACGACTCGATCGCCGAGCTGCGTGAGAAGCTCGACGAGACGCCGTTCGCCAAGTAGCGCGCAGGTTGTCCGGCACGCGCTGCGGGTAGCGCTTGAGAACCCCCCACGAAGGAGCGCCATGGCGACCTTGTTCGCACTGCCCGATCCGCAGCTGAAGGTCCCGATGCCCGGCGAGACGCCCGGTCCGATCGTGCCCGAGCCCTCGACGGTTCCCTCCGATCCCGTCCCTTCGCCCGATCCCTCGCCGCCCGGCGATCCGATGCCGCCCAGCGTGCCCCAGCCCGACCCCGACCGCGGCGCGCCGATCGAAGCGCCCGACCAGCCGCAGACCATCTAGGCCGAGGCGCGCGGGAGCGCGCCTGCAACCTCACATTCGCGTGCTCGGAACCCCCGCGCGGGGGATACTCTGTGTCTATGGCGAGATCGATCTGGACGGGCGCAATCTCCTTCGGGCTGGTCACGGTTCCCGTGAAGATGTACTCCGCGGTGTCGAAGAAGACCGTGCGCTTCCACCAGCTCAACGGCAAGACGGGCGTGCGCATCCAGCAAAAGCGCGTCGACCCGTCGACCGGCGACGAGGTCCCCTACGAGGACATCGTCAAGGGCTATGAGCTGACGCCCGACCGCTACGTGCTGATCGAGCCGGGCGAGCTCGAGGCACTGGACCCCAAGAAGACCAAGGCGATCGAGATCGAGGACTTCGTCGCGCTCGACGAGATCGATCCGATCTACTTCGACCACCCGTACTACCTCGCGCCCGGCCCCGGCGGCGCCAAGCCCTACCGCCTGCTGCTCGAGGCGATGAAGGACACCGGCCGCGTCGCGATCGCGACCGTCGTCATCCGCTCCAAGCAGCAGCTCGTCGCCGTGCGCCCGATCGGCGACCACGTCCTCGGGATGGCGACGATGGTCTTCCCCGACGAGGTCATCGACCCCGACACGATCGACGAGATCACCGCCGTCGAGGAGATCGAGATCAACAAGCGCGAGCTGGCGATCGCCGAGCAGCTCGTCGAGTCGCTGGCCGCCGACTTCGACGTCGACAAATACCGCGACACCTATCGCGAGGACGTCCTCGCGCTGGTCGAGCGCAAGGCCGCCGGCGAGCAGATCGCCGTCCAGCCGGCCGCCGAAGAGGACGACGCGCCGGTGCCCGACCTGATGTCCGCGCTGAAGGCGAGCCTCGACGCCGTCCGCGCCCGCGACGACAACGGCGGCGCGTCCTCGAAGTCCAAGCCCAAGCGCAAGTCCGAGGACTCCTCCTCCTCGGGCAACGGCGACGAGCCGGACAAGAAGACCGCCAAGAAGACGCCGGCCAAGCGCACGGCCGCCAAGAAGCCAGCGGCAGCGAAGCGCTGAGTTGGCGCCGCAGCGCGCCGCGGGTAGCGCTGGCCTGCATGACGACCACCGCCCGCGCCCCACGCCTGCGTCGCTCGGACCCGGCGGTGCCCGGCATCCAGCGCCGCCGTCGCGGGCGCGGCTTCGCCTACGTCGACGAGGACGGCAACGCGGTCAGCGACAAGGCCGTCCTGCAGCGGATCGCCGAGCTCGTGATCCCGCCGGCCTGGAAGGACGTCTGGGTCTGCCCCTATCCCGGCGGCCACATCCAGGCGACGGGCGTCGACGAGCGCGGGCGCAAGCAGTACCTCTACCACCCGCGCTGGCGCGCGCGCCGCGACCAGCAGAAGTTCGACGACATGGTGCGCTTCGCGCGCTCGCTGCCCGACCTGCGCGAGCAGGTCGAGCAGGACCTCACGCGCGGCGACCTCTCGCGCGAGCACGTCCTCGCCTGCGCGACGCGGCTGCTGGAGCGCGGCTTCTTTCGCATCGGCTCGGAGGACTACGCGGTCACGAACGCGAGCTACGGCCTGGCGACGATGCGCAAGGAGCACGTGCGCCTGGACGGCGAGCGCATCCGCTTCGACTACCCCGCCAAGTCGGGCAAGCGCCGCGTGCACGGCGTGATCGATCCGGACGTCGCGGCGGTCGTCGCGAAGCTGAAGGCGCGCCGCTCCGGCGGGCCCGAGCTGCTCGCCTACCGGCGCGGGCGCGAGTGGGTCGACATCCGCTCGTCGGACATCAACGAGTACCTCAAGGCCTCGAGCGGCCTGGACGTCAGCGCCAAGGACTTCCGCACCTGGGGCGCGACGGTGCTCGCCGCGGTCGCGCTCGCGGTCACCGACCCCACCGTCACGACGAAGACCGCGCGCAAGCGCGCGATCCTGCGCGCGGTGCGCGAGGTCGCGCACTACCTCGGCAACACGCCGACTGTCGCGCGCGCCTCCTACATCGACCCGCGCGTCTTCGATCGCTACCGCGACGGCGAGACGATCCGCGGCGCGCTCGGCGAGATCGCCGACGACGAGGACTTGACCGCGATCCAGGGGCCGGCCGAGCGGGCGGTGCTCGAGCTGCTGGAGTGACGCGGGCACGGCCATGCGTCCGGCGCCCGCGCGCGGGGTAGTGGCGTCGCGCAACCACGATGGAGGTATCGCGATGCTCGACGAGCAGCAGGAGACCGCCGGCGACGCGCCCGAAGGGGCCGTGGACCCGGAGGCGCTGAAGGCCGACCCGGGCCCGCCCGAGCGCGACGGAGACAACATGGCGGGCCCGAAGGCGGCCGCCGAGGAGCGGGCGAGGCAGGCCGCGGAGGCCGCTCGCGCCGCCGCCGCGGACGACTCGGGACGCTCCGGCGACTGACCCGGCGGGGCGGGCCGGCCGGCGCGGCGTCAGCCGGCGTTGGCCGGCGCGACCGCCTCGATGGCCTCGTCGCGCGTGGCGACGATCGTGAAGATCTGATCGAGGCCGGTGATCTCGAAGGTCTTGGCGATGTTCTCGTCGACGTTGACGATCGCCAGCGCGCCATCGCGCGAGCGCAGCCGCTTGACGGCGCCGATCAGGACGCCGAGCGCGGTCGAGTCCAGGAACGTCGTCTCGGTCAGGTCGACGACGACGCGCACGCGCCCGGCCTCGATGCACTCGGCCAGCACCTGCTTGAGCTCGGGCGCCGTGAAGAGGTCGATCTCACCGCGCACGGCCAGGACGTGGCGGGTCGCGTCGATCGGATGTTCTGTGACAGCGAACTCAGGGGCCATAATCGGTTCCTCGGGGCTCGTAGGTTACCGCTGCGTCCCGAAGCCCAACCGGATGCGCAGGTACTCGCCGTTGCCGTTCTCCGCCGGGTGGGGATCCAGCTGGTCGGCCACCTGCTCGAGCACGTTGCCGATTCCCGGCAGCGTGGCGGAGGCGATCAGCTCGCTCGCCCCGTCGGTGCACAGCGGGCCGACCAGCAGCTCGACCGAGCCTGGCACGGCGACGACGCGGACGTTCACGCGCCTGTCCTGCGCAAACGCGGCGGCCTTCGCCGCGATCGCGTCGGCCACGAGCAGCGCGTCGTCGAGACGGTCGATCGGGCAGTCCGCGCGCGCGGCCAGGATGCCGACGACGCGCCCGAGCACGGGGGCGGCGAACGGCCCTTCCGCCAGGCCGACCGAGGCCTCGTTGAGTCCCGGCTCGATGCTCATCAAGCGGCCTCGTGTCGCTCGTCGAGTCGAAAGGTCATACGCACTTCGGTGTGGTCGACGCCGTCCTTGCTGAGCTCCAGCGTCTCGGCAAGCGTCGCGATCAGCGGTAGCCCGAGGCCCAGGCCCGGTGAGTCCGGGCGGGGCACGATGCCGCGGCCGCGGTCGCGGATGACGACCGTCAGGCAGCTGCCGTCGATCGATGCGTCGACCTCGAGCAGGCCGCTCTCGCCGTCCTCGTATGCGTGGATGACGACGTTCGTGCAGGCTTCGGTGATCGCGAGCTTGATGTCGGCAAGCGTCTGCTCGTCGATCACGACGACCTCCGCCAGCCCGCCGAACGCGTGTCTGACGACGGCGACGTTCTCAGCGAACGCTGGCAGCTTGAGCTCCAAGTCAGGCGTAGCGGTCACCTCTTCGCTGTGCAGACCAAACGGTCCGGGTCGAACCGTCATGTGCCGGAGGCTGCCCAAGCTGGACGCGTTTTACTCTCGTCCGATCGTCGACGTCTCGCACGACCCCGCTCGCCGAGCGGGCAAGCATGAAGCGCGCCCGAAAAACGCCGCCATCCGGCGGGGATTCGGCGCCATACCGCTGCTACCCTTGACGCTCCGCCTCAGTGCCACGCGCCCTTCGGAGGCACTCACATGAGCATGCGATCCCTGCCGCCACAGGCCGACGGCCTCTACGACCCGCGCTACGAGCACGACGCGTGCGGTGTCGCGCTCGTCGCGCGGCTGGACAACATCCCCGTCCACGAGGTCGTCGAGAAGGGGCTGCAGGCCGTCGAGAACCTCGAGCACCGCGGCGCGACGGGCGCCGACTCGCGCACCGGTGACGGCGCCGGGATGCTGCTGCAGATGCCGCATGCGTTCTTTCGCGCGCACGTGGACTTCGAGCTGCCCGAGCCCGGGCGCTACGGCGTCGCCGTCTGCTTCTTGCCCCAGGATCCCAAGCGCCGCGCGAAGCTCGAGGCGCTGCTGGAGCTCAACGCGCGCATCGAGGGCCAACGCGTGCTCGGCTGGCGCGACATCCCCGTCGACCTGCAGCACGTCGGCGAGACCGCCAACGCGACGCGGCCGGTCATGCGCCAGCTCATCGTCGAGGCCGGCCCGGGCTTCGAGTCCGATCAGGACGCCTTCGAGCGCAAGCTGTACGTCATCCGCCGCATCTGCGAGCTCGCCGCGGCGCCCGACCTCTACATCGCGTCGTTCTCCTCGCGCACGATCGTCTACAAGGGGATGCTCGTTCCCGACCAGGTGCGCGGCTTCTTCCCCGACCTGACCGACGAGCGCATGAAGAGCGCGATGGCGCTCGTGCACTCGCGCTTCTCCACGAACACGTTCCCCAGCTGGCCGCTCGCGCACCCGTACCGCGTGATCGCCCACAACGGCGAGATCAACACGCTGATGGGCAACGTCAACTGGATGCGCGCACGCGAGTCGCAGCTGTCCTCGCGCCTCTTCGGGCTGGACCTGCAGAAGGTCATGCCGATCGTCCCGCCCGGCAACTCGGACACCGCGACGTTCGACAACGTGCTCGAGCTGCTGATGCTCGCCGGCCGCTCGCTGGCGCACGCGGTGATGATGATGATCCCGGAGGCCTACGCCGACCGCGACGACATCCCCGACCATCTCAAGGGCTTCTACGCCTTCCACTCCTGTCTGATGGAGCCGTGGGACGGGCCCGCCGCCGTCGCCTTCACCGACGGCAGCGTCGTCGGCGCGACGCTCGACCGCAACGGGCTGCGTCCGGGCCGCTGGGTCGAGACCAACGACGGCCTCGTGATCCTCGGCTCGGAGGCCGGCCTGCTGCCGATCAAGGCCGAGGAGGTCAAGCGCCTCGGGCGCCTGCAGCCGGGCAAGCTGTTTCTCGTCGACCTCGAGCGCCATCGCATCGTCGAGGACGAGGAGGTCAAGCGCGACGTCGCCACGCGCAAGCCCTACGGCGAGTGGTTCGAGCAGAACACCGTGCACTTCGACGACCTCGCCGAGGCGCACGTCACGATGACCGGGCTGCAGCCGACGAAGCTGCGCCAGCTGGCGTTCGGCTACACGCAGGAGGACGAGCGCGTGCTGATCGCCCCGATGGCCGCCAGCGGCGCCGAGCCGCTCGGGTCGATGGGCAACGACAACGCGCTGGCCGTGTTGTCGGACCGCCGCCCGCCGCTGTTCAGCTACTTCAAGCAGCTCTTCGCACAGGTCACCAACCCGCCGATCGACCCGATCCGCGAGAACATCGTGATGTCGCTGATCACCGGGATCGGCGGCGAGCGCAACCTGCTCGCCGAGACGCCCGAGCACGCGCACAAGCTGATCCTCGACCAGCCGATCCTGCGCAACCACGAGCTCGAGACGCTGCGCATCGTCCACGACGAGATCTTCCGCGCGCACACGCTGGACATCACGTGGGAGATCGGCGACGGCCCCGACGGCATGCGCACGGCGCTGGCCAAGATCTGCGACGCCGCCCACGACGCCGTCGCCGACGGCGTCAGCGTGCTGATCCTGTCCGACCGCCAGGTCGGGCCGCGGCGCGCGGCGATCCCGTCGCTGCTGGCCGTCGCCGCCGTCCACGAGCACCTCGTGCGCGAGGGCACGCGCCTGCGCACCGGACTCGTGCTCGAGTCCGGCGAGCCGCGCGAGGTCCACCACATGGCCACGCTGATCGGCTACGGCTGCGGCGCGATCAACCCCTACCTGCTGCTGGACACGGTCGGCGACCTCGTCACCTCCGGCCGCGTGCCCGGCGTCGACAACGTCGACGTCGCCGAGCGCAACATCGTCAAGGCGATCGGCAAGGGCCTGCTGAAGACGATCTCCAAGATGGGGATCTCGACGATCCAGTCCTACTGCGGCGCGCAGATCTTCGAGGCAGTCGGCCTCGAGAAGGCGCTCATCGACCGCCACTTCACCGGCACCGCGTCGCGGATCGGCGGCATCGGCATCGACGTGCTCGCCAAGGAGACGCTCGACCGCCATGCGTCGGCCTACCCCGCCGACCACGAGCAGCTGCTGCCCGTCGGCGGCATCTACGCCTGGCGGCGCGACGGCGAGTACCATCAGTGGAACCCCGAGACGATCGCGCTGCTGCAGCACTCCGTGCGAGCGCAACGGCGACGGCGCCGAGAAGTACAGGGAGTACGCGGCGCTCGTCAACGACGACGCCTCGCGGCGCGCGACGCTGCGCGGGCTGATGCAGTTCAAGACCGACGGCGTCGAGGCGATCGACATCGACGAGGTCGAGCCGGCGAAGGAGATCGTCAAGCGCTTCGCGACCGGCGCGATGTCGCTCGGCTCGATCTCGCGCGAGTCCCACGAGACGCTGGCGATCGCGATGAACCGCCTCGGCGGCAAGTCCAACACCGGCGAGGGCGGCGAGGACCCGGTCCGCTTCACGCCCGACCCCAACGGCGACTCGCGCCGCTCGGCGATCAAGCAGGTCGCGTCGGGGCGCTTCGGCGTGACGATCCACTACCTCGTCAACTCCGACCAGCTGCAGATCAAGATGGCGCAGGGAGCCAAGCCCGGCGAGGGCGGCCAGCTGCCCGGCCACAAGGTCGACGCCTACATCGGCGGCGTGCGCCACACGACGCCCGGCGTCGGCCTGATCTCGCCGCCGCCGCACCACGACATCTACTCGATCGAGGACCTCAAGCAGCTCATCTACGACCTGCGCTGCGCGAACCCGCGCGGGCAGGTGTCGGTGAAGCTCGTCTCCGAGGTCGGCGTGGGCACGGTCGCCGCCGGCGTCGCGAAGGCCAACGCCGACCACGTCCTGATCGCCGGCCACGACGGCGGCACGGGCGCCTCGCCGCAGAGCTCGATCCAGTCGGCCGGCGTGCCGTGGGAGATCGGCCTCGCGGAGACCCAGCAGACGCTGCTGCTCAACGACCTGCGCTCGCGCATCATCGTCCAGACCGACGGCCAGCTGAAGACCGGCCGCGACGTCGTCGTCGCGGCGATGCTCGGCGCCGACGAGATGGGCTTCTCGACCGCCCCGCTGATCGCGGCGGGCTGCATCATGATGCGCGCCTGCCACCTCAACACCTGCCCGGTCGGCATCGCGACGCAGGACCCGGTGCTGCGCAAGCGCTTCAAGGGCACGCCCGAGCACGTCGTCAACTTCTTCTTCTTCGTCGCCGAAGAGGTCCGCGAGATCATGGCGTCGCTCGGCATCCGCAGCATGGACGAGCTGATCGGCCGCAGCGACCTGCTCGAGGCCGACGGAGCGATCGAGCACTGGAAGGCGCGCGGCGTCGACCTGTCGAACATCCTCAAGCAGCTCGAGCTGCCCGAGGGCACGCCGCTGCACTGCGTGCGCGCGCAGGAGCCGGTGCTCGACGACGCGCTGGACTGGGACCTCGTCGAGGCCGCCCGCGCCGCGATCGACGACGGCGAGCAGGTCTCGCTCGAGCGCCCGATCCGCAACGTCAACCGCTGCGTCGGCGGGATCCTGTCGAGCACGATCGCCGCCAAGCACGGCGACAAGGGTCTGCCCGACGGCTCGATCAACGTCGCGTTCCACGGCTCGGCGGGGCAGTCCTTCGGCGGCTGGCTCGCGGCCGGCGTGCAGTTCACCCTGCACGGCGACGCCAACGACTACACGGGCAAGGGCCTGTCCGGCGGGACGCTGGCGGTCATGCCGCCCGACGGCGCGACGTACCTCGCCGAGGACAACGTCCTGATCGGCAACACCGTCCTGTACGGCGCGACGAGCGGGCAGCGCGTTCTTCCGCGGCCTCGCCGGCGAGCGCTTCTGCGTGCGCAACTCGGGCGCAAGCGCCGTCATCGAGGGCGTCGGCGACCACGGCTGCGAGTACATGACCGGCGGCCGCGTCGTCGTGCTCGGCCCGACGGGGCGCAACTTCGCCGCCGGCATGAGCGGCGGCCTGGCGTTCGTGCTCGACGAGGACGGCACCTTCGCCGGACGCTGCAACCCCGAGATGGTCGACCAGATCGAGCAGCTGGACGAGGGCGACGAGATCGAGGTGCGCGCGCTCGTCGGCGAGCACCTGGAGCGCACCGGATCGCCGGTCGCCAAGCGCGTGCTCGACGACTGGGACGAGATCGGGCCGCGCTTCGTGAAGGTCTACCCGACCGACTACAAGCGCGTGCTGGCCGAGCTGGCCGCCGCCGAGGCCGCGGCCTCCAACGGCGCGCCGAGCTCGAACGGCGCCTCAGCCGCCGCCGACACCGCGAAGAAGGTCGGATAGGCGGGCATGGGCGAGCTCGGAGCGTTTCTGAAGATCGAGCGCGTCGGCGTTCCCCAGCGCGACCCGCTGGAGCGCGCCAAGGACTTCGAGGAGTTCCTCGATCCGCCGGCCCGACGACGAGCTGTCGGCGCAGGGCGCGCGCTGCATGGAGTGCGGCGTGCCCTTCTGCCACAACGGCTGCCCGCTGGGCAACCTGATCCCCGACTGGAACGACCTCGTCTACCGCGGCCGCTGGCACGACGCGATCGTCCAGCTGC
This sequence comes from uncultured Actinomycetes bacterium, assembly GCA_963729125.1. Lineage (GTDB taxonomy): Bacteria > Actinomycetota > Thermoleophilia > Solirubrobacterales > Solirubrobacteraceae > CADCVQ01. The sequence continues at coordinate 335,936 of CAVSML010000001.1, forward strand.
ACGCGACGAACAACTTTCCCGAGTTCACCGGCCGCCTGTGCCCGGCGCCGTGCGAGGCGTCGTGCGTGCTGGAGATCAGCGAGGGCGACTCGGTCACGATCAAGCAGATCGAGAACTCGATCATCGACCGCGCCTGGGAGCAGGGCTGGGTGCGACCGCAACCGCCCAAGCACGAGACCGGCCGCCGCGTCGCGGTCGTCGGCTCCGGCCCCGCCGGCATGGCCGCCGCCCAGCAGCTGCGCCGCACCGGACACCACGTCACGCTGTACGAGCGCGACGAGTCGGCCGGCGGCCTGTGTCGCTTCGGCGTGCCGGACTTCAAGATCGAGAAGCGCATCGTGCAGCGCCGCGTCGACCAGCTGTCGGCCGAGGGCGTCATCGTGCGCTGCGGCGTCGACGTCGGCGTCGACGTCTCGGCAGAGCAGCTGCGCGAGGACTTCGACGCCGTCGTGCTGGCGACCGGCTCGCGCGCCCCGCGCGACCTGCCGGTGCCCGGTCGCGAGCTCGAGGGCATCCACTTCGCGATGGAGTACCTCTCAGACCGCAACCGCTGGGTCGCGACGCAGACCGGCACGCCGACGGGCTGCGAGCCGCCCGAGCTGCTCGGCCTGACGGCCGAGGGCAAGCACGTGATCGTCATCGGCGGCGGCGACACCGGCGCGGACTGCGTCGGCAACTCGCTGCGCCAGGGCGCCGCCTCGATCACGCAGCTCGAGCTGCTGCCCGAGCCGCCGCCCAAGCGCCCGGACGACCGCACGCCGTGGCCGCTGTGGCCGCAGAAGTTCCGCCTCTCCTATGCGATGGAGGAGGCGACGGCGGAGGGCGTGGGCGAGCAGGACTTCTCCGTCGTCACGACGCACTTCTCCGGCGACGAGGGCGGCCACGTGCGCAGGCTGCACTACGCGCAGGCCGAGCCGGCGCCGCCGTTCAAGCCGGTGGACGGGACCGAGGGCGAGCTGAAGGCCGATCTCGTGCTGCTGGCGATGGGCTTCCTGCATCCGGAGCAGGACCTGCTCGACGCACTCGGCGTCGCCAAGGACGCGCGTGGCAACGCCAAGGCCGTCAAGCCGTATACGACCTCGGTCGACGGCATCTTCGCCGCCGGCGACGCGCGCCGCGGCCAGTCGTTGATCGTGTGGGCGATCAACGAGGGGCGCCAGTGCGCGCGCATGGTCGATCGCTACCTGACGCTGCTGGGCGTGGAGTCGCCGCCGGCCGGCGATCGGGCGGACGGCGACGCCGACCGCGGGCCCTCCGGGCCGCCACAGCACGTCGGTCCCGGCGTTCCGGCGTAACCGCCCCCCGGCGGGGGTACAGTCCGGCGCATGCTCACCTATCTGCTGCTCATCGCCCTGTGGGGACTGATCATCGGCGCGTTCGCGCGCCTCGCGCTTCCCGGTCGCGACCCGATGAGCATCTGGATGACGATGGGCATCGGCGTCGGCGGCTCGCTGATCGCCGGCCTGATCGCCAACGCGCTGTTCAATCGCGCCGCCGGCTTCCTGCTGTCGCTGATCTTCGCCGTCGGCATCCTGTACGTCATCCGCCGCTCGCGCGGCGGCGGCCTGACGAGCCCCGGCGCTGCTCCGCTGGACCGCTGACCGCGTCGCCGAGGAGACTTCGCCCGTGGCCAAGCTGCGCGCGATCGTCCGGACACTGCGCAAGGCGGGCGCGAAGCCGCAGCTGGTGGCAGCGCTCGCCATGCGCGAGCGCGCCGCGGGTGGCGTCGAGTTCCTGCTCGTGCGCACGAGCAGCGGCCAGCGCTGGACGTTGCCCAAGGGGCATCGCGATCGCGGCGAGACGCTCGCGCAGGCCGCTGCTCGCGAGGCGGCCGAGGAAGCCGGCGTCGCCGGGACCGTCGAGAGCGAGCCGTTCGCGCACTACCGCTATCCCGCGGCGGGCGGGGGCTGGAACGACGTCGCGGCGTTTCGACTGCACGTCGAGCGCGAGGGCCTGCCGGCAGAGCCGGGCCGCGACCCGGAATGGTTCGGCCTCGAGACCGCACGCAGCAGGCTCGCGACCGGCCGCGAGCGCGGATACGGTGAGGAGATGGAGCGCCTTCTGCTGGCCGCCCACCCTCAGCCGCCCCGATGACGCGCAGCTGATGGCGGCCGGGTCGAGCGGGTAGGGGCGGACCATGTCCGCCGGCCACGGCTACACCTGCCACACCTGCGGCGAGTGGCACGACGAGCTTCCATTCGGCTACGGCACGCAGGCGCCCGCCTACTGGTCTCCGGACGTCGCGCGCGATCCGCGCAGCCAGCTCGGCGAGGAGCAGTGCGTCATCGAGGGCGGGCACTTCTTCGTGCGCGGCCGCGTCCGCCTGCCCGTCGAGGGCGCCGAGGAGCACTTCGAGTGGGGCGTCTGGGTCTCGCTGAGCGAGGAGAGCTTCCTGCGCATGAGCGAGCGGTGGGAGGAGCAGGGGCGCGAGGACGAGCTGCCGATGTTCGGCTGGCTGGCGTCGGATCTGCCGGGCTACGAGCCGTTGACGCTGAACCTCGCGACGATGGTCCACACCCAGCCCGTCGGCACGCGCCCGCTGATCGAGCTCGAGGCCTGTCAGCACCCGCTGTCGGTCGAGCAGCGCGACGGCATCGGCCTCGCGCGCGTGCAGGAGCTCGCGGAGACCCTGTTGCACGACGGGTGAGGCGCTTGCCGTAACGTGACGGCGGCGTCACGTTATGAGCACCGACACCACCCCCGGACGCAGAGCCGCGACGAAGGCCGCAAATCGCGCGGCGATCATCGCCGCCGCGCGCGCCGTCTTCGCCGAGATGGGATACGGTGGCGCGACGGTGCGCGACGTCGTGCGCCGCACCGAGCTCGCCAGCGGCACGTTCTACAACTACTTCCCCGACAAGGAGTCGCTGTTTCGCGCCGTGCTCGAGGAGAGCGCCGTGCAGGTCCGCGCGCGGGTGCAGGCCGCGCGTCGCCAGGCACGCTCGTTGGAGGAGTTCGTCGCCGCGGGATATCGCGAGTACTTCGGCTTCCTGGCGTCCGACCCGCAAGCCTTCGAGCTCATGCGCCGCAACAGCGGCACGATCCGCGCGATGTTCGACGAGCCGATCTTCGGCGCGGGCGTCGACGAGCTCGAGTCCGACCTGCGCGCCGCGATCGGGGCCGGCATCGTGCCCGAGCTCGACGCGGAGTACATGGCGGCGGCGATGGTCGGCGCGGCGCTCGAGGTCGGCGTGGCGATGGTGCGCCGCGAGCCGCCCGACGTCGAGGGCGCGACGCGCTTTGCCACGAGCGTGCTGCTCGGCGGCATCGAGCGGCTTGGACGCTAGCCGGCCTTCCCCCTGCGCCCGCCGGGATGCTACCTTCGCGCCGAGATGACCGACCAGGACTCGATCGCCGATCTGCGCTCGATCCCCGCGCTGCGCCCGTTGCGCGGTCGCCATCCCGTCGTCGTCGTCTGCCTCGACGACCCGCAGCCGTTCGAGTGCCGCGCCGACGAGATCGAAGGGCTGGAGGGCAAGCTGATCGTCGAGCGCGAGCCCGGGGAGCTGTCGGCGCGCCTGGGCCGGCCGTCGGTGACGGTCGCCGACCGTTACCTGGAGGTGGCGACGCACGCCGAGCACGTGGCGCCCGACGAGGTCGTCAAGACCGTGCGCTGGCTGGAGATGCGCTGCGAGGAGTGCCCGCAGTCGGGCGTCGACATGGCGCCCAAGGCAGCGCCCGCCGGCGATTGGTGCTGAGCGCGTAGCTCAAGTCAGCCGCTGGGCCGGAGCGCGAGCGATCTCGCGGCGGACGACCTACGGCGAGGTGGGCTGGGCCTGCTCGAGGGCGTTGACGTCGCTGCGCAGCTCGTCGATGCGACCCGAGAGCTGCGCGATCGCCTGCGTCGCGTCCTTCGGCGCCGGGCGGCTGGAGAGCGTCTTCACGGTGCGCTCGAGGGCATCGACGCGTGCTGACACCCCCGCGCCGGCGCCGCCCGTCGCGGCCGGCCGCCGTTGCGAGCGCAGGCTCTGAACCTGCCGGCTGAGCCGGTCGACGCGATCGTTGACCCGGCTCACCCGCGTGTCGCTCGCCAGGCCGCTGCGCGAGCCGCCACTCGTGCCGTCGTCGACCTGCAGCAGGGCGTAGATCGCGACGCCGAGTGCCGCGACGGCGATCACGGCGACGATGGCGAGGCCGGTCTTCAGCGAGTCGACGGCATCCTCCAGGCGCACCAGGATCGCGCTCGGCTCGGGCACACGGGCGCGACGACGCGCTCCTGCATGACGGGCGCAGGACGCGCCGGCTCGGGCACGATCGGCGCGGGCCGCAGCGGCTCGGTCGGTCGATCAGGCGGCGGCGGAGGCGGCGTCGACATCGCGGTTCCCTGTGCCCCGCGTCGATCGCGTTCAACCGCCGCCGGCGCGGCGAGCGCGATCCCCTGCGAGCGACGTCCTAACGCGGGCGCCGCTGCGCGGATCTGCCGGCGACCGCGTCGAGGACGACGCGCAGGGGCACGTTGCGCCGCTCCGCCAGGCGCCGGTGCTGCTTGAACTGCGCGGGCGTCAGCGGCATGCCGCGCGGCGGCTCGTCGAGCTGACCGCTCGCGATCCTGTGCCGGCCGCCGGCCATCGGCTGAGCATCGGAGAACATCACCACGAAAGGCCCCCCTCTAGCGTCGTGATCGCACCCCGGATCACCGCCGGCCAGTGGCCGTCGACACTCGGAGCTTTCCCTGAATGCGGACCATATGGGGTCTGTCAAGCCCCCGTGCCGCGACCGCCCCGGGCCGGCGCGGCGCGGACCCACACCGCCGTCCTAGACTGGTCGATCTTGCCGCCCAGCTTCTGTCGCCACAACCGCTTCGTGGAGAACTGCCCGATCTGCCGCGCGCCCGAGCCGGCCCCCGCCGCGCGCCGCTCGTCAGGCTCATCGCCGGCCCGCACCTCCCGCTCGCCGGCACCCGCCGCACGCGCCTCGCGGGGCTCGGGTGCCGTGCGCGTGCGCAAGCTCGCGCAGGCCGCCGACGACGGCTATCGCAACGAGCTCGTGGCGGGCATCAAGGCGTCCGCCGATGCGGAGCGCCTGGCCGCCGAGCTTGGGTTCGCTGCCGCCCGCCTGGGCGAGCTGGCCGCCGATCCGCCCGGCCTCTACGCGCAGGTCGCGTCCGAGCCCGACCGCGAGGAGGCGCTGTGGCTGGCGTTCCTGACCGCCTACCTGACGCCGACCGCCGGCGAGGACCCGTTCGCGAACATCCGCGCGGCGCACGTCCCGTGGTCGAGCGGCGAGCCGCCCGACCTCGACGTGGCGCTTGGCACGCGCACCTCGCACGCGCGCGGCGCGGGTTTGCGCACCGTGCTCGCCTACCGCGCCTGGGCGCAGCGCTCGGGCGGCCAGCGGGCGGCGTTCGCGGGCGAGAGCTCGTGGACGCCCGAGCGGCGCTTCGACCGCCTCTTCGAGCGACTCGCGGTCGGCGGCTTCGTGCGCCCCGGGCGCTATGACCTGCTGGTGGCGCTCGGGCGCCTGGGCGTCGCCGACGTGCGCGCGCCCTCGCTGCAGCTCTCAGACGACGCGACGACGGTCGCCGCCAAGCGCGTCTTCGGCATCGGCGACAAGATGCTGCTCGAGCGGCGCGCGCGCGAGCTCGCCGACGAGGCCGAGCTGCCGATCGAGGCGCTCGACCTCGCGCTGTTCAACTGGGCCGCGCCCGAGCGCGGCCGCGCGACGATGGGCTCGCGGGCCGAGGTCTCGCCCGGCGATCAGGCGGCGATCGCCGCCGTGCTCGGCGTCTGAGCGTGGAGCCAGGCCGAGTCAGTTTGCGCGTCCCTCGCGCACGAGCCCGGCGATCGCCGTGGCGGTCGCGGGGCGCAGGTCGGAGAACGTCCAGCGCCGGCGCCCGTAGCGCGGCTGCACGCGCAGCTGCGCGCGCGAGCGCCGCGGCCACATCGGCCCCTGCTCGGCGTCCTGCACGTCGCGAAAGCGCACGAACCGCACGCGGTTTGAGACCGCGTCGTCGAGCACCCACAACAAGCGGCGGTCGGTGACCGCGAGCAGCGTGCTGGGGCTCGCCCAGGTCGCGGCCGGCGTCACGAGATCGACGCGCTCTCCGGGCTCGAGCGCGCTCAGCAGCTCCGGCCCGAGCGCGCGGCGGATCGCGTCGGGCAGCCATGCGCCGGCTGCCGCGCGAGCGCTCTGACGCGTCGTGACGGCCGAGCTCGCCACGGGCGCGCCGCGCGGGCGCTCGGCGGCGCGCAGCAGCTCGTATGCGACGTTCAGCTCGGTCATCCGCGCCAGGCCCTCGACGCCCATGACGTCCGGATGCCACTGCTTGGCGAGGCGCTTGTAGGCCTCGGCCGCCTCGTCGATCGTGGCGTCCGGGGCCAGGCCGAGGATGGCATGCGGGTCCATCGCCGCATTCTGGCGAGCGCGGCCGCGCCGGGTGCTGCGTCAGGGCGTGACGGTCAGTCCGCGCGTCATCGATCCGTGGTCGGGCAGCGAGCAGAACAACCGCCACGCCCCGGGCGTGACGGCGACCGTGCGCGACGCGCTGGCGCCTTCGCCGATGCGGTCGCTGATGCGCTCGAGCACGCTGCTCGGCCCCTCGATCCAGAGGTCGTGGTCGCTGACGTCGTTGTTGTGAAAGAAGACCGTCAGGTTGCCGGCGCGTACCGAGCTGCGCGTCAGGCGCAGCACGAAGCCGTCGATGTCGTGGGCGCTCGCGCCGAGCGTGCCGGCGACCGGGCCGGGGGGCGCGGCGGGACCGCTCGGCGCGGCAGGGCCGCTGGTCTGCGGCGTGCTCCCGGGCGCCTTGGCGGCAGGTGCCGCCGGCCGCGTCGCACCCACGGGCCCGCGCCGCGCAGAACGGCAGCTCGCCCGCCGCGCTCGCCGCGCGCGCTTGGTGCGCAGGGCCGCGATGCGCTTCTTCGAGCAGCGCGCCGCGTTCGAGCGCTTCACCGCGTGCGCCGCCGTGCCACCGACCGCGGCCGGCTCGGCGCCGGCCGGGACCGCGCCCGCGCCCGCGAGGCAAGCGGCGAACAGCGCCACCACGACCGCGATCGCAACGAGCGCGCGCATGAGCTAGAAGAGCGTCGGGCGGGTGAAGGATCCCGCCGACGGGATGATCCCCTGCGCCTCGGTCTCGAACCACTGCTCGAGCAGCGAGCAGTACAGCCCGCGGAAGTCCGCCGTCGCGCGCAGGTTGCCCGAGCCGTCGAGGCCCGTGCCGGGGGCAAGGCCGGGGAACTCGCCGATCAGGCCCTGGCGCACGTCCTTGCCGATCACGAACGCGGCACCGGCCGCGCCGTGGTCGGTGCCCGAGCCGTTCTCCGCGGGGCGGCGGCCGAACTCGCTCCACAGGCTGATCACGACGCGGTCGTCGAGGCCGCGCGCCACGAGGTCGCGCCAGAACGCGCGGATGTTGCCGGCGGTCGCGAGCAGGTTGTCGGAGAACTCGGTCGCCTGGTTCGAGTGCGTGTCGTAGCCGCCCTGGGCGTTGAGCGTCACGCAGCGCACCGGCAGATGGTCGCCGCCCGAGGTCGTGCCGAGCAACCGTGCCACGGCCTGCAGGCGCGTCTTGAAGGCGCTGTTGGCGGCGAGGTAGTTCGAGCCCGCCGGCGGCGCGCCGCCGGCGACCGCCGCGAGGTCCGTCGAAAGCTGCGCGGCGTTCGCCTGCGCCTGGCGCGCCTGCGCGGTGATCGGATCCGGCGAGGCCGCGCTGCCGAGCGCGGCGTACGCGCTGTGCATCCGCGTCTCCTCGGTGCCCCATACGCCCCGCGCCCAGAAGCGGTAGTCGCTGACGTTGTTCGTCGCGGCGACGGCGACGGACGACGTGGCGAGCTGCGGCGACAGGCTGCCGTCGAGGCTCAGCCCCTGGATCGGCACGTTGACGCTGCCGACGCGATCGAGGTAGCGGCCCAGCCAGCCGGTCGCGGCGTTGGGATCGGTGGCGCCGACCTCCCAGAAGTGGCGCGAGGTGAAGTGCGACTGGTTGGGGGACGCATAGCCGATCGCCGGCGCCACGCCGACACCGACGCCGTCGGCGTCCCACAGCTCCTTGAGGCCCTGCGCCGAGGGGTGCCAGTGCAGGCGCGTGTCGGCGTCGAAGACGGGCCCCGCCGCGGGCAGCATCCGCAGCGTCGGGCGCAGCGCGACGTAGCGCGCGTCGTCGACGGGCGCGAGCAGGCTGAGCGCGTCCGCGCCGCCGTCCATGAAGATCGACACGAGCACCTTGTGCTCGCCGGCGGCCTCGGCGACGGCGGTCTCGAAGGCCTGCGGCGCGACCGCCTTGCCCGCGCCGTAGACGGCGAGCGCGAGCCCGGCCGAGCGCAGCAGCATCGAACGGCGCGTCAGCCCGGTACCGGCGGGGATCGGCATGCCGGGCTCGACGAGCGGCAGCCCGGCGCCGGCGCGCGCGACCGAGGCGCGCATGATCTGCGAGCGGGTGTAGTCCTCGCAGGCCACTAGCAGACCTGGAAGTCCGGTGAGGTCGCGACCAGCTGGCGCAGCGCGTTCTGGCGCAGCGCGCGATAGCCCGCGGCATTGGTGTCGATCGGCGCAGCCATGTCGGCGAACGCCTGCAGCACGGCCCGGGTCTCGGCGCTGAGCGGCGGGCCCCCGAGGTGCGCGATCGCGGCGGCAAGCGCCTCGGAGCCGGTCTCGGTCGAGCCGGCGTAGTGCGCGGCCGTGCGCTCGCCGGGCGACAGCGCCTGGTTGGCCATGTTCCAGCGCCCGTAGAGCGTCGAGGTGTCCAGCCACGCGCGGTCGTTCCAGCCCGACACGTTGGGCGGGAAGAACAGCTGCTGGCCCGACAGGTCGCCGAGCCAGTACCAGGCCTCGGTCGTGATCGTCTGGCCGGTCGCGCGCAGCAGGCCGGCGTTCAGCACGGCCGGCGGCTTGACCATCGGCGCGCCGAGATAGACGTCGGGGTGCAGCAGGATCGCCTCGACGACCGTGCCTGTCGAGCGGCCGCTGGAGACGTACAGCGACTCGAGCGCCGCCTGCGTCGCGGCCGACGGCGGGCTGGGCACGAAGTAGGACCACAGCTTCAGCACGAAGAACGAGCGGTGGTAGGGGTTCTCGAGCACGAGCGTGCAGGCATCGCTCCAGTTGAACGTGCCGCTGCGCTCGTACGCCGTGCCGGCCCACAGCGTCTTCGAGCCGGTGTCTGCGCGGTTGGGGTCGAAGCGGAAGTTCACGTAGCCGACGTCGTTCTGCCAGTCGGCGCGCCAGCCGCTGAGCGCGCGGGCGATCTCGCGCACGTCGGTCTCCGTGTAGGCGCCGCGGTCGGCGCCGAGCGTGAACAGCTCCATCAGCTCGCGGCCGTAGTTCTCGTTGATCGCGTTGCGGCGGTTGTCGACGCCGCTGAGGAAGACGAGCATCGCCGGGTCGACCGTCAGGTCGGAGACGAGCGTGGCGAACGAGCCCAGCGCGCGCGATCGCAGCAGCTCGTTCTGGGCCATCATCATCGGCACGCTGTCGACGCCCGCGCGCGAGGTCGCAAACCAGTCGTGCAGGATCAGCGTCAGGCGCTCGACGAGCGGCTGGTCCGATCGCACCATGCGATCCAGCCACCACAGGTGGTCGTGGCCCCAGGCATCCTGCGGGGCGAACGGCGTGCCGCCCGACAGCGCGACGGGGGCGCCGACGAGCGTCGCGGCGCCGGTGGGGCGCGTCAGGCTGCGCACGGCCGCGAGCAGGCCCTTCTGCGCGAGCGCCTCGGCTTCGCCGGGGCGCGGCCCGAAGCCCGCGCGCCACAGCAGGCGCTGAGCCTGGCGGACGCCGAACGCGCCGCCGTAGACCGGCAGACCAGGCGCGGTCGGCGCGACGACGGGCGGGGCGGGGCCGGGAGCGGGCGGCGTCGTGACGGGCGGCGCCGCCGCGGACGGCGCGGGGACGGGCGCGCCGGCGACGGGCTTGGTGACGACGACCTTCTTCTTGGCCTTCTTCTTCTTCTTGGTCGTGCAGACCTTGCGATAGCGCTTGGTGTGCTTGACGCGCACCTTGCGACAGACCTTCTTGGCGACCTTCTTCTGCGCTTGGGCTTGGGCGACGCCTTCACCCCTTGCTCATCGGCGGTCCGCGCGGGCCGCATGAACGAGCGCGGGCACGGCTGGGCGAACGGCCGACGTTCTATGCTGGCCCGATGGCAGCCACGTCCGCAACCGGAGAGCACGCCCCAGCGCCTCGCGGCGATCCGCGCGCAGATGTCCCTGCTCGCGGACTATCTTTGACCCGGCTTCGCTGCAGGAACGCCTGAGCGTCCTCGAGGACGAGATGTCGGCGCCCGGCTTCTGGGAGAACTCGGACGCCGCGGCCAAGGTCAGCTCCGATCACGCGCGCACCGCCAAGCGCCTGGAGCAGTTCCGCTCGCTCGAGGCCGACGTCGACGATCTCGACAGCCTCGTCGAGATGGCCCAGGAGGACGCCGAGATGGCGGCCGAGCTGACCGGCCAGCTTGCCTCGATCGAGGCGCGCCTGGAGGCGCTGGAGGAGCAGCGCCTGTTCTCCGGGCGCTATGACAACGGCGACGCGCTCGTGACCGTCAACGCGGGCGCGGGCGGCACCGACGCCCAGGACTGGGCCGAGATGGTGCTGCGGATGCAGATGAAGTGGGCCGAGAAGCGTGGCTTCGGCGTCGAGCTGCTGGAGGTCAGCCCGGGGGAGGAGGCGGGCATCAAGTCGGCGACCTTCCGCGCGGCGGGCGAGAACGCCTACGGGCTCTTCGGCGCCGAGAAGGGCGTGCACCGGCTCGTGCGCCTGTCGCCGTTCGACTCCGCCAACCGCCGCCAGACGTCGTTCGCCGGCGTCGAGGTCGCGCCGGTGGTCGAGGACGCGGCCGAGGTGGTCATCGACGCCGACGATCTGCAGGTCGACACGTACCGCGCGTCGGGTGCCGGCGGCCAGCACGTCAACAAGACCGACTCGGCGGTGCGCATCACCCATCGCCCGAGCGGGATCGTCGTGCAGTGCCAGAACGAGCGCTCGCAGACGCAGAACCGCGAGACGGCGATGAAGATGTTGCGCTCCAAGCTCGTCGCGCTCGAGGAGCAGCGTCGACTCGAGGAGATCGCCAAGGAGAAGGGCGACGCACAGGACGTGAACTTCGGCTCGCAGATCCGCTCCTACGTGCTGCACCCCTACTCGATGGTCAAGGACCACCGCACCGACCACGAGGTCGGCGACACGGCCCGCGTGCTCGACGGCGACCTCGACGGCTTCATTCGCGCCTATCTGCTGAAGGCTGCGACGAACGCCTAGGCTCCTATGCCGCGCGCAGCGCGGCGAGCCGGGCCAGGAGCTCGTCGAGCGAGCTCGCGACGAAGCCGCCCGACAGCTCGATGAAGGCCTCGAGCTGCAGGTTGACCCGCATGCCCGGCTCGCCGCTGGGGCGCAGGTCGCCGCGCACCGCGACGCACGGCAGCCCGAGCGCGGCGGCGTAGCCGACCTCCGACGCCGTACCGGCGTCGACCTCCTGGCCGTCGAGCTGCGCGACGAGGAGCTGAGCGCCGCGAATCGCCTCGGCGTTGCGCGCGCCGACCTCGAGGCCGAACTCGTGCTCGCGGTCGTCCTCTCGCGCCCGGTCGAACTCCTGTGGCAGCGACAGCGTCCACGGGTCGGCCGGCTCGACGTGCTCACGCAGTGCGGGCAGATAGCGCTCGGCGTAGTAGGCGCGGCCGGCCTCCGAGAAGCCCAGCGGGCTGGCGATGTAGGCGCGTGGGCGTGCTCCGCGGGCAAACAGCGCCGCGAGTTGCTGGGCGTCCATGTGCGCATCGTTACTGATCCGCGCGACGGCCCGGCGCGCAGTTGGGTACGTCACCGTCGCGCTGCGACGATGTCGTGACGACCACGATGCTCGCTCTCTACCGACGATCCGGGGCGGACCTGCCCTTCGCCGATCCCCGTGGCTACCACGGCGTCGCGATGGAGGGGTATTTCTGGCGCCTGACCCATGTGCCGTCTCAGACGGTGCTGATCGTGCTCGCCGGCATCAACCGCGACCGCTCCGGCGCGACCTGGGGAACCGTCGGGATCGGCGGGCACCCGGGCGGCTTCACGCGCTCGGTCGCCGTGGCGCGGGCCAGCGGCGATCGCCGCGGCATCGGCGTGTGGGCGGGAGAGGACGGTCACACGAGCGTTCGCGCCGACGCGGAGAGCCTGCACGTCGACCTCGGTGACGACGCGCGCATCGACGTGCGATTCGACGACGCCGTGCACTGGCCGCGCGGCGCGTTCGGCGGCATCGGCCCGGCGCAGTCGATTCCGGCGCTGAGTCAGTACTGGCACCCGCATCTGCTCGGCGGGCGCGTCAGCGGCACGGCGAGGATCGGCGGCCGCGAGATCGACCTCGACGGCGCGACGGTCTACGGCGAGAAGAACTGGGGTCGCGGCGGCTTTCCGCCCGCATGGTGGTGGGGCCAGGCGCACGGCTTCGCGCGCGACGACGTCTGCGTCGCCTTCGCCGGTGGCCGCGCAGGCCTCGGCCGCGCGCAGGTGCTGTCGACGTCGCTCGTCGTGCGCGTCGGCGACGAGGTCGTGCGCGCGGTGCGCCCGCTGCATCCGATGCGCGTCGACGTCGGGGCACGCGGCTGGTGCTTCCGGGCGCGCACGGCGCGCCACACGATCGAGTTCGAGGGCCACGCCAACGGCACCCCGCCGCACGCGCTGCCGATCCCGATCGCCGCCGAGCGGCGCAATCTCGAGGGAGCGGCAGCGCAGTACCTGGCGTCCGACGTGAAGCTGCTCGTGCGCCGCGGGCGGCGCACGCTGTTCAGCGGCGAGAGCTCGCTCGCCGGCCTGGAGCGCGGAAGCTCCTAGCCGACCTCGACGATCAGCAGCGTGTTGCCATCGGGATCGCGGAACCAGAACATCGGCGGCACGGGCTCGCCCGCGCGCATGACCTCGGCGTCGACGTCGACGCCCGCCGCGCGCAGCTCCTCGTGCGTCGCGTCGATGTCGTCGGTGGTCAGGCTGATGGCGGTCTGCACGGGGGTCGGGCCGCCCTCACACGGCGGCGCCAGCGCGATGCCCGTCGAGCCGTGCGGCGGGTAGACCTCGACCCAGCGGTAGCCGCCGCCGAACGGGACGTCCGTGCGCTTCTCGAAGCCGAGCGTCTCGACGTAGAACTCGATCGCGCGATCCTGGTCGGCCGACGGGATCGTGACGAGGTTGATCGTTCCGATGCGACTGGTCTGCGTGTCATGCCGGCCTCCTCGGGGATGGTGTTGCGTTGTGGCTAGGACCGGCAGCGGCGCGCAGGCTCATCGGTCGCGGGGCGTGAGCGCATGGCGACGCGCCAACTCTCGCCCGACGCGGCTGGGCGATCGGCCGGCGGGGTACAGCCGCCGGTCTGCCCCGATCGTCTCGCACCCGCCGCCGCGTCCTGCAACTGCTGATCGTTGCGGCGGGCTCGCTGGCGCTCGCCGCCGGCGCGCTGTCGCAGGCTCACGGCGCGGCGGGCGCGTACGTCGCGCTGGGCGACTCGTACTCCTCCGGCGTCGGTGCGCCGCCGTACGTGGCGAGCTCCGGCTCGTGCCTGCGCAGCCGGCGCTCCTACGTCCACCGGCTGGGCCGCGCCGTCTCGTCGTTTCGCGCCTGCGCGGGCGCGACGACGGGCAGCGTGCTGAGCGGCCAGCTCGGGTCCTTTCCGAGCGACACGCGGCTCGTGACGATCTCGATCGGCGGCAACGACGCGGGCTTCGTCAACGTCATCCAGACCTGCCTGCTCGGCGCTCGCTCGGCCTGCGACGCCCGCGTCAGCCAGGCCGAGCGCTTCGTCCGCCGCTCGCTCCCCGGACGACTGCGTCGTGTGTACGACGCGATTCGCCGTGGCGCCCCGCGGGCGACGGTGCTCGTCGCCGGCTATCCGCGGCTCTTCGCGCGCAGGCCGTGGTGCGGGCGCATCGGCGCGGTCGACGAGCGCGAGCAGCGTCGCCTGAACGAAGCGAGCAACCTGCTCGCGCGGACGATCGCCGCCGCGGTCCGCCGTCACCGCGGATTTCGCTTCGCCGACATGCGCACCGCCTTCAACGGCGGAGGCGTCTGCTCGCGCTCGCCGCGGATCAACGGCGTCAACGGCTCGGCGGTCTCGGCCTTTCATCCCAACGCAGCGGGCTACGGCACCTACGCGCGGGCGATCAAGCGGCGGCTCGGCTAGCAGCTGGCAGCGCATGACGTTGCGAGCCCGCGGTCGTCCTGCGCGACGCGGTACGCGACGATCGGCGTTCGCGCCGCGGCTGATATGGGGCGGTCGTTGTCAAGTGGGCAGCGGTGATCGTGGCGCGTAGCCGTTGTCGTTGTCGGTGATGTGGTTCGGGGTGCGGGTGGCGGCCGGGCGGCGAGGGCGCTTCAGGCTGATATGCGAGGGCTGGCTACCTCATGGCGGTTGTGCGCTGCGCCGGGGCCGCGGTCTAGGATCGAGCGCGCCAGCGGTGGCTGGTGCTCATAGCCGCATCGCGGGTCCCGTTTGGCGCTGCGCCGGCCGCCACCCCCACCTCGAACGTGATTTCACAGAGGGTCAGTCGGGTTGTTGAGCGATCTCCCAGACAAAGCACGCCAGCTCGCGTGCGACGGCAACCGCGACAGTTGTGCGCTTCTTCGAGCGCGCCGCGTCGAGGTGCGCCCAGCGGCGATGCAGCCTGATCTGCGCGCGCCACGCCGCTTCGATCGTCGCCGGCGGCTGCTCGGCCTGGCGGCGCTTGAGCGTCACCGACACCCGTGGCGGGCGGCGGTAATGCCACGCGGCCTCGACGAGCAGTCGGCGGGCGTGGCTGCTGCCAGCCTTGGTAATCGAGCCTTGGCGGCGCGTGGTTCCCGAGGACTGCTCAGACGGCACCAGGCCCAGGTAGCTGGCCAGTTGCTTGGGATGCTTGAATGCGGTGACGTCACCGATCTCGGCGATCAGCCCGACCGCGGTGAGCGTGTCGACGCCGCGCAGGCAGCGCAACCGCGCGACGGTCGGTGCCCACGGTCCCTGCACGGACTGCTCGACGATCAACCGGTCGAGGCGGTCGCGGCGCGCGAGCAGCACCTCGTGATGGGCGAGATACTCACCGAAGACAACCTCCACGAGCGGCTGCTCGAAGCGGACCTTGCTGAGCCACTGCAGGTGGCGTACTGACCATGTCGCGCCGGGACCGTCGAACATCAGACCCCGCCTGAGCAGCAGCTTGCTGATGCGATGGCGCGCGCCCATCAGATCGCCGCGCAGATCCTCTCGCGCACGAACGAGATCGCGCAGCGCCTCAAGCTCGGGGGCCGGAACGACGACCGGCCGCAGCTGCCCCGCCGCGAGCAACCGCGCGAGCTTCAACGCGTCACGCGTATCGGTCTTGATGCGATCGCCAGGCTGACGCGGGATCGCCCCCGGAGAGCACACCATCACTTCGACGCCCTCCGCCCTGGCCTGACGCGCGAGCCCGAACCCGGTCGGCCCGGCCTCATAGACCGCCCTGACTGACCCCGGCAGCGACACCAGCCACTCGATCACCACGCTCGGCGACCCCGACAACTGCGCCTTGAACACCTCGCCCGAGCCCAGCTGCACCGCCGCCGCCGCCGTTTTACGAGCATGCACATCCAGGCCCGCGAAGCAGATACCGTCAGTCATGTCGACGCTCCTCATCCATCGATGCGGTAACCAGCCCGCGCCATACGATGCGCGGGAGCGTCGACCTTCAACGACCAGCCGGACGCCAGCCCATACCGTCTAGTAACGCGCCCGTGTCAGGCGCTTGGGCAACGGCAGCGGGGACAGGCGCTGCAGCGCCGAACCGGCGAACGCGCGCGTGTCGAGCAGTGCGATCAGGCCGCGCAGCTCCTCGCGCTCGGGCGCCGTCATGCCGCGTCCGCGCCGCACGAGCCGTGCCAGGCGACGACGCTGCGCCGGGTCGAGGTGCTGAAGGTGACGGCGGGCGACGAGCGCCATCTCGCCGAGCGCCAGCAGCCTGACCACCGGCACGTGCTTGAGCCCGGGCACGCGTGCGATCGCTCGCGGTAGGCCGTGGGCGAGCAGGCGTCGGGCGAGCACGTGACGGGCATACCCATCGCCGCTCGTGAGCAGCGATGCGCCCGGCCTGGCATCCGGGGCGCGCGATCCGGGTAGGGCGCTCGCACAGCGGCTCGAAGCGGTCGTCGAGCGTGCTGACCTCCTCGCCGAGCACGAGTGCGAGGTCCTCGATCGCCGGCGCGGCGTGCGTCGAGCGCATGCTCGCAGTGCAACGTGACGACCTGCGCGTCGGCGTCCGGCAAGCTCGGTCGGGTCATGACTGCGTCCGTGCACCGATGGCGCCGATCGTAGGGCGAGGCGACACACTGTGGTGGTGCTTCTCCGCTGCCTGCTCGCCGCGCTCGTTCTCGCGGGGGCCGGCCTGATGGCCGCCGCGCCGGCGCGGGCGGCGCTCGAGACGCTCGTGCAGGACGACGCCTCGCTGCTGCACCGCCCGGCCGACGACGTGCGCGAGTCGCTGCGCAAGCTGCGCTCGCTCGGCGTCGACCGGGTGCGGCTGACGGCGAACTGGTCGCTGCTCACCCGCGACGCCGACGCCGAGATCCGGCCCGACGACTTCGATGCCCGCGACCCGGCCGCCTACCCGCAGGCGCGCTGGGTGCGACTCGACGAGGCCGTGCGGCTCGCGCAGGAGCAGGGCCTGAAGGTCATGATCGACATCGGCTTCTGGGCGCCGCACTGGGCCACGTCCGATTCGCCCGGCCCGCGCGCGCGCACGAACATCGATCCGCAGGCATTCGCCGACTTCTCCGTCGCCGTCGCGCGCCGCTACAGCGGCAAGTGGGCGCCGTTTCCGCTCGTGGCGCCCGCGCCGCCGCCGTCGCGCGACCAGAGCCTGCTCGACACGCTGCTGGGCGGAGGCCCCGCGCCCGCGCCGCTCGTCGTCTCGGCGGAGCCGCTGCCGCGCGTCGACGAGTTCGTGCTGTGGAACGAGCCCAACCATCCCAGCCTGCTGCTGCCGCAGTGGACGGGCGGGCGGCGAGACCCGCGGCCCGCCAGCCCGGCGCGCTACGCCCGCATGGTGCGCGCGGCCTACCCGGCCGCCAAGGCGACCCGCCCCGACGCGGCCTTTCTGCTCGGCAACACCTCCAGCGACGGCGGCCGGCCGCCGCACGGGTCGGTGGCGCCGCTACTGTTCATCCGCGAGCTGGCGTGCGTCGACCGCGAGTTGCGTCCGCTGCGCTCGCGGGCGTGCCGGCGCTTCGAGGTGCTGCCGGGAGACGGCTGGGCGCACCACCCCTACCCGCGCCAGCTGCGCCCCGACGACGCCGGCAGCGCCGAGCGCCCCGACAACGTCCGCATCGGCAACCTCGGGCGGCTGTCGTCGCTGCTGCGGCGGCTCGCCGAGCGCGGGCGCATCGACAGCGCACTGCGGCGCATCCACCTCACCGAGTTCGGCTACGAGACCAGCGCGATCGCCGACCGCCCGACGTTGTCGCAGGCGACCCAGGCGCGCTGGCTGACGTGGGCCGAGTACCTGGCGGCGAAGGCGCCGGGCGTCGTGACGTTCGCGCAGTTCTTGCTGCGCGACCTGCCGCCGGGGCCGGCGCGCGTCAGCACCTCCCTGCGCCGGGGCTTCGGCGAGTACTACACCGGCCTGCAGACCGCCGACGGCAAGGACAAGCTCGCGGCGACGTCGTTCACCGCCGGGCTGTTCGCCCAGCGCATGACGCACCGAACGGTCCTGCTGTGGGGGCGCCTGCGCCTGGGCACGGGGGTCAAGACGATCGCGATCGAGCGACGCAGGCGCGACTCCGCCGGCTGGCGGCAGATCACCTCCCTGACCGCCGGCGGGCAGGATGCGTTTCGGCACCGCACGCGCTACGTCCGCGGCGCGAACTACCGCCTGCGCTGGCCGATGGAGGACGGGACGGCGGGCACCGGACTGACGATCAAGGTCGTCGAAGACCAGCGCTAGCGTCTACCGAGGCTCCGGCGGTGCGCCCGGGTCCGACAGCGGCGGGAAGGTCGGCTGCTCCATCGTCTGCGTCTCGCCCTCGTCGTTCCACGCCGGCGGCTCGTCGTGGCTGCCGGCGACGCTGTCGGCGGCGCTGCCCAGCGCCCCCTGAAGTCGCCTGAGCTCGTCGATGAGGTGGTTCTTGCGCGCCTCCAGCGCCTCCACCTGTCGGCCCATGAGCTCGAGCTCGGCCTCCTGCTCGGCACGCGCCTGCGCGCCCTGCGCGCGGACCTGCTCCATGATCTCCTCCGCGTCGCGCTCGGCCGTCGCGACGAGCTCGGTGGCGCGCCGCTGCGCGTCGGCAAGCTGCTCGTCGGCCTCCGCACGGACGTGCTCGCGCAGCTCCGAGGCCTCCGCCATCGCAAGGTCGAAGATCTGCGTCACGCGCGGGCCGACCGTCGCGTGGGCGCCGGACTCGACCTGCGACTCCGCGACCTGCGCGCGTTGCTCGGTCGCATGGAGCAGCACGAGCAGCTCCTCGACGTAGACGTCGACCTGGTCGCGGTCATAGCCGCGCATCGCGGATGCGAACTCCGGGCGTCCCTCGACGTGATCGCTCATGTCGTGCTCCTCTACCCGTCGTGAGCGCATGCCAGCGTGAATCGCCAGAGGGTCGGGTTCGTGGTTCACCGGTGATCGCTGACCCGGCGCTGGCACGGTGACGCGCACGCTGGTTGACTCCTTCGAGCGCACGTGAGCTCATGACACTGCAAGAAATTCTGACTGACGGTCTGCTGCGTTCCGCCTTTCAGCCGATCGTCGATCTGGAGACCGGCAGGCTGGCGGGCTTCGAGGCGCTCGTGCGCGGACCGCGCGACAGCGAGTTCGAGCAGCCCGATCAGCTCCTCGCCGAGGCGCGAGCGCAGGACCAGCTGGCACAGCTCGATGCCGCCTGTCAGGCGACCGCGGTCAAGTCCGCGCACGCGCAGGCCATCAGGTACTACGCCTCGATGCTCGCCGCCAAGGTGCGCCCCGCAGATCGACGCCGAAGAGCAGGAGTTCGATTTCATCTTCACCTATGACCATGCACTCATCGTCGAGTGCGCGCAGGCACTCATGCTCAGGGTCGCGCGCCTGCAGAACGACATCGCCCGTTAGACGCCCATGACGCTCGCGTTCTCTGCTGCTCACCGTGGCGGCAACGGGCCGCCGATGGTGTGCCTCCACGGGTTCATGGACACGTGGAGAACGTGGGAGCTGGTGCTTCCGGCGCTCGAGCGCCGCCACGACGTCCTCGCGCCGACGCTCGCCGGCCACGCCGGCGGTCCGCCGTTTCACCCGGCCGCCGGCCAGGCCGGCGTCATCGACGCGATCGAGCGGGCGATGGACGACGCGGGCTTCGAGACCGCGCACATCGTCGGCAACTCGCTCGGCGGCTACGCCGCGCTGCACCTCGCCGCCCGCGGTCGCGCGAGGACGGTCGTCGCGCTCGCGCCGGCAGGCGGGTGGGCGCCGGGTGAGGACTTCTATGCGGCGATCGCGCGCCGCCAGGCGGAGACGCACCGCGGGCTGCAGGGCGCCGCGCTGGAGGCCGACGCGCTCGTGTCGACCGTCGCGGGGCGGCGTAGCGCGACGCAGGTGAACACGGTCGCCTTCGAGCACATCCCGGCTGAGCTGCTCGCACATCAGATTCGCGGGGTCGCGGCGTGCGCGGTGCCCGCGATGATCGACTGCGCGCTGCGCGAGGGCTATGACATCGATGCCGAGCGCGTCACCTGTCCGGTGAGGATCGTGTGGGGGATGCGCGACGCCCTGCTGCCGCTTCCGCTGAGCGCCGTGCGCTACCGGCGCGACTGGCTGCCGACCGCCGACTGGGTCGAGCTCGACGATGTCGGCCACGCCCCGCAGCTCGACGTGCCGATCGAGACCGCTGCGCTGATCCTGGATTTCACCTCCGGCTGACCAGCTCGGTGTGCGATTCTCGGCGGATGCGCCCGAGGCGGTTCGAGTTCGCCGGCGGCGTGCCGGCGTTCGTCGCTTGCCACGGCGCATCGTCCCCTCGGACGCGACGATGCCGCGCTGGGCTGGGACGGTCTGCAGACGTGATTGTCGCTGCGAGGCGCGCGCGTCACTGGAACGAGTCTCAGGCGTGTGCGACGGGTAGGTCGTGATCTCGATGATCGAGGGAGACGAGGCGCCCAGCGGACTGCCCGACGATGCCGAGGAGGCCCCACCGCTCGGCGTGCCCCCTGAGGCCGACGACGGCGGTGACGGCGATCCGGAGCTGCCGGGCATCCCGACCGAGGATTCGCCACCGAGCACCGGTTGACTGCGTCCTGATCGCGTGGCGTTGATCTCCGTCATACGTGCGCCCGGCGCACAGCCCTCGCGCTCGAGACCAGCGACAGCCGGCCGAGCCTGGCGGTCTGCTCGGGGCGCGATCGAGTCAAGGGCGTGACTCGCAGGCGGCTCTCCTGCCGGTGCCGTCGACCGCGGTTCGGAGATCACCACGCGTCGGCGCGCCGTGAGCCAGGACCTGTCGGGGACGCACCGCGACTGCCGACAAAAGAATCGTGCTTGACAAAGATAATCGTCGGTGAGAAGGTACGTCCATGCACGACGTCACCGTCATCGAGGACCCCGCCGCCGCCGAGGCCTGCCTCGATCCGATCCGCGCTCGCCTGCTTGCCGCACTGGCGGAGCCCGGGTCCGCCAGCACCCTCGCGGCGCGCGCCGGGCTCAGCCGCCAGAAGGCCAACTACCACCTGCGGGCGCTGGAGCGCCACGGCCTGGTGGAGCTCGTCGAGGAGCGCCGCAAGGGCAACTGCACCGAGCGGGTGCTGCAGGCGACCGCCGCGTCCTACGTGATCTCGCCGGTCGCTCTCTCGGCGGTCGCTCCGGATCCGTCACGTGCGCCCGACCAGCGCTCGGCGCGCTGGCTGCTCGCCGTCGCCGGACGCCTGGTGCGCGAGGTCGGTCAGCTGATCACCTCCGCAAGCGCAGCGGGCAAGCCGCTGGCGACCCTCGGGATCGACAGCGAGGTGCGGTTCGCGTCGGCGAAGGACCGGGCGGCGTTCGTCGTGGAGCTGGCCGACGCCGTCAACGGCCTCGTCGCGAAGTACCACGACGAGGGGGCCTCAGGCGGTCGCCCGCACCGCTTCGTCGTCGCATTGCACCCCACCGTCACCAAGCCCAAGGAGCGCCGGTCATGAGCCGTGAATTCGAGGTCAGCCGCGATGTCGACCTGCCCGCCGCTCCGGACGACGTCTGGACCGCGATCACCGCTGATCCCGCGGCATGGATGTTTCCGACGGGGATGGAGATCCCCGCCGGCACCGAGCCGCCGGACGGGCCGATCTCCACCTGGGACCCGCCGAACCGCCTCGTCATCCGCATGGAGTCGCCGGACGGGACCTTCAACGCCCTCGACTACGCGATCGAGGCCCGCGAAGGCGGCACCGCGCACCTGCGCTACGTCCACAGCGGGATCCTCGCCGACGGGTGGGAGGACCAATACGACGCCATCGGCGGCCACACGGACTTCTACCTCCACACGCTCGGGCAGTACCTCGAGCACTTCAACGGGCGTCAGGTCACCTACGTCGGCCAGCCGTCGTCCGGCATCGAGGGGCCCGAGGCCGCGGGGACGCCGGACGCGATGGATGCGCTGCGCGCTGCCCTCGGCGTCTCGCCGGACGCGGCCATCGGCGACGCGGTCGACGCGTCGCTCGGCGACGCCGGCGCGCTCGCGGGCGTCGTCGACTACTCCGCGCCGGAGTTCCTCGGCGTCCGCACCGCCGACGGCCTGTACCGCTTCTTCGGGCGCAACCACTATGGCAGCGTCGTCGGGATGAGCGCGCATCTGTTCGCCGAAGGCGTCGACGCAGCGGCGCACGAGGCGGCGCTCAAGGCGTGGCTGGACGGGCTCTACGCCTAGCAGCGGAATACGCTTGGCGACGTGGCCCTCGCAGAGGCGGAGATCTCGAGCTGGGTGGCCGGATGGGCGAAGCGCAGCCCTGACGATCTCGCGGTCCGCTTCGAGGATCGGCAGATCAGCTACCGCGCGCTGGAGCAGCGGGTCGGACGGCTCGCCGGCGTGCTCGCGGGTCCGCAAGGGATCCGCGAGGGCGACCGGATCGCGTACCTCGGACAGAACGCGCCCGAGCTGCTCGACCTGCTGCTGGCGTGCGCGCGCATCGGAGCGATCCTCGTCCCGCTGAGCGCGCGGATGCCGGCGCCGGAGCTCGAGGTCGTGCTCGCGAACACCGAGCCCGCGGCGCTGCTCGCCGAGGACGCGTTCGAGCAGACGGCGGGGGAGGCCAGCCGCTCGCTGGGGCTGCGGGTCGTGCCGTTCGCGGCTTTGCCCCGGCTGCTCGAGCAGGCGCCGCAGCTGCGCTCAGACCCGGATCGCCCGATGCGAACGCCGCTGCTGATCGTTAACACGTCGGGAACCACGGGGCCGACCAAGGGGGCGGTGCTGACCCACGAGATGCTGCACTTCAACGCGCTGAACGTCGAGGCCGCCATCGGCATCGGGCCCGCGGACGAGGTCCTGGCGAACGGCCCGCTGTTCAACACCGGGCCGCTGAACATCCTCACGACACCCGCGCTGGCCGCGGGCGCGACGCTGACGATCCAGCGCGAGTTCGAACCGGGCGCGATGCTCGAGGAGATCGAACGCCGCCGGATCACGCTCGCGATCGCGGCGCCGGCGATGACGAAGGCGCTGATCGCACACCCGCGCTGGGAGACGACCGATCTGTCGAGCCTGCGCTGCGTGATCACCGGCTCGACGACCGTGCGTGAGGACGTGCTGGCGCCGTGGTTCGAGCGCGGGGTGTGCGTGCTTCAGGACTACGGCCTCACCGAGGCGATGCCGGTGGTGACGATCGTGCCGCTCGAGGAGGCTCACCGGCTGCGTGGCACGGCGGGACGGCCGGTCCCGCACTGCCGGGTGCGCGTCGCCGCTGCCGACGGCTCGCCCGTCGAGGCCGGGGGGGTCGGCAAGGTGCTCGTGCAGGGCCCGACCGTCATGCGCGAGTACTGGCGCAATCCCGAGGCGACCAGCGAGGCGTTCCACGACGACGGCTGGCTGCGAACGGGCGACGCGGGGTTCCTCGACGACGAAGGGATGCTGTCGATCGTCGACCGCATCAAGCAGGTCATCATCGTCGGCAGCTGCAACGTGTACCCCGCCGACGTGGAGTCGGTGCTGGCGAGCTGCCCGGAGATCGCGGAATCGGCGGTGGTGGGACGCCCCGACGACGAGCTCGGAGAGGTGCCGGTCGCGTTCGTGGTGCTCGGGCGGCCCGGATCGATGGACGCCGACGACGTCATGGGTCTCTTCGACGGTCAGCTCGCCGAGTACAAGCACCCGCGGGAGGTGATCTTCACCGAAGCCCTGCCGCGCAACGCGATCGGCAAGGTGCAGGCGGACGAGCTGCGCCGGTCGGTGCGCGAGTCGTGAGCTCAGGCTTCGCCGAGCTGCTCGAGCACCTCGGCGACCGGCGGCGATCCGTCGACGACCTGCACGAGCAGCGAGCCTTCAAGCCGCGGAAGGACGGTCTCGACGGTGTTCGCATCGCCTGCCACCTCGTGAGGCATGATCGCCACGAGATGCGGCACTACGAGGATCATCTCGAGCAGCTCCCGGCGGATGTCCCGCGTGAACCACTGCCGCTCGAAGTCGCCGCCGAGCTCCGAGAGTTGCAGGGCCACGACACGCTGGCCGTCGTGCCGGCCGGCTCCCCAGACGCCGCCGAATCGGGGGCTGGGCACCTGGCGCTCGCGGGCGATGATCGCGACGAGCTCGTCGTCGTCACGATCGTCGACGACGAGCACGATGATCGGCAGCGCATCAGGTGGAGCCAGCCCCATCCATCGCACGGTCTCGAGGGGCGTCGGCTCGGGCATGCGTGCGACGGAGGATATGTCCCGTGGCCAGCCGGCGGACATGATGCGTAGGCGCCGACTGCTGCGCCAGGGGCCCGCGGAGAGCTAAGGTCTGAGCCCATGCTCATCGTCGCGCTCGCGATCGTCCTGGCACCGCTCGCCTGGCTTGTGATCAAGCGGTTGCGGTCCGCCGATCCGGCGGCGCGTGGTACGGGCCTGCGGTGGGTGATGGTGAGCGTCGGCGCCGCGCTGGCGCTGCGGGTCGGCCTGACGGCGCCGATCCTGTTGCGCGTCGCGCTCGGCCTGCTCGCGGTCGCTGCGCTCGTCATCTGGCTGCGCAAGCGCGGCCACGGGGACGACGGGCGGGGCGACGACGGCCGCGACGCACCCGACGACCCCGGTCCCGAGCCGCGACCAGATCATGCCGTTCCGCGCCCCGACCGCTTGGACCCGGAGCAGTTCGACCGCGCGCGCGCCGCGTGGGAGGACGCGCTGAAGAAGCACTCGCCCGACTGAGGGGCCGTGACTGCCGCCTGAGATCCGCGAGCGCGAGCGAGGCGGCCAGATCGGCCGCGGACTCGTCGGTCGAGGTCGAAGTCATTCTTGTCGGTGCATCGAGCCATGACGAAGTTCGTGCCGGCGGACCCTCTCCGCCCGGGCTGATCGCGGTCAAGTCGCGGCGCGTTCGACGTCGTTGGCTTGCACGATCGGGCTCTGATCTCCCAGTTCGCGATGACAGCCACGCACGCGCGAGAACGAGACGCGGCGTGCGTCACAATGCGGTCATGGCCGACGATCTGGAGATGGTGCTCGGATCGATGGCGATCTCGATCCCGCTGTTCGCGCTCGCCGCGATCTTCACCGGCCTTCCCGGCGTCGTCGTCGTCTGCGCGGCTCTCGTCCTGATCGCAGTCGTCTCGAGTCGCAGCTGAAGCGGCGACGTGCGTGAGGTGCTGTCCAGCGTGAGCAAGGACTTCGGCCTCCACGCCGACGCGGAGGGTGGGTGAGGCGATGGCGTCCGAGGAATGGACGACCGCTGCGCACGTCGATCACTACCTGGCGAAGGCCGACTCCATCGGGCACCGCACAGAGGGAGAAGGCGTCCTGTCCGAGCAGGTCCCGCGGGACGCTCGCCGCGTCCTTGACCTCGGAACGGGCGATGGTCGCCTGCTCGCCCTGCTTCAGGTCGACCGTCCCGCGATGCTTGGCGTGGGGCTCGACTTCTCCGAGCTGATGCTGGAGGCGGCACGCGAGCGCTTCGCCGGCGACGAGCGCATCGAGCTCGTCAAGCACGACCTGGCAGCGCCCCTGCCGGAGCTGGGGCGCTTTGACGTCGTGGTCTCCTCGATGGCGATCCACCATCTCGAGCACGAGCGAAAGCGCTCGCTGTACCGCGAGGTCTTCGATGTGCTCGAACCGGGCGGCCTGTTTGCGAACTTCGAGCACGTGGCCTCGGCGACCCATCGCCTGCACCTGATGTTCTTCGCGGCGATCGACGAGCCGCTCGAGTGCGAGGATCCCTCCGACCGCCTGCTCGACGTCCACACCCAGCTCGGCTGGCTGCGCGAGCACGGCTTCGATGACGTCGACTGCTATTGGAAATGGCTCGAGATGGCGCTCCTCGTGGGCGTCAAGCCCAGCGAGCTGGTCTAACCGCGGCGCATGGCCGGTCCAGCAGCGACCGTAATATCGTGGTGATATCATTTTGATCTCACTCCCCAACGAGGTGTCCTCATGGTTGAGACAGCATCGATCCCCCCGATCTTCGAGCCGCGCGCGCCGTCCTCCCAGCGAGAGGGCAAGGCGCGCCCCGGAGCACCTGCTCTGCTCGCGATCGTCCTGAGCCTGGCGGCGGCTGCCGGCCTCGCCGTTGCCGCCGACACCGTCGGACTCATCGCCGGCATCGCGCTCGGGGCGCTCGCGCTCGGTGCACTGGCGGGTTTCATCGTGCTTCAGCCCAATGAGTCGCAGGTCCTCATCCTGTTCGGGCGCTACACGGGCACCGTGCTGCGCGAAGGCTGGTTCTGGGTGAACCCGCTGACCGCACCGTGGCGCGAGAAGATCTCCCTGCGCGTGCGCAACTTCCAGAGCGAACGCGTCAAGGTCAACGACGCGGCGGGCAGCCCGATCGAGATCGGCGGCGTCGTGGTCTGGCGCATCGCCGACACGGCCAAGGCGGTGTTCGACGTCGAGGACTTCGAGCAGTACGTCAACGTCCAGAGCGAGTCGGCCCTGCGTCACCTGGCCACGCAATATCCGTACGACGACTTCGAAGAGGGGACGGTGTCGCTGCGGGGAGGCACGGAGGAGGTCTCGGGAGCGTTGCACAACGAGCTGCAGGAGCGGCTCGGCGCCGCCGGCATCGAGGTGCTCGAGGCGCGCATCACGCACCTGGCGTACGCGCCCGAGATCGCCGAGGCCATGCTGCGCCGCCAGCAGGCGTCGGCGATCCTCGCCGCGCGCAGGATCATCGTGGCCGGCGCCGTCGGGTTGGTCGAGATGGCGCTGCGCGAGATCGGCGAGCAGGGCATCGTCGACCTCGACGAGGAGCGCAAGGCGACCATGGTGTCGAACCTGATGGTCGTTCTGGCCGGCGACCGCGGCGCCTCACCGGTGATCAACGCGGGCTCGCTGTACTCCTGAGCTCGGATCGCATCGCCATGAGCGAGCGCAAGCGATTTCTGTTGCGACTGGATCCCGGCCTGTACGCGACGCTTGAGCGCTGGGCCGCCGACGAGCTGCGCAGCGTCAACGCGCAGATCGAGATGCTGCTTCGCGAGCAGGCCCAGCGCGCGGGTCGGTTGCCTTCGAAAGGCTCAGGTCGCTCCGGCCGGCGCGAGGACCGAGATGGTTGATCGAGCAGCGGTTACGCTGGTCGGGCGTGTCTGGCGAGACGATCCTGGTCGTCGGCTCAGGTGACGGTGCCGCTGTGGCCGGCGCCGTGTTGGACGGCGGCCCCTACCGGGTCATCCGCGAGGCCGACGGCGTCCGGGCGCTTGCGGCCTTGGGAAGTGGGGCCGTGCAGCTCGTGGTTGCCGACTGGGACATGCCACGCCTGGACGGCCTCGCCCTGTGCCGCGAGGCCCGTGACGATCCGAAGCTCGCGGCCCCGCATTTCGTTCTCGTCCGGGCTCGCCTCGCCGACGTGCAGCAGGTGGTGGCAGCGCTCGAGGCGGGGGTCGACTTCCTGACCGTCCCGTTTGAGCCTGCCGAGCTGCTCGCGCGGGTGAAGGCAGGCTTGCGCGAGGTGGCGCTGCGCGCCGATCAGACGCGGCTGCAGGCGCTCATGGCCAACGTCCCCGGTGCGATCTACCGGTGCTCGCATGACGCCGACTACACGATGGAGGTCATCAGCGAGGCCATCGAGAAGGATCTCCGGCTACCCGCCGACGGACTTCGTCCACAACTCGTGTCGCTCGTTCGCGAGCATCATCCATCCGGAGGATCGCGCGGAGGTCGAGCGCGCCGTGGATGCGGCGGTCGATGGCGGCCGCCCGTTCGCGCTCGAGTACCGCGTCGTGCGCGCGGACGGAACGGCGCGCTGGGTGATGGAGCGCGGGCGCCTCGTGCGCGGACAGGATGGGCGCAGCTGGCTGGACGGGGTCATCTTCGACATCACCGAGCGGCGACGGGCCGAGGAGATCCTGCGTCAGCGCGAGGCCGAGCACGCGCGGATGGTGGAGCTTCGCGCCTCGCGGACCCGGATCGTCAACGCGGCCGACCTCGCCCGCCGGCGCATCCAGCGCGACCTGCACGACGGAGCGCAGCAACGGCTGGTCACGCTCGCGCTCAGGCTGCGCGGCGTGAGCGCCGCGGTCCACGACGATCCCGCCGCCGCCGGCCGCCAGCTCGACGAGGCGCTCGAAGAACTGGGACAGGCGATCGCCGACCTGCGCCGACTCGCCCGGGGGATCCACCCGGCGGTGCTCTCCGACCGTGGGCTCGCCGCGGCGATTCGGTCCCTCGCAGCGCGCGCGCCGCTGCCCGTCGAGCTCGAGGTCGACGACGGGCGGCTGCCGCCGGCGGTCGAGTCGGCCATGTACTTCGTCGTGGCCGAGGTGCTGACGAACGTGGCGAAGTACGCCGGTGCGACCTTCGCGTCGATCCGCCTCGTTCGTGCGCACGATCACGTCCAGCTCGAGGTGGCCGACGACGGGGTCGGCGGGGCGCGCGGCACGGTGGAGTCGGGACTCGGAGGGCTGGCCGACCGAGTCGAGGCGTTGGACGGACGGCTGGAGGTCTTCAGTCCGCCGGGGGAGGGCACCACCGTGCGCGCCGTGATCCCGCTGGACGCCGGCGAACCGCAGCCGGGAAGAGCGGCGGCGGTCAGGCCCGCATGAACGTGAGCACGGCGAGGACGCGCCGGTGGTCCTCCGCGGTCGGGCTCAGCCCGAGCTTGGAGAAGATGTTCGTCACGTGCTTCTCGACGGCGTGGATGCTGATCACGAGCTCGTCGGCGATCGCGCGGTTCGTGCGGCCCTCGGCCATCAGCGCCAGAACCTCGCGCTCGCGGGGCGACAGGCTCGCCAGCGGATCCTGGCGCCGCGGGCGCCCGAGCATCTGGGCGACGACCTCGGGGTCCAGCGCCGAGCCGCCGCGGCTCACCCGCACGATCGCCTCGGTGAAGGCCGCCACGTCTGCGACGCGATCCTTCAGCAGATAGCCGACGCCGGCCGCATCGTCGCCGATGAGGTCCAGCGCGTAGGCCTCCTCGACGAACTGCGAGAGGACGAGCAC
This sequence comes from uncultured Actinomycetes bacterium, assembly GCA_963729125.1. GTDB lineage: Bacteria > Actinomycetota > Thermoleophilia > Solirubrobacterales > Solirubrobacteraceae > CADCVQ01. The sequence goes on from CAVSML010000001.1 coordinate 364,402, forward strand.
CCCGACTTCCGGCTGGGTGGCGCGCACGTGCATCGCCGCGCGCAGCCCGTCGTCGGTGTTCGTCGGCGGCATCTGGATGTCGATGATCGCGACGTCCGGGGCGTGCGCGGCGACCTTGCGCAGGAGATCGTCGGCGTCGGCCGCCTGGGCGACGACGTCGAACCCCGCCTCGCCGAGCAGGCGCACGATCCCCTCGCGCAGGAGCACCTGGTCCTCGGCGATGACCACCCGCAGAGCCACCGGTTGCATGCGCTGCACGCTACCGGCGAGGACGGTCAGCGCCAGAGGTCGTCGAGCGCCAAGCTGGCGAGATCGGCCTTGGCGACGAAGCGGCGAGCGCCCGCGCGCAGGGCCAGCGCCTCGAAGTCGGGCTCCGGGTCGGCCGAGGTCAGCACGACGGCCGGTCCCTGTCCGCCGGCGATCATCCCCGCGGCGACCGCGAACCCGTCCATGTCGGGCAGGCCGACGTCGAGCAGCACCGCCTGCGGCAGCAGGCGGGCCGCGGCTTCGAGCCCCTGAGCGCCGGTCGCCGCCTCGCCCACGACGCGGTACCCGTTGTCGCGCAGCAGCGCGCCGACGATGCGCCGAAAGGACTCGTGGTCATCGACGATGAGAACGCTCTGGGGCACCCCGCCATCGTGAGCCATGGCGAGGGAGAAGACAGGTGGGGTAGCCGTAGTCATCGGCGCGGCGAACGCCCCAGGTAGTGGGTCGATTGGATTCGAGGCCGCCCCTCGCGGGTGGGTGTTGGCGGACCGGCTGGAAGCTCCGGTAGCGTCGAATGCGTGGCCGGTCGCGATCTTCCAGATGAGACTCCCACCCCTCAGGTGCCGCGCGTCAAGCGTTGGATGTGGCGCACGGACGGCATGGCCGTAGCTGGCCTGTCGGTCTGCGGCTACTGCCTCGGGACCTCGACTTGGCCTGGGCTCGCGGTCGCCGCCTTCGTCAGCGCGGTGTTCTGTGCCGTGTCGCCACGCATGAAGGGCCGGTTCAGGCTGTCGCTGGGAGCCAATACCGGCCTGGCCGGCGAATTCGCAGATCCGTTCGCGGAAGCTACGCCGTCTGAGCAAGACGAGCAGGAGCTTCGTCTGGGATCTCCTCCCAGAACAGAATCTGATGGGGATTGATCGCCAGGGTCCGACCATCGGAGCTGTGGACCTCGATCGGGCTGTTGGATTTCAGGGCTGCGCTGAAAGCGCGCGTCCATTCGTCCGCGTCTACGCGGATGACGAGTACCTGGTCTTCCTTGAGCTTGACCTTGATCGACAACCTCACGGCCCCCTTGGTGCTGGCAGTCCCGTATTCCGGACTGCCGGTCCGGCTTCCTCGGGTCTATGAGCATAGGACCCTAGCCCGCGCCGGTTGTTACGTCTAGACATTTCGACATCTTGGCATCCCGCGGGGTCCGCTCGGCAGCGTCCCGCCGACGTCGTGCGCCGGTACGGTGCACGATCTCGATGATCGAAGCCTCCAGAACCTTCACGTGCTTCGGCGGCAACACGACGGTCGTGGTCGGGGGCGCAGGGCCCGTCGGAGAACCGGAGCAGGCGGTGATCGCGGTCCGCGACCTCTTGCTCGTCTGGCACGCGGCGTTCTCGCGCTTCAAGCCCGAAAGCGAGCTGTCGAGCCTCAATCGCGACGAGGGGACCTCGGTGGCGGTCACCGCGATCATGGCGCGCTTCGTCCAGGCGGTCGTCGACGCCGCGCATGCGACCGGCGGCCTGGTGGACGCGACGATGCTGGACGCGATCGAGGGCCTCGGCTACAAGACCGAACGCTTCCACGGCTCGCTGGCACTGCCGCTCGCGCTTGCGCTCGCACCGGCCCGCCGGCCCGCCCGCGCGCATCCGGATCGCCGCTGGCGCACGATCGAGGTCGATCTGGACACGTCCATGGTGACGCGCCCGCCGGGTGTCAGGCTCGATGGAGGCGGCATCGTCAAGGGCCTGCTCGCCGACGTCGCCGGCGAGATGCTGCGGGAGCACCCCAGCTTCCTCGTCGACTGCGAGGGCGACCTGCGCATCGGCGGCAGCGGCGGCGTGCAGCGGTCCGTCGCGGTCGCGGCGCCCCTCAGCCAGAGAGTGCTGCACGAGTTCGAGCTGGCCGACGGCGCGGTCGCGACGACGTCCATCGCCAAGCGCAGTTGGATGGAGCGACTCAAGCCGGCGCACCACCTCCTCGATCCCGCAACCGGACTTCCGGCCTACACCGGCATCGTTCAGGCAACCGCCCTGGCGCCGACGGCGCTCGAGGCCGAGGCGCTGGTGAAGGCAGCGCTGCTGAGCGGGCCGCAGGACGCCGCCCGCTGGCTGCGCCACGGCGGCTTGATCGTCTTCGACGACGGCTCCCACGCGGTCGTCGAGCAGCGATCGCCTGACGGCGATGGCCGTGGGGGCATCCGCTCAGGCTCCGAGCGGTGAGGATCGCGAGATCTGCCCCGCTCGTCTCACCTGTCAGAACGCGAGCTGCAGCAGCACCGTGTAGGCGAGTGCCCCTCCCGCGAACGGCCAGAACTGCGCGAGGCGCTCGCCGGGCAGCTCCTCCTTGAGGACGTTCAGGACGACGCCGCCGGCGATGAAGGCGATGACGAGCGCGATGACGCGCTCGGGGAGGTCCGTCGCGATCGCGGCGAACCAGCCGACGAGGATCGCGGACACGAGCACCCACCGAGCGACCCGCTGGTAGGCGTCGCGGTGATGCTCGCTCAACGCGAAGTCGTTGATGACGAAGTGCACCCCCAGCGCCAGCGTGTAGAGGACGAGCTGCGTGAGATCCTCGAGATCGGAGCGCAGCAGCAGGTAGCCGATCACCGCGTTGTAGACCGCAAAGGACGCGGTGCTCAGCCAGAATGCATCCTGGGTCGTGCAATCTGTTCCGGTCCGCTGCATGTTGCGCTGTCGTGAGTACAGCGAGTGCCGCTCGACTCCGTAGAAGACCGCCAAGCCGATGAGGCCGACGAGGTAGACATGGTTCTCGAGAAACCCCAGCAGCGGCTCTGACCCCTCCGCGCCCTCGCCGTCGACCGCCGCTTGGCCCTCCGCCAACTCTGGCAGCAGATGCACGAAGACATAGGCCACCGACACTCCTGCGGCCACCGACAACCAGCGGCTACGGGGGACGAGCGTGAGGAACCTCAACCGCGGCGCGAACAGGTGCACGCCTGCGAGCGCGAGCGCGGCGGTCAGCGTGGCAAGCTCATCGTCCATCCAGCGCGCCTACCCGAGGGCGTGATGGCGAACCACCGACCGCCGCGAGCTTGTATAAGCCGTCCAGTGCGACGCACGACCTACGCCGCCGTAGCGGTGATCGCCGGGCTGAGCGGCGCCACCGAGGCGCAGGCCGCGCAGAAGCCGCCGTTCAGCGGCACCATCTACATCGACCGCGACGTCATCACGCCGTCCGACCCGACGGCGTTCACCCGCGTCACGTACGTCGGGCGAGGGCAACGCAAGATGTTCGACCGTCGCGTGGATCGCATCGTGACCGTCAGGGCCTTCGTGTTCGCGGCCGCCTTTCGCGACGGATCGCGAGTCGAGATCCGGGTCAACCCCGAGTTCAGGCAGCGCGACGTCGCGGCGGTCGTGGCGAAGAAGTACGGCCGCGTGACGGGACAGCTGCCGAAGGCGCTTCGCAACAGCATCCAGACCCTCTCGATCCATCGCGGAAACAAGGACTTCGGCGGCGCCTACCGCGACGTGGTCATCCACACCGATCGGGGCGCCGCGTTCGAGCGCGACGGCGTCCTGGAAGAGGCGCTGGTCCACGAGGGGGCGCACACGTCGCTGGATGCCCGCCATGCCCGCGCGACGGGCTGGCGCGCCGCGCAGTTCCTGGACCCGACCTTCATCTCCACCTATGCGCGCGGCAATCCCGGCCGGGAGGATGTCGCCGAGAGCATGCTCGCCTACCTCGCGCTGCGATATCGGCGTGCGCGCATCGATGCGCTGGTCGCGCGAAAGATCGTCACGGCCATTGCGGCCCGGATGACGTACTTCGATCGTCAGCGTTTCGACCTGCGGCCGTTCGCTGCCTGAATCTGGCGCGCGCTACGGCTTCTGCTCGCGCATGCCCTTGACCGCCGCGGAGATCTCCTCGGCTTCGAGCACGTCTGCCATGACGCCGATCTGCTCTTCGTAGACGTCGTCGTCGACCAGGCTGCGGAACTCCTCCTCGAGTACGTGATACACGGAGAGACCCAACTGGGCCTCGGCCAATGCGCCTGCGTAGGTCGGATCGCCGAGCACAACGGTCTCGGCGGCGATCTCAGCGCTCTCCGCATCGGGAGCTCCGAGGAGCACGAGCAACTGCTCGGCCCCGTGCTCGTCAGCGAGACGCTTGATCGTTTCCTGGCTATTCAGGTCCATGGCCCCCGAGGCAGTTCAGACGAAGCACTCCGTCAACGCGAAGGCGACGGTTCCGCCCGCGCTCTTGACGCATGCGGCGATCGCGGGTCCCGCGATCCCGTCGCGCTCACCGAGGACGACGACCTGCTTGTTCTCGAACATGGGGTGCTAGCTCACCTCCTCTCGCATCTCGTCGAGGCTCTTGTCGAGCCAGTCTTTCAGCTCCGCCGGGCTGATCGTCGACTCGGACAGCCGCGCGACCTCTTCGCCGTCGTTCAGCAGCAGGAAGGTCGGCAGCCCGTGGACCTTGAGGCGGATGCAGACCCGGCGGGCCTTGGGCGCCTCGAGCATGACGACCGAGATGTCGTCACGAGCCTCGGCCAGCTTCTCGACATGGGGCTTCAGCGCCAGGCACGGCCGGCACTCCGGTCCCCAGACGTCGACGAGCGTGGTGCCGCTCGCGACGAGCTCGTCGAAGTTCTCGCGCGTCGCCTCGGCTACCGATCCCATGCGCTCATCCTCTCACTTCGTCGTTTGATTCGAGCAGCACGCTCATGCCGTCGGACTGCTCGGACATCCGCCCCAGGAACAGGCTGCCCTTGGCGATGAGCTGTACCCGCTGGGCGCCCCCATCCATCAGCCGGGCGCGGGCGTGCGGCACGTAACACAAAGCCGAGGCGATATGCCCCTGCGTGGGAGCGAAGCCGGGCATTCCGCGATTCGCGACGAAATCGCCCATGTCGGCACGCTCCAGGTCGCCCCGGCGCACGGCCAGTGCGGCGAGCGTCTTGTAGTTGCGCTCGGGGACGTTGCCCGAGCCCTGGGGCTCGGTGATCTCGGGGTTGTGCAGCTCGGTGGCGTAGTCGTCAACGTCGAGCATCCCCAAGCCGAGACGATCCAGTGGAGCGATCGAGAGGGCCTCCATGATCTTCGGGTTCGACGAGCCGGCGGCCACGGGATGCACGCCCACGGAGTCCAGCCGCACGCGCGGCGAGCGGCCGTCGTCGGCCTCGACGAGCAGCGCGCAGGCGCCGAGCACGTCCTCGAGGATCGGCAGGCCGTGCTTGAGGTGGCCCTGGAACTTCATACCCACCTTCGGCAGCGAGCCGCCCGCGATCACCGCGACGCGCCGGAAGACCCCGGAGGCGACGAGGCTGCTGGCGATGACCAGCGCGGGAACCGGCGCGGCGCAGAAGTTCTTGACGTCCGCGCCCGAGGCGTTGTTGCAGCCGGCCGATGCCGCCACCGTCTTGGCGAGGTTGCCCCCGCCGCGCTGGTAGCGGTCCCCGATCGCCTCCTCGCCGGAGCCGATGACGTAGTCGATCGAGTCCGGGTCGATGGCGTTGTCGATGAGCAGGCGCAGGAGCGCCAGCGTGGCGCTCGCCTTGCTCGAGAGGTTCTCCAGCAGCACGTCCGCGGTCAGGGCGCCGTCGCTCTCGTGGCCGCGACGGAAGGCAGCGGCCAGGCGATCGGCGCCCAGGTGCAGCGACAGCGCCCCCGGCTCGGCCGAGATCGCCTCGGCGTCGCCACCCGCGGCCGCCACGCGCTCGAGGTCGAAGTGCTCGGCGAGCGGATGGCGGGCGAGCCGCTCGGCGAACACGCCGGCCTCCTGCGCGCCGAGCTTGACGAGGTTGAAGTCGTCGACCGCCGCCAGCAGGCCGAGGAACTCGTCCTCGGGCATGAGCTCGCCGACGCCGGCGAAGCGGCCCTCGCCGTCGGGGGTGACGCCGGCCCACGGCCGCTCCGGCAGGTCGCGCGGGTGAAGCGCGCCGAGGAACGCCTGGTGCGGCGCGTAGGCCACCGCCTGCTCGAAGGTGCGCAGGGAGCCCAGGAACTGCGCCTCGATCTCCGGATTGCGCGGCAGCTCGCGAGACGGCTTGGAGCCGTGACGGCAAAGTCCTGGGACGTGGGCGAGCACCGCGCTGGCGGCCGAGATCACCGGAGTAGGCATGTGCCCCCTATTGAACCGGATCGCCGTCGAAGACCGTCGGCTGGGTGACCGGCGTCGCGACGGCGTGCAGCGCCCGCTCGAGCAGCTGCCGGCGCCAGGCGCGCTCCTGCGCGGGCCCGAGCTCGGGGTCTCCGGTCGGGAACGGGATGCCGCGCGTGGGCACGATGCGCGGCGCGCCGACGCGCTTGGCGATCGAGACGAGGTTGCACAGCAGTGCGGTGGGGATCCCGGCGCGCTCCAGTTCCTTCGTCAGCGTTGACCCGCAACGCGTGCCGGTTCCTCAGGTGGCGGTGAGGATCACCGCCTGGATGTTCTGCTGGCGCAGCTCGGCGGCCCACTCCATCCCGAAGCGACGCGCGTCGGCGACCGTCGTGCCGTTGCCGGTCGTCGCCAGGTACTCGCCGTGCAGGCGCCCGATCACGCCCTCGCGCTCCATCTCGCGGGCGACGTCGAGCGGCAGGATGCGGTTGGGATCGGCGTTCGCCCACTGGGTCGAGAAGCCGCCGTGGACCGACTCGAACTCGCCGCTGTCGGCCGAGTCGAGGCCGTCGAGCGAGTGGCGCACCCACTTCGTCGCACGCGCGGACTCCAGCCGGTCGGGGTTGCCGGCGGGCACGAAGCCGCCCTCCGTCACCAGCGCGACCAGCGCCTCGGCGACGTCGTCGACGGGCGCGGCGGGCGTCACCTGGTCGAAGTCGGGGAGGGGGATCTCGGTGGCTTCCCGGTCGCCGCCGAGCCGCGTGAGCACGAGGGCGACCGCGCGCTCGGCCGCGCTGCGCTCCGCCAGGCGGTTGATGCGAGCGACCGGGCCGATGCGGCCGTCCTGCGCGGTGAGCTCTTCGCCCGCGGCGATCTTGAGCGCCGCCGTGGCGAAGCGCTCGAGCGAGTCCTTCATCCGGCGTGCGGTCTGGCCGCTCTCGACGACGGCCGTGCCGGCAGCCTCGCCCAGGCCGGGGTTCTCGGGATGCATCGCGGCCAGCGCTGGCAGCCCCGCCTCGCTCGCCGCAGCCGCCATCCGCGCGCACGCCATGCCGTAGCGCCCGCTGGTGAAGGCGGGACCGGCCACGATCATCTCGGCGCCGCGCTCGCGCGCCTGCGCGACGAGCTCGGCGGCGAACTCGGGGTGCGATGCGGCGTAGTCGTCGCCGCAGACGGCGGTGGCCACGATCTCGTGCTCGTCGCCCAGCAGGCTGGCCAGCTTGCGCCCGGGTCCGACGGCCCCGTCGCGCAGCTCCGGCCCCGTCCCCGCCGAGTCCTCGCCGCCCATCCCGGCGAAGAACTGGTTGACGTAGTGGACGATCTTCATCAGGCGGTGACCTCCGCGCACGTCAGTCGGCCCCAGCCGAGGGTGCTCTGCGCGCAGTAGATGGCGGCGACGGGCAGCTCGACCTCGTCGGTGGACGGCTGGTCGAGCAGGGCGATGCGGTCGCGGCCCAGCGCGCGCTCGACCGCGGGCAGCGTCATCCGCTCGTCGTAGTTGCCGGTGCTGACGAGCGCGGTGGCCTTGGTGGGGGGGACCACCAGCGGCGGCCCGGTGCCGTCGCGCCCCGCCATCTCGGCCAGGATCCCGACGGCCGCGATCCCCTCCTCCTCGAGGCGATCGAGCTTCAGCGAGACGTCCGCGTCGGCGTTGCCGCCGCCCTCCTTGGTCGCGATCGCCGCGGCGAGGCCGAGGTTTGCGCACAGCCGCGCGGCGTGGGCGGAGACGAGCTCCTTGTCGGCCTGGTTGACGGGCTCGGGACAGAGGATGAGCGCGGCCAGCTCAAGCTCGTCCGATCGGGCGCGCAGCGCGGCGACCACCGGATGGGTCTGGTGCAGGATGGTCGGGTTCTTCAGCGCGGGGTGGCCGTACTGGCCGCTGACCACCACCCCGTCATCGAGCTCGTTGGGGGAGATGACGGTCGGCAGGCCGCCCGACAGGCTGCGCCCGTAGACGAAGACGTCCTTGAACTTGCCCTGCGTCTGCAGGTTGAGGATGACCCCGACACGGGGCTTGCCGTTGGAGGTCGACGTGGCGGGATCGGCCAGCTCCTCGACGGCGTCTGGCTCGGCGTCGAGGGCAGCCTCGGCGAGGTGGGCCGCCACCTTGACCAGCCCGCGCCGCAGTGCGGTCTCGACGTCCTCCCAGGCCGCGTCCTCGGCGGGCGTCCATTCGACGACGAGGTTGTGCGTCGCGGCGAGCGGCGACAGCGGCGCCGCCGGCCCCGACATGTCGATGACCGCCTCCTGAGCGCGCGGCAGGTAGCCGGCGGCGATGACGGCCGCGCCGCGCAGGATGTGGGTCTCACCGCGACCCGCGGGCATCGCGGGACCGAGCAGCCCGGGGAACACGCCGCCCCCGCCGGGCCCCTTGGAACAGGGCTGGATTGCGTCGAGCGCGCCGACGATCCGCACGGAGTCGCCGGGCGCGGCGCAGCCCAGCCGGATGTCGGCCAGCGCGGGGTCGCCGAGGAGGTCCTTGACGAACTCTTCACCGACGGTGAGACGGCCCGCGTCGTAGTTCGTGGGCTCGCCGAGGTCGAGCTCTCGCACCTCGTGAACCACCCGCGTCAGCCCGGCCTGCGCATGCATCTGCTTGATCCTTTCAGATGGCGGCCAAGCGGGGCCTAAAGCACCAGGCCGAACACTGCGAGGACGCCGAGCACCAGCAGGGCGACGCCGGCGACCCGCTTGCCCCATCCGACCTGCCGGTCGTCTCCGTCGCGGCCGAAGAGCGCAAGCAGCGAGAGCACGAAGCCGGGCAGCGCAAGCAGCACGAAGCTGTTGGCGATGAAGGTGTCGGCGTTCTCGTCCATCGTGCTGATGAGCAGCGCGCCGACGGCGGTTCCGACGATGATCATCAGGACGAGCTCCACGAGCCCCTTGGGCAGCGCGCGGTACAACCCCGGCGAGTTCGGGACGCGCTCCTGGTAGACGGCGACGATCTGCGGGACCACGAACAGCGCGGCTCCGACCCACAGCTGCCAGCTGCCGCCGACCACGATGTTGGCGAAGAACACGAAGACGAGGAGCCGCAGCGCGGTCGCGCCGAGACGCAGCGTCGCGCTGGGCTCGGGCAGCTCGCCGGGCTCGGCGACGTCCAGGCGCCGCGGGTAGAGGTGCGCCGCCACGGTCTCGAGCCCAAGCCGAACGACGAGCGCGGCAAGGACGGCATACGCGGCGCTGTTGGCGTGGTCGGTGAGCGACAGCTGCATCCCCGCGAGCCCCGGCAGCGCGAGAACGATCTTCTGCACGGCCCATGCGCCGATGAGCGACCCGATGACGAAATCCGCCGCGCGGTCCCACGCCTCCTCGGGCCCGCGCGCCGGCTCGCGCCGCAGCGGCCGCACGGCCCCGGCCAGCACCGGGACCACGAACCACAGCGCGCCGAGGCCGAGCATCAGTCGCACGTCGGCGTTGGAGTCGATGCCGCCAAGCGCGAGCACCCCGATCGTGAAGATCAGCACGGCCACGAGCCCGGCCGTCGCGTCGAGCACGCCCAGCGCCGCGATCGCGATCGCGAGGGTGGCTGCCGGGGGGATCGCGTCGCCGCCGACATCGCGCACCGCCGCGATTCCCAGCGCGATGCCGGCAAGTGGCCCCAGCAGCGATGCCGAGCCGAGGATCGCGCGCAGGTAGGTCCCGTCCGCCGCAACCCGTGCGAGCAGCGGCGAGCGCCGCGCGAGGCGCGCGGGCAGCGCGACGCCGATCGCGTCAACGGTCCTCGTCCCCATCCATCCCCACGTGCGCGACCGATCGCCGGCGGCGACGGCCGCCGCGCCGCCCGCGAGCTGCTCGACCTCCACCGCCTCGTAGTCGAAGCTGGCCTCCGGGGTGGAATCCCCATGCCCGGAGCGCCCCGAGCGCAGCCGCCGGCGGCGCGTCGACTCAGCTGCCGAGCCTCCGACGCCGCCACCGCCCCCGGCGAGCGCAAGCCCGCCGGCGCGCGTGCCGAGGTGCAGCAGCGTGAACGCCGCGACAAGGATCCCGACCGTCTGCGCCGGATTCGAGCGGGGATCGTATGCGGTCAGCTCCCGGCTGAGGGGCTGCGCCGGGTCCTCGTCGTCTGAGCCCGAAGCCGGCTGTGGAGGAGCGCCGGCGCTCTCGTTGCCCTGCCCGCTGCTTCGTGGCGCGGACGAGGACCCCAGACGAGGCTCCGATCCGGGCGTCGCCGCCGAGGCAGGCGGCGACACGGCGCCCGGCGCGCCTGCCGCCGGCCGGGCCGGCGGCGGATCCGGGGTTGGCTGAGCGCCGCCGCGCTGCTCGCGCGACCGGTCGCCGGCCGCTGCGCCCGTCTCGCCGACGCGGAACGTGATCGTCTTGGTGGACGTGTTGCCGCGCGCATCGGCGGCGGTGACGGTGAACGAGTACGGTCCGGCCGTCGCGGTGTCGACGGCCGCGCCGGCGGTCACCGGGCCCTCACACCTCGCTACGGCCGAGCGCTCGCCAGGGTCCTTGCACGAGTAGATCGCCGTGACCGACGCCGCGACCGCGTAGCGGACGCCGTCGCCCGGCGAGAGAATCTCGATGACCGGGGGGGCGGAATCCCTCGATCGTGCCGTGATCGTCAGCGTCGGGCCGCCGAGGAACTTGACGCGAACGGGCTCGCCAGGCTCGTAGTAGTCGTCGCCTGAATACGTGAGGGTCACGTTTTGACCCAGCGCAGCAGCGGCCGACGCCGTCGCGAGCAGCAGGTCGCTCGTGTCTGCCACCGGCCGCGTCATCACGTCCAACCCGTCGATGGTGATGGTGATCTTCCCCGTGGGCTTCGGGGCAAGCGGCTCGCCGGGCGGTGCGATCACCAGGACCCGTTGCAACACCGGTATCGGCAATGGTGGAAGCGGCAGCTGAGCCTGCGCGCGTGCCGGCGTGGCGGCGAGCGCGGCGAGCGCGCAGCCGAGAACGGCGAGCGCGGCACATCCGGTTCTCACCACGATCCTCGTCTACGACTTCGTGCCGTATGCATCGACGAAGTCCGCCGTGCTGTCATCGGCGGTGATCGACATGGCCGTCGGCGGGACGTGCACGGCGCCCAACGGGCGATCGAGCTCGCTCACGAGCGACAAGCGCCGGCCCCGTTGCACTCGTCGGCGGGCCGTGCATAGCGTTCGACGAGCGGGTGTCCCAGCAGCTCGCTGAGCTGGTTCTTGCACCACCATGAGAAGACGTCGGACGTGTCCGCGAGCGCCCGGCGGACGAAGTCGTCCCAGTCGATCCACGTGCAGGCTCCGACCTCCAGAGGGTTGGGCTGCGGGCCCTCGGCCTCGCGCGCGACGAACACCGGGCAGAACTCGTACTCCACGATGCCCTCGAAGGCGGGCGCGCGGTAGACGTGCTCGGGCAGCACCACCTCGATCTGATGCACCGTCATTCCCAGCTCGTAGCGGACCCGCCGCTGGATCGCGTCGCGGAAGCTCTCGCCCGGGGCCGGGTGCCCGCAGACGCTGTTGCTCCACACGCCCGGCCAGACCTTCTTGGTGAGCGCCCGGCGGGTCGCAAGGAACGTACCGCTGTCGTCGAAGACATAGCAGGAGAAGGCGAGATGCAGCGGGGTGTCCGCGTGGTGCGACGACCACTTCTCAGCCGTGCCTCTGGGGCGCCCGCGCTCGTCGACGAGCACGATGAGCTCCTCCTCGTGCGTCCGGTCGTCCGCCATGACGGACGTGCGTTCAGTGGTCACGGGTCCTCACCAGCCGCGCCATCGCTTCCAGCTCGCCCGTCGCCCGCCCACTCGCCCCGATGCCGGGCAACTCGTCGAGCGCCGCGCTCAGGTGCCTCGACGCCTCGGCCTCACACCACGTGCGAGCCCCTGACGCCGTGACGAGCGCAGCGGCTGACGCGACGTCCGCGGCCGACAGCGGGTCGGGCTGGGCATACAAGATCGCGAGCTCGCGCCCCGCCGTCGAGCCGGACGTCAGCGCTGCCACCACCGGCAGCGACTTCTTCCGGGTCGTGATGTCCGAGTGCACCGGCTTGCCGGTCACCCGTGGGTCGCCCCAGATGCCGAGGACGTCGTCGACGAGCTGGAACGCGAGCCCGAGTCGCTCCCCGAATGCCCGGGCGTGAGCGAGCTTGCTGCGGTCGCCGGTCGCCGACAGCGCCCCGAGGGCGCACGCGCAGCCCAGCAGCGCACCGGTCTTGGAGCGCGCCATGCCGATGCACTCCTCCAGGTTCACGTCCCCGCGCGCCTCGAACGCGAGGTCGGCCATCTGCCCGGCGACGAGCTCCTGCAGCGCCTCGCCGAGCAGGCTCAGCGCCTCCCGCGTCCGGGGTCCGCCCCCGGCGCTCAGGGCTTCGAACGCCAGCGCCAGCAGCGCATCGCCCGCCAGCGTCGCCGGGCCGACACCGAACACCGACCATGCCGTCGGACGGTGACGGCGCAGGACGTCGCCGTCGATGACGTCGTCGTGCAGCAGCGAGTGGTTGTGCACGAGCTCGACCGCGACGGCCGCGGACAGCGCCCCATCGCTCGCGCCGCCCGCAGCCTCGGCCATGAGCAGCGTGAGGGTCGGACGCAGCGCCTTGCCGCCCGACCGCGGCGTCGGATCGCCGTGTTCGTCACACGTTCCGAGATGGAAGTCGACGACGCGCCGGACGGATCCCGGCAGCGAGCCGACGGCCGCAGCCAGCGCGTCCTCGAGCGCCTCGCGGCCCCAGGCCAGGACGTCGCCCGGCGGGCGGGGAGCGGTCACCGAGAGCACGGTCGCCTCCCCGTCGTCACGTGCCGACTTGGCAGTCCTCTAGGACCCCCAGAGCGTCGGGCACGAGCACGGCGGCAGAGAAGTACGTAGTCACGAGATAGTTGATCACGGCCTTCTCGTTGATGCCCATGAAGCGTGCCGACAGGCCGGGCTCGACCTCATCCGAAAGGCCCGTCTGGCGCAGCCCGATCACGCCCTCGTTGTCCTCGCCGGTGCGCATCACGATCACCGAGCTCGTGAGCTGATCGGTGATCGGGATCTTGTTGCACGGCAGCAGCGGGATGCCGCGCCACGACGGGACCATCGAGTCCAGCAACGGGGTGTTCTCCGGATACAGGCCTGCGCGCGTGCACTCGCGGAAGAACGCCGCGATCGTACGCGGATGGGCGAAGAGGAACTGCGCCCCGCGGCGCCGCGTGATCAGCTCGTCGAAGTCGTCGGGGGTCGGCGGGCCGGTCCGCGCGCGGATGCGCTGCTTGAGGTCGCAGTTGTGCAGCAGCCCGAAGTCGCGGTTGTTGACCATCTCGTTCTCCTGGCGCTCGCGCAGCGCCTGGATCGTCAGCTTGAGCTGTTGCTGGGTCTGGTCCATCGGCTCGTTGTAGAGATCCGCGACGCGCGTGTGGATGCGCAGGACGGTTTGCGCGACGCTGAGCTCGTACTCGCGCGGCGAGAGCTCGTAGTCCACGAACGTCCCCGGCAGCGTCGGCTCACCCTCGTGACCGGACGCGAGCGCGATCTCGGCCTGCCCCGACTTGTCTTGGGGCAGCGCCGGTAGGACCTTGAACGCCTCGAGGTGCGCGGCGAGCGTCTCGTTCTGATCGACGACCTTCTCGAACTCGCCCTGCTTGAGCGTCAGCACCGTGCCAGGAGTGACCGCCTTGGCCGTGTACTCCCAGAAGTCGTCGGACTCGAGCAGCACCTGATAGCTGAAATGATCGCCATCGGCCCACGTGGACAGTACGACCTCGTCGCCGTACTTGCCGATGCCGATCTTCTCGACCTTGCCATGCGCGATGAGCACGATCTCATCCGCCGGCTTGCCGCGCTCCACGAGCACGTCGCCGGCTTTGACCTCGCGCTGCTTGAACTTGGCGGCCAGGGTGCTCAGCACGTCCATGTCGTCATACGAACGCAGGAACGGGATCTCGCAGAGCTCCGCCGGGATGACCTGGACGTCGGCGCCGATGTTCGTGAACGTCACCCGTCCGTCGCCGACGGCATAGCTCAACCGCCGGTTGACGCGATAGGCCCCACCACGGGCTTCCACCCACGGCAACACCCGCAGCAGCCAGCGCGACGTGATGCCCTGCATCTGCGGCGCGGACTTGGTCGTGGTCGCGAGGTTGCGGGCCGCCGCGGTGCCAAGACTCAGCTGCGGGGTCGCGGTGTCAGGCTCAACAGGATCAACGGTCATGCGTAGGCGCTCCCGGCGGTCGTAGGACCCTTCTTCCCGTGCATTCGTGGTACTTCCACCAACTTCACCATGAGCCCACGATCACACCTGGGAGCGAACGGCATCGCTGCATCCATGACACGCCCGTGTGCTTTGCTCCAAACACACCCGCCTGGGCCGCATCTCCCAAACGGGGCTTATACCAGGGCCGCAAGGCTGTGTAGTAATAACTTGCACATTCGCTGCTTTGCGCATGTTGTTTTGCACCATTGTTGACAGTTGCTGCCCAGGCCCTAGGGTTGCCCGATCACCGGGGGCTGACGTCGCGACCAGTTGCGACGTCACGAGGAAGTGTGAAAGGGGGCTGGCCAGATGTCGTCGCTGTCACCGGTGTCAGATCCCCCGGCCGCACACGGCCTGTCCGGCCTGATCAGCGCGCTGCTCTCCCACCCGCGGCGCCCCGACCCCGGCGCGCTGCCCGCGCCGGTGGTCGACCTGCCCAAGGCCGAACAGTCGCCACCGGCGCCGCCGACGATCACGACCGGCATCCTCACTGGCCCTACCGGCCTGGGCACCTCGGCGGCGCGGGCGCTCGTCGCGACCCTTCCTGCGGCCGTCGCCGCCCCGTCGGTCGAGCCCGACGACACCGTCGCCGAGGAGTCGATGCCGGAGCTCTTCTGTCCCGGCCCCGTACGCGACGACCCCGCCTTGGGGGAGGACGTCAACGAGCGGCTCGTCGCGTGGGCCGAGGAGATCGGGATCTACCCCGACAACCTCGATCGCCTGCGCACCAGCAACTTCGGGCGCCTGATCATGCTGGCTCACCCCGCGACCGACGATCCCGACCGCCTGTTGGCGGCCGCGAGATGCGTGGTGGCGGAATGGGCGGCGGATGACTACTACGTCGACGAGGTCGAGCTGGGGGCCGACCCGCGGGTCGTCGGGTCGCGGCTGGCGTTGCTGCACGCGATCGTCGATCCGCCCCAGTTTCCGCTGGAGCACGCGCCGCAGCTCGACGAGTTCAGGCGCGACGAGCCGATCGCGACGGCGTTTCGGACGGCGATGGAGCACTTGGACCGCTACGCCTCCACGGCCCAGGTCGGCCGATTTCAACACCAGATGGCGATCCTCTTCGTGGCTTGGAACCAGGAAGCCGACTGGCACCGAAATGGCACGACGCCGCCCGTCTGGGAGTACCTGGTGCAGCGTCACCTCAACAGCTACCTGCCACCGATGATCCTCATCGACCCGGTCGCGGGCTACGAGCTTCCCGCGCACGAGTTCTACGACCCGCGCATTCGCCGGGCGTTCACGACGGCCGGATTCGCAAACGTGTTGCTGAACGACCTGTACTCCGCGGGCTTTGAGTCCGACACGGACTTCAACCTGCCGCGGGTCATCGTCGCGGAGCAGCAGTGCTCGTGGGAGGACGCGATCAGGCGCACGGTGGAGATCCACAACGAGCTGATGCACATGTTCGTGGACGAGGCGGCGGCGCTCAGCCTCACGGGCTCACCGATGCTGCAGCGGTTTCTCTTGGACACGTGGGCCTGGCTGGGTGGCAGCCGCGAATGGCATGCCACCACCGGCCGCTACCACCCTGGAGACGATGAGTAGCGCCCGCCCGTCGCTCGGCCCCCAAGCAAGGAGTTAACGGCATGACCACGACCGATCCCGAGGCCGACGTCCTACGCAGCGAGTACCAGAAATCGGTTGCGGCGTACTGGAACGACAACCCGAACGACGACAGCGTCAACCTGCTGCTCGGCGACGTCAACGGGCTCTACCACCACCACTACGGGATCGGCGATCCCGACCCCTCCGCGCTGGACGGTCCCGAAGAAGGCCGCGACGACCGGGTCATCAGAGAGCTCCACCGACTGGAGACCGCGCAGGCCGACCTCCTCATCGACAACCTCGGCGACATCAAGCCCGGCGACCGCATCGTCGATTGCGGCTCCGGCCGAGGCGCGACGAGCTTCATGGCCCACCAGCGCTTCGGCTGCCAGGTCGACGGCGTCACGATCTCCGAGTACCAGGTCGGGTTCGCCAACGACCAAGCCGCCGAGCGCGGCGTGAGCGACAAGGTGAAGTTCCACTTCCGCAACATGCTCGACACCGGCTTCGAGAGCGCATCGCGCCGCGCGATGTGGAGCAATGAGACGACGATGTACGTGGACCTCTTCGAGCTGTACGCAGAGGTCTCGCGACAGCTCGAGATCGGCGGCCGGTATGTCTGCATCACCGGCTGCAGCAACGACCTGATGGGCCGCTCCGCCGCGGTACGTGCGATCGACGAGCACTACACGTGCAAGATCCACCCCCGTAGCCAGTACTTCAAGGCCCTCGCGGCCAACGATCTCGTGCCGATCAGCGTCGTCGACCTCACGCCGCAGACGATTCCGTACTGGGAGCTGCGCGAGACGTCCTCGCCCGCGACCGGCGTCGAGAAGCCGTTCCTGGAGTCCTACCGCGAGGGCAGCTTCCAGTACCTGCTCATCGTCGCCGACCGCGTCTGAGTGGGCGGCGTCGGGAGGGCGACACCGTGAGCCACGCGCAAGCGCCGCTCGCGGTGCTCGATCTCCGGCGCCAGGTCGAGGACTACCTCGAGGGGCTGGTGTTCTCGCGCGCGACGGCCACGAAGCTGCTTCGCGACGCGATGCGCTACAGCCTCCTGGGCGGGGGCGACCGCATCCGGCCGGTGACCGCGCTGGCGACCGCCGACGCGCTCGGGCGCCCGCCCGCGTCGGTGCTGCCGCTCGCGGCGGCGCTCGAGATGATCCACACCCACGCGCTGATCCACGTCGACCTGCCGGCGATGGGCGACCGCAGCGCACGCGGCGCCAAGCCCGCTACGCACGTCGTGTTCGGCGAAGACGTCGCGCTCCTGGCAGGCGACGCGCTGTTCGCGGAGGCGATCGCGCTGGTCTCCAGCAGGCAACAGCAGGAGCCCTCCCGGGTGCTGGCCGCGTCCGCGGAGCTGATGCAGGCGGCAGGGGTCGCGGGGCTGGTCGGCGCGCTCTACGCCGACTGCGGGCACACGCAGGAGCTCGATGACGACCGGCTGCGCCAAGCGTACGAGCTGCGGACAGGCGGGCTGCTCGCGTGCGCCGTCGGGACAGTGCTGACCCTCACCGGCCAGACGGGCCCCGCTGCCGCCTCCCTGAGGCGATTCGCCGCAGCGGTCGGCGTCCTGTCTCAGATCGTCGACGACATCCTCGACGCCACAGCGGACGCGAGGATCCTCGGCACGCCACGCGACCGCGTCTCGCGTCGCGGCAGGAGCACGTATGTGAGCGCGTTCGGCCTGCAGCGTGCACGCGAGCTCGCCCGCGATTCACACGCGCACGCGAGCGCGGCGCTCGCGGAGCTGCCGGGGGATCCGGTCGCGCTGCAGAGCGTCGCGGACTTCATCCTCGTGCGCCGGGATTGAGCTGGAGGAACGGCGTCACGTTTCGCGGACCGGCGGCGCTCCTGGCACACGCCGGTCCAGGCTGCCGTTGAGCTGGAGGGTCAGTAGGCCCCCGCGGCGAGCCACCGCTCGCGGAGCGATCTCGTAGTTCCAAACCACGCCGTTGTTGGTGCCAACCGCCGCCATCTCAAGATTCGGGACGCTGAATCTCGGCGGGTAGCTCGCATCGTCCAGTCGGGCGTAGACCCTCCCTGCGACATGCGAACTCGCGCTGCCTATCAGCGAGATGACGACCCTGCAGGAGACCACCGACTGGCCCTGCCACTGTCGGCCCCTGAAGCTGTAGAGGCTGTGCTCGACGTGGTTCCAGCGCGACGTCCCGGGAGGGAAATGGCAGACGTGGACGGCCAGGCCCGTTTCGTCGGCAAGCCCCTGCAGCTGCGCCTTCCACGCGCGTGCAAGCTGTCCGTCGGCGCCGCACTGGGCGGCGATCGTAAGCGTCGTCGCCTGCGGGCAGCGCTTGCATCCCAGATCCTGCCACCAGGAGTGGATCGAGGCGACGACGAAGCCGGTCATGTCGGTGTCGGTCGGGACGCCGACCCAGCCTTCGTCGGAGGTGACGTCGAAGACGCCGAAGTCGCCGAGCTTGCGCAACTCCTCGTCCTGCGCCGGGCATGCGTAGCCGGCCGGCAGGCCGCGGTTCGGAGAGCGCGCGCGCCCGGCTGCCGGGGTGGACCGATACGGCTGGCGGTGCCTGACTTCCACGCAGATCGCCGGATCTCCGCGCGCGAGCGCGGAGCTGACCTGACGATCGAGGCGCCGGAACTGCTCGCCGCGATCCAGGCTGCGCGCGCCGCCCGGAGGCGCGCGGTTGGATTGCATGCTGAAGCCAAGGCGACGCAGGTACCGCGCAACCGACGTGTAGTGGATCTCGTGGCCCGCGTCGCGTAGCGCGCCGGCAAGATCGCGGACGCTCCTGGTCGTCCACGCGAGCGCGTCGCAGTCGCCGCGGGCCTGGTCGGCCACAAGCCGCTCCAGGTCGCCGACGAGCGCGACGTCGTGATCCTCGAGCGGCCGCCGGCCACCACCCGGGCGGCGCACCCGACCGGGTTCGATCGTCTCACCCAACTCGATCGCCCGCATGCCCTTGGTGATCGTCGCGCGCGCGAGCCCGGTGACCCGTGCGGCGGCGGCAACGCCGCCCCGGCCGTAGGCGAGAGCTTCGCCACCGGCCCACAACCTGCGCTGACGCTCGTCGAGCCCGGCGGCCAAGGCGGCGTAGCGCTCCCGCATGGCTTCCTCGCGGCTCACATCGGGACTTCTACATCCAAGACCTCCAATAGCCAGGTTATTGGAGTACACACGCCTCCTGCGCGCCGCCGCGACGGGTCTGTCGCGGGACGCGCTAGGGTTGCGCCGGTTCGCCAACGCGCAACGACGACCGCAAACCGTGTGCTCTCATGCCCATCCGATGCCCGGCCCGGCCGTACGGCTGTGAGCGAGAAGCATGCCGCGGCACCCGTCGCGCTGACGTCGCTCTCGCACGGCGCGGGCTGCGGATGCAAGCTGCCGGCGGCGGCGCTGCTGCCGATCGTCCGGGGGCTGGCCGCCGTCGACGAGCCGCGGCTGCTGGTCGGCTCGAACACCGCCGACGACGCCGCGGTGTTCAGGCTGACCGACGAGATCGCGCTCGTGATGACGATCGACTTCTTCACGCCGATCGTCGACGACCCCTACGACTTCGGCCGGATCGCGGCAGCGAACGCGCTCTCGGACGTCTACGCGATGGGCGGGGTGCCGCTGGCGGCGATGAACGTCGTCGCCTTTCCGCTCGAGCAGCTCGGCGGGGACATCCTGCGCGAGATCCTGCGCGGCGGCGCGGATGTCGCCGCGGCGGCCGGAATCGCCGTCGTCGGCGGGCACTCGATCGACGATCCCGAGCCGAAGTACGGCATGTCGGTCACCGGCACCGTGCACCCCGACGAGCTGATCTCCAACGCGGGCGCGCGCCCCGGCGACGTGCTCGTCCTGACCAAGCCGCTCGGCGTCGGCGCGATCACCACGGCGCGCAAGCGCGGCGCGCGCGACGACGACCTGCTCGTGCGCGCGGTCGAGACGATGACCCAGCTCAACGCCTCCGCCTCGGCCGCGGCGCGCGAGGCGCAAGCGCACGCGATGACCGATGTCACCGGCTTCGGGCTGCTCGGCCACCTGCACTCGCTCGGCCGCGCGAGCGGGGTCGCGGCGGTCATCGACGCGTCGGCCGTGCCGGTGATCGACGGCGTGCTGGAGTTGCTCGAGGGCGAGGACGCCGTGTCGGGCGGAAGCCGGCGCAACCGCGAGTACGCCGAGACCTTCACGACGTTCGCCGAAGGCGTGCCCGAATCGCGCCGGCGCCTGGCTTGCGACGCGACGACGTCAGGCGGGCTGCTCGTCGCGGTCGCTCCCGACGCCGCACCGTCGCTGCCGGGCCCGATCGTCGGCGAGATCGTCGCCGGTGAGCCCGGCGCCATCTCGGTGCGATGATCGCCCCGCACGGGCTACGCCAGCCTGGAGCGGCCCGGGCCCGGTGGCCCATCCGGTCTTCAAAACCGGCGGGGCGCGGCACACCGCGCTGGAAGGTTCGACTCCTTCGCCGTTCCGTATGAGCGACCGCGACCGGCTGCGCGACCTCCCCTCCGTCGACCGGCTGGCGACCGCGGTCGCGCGCGCCGAGCTGCAGGCGCGGCGCGAGGAGATCCTCGACGGCGACGGGGGAGACGACACGGCGGTCGATCTCGTCGCGCGCGCGCGAGCGCGCCTGCGCCCGCGGCTGAGACGCGTGCTCAACGCGACCGGCGTCGTCGTCCACACGAACCTCGGCCGCGCGCCGCTCGCCGCCGAGGCGCAGGCCGCTGTCGCGCGCATCGCGGCCGGCTACTCGAACCTGGAACTCGAGCTGAGCAGCGGCGAACGCGGCTCGCGCAACGACCATGTCGAAGAGCTGCTGCGTGAGCTGACCGGCGCGCAGGCGGCGATCGCGGTCAACAACTGCGCGGCGGCCGTGCTGCTCGCGACGGCCGCGCTCGCGGGCGGGCGCGACACCGTCGTCTCGCGCGGGCAGCTGATCGAGATCGGCGGGGGCTTCCGGATCCCCGAGATCCTCGAGGTCGCCGGCACGCGGCTCGTCGAGGTCGGAACGACGAACCGCACGCGCCGCGCCGACTACGAGGCGGCACTGGCCGCCGGGGCCGAGCGCATCGGGGCGATCCTGCGCGCGCATCCCTCGAACTTCCGCACCGTCGGCTTCGTCGCCGAGGTCGAGATCGAGGAGCTGTGCGGCCTCGGCGTGCCCGTCATCGACGACGTCGGCTCGGGCGTGCTCGCCGACGATCTCGAGCTGCTCGCCGGTGAGCCGCCGGTCCGCCGGTCGGTCCGCGCCGGCGCCGCGCTCACGGCGTTCTCGGGCGACAAGCTGCTCGGCGGGCCGCAGGCCGGGCTGCTCGTCGGGACGCGGGAGGCCGTCGAAAGATGCCGCCGCCATCCGCTCGCGCGGGCGGTACGGATCGACAAGCTGTCGCTCGCCGCGCTCGAGGCGACCCTCGCCCTGCACCGCGACCCGGCGGCCGCGCGCCGCGCGCTGCCGGTGCTCGCGATGCTCCAAGCCGACGACGCGACGCTCAGCCGGCGCGCGGACGAGCTCGCGGCCGCGACAGGCGGCACCGTCGTCGCGTCGACGGCGCGCGTCGGCGGCGGCGCGCTGCCACTGCTCGAGCTGCCGGGGCCGGCGGTCGCGATCGAACCCGGTCCGGGCGGCGCAGACGCGCTCGCCGCCGCACTCCGAGCCGGCGCCCCGGCGGTCGTCGGTCGGATCCGCGACGAAGCACTGCTGCTCGACCCGCGCACGCTGACCGACGAGGAGGCGCGCGAGGTGGCGCGCGCGGTGCGCGCCGTCTTGGCGTGAGCGCCGAGCACGCGGCCCTGACGCTCGGGACCGCCGGCCACATCGACCACGGCAAGACGGCGCTCGTGCGCGCGCTGACCGGCGTCGACACCGACCGCCTGCCCCAGGAGCAGGCGCGCGGCATGTCGATCGAGCTCGGGTTCGCGCCCCTGCTGCTGCCCGGAGGGCGCCACGTCTCGGTCGTCGACGTGCCGGGCCACGAGCGCTTCGTGCGCACGATGGTCGCCGGAGCGACTGGGATCGACTTGTATCTCATGGTCATCGCCGCCGACGACGGCGTGATGCCGCAGACCCTCGAGCACGCGGAGGTGCTCGCGGCGCTGGGGATCGAGCAGGGCGTCGTCGCGATCACCAAGTGCGACCGCGCGGAACCGGAGCGAGCCGCCGGCGAAGTCGCCGAGCTGCTTCCCGGCGCCGAGGTCGTGACGTGCTCGGCTCGCACGGGCGACGGGGTGGCGGACGTGGCGGCGGCGCTGGAGCGCGCGGCAGATCGTGTGACGCCGCGGGCCGGAGGCCGCCGGGAGGGCGCGGCCGTGCTGCACGTCGACCGCGCGTTCACGATCCACGGCGCCGGCACGGTCGTCACGGGAACGCTGTGGTCGGGCACGCTGGCGGCGGGCGACGTGCTGACCCTGCTGCCCGCGCAGCGGTCCGTCCGGGTGCGATCGCTGCAGGTGCACGACCAACCCGCCGAGCGGGCGCACGCGGGCCAGCGGGTGGCGGTCAACCTCGCCGGCATCGCCCTGCGCGACGTCGCCCGCGGCGATGCGCTCGCCGATCCGGCCGCGGAGGTCGTGCCGGCGCAGGTCATCGACGCGGCGCTGGACCTCCGCGACGAGCTGCGCGGCCGGCGTGTCATGGTGCATCACGGCACGCGGGCTGTGCCGGCACGGCTGGCAGCGCTTGGCGCCGGCCTCTGGCAGGTGCGCCTCGAGGCAACGCTGCTCGCCGCGGCGGGCGACCGGCTCGTCGTGCGCTCGGTCGCGCCGCCCGACACGCTCGGCGGCGGCACGGTGCTCGACCCGCGGGCGCGCCGGCATGGTCGCCACCCCGACGTGCTGGCGCGTCTCGAGCGGCTACGGCGCGGCGAGCCCGAGCCTTCGCCGCTCGCGGCGCCGCAGGAGGCGACCACCTCGTCCGGCCCGGCGACCGCCGCGGCCCCGTCAGGACCGGCGCTCGAACTCGACGCGATCGAGCTCGCGCAGCGGCTGCTCGCCGCCGGCCACGAGCCGCCCTCGCGCGCGGAGCTCGGCGCTGCCGTGGCGCATCTGCCCGCGCTGATCGGAGCGGGCATCGCCGTGCGGATCGGCCGGGACCTCTACGCCCACCGCGACGCCATCGCGGTCGTCGCCGGACGCGTCGGCGCGATCATCGCGGACGAGGGCGCGGTGACGCTCGCGCGGCTGCGCGACGAGCTCGGCACCTCGCGCAAGTACGCCGAGGCGCTGCTCGAGCACCTCGACCAGGCGCGCTTGACCAAGCGCCTGCCCGACGACCGGCGCGTGCTCCGTCGCCGGTCGTGAGCCGCCGCGTCGAGCGCTCATCGCACGGCGTCGCCGGCCTCGTTGAGCCCGCGGGCGAGGGCGATCACGTCGCCGCGGTCATAGAAGTCGACGACGATCGCGTTCGGGACGCGGCCGAGGCGCTCGCGACAGGCGCCGATCCGCCGCGACAGCACGATGCGACGGTTGACGGCGGAGGCGGCTGTCGGCGGTGGGGGGAAGCGGTCGACCCAGTGGTTCATGATCAGCAGCGGGCTGTCGGGGGTGCCGCGGCTTGGATCGCAGGCCGTCGGCGCCTTCGTGAACGCACTGATCGAGGTGTCCTGGGCGAACAGGAAGCCGGGCTGATACCACGAGGCGTCGCCGCCGTCCTTCTCGTCGAGCACCACGAGCCGGCGCCCGCTGGCGATCATCTGGCGCAACGTCGGCAACGGCCGCTCTCGTGGCAGGGTCGCGAGATAGGGTTCGAGCTTCGCGGCCTCGAACGTCTCCTCGACTTCGGCGGGCTCGACGCTCGACTCCAGGACGAGCACGAGGATCTCGGCGCGGTTGCGCTCCAGCCATCCGCGGATGTCGCGCAGCGCCGAGCTCATGCGCTCGGCACCCAGCTCGCAGAGGGTGTGGCACAGATAGAGCTCTCGCTCGCCGTCGGCGGGCACGAGATCCAGACGCCCGGCAAGGCGCTCGGCGGCGCTGACCGCATCGACGCCGAGGCGCGAGGCGACGCGATTGCGGGTGGTCCCCTCGGCCTCGAGGTCCGTTCGGATCCGTCCCTCCCGGTCGACGATCCCGTAGTGCGGGTCGAGCAGCATCAGCCGCACCCCGTCTTTGAGCTGGCGCGGGATCGGTCGCGACTGGTTGGCGAACAGCCAGCCCGGCCGATCGGCGGCCGACATCGAGTTGTGGGTGCCCGCATAGACGACCTGATCCAGCCGCCGATCGCAGAGCTTGACCAAGCCGTTGCAGGCGGTGATCTCCGTTCTCTTCAGCGGCGCCGGAGCTCCGCTGTCGGCCAGGCGCACGAGCGCGACCGCGCCTCCGGCCGCCAGGACGGCCCCCGCGGCGATCGCGGTGCGCCGGCGAGGGCGGGGAAGCCGGCCCTCCGCCGACCGGCGCCGGCGCGACGGGGCGCCGACCGAGATGGCCTCGGCGAGGCCGAGCAGCGCGAGGAGGACGCCGAGTGCCACAGCCACGATCTCGAACACCGGGTCGACCTCGAGCAGGACCATGGCGCCGATCGCCGTGAGCGCGACGCCACGGCCGACGCGCGCGGGCCTGGACAGCCTCCCGCCGGCAACGATCTCCGCCACACGGCGCGTGGCCGCCCCGCGGTCCAGCCCAGCCTCGGAGATCAACGCGCCGGCCCAGACCACCAGCCCGCCGATCGCCCAGATCAGCATCCAGCGCTGCAGATCGCCGGCCAGCGCGTCCCAGGCGGCGCCGGCGGCGGCACGGGCGTCGTCCTGCGACAGCACACCGACCGCGTTGGTGTGCGCGATCACCTGCGCGCGCAGCGCCGTGACGGCGAGCAGTCCGATTCCCATGCCGACGGCCAGCGCGACCGCCGCTGACGCGATCGCACCGCGCCGATCCGGTGCGGTTGCCACCGCCGCCGCGAACGCGAGCAGCGACGCGATCAGCAGCGGAAGCGCCGCGACGCTTGCACTCTCGGCGAAGCGCACCGTCGAGGTCGCCACGTCGCTGGCGCGGATCTCCGCGATCTGGGGCCTCAGGTCCCTCGGAACCTCGCGCGCGAGTCGCGGAGACGCCGTCTCCAGGGCCGGTATCAAGACCTCACGGACGTCGCTGAGCTCGACGCGCACATCGCGCTCGCCGCGCAGCAGGACGCCATGGGCGGTCAGGGCGGCACGCCGCAGCACCCGTGAGAACTCGTCGGTCTCGAGGATCGCCTCGACGGCCGCCAGCACGAGCGGCCGCGTAGCCACGAGGTCCGGAGAACGGCGCTCGAGCGCCGCGACCACGATCTGCTCCGCGATCGCCGCCCGCACCTCCTCGGACTGCAGCGCGTGCACGCCGCGGTCGGCGAACGCGTCGGGCTCGGCGAGCTCCCATTTCACGTATCCCGCCATCAGCGCCGCAAGCGCCAATGCGGCGGCGAGCACGGTCAGCGCCAGCCGTGGTGCGTGCGTCACGCGCGCATGATCCCAGCAAGCGAGGACTTTTTCGACAGACTCCAAGCGGTCCGGATGGTCAGGCTGCCGGCGCGACCGGAAGGCCGGCGTCGCGCCAGGCTCGAAAGCCGCCGGCGAGATCGGTCGCGGCGCGAAATCCGAGTTGCTGCAGCGTGGCTGCGGCAAGGCTCGACTGGTACCCCTCGTCGCACATCACGATCACGCGGCGCTCGAGGTCCCCGACGCGGTCGTCGTGCGCCTCGCTGCTCGGATCACAGCGCCACTCGAGCACGTTGCGCGCGAACCAGATCGCGTCTGGCACGATCCCGTCGGCGGCACGCTGGGACTCCGAGCGGATGTCGATCAGGAGGGCGCCGCCGGCGATCGCTTCCCGCGCCTCGTGCGGATCGACGCGGACGAGTTCGGCGCGCGCCTGCGCGAGCAGCTCCTCGATCGTCTTGCGCGCCACCATCGCGCGCAGAATCTCAGTTGTCGTACGTCGATGCGCCCCCGAGGAATTGCGGCTGGTCGCTCGGCGCGGCGACGCTGTCGCCGACGGCGACCGTCAGGACCCGCGTCGGCGCCCCCTTGTAGGAGCAGCTGATCGCGGTCGAGTCTTCCGGCAGCTCGCTCACGCCGATGGCGACCGCACCGCGCCGCCGAGCATCGCCGGCAGCCTGCGCAGGCGCCTCCCGCCGCGCTGCATCAGCGCACGATCCTCACACCGGCTCCGCCGGCCACGGCTCCTGGCCGCTGGAGGGCCGTTCGCCGGCGAGCACCGCGAGGTCGCGATTCGCCCACACGAGCCGCGCGCGCAGTCCTGCGGCGGTGAGCCACGAGAGCTGCTCGGCGACGCTGCTGGGCATGTCGTAGTCGCGATCGATCGGCGTGACCGCATCGGCGGGGTGCTCGGGCACGACGACGTCGCCGAGCACGAAGCGCCCACCCGGCACCAGCTGTCGCGCGACGCGCCCGAAGAGCTCGGCCTTGCCGGCGGCGTCGAGGTGGTGCACGGTGAGGACGGACACGATCACGTCGAACGGGCCGTCCGGAAGCGGACTGTCCAACCGGGCGACGCGCAGCTCGGCGCGGTCGTCGGGCAGCGTGGCACGCGCGTGGTCGAGCATCTCGTCGCTCGCATCGATCCCGATCAAGATCGCCTCGCGATGGCGTTCGAGAACGCGCCGGGCAGTCTCCCCGGTGCCGGTGCCCAACTCGAGGACGCGCCGTACGCCGTTGCCGGTGGCTGCAACCGTCTCGCCTTGCAGGTGCTCGTACTCGGGCACCTCGGCACGCATCAACGCCAAGTAGCTGGCGGGATCCCAGTGAAACTGTGCCATCGCCGCCACGCTACCCCGCGGCGCGGGGGGAGCTGATGCCGCCGCGCCGACGGGGTCGCAATCGGCGGCGCGGGCTGATCAGCCGTCCAGCGCGTCGACGGCCGCGAGGATCTCCGCGGGCTCGCTGCGGGTCGCAAACACCGGGTGCACATCGATCCAGGAGATCGTGCCGCCGGCGTCGACGACCGCGGTCGTCGGCATCGGCATCGTCCAGGTGCCGTCCGCGGCGTCGCCGGGGATGTCGAGGCCGAGCTTGGCCGACGCCTCCTGCACGCCCTCGCCGGGCTGCGTGAGGATGCCCATCTTGCCCATGAGGACGCTGCCGGGGTCCGATAGAACGGTGAACGTCAGCTCGTTGGTCTCCTTCATCGTCAGCGATCCGTCCGGCTTCTGCGGGTTGATCGCGATCAGCTTGACGCCGCGCTCGTCCAGCGCGGGCACGACCTGCTGCTGATAGGCGCGCAGCGTGAGGTTGCAGTACGGACACCACGCCCCGCGGTAGAACACCACGACCGCGGGCTTGCCGTCGCGCGCCTCCTCGAGGGTCGTCGGCTCGCCGTGGACGTCGAGCAGGTCGCCGTCGGGCATCGCGGCGCCGGGGGCCGGAACGTCATCGGGTACGGCGCGGGTGCTGAGGCTGCCAATCTCGTCAACGAACGCACCCATGACGTCGGGCGGCATCTGGGTGGCCATGTCGGCGTTGAGCGCTTCCACCTGCTGCGCGATCGTCGTCTCTGCAGTGGACACGTGGGACCTTTCGGAGGGTTGCACCGGTTACTGGATCCGATGGTTGACCCTCCCACAGGCACGACTGGATTGTCAAATCCATAATTTCCCTAGACTGGCCGCGTGACCGTTGACACGCCGTCGCCGCGACTGACGCCCAAGGGACAGGCGGCCCGCGACCGGATCGTGGCCGAGGCCGCGCGGCTGATGTTCGAGCGCGGCGTGGCCGGCACGAGCGTCGAGGACGTCAAGACAGCAGCGAGCGTCAGCAGCTCGCAGCTCTACCACTACTTCGCCGACAAGCAGGCGCTCGTCCGGGCGGTCATCGCGCACCAGACCGACGTCGTCCTCGAGGCTCAGCAGCCCCTGCTCGGGCGGCTGGACAGCCTCGAGGCGCTCAGGGCTTGGCGTGATCTCGCGATCGAGTTCCAGCGCCGAGACCATCCGGGCTGCCCGATCGGATCGCTCACCGGCGAGCTCGCCAGGACCAACCTCGACGCGCGCGCCGATCTCGCCGCCGGCTTCGGCCGCTGGGAGTCGGCGATCCGCGACGGCCTGTGCGCGATGCGCGAGCGCGGCGACCTGCATCCCAGCGCCGACCCCGACCGCCTCGCACTCGCGCTCCTCGCCGCCCTCCAGGGCGGTCTGCTGCTCACGCAGGCGCGCCGGGAGACGGCTCCGCTGGAAGCGGCGCTCGACGCCATGCTCGATCGCATCGCGTCGCTGACCGTCTGCTGAGCCGGTGCGTGACGCCAACAATCGGGCGTGAGGGCTACGCAACCGCCTTCGCCGGGTAGCGCTGCAAGATGGCGACGACGGTCGGATTGGTTGGTTCCTACGGCGGGCTGAACGCCGGTGACGAGGCGATTCTCACGGTTGCGATCGCGCAGTTGCGCGAGGCGGCCGCAGGGGTGCAGGTCGTTGTGTTCTCGCGTGATCGCAAGCACACCGAGCGTCATCACGACGTCGATCGCGTCGTGGCCGCGCGTGAGTGCGTGCGCGAGGAGCTCGAGGCCGAGATCGGGCGGATGGACCTCATGCTCCTCGGCGGCGGCGGCATCCTGTATGACCGCGAGGCCTCCTCGTACCTGCGCCTGGTGCGCTTCGCGCAGGACGCGGGCGTCGCGACCGCCACCTATGCCGTCGGCGCGGGGCCGCTCGAGCGTCCCGCGGATCGCGAGTCGATCGCGACGGTGCTGAACAAGATGCAGCTCGTCACCGTTCGCGAGAAGGCCGCGAAGCGACTGCTGGAGGAAAGCGGGGTCAAATGCGACATCTCGGTGACGGCGGATCCGGCGCTGCTGCTGGAGCCCGAGCCCTTCACGCAGAGGATGCTCGAGCGTGAGGGGCTGTCTGAGGGCCAACGGCTCATCGGCATGTCGGTGCGCGAGGCGGGCGGTGCGATGTCCGAGATGCAGGCCGGCGAGTACCACGCGTTGCTGGCCAACGCCGCCGACTTCATGGCCGACCGCTTCGACGCCCGAGTCGTCTTCGTGCCGCTCGAGCGCAAGGACGTCCGCGAGGCGCATCGGGTCATCGGACGGATGGCCCTGCCCGAGCACGCGTGGGTGCTCAAGCGCAGCTACGGTCCGCGCCAGCTGCGGGGGCTGATGGAGCATCTCGACATGGCGGTGGGGATGCGCCTGCACTTTCTGCTGTTTGCCGTGACGGCGGGCGTTCCGGTCGCGGCGCTGCCCTACGCGACGAAGGTCCGCGACTTCCTTGCGTCGCTCGACGTGCCGTCTCCGGACCCGGAGCAGGCAGCTCACGCCGGCGCGCTGCTGTCGCACATCGATCGCCTCTGGGACCGTCGCGACGAGCAGATCGAGCAGGTCCGCGAGCGTCTGCCAAGCCTGCAGGACGCTGCGCGGGAGAACGTCCGCCTGATCGTCGAGCTCCTGGAGCGTGATGCCCCCGCTGCAGCATCCTGAGCGCCCCGCGCAGATCACGCTGCCCGCCAGGCGTGCGACCGTCGCGGCGCGCCCGGACGTCGTCGTCGTCGGCGGCGGCCCGGCCGGAATCGGGGCGGCGGTCGGCGCCGCGCACGCAGGAGCGAATGTCCTGCTTGTCGAGCGCTACGGGTTTCTCGGGGGAAACGCGACGGTCGCGCTCGTCATGCCGCTCATGTCGTGGCACAACGAGGTGCGCGGCGCGCGGGCGCGGGGCGACGATGAGCCGCTTCGGCTGCTGCCCGCCGACCACGGACCCGGTGAGCCCGTCGTGGCCGGAGCGCTGCTGGAGCTGATGGAGCGCCTGCTGCGTCGTGGCGGCGCGATCGCGCCCAGCGAGCAAACCGGATACACGGTCCCGATCGATCCCGAGGCGTACAAGTCCGCCGCGCTCGAGCTGCTCGACGCGGCCGGCGTGCACTACCTGCTGCATGCCTTCGCCTCCGGCGTGACCGGCGATCCAGGGCGACCCGAAGGCGTGGTCCTCGAAACCAAGTCGGGGCCGATCGTCATACAGGCCCCGGCGATCGTCGACGCGACCGGCGACGGTGATGTCGCGGCGGCCGCCGGCGCCGACTACGAGGTCGGGCGCGACGACGGCCTCGTGCAGCCGATGACGCTGATGTTCCGCATCGTCGACTTCCAGCGCGAGCGCTTCGCAGGGCTACGTGCGCGAGCATCCCGACCAGTGGCGCGGCGTGTCCGGGCTCTGGGAGCTCATCGAGCAGGCGCGTGCGGCGGGCGAGCTCGATCTGCCGCGCGAGGACATGCTGTTCTTCGCGACGCCGCACGAGCGCGAGGTCAGCGTCAACAGCACCCGCGTGTCCGGCGTGCTGGGCACCGACGTGTTCGACCTTACGCGCGCGGAGCATCTTGCGCGCCACCAGATGGACCAGATCATGCGCTTTCTGCGCAAGCGCGTCCCCGGCTTCGACGAAGCGTACGTCGTGCAGAGCGGCACCCACATCGGCGTGCGCGAGACGCGCCGCATCGTCGGCGAGTACCAGCTCACGGCCGACGACGTGCTGCGCTCGCGCCACTTCGACGACGTCATCGCGCGTGGCTCCTACCCGATCGACATCCACGATCCCAAGGGCGGCCGCGGCACGCTGCTGGAGCGCCTGCCGACCGGCGGCGCGTACGACATCCCGCTGCGCTGCCTGATCCCGCGCAACATCGACGGGCTGCTCGTCGGCGGGCGCTGCATCTCCGGCACGCACGAGGCGCACTCCTCCTACCGCGTCACGCCGATCAGCGCTCGCGACCGGCCAAGCCGCCGGCGTCGCCGCCGCGCTCGCGGCGCAATCCGGGCGTCGCGCCGCGTGACCTCGCACCCGGCGACGTCCAGCGAACGCTCGTCGAACAGGGCGCGGACCTCAGAGACGCGCTGGCAGCGCCCGGGCGCCGCGTCTCGATGCCATGACCACCGACAGCAAGCTCCTGTACTCGGCCACGATGTCCCTCGACGGCTTCATCGCCGGAGTCGATGGCGACATGTCCTGGCTCGCTGAGCATCTCGCCTCCGGGCCGGAGGTCGACGAGCTCATGCGGGGCATCGGCGCGCTGCTCGTCGGCAGGCGCACGTTCACCGGCGAGGACCCGAATCGGGGCACCGACGCCGAGGGCGCATTCGGCGGCCAGTGGCAAGGCCCGTCCTGCGTCCTGACGCACCAGCCGCCGCCATCGGGGTCCTTCGCGGACGTGGCGTTCTTCGACGACTTGGCCGCCGCGGTGATCGCGGCCAAGGAAGCGGCGGCCGGCAAGTACGTGAACGTCCTCGGCGCGAACGTGGCCAAGCAGTGTCTCGACGCGGGGTGGCTCGACGAGGTCCTCGTGCTGATCGCACCCGTCCTGCTCGGCGACGGTACGCGGCTGTTCGATCATCCCGGCGGCACCAACGTGCGCTTGGAGCGCCTCGACGCGCGGGCGAGCGGTCCGACAAGCCTCTGGTTTCGAATCTCGCGTTGAGCACGCGCACGGCTGACGTCGCTCGGGCATACTCCCCGAAATGAAGGATTCGCCACGCCTGGCAGTCGCAGCGGTAGTCGTGAGTGCCGTGGTCGGAGTCCTCGCCATGGTCGGCAGCATCGTTTCAGCCAAAATCGCGACAGACGCCGCTGATGAACAGCAACAGGACAGGCTCACCGCGGAGCGGGCTACAGCGGACACAAACGAGCTGCGAACCGTCATCGACAATGCGGCGGTGAATCTCGAGCGCGGGCGGCTTGCACTGATCGACATCCATCACTATTGGCGCGTGGGGGACGACAGGTCGCTGAACAGCAGCTTCGCCCGATTCGATCGTCAGCAACAGGTCAACATCGCGGCCCTCGAGCGGCTCGTCATACGAATCGGTGAGTCGTCGCCGATCACCACGAATTTTCGCGCGGCAGTCGATCAGGCGGCCGACGGCTCCGGCGTTGCCAACCGTGGACACACGCCTTCGCGCGAGAAGCGGGCGGATGGCCATCTGGCAAAGCTGGAAGGGGAGGCGCGCGAATTCCACGAAGCCGCGTTGCGCGTGGTGGGGTCGCAGGTGGGCGCGGGCAAGTAGTCCCCTGGACCGGTTGGCGGCGCTCCACGTGGCGCTGGCACAATCGCTGGCCATGGCCGACCTTCGAACTGGTGATCTGGCCGCGACCTGGCTGCCCGAACACGGGATGGTCGGCATGTCGCTGCGCCATGAGGGCGCCGAGGTGCTCGGCCAGCGCGGCGGCCTGGACGCATATCTCGCCAACGGCTCGGCCTTCGGGATCCCGCTGCTCGCGCCGTGGGCCAACCGGCTCGACGGCCTGCGCTACGGGTCCGTCGATCTCGACCCCGCGCGCGTCAAGGGCGGCACCGACGGACTGCCCAAGGACGGCGCGATGGCCGGCCGGTCGTGGGCCGTCGAGGCCGCGACCGCCACGAGCATCTGCGTGCGCTTCGACGCCGGCTGCGCCGGTTACGACGACGTGCTCGCGGTCTTCCCGTTCCCGCACGCGTGGCGCGTGGTCGTGACGCTGACGAACACGACGATGACGGTGCGCACCGAGCTGTCGGCGACCGGCGATCTCGAGGTCCCGGTGTCCTTCGGCTGGCATCCACTGTTCACGCTGCCCGGCGTGCGGCGCGATGACCTGGAGGTGCGGCTGCCGGCGGTGGCGAGATCGGTCCTCGACGCCCGCGGTATCCCGACCGGCATGCGCGACCGGCCACCGCCGTGGACCGGCGGCCGGCTGCGCGATCGCATCCTGGACGACGAGTACCCAGTGCTCGAGCGCGGGGGTGACTTCCTTCTGCGTGGCGGCGGCCGCGAGCTGCGCGTGGCATTCGGCCCGCCCGACTACCCGGTCGGACACGCTTGGGCGCCCGCGGGCGAGACGTTCGTCGCGTGGGAACCGATGACGGCGCCCACCAATTCCCTCGTGAGCGAGGACGGGCTGCGCCGCGTCGCGCCGGGCGGCAGCTTCGCAGCGACGTTCGCCGTCAGCGTGCGGTCCTTCCCCTAGGCGCGTGCTGGCCGCGCCACGCACCGCATCCAGCATCGAAATGGAACGCGAGCGACTTCAGCCCGGTGATGCGTGGACCGTGTGCGCCGAGCCCGTCGACAGCCCGGACGCCGTCGCCTTGCTGCGCGACTACTTCGCCGAGCTCACGGTCCGCTACTTCCACCGCGAGACGACCGAGCAAGAGATCGACGAGACGCTCGACGAGTTCCCAAGCAGCGCCATCGCGCTGTTTCTCCTCCTTCGCGCCGGCGGAGCACCCGCCGGCTGCCTCGGCGTGTACCCGACAGGCGAGCTCACGCGCATGTACGTCGCCCCGCATCGCCGCCGCGGAGGCGGCGCCCGCGCTCTCCTCGGCGCCGCCGAGTCGTGGGCCCGCTCCCAAGGTCTCACTCGCCTCTTCCTCGACACTCGCACCGACCTGGTCGAGGCACGCGCCTTCTATGCCTCCTGCGGCTTCATCGAAATTCCGCCACCGACAACGACCCCGGGGCCCTTTCAAGACCATTGGTTCGAGAAGTTGCTCGACTAGAGGATCAATGACGGTTCGCGGAAGGGCCTTCGCGGATCACCGTCCCAGAACAGCACGCGCTCGGCCCTGCGGAGCGTACAGTGATCGTTGCGAAATTATCCCCTTGACACAGGGCTGATATCTAACTAGACTGCCTTTCAGTGGTCGTCTTTATCCCTGATTTCCGGGCCTTTACCGCCTCGTCCTTCGCGGCCTTGACGACCTCTTTTGGGAACAGCTTGCGCATGGCTTCGTCGGTCGTTAGCTCGTGCGCCTTCTTCTTTCGTCTAGGCATGGGTGACCTCTCGTGAACATGAACCTGCTCGATGTGATCGACCAGTACAGCGACGACGCATCCTGCCGCGAGTACCTGGAAGCGCTGCGCTGGCCCAACGGCGTGCGTTGTCCACGCTGCGAATGCGAGAGTGTGTCGCGCATCGCGGACCGCAATCAGTTCGACTGCAACTCATGCCGCTACCAGTTCTCGGTTACGGCAGGGACGCTCTTTCACGACTCGCACCTGCCGCTGCGCAAGTGGTTTCTCGCCATCTACCTCATCTGCGAGTCCAAGAAGGGCATCTCGTCCAAGCAGCTTCAGCGCACGCTCGGCACGAGCTACAAAACGGCGTGGTACATGAGCCACCGCATCCGCAACTCGATGGGCGAAGACGACCAACCGCTGCTCAACGGCATCGTGGAGGTTGACGAGACCTGGATCGGTGGCAAGCGCAAGCACGTCGGGCGCGGCTTCACCGGCAACAAAGCCGTCGTCGTCGGCGCGGTCGCGCGCGACGGCGAGGTCCGCTTGAAGGTCGTCGCCAACAAAGACCGCAAGACGCTCCAAGCGTTCATCGACGACCACACCGCACCCGACACGATGATCTTCACCGACGACTACAGCGTGTACGACTACCTGCCGCCCGAGCGCCACCAAGAGGTCAACCACAGCGCCGAGGAATGCGTACGCGGCGACGTGCACACGAACACGGTCGAGGGCGTATGGAGCCTGTTCAAGCGCTCCGTCGTCGGCAGCTATCACAAGGTGTCGATCAAGCACCTGCCCGCCTACCTTGACGAGATGGAGTTCCGTTTCAACGGGCGCAGCAACCCGTTCCTGTTCCGCGACACGCTGCTCGTCATGCTCGAAGGCGACGCGCTCCCCTATCGCACGCTGGTTCACGGCTGACCCTCGGGCGGAGTGGCAGTCTCACCCCCGCCGGGTGTATCAATGGACATCCTGAACTTGAGTAGCGCTAGGTATTGCTCAGGCGCTTCGAAGTTGATCCCCCCCGCGAAATACGAGCTCCTAACGCTGAATGGGCGTTCGCCGCGAAAGGAAAACACGACGTTGAGAAACTCGCATCCTACAAAGTCGTAACCATCGAGTGCGACGGTTTGGTTCGCGAAAGACTGACTTGCCATGGTCTGCAACGGGGTATCTGGATCCCATCGAGAATCAGTATGCGAAAAATGGAAACCGTCGCCATGGTTACCCGTCGCCACGTTGCCGATTAGCGTATGCCCGCTTACGACCGTCTGGCCTTGCGGCTGTTGCTCCGCTCGTGTTTCCAGCTTCTCGCGGTCGTCTTCGGACGCGTTGAGGGCATGATGAAGGGTCTTGAACTCTTCGTAGTTGGCCCGCATCAGGGCTAGTAGAACCAACAGCGCGAAGGGGATTACTGCCCACCACGCGGAAAATCCGTGCCAGTCACTAGCGGCGTCCGCTAGTGGTCGGTTGGCTAAGAACAGAACGCCCAGCACGAACAAGGTCAGCGTTCCAAACCATCCGCCCGCGGTCACGAGCGCACCGGGTGCTTGCCGAACAAGTCGGAGATAGAAGATGAACGGGCCCGGGGGGCGTCGGTGAAGCGTGGCGTCAGGCACGGCGGCCACGGTATCAACCCTGCGTCAAGTACACAATCCCGGATCGTTGTGCGACATAGCCGTGATCGCGGTCTCGCGGCGCTGCTGATCATGGTGGTCGGAGGCGTCCTGGCGCCGCCGAGCGAAGCGAGGTCGCGCACATACACGAAGACCACCGCGGCCTTTGCCCTCCATGGGTTTCAGGTGCGTTGGGTGCGAGTCGACGTGCCCGCCGCCGGTCGACGGGCACGTCACCCACATGTACGCCCGCATCGTCGACGACCGCGGCAAACCGGTCCCGGTGCGCCGCACGATGCTTCACCACATCCTGTTTCAGAACTACGGCCGGGCGGGCCACCGCGTGCGCACGGTCTGCCCCGAGTCCGGCGCCCAGCCGTTCTATGGCTCCGGCGAGGAACATCAGGCTCTTCGTCTGCCCGCGGGCTATGACTGTCCCGTCAACCGCAACGATCGCTGGTCGATGCGCGCGATGCTGATGAGCCATCGGCTTTCGCGCTCCCGCGTTCGCGTGCAATATCGCGTCACCGTCTCGACCGATGTGGACCTGCGGCCCGTCGTGCCGTTCTGGATTCGCACCATCGGCTGCAAGGGCCCCAGCTATGAGGTGCGCGGCGCCGGTGGCCCCGGCGCGGTGCAGACCGACGTGTTCGACTGGACGGTCCCGACGAGCGGCCGGATCGTCGCTGCGAGCGGGCACCTGCACGGCGGCGCGCGCAACATGTGGCTGTCCGAGCCGCGCTGCATGAACCGTCGTCTGCTCGGCAGCGACCCCTGGTACGGACTGGATTCGCACCCGGCCAACACCCTCTACCCGCTGCTGCATGAGCCGGGGCCGATCAGCACAGCACACTTCCTGTCGCGGAACAGGGGTGCCGGTGCGCCAAGGCGAGCCGATGCGCATCACCGCCACGTACGACAACGAGAGCCCGCACTTGCAGGTGATGGCCGTCATGCACGTGTACATCGCGCCGGGCGCCGCCGAGGAGCCGGCTTGTGCGCCGCTGCCGGCCGACGCCCGCGAGCAGCGCCTGCGCGCGGACTCGGTGCGTCTGCTGGCCCTCAGGGTTGCGGGCCGGGCACGGTCACCAGCCAGATTCCAGCCGCTGTACGCGCTGAACGCCGATCTCAGGCCGGCGCCCATCGCCGAGCCCGTCGGGGCTCTGGAGACGCTTGCGAGCGGCGCGACGTCCGCGCTCGAGGGCGGGCGGTTTCAACATCCCAGCATTCGCGTGCCGCTCGGAGCGAGCCTGACGTGGGAGTTTCGCGATGCGGACTTTCACAACGTGGTCCTGGCAAACGGCCCGTGGTCGGCGGGTGCGCCACGCGCAGCCCTGACGCCTACACCACGACGTTCCCGCTGCCTGGCACCTACCAGTTCTTCTGCCAGCTACACCCCATGACGATGCACCAGCAGGTCCAGGTGTCGCCCGCGCCGCTTCCGTAGTCCGTCGCCGTGACGCCGAGCGGGTGCTCTGCTGGACGGCGCAGATGATTCGACACGATCTCGCGCGGCGCGAGTCGCACGCCGTCCACGAGGCAATCGACCTCGGCCTCGAGGGCGCGCCCGTTCCGCGAGTCCTACGGCGCCACGCTCGTGACGGTTGGAGCGTCTGGCGACCGGCGTGACCGTGGTGCTCGTCGTCGCAGGCGCACGTGCGCGGGGGCTCTACGAGCGGCCCGGGCGTCGCGGATGAGCCGGTCGCGATCGGCGGCACGCCGAAGGTCGGCGATCTGCGCTTTGGCTACTTCTGCCTGGATGTGCAGCATGACCCGACTCCTTGGCTCTTGCGAAGACCACGTGGGCAGATGTTGACCCGCGGAGCCCAGGTGTTCATGCGCCATCGGGGGGAACGGCGTCACACCGCGATCCATTCTTTTACTCGCAGGCGGGGGCCGAGTAGGGTCAGATGCGAGGCCCTCCGATGGATCGCAACGTCAGCCAACAGGTCGAGCAGCGTCTGAGCGAGTTGTACGAGCGACACCTTCGCGTGGAGGAGGGCAGCGTCGATCAGTACTACCAGCCCGGACGCGAGTACTACGATCCGCAGCTCGCCGGGGAGGAGCGCGACAGCTTCGCGATCTCGATGGCCGCCCTCGACGGCGAGACGCACTGTGTCGGCGCGCGCGACCAGACGTTCGCGATCCAGTCCATAGCGAAGGTGTTCGTGTACGCCCTCGCGTTGGAGGACCACGGTCGCGACCACGTCCTGCAGCACGTGGGCGTGGAGCCCAGCGGGGACGCCTTCAATTCGATCGTCTTCGACGAGCGCAACAAGCGGCCGCACAACCCGATGATCAACGCCGGCGCGCTGGCCACGTGCGAGCTGGTGCGTGGCTCCGATCCCCTGGAGAAGCTCGAGCGCATCGTCGAGATCGTGCGCCAGTGCGCAGGAAACGATCGGCTCGAAGTGGACTCGGAGACGTTCGTGCGCGAGATGCGGACGGCCGATCGCAACCGGGCGACGGCCTACCTCATGCGCAGTCAGAACATGCTCAAAGGCGACGTCGAGGCGACGCTCGCGCTCTACCTGCAGAGCTGCTCGATCACCGTGACCTGCCGCGACCTGGCGGTGATGGGGGCAACGCTGGCCAACGGTTTCGTCAACCCCGTCACCGGCACGCGCATCCTCGAGCGCGCGCGGATCAGGGACGTGCTGAGCGTGATGTACACGTGCGGGATGTACGACTTCGCCGGCGAGTGGGCCTTCGAGGTCGGGGTCCCGGCCAAGAGCGGCGTCAGCGGTGCGATCCTCGCAGCGATTCCGGGGAAGATGGGCCTCGGGGTCTTCTCGCCCGGGCTCGACCGCTACGGCAACAGCGTGCGGGGAGTGAGGGTCTGCGAGGAGGTCGCGTGCCGCCTCGGCCTGCACGTCTTCGCCACCCAAAGCCAGGACGCCCTGCTCGGTCCCGCCCCACCCGCTCGGTAGCGCAATCCCTCGCGGGGGGTTGGCACGTAGTACGTGTGACGGCATCGTTTCTGCGTTCGAGGGGGTTCACATGAAGATCCGCCTGGCTGTCACCGCGTGTGTCGCGCTCGGCGTGCTCGCCGGGGCCGTCCCGGCTGCGTCGGCGGCGCGACCCAAGCCGGATCGGACAGCTCCGACGGTGCCGACGAACGTGCGGATCACCGCGGCGACCGAGGACACGGTCAGCCTGGCGTGGACCGCGTCGACGGACAACTCGGGCAGCATCCATCACTACGTCACGTGCTACTCGGGCTACATGATCCCGGGCCCCTACGGCTACTGCATCTGGGGCTCGCCCGTCCCGCCGGCGAAGACGGTCACCGGCCTGGTGCCGGGCAAGGAGTTCACCTTCCGCGTCAAGGCCGTCGACGCGGCCGGCAACGAGTCCGCGCTGAGCAGCCCCGTGACCGGGAGCACCGCGCCGGACGTGACCCCGCCGACGGCGCCTGCCAACGCGCGCGTCACGGCGACCACGCCGTCGAGCGTGTCGCTGGCCTGGAATCGCTCCACCGATGGCTGGTCCTTCACCTATCAGGTGCTCATGGACGGCGAGGTGGTCGGGAGCACCTGGGATCTGGCGTTCCGCGTGCGGCACCTGACGCCCGGCACCATGCACACGTTCGCGATCCGCGCGCGCGACTCGTCGGGCAACCTGTCCGCTGCGAGCAACGCCGTCACCGTCGCGCTCGCACCCAGCAGCGACCGGACGCCGCCCACCACGCCGACCGGCCTGACCGCCAGCCAGCCGGCCGACGACTTCTGCGCCAGCAACGTGCTGCAGTGGGGCGCCTCGACCGACAACGTCGATCCCCAATCGGCGATCGAGTACGAGATCTACCAGAACGGGTCCTTCCGCGAGGTGACCGCGCCCGGGGTCGCGTCGGGGTGGCTCTACACGTTCGCCGGCACGAACACCTGGACCGTCGTCGCCGTCGATCGCTCCGGCAACAGCTCGGGCGTGAGCAACCCGGCCACCCTGACCGTCCGGCAGGACGAGGGGCTCTGCTGAGCGCGGCGATCCAGCGACCAATCCCTCGCTCGCTGCGGGACGTATGACGGAGTGTGGGGCGTCTCCGACGAAGCGTTGCTTGCCGGCATGGCGTCGCGTGACCCGGACGCGGCCGCGGCGTTCGTGCGGCGCTTTCAGGGCCGCGTGTATGGCCTTGCGCTGACGATCCTCGGCGATCCCGACGACGCCGAGGAGGTCGCGCAGGAGGTGTTCGTGCGGGCATGGCGGCACGCCGAGGTGTACGAGCCGGCCCGCGGCGCCGTGGCCCCGTGGCTGCTGACGATCGCCCGCAACGCGGCGGTCGACGCGAGACGGATGCGGCGTGCGGTGCCGCTCGACCCCTCGGCGCGGCTGTTCCTCGAGCGGCCGGCCGAGGGAGCCGGGCCAGACGAGCGGGGCCTCGGCTACGAGGAGGTCCATCGGGTTCGGGCGGCGATGGCGGCGCTGCCGAACGAGCAGCGTCGAGCGCTCATCCTCGCCGTGTTGTGCGGACGCACGGCACTCGAGATCAGCGAGATCGAGCAGGCCCCGCTCGGAACGATCAAGACCAGAATCCGGACCGCGATGTTGAAGATGCGCTCCCAGCTTGAGGTCAAGGACCGGTGAGCGGCGCGGCGTGCGACGAGATCCGCGCGGCGGCCGCCGAGCTCGCGCTCGGCGTGCTCGACGGCGAGGAGCGCGCGCGGGTGCTGGCGCACGTGCGCGGCTGCCCGGCCTGCCGCGCGCACATCGACGAGCTTGCCGTGGTGGCGCAGGAGATCCTGACCGCCGCGCCGGTCCATGAGCCGCCGCCCGGCTTCGAGAGTCGCGTGCTCGACGCGCTGCAGCCGGCTCGACCGCGCCCCGCTCGCCGCCGACGCCGGCTGCTTGCGGCGATCGCCGCCTCCGCTCTGCTCGCAGCCGGCGGCACGACATGGATCACGCTGTCGGCGACCCGCGAGGAGCGCAAGCTCGGGGCGTCCTACCGCGAGGTGCTGGCGACGGCCGGCGGCAAGTACCTCGCGGCCAGGGAGCTGCGCGACGCGGCGGGCGACAAGCGCGGGGTCGTGTTCGTCTACCAGGGCGAGCAGCCATGGGTGACGGTGGTTCTCGCCCCCGGTGCCGAGCAGCCCTGGCGGGTCAGGATCTCGACGCGCGACGGCACGACGCGCGAGCTTGGCGTCTTCGACCCCGCGACGGCCGGCCCTGTCTGGGGTCACGCGCTGCCGGTGGCGGTGCGCGAGATCGCCAGCGCGCGCCTGACCGGCGCCGACGGCCGCGAGCTGCGCGCACGGCTTCGGACTCGCTGAGCCCGACCCAGGAGGGCCCTCGGGCGAGCCGAGCGCCGACCCCTCTCCACTTGCAATGTATAGCGCGCCGGGAGGCTTCATGCGAGCCCGAGGCGTGCCCCATAATCGCCGGCCGAAGCCGAGGACCTACGCGAAAGGCAGGCACGAGATTGATGGACGCGGACGTGATCATCGTGGGCGCCGGCCCGGCCGGCCTGATGCTGGCCGCTGAGCTGCGCCTGGCCGCGGCGCGACCGCTCGTGCTGGAGCGCCAGACGCAGCTCGGCCACACCCCGAACGCCAACGGTCTCGGCGGGCAGGTCCTGCAATTGCTGCGCTACCGAGGCCTGCTGGAACGATTCGAAGCAGCCGCCACCGACCCCAGCCCGACCCCCATATACCCCTTCGGGGGCGTGCATCTGGACCTCACGCAGCTGGCCGATCCGCCGCTGAAGGGGATGGCGCTCCGGCATCCCTCAGTCGAGCGCCTGCTCGGCGAACGCGCCGGCGAGCTCGGCGCCGCCGTCCGCCGCGGACACGAGGTCGTCGGGGTGAGCCAGGACGACGCCATGGTGACCGCGGACGTACGTGGCCCGGACGGGCCGTACCGGGTGACCGCCCGATACCTCGTGGGCTGCGACGGCGGGCGCAGCCGGATCCGTGACATGGCCGGCATCCCGTTTCCCGGCACGACCTATCCGGAGGTCAACCGGCTGGCCGAGCTGACCGTCCCCGATTCGGTGACCTTGCTCGGCAACGGCGACCTCGACGTCCCCGGGCTGGGCAGGATCGAGGCGGGGTTCACGCGCACAGACCGCGGTGTGTTCGCGTTCGGGTCGCTCACCCCGGAGCTGCTGATGCTCAACACCATCGAGGACGAGTCCACCGAGTACGACGATGACGCGCCGATGACCCTGACCGAGCTCCAGGACAGCATCCGCCGCGTGCTCGGCGCGGATCTCCCCCTCGGAGAGCCGCTTCGGCTGTCGCGCTACCAGCATCACGCTCGGCAGGCCGACCGTTATCGCGACGGGCGGATCCTGCTTGCCGGTGATGCGGCCCACCTGCTCCCCGCCACGGGCGCAGCACGCAGCGTCGGCATGCTCGACTCGGTCAACCTCGCCTGGAAGCTCGCCGCCGACATCCACGGCTGGGCGCCGGCCGGCCTGCTGGACTCCTATCACGACGAACGCCACTTCGCCGGCGCACGCGCACTGCTGCAGACCCGAGCCCAGGTGGCTCTGAGGCGCGGACACGACTCGGCCGCCGAGGCACTTCGGGAGCTGTTCGGGGAGCTGCTGCTCGACGAGCAGCCGTTGCGCCGTTTGGCAGGCCTCGTCGCCGGCAGCGACATCCGCTACCCGCTGGCGGGCTCCGGTCACCACGCCTTGGCCGGCACCTTCGCACCCGACCTCAGCCTGCACACCGACGAGGGCCCGACCAGCGTCGCGGAGCTCATGCACAGCGCACGGCCCATCCTCCTCGACCTCGCCGACCGCTCGGACCTGCGCATGACCGCCCGGGACTGGGGGCATCGCGTCGACATCCACACCGCCGAGACCGATCGTCGACCCGCCGACGCCCTCCTGATCCGCCCGGATGCCCACATCGCCTGGGCCGCGACCATCGACGAACCCACCGACACCGCCGCGCTCGCGCTGCGAGAAGCGCTCTCCGGCTGGTTCGGCGGACGTAGGTAGACCTACCGGGAGTTACACTCGCCGGGTGGCCGCGTCTGACGATGACCTGTTCGGGGCCGAGCACGTCCGTGTCTACCGTGACACTGCGGGGGCACGCGGCTATCACTGGCGCGGCGCGAAGGTCCTGCTGCTGACGACCACGGGGCGCACATCCGGCGAGCCGCGAACCACGCCGCTGATCCACCGTCTCGACGGTGATCGCTGGGTGGTCGTCGCATCAAAGGGCGGGGCGCCCGATCACCCGGACTGGTACAAGAACCTGCAAGCCGATCCTGAGGCGACGATCGAGGTGCAAGCAGACAACGTGCCTGTCGTGGCGACCGTGGCCACGGGCGATGAGAGGAACCGCTTGTGGGGGGCGATGACCGAGGCTTGGCCTGCCTACGACGACTACCAGCGCAAGACCGAGCGCGAGATCCCAGTCGTCGTGCTCGCGCGCCGGTATGCGGCTTGAGACCCAGCGCCTGGTGCTGCGGCGCTTCGTGCCCGCTGACCTTCCGGCGAGGATCGCAACGTACATCAGTGTTACATCAATCGCCCGGGCGAGAGGTATGCGTAGAGCGCGCTGAGCCGTAGCGTCGTCGTCAGGTTGCGCAGGGACATCACCTAACGTCACTTGCCGGTGGCGATCCTGCTGGCGGCGGGGCTCGCGGTGCTGGCGCTCGTGACGTTCGCCGTCGTGCGGCCGGTGACGCGCTGGGTGCTGCGGCCCGTGGCCGACCTTGCCGCGGCGGCTGAGCAGATCACCGCAGGTCAGCCCGACACGCGCGTCGCCTCCGCCGGCGGCCCGCCGGAACTGCGTGGCTTGACCGCGACGTTCAATCGCATGGCAAGCGCGGTCGATGACGCTCTCGCCCGCCAGCGCGGCTTCGCCGCCGACGCGTCGCATCAGCTGCGCAACCCACTGACGGCGCTGCGACTGCGAATCGACAACCTCGCTCCGCACCTCGCGCTCAGCGGCCAGCCCGCGCTCGACGCGGCGCGCGAAGATGCCGACCAGCTCGCCGAGACGATCGACGTGCTGACGCGGGTCCGGGGCTCGCGGTCGACATCGTCCTGCCGCTGTCAGCGTCGGCAACGCCCGCGTCCGGCGGTCAGCCGGCCGCGTCGTCGTAATAGTTCGCGGCACCCGGATGGGATTCGAGGGGGTAGACATCGACCGCCGCGCGGCGATCAAGGTACTTCGCTTCGTCGTGGCCTTCTGTGGCCAGCTCGCTCCGGTGCTCGAAGAGCAGCGCGGCCAGCCTGTAGGCGATGCGGTCGGGCAGGTCCTCGCGCGCGACGAGGTCGTTTGCGACGCTGACGGTTCCGACGCTCCTGCGCAGCTTGGTCGTCGTCTTGCTTCTGTACACCGAGCCAGGCACGCGCGTCTGCGCATAGACCTCCGGGTGCGCCTTGCGTAGGCGAGCGGCCACCTCGCCCAGATCCAGGAGCCTCACGTCGGTATGGCCGTCGACGAGCTGCTGGATCGCCGGCGTCGGCAATCCGCCGGCCCAGACGACAGCGTCCACGGCTCCGTCGGCGAGCGCCTGAACAGCGTCATCGATGTCGAGCCGCGTGTCGCGCCGGATGGCCGATCGCGTCAGCTTCGCCATCGCGAGCAGGCGATCGGCGATGAGTCGCGTGCCAGAAAGATCGGGACCGATCGTCACGCGACACGGGCCATCGCAGCGCTGCCGAAGGTCAGACAACCGATGCATCCGGCTCGACTCGAGCACGACGACCTGGACATAGCTGTCATAGAGCTTCGCCAATGCCACGACCCGCTCGGGCGCCGGCGGCTGAGCCACGTCAAGCTCCTCCAGCGCACTGTCCGCGCGCGTGAACGCGACGTCGACCTCTCCGCGGCGAAGACGGTTCAGATTGTCGACCGATCCGTGCGTCTCGGTTGCGTGCGCCCTGAGCCGCGGAAGGTGAGCGGCGACCGCTCGTGCGATGCCTGCTCCGTAGTCGTGGTACACCCCGCCGCGGTTGCCGCTCGCGATCACCAGGTCGCGGGCGGGCAGGCGCTCCCGTGATTCGCCACACCCCGCGGCGCCGGCCAGGACCACGGCTGACAACACGACGAGCGCGCTTGCTCCAAGCCGACGCGGGAAACGCTTCGCACGTGCCGCGGACGTCATCGTTCAGACGGTACGTCGGAAACGCGCGCCGTACCAGCCTACGCGGCGCCTCTTGACGGCCCTCTGAGGCGAAGCTGTGAGCCACACGCTCCGGGCAACTTCGTCACCCGGACGCCATGGCATGTGGATGATCGCCAAATGAGGTGCGCCTGGCGAGATACTCCG
Organism: uncultured Actinomycetes bacterium; assembly: GCA_963729125.1. Classification (GTDB taxonomy): domain Bacteria; phylum Actinomycetota; class Thermoleophilia; order Solirubrobacterales; family Solirubrobacteraceae; genus CADCVQ01. Next base: position 408,887 of record CAVSML010000001.1, read on the forward strand.
CGCGATGCGGAGGAGCGCGAGCCAGTTCGTCACCCTGCTCATGCTGTCTGCCGCCTCCGCGCTGCCGGCGCATGCGGCTGACGCTCCGAATTCCGCTGTCGTGGCCAGCGACGGCGGGGTCCAGCTCGTCGCCGGCGACGTCGACGGCGATCTGTGCCTCGTCGTTCGCCCGCGGGAGTCCTCGGCGGAGGCCTGCGAGGACGCAGCGATCGGCATCGTCGTCACGGGCGAGAACCCCGGATCGGTGATCCACGTCGGGGCAGCCGTCCCCGCTTCGGCCATGAGCATCGAGGTACGGCGCGCGGGTCGGCTGGTGGGCGCCGCGGCCACGGTAGCCGGGGAGGCATACAAGGGCACGGCGTCCGACAAGGTGCGCTTCGCGCTCGCGCGCTTGGCTCCGGGGACGCCGTTCGATGGTCTGCGGGTGCACGCCAGGGATGGCGCGGGCAGGCTTGTGGCGGTTCTCACATCCCTTGACGGCGATCTGCTGCTCGAGCGCCTTCGCCTGCGGCGCGGACGTTCGGGGCGCGTGAGCTGGAAGCTGAACGACGAGCGAACGTCGTCGCTCGACCCGAGCGTGCTCGATCTTGCGCGCGAGAAGGTCAAGCGCTGCGTTGAGCTGACGCTCACCAGCGAGCGGCCACTGCTCGGACCGACGGGCCAGAGCATCTGCTCGGGCGATGCGCCTCTCGACAGCCTCGGTTTCGACTCAGACTCCGCGCGAGCCCGCCTGCAGGATCGCTGCAGCCCCGACTTTCGCCTGGTCTACGGCGTCGTCCCCGCCTCGGTGCGGCGCGTGACCGTTGTGCTGGGGGACGGTCGTCGCAGGAGTGCGCAGACGGCGGCCCTCCGCGGGGGCCTGTGGCGGGTGTACGGGCTCGCGATCGCGCGCCGCGACGCGGTTCGGGGCGTCACGATTCCTCGGGCCGGCGCTTCCGCGCGTTACCTGCGGCGGGCCGCGGCGCCGCTGTCTGTGATCTGCGCGGGGCCGAACGACGCGGCGCTCAGCTCGGACGACATCTTCTTTCCGCCGCTCGACGAGTTGCCGCAGGTGACACCGACCGGTCCGGTGGCGACGATCGCCGGCTCGCCTGCCATCCGCGTCGGCGACGGGCCGGGCGACACCCTCTGCCTGGCCATCGGTGAGAGGCCGTTCACGGCGCTTGGTTGCGCGGTCGTCTCACCGAACGTGGGCTCGGATGGGCCCGGCGCCGTCGACCGGCCTCTCGATCCGATGCAGTTCGCGCTCGCGCTGCCGGTGAGCGTCGCCGCGATCCGCCTGTCGAGCACCGACAGGAGCGTCGCGCGGACGATGTCCACCATCGCCGGTGAGGCGTACACCGGGCGCTACGCGGGGCGCGTGCGGTTCGTCGCCGTGGCGGTGACAGACCAACGCGAGATCGCGCGGGTCGAGCTGCTCGACGCCGCCGGAGCGGTGTTGCATGAGGAGCAGAGCTCCGGTCAGGTCCCCTTCGAGCTCGCGGACCCGCGCGTGCTCATGGCTCGGCGCGTCGCGGGGCGGATCGGTCGAGCGTCGCTGTGGCAGACGACGCTGCGAGCCGGAGACGAGACCCGGCGCTGCCTGGCCCTGACCGCCGGGCCGCGTCCCTCCGGGGACGACCGCTGCCAGGCCATGCGATCTGACCGCTCAGTGTTGCTGGACGCCTCGTGCGCCAGCCGGCGGCTGACGGTCGCTGTCGTTGCCGCGTCGGGGACACGGGCTCGCGCCGACGTCGGCGCCTCCTCGCGGCGGTCGCTGCGATTGCGCAATGGCGTCGGCTTGCTGACGCTCCCGGCCTCGAAGCCGCTGCGAGCCCTGACGCTGACCCGCAGGGGTCGCTCGCGGCGCGTCGAGATCCGTGCGCCGGCGGCAACTCGCCAATGCGGCTGGAAGGCCGTCCGGAAGATCGACCAAGGCTGAGATCCGGACCGTAGGACGCCGGCGACATGCTCAGTCCGAAGCCGGCCGCGGATGTCGCATGCGCAACCTTCGACACAGCGCCATGACGTCTGTCAGGCGTAGCGCTTCTCGAGCCTGACGATGCCGGCCTTGAGTTTGTTGTAGACGCGATCTTCGACGATCGGCGGCCGGTTGCCGGCGACCGCTGTGCCGACGGTCATCATGTAGGCCTGCACCTCGATCTGCATCTGCGCCTGCTTGGAGGGCTTGACGGCCTTGCCGAACAGGGTCTGCGCGCGTCCCAGCAACTCGTTGCGGCGCTGCTGCTTGAGCGCTGAGCGAGCCGAAGGCAGGGTCGCGTGCGATGCGCGCACCTGCAGCCCTGCCTCGGCACGGATGGGATTGTCGATGCCGAGGATCGTGAAGAGCTCCTCGGGGTTGGTCCAGTTCTGCGAGCCACGCGGGTAGTAGGAGTCCGGCACCGCGATGGCTCCCGTCGTCGCGCCCGCGAGGTGATGCATGGTGTGGCCGAGCTCGTGGGCGAGCGTGATGAACTCGGGTGTGAACGCGACGTCGCCAGCGCGGTTGGGGATGTCCTGGTCGAGGTCTTCCGGGCGGATGGTGTGGACGAAGGCGCCCGTCGCACCGGTGCCGAACTCGAAGTAGTCGGTGCCGATCTTGATCCCGCTCTTGCCCGCCCAGATCGCCTCCTCGAGCCCGGTCGGCGCCGCCGCATCCCTCAGGCGCGGCTTCTTGACGGCCTTGTAGTTCTTCCGCTTCTTCTTGACCGGCGCCGCTGCGAGCTTGGTGAGCTGCTCCTCGACGCCCGCGGCGGTTCCACCCAGCGCGAATCCCTTGGCGTATGACTTCTGGTTGAGGTCGAGGCCGTTGGTATCCAGGCCGACGGGGAACACATCGGCGATCACGACCCGCTCGGACATGTCGTTGCTGCCCGGAGTGCCCGGCCGGTCGAGGTACTCGAGCAGCTTGCGCCCGGTCGGCGTGTTGAGGATCTTCGCGATGCTGGCGCGCGTGCGCTTGACGTAGTCCTTGGAGCCCTGGATGCTGATGCGTCCGGAGTTGGTCCGGATCGACTCCCACAGGGCCGCGACGTCCTGGCGCTCCTGCGCACTCATGCCGACCGTGTCGACCGGAACGATCTTGTGACCGTGCGACGCGACGACGCTCGCGAACTCGTCCTCGGATTGGATGACCAGCGCTGCCATCTGCTTGGCCTTCGGCCCGCTGATCTGCGGAGCTCCCAACTGTGCGTACCAGGTGTAGATCGCCTGGTCGACGGCACGCAGGAGCGAGAGCCTGCGCGCGGGCGTGCTCGAGCTGTGCTTGTTGTAGGCCTTGACGGCCGTGCGGACCGCGGTGACATCGGGGCTCGCTGTGGGCAGCTTCAGCTTGGCGCGCGCGAGCACCCGGCCACGCACGGCCCTCGCGAGCGGCGCATCCAGCGTCAGCGCCGACCGCTCGCCGCGCAGGGAGGGCTGCGCGGGCTCTTGTTCTTCGACCCGTGGGAGCGTCGGCGGGTCGGCACGGGGCGCCGGCAACCGCTGTAGGGGCGCTTGGCGCTCGGGTCGTGGGGCCTCGGTGAGCACGACCGCGACCCTAATCAACCCGCCGGCGCAAACGCAAGAGCACTGGAGCCAGTCGGGCCGCACTGTGATGCCCCGCCGGACGGGACACGGCAACAGCGCGCCGTTCAGTTGAGGCCACCCGCGGGCGCGTCCATCAGCGAGAAGCCTCCTCGAGGTCGATGCCGGCGGCGTTGGACCGCGCATTCCGCGCCCCCGGACGCGTACAGTGACGCCGTGCCCGGAGTCTTGTCCTTGGCCGCGGTAGCGCTGACGCTCGCGTCGCCGTTTCAGTCCTCGATCGCGCCGTTGCCGGCCGACGTTCGCACGCAGCTTCGCCAGGCGCACGTGTGGCAGCCTGGATGCCCCGTGGCGCTGTCGAATCTCCGGCTGCTGACGGTCACGCACCGTGACTTCGAGGGTCGGCCGCAGACGGGGCAGCTGGTCGTCAACAGGAGCGCCGCGCGGCCGCTGCAGCGCGTCTTTCGGCGGCTCTACGGGCTGTACTTCCCGATTCGCCACCTCCAGCTGGACGACGCCTACGGTCCGGCCGCCAAGCGTCCGAGCGACGGCGACGTCAGTGGCTCGTTCGAGTGCCGCCGGGCGGCGGCGTCGCCGTGCGCGCGCGCCGCCACCACGAGGTCGTGGTCGAATCACGCCTTCGGCCTGGCGGTCGATCTCAACCCGGTCGAAAACCCCTACGTCGGCTGTGGCCAGAGCCGCAATCCACGCGCGCAGCGCTATCGCGACCGCAGCCGCCACCGACGCGGGATGGTGACGCGGCAGGTCGTCGCGGCGTTCGCCTCGATCGGCTGGGGCTGGGGCGGCTCGTGGAGCGGCAACACGAAGGACTACATGCACTTCTCGACCACCGGCCACTGACCCGCGATCCACGGTCACGCCTGGACGCTCGGGGGGAGGTCTCCAGGTGCCAAATCGGAACCCCTCGCTGCCATCGAACTCGGCCCCGTCCGCCGGGAATCATCTCCTGCACGATCGTTCAGCCGGCGCCCTGGCGATCGACGCGAGTGTGCAGCTCGGATCGTGCTGCGTCAGGAGGGTTTCGAAGAAGATGTGGCGAGCATGTCGAGACCGGCCTGGCGGCTCCGTCCCAGGGGCACATGCGGCCACCGTGGCCGCCCCACAGCAAGGAGACCACCATGAAGTATCTGCTGCTCAAGCACTACCGCGGCGCGCCCGAGGCCGTCAACTGCGTGCCGATGGACCAGTGGACCCCGGAGGAGATCGAGGACCACGTGCAGTTCATGCGCGACTTCGCCACCCGGCTCGAGGGCACCGGTGAGTACGTCGACGGCCAGGCGCTCTCGCCCGAGGGCACGTTCGTCCGGTATGACGGGGAGGGCCGGCCGCCGGTCACCGACGGGCCCTTCGCGGAGACCAAGGACCTGATCGCCGGCTGGATGGTGATCGACGTCGACGGCTACGAGCGCGCGCTCGCGCTCGCCGGCGAGTTGTCGGCAGCCCCCGGAGCCGGCGGCAAGCCGATCCACGAGTGGCTCGAGGTACGCCCGTTCCTGAGCGCACCGCCGACGGTCACCGAGTGACCGGCCCGGCCAGGCGGGTGGGGTCATGGACGAACTGCTGCTGCGGGAGCTGACTCCCGCGGTGATCGGCGTCCTCGTGCATCGCGGAGTCGACTTCGCGACGGCCGAGGACGCCGTGCAGGAAGCACTCATCCAGGCCGCGCTGACCTGGCCGGACCGCCGGCCCGCCGACCCGAAGGGCTGGCTGGTCACGGTTGCCTGGCGCAAGTTCCTCGACGCCCACCGCTCCGAGGCCTCGCGTCGCGAGCGGGAACTGCGGGTCGCGATCGAGCCGCCGCCGGGACCGACCGAGACCGCAGACGACACGTTGCAGCTCTTCTTCCTGTGCGCCCATCCGTCGCTGACCCCGGCGTCCGCCGTGGCCCTCACGCTGCGCGCCGTCGGTGGCTTGACCACCCGGCAGATCGCCCAGGCCTACATCGTGCCGGAGGCGACGATGGCGCAGCGCATCAGCCGGGCCAAACGCACGGTGGGTGACGTGCGGTTCGACGAGCCGGGCGACCTGGCGACGGTGCGACGGGTGCTCTACCTGGTCTTCAACGAGGGCTACACCGGCGACGTCGACCTGGCGGCTGAGGCGATCCGGCTCGCCCGGCAGCTGGCGTCGATGACCGACGACGAGGAAACCGCGGGGCTGCTGGCGTTGATGCTGCTGCACCACGCTCGGCGACCGGCGCGGACCCGGCGCGACGGCAGCCTTGTGCCCCTGGCCGAGCAGAACCGCTCCCGCTGGAACACCTCGCTCATCGCCGAGGGCGTTGCGGTCCTGCAGACAGCGCTGGGGCGCGACAAGCTCGGCGAGTTCCAAGCACAGGCCGCCATCGCCGCCCTGCACGCCGACGCGCCGCGCGCCGAGGAGACCGACTGGGTCCAGATCGTCAGCTGGTACGACGAGCTGCTCCGGCTCACCGAAAGCCCGATCGTGCAGCTCAACCGGGCCATCGCGGTCGGCGAGGCCGACGGCCCCGTGGCCGGCCTCGCGGCCCTGGCCACGGTGGACCCTGGCCTGCCCCGCCACACCGCCGCCTCGGCGTACCTCCACGAGAAGGCGGGCGACCTTCTGACCGCGGCACGGCTGTATGCCGACGCCGCCTGGTCGGCCCCCAACCTCGCCGAACGTCACCACCTCACCCGCCAGGCAGCGCGGATCAGTCAAGCGCTGCGCCTCTAGTCTCGCGACGGGTGTGAAGGTGAAGCGGGGCTCGCCTCCGGCTCGCTACCGTTGCCCAATGAGCAGCCAGCGAGTGCCGGGCGGGGTGGTGCACAAGCTACCCGCAGACCTGCGCGAGGCGCTGATCGCCAACACCACGGCACTCGATGCTTGGAAGGACATCACACCCTTGGCCCGCAACGAGTTCATCTGCTGGGTCGAGGATGCCAAGCAACAGACGACCCGAGAACGCCGCATTCGCCGGACCCAGGAGGAGCTGGAAGATGGCCAGCGCCGGCCCTGCTGCTGGCCGGGATGCGTGCACCGCGACCGCACCGGCAGGTAGCGGCTGGTGCTCGGGCTTCCGGGGCTGTTCTGCATCAACCTCGCGTCGTCGCGCGAGCGTCGGCGACGGATGGAGCGTCGCTTCGCCCACCACGGGCTGCTGGAGCGCACGACGTTCGTCGCGGCGATGGCGGCGTCGGTCCCGCCGTCCGCATCCGTGGAGCAGCGCACGCAGACGGCAGGGCGTGCGTGCAGCGCCAGCCACCTCCGCGCAATGCGCCATGCGCTCGAGCACCCCGACTGCGAGCGGCTCGGCGCGATCGTCTGCGAGGACGACGTACTCCTGCACGACGAGTTCGTGCCGCGTCTGAGGGCGCTGCTCGCGGACATCCCGGCCGGGGCCGGCTTCTGCCAGCTCGGCTATGTCACGTTCGAGGGCCACCCGCCGTTCGAGTGGGGCGGCCGGCGCCCCGACCGGCGCAACCTCTTTGCCGTGCCGCCGCACGGGCTGTGGGGGTGCTTCGCCTACTGGGTCGCGGCCGATCGCATCCGCGAGGTGCTCGCGGTGCACGAGGACGTTGCACCCGAGGCGATGTCCGATGTGAGCGAGCACCTGCTGCTCGGCGAGCACTTCCTCGCGGCTCACCCTCCGCTCGTGCTCGAGGACGTGGTCGGCTCGACGATCCGGCCGGTGGATGAGCTCGGCAAGCACATCCGCGGGCAGAGCGCCTGGTCCTACCGCGACTACGCAGCGTGCGAGCAGGGCAACGACGTCTCTCCGCTCGCGCGCACAGAGCGCACGCGGATCGGGCTCGCGATGATCGTTCGCGACGAGGCGGCGGTGATCGAGCGCTGCCTGCGCTCGGTGCGACCGCTGGTCGACACGTGGACGATCTGCGACACCGGGTCGCGCGACGGCACGCCCGAGATCGTCGAACGGGTCCTGGCGGACCTTCCGGGCGAGCTGCACCACCGGCCATGGCAGGACTTCGGCCACAACCGCAGCGAGCTGCTCGAGCTCGCGGCTCACAGCGCCGATTACCTGCTCCTCGTCGACGCCGACATGACCCTCGAGTGGCGCGGGCCGCTCATCGGCCTGACCGACGACGCCTACCTCCTGCGCCATCGCGGCGATCCGGAGTACGCCGTGCCGCGGCTCGTGCGAACCGACCGGCGCTGGCGGTACGAGGGCTCGACCGCACGAGTACCTCGCCACGGACGGCCCCTTCTCGCAGACGCTGCTGCACGAGCTCGTCGTCGACCACCACGGCGACGGTGGCACGCGCCACGAGAAGCTCGACCGCGACCGCCGGCTGCTCGAGCGCGATCTCGAGCGCGACCCCGAGGACGCACGCGCGCTCTTCTACCTCGCGCGGACGCTGCACGATGGCGGAAACCACGCCCGCGCCGCCGAGCTCTACCGCCGCCGGGCCGAGCTCGGCGGGTGGGACGAGGAGGTCTACTACTCGCTCTATCAGGCCGGCACGCTCACCGGCGAGCGCGATCCCGACGCGGCGCTCGGCCTGTTGCTCGAAGCGTGGCAGCTCAGGCCGACCCGCGCCGAGGCGCTGCACGAGCTTGCGCGCCAGTGCAACGACCGCTCGCGCCCGCACGCCGCCTACCACTTCGCCGAGGCGGGGCTGCGGATCCCGTACCCCGCCGCTGACCTGCTCTTCGTCCACCGCTGGATCTACGACTGGGGCCTGCAGATCGAGCAGGCGGTCGCGGCGCACGACGCGGGGCGCCCCGAGGAGGCGCTCGCGCTGAACGACATACTGCTCGCCGACAGGAGCCTGCCGTCGCGCGCGACCGAGGTGGCGCAGGCGAACCGGCGGCTCGCGCTGCAAGCGCTCGGCAGGGGCCACGAGGCACAGGCCGAGGACGTCGCGGGTCTCGGGGAGCTCGCGCCCTCCGCGAGGTTCGCCGAGCTGCGCCTCGACGTGACCCCTGCGTGGCCGCAGTTCAACCCCTCGATCGCGGCCGACGGCGACGGCTTCCGAATGATCGTGCGCACGTCGAACTACCGCCTCGAGGACGGCGTCTACCACCTCCACGAGCCCGGGAACGTGATCCGCACGATCAACTACGTCGTCGCGCTCGACGCGTCGCTGCGCGTCACTGAGGTGAGCGTGCTCGAGGACGCCTCGGAGGGTCCGCTGGTCCATCCGGCGAGCGTGTTGGGCTATGAGGATTGCCGGCTGCTATGTCTCGGGGATCGCTGGGTCGCGACCGCGTCGGTCTACGACCGCAACGCGGCGGAGCGCTGCGAGCTCGCGTTGCTCGAGCTCGACGGCCCGCGCGTGAGCGCCGTGCACATCGCCGGCAGCACGCCAGGGCGACACGAGAAGAACTGGATGCCGTTCACGGACGGCGGGACGCTGCACTTCGTCTACGGGCTCGACCCGCCCGCCGTCCTGCGCTGGGACGCCGCCGCCTCGTCGACCACGGTCGTGGCCGGCGACCCGTGCCGCGAGCGAGGCCGCTACCGCGGGGGGTCGCAGGGCGTGGAGGTCGACGGCGGATGGCTGTTCGTCGTGCACGAGACCACGAGCTGGGGATGGCACCGCCGCTACGTGCACCGCTTCGTGCTGCTCGACGCCGACCACCGCCTCGCCGGCGTGTCGCCGCCGTTCACGTTCGCGCATGAGCCGATCGAGTTCTGCGCAGGCATCGCACCCCGTGGCGGCGACCTGGTCCTCAGCTTCGGCATCGAAGACCAGGAGGCGCACCTCGTCGTCGTCTCTCGGGACGAGGTGATCGAGCTGCTCGCGCCGGCCGGAGACACCACGGACGAGGCTGCCGTTGCCAAGATGAACGCCAACGATTAGATTGCGGGAGACCACGACGGGAGGCGACGAGATGACGGACGACCAGGGGCCCGCGATCGAGCACGGCGACGGCGGGGGGGCGGGCGACGGCTCCCTCACACGGAGGGCCGCGATCATCGGCGGTGCTGCCGCGATCGGCGGTGTGGTCATCTGGACACCCGAGTCACTCGCGCTCCCGTCGCGCAAGACGCGCCGGGCGCAGCAGGACATCGCGCAGGCCATCCGGGTCGCGCGGTCCTCGCGGGTCCCGGACAAGCTGCGTGCCAAGACGCTTCCCGATCTGCGCCGGGCCGAACGGATGATCGACAGCTACGCCCGCGCAGAGGTCGCCCGCCGGCGCTCCGGGAACCGCGCCGCTAGCGTGCGCGCCGCGCAGGTCGACGTCGGCTCGGTGCTGTGCGCAACCCTGCGGGCCGTCCGCAATGCGTTCGCCGGAACCCCGATTGCGTCCTCCATCCTGCCGATCCTGGACCGGCTCCTGGCCACATTCGGCTGCTCGACGGGTGGAACGGGCACCACGGGCCCGGCCGGTCCATAGGGGCGCGCTATCGCGTGTGCAGCGCACGCGCCGACTTGCACGATCCCCATCGACGCCGGTTGAACAGCCGCTCGCCTCGTAGATTGGGGCAGCCGCAAGCTCCTCCCGACGCACCTCGGATTCGAACGCCAACCGGGCCAGCGGCGAGATCCCCGGCGGACACCGGCTCGAAGTCGCCGTCGGCCTCGGCCCGCCCGACGGATTCGCATCACTGAGCTTGGTGCCACCGGGCGCTATTGGTCAGCCCACCAGTCGCGCTGACCCTCCACGTCTCCGCGCGGATCGTCGCCGAGATTGGGCGCACCAACGACGAGGATCTCGAGACCCTGCGGCCCGGCTTCGTAGCCTCGCCACGTTCCCGGCGGGACGCGCACCACGTCCCACTTCTTCACCTCGACGATCTCGTCGTCGAGTTTCATCCGCCCGCTTCCGCGCACGACCACGTAGACCTCCTCCTGCTCCTTGTGCGTGTGGCCGTACGGGAAGCGATAGTCGGGCGGGATGCGCTGATAGCTAAGGCCGGACTGCTCAAGCTCGAGCGCCTTGGTGGCGAGGCGAAACTCCAGGTCCGGCGCGCCGTCGAAGTTGGACCCGAGATCCTCCAGATCCTCCATGAGGTTCCTGAGCGTGAACGGCACGACCGCGATTCTACGGTTCGGTCTGCACCCCGCCGGGCCCGCTGGGCCTCTGTGAGAGCGCGCCCGAGAGGATTCGTGATGCCTGGTGAGTAGCTCCCGCCGAGATCGGCGAATCCGGCTTCTCGCGGCTTGTCCCGAAAGGGTGCCGCCTGCGCCGCCTCTGCGAACCGACTTGTCTGTGGAGCGGCTGCGAGTCGACCACACCGAGAAGATGGCCCGCTGCGCCACGGGCGAGCGGCCCGCTAGTGCCCGTCGGGGTGGCGCGGCGGGCGCCCGGCGCGCATCGTGTCGATGATCCTGCCATCGGGCTGGCGCAGGTATGCGACATGCGACTCGTCCGTGAAGACCGGGGCCTGCAGGCCGGCGTACAGGATGAAGTCGCCGGTGTGTGTGCGCTGGCTCTTGCCCTTCCCGCTGTAGACGTAGGCGGTCTGACCGGCGGCGAGCTCGCCTTCTGGAAAGGTGTAGAGGTGCTCGTGGTGCTGCCCTGAGCTGTCCGTCAGCTCGAGCCCTGTCACGGGCACCGGCTCAGCGCCGTCGTTGACGACCTCGACGTGCTCGCCGGGGGAGCTGGCTCCGCGCTGCACGACCGCGCAGATGTGCAGGCCCATGCCTGCGGGGCGCTCATGCTGAGCATGCAGCGGCACGTCCGTGCCAAGCCATTCTCCGGCCACGCGACGCAGGTATATCCACGACCCGGCGCGGTTGCCCCACCGGTTCGCCGCTCGCCGCAAACCGCCTGCTGCGCGTCCGCACAACGTGGGTCAGCAGGGCCGCGCGCACGGAGTTCGCCGGAACCCCTAGGCGAGATCAGATGGTCTGCGAACCCTCGCGAGACCGGCAATGAAATCCCTGTCGGCGTGCGAGCCGAGTTAGGCTCAGACACATCTCGAATTGACCCAAGGAGTGCACACCGTGAAAACCGTCGGTGTCTACATCTGGCCCAACATGACGGCGCTGGACGTGGTGGGACCGCAGCAGATCCTCGGCTTCGTGCCCGACTTCGACGTCGTCACCGTCGCGAAGAGCATGGACCCGGTTGTGACCGACACGAAGATCCGGATCCTGCCCGACCATGACTTCGACAGCTGCCCGCCGCTCGACATCGTCTTGGTGGGCGGCGGTGTGGACCCCTCGGCCGAGATGCGCGACGAAGCGGTGCTGTCGTGGCTCCGACGGCAGGGAGGCGCCGCGGAGTACGTGACCTCTGTCTGCACGGGAGCACTGATCCTCGCCGAGGCCGGCCTCCTCGATGGCTACAAGGCGACGACCCACTGGGCCTACAAGGAGCATCTTGCCGGCTACCCCGAGGTCGAAGTGGCCGAAGGCCGGGTGGTGACTGACCGCAACCGCATCACCGGGGGAGGCGTCACCGCGGGGATCGACTTCGGCTTCACCCTCGTCGCCGAGACCGCCGGCCCAGAGGTAGCGGCCGGCCTGCAGTTGCTCGGCGAGTACGACCCCCAGCCGCCAACGCCCTTCGGCAACCCCGATGCCGCGCCCCCCGAGCTCGTGGCCGCCGTGCGAGCACAGGCCGCCGAGCTGTCGCCGGGGTTGACGGAGTTCTTCGCGGCGAAGAATTGACGCGGGAGCATCTGACGTAGCCACACGGCAAGCGCGTCGGAGTCGGTCAGCACGGCGATTATCCGGTCCGCGAGGCGCTGATGACTCCGACGGCGGTGTCAGTCCGACTCGTCGCGGGCGCGCCCGTAGCGCTCGTAGATCACCTGCGAGCCGAACGCCCTGGTCTCGACCAGGTCTAACCGAACGTCTTCGGTGACCGGCGGCAGAAACGGCGTGCCGCCACCGACGACGACCGGATAGCGGAATATGTGCAGTTCGTCGACGAGGCCGAGCTCGATCGCCTGCGCGGCCAGGCCGGCGCCGCCGATCGAGACGTCCTTGTCGGTCGCGTCGAGCGCCGCAGCGGCCTCCTCGGCCAGTGGCGCCTCGGCGAGCCGGGCGTTGCCCTGGACGCTGTCGAGCGTGCGGCTGAAGACGACCTTCGGGATCGCGCACCAGACGTCGGCGAACGCGGCCCCGAGCTCGTTCTCGCGCAGCGACGGATCGGTCTCCCACACCAGCATCGCCTCGTAAAGCCTGCGGCCGCACAGATGGCCGCCGAGCCCGCGTGCCTGCGCGATGTGGAACCGAAACTGCTCCTCGCTGGGCGCCGACCACCCGAACGCGCCCTCGCGGTCGGCGATGAATCCGTCCACCGAGACGCCCATCCAATAGATCAGCATGACTTCAAGCTCGTCGCACCGAAGCGACGGACGATGGCCGCCATGAAGTCCGCCACTGAGCTTGACTTGCCGGCGACGACGCGCGTCGCCCAGGTCCGCCCGACCGGCGCGGTCGCTTCACGGTGTCCTCGCGTGCCAACCTCAGGCGGTCCGCTCGCCGTCTACCGGCTGACGTGGCGCGGCTTCGTTTCCCATCATCGTGCGCCGCGCCGGCGCACCGTCGTCGGGAGCCTTCCTGTGACGAGGATCGCGAGCGCACGCAGCCGACCGCTGGCCCGCGAGGTCGAGCCGCTGAAGCGCAAACCAATTGGCCCGAGCGCCGACGCGCCGGGGTATCCGTCAGGGCTTGAGATCCTTGAGGCCCTTGCGCGCCTTGTGGGCGGCCTTGACGAGATCCTTGAACGTGGGCGCGTTGTTGTCGTCGTACACGGGCCCCGGCTCCTCGTCGGGCGCGTCGGCGGCGGGCTGGTACCGCGGCGGCGCCGGCATCACTTTCTTCGGGTCATATGGCATAACCTACGCATACCCGCTTTGGCGACGCTTACGCGCAGGATCGCGATGTAGGGCGATCGTGTCGCCGGCCATCGTCAGGGGATGGCGGAAAGCGCAGCGACCTTGCAGCCGTCGTCGCGCGTCGCTCGCGCCGGGGCTTGGTTCGAGGGGCTGGGCGCCGCTTGAGCTTCGCTTGCGGCACTTGGCCCGGGGCCCTGCGGTCTGCGTCCGCAACCGGAACGCCGCTCTGCAGGTCGTGCGTCCGTCGATCGGGACGCGCGCGCTGTCGCACTCGGCGTGCTGTGACGCCTGATTCGCGCCTTGAGCTGGCTGCTCACGCGACGTGCCTTCCGGGGTTCTCGTCGAGCGTTGTCGTTAGGCTGGCGGCGTGGCACGGTGCCGGTGGAGGGCGGTCGTTGTGATCGCGGTCGCGGTCGCAGGCGGTGGCGCGGCCATTGCGGGAAGTCAGTCGCCGACGGTGGGGTATTCGGGTCTGAGCGCGCAGCGGTTGCCGTTGACGCTGACGGTCGGATCGGACGCCTCGACGTTGGCGCTGGACGTCTCGTGGCGGGCGAGTTGCGGCCGCGTCGTGCGCACGGTCCGTGCGGCGGTGGCGACGATCGGCGTGAACGGGGAGTTCGCGTGGTCGGGCACCCACGTCAACGAGCTTGATGACGGCGATCAGGATCGCCAGCGCCTGCGGCTGGTCGGGCGGCGCGAGGACGACGGCACGCTGACGGGCGTGTGGCGTGGCGAACGGGACCACTACAACGGGCAGGGGCAGGGCGTCGACCGTACCTGCAGCAGCGGCGACGTCGCATTTCGCGTCACCCGTGATGGCAGCACGCGCCAGCCCGCGCCGCAGCGCGACGGCGCGGGGCACCTCGTCATCGCGCTCGCGGAGGAGCCTGACCTCGTGGCCGTTGGTGTCGGCAGGACATGGGTTCGCGGGCTGACCGCGTCGGTCGGCGCGCATGACGTGCCGGCGACCATCTTGACGGCGGTCGACCAACAGAGCGGCCTCGCGACGTCGACGCGAATCGACGACGTCGGCTACGCCACCGTCGACCTCAGCGCGGGGGAGGGCGCGGCGTGGCTGCTGAGGCGCGTCCGGACGGACACGCGGCTGCTGCGCATCGACGCCGAAACGCGCCGCGTCGTGCGCGGGCCGCGCCTTCTGAGCCGCGCGGACGACGCATACCCCACCGGGCTGGCGGTCGGTGGCGGCGGCGTGTGGGTCCTCCTGGTCGACGGGCGAATGCTGCGTGCCGATGCGCGCAACGGCAGGCTCGTGCGCACGATCGGCGTGCCAGTCGATCGCAGGATGCCGGCGCAGCGCAGATGCCGTCGCGGCAGCTACGCACCGCTGATGGCGATCCATCGCAACGCCATATGGGTCATGTCGAGGACGGGCATGAGCTGCCGGTCGCACGCCTCCCCTCGCGCCTTCGCGCTCGCGCGCCAGGGCCCGTTCCATTCGCTTACACGTATCGATACGCGCACCAACCGCATCACCCGCACGGTTGCACTGACCCGCGAGTACAGCTCGCTCGCGGCCGGCCCGAGCGGCGTCTGGGCGATCGGATGCCTGAAGGTTCTGGAGGCATACCGATGCCGGCGTGCGGCGCTGCATCGCATCGATCTACGCAGCGCCCAGCCGGCCGTCGTCGTGGCGCTGCCGACCGCCCACAGCTCCCTGCGAACCACGCAGTTGACCGGCCCGATCGGCGTGGGCAGCGGCACGGTCTGGCTGGTGCAACCGGTCAGCCCGGGTTCCCCTCAACGCGATGGGCAGCAGCCAGCTGGCGTCCTGCACCGCATCGACGTGGCCAATCCCCGACTCAAGACCGTCCGCGCGATCGCGCGCCTACCGGCAGACCTGACGGTCGACGAACACGGCAGCTGGGTCCTCGACGGCTTCGACCGCACCCTGATCCGCATCCAGCCCTGAGGCCATGAGTTGGAAGGGCTATCAGGACGGCTAACGTCGGCGAACCGGACATCGGTTAGAACGCCAGCCAGTCGTCGAATGTCACGGTCCTGTGGCGGCAATCAGGTTCTGGGCCTGCCGCCGCCTGAATGCACTCGATCCTTCACGGGCCGCCTGGTGCTCGTCCCACACCCTCACCGCAACCCGGAACTGCCAGACGACGGAACCGATGAGTTTGCCGCCACGCCTCGGTCGTATTCGGAGGAACCGCGAGATGAGGAGGCAGATGCGATGACGCAACACCAGGTCGGGATCCGAGAGGAGTGGCTGGTCGCGCGGCGCGAGCTGCTCGCGCGTGAGAAGGACCTTACGAAGCTCAGCGACGAGCTGGCCAGAGAGCGCCAGGGGCTGCCGTGGGTGCCCGTCGAGACCGAGTATGTCTTTGACACCGAGGACGGTCCGAAGACGCTGGCCGACCTGTTCGACGGCCGTTCCCAGCTGCTCGTCTACCACTTCATGCACGGCCCGAACACGCCCGACGGCTGCCCGGGTTGCACCTTTTCCACTGACACGTTCGACGCGACCGTGCGCCAGCTCTCCCACCACGACGTGACCTTTGTCTTGGCCTCACGCTCGCCGCTCGAGACACTGCTTGCCTACCGCGCGCGCATGGGCTGGACGATGCCGTGGGTGTCCTCCGGAGACACCGACTTCAACCTCGATTTCGCGTTCTTCGACGAGGACGATCGGCGCAACGGACGGTTCAACTTTGGGTCGCCCGGCGGCGCAGAGGTCAACGTCGTCGACCGCGACGAGCTCATGGCGCTCAGCGCCTTCGCGCTCGAGGACGGCGTCGTCTACCACACTTACACATGCTTCGATCGCGGTACCGATGTCCTCAACGGCGCCTGGCAGCTACTGGACCGGGCGCCGAAGGGGCGCGACAACGGGGCGGAGCCAGGCTGGCCGAAGCGGCCCGACGAGTACTAGCACACCCTCGCGCAGGTGCGCGGGTGTCGCTAGCGGTGTGAGGTCTAGGTCCCTCGCAGATACGCGGCTGATCGCTTGGGCGCCATTCGCGCCGCCTCGGGCATCTCGGACGGAGCGCCATCCAGGACCGACGCCCAGACCGGCAGCGCGTATGCGGAACTCGTCTGATCCCCGGATGGCCCCTCCTTCGGGATCGACGCGGGGGCGCTCCAGCCGGCACTCGATGACGACTCGCAAACTGCGCTGCAAGCGGTGGGTACATGGCCTCAGATTCGACGTTACCGTGGCGCCGAGCATCTGGCTCGTCCTCTGGACCATCTATGTGTTCGGGGTTGTGATCGTCGCGATCCTCACGGGCCTCAGGGGCCACTACAGGTGGTTGCTGATCGGGCTCTTCCTCGGAGGCTTGCCACTCTTCTACTCCGCGTTCCTGCCGCCGGAGCCGGGCAGTCTGTGGGCGGGATGGGCCAGGCGCAATCAGCCGCGACCTGGTTGACGGAAGCGACGGGTCGCGCATTGGTCGCACTCCACCTCGCTTCTCCTCGGGCAACAGAAGCGCTCCATCGGACACGGGCCGCTCGCCGCGCGATGAGACCATGCGGCGGTCCACTAACGAAAGGTTCCGATCTTGAGGACGCGTCGGGGACGGACGCTACGTCCCCGACCGTCGCGCAGACGGACGTACCTTGGCCAGGGGGTGGGAGTCAGGTGGCCGAGCTGCCGCTTTCGGCAGTGTGCGCGAGGATCGCGCCGGTGATCATGTCCCAGTCGGCTCGATCAATGCCGTGGCCGGCTCCCTCCAGCCGCAGCAGCCTCGCTCCGGGGATCTCCCGCGCCAGCGCTTCGCCGTGCTCGATCGGAAACATCGGGTCGGCGGTTCCATGGATGACCAAGGTCGGCGCGGCGATTGACGACAGACTCCCGGTCACGGCCTTACCTTCCGGCAGCATGTCGTGGTTCTGGACGGCCGCGAACTTGCGGGCGCGCTTGACGTCGTGACGCACGAGGCTTCGCATCGGCCCCTCGGCGAAACGACGCCGCCCTCCCGCGAGCACGCGTGAGTAGCCAACGAGGTAATCGATGACTGACTCGGCGTCTGTCCAATCGACTGCGGCAGTTGAAATGAAGCGGCCGAACTCGGCGGTCGGGGGCGGCAGCTCGCGATCGCCGGGCAGTGCGGGCGAGGTGCTGTTGAGCACGAGCGACGAGACGCGTTCGGGGTTGGCGAGCGCGACGAGCTGCGCGAGCGCGCCGCCCGCCGAGACCCCGACCAGATGGGCGAGCGCGATCCCATAGGCGTCCAGCACGCCGCAGGCGTCGGCAGCCAGGTCGGCGCCCGTGTATCCGGGGCGGCCCGGCTCGTAGGTGACCGAACGCCCAGTGTCGCGGTGGTCGTAGCGAATCACGAACCTCCCCCCATCGGCCAGAAGTTGACAGAAGCCCTCCTCCCACCACAGCATCGACGCGCCGGTGCCCATGATGAGTAGAAGCGGCGCGTGGGCGGGGTCGCCAAAAGGCTCCGTGCACAACTCGACACCGTTCGCCTCGACCATCCGCTCGGTCATCCGTCCTCTTCTCGTCGCTCTCCCGCTGAGACGCGAAGAGTGCCGCTTTCCACGCGACTGCTATCGCCGGGGGACGCGCGGAGCCTCCTGCTTACGCCTGATCTCAGCGTGTCGAGGTCGAGGGCACCCCCGCGCGGGGAACCTTCAGCGGCGGCTGCGCTCGTCCCGCTGCCGAACGACTAGCGGGAACTGTCGGCCATCCGGGTTGGCTCCCAACGGCGGCGCTTGCGTCATCGTCGCGGGTCCCTAGCCGCTCCGAGCCGTCCTCGCAGCTGTAGAACGGGGGCGTGGCGTCGCCCCACACCGATCAGTTGACCCGGTCGGTCGCGGCGCTTGTCGCTGATCGATCGGCCCGCGGGAGGTGCAGCGCGTCGAGGCGCCCGTTGGGTCGCTTCTGTCAGTCTGCGCTGCCATGACCGCGACGACCTGCCACATGTCCATCTCGCTCGACGGCTTCGTCGCCGGGCCCAGCCAGAGCCGCGAGAACCCGCTCGGCGTCGGCGGCATCCAGGTCCACGCCTGGCATCTCGGCGAGGTGACCGACGAGGCGGACCTCACGGCCCAGAGCTGGTTGATGCGCCCCCGCGGCGCCTACGTCATGGGCCGCAACATGTTCGGCCCGATCCGCGGCCCCTGGGGCGAAGACTGGCGCGGCTGGTGGGGCGACGAGCCGCCGTACCACGCCCCCGTCTTCGTCCTGACCCACCATGCCCATGATCCGATCGAGCTGCAGGGCGGCACGACGTTCCACTTCGTCACCGACGGCTTCGATGCGGCCTTTGAGCAGGCCTCGGCGATTGCCGGCGATCGCGGCGTCGACATCGCCGGCGGCGCCTCGACGGTGCGTCAGGCGCTCGCGGCCGGGGTCGTCGACGAGCTGACGCTCGACATCGCCCCGGTGCTTCTCGGGCAAGGCGAGCGGCTGTTCGACGGGATCCCTGAGCTCGGCTTGGCGCCATTGGAGACCCTGCACTCACGGCACGCGACGCATGTGCGGTATCGCGTGGAGCGCTGACAGCCGCCCACCTGGTCCGGAGGATCGAAGTTCGGGTGCCGAGTCGGTCACGAAGCCGCGCGCTCATCGATCGAGCATGGTGTCGATCTGGCCGTTCTCCCATCCGGAGCCGCGATCCACCGCGTCGGCGCTTGGCAACGCGAGGAAGCTCGCGAGGTCGTCACCGTCGTGCCCGCCTGCATGACGTCCTCGGGCCGCTGGTCGCTGGCTACGACCTGCGGCGAGCTCGGGCGTCGGCGACGATGCGTCCTCCCGAGCGAACCGCGACGCGCGTCGTGGCGGTGCGCGCGCGCTTGCTCAGCACGAACGTCACGGTCAGCTTCTGGTTGCGGATTGTCACGACTCGCGAGCCGTGCGCGACGGTGCGGCCCCGGCGCTTGGAGCGCCAGCTTACCCGGACGCGTCCGGTACGCGTGATCGTGCCGCTCACCCGTAGCCGGCGGCCCTTGATCACGGCGGTGATCTTGCTCTTCTTGGCCGTGGCCGGGCTCGTCGGTGGGGACGCCGGCGGGGGCGGCGACGCAGCGGTCTTGCCCGCGAAGAGCGCGACCCCGGTGAAGCTGATGCTCCTGACCGGCGCAAGCGCGCAATTGCCAGACAAGCCCGTCGGGACCGGAACCAGGGCCACGCTCGCTCCCCGCAGGACTCCGCTGGTCACGCTGGCGTCGATCGTCGGCACAATGCCGCCGAGTGAGGCGCTCCAGGTGATCGTCGATGTGTCACCGTTGTTCCAGGTGATGGGGATCGTCCCGCTGACGCTACCCACGAGGCCGCCGGCGCCCACGGCGATGCAACCCAGGTCGCCGGTGCCGGAGAAGGGCCCGCTGAGCCCCGTGTACGGCACGCCGTTCAGCACCGATGAGCAGGGTGTCAGCGACGACACGGCGGTACCGGCGGCAGCGAAGCCGGTGATCTGCTGCGCTCGGGTGGTCAGGTCCAACCCCGGCGAGAAGTTCACGGTCGCCGTGAACGGACACTCAAGGTCGACCGGAGCCGCCGATGCCGCGTTTCCAGCGCCGACGAGCGGCAAGGCCATGACGGTTGCGATCAGCACACGCGAAACCCGGCTTCTCATCATGTCCCCCCCGAGATTTGATGTACGGCGCTTGTGCCCCAAAGCCGTGCGTCGCCTGGGGTGGCGCCGGGTAATCTCAACCTCATGTGGTGGTTGTGGTGGGACAGGTTTGGCCGCCTGCCCGCGGTGCCGGTGGTGGCCGGAAGCCTGACGTTGCAAATGGTGATCACGTTGACGTTGCCATTTCCGATCTCGGCCGTGCCCGGCCTGGTCGTGGGGTCGGCGTTCCTGGCCTACTGCGTCGCGCGACCGACAAAGGGCTGGGGCATCTTCCTCGCCGCCGCGCTGCCCCAGTGCGGGTCGATGCTCCTCCACGACATCACCGGCGTCGGGAAGTGGTGGCTCTACGCGGCTTTGATCCCGCTGGCAGCGCTGGTGGCCTCCGAGGAGGAACGGGAGGCGCGCGAGGAGCAGGCGCAAGCTCACGAGACGGGCAGCGCTGCGGCCCGGCCGTGCCCAAGCAGAGCTACGGCGTCGCCTCGTCGATAGCGGGTCCTCGAGTGGGCGCCTCGGAGAGGATTTCGAACCTCGTAGTACGGCTGCCGGCCTCGTTTCGCAACCGAACGTGCCTCGCGTCGTCGACCGGAACCCATATGTACAGGTTGCGCCGCAGGACGTGATGTCGGTGCGCACGACTCGATAGCCGACGCAAGCGGTCGCGGTCGCAGCGTCGAGGATCCATGCGAAGCGACCGCCGTGAGGTTGTCGTGTCAGCCCAGCGCGCCCAGGTCGTCGAGGATGGCGCGGCCGATCGTCATGCGAGCCGCAGGGTGGTTGGGGCGGGTGATGTTCAGGTTCAGTGCGAACGTCCAGGTCTGTCGGGGTCTTGCGACCCAGCCAACCCACCATCCCACTTCGGGGGTGGTGCTGAAGACGTATCCGGTCTTGGCGCGGATCACGGTGCTTGCACGGCGCTCGATGACCATCATCTGCCGCACGTCGCGCATTGCGCGCCGGGAGAAGGGGAGGGCGCCGCGGCGCAGCTTTTCGAGGAACGTGACCTGTTCGTGTGCCGAGATGCCGAACGGTCCCTGCAGCCAGAACAGGTCGACGGGCGCTTGGCCGACCTTGCGGTTGCCGTAGTTCATCATGCGGATCGCTCGGCGGTATGTGGCCCGCCCCAGCTGCCGGGCGATGCGCTGGTAGATCGGGATGCATGAGGACGCGAAGGCGGTCGCGAGCGTCAGGTCGCCCTCGCAGGCCGCGGGTAGAAAGGGCTGCCCGTTGACGAGGAAGTTGGGGTTTGGCCCTGGGTAGCGCTGATCGGCGCCTGCGGCCACCCCCGTATCGATGGCCAGCAGCGAGTTCGGGATCTTGAACGTCGAGGACGGCAGAAAGCGCTGGTGGCTACGGCGGGTGCCAACGACGACGGTCCGTGGCCGGGGTCCGGCGCGGTGGACGACCATGGTCCCGGTCGTTCCAGCGGCGGTGAAGTGGCGCAGCAGGTCGGGCCGCTGCGTGGTGTCGGCCAGCGCGGAGCCCGGCGCTGTCGTCAGGGCGGCGCAGGCGAGCGTGATGATGTGCAGGCGACGCAGTCGCATTGTGCGCCGCGACTAGAGCACGTTGTTGCGCCGTTGTCCAAGACCAACGTGAGAGCGCAGCGAGACCGCGGTGGTCTTGTCCTTCGGCGGGCTTCGGCCGGCGACGACTGCGCCCGGCCAAGACGGCGACGTCGCGCTAGCGTTCCTGCCCGATGGATCTGCTGAGCCATCTTCGCTACTTCGTCGCGGTCGCCGAGAGCTGCACTTCGGACGCGCCGGCGGGCCTGCACATGGCCCAGCCGCCGCTCAGCCAACGCATCCGCAAGCTCGAGAGCGACCTCGGGGTGCAGACGCACCTGTAAGCGGCCGTCACGCTTCCCGCAGGCGAACGGCAAGCGGGACATCCTCGAGCTCCTCCGCACCGCGCATGTGGTGCATCGGCTGGGTGTCAGGTTACGCTGTGCACCGTGCTGGATTGGGCTCATGATCTGACGCTGCGGGCTGTCGCTGACGGCGACTACGAGGACTCGCCGGCACTGCGAACGCTCGTGGCAAGCGGCATGTCCCGAGCGCTGTAGAACTTCGCGGTGGCGATCCGCGATGTGATGGTCAGGCGTGACGAGCGCAGCGGCCGGCTTGGCGGTCGCAGGCACGGTCGTCGACGAACCCCTACCGGCACGGGGTTCGGCGTGGGCGGCACCCGCCGCCCGAGCCGCACGTTCGAGGAGGCCTATCAGGTGCCTCCGGGACGAGCCTCGGAAAGCCTCTGGCGGCTCGTCAGCCGCAGAGCGCCGTCGGGAACCGCGGCGCCGCGGCGCGGACGACCGCGCAGTCAAGCGTCGATGCGTATGTGATGAGGCGCCAGCGCGTGGCGTCTCGCCGCCAGGCGGCGACGCGGGTGCGCTCGCAGGCTGAGCGTCGTTCGGTCTGCTCTGGCAGGCAGTCGCTGACGGTGTAGCGCGTGCTGGCGAAGTTGCCACGGCAGCGCATCCGATCGATGACGAATGGCAGCTGGTCGACGTCCTCGCGCAGCGCCGCGACGAACGCGCGCGAGCTGCAGCGCCTCAGCGCGGGGTCCGGCGCGGGCTGCGCGCAGAGGCGGTGGGCGGCGGCCTGGGCGGAGCACACGCCGGGCGCCACGCGCTCGATCTCGCTCCACCGCCCGGAACGGTCCTCCCACAGCAGCGTCGCGCGAGTCTCGCCCTGACTGACGCGCGTCAGCGCGTACCCCGGTGCGCAGCGCAGCGTGCGAATCGACGCCGGCGCGCCCTGTGACGCCGCCTGCAGCTCCTGCAGCAGCGCAGGCTTCGTGCACGCCGCCGGTGCGGCGGTCGTGGCCGTCGCGTCCGTCGTCATGGCGGACGAGTCACCTGTGGTGGCGGTCGAGTCACTCGTTTCGCCGCAGCCTGCGATCAGCAGCGCGGCTGCGACTGTCAGGAGGAGTGCTGCCCGCGCCACGCAGGGATTGCAGCAGACAAGGGGGGCGCGAGCGTGCACCTACACAGTGCTGGCTGGCCGCTGATCTCATGCCGGTGTCCGCACCGTAGTTCGGGCGACGCCGACTTCCTGGGAGGTCGCGCGCGCGACGCGAGGATCGTGACCGCCGAGCCGGCTCGTCCCGCATCCGAACCGCTATCGGGACAGTCGCACTGGCGGCAGCGGAGAGGCGGACTGATGACGAAATCGGGGTCTTCTGCGGGTCGTTCCAAGACGCACGGCCAGGGCGGTCGAGCGGCTGCCGGAAGTCGTCTCAGGCGATGGTGATCGCCAGCTTGCCCAGATGGTGCTCACGGAGGGCGTGATGCGCGGCTGGGATCTGATCGAGCGGGAACTCGCGCGCAATATGCACTGCAAGCGGCCGGTCGCCGATCAGCGCCATGAAACGCTCAAGAAGCTTCGCGTCGGGCTCGCCGTTGAACGCCTGCGTCTTGACGCCCGGTGGCGGGGCGGGTTCCGGTTGGACGCCGGTGGGGTACGCCGCCCGCCCGCCAGGCCGCACCGCGGCCAAGGCCGCATCGGCTTCTGGGCCTCCCGCGGTGAGGATCGCGGCGTCCAAGCCTTCGGCTGAGAATCGACGGGCGCCATCGCAGACCGGCTCGGCGCGGCCGTCGATCGCGAGATCGGCGCCCGCGCGAGCTGCCAGAGCGACGCCGTCCTGGCCTGACGCGACGGCGAGGACCCTGGCCCCGAGTCGCTTGCCGAGCTGGACGGCCAGGTGTCCCATAGCGCCGCTGGCACCATGGATGAGCAGCGTCTCGCCGCTGCGCACTTCGAGTGCGTCTTGCAGCCCACGCAGGGCGGTCATCCCGACACCTCCCATCACCGCCGCCTGCGATGTGCTCAAGCCGTCGGGAACCGGCGCGACCAGACGGGCGTTGACGCAGACGCACTCGGCATAGAAGCCGCCCGTCGGATTCAGGAAGCTGGCGGCGAAGACGCGTTCACCGACCCCCAGGTTCGTCACGCCGTCACCGACGGCCGCGATCGTCCCGGCACCTTCCGAGCCAAGGATGTACGGAAACGACGGCGACGCGCCTTGCAGCTCGGCGTAGCCCCCCTCGCGCTCGAAGGGGTCCCAGGAGCCAACGCCGGCCTTCTCGAGCCGGATCACGACCTGTCCACGGCCGGGCGACGGCACCGGCACCTGGCGTTCATGCAACTGCTCCGGCCCGCCGAAGCTGTCGATCACCACCGCCCGCATCGTCGCGACATCGCCGGCATCCAGGCTCGCCATGCGACCCAACTACCCGCAGATGATGGCGGCACCCCGTAAACCACGGTGAGAGCGCCCGCGAGTGACCGCAGCCGTACCTCAACCGGGACGCTGCGCGACTTCGTTCAGGATGGATGGCTCATTGGCGCGAGCGGACCAACGTCCAGGGTTGCTGAGTGGCACACGGCTCGTCGACGGCGGGATGTTCGGCGGGAGGCGCCGCGAGAGGACGGTCGTAGGCGCGCAGTCGAAGCCGCGGACCCGGGGGTCCGCGGCTTGTTTCACATCGTCCTTGTTGGCGAGTGGCTAGGGGTTACAGGCGGTCAGGACGTCGCGGTTAAACAGCGTCAGCAGTCCGTCTGATTGGCAGACGTCGGTGCCTGCGCCGCCGTCGACGGTGTCTGAGGAGCCGTCACGGGGAGGACCGGACAGATTGTCGTTGTCGGCGTCGCCTCTGAGGATGTCGACACCGGTGCCGCCGTTGAGCAGGTCGTTGCCGACGCCGCCGTTCAGGGTGTCGTCGTTGGCCTCGCCCCTGAGGGTGTCGTCGCCCTCGCTGCCGGTCATCGTGTCGTTGCCGCTACCGCCGACAAGCGTGTCGTTGCCGGCGCTGCCGGTCATCGTGTCATCGCCGATTCCGCCGTTGAGCGTGTCGTTGGAGATGGCGCCGGTCAGGGTGTCGTTGCCGGCATCGCCGTTGATCGTGTCGACGTACGGTGAGCCGGTGATGGTGTCGTTGCCGCCGGCGCCATTGATCGTGCGGCCACTGGTCACGCGGCCGCAGTCGATCGTGTCGTTTGCCCCGGTCCCGGTCACGGTCGTCGCCGTCTGTGTCACGCCGATGCTGACGACGCACGTGGCGCTGGGCGGGGCGGCCACGGCGCTGTTGACGAGCGCGGTCGCCGCGGCGCCCGCGAGAATGACGCTGCCGACAAGCACGGTACGGCGCGCCGTGCGGCGGGGACGGGAAGTCTGGAACATGAGTGTTCTCCTGCTGCGCTGGCCATTGGTGAGCCCATCCCACGCAGCGTGAGTTCGGGCTCTGGTACCACTCCACCGTGATCGGAGAAGTGACGTGAGCAGCTTGTGGCCGGCGCGGTCAACGCCGGCGTGGCGGGGCCATCGGGATTCTTGCTGCTCGCTGAGGCAAGCAAGTACTGCGCGCCCTGGTGGCTCAGTCAGTGGGATTCAACGCTCCCCACCCGCTTCGCAAGTGACCATAGCGTACGTACCAAACCAGGAGTCCGTATTCGTGTTTATGGTGCAACGTGCCATACCGGTGCTGCTGCGGCTGCCTGCCCGCCGCGCACAAGCGCGCGATCGGGCGTGCAGAGCCGTCGCGTGCCGAGATCATCTTCCTTACCGCGAGACCTCTCCCACCCTTTCGGCGTGGCCGCAACCGATCCCCCATCGATACTCGGAACCGCCCTCGCCGACCTCCGCCAGCGGCGTGGGCGGCACCCTCCGCCCGAGCGCGCGTCCGAGGAGGTGCTTGTCAGGTGCCTCCGGGACGAGCCTCGGAAAGCCTCTGGCGGCTGGTCAGCCGCAGAGCGACGTCGGGAACCGCGGCGCCGCGGCGCGGATGATCGCGCAGTCATGCCGCGGCCGCATTAGGCTCCAGGATGACGCAGATCATGAGATGGGTCATCCATGCCCAAGCCGACATGGCCACTGCAGGTCTTTCACGCTCCTCGGGCAAGTCGGTGAAGTAGCGGAGCTGTCGGTATTGGCGTACGACGAA
This sequence comes from uncultured Actinomycetes bacterium, assembly GCA_963729125.1. Classification (GTDB taxonomy): domain Bacteria; phylum Actinomycetota; class Thermoleophilia; order Solirubrobacterales; family Solirubrobacteraceae; genus CADCVQ01. Next base: position 434,622 of record CAVSML010000001.1, read on the forward strand.
CACGGCTCGATCGCCCCGCTGGTCAAGATTCGGGTGCAGGCGGCGACCGCCTCCGAGGCGCTCGATAAGGTGTTGGCGGTGTTCCAAGAGGCTGGCGCCGGACGCATCTTTATGCCGTGGAGGAAATGTGACCGAGGCGGGGACTGTCGCGCTCTCCATGCGAAGCGGCCTTCGAGCTTCGACCGAGCCGACGGCTCCCTTCGCCTGCAGGGAGCAGTCTCATCCAGCTCCGCGCAAGCCCGATAGCCGGTCGTCAGACGGGAAGTATTAGGGCGCTGGTGCTACGACCTGCTGGTCTGCGCCGATCGCTACCAGTAGTACACGTGCCAGTAGCCCTGCGCTGACGTGCCCCAGGCGCCCGTCACCGTGAGAGTGTGGCTTCCGTCGTAGTCCGTACAGTGCGAATAGCGGTAGTTGCCCGAGGACCAGTTGGTACAGCCCGCGGCGGCCATGCCAAGCGCCGCCGGCGCCGTGATCGCCATGGCGGCGGCGGCTATCGCCCCCACTATGGTCATGCGAACGAGTCTCATGGCCCCACTCCCTCCGGTCGTCGTCCTTGGCGCGAATTCCCCATCGGCCACGGTACGCATAGCCCGCGCTCCGGTCAACAGCGCCCGGCCGGCTTCACGCCACTCGACGCGAGGCTGGCTCGGCGTGTCAGGCGCAACACGACCGGCCGCCGTGCTCGCCGCCGCCACATCGCGTTGCGTAACAAGACCGCCCGAGGTGGCACGGTGCGAGCGCGCTCGCACCCCCCGTCGCCGGTCGACCAAGCGCAGAGCAATCGGTAAGCCAGCGACGAGTACAGACGCTTCGCACGCGGAACGGCAACCGGGGACGTTAGACAGCCGTGCGTCCTCAACTCCCAGACCGGGTGCTCGGAGATCGCGTGCTGCGGGCCGCGCGCACCCCGCGGCGGGTTCGACCATCCGGCCGTCGAGCCGCTCGCAGTACGTGCGCAGCAGGGCGGGCAGAAAGAAGTAGGAGTTCATGAGCGCCTCGGCATCGTGCACGCAGATGCGTCGCGTGGGCGAAGCGGCGGCGAGCGCGGCGTTCAGATCAGCGACCGAGCCGAAGGGCACGTACCCGATTGCACCGCCCGCGTGCTCGCAGTCGATGAGCTTCAACGCCGTCCGCGCGTAGGGCGAGCGCGCGCTCGACGCCAGTCGTGCGATCTGCGCCGTGCATGTCGAGATCGCGCGTCTCACCGCAGCGCACGAGGCTTGACCCATCCAGTTCGCACCCCGCTCGGGCGCGTCGTGCCGATGCAGCGACTTTGCGCGACAGCCTCGCTACCGGTGCACACTTCGCCCGGCCTTGACATGAGCGGCGACGCGCGGTCGACCCAGCTGAACGCGGACTTCATGTCCGCGCTGCTGATCGGCTACGCCCGCGTCTCAACCGACGCTCAGGACCTCACCGCTCGACGTGGCGCGCTGTCGAGATTCGGCGTCACCGCCGACGCGGATCCGGCAAGGCCCGTCCGATGATCGTTCCGGGACGGGGACGTCATGGGGCCAACCTCGAACGGCGCCCTGTACGGTGATCGCATGAAGCGCAAACTGATCCTTGGAGGCCTGCTGACGGCGTTCATCGTCGGCGCGGCCAACATCCACCGCATCATCAAGCCCGTTCCCAGCTGAGCCGGCGGCGAGCTACGCGACGAGCACCGGCGTCCCCGGGCGCACGCGCTCGAAGAGGTCGATGACGTCGGACGGAGCCATGCGGATGCAGCCATGAGAGGCGGCGCTTCCGAGCGAGCCCGAGCTCGCGGTGCCGTGAAAGCCGACCGATCCGTTGAAGCCGATCCAGCGCGCGACGAGCGGGTTGCTCGGATCGCCGCCCGGGATCGACTGGCCGGCGAGTGAGCCTGCCCAAGCGGAGTTCGGCACGTTCCACGCCGGGTTCTTCTGCATCGACTGCACGACGAACTGGCCCTGGGGGGTGGGGAACTCGGCGGAGCCGATCGCGACCGTGTAGCTCTTGACGAACCTGCCGCGCCGGAAGAGGCGCGCCTTGCGCTCCGATGTCGAGACGGTGACCGCGGCGGGCTGCTCGTCGAAGACCTTGTCCTCGGTCACCTTCGCGTCGACCTCGACGGTCCGCGCGCGGATCGTGCGGTCGTCGGTGCGCGTCGTCAGCCGCCGGATCAGGCGGGCGATCAGCGCCTCGCGCGCGGCCAGGCGGCGACCGGGCTTGCCGGTCGTCACGGAGACGCTCGTGAGCGTCAGCTTGATCGCCGCATCGACGGGCTGCAGCGCGGACTTCTTCTCGACGCGTCCGATGAAGTCGCGGACCGCGGCGCGATCGATGACGACGCGCACGGGCAGGTCGCGCTCGAGCTTCTCGCCGGAGATCTTGCGCCAGCCGCGCTCGACGAAGGAGCCCTTGCGCCCCGCGGCGTACGCCTGCTCGACCGCATCGCTGGGATCGACCTGCACGCCCGCCTTCTCGGCCGGCAGCGTGTAGCGCTTGGAGCCGAGCTGGACCGCAACGGGACGGGCGATCGCTGCGCCGGCGCGGATCTTCGCGCGCTCGAGCGCGCGCGGCGCGTGTGAGGCCGCCGACGTCGACGCCCTCTACGCGCGCGCCCGCCGGAAGCTTGCCCTCGGCGCTGCTGTCGGCCCATGCGAGCGCGCCGACGCTCGCGGCCGCGAGGGTCGCGAGCACGACGGCGACGATGATGGCGATGCGAGTCATGAAGAGGAGAAAGATGCCCTGGCGTCCGTACCGCCATGCAGGTTAGTCGTGCGGGGGGCGGATCTCGCCGGGTGCCAGCGGCATTGCACCCAAATCACCCTTCACGGCCCTCCGCACGTGCCGCCGCGAGCGCCAGCGGCTCGGCGCCGATCAGCCGCTCGAACGGGCCCGACGACCGCCCAAAGCGTGCGCAGGCGGACGCTTGCGATGCGGTCGGTCGGCGCGACGCGCGCCTCGCTGAAGATGGCGCTTCCACCGCCGTCCGTCGCCCGAACCCAGTGCGCGAACAGCACGCGCACGCTGCGCGGATCCTCGAACGCGCGAAAGTCATCGGGCCCGCCGATCGCCGGATAGTCGCGCGCGAGCGTCCAGATGCGACCGCACAGCCCGGAGATCGACCACCCCTCGCCCTCGTCGAGCACGGCGAAGGGCTCATGCGCCAGCAGTCCGCCGAAGCTCTGCTCGGCGGGCACCCCGGGGATCCGCCAGCGCACGAGGCGCCCGATCGTGCGCGTCTGGTCCAGGCGCACGCCCTGGGCCGCGTCCCACAGCTCCTGCGGCGAGGCCGCGGCGGCCTGGCGGTGACACGTGCGGATCTGCGGCCGGGGCAGCCAGCCGTCGAGGTCGTCGCTCGTCAGGGCCACCGCCAGATCTTGACGCGTATCCTGCGCCGCCCGTGACGCCTGACGCACAGCCGCTCCAACGGCTCGTCGGCCGCCGCGCTGGCAGAGGACGTCGGACTCGGCGACGTCACGAGCCAGGCGACGGTCCCCGACGGCACGCGCGCCGTCGCGACGATCACCCAGAAGGCGGCCGGCGTCGTCTTCGGCCTCGAGGCCGCGATCGCAACGTTCCGCGCGCTCGATCGCACCGTCGAGATCGAGCTGCTCGGCCCGGAGGGCGAGTGGCGCGAGCCGCCCGCGCCGGTGCTGCGCGCGACCGGCGACGCCCGCGCCCTGCTGGCGGCCGAGCGCACCGCGCTGAACTTCCTGCAGCGCCTATCGGGCGTCGCGACGCTCACCGCGCGCTGCGTGCGCGCCGTCGAGGGCACCGGCGCGACGATCCTCGACACGCGCAAGACGACGCCGGGCCTGCGCGCGCTGGAGAAGGCCGCCGTCCGAGCCGGCGGCGCCGCCAACCACCGCGCCGGCCTCTACGACATGGTGCTCATCAAGGAGAACCACTCCGCGCTGGCGGGCGGCGTCGGCGCGGCGGTGCGCGCCGCGCGCGCCGCCTTCCCGGACCTGCCGCTGGAGGTCGAGTGCGCCACGCCGGGCGAGGTCCGCGAGGCGCTGGAGGCGGGCGCGGCGCGGATCCTGCTCGACAACATGCTCCCCGACCAGCTGCGCGCGGTGGCGGCCGAAGTGGGCGGGCGCGCCAAGCTCGAGGCCAGCGGCGGAATCGTGTTCGACACGCTCAGGGCCCACGCGCAGACCGGCGTAGACTTCATCTCGATCGGGGCGTTGACGCATTCCGCTCCCGCCCTGGACCTGTCCCTCATCCTGGAGCCACTGCCATGAACCTTCCCATGGCCCCTTCCGCACCCCCAGTCGCACCGATCGACCTCTACAGAGTCCCCGAGCTGCAGGCCGAGGTGCGGGCGCTGGCGCAGCAGCGCAACGCGGTCATCCTCGCCCACAACTACCAGCTGCCCGAGATCCAGGACGTCGCCGACTACGTCGGCGACTCGCTCGGCCTGTCCCAGCAGGCCGCGCGCGCGGACGCCTCGACGATCGCGTTCTGCGGCGTGCACTTCATGGCCGAGACGGCCTCCGTGCTGTGCCCGCAGAAGACCGTCCTGATTCCCGACCTCGACGCCGGCTGCTCGCTCGCCGACGCGATCACGCCCGAGCAGCTGCGCGCCTGGCAGGCCGAGCACCCCGGCGCGATCACGGTCATGTACGTCAACACGACGGCCGAGGTCAAGGCGCTGACGGACTACTGCGTGACGTCCGCCAACGCGGTCTCCGTCGTCGAGCACATCCTGCGCGAGTACGGGCAGGACGCGGAGATCCTGTTCGGCCCGGACATGTTCCTCGGCGCCTACGTCGAGCGGCGCGTCGGGCGCTCGCTGCACGTCTGGGACGGCGAGTGCCACGTGCACGCCGGCATCCGCCCGAGCGACATCGAGCAGGTGCGCGCCGAGCACCCCGGCGCCGACTTCCTCATCCACCCCGAGTGCGGCTGCTCGACGTCGGTCATGGAGTACGCCGCCTCCGGCGACATCGCGGGGGAGGGCGTGCACATGCTCTCGACCGGCGGCATGCTGCGCTACGCCAGCGAGGCGCAGCCGGGGCGAACGGCGATCGTCGCGACCGAGATCGGCATGCTGCACCCGCTGCGCGAGGCGGCGCCCGACACGGAGTTCATCGCCGCCAACGAGCGCGCCGCGTGCACCTACATGAAGATGATCACGCTGCCCAAGCTGCGCGACGCCCTGCGCGACGGCGTGCACGAGGTCAAGGTCCCGGCCGACGTCGCCGAGCGCGCACGGCTGCCGATCGAGCGGATGGTCGCGATCTCGTGACGGCGGGCCGTGCGGCCCGATCGCGGCGGCCGCGGCGATACGCTGGCGCCGTGTCCGTCCGCAGCCTCAGCGCGATCTTCGCCGCCGCCGCCGTCGTCCTCGGCGGGTGCGGGGGAGGCGACGAGGACGGCGACGCGCCCGCGAAGGTCGAGTCCAAGGCCGACTACATCAAGGCCGGCGACAAGATCTGCCACGACCGCGACGATCGCAGCCTGAAGCTCGCCAAGTCCTCGAACAAGGGCAACGTCGCCGACCTGACCGGCCGCCTGGCAGCCATCTATGCCGACGCGATCTCCAGCCAGCGCGCGCTGGAACTGCCGCCGGGCGCAGCCCGCGCGGGCGCCCAGCGCTATGTCAAGTCGGTGGTCGCGATGACGCGCCCCGTGCAGCGGATGAAGGCCTCCGCCGACGCGCTCGCCAGGGCCGACGACGACGCGACGATCAAGAAGGCCGCCGCCACGCTGCAATCCGACGTCAACACCGTGCAGTCGATCGGCGACCTCGCTGACCAGCAGGCCAGGACCTACGGCTTCAAGGTCTGCGGTCAGCAGCAGTCCCAGAACCCCGTCGCCTGAGCCGGGTCCTGGCTCACGCCAGCTCGCGCTCGAACCACACGCAGGTGCCGTCGTCGCCGGCGACGCCCCACGCCGTGCTCATGCGATCCAGCAGCACGAGGCCGTTGCCGCCACCCTCCGGGCGCGCTCCCTGCACCTCGGCGGGCGTGAAGCCCTGGCCCTGATCGCAGACCTCGACGCGCAGCACCCCGGGCGCGAGCGCGACATGCAGGATGACCGCCTCGTCGGTGCCCGCGTGCCCGTGGCGCACGGCGTTGGTGACGAGCTCGGAGACGAGCACCGTCGTATCGAACAGGTCGAGCTCGTTCAGGTGCCCGGCCAGCAGCCTGGCGATGGCGGCGCGCGCGGCCGCCGGCGCGTCGCGTCCGCCGGTCAGCCTCAGCTTGTGCGCGAGCACCGCGTCCGCGCGCCAGCTGTCGCGCATGAGAAAGCCGATCGGATCGGCGTTCATCGCTGCGGCCCGTTCTCGCGCTGCTCGATGCCCGGACCCGCGACGACCGCCGCGACCTCCAGGCGCTGGACCGCCAGGACGGCCGTGTCGTCGGCCTGCTCGCCGACCTCGAAGCGGCTCAGCGCCTCGTCGATGCGCGCCACCGCGTCGACTGCGTCCTCGACCGGGGCGACGGTCTCCTGCAGGCGATCCTCACCGAAGCGGCCGTCCGCCCCGACGGTGTCGAAGACGCCGTCGGTGTAGAGCACGAGCACGTCGCCGGGCTCGATCTCGATCGTCGTGCGGCTCCAGTCCTCGATCTCGTATGCGCCGAGCATCGGCGAGAAGTCGCCCACCGGGGTCGCCCGGCCGTCGCGGGCGAGCAGCGGCAGCGGGTGGCCCGCGCAGACGATCTCGGCCGTCGCGCCGCCGTCGTGCTCGCGCAGCAGCACGGCGCCAACGGAGCACAGCGCCATCTCCTCGCGCAATCGCAGCTCGGCGTTGAGCGTGCCGATCGCGTGAAGCGGGTCGTCGAGCAGTCGCGCGGCGGTGCGCAGCGTGTGGCGGGCGAGGCCGGTCAGCGCGGCTGCCTCGGCGCCGCGGCCGGCGACGTCGCCGACGATCGCAAGCCACCCGCCGTGGACGGCGAAGGCGTCGTAGAAGTCCCCGCCGACCCAGTTCTCGTCGCCCGCCGGGCGGTAGAGCGTGGCGACCTCCCAGCCCGGCATCGACGGCAGTCGCCCGGGCAGCAGCCCGGTCTGCAGCGTGCGCGCGATGTGCGAGCGCTCGGAGTACAGGCGGGCGTTCTCGACGGCCGACCCGGCGCGTCGCGCGAGCTCCTCGGCGAGCGCGACGTCGGCGTCCGTGAAGCGCCGGGTGGATTCGGAGCTGATCAGGGTGAGCGCCCCGAGGTTGCTGCCGGCGGAGCTCATCGGCACGGTCAGCCCGGCGCGCATCCCCACCCCGCGCAGCAGCTCGAGGTGCTCGTCGTCCTGGGCGACCGCCGCGAGCATCTCCTCGGGGATCTCGTTGACGACCTGCGAGATCCCGTCGCGGATCGTCTGGGCGGCACCCGTCGCAGCGTCCGCGCGCGAGGGGTAGCGCTCGCCGATGCGCCGCGCGAGCGCGACCTTGTCGGGGTCGATGTGCGCGACGGCGACCGAGCGGATGAAGCCGTGGCCGTCGGGCAGGCTGACGGTGCACCAGTCCGCCAGCTGCGGCACGGCCAGCTCGGCGACCTGCTGCAGCGTGCGCTCGTAGTCCATCGACGAGGCCAGCAGCTCGCCGGCGCGGGCCAGCAGGCGCTGGGTCATCTCCGTGCGCTTGACGTCGGTGATGTCCTCGATCACGTTGACGACGAGCTTGACGTTGCCGTCGCGGTCGTGAACGCCGGAGGCCTTCGTCACCCGCCAGGTCTCCTCGCCGGTCTCCCTGTTGATCGCGCGGGTGACCAGCGGCTTGGGGACCTCGCCGGCGAGCACGCGGCGCCCCGGCAGGTCCTCCATGCGCAGCGGCGAGCCGTCCTCGTTGGTCGAGTCGAACTTGCCGACGAGCTTGGCGATCGGCGTTGCCAGCAGCTCCTGCGGCGAGTCGTAGCCGAGCATCCGCGCCGCGGCGTCGTTGGCGTAGATCAGCGCGCCGGCGGAGTGCTGGACGGTGACGGCCTCGGCGAGCGTCGACAGCGCGGCCGTCAGCTGCGCCTCCGTCGTCTCAAGCTCGGAGTACAGCCCGGCGTTGTCGAGCGCCAGCGCGGCGCGCCCCGCGAGCACCTTGGCGAACTCGAGGTCCTCCTCGCCATAGCGCCGCTGCGAGCGCGAGGTCGTCAGCAGCGTCAGCGACCCGAGCCTGCGCCCGCGGGCGCTGAGCGCCACGACCACGGCCGACACGACCTCGAGCGCGCGCAGGCGCTCGAGGTCCTCGTCGTCGATGGCGATCTCGCGCAGCGTCCGGTCCTCGAGCGGCGACAGCAGGCGCGCCCGGCCGGGCGCGGAGTCGTCGTCCGCGGTTCCCGGCGAGCGCGCCGACGGCATCGCGGCGGTCTCGTCGGCGGCGGGACCCGCGACGCGCACCGACAGGCGCTTGAGCTCGCCGTCGCTGAGCGCGTCGACGATGCAGATGTCGGCGACGTCGGGCACGACGAGGTCGTTGAGCCGCTCGACCGTGTCCTCGAGGCTGCGCGTTCCGTCGGCGACCTCCGCGACGGCCGACAGCACGGAGAACCGCTGCCGGTCGCGGCCGATGCGGGCGCGACCGCGCGCGACGCTGAAGGCGAGCACGCCGGCCGTGGCCACCACGAGCGCGCGGTAGACATAGACGACGTCGCCGAGGCTGTGGCGCCACAGCATGCTCGCCAGCACGACGACGACCGCCAGGCATCCGACGATCGCGACGTCGCGCGGGGTTCCGAGCACCGCCGCCAGCAGCGGCGCGACGACGACGAAGCCGATGACGGCGGTCGGCGGCTGGAACAGGATGTCGACGAGCGTCAGCAGCGCCGCGAGCGACAAGGCGAGCCCGAGTGCGAGCGGTCGGCTTGCGCCCGCGGGCGGGCGGAGCCCCTCCCTCGACGACGTCACGTCGCAGATGATACGAGCAGCGCGAGCGCCGCGCGCGTCAGAAGGCGAGCGTCCTGCCGGGCTCGGTCGTGCGCTCGCCCGTATACGCGACGCCGTCGACCTTCAGCCCCGCGGCGTCCAGCAGCGTGATCGACCCGCCGCCGTTGGGCAGCACGACCTGCGGCGTGAGCTGTAGGCGCAGGGTCTCGCCGGCGGCGATCGTGCCGTCCAGGGACATCGCGTGGGCGTCGCGGTCGACGAGCCTCCAGCCGGCGAGGTCGATCGCGGAATCGGTCGTGTTGAGGAGCGTCACGAACTCCGTCTCGGGCGACTGCACCGCGTTGACGAGCGCGGCGACGATCCGCACGGCGCCGTCCGGCGGATCGCCGGGCTGGGCCAGCGCGTGGCCGGTGGCGTCGTCGGTGTGCCAGCCCTGCGATTGGAACTTCAGGAAGATCGCGACCCACTGCTCGGCCGCGGGGAAGTGCAGCAGCAGCGCGCCGTCCTGCCAGACGCCGTCGTCGCGGCGAAAGCGCCCGACGTTTGACTGGTTCATGTGGATGTCGTGCACGCCGTTGCCCGGCTCGAATCCGAAGATCTTGTCCGCCTTGCCCTCCTCGGGCCCCCAGCGCTCGCCGAACGCGTAGACCGTGGCGCCCTCGTCGGCGACCGCCCGGCGCACGTAGTGGGCGAGCTTCTCGTTGAGGTCGTTGTCGGGGCCCGGCACGTCGAATGGCAGCGCGCGCAGGGCGTCTCGGTCGAAGAGGTCGGCGCGGATGAAGTCCAGCGCGACCCCTCCGCGCCGCGACTCCAGCGGATTCCAGCCGACGGGCAGCGACAGGACGTCGGTCAGGATCGGGTGGCGGAAGTCGTCGTCGATCACGTACTCGAGCTCGGACGGCTGGAGCTGCGACGCGACGTTGACGGCGATGCGCAGGTGCGTCGCGCCGGCGACGACATGCAGCTGGTAGTGGGCGTTGGCGCCTGCGGCGGCGCGGTGGTCGATCACGCTGCCGCACAGCACGCCGTAGTTCTTCAGGGGCATGACACAGACGCTACGCCGCTGCGGGGCGCAGGTCTATGCCGTTGCGCACAGCGTCGCCGACGCGGCGGATCTGGCCGACCTTGCGCTCGAGCTCGGGCGGCGTGTAGCAATGCACGTCTGCCGCGGCGCCCATCTCGGCGGCGTCCCAGAGGTTGCCGGCCTGGTAAACGCGCTCCAGCCAGGGCACGCCGTCGAAGGTCTCCGAGACCAGGACGACGACGTACTCCGGGCCGCGCTCGCGCTGGGGCGGCGCGCCGCGGGCATCGGCGACGCGGGCGCCGCCGAGCAGCGCGCGGTCCAGCCGCCAGCGGTCGCCGACGCGGCTGAGGTAGCGCTCGAGCTCTCTGTGGTTCAGCTCAGTCGAAGTCACCGGCGGTGTGGGGGCCGACACAGGCCACCGCCAGCGTATCGGCCACGTCACGCGCAACCGCCGCCACCTCTTCGAGCGTGACCGCGTCGAGCGCGGCGATCGCGCCGTCGGGGTCGATCGGCTCGCCGAAGACGATCGACTGCGTGGCCGCGTAGCGCGCGACGGCGTTGGTGTTCTCGAATGCCAGCACGCGCCTGCCTGCGGCGTACGCGCGGGCGCGATCGACCTCGGCGACGGTCGGCCCGTCGCCGCGCAGCTCGCCGACGATCTCGCGCATGCGCCGGTAGGCCTCGATGCACTTCGTCGAGTCCAGGCCCGCGCCGAGCTGCAGCAGCGGCACGTCGGCGTGCGAGTGCGAGACGCCGTAGACCGAGTAGGCGAGGCCGCGCTGCTCGCGGATCTCGTCGAACAGGCGCGAGCTCATCGAGCCGCCCAGCAGCGTCGCGTAGATCGTCATCGCCGCGCGCTGCGCGGGGCTCGTGACGTCGACCTGCGGGCGGTAGGACATCCGCAGGTGCGACTGGTTGGTGTCGCGCTCCTCGATCTTCACGGCGGGATCGAACGCCGGCGCGGGCTCCCAGGCCTCGGGCTCGGGCAGCTCCGGGAAGCGCTCGAAGAGACCGTCGACGGCGCCGTTTGGGGGCACGTGGTCGAGGTTTCCGACGATGAACGCGCCGCCGTGCGCGCCCGACCAGCGGCGGTTGCGAAAGGCGACGATCCCATCGCGCGAGAACGTGCGCAGATGCTCCTCGGGACCGAGGACCGGGCGCCCCAGCGGGTGATCGCCGAAGGCGGCCTCGTCGATGAGATGGCCGGCCACCGACGACGGCTCGTCCTTGTAGCGCTGGATCTCCTGGATGACGACGCCGCGCTCCTTGTCGAGCTCGTCGGCATCGATGTGCGGGCGCCCGACGAAGTCCGTCAACAGGTCGATCGCCTCCAGCGCCGCCTCGGCGCGGACGGTGATGTGAAAGGCGACGAGGTCGTGCGAGGTATAGGCGTTCAGCGAGCCGCCGAGGCGTTCGGCGGTGTCGTTGACGTCGCGGTAGTGGGGGTATTTCTCGCCGCCCTTGAAGACCAGGTGCTCGAGGAAGTGCGCCATCCCGTTCTCCTCCGGCCGCTCGCTGCGAGCGCCGGCGTCGAACGCCGCGAGGATCGTGACGGCGCGCGTTCCGTCGAGGCCGATGCGGTGCAGGGGCAGGCCGTTGGCCAGCGTGGAGGAGGCGATCGTGGGCATGGCTCAAAGGTAGCGAGCGCCGCGCGCACGCTGCTCACGCGGGCTGCAGCGCGGGCTTCTCGTCCGAGGCGTCGGATGACTTGAACGCCGCCATTCGCTCGGCGTAGTCCTCGACGTCGACGGGATCGTCGAGGTCGACCTCGCGTTCGGGGATGCCCATGCGCGCGAACACGAAGCAGACGACGCCCATCAGCGCGTAGCCGAGCGCGAGCTTCGCCTGGACGTCGTCGGGCGACAGCGAGACCTCCGTGCCGTGGATCAGCCCCACGAGGCACAGCAGCGCGCCGAGGAAGCTGAACCCGCCCGCCCAGACGAAGCGGCGATCGATCATGAAGACCGCGATCGCGCCGAGGATCATGCCTGCCAGGACGGCTCCCTGCCCGAGCTTGAGCAGCCCTTCGTAGACCACACCGGCGTTGCCGAGCGCCTCGCTGCCGACCTTCGCGGCGCTCGTGCCCGCGGCGGCGAGCGAGTTGTCGATCAGCCCCGATGCCCACGCCGCGATGTTCGGAACGAGCGCCAGCACGATCGCCGCATAGTGGGCCTTCGGCACGGCGCGGAACGCCTGGGCGCCGATCACGAGGCCGATGTACAGCAGGACGGGGACGATCGCCGGGACCGGCAGCAGGGCGCCGAGCAGCGGAAACATCCCGAAGACGCACAGCACGAAGATCAGCACCCCGGTCGCCAGCGAGTAGGAGATCCCTCCGCCGGCGGCCTTCCAGCCCGGGTGCCCGACGTACACGGCTGGTGGAAACGGGCTGCCCAGCGCCGAGCCGACGACGGCGCCGGTGCCGTCGGCGAGCAGCACGTGGCGCAGGTTGTAGTGGTCGCCGGCCGCGGCCGCGCTCTCGACGTTGCTCATCGCCTCGGTGAAGTTGTAGATCCCCAGCGGGATCGCGGTCGCCAGCAGCGGCGAGATCCCGCTGAGGCCGTCGAACAGCAGGTCGAGGTTCAACGACGGGATGCCGACGGCGATGTCCTTCGCCGCATCCGTGACGGCCGCTGTCTCCATGAAGCCGCCGGCCCAGGCGATCGCCGAGCCGACCAGCAGCGCGGCGAGGCCCATCGGGAAGTTGCCGGGCAGCCGCACGCCGGAGACGAAGCCGATGATGATCAGCGCCAGCACCGGCAGCGCGATCCACGCGGCCTGCCACATCTGCGCGGCGGGACCCATCGAGATGAACGTGATCGAGATCCCGGCGAGCGTCCCGAGCAGCGCCGCGCGTGGGGTGAACCTGCGGATCGTCGGCCCGACGAAGGCGCCGATCAGGATGATGACCCCGATGATGAAGGCCCACGCGAGGCCCGCCGTCCAGGCCTTGATCGGGTCCTTCGTCGCGATGAACGTCGGCAGCATCACGACGAACGTGACGATGAACATGTGCGGCACGCTGGGCCCGTAGGGCAGCGCCGTGACGTTGCTGCGCCCCTCCTTCAGGGCCAGTCGCCTGGCCATGTAGAAGTAGAAGACGTTGCCGACCAGCAGCTCGATCCCGAGCGCGGGCAGGATCACGCCGAAGACGTCGCCGCCGGAGATCTGCACGACGCCGGCGGCCAGGCCGGTCAGCACGAGGACGTTGACGAGCATGTTGATGCCGAGGCCGAAGAAGGCGTTCAGATCACCACGGGTCCACAGCGGGAGCGAGCCCTGCGGAGGTCCGGCGGCGGCGGGGACGGCGGTCATGGGTCAGGCTCCTTCGGCGGCGACGGGCAGTGGGATGAACGGCTCGATTGCCGTCAGCAGGTCCTGCGACGTGGTGACCCAGCCGAAGATCCCGCCCTGAGCGGCGATCATCTTCAGCCCGACCTCGTGGAACTCGGGGAAGTACGAGCCGACGCAGTCGGCGGGCACGAGGCACTCGAAGCCGCGGTCGTTGGCCTCGCGGACGGTGCTGTGCACGCAGACCTCGGTCGTGACGCCGGTGACGACCAGGCTCTTGATGTGAGCGTTGCGCAGCATGAGCTCGAGATCGGTCGCGTGGAACGCGCCCTTGCCCGGCTTGTCGAGCACGGCCTCGCCCTCGACGGGTGCGAGCTCTTCGATGATGTCGTGGCCGACCTCTCCGCGGATGAGGATGCGGCCGTTGGGCCCCGCGGACCCGATCGGCGTGCCGGGTCTGCCGCGGGCGAGCTTCGCCGGCGGGCAGTCGGTCATGTCGGGGCGGTGCCCCTCGCGCGTGTGGATGACGGTCATCCTCATCGCGCGGGCCGCGTCGAGCACCTTGCCGAGCGGCTCGACGACCTTGCCCAGCAGGCTCACGTCGTTGCCCAGCGACTCGCCGAAGCCACCCGGCAGCAGGAAGTCGCGCTGCATGTCGATGATCACGAGCGCCGTCGTGGCGGGGTCCAGCTCGAAGGGATAGGGCGCGGCCGGCACGGCCACTGGCGCGACGTCTGGCTCGGGGGGCATCGGTGCCTTTCTCTGTGGTCGTCGCGGCCCGTCCGCGGCGAAGGCGGTGTATGCACTGCGGTCCACATGTGGCGTGGTGGCCGCACCGTACGCCCGCGGCCGAAGCCGCCGCATTGGCCCGGTGGCCCAGAGTGGACCGGCACAATTGGCCATTCGGTCCATGCCCGACCGCAAAGCGCCCGGATAGCGTGGCGGCAACGATGAGCACAGGGTTGTATGCAGCCGTGCGCCGAGTGCCCTCAGGACCTGAGGGCGGATAGGTTCCGCGATGGCTCGGGTGAACGGCACGCGCGCGGCGACACGGGCCGATCGCGTCTACTCGGCGTTGCGCGAGCGGCTGCTGCGCGGCGAGATGCCCGTCGGACGACGGCTCGTGGAGCACCAGCTGGCGGCCGACTTCGAGACGTCGAGGACGCCCGTGCGCGAGGCGCTACGGCGCCTGGAGGGCGATGGCCACATCGTGCGCGACCGCGGCGGCGGCATGTGCCCGGCGGTGCCGAGCGTCAGGGCCATGCGGGAGCTCTACGAGGTCCGCGTCGCGCTGGAGGAGCTGTGCGCGCGGCGCGCCGCGACCAGCGGCGACCGCGGGCGCATCGAGACGATCGAGCACGACTGGCGCGCGCTGGACGCCGCGTGGCATGACACGCGTGCACTGCCGCGCGGCCCGGACTTCGTCTACGCCGACGAGGGCTTTCACCGAGCGCTGGCCGACGCAAGCGGCAACGACGTCGCGGACAGGCTGCTCGGCGACCTCAACGACCGCATCCGCGTCCTGCGGATCTACGACTTCACGACCGACGACCGGATCGGCGCGACGATCGCCGAGCACCTCGAGATCGTCGGCTGCGTCCTCGCCCGCGACGCCGACGCGGCCGCCGCATTCATGCGCGCGCACGTCCAGCGCAGCGCCCTGGTCGTCCGCGAGCGCGTCGGCTCGGCGCTCGCCCGGATGTTCGAGCTGCCCGACGGCTGACCGCGCGCCCGACGACGGCAGTCGTGTGATCACGGCGCCCGGCCCTGAGCCCGCAGTGTGTGCGCAAGCGCACACGAATCATCGAGATTCGATGTATCAGGCTCGCGTCCCGCGCTGTCCTACCGCCAGAGATCCAGTGACGCTCAGAAGGAGGTGACAACATGAAGATCGCGATTCGCAAGCTCGAGCGCATCGAGACGACCGCCATCAGCACCGGTGGTTGCTGCGGCTGTTACGACTGCTGAAAACCCGCGAACCGTGTGGGGCGGTCGCCTGGCCGCCCCACCTTCGTTTCACCCATACCTTCGACTTCCGGGACTCATGCGCAAACCACGATTGAAGAGCGTCTTTCCGCCAATGCCGATCGACGACCGGACCATCGCCATCGGCGGCGCCGACTACGGCCTCGCCGCAAGACTCGAGGACGACGAGCGGCGCCACCTCTGGCGCCTGCTCGGCCTCCTCGACGGAAGCCGCAGCGCGGACCAGGTCGTGGCGGCCGTGCGCAGCCACGACCCGGACGTGCCCGCCGATGACGTCGTCGCCGCGATCGAGGCGCTTGCGGACGCCGGCTATGTCGAGGATGCCGACGCACCCGCCCTGCCCGCCTTCAGCGTCCCCGAGCGCGAGCGCTACCGTCGCAACTTCGAGTTCTTCTCGTTCTTCTCGCGCCATCCGGAGACCGGCCAGATCTGCAGGCGCGCCTGAAACGGTCGCGGGTCACCGTACTCGGCGTCGGCGGGCTCGGGTCCTATGTCGCACGATGCTCCCGCCAACCAGCGAAACAGCGTGCGGAAAATGCCGCGGCCGCAGAGGACCAGCCGACGCGACAGCCTCTCGCATCGCCGGCACTTGTCAGAGCAATTTCGCCACAGCGCCATCAAGTCCAACGGAGCAGACTCAGCGACGCCCCAGACGGTACCGCCTGCCATGCCAGGAGCCCTCGAGCTCGAGCTCATCCGGGAGATAGATCGTCGTGCGTCGCATGCCATGCATCCTGCCAAGCCCCAGCGGTCTGCGCTTCGCTACGTCGGTCGCCCGCGCCCACCACGGAGTCTCTCACCAACGTCGACTCGGGGATCGCGCACGTCAGCACACTCGCCGCTCGTTGTCCGGCCAAGCGCTCAGGTGGCCTCCGCGGCGTGCGAGCCATGTGTGGCGAGATAGGCCCGCCAGCCGCCGTGCTCGCTGATCTCCGGCCGGCCCTCGACGAGGGCCGGCTCGCAGAGGACGCCGAGCACCTCGCTGCCGTCGTCGAGCCGCACCCTGCCGACGCATAGCCCGTCGGGCTCGGCGAGCAGGATCGCCGCGATGCCCGCCGGTGGGACGAGCCAGATCTCGACGGCGATCGAGCGGCCGCCGCTCGCGACGCGCAGCATCGCCGGGTGCACGTCGGCGATGCTCCACAAGCGGTAGCACGGGGCCGTCTGCGCCTCGCGGTCGAACACCGCACCCGCCTGGACGAGATGGGCGTTGCGCTCGAGCCCGCGCATGAGCGTGCCGTTGACGGCGAGCGAGACCGCGCGCTCCATCAGCCCTCGATCCAGGTGCCGGTCTCGCGGCGCAGGGCGGCGGGCAGCCTCTGCGGGGAGGTGATGACGCCGGCGCCGCCGGGCCTGCGCTCCAGGTAGGCGACGAGCGCCTCGACCTTGGGGCGCATGCTGCCCTCGCCGAGCTCGCCGCTCCGCGCGAGCGCGGTCGCCTCGGCAACCGTCAGGCGGTCGATCCAGCGCTGGTCGGGCCGTCCCCAGTTCGTCGCGACCTTCTCGACGCCGGTGGGGATCGCGAACAGGTCGGCGCCGAGCTCGGCCGCCATCAGCGCGCAGGCGGAGTCCTTGTCGACGACCGCCTCGACGCCGGTCAGGTCGCCGTCGCCGTCGCGAACGACGGGGATCCCGCCGCCGCCGCCCGCCACGACGACGACCCCGGCCTCGAGCAGCTCGCGGATCGTCTGCAGCTCGACGATCTCGACCGGCGCCGGCGAGGGCACGACGCGCCGCCAGCCCCGCCCGGCGTCCTCGGCGACATGCCAGCCCAGCCGCTGCGCGTGCTCGTGCGCGGTCTCGTCATCGAGGAACGAGCCGACCGGCTTGGACGGACGTGCGAACGCCGGGTCGGCCGGGTCGACGACGGTCTGCGTCACGATCGCCGCGACGCGCCGGTCGACGCCCCGGCGGCGCAGCTCGTTGCCGATCGCCTTGAGGAACATGTAGCCGATCGCGCCCTGCGTGTCGCCGACGGCGTAGTCCATCGGGACCGGCGCCAGCTCGGCCTCCGCGAGCTCCGAGCGGCGCAGGATGAAGCCGACCTGCGGCCCGTTGCCATGGCTGACGACCAGTCCCCAGCCCTGCTGCACGAGCTCGACGAGCGGGCCGGCGACCGAGCGCACGGCTTCGTACTGATCGGCGATCGCCTGGTGCGCGGCGTCGGTGACGAGCGCGTTGCCGCCCAGCGCGACGACGGCGATCGGGCTCACGCCGTCGCCGCCTCGGCGCCGGCGACGGCCTCGATCGCCGCGAGGAAGCACTCGAGCGGGGCGGTCGTGATGCCGGCGCCGATCTGACCGACGCCGGCCTCGCGGTGCGCGATGCCGGTGTTGATGATCGGGAGGATGCCGGTGTCGAGCACGAGCCGCGCATCGATGCCGCACGCCGTCGCCCCGAAGCTCAGCGCGGGCAGCGTGAAGGCGGGATGGGTCCCGAGCGTGATCGACTGCATGCGCCGGCTGTTCTCGGTCGCGTCGGCCGGCGTGCCGCCGACGAACTGCACGATCGCCGGCGCCGCGGCCATCGCGAACCCGCCGAGGCCGGCGGTCTCGGTGATCGCGCTGTCGCCCAGGTCGGCGGCGGCGTCCTCGACGCCGTAGCCGGGGAAGAACAGGCCGTCGACCGGGTTTGCGGGGGCCTCGAACCACGCGTCGTGAGTCCCGCTCAGCCGGATGCCGAAGTTCACGCCGTTGCGGGCCATGACGGTGACCATCGTGCTGTGCTCGACGCCATGGGCCGCGTCGAGCATCGCCTTGCAGGCCGCCATCGAGAGGTTCAGGAAGAAGTGGTCGTTGGCCGCGACGAACTCGATCGCGCGGCGCACGTCGGAGGCCGGGCGATCGACGGTCAGCAGGGCGGGGACGAGCCGCTTGAACAGCAGGCCGGTCGCCGCGGCATTGCGGTTGTGGACCTCGTCGCCCATGTGCAGCGCCTGCGCGATGATCGGGCGCAGCTCGACGCCGCCGAGCGCGCGCACCGCGGCCTGAAGCACCTCGAACAGCTCGGTTCCCATCCAGCGCAGGCGGTCGAGCACGTCGGCGCGGTTGGCGCCGAAGCGCAGCACCTTGCCAAGGCCCTCGTTGAAGTTGCAGTACGCGCGGTTGCCGGTCGCCTTGTTTTCGACGACCCACAGCGGCATCGAGGGGCTGATGATCCCCGCCATCGGGCCGACCGCGCCGTGGTGGTGGCAGGGCTCGAGCGCGACCTCGCCGCGCGCGACGAGCAATGCCCCGTCGTCCGGCGTGGCGGCCCAGCCCTCGTAGGCGATCGCGCCGGCGATCGCTCCCTGCACCGGACCGCACATGTCCTCCCAGGCGATCGGCGGGCCGGCGTGCAGGATGCGCCGCTCGCCGTCGAGCGCCGCGATCGCCTCGCGCGCGAGCAGGACGTCGACGAGCACGGGCTGCGCCTCGAGGTGGCGGGCGAGCGCGGTGGCGTTGGCCTTCTCGATCCGAGGATCGCCGAGCAGCCGGGCGAGCCGCATGCCCGCATCCGCGTCGCCGCCGCCCGGCGGCCGCCACGCGAGTTGCACGGCGCTGCCGCCGGCCGCGCGGATGTTGTCGGCGAAGGCGGGCAGGCCGACGTTGGCGACGTTGAGCTCGCCGCTGAAAAGGTCGGTCATGCGGCCGCCTCCTCGCGCGCGGCGATCTCGGTTGCGACGTACGCCGCCCACGAGGCCGCTTCGGCGTTCGTCTCGGCGACGAGCGCGCCGCCCGCGCGCAGCCGCTCGACGACATCCGCGCGGTCCTGGGGATCTGCGGACGTTCCGCAGACGTGAACGATCGCCGCGAGCCGGCGGCAGTCGTCGAGCGCCGCGGACCGAGCGTGCTGGAGCACCTCGACGAGCCCGGACACGGGGTCCATCGTCGAGCCGTAGCCGAGTACGACGTCGACGAGCAGCACCGCCGTCGTCGGGTCGGCCGCCTCCCGCGCCAGCCGTTCGTCGCGCATGCCGGGGTCGATCATCGGGTGCGGGCGGCCCTGCGTGAACTGGTCGTCGCCCATGTCGATGATCGTGTGCTCGACGCTCGACGCGATGTCGGTGAGCGTCGCGTTGCCCTGCACCGGCGTGTTCGACCAGGCGTCGAGTCCCTGCGCGCGGAGGATGAGCTGGGCCTCGAAGCAGAACGTCCCTCCGGAGAAGATGCCGCGGACGAAGCGCTGCCGCAGCGCAGCGCCACGCACGATCTCGTCGAGCGGCGCGCGCGCCTCGTCGCTCACGTCGAGTCCGCTGCGCTCGGCGGGACGACCCTCGGCGAGCGCGACTGCCAGGTCGGCGGCCTCCGCAAGGCTGCCCGCGGCGATGACGGCGCCGGTCGCAGCTTCGGGGTCCGTGCCGAGGAAGATCGACACGACCGGCGTCGCCATGCCGGCGGCCTGCGCCAGCACGGCGGCGGCGACCGTCGGGTGCGGCGGCTTGGACACCAGCACGACCACCTTCGTGCCGGGGTCGTCCTCGAGCCAGCGCATCCCCTGCAGCATCGAGATGCCGCCGATCGCCTCGGCCAGGTCGTGACCGCCGGTCCCGATCGCCTGAGACACGCCGGATCCGAGCTCGTGGATGCGCGCCGTGACCTCCTGCGTGCCGGTGCCCGAGGCGCCGACGACGCCGATCGGCCCGCGGCGCACGACGTTCGCGAACCCGAGCGGGATGCCGTTGACGATCGCCGTGCCGCAGTCGGGGCCCATGACGATGAGGTCGCGCTCGCTGGCCGCCCGCTTGATCTCGAGCTCGCGCTCGGCCGCGACGTTGTCGCTGAAGATCATCACGCTCATGCCGAGCTCGATCGCCTTGAGCGCCTCGGCCGCCGCGTAGTCGCCGGGCACCGAGACGAGTGCCAGGTTCAGGGATGGATCGCGCATCGCCGCCATCTGGATGCTGCTCGGCGGCTGCTCGGCGACGGCCGCGCCGTCGTCGGCGGGGCGCTCGGCGAGCAGCTCGCCGGCCGCGGCCAGCGCGGCCTCGCACTGCGCGGCGTCCTCGCCCGCCACCGCGACGACGAGGTCGGAGGGGCTGGCGGTCAGGCCCTCGGCCAGCCCTGCGTCGACAAGGTTCTCGAGGTTCGTCGGCGTCGCCATCACGACCGACGCACTGGTGATGCCGTCGAGCGCCAGCAGCTTCGACGAGATCGCAAGCAGCGCGACGGAGTCCTTGTAGGCGTTCGGGATCACGCGCTGCGCGGTCCTCACGCCGCCACCGCCCGCACACCCGCGGCTGTGGCCGCGACGAGGCGCAAGCCGCCGACGACGCCGAGCAGCGCGTCCGCGCCGGAGGTCGCGCCGGTCGCGAGGACCGCGGCGGCGGCCGACTCGATCGCGTCGCGCGCGCCGGCCGCGAGCGCGTCGCACAGCGCGGTAAGCCGCTCGCCGACGTGTCCGGCGGCGGCGAGCCGCAGGTAGTGCGCGGAGATGTCGCCGGTGCGATGCGCGTGCTCGGCCACCGCGGGGCGCAGCAGCGTCAGCGGCGATTCTTCGCCGGCAGCCGCAAGGCGGTGTAGGACCGCGAGCAGCCCGACGAGCGCGTCGTCGCCCGAAGGGGTCAGGCCAGGACCAAGGCCGACGAGCGACGCCACGCGGCGTTCCACTCGAGCGGCGTCACGCCGCGCGAGCGCATGCTCGAGCCTGGGCAGCAGCCCGCCGGTGCGCTGGTCCGCGGCCCTCGGCACGAGCCGGTGGGCGATTGCGGGGTCTGCCAGGCTCGTGGTCGGAAGTGGCGATCGCGCCGGTCGCCAGACGCGCGCGCCGCGGACGTCGAGCACGAGCTCGCCGACCTTCAGGTGCCCCGCCCGCCCGAGCACCGGATCGCCGACGGCGATCACCGACGCCGCGGGCGACCAGCTCGCCGGGCACAGCGAGGTCGGCGTGTGATCGCGGCCTGTCGCGTGCAGCACGAGCACCGGGCCCTCTTGGACCGTGATGTACGCGCAGCGCGCGAATGTCGCACGCACGCGACCGCGGACGCCGTCGACCGTCGCGAGATATCCGCGCGAGACCACGGTACCCGTCGGCATCAGCCCGCTGAGGGAACGGCGTATGACGTGCTCAAGGCGGCGATCATCGCATCCTCAGCGGGGACATCCGCGTCGAATGCCGGTCGGGTCGCGCCCGTGTCAGCGCCGGAACCGCGCGCTGGTGCGCGCGGCCGGGCACGCTGAGGGGGACGAGATCAGGACGTCTTGCGTGCGGTGAACGTCACCGTCGCCTTGCAGCGCAGGCCGCTGACGCCGGCGATCGAGCTCGCCACCCGGCCCTTCACCCGCCTGCCGTCCGCGCTGAAGCTGCCCGTGACGCGCTGGCGCTGGGTGTGGCGCTCCTCGAAGCCGGGCACCGGCGCGA
Organism: uncultured Actinomycetes bacterium; assembly: GCA_963729125.1. GTDB lineage: Bacteria > Actinomycetota > Thermoleophilia > Solirubrobacterales > Solirubrobacteraceae > CADCVQ01. The sequence continues at coordinate 456,049 of CAVSML010000001.1, forward strand.
GGTTGCGGTAGGTCTTGAAGTAGCTGAAGGTCCCGTCCTCGCCGATCGTCGGGCGCTGGTTGCGAAACACCGTCTTCGTCGCCTTCGTCGGCCCGCGGTTGCAGCGATAGACCTGGTTGAACTCGAGCTGCAGCCCCTTGGCGTCGGATGTCACGCGCGCGCTGAGCGAGCGTTCCTGCGAGGTCTTGCCGCGGTACTTCGCGTTCTTCGGCGGCTTGGCCGCCAGCGCGGGCAGCGTCAGCGCGAGCGCCGCGACGAGCGCCAGGAGCAGGGTCTTGCGCATCCCCCGACCCTAACGCAGTCCGCGCGGCTGGCCATGCGTGCTCAGGAGGTCTCGCGCACGGCGAACGTCAGCTCCTCCGCGGGGGGTGCGTCGCGGCGCCCTCGGGCACTGCGCCGGCGCAGCCCGAGCAGCAGCGCGATGCCGAGCAGCCCTGCCCCCAGCAGCGGCCACAGCAGGCCCGGTCGGCCGTCGGCGGCCCGCGAGGCGGCGACGGGCCGCGCCGCCGCGCTGTCGCGCACGCGGAAGGTCTTCGTGTCGACGCTCGCGACGAGCGCTCCCTTGGCACGGATGTCGATCCGCCTGCCGGAGTCGGCGAGCGCGAGGCGCAGCTCGTAGGCGTTCGCGCCGGCGAACGCCGCGCCGTCGAGGTCGATGCAGAACGCCTTGCGATCCCGGGTGTCGAGCGCGTGGATGAAGGGGTGCTTGCCGGCGCCGTCGTACAGCGTGTAGGCCCAGCGTCCGTCGGGGCTGCTCGCGCGCGTGACGGGCAGGCCGTTCATCGCGTCGGGCGGTTCGCGCGGATCGACGACCGGCTTGGGCTCGAGGCGGTTGCGCGCCAGGTCGAAGACGCGCACGCGGTACTTCGTCGGGTCGGTGCCCGACAGGTAGTTGACGAGGTACAGCGACCGGCCGTCGGGTGACAGCGCGTCGTAGCTGAAGTCGCCGGGCAGGCGCACGATCCTGCGCAGGCGCAGCTTGGGCCTCAGCGAGATCACCGCGAGCGTCGTGTTCGCGCGCGGAAAGCTCGTGCGCGGGCGGATCAGCACGAGCGTGCGACCGTCGCCCGACACGCCTCCCGGAGTCGAGTCGTAGGCGACGAGCGGCACGCCGAAGCGCCCGAGCAGCACGAGTCGCCCCGTGATGGCGCCGCCGGCGGCCTGCTGCGCGAGCACGGCCGTGCGCCCGCCGAGCGTGACGGTCAGGTAGCGGCTCGCGCCGCCCGGCGCGAGGATCCCGCTCGGGCTGTCCTCGACGGGGAGCGGCAGGCCGGCGGCCGCTGCGGGCCCGACGTGGACGGCGAGCGCGAGCGCGAGCGCGGTGGCTGCGGCGCGAGCAAGCGAGCGGGATCCAGCGGAGGGCATGCTGTCAATACACCGCCGATGCCCGGAAGGGTCCTCGGTGCCGACCGGAGCGCTGGCTACGTTCCAGCCCGTGTTCGCGATCGCGCGCAAGGAGCCGTCGGCGCTGCTGCTGGCCGGCCAGCTGCTCGGCGTCCTGCTGTACCCGTTCATGGAGGGCAGCGACGTCGGCCGCGCGCTGTTCAGCGTCTTCGGCATCGCGATCCTCGGGCTCGTCGTGCTGGCGGTCCGCCACTCGCCCGGGCTGACCTGGGTCTCGATCCTGCTCGGCGTCCCGGCGCTCGTCCTGCTGCTGATCCAGGTGGTCACCGGTGACGACGCGCTGCTGCCCTACTCCTCGGCGTTCGAGGCGGTCCTGTACTTCTACGCCGCCGGCGCGCTGATCGCGTACATGCTCGCCGACCATGTGATCACGCGCGACGAGCTGTTCGCGATCGGCGCGACGTTCACGCTCGCGGCGTGGGGCTTCGCCTATGCCTACACCGTCGTCCAGGCGATCGAGCCCGGCAGCTTCATCGCGGCGATGAACCCCGAGGCGGACCGCACGTGGATGGAGCTGCTGTTCCTGAGCTTCACGACGCTGACGAGCACGGGCCTGTCGGACGTCGTGCCGGTCAGGCCGTTCGCCCGCAGCCTGTCGATGATCGAGCAGATCGCGGGCGTCGCGTATATCGCGATGGTCGTCTCGCGCCTCGTCGCCCTGACGGTCCTGCACCCGCACGACCGCAGGGCGCGCGACGAGCAGGACTGACCGGGTCCGGCCAACCGGCACACCCTGCACCCGGCGTCGCGGGCCTCCGCCCGAGCGCCTGCGCGCCCGCTGCAAGACCGCGTGCGCCTGCCGCGAGAGCGCTCATCGACCGCTACGGTCCTTCACATGTCCGCTTCGAAGCGACACCTCGGCGCGCGCCCCGCGCACCTTCCAGCCGCTCGCCGCCGCGCGCAGGGCCAGCCGATCGGGCCGCCCGCGCGGTCGGCCGATCTGCCGCCGGACGACCGCAACATCATCGAGTTTCGCAACGTCTGCATGCACTACCCGGCGGGCGACATCGGCCTCGACGGCGCGACGTTCAACGTCCGCCAGGGCGAGTTCGTCTTCATGGTCGGATCGACCGGCTCGGGCAAGTCGACGATCATGAACCTGTTGATCATGGAGCGCACGCCGACGGCGGGAACGATCCGCGTGGCGGGCCGGCCGCTGGAGACGATGGAGCGCTCGAAGGTCCCGTACTACCGGCGCAACATCGGCGTCGTCTTCCAGGACTTCAAGCTGCTGCCCAACCGCACGGTGCACGACAACATCGCCTACGCGCTGTCGGCGACCGGGGCGACGCGCAAGGAGATCCGCGCGAAGGTGCCCGACGTGCTGCGCCTGACGGGCCTGTCGACGAAGCTGCACAACTACCCCGACCAGCTCTCCGGTGGCGAGAAGCAGCGCGTGTCGGTCGCGCGCGCGTTCGTCAACCACCCGCCGCTGCTGCTCGCCGACGAGCCGACCGGCAACCTGGATCCGCGCACGTCGCTGGGGATCATGCAGCTGCTCTATCGCATCTACCGAACCGGCACGACCGTGCTCGTCGCCACGCACGACTCTCACATGGTCGACCGCATGCGCCGCCGCGTCATCGAGCTTCAGGGCGGGCGCATCATCCGCGACGAGGCCAGCGGGCTGTACGCGCAGCGCGAGCAGACGACCGACGAGTTCGGCGACCTGCTCGACAACGCGTACCACGACCTCGGCCGCGAGTAGGACCGGATGCGCTTCACGTTCTTCCTGCGCGAGGCGACGCGATCGCTGCGCCGCAACGCCGTCCCGTCGTTCGCGGCGATGGCGTCGGTGCTCGTCACGATGCTGACGCTCGGCGTCTTCATCCCGATGGTTCAGGCGACCACCGGTGCGGCCAACGAGGTTCGCGGCAAGGTCCTCGTCAACGTCTTCCTGGCGCCGACCGCGACCGACGCCGCCGTCGAGCGCGTGCGCAAGACGCTGACGCAGGACACGAAGTACGTCGGCAACGTCGTCTACGTCTCCAAGGCCGAGGCCTACGCCCGCGAGAAGAAGCAGAACCCCGAGGCCTACGCGCTGCTGGGATCCAACCCGCTGCCCGACACGTTCCGCGTGACGCCCGACGAGCCCGGCAACGTCGGCAAGCTGCGCGACGAGCTCGCGCCGGTCTCTCCCAGCGGCGAGCGTGCCGCGATCGACCCGGCGATCGACGAGGTCAAGAACCGCCGCGACGAGACGACGAAGATCCTGTCGGCGACGCGCGTCGTGAAGCTCAGCATGGCGTTCCTCGCGCTGCTGCTCGTGCTCGCGTCGGTGCTGCTGATCTCCAACACGATCCGCCTGTCGCTGTTCGCCCGCCGTCGCGAGGTCGAGGTCATGAAGCTCGTCGGCGCGACCGACTGGTTCATTCGCTGGCCGTTCGTGATCGAGGGGATCATCGTCGGCGCGATGGGCGGGGTGATGGCGATCGTCCTGCTGCTCGTCGGCAAGATCGCCTTCATCGACCCGCTCAAGCAGGACTTCTCGCTGATCGCCGCGCCCGAGACGCTGAACTTCGGCGTGCTGATCGCGGTGCTGCTGTTTGCGAGCGTCGCGGTCTCCGCCGCGGGGTCCGGGCTGTCGCTGCGCCGCTTCCTGCGCGTCTGAGCGCCGCGCTGCTAGCCTCGCGCCGCGGAGCATGAGCAGCGGGGGGCGTATCCGGACGGGCGCAGTCGCGGCACTGGCGGCCGTCGCAGCGCTGTGCGCCGCCGTGCCCGCGAGCGCCGCTACCCCGGCCGCCGGAACGATCACCCCCGACGCCTCCGGTGCGGGAGCGGTCGCCTGGAGCGGCACCGTCACCACCGGCAGCGAGACCCTGCGCTCCGACGAGGGCGCCGGCTGCTTCGGCGCCGACTCCCGGCCGGTCGCCGGCTCGGGCTGCGACGTCTTCGCGCTCGACGTCGCGACGACGCCGGCCTTCTACGCGGAGCATCCGGGCGCCGTCAACATCAGCGCGACGGGCTTCGGGCTGGCCGACCTCGACCTCTACGTCTACCGCCGCAACCCCGACGGCACGCGCGGCGCGTACGTCACGGGCGACGGTCAGATCCTCGGCACGGCCGAGAGCGCGGCGCTCGACAAGGCCAGCGGCTCGTTCTACGTCGTGCTGACGCCCTACACGACGCTCGGCGCCCAGAACTACACGGCGCGCGCGAGCCTCGTCACGCGACAGGGCCCGAACCTCGCGGCAGCCGAGAAGGCCGCGCCGAGGGGCTCGAGGAACTACCGCGCGTCACGCGACAGGTACACGTCGCACTCCGAGCCGACGATCGCGATGGACCCGCTCGACCACAACCACCTCATGGCCGGCTCGAAGATGTACGAGAACAACGCCAAGTACCTCTTCAAGGTCGGCACGTACGAGTCGTTCGACGGCGGGCGCACGTGGAAGGATCTCGGCCACCTGCCCGGCTACTGCGAGGCGCCCGGCCAGTGCGACCCCGCAAACGAGGCGCTCTACCGCACGACCTCCGACCCGACGATCGACTTCGACGACGAGGGCAACGTCTACATCAACGTCCTCGACGCTCCCGGCGGGACGGCCTCCTTCCAGGGCTTCAACATGACCGTCCACGTCAAGCGGCCCAGCAAGGACTGGAGCGGCCCGACGGTCGTCCATGACAACCGCGTCAACGACCTGACGACGCGGCTGTTCCTCGACGACAAGAACTGGATCGCGGTCGACAACCACACCGACATCCGCGGCGGCCCGAACGCCCCGCGCGACGGCAAGATCGGGACGATGTACATCTGCTGGAGCTTCGACGGCACCGGCGTCGTCCCGCTGCAGCAGATCGTCGTCATGCGCTCGCGCGACGGCGGCAGTGCGTGGGGCGGCATCAACCCGCGCGACAACCTCCCGTTTCCGATCAGCCAGAAGACGCTGATCTCGGGCATCGGCTGCCACGTCGCGATCGGGCCGCGGGGCGAGGTCTACGCGACCTGGTACGACAACCAGCTCAACGCGCTGATGCAGGCCAAGTCGACCAACCGCGGCGGGCTGTGGACCCCGGCCGTGCCGATCGCCGGGATCGCCGGCGTCAACGACCCCTTCGCGGGCGAGGCCTTCCGCAACCTCTCGATCCCGACCACCGCCGTCGACGGCAACGGCACCGTCTACGTCGCGGTCGCGTCGCGCAACGCTCAGGGCAACCCGCTGCTCGGCAACCTGTTCGCGCTCGGCAAGCAGATCAAGTCGGGCGGGATCAGCGCCAAGGGCCTGAAGGACCTGCTGGTCTCCAAGAAGGCCAACAACGTCGCGGGAGTCGACTACAAGGCCGGCGGCGACGGGCTCGGCCCGATGTCGGGCTCGGACATCGTGCTCTTCAGGTCGTCCAACGGCGGGCGCTCCTACACGGGCCCCGTGCGCGTGAACCAGGACCCGCGAAACGGCGACGCCGACCAGTTCCAGCCGTGGATGGCGGTCACCGAATCCGGTCAGCTGAACATCTCCTTCTTCGACCGCCGCAACGACCCCGCGAACTACTTCATCGACACCTGGCTCGCCCGCTCGGAGGACGGCGGGCAGACGTTCACCGACCGGCGCGCGTCGTCGCGGATGTGGGATCCCGCGGTCAACGCGCCGACATCGGTGTCGGGCAAGTTCATCGGCGACTACCAGGGCCTGGTCGCCGACGACGACGTCGCGATCCCGTTCTGGAACGACACCCAGCTCAACAACCTGCCGGCGAGCGATCCCGAGCACTCGCCCTACCAGGAGGTCTTCGCCGCGCGCGTGCCAAACGGCGCCGACGAAGAGGACGAGCGCACCCGCTGCGTCGCCAAGAGGCTGAAGCTCGGCCCGCGCTCGATCGGGCGCCTGACGCTGCGCGCGACGCGCTCGCTCGTCGGCCGGCGCCTCGGCCCGCCGGCGCGCACCGCGCGCGGCGTGCTGCGCTACTGCGTCAAGGGCGGCGGCAGCGTGGTGGCGGCCTTCACGTCGAAGGGCCGCGTCGGCTTCGCGGCCACGACCGCGCGCGGTCACAAGCGCACCGGCATCGCGCGCGGCAGCTCGCTGAGGTCGCTGCGACGCACGTACGCAAAGCGCCTGCGAACGGTCATGCCCGGCGTCTATCGCGTCGCCGGCAAGAACCCGCACCTCGCCTTCGGCGTCCGCCGCGCCAAGGTCACGTTCGTCGCGATCGCCGACAGCAAGCTGCTCAGGAGCCGCAAGGCGCTGCGCACGCAGCTGCGCCGTGCGGCGCTGATCCGCCACGCACGCTGAGCCTCGAGCGCGCGCTGCTCACTAGGGTGCAGGCCACATGCTGACCCGCGTGCTGACGTCGAGGCTCGTCGCGATCCTGTCGTGCCTGGCGGTGCTCGTCGCCGGCATCTGGCTGGGCGGCCACCCGCGCTACCTGCCCGACCCCGTAGCCGACGTGCTCGTCGGCGACGAGGACCGCCGTGTCGTCGCGCAGTCGCTGGACACGATCCACGACAAGTACTACCGCGAGATCGGGCGCGACGAGCTCGCCAACGCCGCGCTGAAGGGCGCCGTCGAGAACCTCGACGACCGCTTCTCTAACTACTTCTCGCCGAAGGAGTACGCCCGCTTCAATCAGGCGATCAACAACCAGTTCTCCGGCGTCGGCACCGCGGTGCGCGGCGTCGCCGCCGGGCTTCGGATCGAGACGGTCTACCCGAAGTCACCGGCCGAGAAGGCGGACATCCGCGTCGGCGACGTCGTCGTCGCCGCGAACGGGCGCAGCCTCAGGGGCCTCAAGGAGGACGAGGCGACGACGCTCATCAAGGGTCGCGAGGGGACGAAGGTCACGCTGCGCCTGCGCCGCGACGACCGCACGCTCGTCAAGCGCCTGACGCGCGCGACGATCAACATCCCGGTCGTGCGGACGAAGATCGCCAACGCCGGCGGCGAGCGCGTCGCGTACATCGCGCTGTCGACGTTCGGCCCGCGGACCGCGCACGACGAGGTCGCGGCCGCGATCCGCAGGCAGCGACGGCGCGGCGCGAAGGGGATCGTGCTGGACCTGCGCGGCAACGGCGGCGGCCTCGTCAGCGAGGCGCAGCTGATCGCGAGCATGTTCATCGAGAACGGCCCGATCGTCTCGACGCGCGGGCGCGCGGTGAAGACGCGCACGCTGAACGCCAGCGGCAAGGCGATCGCCGGCAGGCTGCCGGCCGTCGTGCTCGTCGACGGCGGCACGGCGTCGGCGGCCGAGATCGTGGCCGGTGCGCTGCAGGACCGCAAGCGCGCGACGGTCGTCGGCGTCAAGACCTTCGGCAAGGGCGTCTTCCAGGAGATCCTGTCGCTGCCGACGGGCGGCGCGCTGGACATCACCGTCGGTCAGTACTTCCTGCCCAGCGGGCGCAACCTCGGCGGTGCCGGGGTCAAGCAGGGCAGCGGCATCAAGCCCGACGTGCGCGCCCGGGACGATCCCGACACGAGGTCTCGCGACGAGGCCCTGGTCCGCGCCCTCGCCGTGCTCGCGCGCAGGCTGTGAGCAAGCGCCAGCGCCCGCCGGCCGCGAAGGGGCGCAGGGGTCCTCCGCCTCCAAAGCGCCCGCCCGCCGCACCCGCGACGGGCGGCTCGGGGCGCCCCGACGCGAGCGCCCATGGTCGATCGCAGCCGCCGCGCGCCGGCCTCGGCTCGAACGAGGGCATCGTCGCGGTGCTCGACAAGCGCGGGCGCTTTCTCGTCGCCGAGCCGTTCTTCACCCGTTCGGGCACAGGCGAGCGTGGCGGGCGGATGATCGTCGAGCGCGACTCGCGCTCGAAAGTCGGCGAGCTCGTGCTCGTGCGTCCGGCATCGCGCAGCGGCGGCCATGCGAAGGTCCTGCGCAGCCTCGGCCTTCCGCACGTCGCCGGCGACGTGCTCGAGGCGCTGATGATCGATCGCGGGCTGCGGCGGCGCTTCGATCCCGCCGTCGAGCGCGCAGCGCGCAAGGCGCGCGACGCCGGGGCCGACCCGACCGCGGCGCGGCGCGACCTGACCGAGCTGACGACGTTCACGATCGACCCGGTCACCGCCCGCGACTTCGACGACGCGATCTCGGCCGAGGCGATCGAGGGCGGGCGCACGCGCGTGTGGGTGCACATCGCCGACGTCAGCGCCTACGTCGACGCCGGCTCGCTCGTCGATCGCGAGGCGGCGCGGCGCGCGACCAGCGTCTACGTGCCCGGCCGCGTCGAGCCGATGCTGCCCGAGGCGCTGTCCAACGACGCTTGCTCGCTCGTGCCCGGCCAGCAGCGCGCGGCGGTCACGGTCGAGCTCGACTTCGAGGGCCCACGCGTCGCGCGCGCGGCGTTCTACCGCTCGACGATCCGCTCGGACAAGCGCCTGGACTACGAGCAGGTCGACCGCGTCTTCGCCGGCGACGAGGAGGCGCTCGAGCCGTGGGCGACGCCGCTGCAAGCCGCGCGCGCGGTGTCGGCCGCGCTGCACGAGCGCCGCCTCGCGCAGGACGCGCTCGAGCTCGAGACCTCCGAGCCCGAGTTCGCCTTCGACGGCGATGGGCACGTGGCGGAGGCCCGCCCGAGCGAGCAGACCGAGGCGCACCGCCTGATCGAGCATCTGATGATCGCCGCCAACGAGCAGGTCGCGAAGATGCTGTCCGACCGCGGCGTGCCGACCCTCTACCGCGTCCACGAGCCGCCCGACGGCGAGAGCGCGCTGCGCCTCGTCGAGCAGCTGGCGTCGCTCGGCGTCGCGACGCCGCCGGCGGGCGAGCACATGACGCCGTCTGAGGCGGCCGAGGTCGTCGCCGCATGCTCGCGCCTGGTCGCTCAGCACGTGCAGCGCACCGGCCACGGCCGCGACGCGCTGACGTTCCTCATCCTGCGATCGCTCAAGCAGGCGATCTACAGCCCGAAGAACCTCGGTCACGCCGGTCTCGGGCTGACGCACTACTGCCACTTCACGTCGCCGATCCGCCGCTATCCCGACCTGGTCTGCCACCGCGCGCTGCTGAGCGTCGTCGGCGCGGGGGTCCAGCCGCCGCGCGGCGCCGACATGGAGGAGGCGGGCACGTGGTCGTCCGCGCGCGAGCGCGACGCGATGCAGATCGAGCGCCTCGCCGACCGCGTCGCGCGCGCCTTCCTGCTCGAGCGCGAGCTGTTCGAGCACGGCTGGGACCTGCAGTTCGACGGCGAGGTGACGGGCCTGATCGGCGCCGGCGCCTTCGTGCGCTTCGGCGGCGGGCACGAGGGCATGCTGCCGCTGCGCCGCCTGCGCGGCGACTGGTGGGAGCTCAACGAGGAGGGCACGATCCTGCGCGGCGAGCGCACGGGGGAGACGCTGCGCCTCGGCGACCCCGTGCGCGTCAAGGTCGAGCGGATCGAGACGGCGCGCGGCCGCGTCGACCTCGGCCCGGTCGACGACGGCTCGGCTGGGTCTCCGGGCTGATCAGATGGTCCCGGGGAGGAGAAACGCACGACCGCGACGGCGGGCGCAAGCCGCGGCTCGGCCGATTCTCAGGCGGCCTGCGCCTCGGGCAGCATGCGGAGCTGTCCGTGCAACGCGCCGGCGATCTTGTTCACCGTGGCGATCGTGGGGTTCACGACTCCGCGCTCGATCTTGCTGATGTCGGCCTGCTGGACGCCTGAAGCTTCGGCAAGCAGCGCCTGTGTCATGCCCCGGGCTTTGCGCAGCCTGATCATGTCGGACGCGAAAAGAAACTGGCTGTTGAACGCATGGAGCTGCGCGACAGCAGCGGGACCCTCGGCGTGAGCCTCGGCCTCGATGTCGCGCATGAGCTGGTCGAAGTCGTTCATAGGCCACTCTTTCGCTGTCCGGCTGCAGATGGGCAGCAGTATGTCTTCTGAGACATAGGTTGTCAAGGAGGTCCGTCCTCCGCCGCCCCTCGCCTTCTGGCCTTCTTCGCCTTCTGTTCCCGCAGCCTCCAGGCAGTGAGCCGCAGCTTGGCGATCTTGATCTTCTCGGTCTGGATGGACTTGGCAGGGGCCGCACCCTTGTCATAGCCCTCCAGCAGAAGAATGATCTTGTCTCCATGGGCGTGGAAGAACACCCGAAGGAAGACAGTCTCGCTGGTGTCGATCTGGTCGGCTGTTGCCCATCCGGCGTTGACTACTTCCTCGCCGGTCATGTGCAGTCGAAACTCTGCGATGTTGGTTTCGACCCAAGAGCCCCAGTGGCCGTCGCATACGTCGAGCCCGTGCTGCTGGAGCACATGGCGCATGGCTGATCCGAGCGCTCGTCGTTGCGTGGGGGTCAAGTCGTTCTTGATCCAATTGAGCACGGGCTTGTTGCCGTCGTCGTCCTCCCAGAAGTCGATTGTCCACGGCGCCTCTTTGGGAGTCGCCGCCGACTCGGGGCTGGGAGCAGCCGCAAGGCGCTCCGCGTCTTCGATCGCTCGCGCTTCCTCGCGGGCGAGTCGCCGCAGCCGGGGAGTGTCACGCTTCTCAGGGCTCATCGGTCGCCGGTCCTCACGCGCCGGACCGTAGCCGGTGCCCGAAGCCGCCCGCGCCTACGCCGCCCGCTCCGCTTTGCGCGTGGCCACGACCTCGCGGATCTCGTCCCAGTCGACGTCCTTGAAGTTGTGCATCGGGCAGAACTTCGGCCCGCACATCGAGCAGAACTCGGCCGACTTGAAGTAGTCGTCGCCGAGCGTCTCGTCGTGCATCGCCTGCGCGGTCTCGGGATCGATCGACAGCGCGAACTGCTCGCGCCAGTCGAATGAGAAGCGCGCCTGCGACAGCTTGCGATCGCGCCGCGCGGCGCGCTCGTTGCCGCGCGCGAGGTCGGCCGCGTGGGCGGCGATGCGGTAGGCGATCAGCCCCTGCTTGACGTCCTCGGCGTTGGGCAGGCCGAGATGCTCCTTCGGCGTGACGTAGCAGAGCATCGAGGTGCCGTGCCAGCCCACGATCGCCGCGCCGATCGCCGACGTGATGTGGTCATAGCCGGGCGCGATGTCGGTCACGAGCGGGCCGAGAGTGTAGAACGGCGCCTCGTGGCAGACCTCCTGCTGGCGGCGCACGTTCATCTCGAGCTGGTCCATCGGCACGTGCCCCGGCCCCTCGACCATGACCTGCACGTCGCGCTCCCAGGCGCGCAGCGTCAGCTCGCCGAGCGTGTCGAGCTCGGCGAACTGCGCGGCGTCGGAGGCGTCGGCGATGCAGCCGGGGCGCAGGCCGTCGCCGAGCGACACCGAGACGTCGTGCTCGCGGAAGATCTCGAGGATCTCGTCGAAGTGCTCGTACAACGGGTTCTCCTGGCGGTGATGGACCATCCAGCGCGCGAGCAGCCCGCCGCCGCGCGAGACGATCCCGGTCACCCGGTGCTGGCACAGCGGCAGGTGCTCGAGGCGCACGCCGGCGTGGATCGTCATGTAGTCGACGCCCTGGCGCGCCTGCTGCTCGATGACCTCCAGCAGCCGCTGGATCGTCAGGTCCTCGGCGTGCTTGAGGCCGTCCATTGCCTCGTAGATCGGGACCGTCCCGATCGGCACCGATGACGCCGCGAGGATCGCGCCGCGGGTCTCGACGATGCGCTTGCCCGTCGACAGGTCCATGACCGTGTCCGCGCCCCAGCGCTCGGACAGGCGCAGCTTGTCGACCTCCTCCTCGAGCGAGGACGTCGTCGGCGAGTTGCCGATGTTCGCGTTGATCTTGACGCGCGCCCGGAGGCCGATCGCCATCGGGTCCAGCGCATCGTGATGGACGTTGGCCGGGATGATCATCCGCCCGCGCGCGACCTCGTCGCGGATGAGCTGCGCGTCGAGCTCCTCGCGCTCCGCCACCCGTTGCATCTGCGCTGTGACGGTCCCACGACGTGCGTGCAGCATCTGCGTGCCCATGTGATCTCCCTTCGCTGGCATGACCCAGATCAGGTTCGTCGGGTCGGCGCTAGGCAGCGCCCTCTCAGCCCCTCGTGCAGGGACCCCCCGGATGTGTGGATGTCAGGCACCGTACTAGGCTCAATGCCATGGCCAAGGGCAAGAAGAAGAAGGTCGCCCCGGGCGACGTCGCATCCAATCGCTACGCGAGCTTCAAGTACGACCTGCGCGACAAGGTCGAGTGCGGCATCGTGCTGTTCGGCACCGAGGTCAAGGCGCTGCGAAACGGCGGCGCGACGCTCAAGGAGGGCTACGCGCTGATCCGCGACGACGAGGTCTACCTCGTCAGCGTCCACATCCCGCCCTACGCGCCCGCCTCGCGCAACAACCACGACCCCGACCGCGACCGCAAGCTGCTGCTGCATCGCGGACAGATCGACCGGCTCAAGGCGCAGACCAAGGAGAAGGGCCTGACGCTCGTGCCGACGCGGATGTACTTCTCCGGCGGCCGCGCGAAGGTCGAGATCGCCGTCGCGAAGGGCAAGAACCAGTTCGACAAGCGCGAGTCGATCAAGGACCGCGAGATGAAGCGCGACCTGTCGCGCGCGCTCTCAGACGCCAACCACTGAGCGCTACGTGATCTCGCGCTGGCGGGTCATCACGACCCCCGCGATCGCCACGGCGATGCACGTCGCGGCGAGCACGAGCCCGGCGTCGACCTGGCTGAGCAGATCCTCGCCGGTGGGCGCGTCCTGCAGCGCCAGCAGCGCCTCGCCGGGAAAGAACTTGCCGACGTCCGTGCCGATGAACAGCGCAACCGTGCCTCGCAGGAAGGAGAACAGCAGCAGCCCGACCACGATCGTCAGGATCTGGTTTCGCAGCAGCGCGCCGAGCGCCACCCCCAACACGCAGCCGAGCACCATCCCGGCGCCGACGCCGCTGTAGATGTTGACGGCCAGGTCCCCATCGACCTCGACCCCGCGCTTGGACAGGATCGCCAGCCCGAGACCGGCGTTCACGGTGATGTACAGCAGCGCCGCGACGATGCCGGCGACGAGCCCGACGGCGAGCTTGGCGGCGACCACGCGCTCGCGCCGGGGCGTGATCAGGAACGTCTGGTTGGCGGTGCCGTGGCGGTACTCGTTGGTCGCAAGCAGCGCGCCGAGCGTGAACATCAGCACGGTCGCCAGCGACGTGCCGAGCAGCATCACCCTCGGGTCGGCCTTGCGCAGGTCCTCGATGTCGCCGAGGCTCGCGACGAGTCCGGCGAAGAGCCCCTCGATCAGCAGCATCGTGCCGAGCAGGATCCAGCTGGTCGGGACGGACACGACCTTCAGCCACTCCGAGTGCAGGATCCTCATCGCACGTTGCCGCGCTCGCCGGTCAGCTCGAGGAAGCGGTCCTCGAGCGTGCTGACGACGCGCGTCAGCTCGAACACCGGGATGCGGTGCTCGGCGGCGAGCGTGCCGATCTGCTCCAGCGAGGCGTGGTGGACGAGCATCGTGTCCGAGTGCCCGTCAAGCGTTGCTGTCGCGCCTGCCGCCTCGAGCAGCTCGCGCAGCTCGTCGCGCTTGGGCGAGCGCACGAGCGCCGGACGCTGGTCGCCGGCGACGAGATCCTGCAGCGAGCCCTGCATGACCAGGCGCCCGGCGCCGATCACCACGACGCTGTCGACGGTCTGCTCGACCTCCGACAGGACGTGGCTGGAGATCAGGACGGCGCGGCCGTCGGCGGCGAGCGCGACGAGAATGTCGCGCAGCCAGCGCATGCCCTGCGGATCCAGGCCGTTGGCCGGCTCGTCGAGCATCAGGATCCGCGGGTCGCCGAGCAGCGCGGCGGCGAGCGCGAGGCGCTGGCGCATGCCCATCGAGTAGCCCTTCACGCGACGATCGCGAGCCGGCGTGAGCTCGGTCATCTCCAGCACCTCGTCGACGCGGCTGGTCGGCAGCCCGGCGGCGGCGGCCAGCGTGCGCAGGTGGCTGCGCCCGGTGCGGCTGGGGTGCACGTCGCTTGCGTCCAGCGCGGCGCCGACGGTGCTGACCGGGTCGGCGAGCTCTGCGAACGGGCGCCCCTGCACGAGCGCGCGGCCGCTGGTGGGGTTGATCAGCCCCAGCAGCGCGCGCATCGTCGTCGACTTGCCCGAGCCGTTGGGCCCGAGGAAGCCCGTGACGCGGCCGGCCTCGACCGTGAAGGACAGGTCGTCGACCGCGAGCGTCTCCCCGTAGCGCTTGGTCAGGCGCTCGACTGCGATCTCAGGCACGTCTAGACGCTATCGAGCCTGCGCCCGACGAGCATCAGGACGGGATGCTGCGCTCGATGTGCGTGAGCTCCATGCCGACCGCGCAGACGACGATCAGCGCGACGTAGACCCCGGCGATCGCCCAGCGGTGCGCCGGCTTGACCTTGTAGAACGCCTCGACCTCGGCGCCGCCGGCCTTGCGCGCCTTCCAGCGCTTGTAGGTCTCGTAGCCGCCCAGCAGCAGGATCAGGAACATGATCGGGTTCGGGAACGCGAACGTCAGCAGGACGAGACCGAACAGGCCGACGAACCACATCCTCGGCGACAGCGCGGCCATCGCGCGGCCGCCGTCCAGCGGCACGACGGGCAGCAGGTTGAAGAGGTTGAGAAACAGGCCCGTGAAGCACAGCGCGTACCAGAAGTCGTCGCCGGTGTTGATCGCGATCGGCACCAGCGCGAGCGCGCCGAGCGTGCCGAGGACGGGACCGGCGAGGCCGACGCGCGCCTCGGCGGTGGCGTCGTCGCCCAGCGACCTGGCCATCACGACGGCGCCCAGAAACGGGACGAACATCGGCGCGCTCGCCTCGATGCCCTCGCGGCGCAACTGGATCACGTGGCCCATCTCGTGGACGAGCAGCAGCAGCACGAAGCCGATCGCGAACTTCCAGCCCCAGATGAAGCTGTAGGCGACGACCGAGACGAGCATGGTGCCCGCGGTCGTGAAGATCTTCACGCCCTTGATCAGCACGAAGGCGCCCTTGCCGAACTTCAGCGCCAGCAGCCCGACGACGACGAGCGCGCTGAGGCCGCGGCGCCACCACGGCTTCGGCTCCTCGGGCGGAGGCGGAGGAGGCGGCGGCTCGTACTCGTCGTGGCGCTCGGGGACGAGCGCGCCGGGCGGCTCCGCCACCGCCTGAGGCGGATCGGCGGGACGTGGTGCCGGGTCCGGCCACAGGGCGCTCATGTGTTCATTGTGGCAACACCAATGGCCCGGCCACGCCGTCCGGCCATCGGCGGCGCGTCAGCTTCTGGCCAGCGAGGCGTTTGCAGCCTCCTCGGCCTCCTCGAGCTGCGCCTCGACGAGGTCCAGGCCGCTGTCCCAGAAGCCGGGGTCGGCGAGGTCGATGCCGACCATCGCGCCGAGCTCCTCGGGGCTGCGCGATCCGCCGGCGCGCAGCAGCTCGAGATAGCTCGGGACGAAGGACTCGCCCTCGTCAACGTAGCGCTTGTAGATCGACAGCGCCAGCAGCTGGCCGTAGGCGTAGGCGTACACGTAGCCGGGCGTGGAGATGAAGTGCGGCACGTAGGACCACCACATGCGGTAGCCGTCGGTGATCTGCACGCTGTCGCCGAGCAGCTCCTCCTGCGAGTGCACCCACAGCTCGTTGAAGCGCTCGACGGCGATCTCCCCCTCCTCGCGGCGGGCGGTGTGCACGAGATCCTCGAAGCGGTTCATCGCCGTCTGGCGAAAGACCGTCGCGATCGAGCCCTCGATCGACTCCGCCAGCAGCGACAGGCGCGACTCGGGCGTCGCCGCCTGCTCGAGCAGGCGCCCGAAGACGAGCGTCTCGCCGAACACCGACGCGGTCTCGGCGAGCGTCAGCGGCGTGTGCTGCTCGAAGATGCCGCGCGGGCGGGCGAGCTCGGCGTGCAGGCCGTGGCCCATCTCGTGCGCCAGAACGAGCACGTCGCGGCGCTTGGCGGTGTAGTTGAGCATCAGGTAGGGGTGCTCGGATGGCACCGTGTAGGCCGCGAAGGCGCCGCCGCGCTTGGCCGGCCGCGGCGGGGCGTCGATGCGCTGCTCGTCGAAGAACAGGCGCGCCGGGTCGCCGAGCTCGGGCGTGAAGGCCGCGTAGGAGTCCAGCACGAGCTCCTTGGCGTCCTCCCAGGAGACCGGGTCCTCCTCGTCCTGGGTGACGGCGGCCATGCGGTCGTAGTCGGCGAGCTTGTCGATGCCCAGCAGCTGCGCCTTCAGGCGATACCAGCGCCGCGGCAGCTCGTAGCGGTTGCGCACGGCGCTCAGCAGCGCCTGCACGGACTCGTCGGAGGCCTCGTTTGAGAGGTTGCGCGACGCCAGCCAGTTGGGGTAGTGGCGCAGGCGGTCGTCGACGGCCTTGTCGTGCAGCAGGGTGTTGAAGATGTACGCGCGCGTGCGCAGGCCGGGCTCGAGCGCCGCGGTGACCGCCTCGGCTGCGCCGCGGCGCACGTCGCGATCGCCGGACATCAGCCGCGCGAGCGCGGCGTCGAGCGTGACGGGCTCCTGCTCGCCGGGGAGCTCGACCGTCAGCGCGGAGACCTGCTCGCTGAACAGCCTGCCCCAGGCCGACCCCCCGGAGACCGACTTCTCGGTGAGGATCTTCTCCTCGGGCTCTGACAGCAGATGCGGGCGGTAGCGGCGCGCCGAGCGCAGGAAGTGGCGAGCGGTCTCGAGGCCCTCGGCGCCGATCAGCTCGTCGGCGCGCGCGTCGTCGATCGCGGCCCATTCGAGCTCGAAGAAGATCAGCTGCGTCTCGATCGCCGTGCTCTTCTCCTGCACGCGCGCGAGCAGGGCGCCGATCGCCGGATCGGCGGTGTCGATGCTGAAGCGCAGCATCGCGTAGTTGCCCGCGCGAGCGGCGAGCTCGGAGAGCTCCTGCAGCTCATGGACGGCGGCCGCGAACGCGGCCGGGTCGAGCTCGGCGATGCGGCCGGCGTACGTTTGCGCGAAGGCCTGCGCACGGGCGGCGGCCTCGTCGAGCAGCCGGTCGGCGCCGGCGTCGTCCTCGCCGTGTACAAGTGGTGAAAGGTCCCAGGAGACGTCGTCGACAGTCATGCCCACAGCCTATTTCACGCACGTTGCGGGAAGTTTGTGCGGATCGGCTCTTGCTTGCGCAGGTGCCCGGATGTACCTTCGCAATGCGACGCGGAGCTGGGAATCCGCACAAGAGCGAGGCCGCTGAGGTGTGAGGCCGCGCCACCCTGAGCCCGGGCGCCCTTTCGGGGTGCGACCAGGCGGACGGGTCCTCAAAGCGTCTCCCGGTCTCTGCGTCGCACTTTCGTTAAGCGCGGGTTGGCGCCGCGGGGCACTTCGAGGCATGTCCTAGTGTGGTCGGGACGCCGTTGCCCGACCACGCCGACCGACATCCAGCAGGAGCGCCCGCCGCCTCGGGCGGCGGCATCGACATGCAGACGCTGTGGATCACGGCCGCCGCGTCGGCCGCCGCCGCGTACGTCTGCTCGCAGATCTGGGCGCCCGGGACGCTTGCGGCGGCGGCCTTCACGCCGGTGCTCGTCGCGATCCTCAAGGAGGCGCTGGCGAAGTCGACGCGGGTGGTCACGCAGGCGGTGCCCAGCCGCGGCGTCGTGCGCAGCGCGCGCCCCGAGGGGCCGCAGCCCTACGAGTCCGGTGCGCCGGCCGAGCCGGCGACACAGGCACTGCCCGACGAGCTCGCCGCCGAGCGCGTCGCGCAACCCGGCGAGATCACCTACCACGGCAAGACGCGGGGCTCGCGGGGACTGCGCGTGGCGATCGTGACCGGGCTGCTCGGCTTCCTGATCGCGGCGATCGTCTTCACGGTTCCCGAGCTCGTGGCCGGCGGCTCTGCGGCCGGCGGCGATCGCGGGACGACGATCTTCGGCGGCAAGAAGCCCAAGCGCGGCGCGCCGGCCGTCACGACGACCCCGACGTCCACGACGAAGACGGTCACCGCGCCGCCCCAGCAGCGCACGGTCACGCTGCCGCCGCCGACCGTCACGACGCAGGCCGCGCCGCCGCCCGCGACGACGCAGCCGCCGCCCGCGCAGACGCCGACGACGCCCGCACCGGAGACCCCGGAACCGGCCGTGCCCGAGCCGCCGACGGCTCAGCCGCCCGGCTGACCCGGGGCGAGCGGTGGTCTAGACTCGAAGACGCACCAACACGGGGACGACAGGCTTCGACGTGGTCGGATACGTGACGGTGGTTGCGAGTCGAGGTGCCAGGAGGCCTCGTTAATCACCTGGCAAAACAATAAGTGCGGACTCAACACATGAGTTCGGCCTCCAGTACGCCTAACAGCTAACTGAGGTCTCCGGCCCCCCGCCTGCCGACCGCGGGGATCGGCTGGATCAAATGTCGGCTTACCCGGGGAGGTCCGCTCCCGCCGAACCGGGGACATCTCAGGGGGCTGGTCTTCGAAAACCCCGCCGGCGAGGCGATTCGAAGATGAGATCAGAGCGCCGGACATGCTCGTAGACGCCACCGTTACGCGATCGCGGACGCGGGTTCGATTCCCGCCGTCTCCACATCAGATCGCACCCGCGCTCAGTTCGCGGGTGCGATCTCGACGATGTCGACGAGGCTCTCGGTGCCGCGGAAGTCGTCGGGGTTGCGTGTGTACAGCGGCAGGTTGGACGCCAGCGCCGTCGCAGCGATCAAGAGATCCAGCGATCGCGCGCCTCGCGCCGTGCGACCGGGGCCGGAGACGGCCGCGTAGATGCGACCGTATGCGCGGGCCACGTTCGCGTCCACGGGCAGTGGCTCGAATGTCGCCTCTGCGCGCTGCAACCTCTCCTGTCGCCGCGCGCGCTCCTGCGGGTCGGGCGTCGCATGGGGGCCCGCGGCGAGTTCGGCAAAGGTGACTGCGGACACCGCCAACTCGGCTGGTAGATCTCCGGCGGCGGCATGCTCGAGGCCGATGACGACCGAGGTGTCGACGATCCCGCGTGAAAACGGCCGGTCAGCCACGAGGCGAGGGGTCGTGATCGAGCGCCGCGTCGACGTCCGCGCGGAACTGCTCGGCATCGATCGGCGGCGCGCCCGCAAATGCGGCGACCGCCGCGTCTGCAGCTACGAACTGACGGGAGCGCAAGGGGACCAACTCGCCGACGGGTACGCCGTTGCGTGTCACGACGAACGCTTCGCCTCGGTCGAGGGCGCGCATGATGTCGCCGCTGCGGTTGCGGAGCTCGCGCTGGGTGACCTCGCGAGCCATGATGGTTCGACTGTAGCACGCGTGCTACGCCGTCTGCATTGAAGACGTCCCGGAGTTGCACGTCAGTCTCACGCTCCCGCGGAACTGCCCGCGGAAGGCCGCTCAGCCGAGCGGCCTTCCGCGTTCACGGGCGACTGCCCTCCCGGCCAGATTGACCTGGAGGCGCCGGCTGGGCAGACTCCTCCCGTGCTCGGCCCTCCGGATCAGATCGCGGCCACCGCGGGAAAGGTCGCGCGATGATCGGCGAGGACGTCTTCGGCGTCGATCCCTGGTCGGTCCCCGAGCACAAGCTGAGGCTCGAGGGCCTGGCGCACACCGAGTCGGTCTTCGCGCTCTCCAACGGCCACGTCGGCCTGCGCGGCAACCTCGACGAGGGCGAGCCGTCGGGCAACCCCGGCACGTACCTCAACGGCTTCCACGAGACGCGCCCGCTGCCCTACGCCGAGGCCGCCTATGGCAATCCCGAGTCGGGCGAGACGATGATCAACGTCACGAACGGCAAGATCCTGCGCCTGCTCGTCGACGACGAGCCGTTCGACCTGCGCTACGGGACCGTCGAGCACCACGAGCGCACGCTCGACCTGCGCTGCGGCGTCCTGCACCGCGAGGTGCGCTGGCTGTCGCCGGCGGGCCAGGGCGTGATCGTGCGCTCGACGCGCCTGGTCTCCTTCGTGCATCGCGCGGTCGCGGCGATCCTCTACGAGGTCGAGGCCTACGAACGGCCGGCGCGGATCGTCGTGCAGTCCGAGCTCGTCGCCAACGAGCCGGTGCCCGAGGTCACCGACGACGACCCGCGCGCGGCGGCGGCGCTGCGCGCGCCGCTCGTGGGCGAGGCGCACGCGCACAGCGAGCTGCGGGCGGGGCTCGTGCACGTCACGCGTGCCTCGAAGCTGCGCATCGCCGCCGGGATGGACCACGTGATCGAGGGGCCGCCGGGAACCGTCACCGCAACCGAGAGCGAGTGCGACCTCGCGCGCGTCACGATCGCGACGGACCTCAAGGCCGGCGAGAAGCTGCGGATCGAGAAGTTCCTCGCCTACGGGTGGTCGAGCCGGCGCTCGCTGCCGGCCCTGCGCGATCAGGTCGACGCGGCGCTCGCCGCCGCCCAGCACACCGGCTGGGACGCGCTGCGCAAATCCCAGCGGGCATACCTCGACGACTTCTGGGCGCGCGCCGACGTCGAGCTCGACGGCGACCCCGCGCTGCAGCAGGCGATGCGCTTCGGGCTGTTCAGCGTGCTGCAGTCGGCGGCGCGCGCGGAGCGTCGTGCGATCGGGGCGAAGGGGCTGACCGGGAGCGGCTACGACGGGCACTCCTTCTGGGACATGGAGACCTACACGCTGCCGGTCCTGACCTACGTCGCGCCGGAGGCCGCGCGCGACGCGCTGCTGTGGCGCCACTCGACGCTCGACCGCGCGAAGTCGCGCAGCCGGGAGCTGGGCCTGCTGGGCGCGGCATTTCCGTGGCGGACGATCTCAGGCCGCGAGTGCTCGGGCTACTGGCCGGCCGGCACGGCGGCGTTTCACATCAACGCCGACATCGCGGACGCCACGCGCCGCTACCTGGCGGCGACCGGCGACGAGAGCTTCGAGTCCGGGCCCGCGCTGGACCTGCTCGTCGAGACCGCGCGGCTGTGGCGCTCGCTCGGCCACCACGACGCGCAGGGCGGCTTTCGCATCGACGGAGTCACCGGGCCCGACGAGTACTCCTCGCTGGCCGACAACAACGTCTACACGAACCTCATGGCGGCGCGCAACCTGCGCGAGGCGGCGGCGCTGGCGGCGCGCCACCCGCGCGGCGCCGAGCGCCACGGCGTCGACGAGGAGGAGATCGCCGCCTGGCGAGACGCCGCCGACGCGATGGTGCTGCCCTACGACCACGAGCTGCGCGTGACGCCGCAGTCGGAGGGCTTCACGCGCTACCGGCGGTGGGACTTCGAGGGGACGCCCGACGAGAAGTACCCGCTGCTGCTGCACTACCCCTACTACCTGCTGTACTCCAGCCAGGTCGTCAAGCAGGCCGACCTCGTCTTCGCGCTGTACATGTGCGGCGACTGCTTCAGCGACGAGCAGCGCGCGCGCGACTTCGAGTACTACGAGCGCATCACCACGCGCGACTCGTCGCTGTCGGCGTGCGTGCAGGCGATCGTGGCGGTGCAGGTCGGCCACGTCGACCTCGCCTTCGACTACCTCAACGAGACCGCGTTCATCGACCTGCGCGACCTCGCCTTCAACACGAAGGACGGCATCCACATCGCGGCGCTGGCGGGCTGCTGGCAGGTCGCTGTCGCGGGCTTCGGCGGGATGCGCGACCACAACTCGACCCTGCAGTTCGCGCCGCGCCTGCCCGAGCGCCTGCAGCGCATGAGGTTTCGCCTGCTCTACCAGGGCCGGATCCTGCAGGTCACGGTCGGCCACGACGAGGCGCGCTACGAGCTGCTCGACGGCGAGCCCTTGGAGATCGGCCACCACGGCGAGACCGTCGTGCTGGACGACGAGGACGGCGTGCAGGTGCGGGCGATCCCGGCGGCGCCGGCGCGCCCGCGACCCGCGCAGCCGCCCCGTCGCGAGCCCGGGCTGGGCGACATGCGGCGCTGACGGCCGCGAGCATGCGTGCCGTCCGATCCCACCCCTACCTTGCGTCATGTCCGTCACTTCCCGAGCGCCAGGGAGCCGCGCATGCCGCTCTGCTTCATCGAACCGCAGGACGCGATCCGCGTGATCGCCGAGTCGGTTGGCCGTGAGGCCCGCAGGCAGCTGCTGGGCGAGCTGGTGCGCGCGTGGGTCGACGAGATCCCCGAGAACGAGCTGGCGTCGCACTACGCCAAGGCGGTCTCCGATCTCGACGAGCACGACCTGTCGATGCTCGCCGCGTGGCACGCCTCGCTGGAGGTCGGCCATCCGATCGCCAACCGCGAGTTCCTCGTCAACGTCTTCCAGAGCCTCGGCGACAACCGCCGCGAGGCGCTGAAGATCGCCGCCGGCTTCCGCGGCGAGGAGGCCTTCGACGCCGGCGTCGCCGAGGAGCAGGCGCTCGACACGGTGCTGCCGCACCTCTCCCGCGAGCGCCTGCGCGCGCTGGCGACCGAGTGCGTCGAGCTCTACCTGTGGGACCGGCTCGGCTCCGACAACTGAGCGTCAGCCGGTCAGGCGCGACTTCCTGCGCCCGCCGGTGCCGTCCGCACGGCGCAGCACGTCGTAGCGCCCGATCCCCTCGCGTCCCTCCGTGTGCCAGCGAAAGAACGCGCTGTCCAGGCGCTGCTGACCGAGCTCGATCGACGTGCCGCACAGCACCTCGCCGCCGACGCGGCGCGCAAGCTCGGCCTCCTCGTCCATCCACAGCTCGAGGCCCGCGCGGCGCTGGCGGCGCTGGCCGTCGTAGGTCGTCGACAGCCGCGCCTCCTGGACGGCGATCGCCTCGCCCGCGTCGAAGACGTGCGCGCGCAGTGCCTCGTCGAGGTGGCTCTTGGACTTCGCCGGGCGCACGGCCGTCAGCGTCAGCGCGCGGTCCTCGCCGAGCCACGCCGACACGCTGCGCGACAGCTCGATGCGACCCCAGTCCGGCGTGCCCCACAGCTGCCCGCGCTGGCCCAGGCAGCGCACCTGGTGCGTGCGCCCCGAGTGCGACGCGGTTCCCGTGACGCGGCAGAGCTGGTCATAGCCCTGCATCCCGCCGGCCTGCGCGACCGGGTCCTCGGCGCCGAGCACGGCGGGCGTCGAGCAGGCCTCGAAGCGCAGATCGAAGGCGCCCGACGCGCCCTCGTAGGCCACCGTCCAGGCCTCGAGCGGCTGCTCGACGCCGGTCCGAACGCCGGCGGCGCGGATCGACTCCCACGCGGGCGGGTCGCCCGCGGGCTCACCGCCGCCCGCGCTGGCGGCGACCGGCTCGCCGCCGGCGTAGAGCACGGCCAGCCCGTTGGGCCCCTGCGAGCCGTGGCTGACGCGTGCCAGCCCGCAGAGCTTCGAGTCCAGGTCGCCGAAGGCGAACGTCACCGCGTCGCGAAACGTCGGGTCCGGCGCGTCGGGCCGATGGAGGCGATCCTGCTCGGCGGCGATGCTCACGGCAGCTCGCCGCGCCGCGGGTCGGCGTCGGTCGCGCTCGAGTCGACGATGTCGTCCTCGTCCGCGCGCGGCCGCGTTCGCGGAGGCGCGCCGAAGGCGAACATGCGCGGGCCCGCGCCGCTCGCCGCGGCGGCGACGACACGCCCCGCGAAGCGCTTGAGCAGCACCCCGCGGATGACCGCGCGCGTCGGCGGCAGCAGCAGCGACAGCCCCAGGATGTCGCTGAGAAAGCCGGGCGTCAGCAGCAGCGCGCCGCCGAAGATTACCAGCGCGCCGTCCATGACCTCGCGCCCGGGCACGCGCCCCTCGGCCAGGGCGGCGTTGAAGCGCATCCACGCGGCGCGCCCCTGCGAGCGCATCAGCGCGGCGCCGAGCAGGGAGTCGACGATCAGCAGGGCGATCGTGGGCAGCACGCCGATCGCCTGGCCGATCTGGATCAGCAGGTACAGCTCGGCGATCGGGACGACGACGAAGAGGACGAACAGCAGCAGCCGCATGCCTTCAAGGCTACGCGAGCGCGACCGCGGCGCCGCGGGGCGTCAGGCGGGTGCAGGGGCGGGCAGGATCAACACGCCCGACAGGCGGTGCAGCCCGACGTACTCGATCAGCGCGCTGATGTCCGGCTGTGCGCCCTGCAGCAGCAGCTGGCGGCCGGCCTTGCGCAGGCGCCGGGCGAGCATCGCCAGATCGAGCATCAGCGAGGGGTCGGCGAAGGAGAGCTGCGAGAGGTCCACGAGCACGTCCGCGGGGGCGCTGATGGCCTGCGACAGGGCCCGGCGCCGCAGCGATTGCGTCGATCGGTCCTCGTCGCCGCAACAACGCAGCAGGGGTGGGTGTTCGTCGTAGGAGACGATGGCGGACAACCTACCTCACGTATGTAAAGACGCCGGGCCCGAGCCACTAGAATCCCCCCATGGCATCACTCGAGGAGATCGAAGAGGCGCTCACCAACGTCATCGACCCCGAGCTCGGGCTGGACTTCGTCGAGCTGGGGCTCATCTATGGCATCCAGCAGGACTCGGGCAACGTCCACGTGACGTTCACGCTGACGACGCCGGCCTGTCCGATCGGCCCGCAGATCACCGAGCAGATCGAGGAGTTCGTCGCGCCGCTGGAGGGCGTCGAGTCGGTCAAGAGCTCGATGGTGTTCGACCCGCCGTGGTCGCCGGAGAAGATGAGCGAGGACGCGAAGTTCGCCCTGGGCTTCTGAGCCCGCTCCTCTCCGCAGCGTCCCGCCCGCAACTGCTGCTCGGCGCATGGCTGCTGCTGGCGCTCGTCTGGGCGCTCGCGCCGGCGCACGCCCGCGCGTCGTCCGATCTCACCGGCCGTCTGCTCGTGACGCTCGAAGACGGGTCCGCCGCGCGGACGGCGTCCGCTGTCACCGCGCTCGCCGGCGTGCGCCGTGACGGCGCGCAGGTGCCGCAGATCGGCCTCGTCTCGGTGCGCCCGGCCGGCGGCCTCGCCCCGTCCCTCGTCGCGGCCGCGCTGCGCAGGCTGCCCGGCGTGGCGCATGTCGAGGTCGAGCGCCGCCACGAGCTGCGCCTCGTGCCCAACGACCCGGCGCTGATCACGCCCGAGACGTCGCCGGGCACACCCCCCGGCACCCCGCTTCAGTGGTGGGTCGTGCGCAGCAACCTGCCCGCCGCGTGGGATCTCGAGCGCGGCGCCGGCGCGACGGTGGCGGTCATCGACAGCGGCGTCGACGCCGGCCAGCCCGAGCTCGGCGGCAAGATCGCACAGGCGATCGACTTCGACGACCACCCCGGCCACGGGCCGGCGACCGGCGACGAGAACGGCCACGGCACGCACGTCTCCTCGCAGGCCTGCGCCGCCGGCAACAACGGCGCCGGGATCGTCGGCGCGGGGCTGGACTGCCGCCTGATCGCCATCAAGACCGACCTCTCCGACGGCTCGATCGCACGCTCGATCGTCAGGGCCGCCGACCTCGGCGCGGACGCGGTCAACATCGAGCTTCGGCACCAGCGGCTCCTCGCCCGCCGCCCAGGCGATCAGACAGGCGGTCGACTACGCCGTCGGCAAGGACGTCGTGCTCGTCGCTGCCGCCGCCGACCAGCCGGTCGAGGAGCAGGGCGACCCCGCCAACCTGCTGCAGCCGACCGGCAGCGGCGCGGACATCGGCGCGGGCCGCGGGCTGACGGTCACCGCCGCCAACTTCTTCGACCAGCGCGCGCCGTTCGCCGGCCGGGGCTCGCAGATCTCGCTCGCGGCATACGGCTCCTTCGATCAGACGGTCGGCCCGGCGGGGCTGATCGGCGCGTTTCCCGGCAACACGACCGAGCTCGAGACCGGCTCGGGACTGCTGCTGCCCGAGCCCCCATGCGAGTGCCGCACGCAGCTCGGTGGCGACAATCGCTACGCCTACCTGCAGGGCACGTCGATGGCGGCGCCGGTCGTTGCGGCGATCGCGGCGCTCGCACGCAGGCTGAACCCCGATCTGCCGGCGCCCGAGGTCATCCGCGTGCTCAAGCAGACCGCGACGCGGCCGGCCGGCACCAACTGGTCGCCGGAGCTCGGCTGGGGGATCGTCAACGCCGGCGCGGCGCTGAACGCGGTCGCGTCGATCGACCGCCGCGCGCCGACGTCGAAGCTGCGCGGCGCAAAGCGCGTGCGCCGCGCTCGCGCGGTGAGGGTGACGTGGACCGGGCGCGACAAGGCGCTGGCGCGGCTGCGCGCCTCGGGGATCGCGCACTACGACGTCTACCGATCGACCAACCGCAAGGTCTACAAGCGCATCAGGCGCACATCCAAGACGTCGCTGCGGGTGCTCGCCCGCGCCGGCTCGAGCTATCGCTTCTACACGGTGGCGGTCGACAAGGCGGGCAACCGCGAGGCCGTCCCGCCGCGGCCGGACCTGTCGATGCGCGTCGACCGCAAGCGCTAGACGGGCGCGGCGGCGAGCGACACGAGCTCGGCGAGCGCGTCCTCGATCGCCTGCCCGAAGTCGTCGAGGTCATAGAGCGCGTCGTAGTCGCCGAGCAGGCCGAAGTTCATGTGCCCGTCGTAGGACATGATCGCGATCGAGAGCGCGTGGTTGGAGGGCAGGAACGCGATCGGGAAGACCCGGCTCATCTTGCGGCCCTGGATGTAGAGCGGAAACTGCGGCCCGGGGATGTTCGTAACGAGCAGGTTGAACAGGCGCGTCGAGAAGTTGATCCTCGAGGCCTGGGCGAGCACGGTCGGGGGCGCGAAGTTCTGGACGTTGGAGAGCACCTCGGCGCCGATCGCCTGCTTGGAGTCCTTGAGGTCGTCCATCGCCAGGCGCACGACGCCGAGGCGCTCGACCGGGTCCTCCACCCACACCGGCAGCGGGCCGCGCATCGCCGCGATGCGCGGTCCGAGATGTTCGAGGATGCTCAGGCCCGTGGCGAGGGGAACCCGCACCGCGTCCCACCACTCGCCGGCCGGCAGTGTCCGCACGCCGGGGCCGAGGGGCCGCAGCCACCTGGGGGCATCGCTGCTCGGCATGGTCCGGCTCTCACCGCCTCTCGCCCGGGGAAGACGACCCTAGGGCGGACGCGATTCACCAACTTGCCAGTACGCGTAGGGAACTTGTCGACATGCGCAGCACGTCCCACGCGCTCTCGTTCGCGAACCCTACGGCCGCGTAACGTCACCCGCCGTATTGGGTTCGAGCGGTTCGCGTTTCGGAAACTGGGAGGCTCCCATGTCAGAGCAGGGCTCCATCGTCATCGACCCGTCCGGTCGCGACATCCACGGCGAGGCGGCACGGATACGCGAGCGCGGTCCGGTGACACGAGTTGAGCTCCCCGACGGTGTGGAGGCCTGGGCGGTCAGCAGTACGGACCTCCTCAAGAAGCTGCTCACCGACCCACGGGTGTCGAAGGACCCGCGGCAGCACTGGCCGGTGTGGATCAACGGGGAGATCTCCCCGGAGTGGCCGCTGTTCACCTGGGTCGCCGTGCAGAACATGTTCACGGCGTACGGCGGGGAGCACAAACGCCTGCGGACCCTGGTGGCGAAGGCGTTCACCGGCCGCCGGACGGCCGCGCTCCAGCCGCGTGTCGAGGAGATCACCAAGACCCTGCTCGACCGTATCGACGAGGCCGGGCGGCGGGGCGAGGTCGTCGACCTTCGCGAGGAGTTCTGCTACCCGCTGCCGATCCAGGTGATCAGCGAGCTGTTCGGACTGCCCGAGGAGAAGGGCGCGGAGCTGCGGGCCGTCGTGGACGGCATCTTCAACACCGCCGCCACCCCGGAGGAGGTCACGGACATCTACACGCGGCTGTACGCGGCCCTGGGTGAACTCGTCGCCGCCAAGCGGGAGTCGCCCGGCGACGATCTCACCTCCGGGCTCATCGCCGCGCGCGACGACGAGGGCGACACGCGGCTCAGCGAGCAGGAGCTGCTCGACACGCTGGTGCTGATGATCAGCGCGGGGCACGAGACCACGGTCAACCTCATCGACAACGCGATTCACGCGCTGCTGACCCACCCCGAGCAGTTGGCGCACGTCCGGGCGGGGCGGGCCACCTGGGACGACGTGATCGAGGAGACCCTGCGGGTGCAGGCGCCGGTGGCCAGTCTGCCGTTGCGGTACGCCGTGGAGGACCTGGCGCTCGGTGAACTGGGCGGGCCCGAGGGTGTGGTGATCGCCAAGGGTGAGGCGATCCTCGCGGCGTACGCCGCCGCCGGGCGTAATCCCGTGGACCACGGGGCGGACGCCCACCGCTTCGACGTCACCCGCCTCGGCAAGGAGCATCTGGCCTTCGGCCACGGGGTCCACTTCTGCCTCGGCGCTCCGCTGGGCCGCATGGAGGCCCGCATCGCGCTGCCTGCCCTCTTCGAGCGCTACCCCGACCTCGAACTCGCCGTTCCTGACCAGGAGTTGGACCCGGTGGCATCCTTCATCTCCAACGGCCACCGGTACCTGCCGGTAAGGCTCAGCGGCTGACCTCCGGTCGGGTGAACGGGCTTCGGGTGGGTGGGGGTCGGGGTGCTCCGTCGGCCGCGGACCGTCGTGGTTGCTCGCGCAGTTCCCCGCGCCCCTAAAAGCCAGTGCCTGGAGCCGGTTCGCCACGTGCCGGCCGTCCTGGGTTGCTCGCGCCGTTCCCCGCGCCCCTGAAAGCCGGTGCCTGGGGCCGGTTCATCACGTGCCGGCCGTCCTGGGTTGCTCGCGCCGTTCCCCGCGCCCCTGAAGGGGCGCCGCCCGCCGATCGCCGCGCCTCTGGCGGGGGCCGGATGGTCCACCGGCCGGAGGGGACGTGGCGGGATGTGTGGCCGCAGCATACGAGGACGCCAGTTGTCGGTCACCGGGCGGCAACCGCGCCTTACGTCACCGGCTGCGGACGCACATCCCGCCACGGCCCCGCACCCAGAAGACGAACCGGCACCCCCACCCACCCAAGGGGCGCGGGGAACTGCGCGACCAGCCACAACACACCCGCAGCCGACAACGAAGACGAACCCGTACCTACTCCCCCCGCCACCACCCCCGCAGCCGCGCCCACACCCCCGCAGGCCGACCGACCTCGGCGACCGGCGTCTCCGGCGGCCCGGCGAACGCGGGCAGTGCGGGCCGCCGCACACCCTCCCGCCCAACGACCGTCTCCCGACTGACCGGCGCCACAGGAAACCGCACCGGCAGGGAAGCCAACGCCCGGTGGAACGGCCCCGGCCGCCACTCCAGTTCACCCACCGGCACCGCAAGCTCCACATCGGGCAACCGGTCGAGCAGCTTCTCGACCGCCACGGCGGCGATCAACCGCGCCGGGCTCTGCGCCGGACAGTTGTGCGGACCCGCGCTCCACGCCAAGTGGGCGCGATTCCCCGCCCGCTGATCATTCGTCAGCGCCGGATCCGTGTTCGCGGCGGCGAGGCTGATGACGACCGGATCACCGGCACGCAACAGCGTCCCCTCGTACACGACGTCCCGAACCGGATAGTGCACCGCGTAGTTGGCCATCGGCGGATCGGTCCACAGGACCTCGTCGAGCGCGTCCTCCACCGGCAGGCTGCCCCCGCCCAGGCTGCCCGCGAACCGGTCGTCGGACAGCAGCAGCCGCAGCCCGTTGGAGATCAGGTTCTGCTGGGGCTCGGTGCCCGCGCCCATGAGGACGACGAGCTCGTGGATCATCTCCTCGTCGGTGAGGGCGGCCGGGTGGGCCATCATCCAGGACGTCATGTCCTGCCCCGGCCGCGCCCGCTTGAGCGCGATGAGGTCGAGCAGGGTCACGGTGAGCAGCTCGTTGGCCTTCTCCGCGTCCACGCCGTCGAAGATCCCGGACATGCCCTCGACCAGCCGCTCACCGAGGTCGGGCGGGCACCCGAAGAGCCGGTTGAAGACGAGCAGCGGCAGGACCTGCGCGTACTCCCCCAGCAAGTCGGCCTCGCCGCGCGGCGCGATCAGGTCGATCAGCGTGTCGGCGCTGCGCTCGACGTACCCGCGCAGGGTGTTGGGCTCGACGCGCGCCAGGCTGTCGGTGATGGCGCCGCGGAGCCTGCGGTGCTCCTCGCCGTCGGTGAACAGCGCGTTCGGCCGGTACATCATCATCGGCACGACCGGGCTGTCCGGCGCGACGGTGCCGTCGGCCAGGTCGCGCCAGCGGCGGGGGTCCTTGGAGAACGTCTCCGGGCTGCGCAGGACGTGCAGCGCGGCCTCGTACCCGGTGACGAGGGTGGCGCGCACGCCGGGCGCGAGTTCGACGGGCGCGGTGTTGCCGTGCGCGCGCAGCTTGCCGTACGTGGCGGCCGGGTCGGCGGCGAACTCGGGGCCGTACATGGGGTGGTGGAAGGGGCAGCCCTCTGGTGGCGCGGAGACGGGGCCGGGGGCTTCGGGGGAGGTCACGCGTGCTCCAGTTCACTGTCGCCGGCACTGCCGGCACTGTCGTCGGCGCTGTGGGCATTGCGGGTGAGGAGGTACTCGACGAGGGCGATCAGCGCGTGCGTGGAGGAGATCCGGTCGCGGGCGTCGCACCGTACGAGGGGTGTCTCGGGGAGCAGGTCGAGGGCCTCGCGGACCTCCTCCAGGTCGTGCTCGGCACAGGCGTCGTCGAAGTCGTTGAGGGCGACGGCGTACGGCAGGCCCAGTTCCTCCAGTACGCCCATGACGTCGAAGGACTGGCCGAGGCGGCGTGTGTCGGCGAGGACGAGCGCGCCGAGCGCGCCGCGGGTCATGTCCTGCCACAGCTCGGTGAAGCGCTGCTGCCCGGGGGTGCCGAAGAGGTACAGCACGAGGGAGTCGTTGAGGGTGAGGCGGCCGAAGTCGAGGGCGACGGTGGTGGTCGTCTTGTCCTTCGTGCCCGCGAGGTCGTCGACGAGGGCGCCGGCCTGGGTCATGACCTCCTCCGTGCGCAGCGGCCGGATCTCGGACAGCGCGCCGACGAAGGTGGTCTTGCCGACCGCGAAGTGCCCGACGATCAGGACCTTGACGGCGGTCTGCACACCGCTCGGCAGGTAGACGCCCGCGGCGGGGCGGTCTTCAGAGGCGGGCGCGGAGCCCATCGAGGACCTCCTGGAGGATGCGGGTCTCGGACGGCCGGGCGGACGGGATGGGGGCGCGGGTGACGACGTGGCCGCTGTCCATGAGGTCGGCGATCAGCACCTTGGTGACGCTGACCGGCAGCGCCAGATGTCCGGCCACCTCGGCGACCGACAGCGCGCCGGGCCGGCACAGCTCCATCAACGCCCGCTTCTCCGGGCTCAGTCCGGTCAGTGGCAGGTCGTCGGCGGCGATCAGCAGGGTGACCAGGTCCAGGGTGTTGCGGGTCGGGTGGGAGCGGCCGTCCGTCACGACGTACGGCCGCACCAGCTCCCTCCGGGACGCCTGGGCGGTGTCATGCCGGGCTGCCGGCGTCCCGACGCGCCGGGCTGGTCAGTTCCTTGCCGAGCCGGTCGACGAGCTTGTGCATGCGGTACGTGACGGCCTCCATGTCCACGTGCTCGGTGGTGGACACCGCGAGGTAGGCGCCCTCGCCGGCGGCCACGAGGAAGACGTAGCCGTGCGCGAACTCGATCAGGGTCTGCCGCCAGGGGGTGTGCGGGCTGCCGCAGAACTCGGCGGTGCTGCGGCTGATCGACTGGACGCCGGAGAGCCCCGCGGCGAGCCGTTCGGCGTCGTCCCTGCCGATGTCCGCGGAGTGGGCGCGGAGCATGCCGTCGGCCGAGAGCAGGATCGCGTGGCGCGCCTCGGGGACCTTCAGGACCTCATCGAGCATCCAGCCCAACTCGTTGTTCGTGGTGGGCTCGATCATCCTTGGATGTTCCCTTCGTCTTCGTGGGAGGTGGTGTCCTGGGCGGCACGGCCGTGCAGCGTGCCGCGGGCGAACGCGCCCATGCGACGGGCGGTCTCCTCGGCCGAGCGCTCGCCGGGATCGTCCAGGGGCGCGGGCGGCTCCTGCGCTCCGGCGGCGGGCTCCGCCTGCGCCTGGGCCCGCCTGCGCCGCTTGGGCAGTCCACCGGCCGTGGTCGCCGTGGCGGCCGTGGCCGCGCGGCTCGTCGGCGGAGGAGGCGGAGGACGGCGCGAGCGCCGCTTCGGACGTACCGCCGGATTCGCGCGTACGGGCGGACGCGGGCGCGGTCTCGGACGTACCGGCGGACGCGGGCGTACGACCGTGCTCGGTGGTACGAGCGGACTCCGTCGTACGGGCCGACGCGGCCGGCGTACGGGAGGAGGCGCGGGCGGGCGGTGCGGTCACGGGCGGCAGCTCCTCCGCGGTGTCCCGGTGCGTGAGCAGGGCGGACGGCACGAACACGACGGCACGGACGCCTCCGTACGGGGAGCGGGTGTCGGCGGAGACGCTGAACCCGTAGCGCGCGGCGAGCACGCCGATGACCGCGAAGCCGAACTGGGGCGGGTCGTCGAGCCGGGTGACGTCCACCGCGTGCCGGCCGGACAGCAGGGCGGCGGCCCGCTCGGTCGCGTGGGCGTCCATGCCGACACCGGCGTCGTCGATGATCACGCAGGCGCCGTTGTGCACGGACTGGACGTTGACCTCGACCTTGGTGTTGGGCTGCGAGTGGCGGGCCGCGTTGTCGAGCAGCTCGGCGATGGTGAGCACGACCGGCTCGACGGCCCGGCTCTCGACGGCGATGTCGGCCTGGCCGTGGATCTGTACGCGCCGGTAGTCACGGATGCGGGAGGTGGCACCGCGGACGACCTCGATCAGCGCGGAGGTGGAGCGCTGGCGGCCCGGCCAGGATCCGCACAGTACGGCGATGGCCTGGGCTCGGCGGCCGAACTGGGCGTTGGCGTGGTCGATCTCCAGCAGGTCGCGCAGCACGTCGGGGCGGTCGTGGCGGTCCTGCATGTCGGAGATGGCGACCTGCTGCTCGTTGGCCAGCGCCTGGATCGAGCGCATCGACGACTTCAGGGCGGCCTTCGCGGACTGGTCTGCGCGGGCCTGGGCGTGCTCCACGGCGGTGGCGAACCGCTCCAGGACGTGGTCGAGGGACTTCGCGAAGCCGCTGCCGGAGAGTCTCGAGTCGAGCAGGCCCACGCCGGCGAGCGGCTGCTGGGGGCCGTGGTCCTCCAGCGCGGGGAGCCGTACGGCGGCCAGGTGCCGGACCTCGTCCTCGCGGGTGCGCACGTCCTCGGCCAGCTCGGTGATGCGTCGGCGCAGCCGCGCGGTGATCCCGCGCTGGCGCACCAGCAGCACGGTGACGGCGAGCAGGCCGACGGCCACGCACCAGAACACCGCCTCCGGTATCTGTTCCTTCATGAAGTCCTCGAAGTTCTCAAAGGCGGGGAGGGTGGTGATTGAGGGGTGGGTGTGGTGAGTGCGGTGGGAGCAAGGGATGGGGGGCGTGGGGAGGTGGGGGACGCGGCGCCCGACGATAGTCGCGAGCGGGCGCGCGCGCTTTTCCGCGCGCGCAAGGAAGTTGCCGTGAGGCGCACTGTCGGGCGCGTCTTCGGGCGCGGGGCGCGCGGTGTGCTCCGAGCGCCGGTTGGCGTGTGTGCGTGCGTCGTGCGTGCGCGCGTCTGTCGTGCGGGTGCCGTCGGCCACTCGTTTGTCGCGCTCCGACTACGTAAACGGAATGTGTGCACTACGCTTACGAGCCGTAACTGCCGTGGCCAGAACTCCAGTTGATCAGGCATGTCGGCCGCGGCCGGGCACACTCTGGGCGGAGGAAGCGCATTGCCCGCGGGAACCTACATCGTGGAGTCGCAGACGACCGGTGAGGTGGATCCGCGTGAGCGGACCGACTTCTGGAGCGAGCATGTCGGGTCGTACCAGACCCGGATGGACTTCAGATACGCGAGCCCCGAGACGTTCCGCGGCGAGATGATCCGGCAGGGTACCGACACGTACCAGATCGTCGACTGGAGCTGCGACAAGATCGAGTACGTCCGTACGCCGCGGCTTGTGCGGCAGGAGCCTGATCCCGACTACCGGTTCCTGCTTCCGCTCTCCGGGGAGCTGGTGCTGCGGCAGGACGACCAGGAGGCGCGGCTCACTCCGGGTGCGGGGAGTCTGATGACGCTGGGGGCGCCGTTCCAGTTGCTGCACGACGCGTCGTTGCGGGGGATCATCTTCTCGATACCGGCCCGTGAGATCGACGGGCCGCTGAACCGGAAGTCGCCGTTGGCGACCCGTATCGATCTGACGACCGGGCTGGGGCGGGTCGTCGGCTCCATGTTCGAGGGTCTGTCCGGAGAGCGGGACAGTCTGACGACGACCGAGTTCAACGCCGTGTCCGACCGGATCGTCGAGCTGCTGTGCATGATCACTGTCGGGGACGACCGGCCCGACTCGTCCGGGCATCTGACGGAGGTCGAGGCGGTGGTACGCCGTCATGTGCGGGAGCATGCGGCGGATCCCGGGCTCACCGGGACGTCGATGGCGCGGGCGCTCGGGTGGTCGTTGCGGCAGATTCAGCTGGCGTTGCAGCGGGTGGGGACCACGCCGAGGGAGCTGATCCGTGAGGAGCGGTTGCGGCTTGTGCGGGATCGGCTGCAGTGCGGGGAGTGTGAGCACATGACGATCACCGACCTGGCGTATGCGTCGGGGTTCTCGTCGGCGAGTGCGTTGAGTACGGCGTTCAGGCAGCGGTTCGGGGTCAGTCCGCGGGAGATGCGGTACGGGGTGCGCTGAGGGGTTTGTGTTCGTTTTCGGCTGCGGGTGTGTTTGTGGCTGGTCGCGCAGTTCCCCGCGCCCCTTGGGTGGGTGGGGGTGCCGGTTCGTCTTCTGGGTGCGGGGACGTGGCGGGATGTGCGTCCGCAGCCGGTGACGTAAGGCGCGGTTGCCGCCCGGTGGCCGACAACTGGTGTCCTCGTATGCTGCGGCCACACATCCCGCCACGTCCCCTCCGACCGGTGGACCATCCGGCCCCCGCCAGAGGGGGGCGCCCCTTCAGGGGCGCGAGGAACGGCGCGAGCAACCGACACGGACCTGCACGTGACGACGGCGGATACCGCCCCTTCCAGGGGCGCGGGGAACTGCGCGAGCAACCCAGGACGGCCGGCATGTGGTGAACCGGCCTCGACCAGCGGCTTTTAGGGGCGCGGGGAACTGCGCGAGCAACCACGACGGTCCGCGGTCGACGAAGCACCTCGACCCCCACCCGCCCCCAGGGGCGCGGGGAACTGCGCACACCAGCCTCAGAGGGCCCGCACCGATGTCACCGTCGACCCCCGGAGGGCCCCGGTGAGTGTCAGGCCGAGGCTCGCTTCCTGGGGGGCGACTTCTTGGCCGGGGTCTTCTTCGCGGCTGTCTTCTTCGTGGAGTCGGCTGTCGTCTTCTTTGTTGCCGCTGTCTTCTTGGCGGCCGCCTTCTTCGCTGTCGGCTTCTTGCCCGAGGCCGGCTTGGGGGAGGACTTGCGGGCGGGACCCTTGCGGAGGGGCTTGACGTCGGCGTCGGAGTCGGCGGCCTCCTCGCCTCGGGCGACCTTGGCCTCGCGGACGCTGTTCTCCAGCGCGGCCATGAGGTCGATGACCTTCCCGCCGCCCTTCTCCGCGGAGGGAGCGGCGGGCACCTTCTCGCCGGAGGCCTTGGCCGCGATGAGTTCCTCGACGGCCTCGCGATAGTCGTCGTGGAGATCGTTGAGGTCGACCTCCCCGAGGGTGTCCATCAGCGCGTCCGCGAGATCGAGTTCCTTGTCCCGGACGGTGACACTGGAGTCGGGGGCGACACTCTCGGGCGTACGGATCTCGTCCGGCCAGAGAAGCCCGTGCATCGCGATGACGTCGTCGACGACCCGCAGCATCCCGAGCCGCTCACGCCCCCGCAGGGCGAACTTCGCGATGGCGACCTTCTGGCTGCGCTTCAGCGCTTCCCGCAGCAACGTGTACGGCTTCGCCGCCGGCACCCCGTTCGCCGCCAGGTAGTACGCCGTGTCCATCTGGAGCGGATCGATCCGGTCGGCCGGCACGAAGGCCACGATCTCGATCGTCCTGGCGGTCGGGATGGGCAGGGACGCCAGGTCCTCGTCCGTGATCGGGATGATCGACCCGTCCGCGTCCTCGTACCCCTTGCCGATCTCCGGCGCCGACACCTCGCGCTCCTCCAGCTCGCACACCTTGCGGTAGCGAATGCGGCCGCCGTCCTCCAGATGGATCTGACGGAAGGAGATCGAGTGGCTCTCGGTGGCGTTCACGAGCTTGATCGGGATGCTGACCAGGCCGAAGGAGATGGCGCCGTTCCATATGGATCGCACGTGCAGCACCTTTCCGATCGGTTGAGGATGAAATTTGACGTTTCAGGGTGAAATCATGCGATTGTCATCCTATGACGCCGATCACGGAGGTGGAGGGGCGACGGCTTGCGCTGAGCAATCTGGAGAAGGTCCTCCATCCGGCGACCGGCTTCACCAAGGGCGAGCTGCTGCACTACTACGCGACGACCGCCGAGGTTCTGCTGCCCCACCTGCGCGACCGGCCGCTGTCCTTCCTGCGCTATCCCGACGGGCCCGACGGCCAGGTCTTCTTCGCCAAGAACGTGCCGCCCGGTACGCCCGAGTGGGTCACCACCGCCGAGGTGCCGCGGTCGGAGGGACCGGCCCGTATGGTCCTGGTCCAGGACCTCGCGAGCCTCGTGTGGGCGGCGAACCTCGTGACCGAGTTCCACACCCCCCAGTGGCTGATCGCCGCGCCGGGCGAGGCCGACCGGCTCGTCTTCGACCTCGACCCGGGGGCGCCCGCGACCGTCGTCGAGTGCTGCGAGGTCGCGCTGTGGCTGCGGGAGCGGCTCGCGGCGGACGGGATCGAGGCCTACGCCAAGACGTCGGGGTCGAAGGGGCTGCACCTGCTGGCGGCGCTGCGGCCGACACCCTCCGGCCGGACGACGGAGTACGCAAAGGAGCTCGCGATGGAGGCGGAGAAGGCGCTGCCGCGGCTCGTCGTGCACCGGATGACGCGCAGCCTGCGGCCCGGCAAGGTCTTCGTCGACTGGAGCCAGAACGCGGCGCGGAAGACGACGGCGACCCCCTACACCCTGCGGGCCCGTGCGGAGCCGACGGTGTCGGCGCCGGTGACGTGGGCCGAGGTCGAGGAGTGCCGGTCCGCCCGCGGGCTCACCTTCGTGGCCCCGGACATCGCTCCGCGGCTGCGGGACCACGGCGACCTGCTGGCCCCGCTGCTCGATCCGGAGTCCGCCGGCCCACTGCCCTGAGCACGGCGGGCCGGGGGCGGGGCTCACACCGAAGACGAGGGGGGACCTCACAACAAAGGAGCACCATGCAAGCACCACCGCCCTCTCGTACCGTCCGCCGCTCACTCGTCGTCGGGCTGACGGCTCTCGCCCTCGGCGCCCTGCCCTGGGCACCCACGGCCTCCACGGCCTCCACGGCCTCCACGGACCGGGCCCCGACGCGGGCCCCGGGCGCCGAGGTGATCACCGACTGGAGCGAGACCGCCGCTGCCGTGGTCAGCGTGGACGCCGGGCGCCCGACGGCCGAACCGTTCCTCTGGTACGGCTTCGTCTCAGCCGCCGTCTACAACGCGGTCGTGGGCATCGAGGGCCGCTACACCCCGTACAAGTGGCATGTGCGCGGTCCTCGCGGCGCCTCCTCCGAGGCGGCCGCGGCGGCTGCCGCCCGCCGGGTCCTGCTGACGTACTTCCCCGCCTCGAAGGCCCGGATCGACACCGCCTACACCGCATCGCTCGCAAGGGTCCCCGACGGAAAGGCCGAGGACCGGGGCGTCCGCTTCGGGGAGCGCGCCGCCGCACGGATCGTCGAGCTGCGTGAGAACGACGGGCGCGACACCCCGGTGACGTACGACAAGGAGCCCGCCCCCGGCGTCTGGCGCCCGACCCCGCCCGGCTTCAGGCCCTTCGCCAACCCGTGGCTCGGGAAGCTGCGGCCGATGCTCTTCGACTCGCCGGACCGGTTCATGCCCGGCCCGCCGCCCGCGCTGACGTCGAAGAGGTACGCCCGGGACTTCGCCGAGGTGAAGTCGATGGGCGCGAAGAACAGCCCCGGACGGACGGCCCGGCAGACGGAGACCGCGCGCTTCTTCTCCGACCCACTGCCGCAGCAGCTCCAGGCCGCCTACCGCGACCACACGGCACGGCACGGCCTGGACATCGTCGAGGCGGCCCGGTTGTTCGCCGCCGCCAACACGGCCAGTGCCGACGCGACGATCACCACATGGAACTCCAAGTTCACCCACGCCCTGTGGCGTCCGATCAGCGCGATCCGGCTGGCCGACACCGACGGCAACCCCGCCACCGAGGCCGACCCGTCCTGGGAGCCGCTGCTCACCACACCCCCGTATCCGGAGTACATCGGCGGCCACTGCGCCAACGACGGGGCCGTCATGGCCGTACTGGACCGGCTGACCGGCGGTGACATCGACCTCCGCGTCTCGTCGGCGGTGACGGGCACCACCCGTACGTACACGAGGTCCGCCGACTACAACCGTGATGTGATCAACGCCCGGATCTGGAGCGGGATCCACTTCCGCACCGCCGACGTCGTCGGCAACCGGATCGGCCGGCACATCGGCAACTGGGCACTCGACCACTACTTCGCGCCGCTGCCCTGATCACGTGATGCGAGCCGCCGCGCCGAACGCGTGCCTCGATTCGCCTCGTCCGTCGCGCACGTCGAGGCGCCGCACCGGTCGCGGGGCCCTCACACCCGCGTCCACGTGTGCCGGTCGCGGGCCATCGCGTGCAGTGCCTCGACGTCCGCCGGCTTGAGGGTTCCGCCGAGGCGGGTCAGCGTCGGGAGGTCCGTGTCGGTGAGCACGCGGGCCTCCCGCAGGGGGGCGGTGATGTCGAGGGAGGACGGGGCGAAGACGGCCAGGACCGGGCGGACCTCCGCGGTCAGGGCGTACGAGGCGCGGTCGGCGTCGGCTCGTACGGCGCGGAGCAGTGGGCGCGGCTCGCGGCGGCCCACCGTGACCATCGGATCGGCCACCAGGACCCGCTGTTTGCGGGCGTAGAGGGCGCGGACGGCGAAGAGGCCTCCGGGGCCGACGACGAGATGGTGGATGCGGTCGCCGCCCGGGAGCGGGACCGAGTGCAGGGTGTGCCAGCCCGCCCCGTCCAGGCGGTCCAGGGCCTCCCCCACCGCCTGCTCCGCCGCGAGCGCGCGCCTTCGTGGATCGGGGCGCATGCGGCGCGGGGCGGCCGGTTCGCGGTCGAGGGCGATCTGGAGCGCCTCTCCGGGCCGGTTCGGCGCGAGGTCGTCGTCCGGGTGGAGGGACAGCCGCGCCAGCTCCACGGGCGTGGGCACCGGTGGCGGACCCACCGTCACCGCGCCGGTCAGGAACGGCCCGAGCACGTCGAGCACGTCCTCGCGCCGCTCCTCGCTGAGCAGGTTGACCCTGGCCGCCTCCCTGTCGTACCAGGCGACGTTCCTGCCGTCCGTGAGACAGACGTAAAGCCGCTCCTGGCCGTGGCGCCAGGTCGGTATGACGCGCAGTCCGCTCATGCACCATCACCCCACGACCATGGGAACAGGCGGGGTGCTCCAGGGGCAAGAACCCGGTTACCTTTGGGACCAGTGGAGGGGGAGGCGCCGTTGCCGGATCGCGGGAAGCAATCCAATGCGCCGGCCCCGGACAGCCCGTGGAGCGAGATCGTGCCAGGCCTCTGGATGGGCGGGCACGAGTACACGGGCCGGTCGGGACAACCGGAGTTCGCCGTCGTACGAGACGAGTTCGACCTGGTACTGACCCTGCTGCGACTACCCGGCCACGGCCCCGACCCGGGCGTGGAACACCATGTGTGGCCGATTCCCGACGGACCACTGGACGGCACCCAACTGGCCGGTGTGATGCGGCTCGCACGGACCGCGGACGAGGCGCGGGACGCCGGCCGACGCGTCCTGGTGCGCTGCTACCACGGCTACAACCGCTCGGGGCTGGTCGTCGCCCACGCCCTGATCCGCGCGGGCGGCACCGCCGAGGACACCATCCGTCTGATCCGCTCGCGCCGCTCCCCGTGGGCGCTGCACAACGAGTTGTTCGTGGAGTACCTGCACACCGGGCTCGACACGGTCCGGTTCCTCGAAGAGCTCGCCGAGTAGCTTGTTCCGTCCGGCGAACAAAAAGGACTTCCGTACGAATAGGGTGTACGGGCGGCGGCAGTCGGCCACGGCCGGTGACCGCGGCACCATCCCGGTCCACGCCGATCTCGCACCGGGCGAGCGGCCCTGACGCAGGAGCGCAGTGATCCACAACCGCCCCGCGGGCTCCCGCCGCCTCGCGCGCGCGGCGCTCGCGCTGCCCGTCGCCGCCCTGCTCCTCGCGGGTGCGGCGATCCGGGCGATCTGCGCGGGTCGGGCCCGACGTCCACCGCCGTGGGCCCGACCCTGCTGTGGCCGGAGGTCCCGCCCGCCGCCTCGCCCGCCCTCGACTACGGCGAGGCGGACACCGAGACGGTCCAGGGCGTCACCGCGCCGGGCGACGACATCCGCGAGGTCGACCCGGTCACCGTCTTCCGCGCGGAGATCGCCCGCCATCCGGACCTCTACACCGACGACGGAGCCTCCTACGCGGAGACCGCCAAGCGGACGAAGGAGTGCGGCAAGAAGGGCGAACGTGGCCGGAAGTGCCCGGTCCTGCGCCCGTACTACCGCGACATCACCGGCGACGGCCGGGACGACATGGTGCTCGGCGTGCGGATGCCCGAGAACCAGCTGGGCGTACGCGCGTACACCTTCATCGGCCACCGGCTGGTCGAGGTCATGGCCACGACGGACAGCACGCTCAGCGTCCAGGTCGCGGACCATGACGTGATCATCCGTTCGCCGTCCACGCTGGCGGGCTACGAGTACCGCACGGTGTGGTCCTGGGACCGCCGCCAGAAGGCGATGCTCGCGGCGAAGGACGAGATCCTGCGGGTGGGGGCGACCGCCACGCCCGGCGGCCCCACCCCGACGCGTTCCCCGGCCGCGGACTCCCGGTGAGGCGCCCGCGGCCGGCCGGGCCGCCCACCTGGATGCGGCGCCTGCGCCACTGGACCGCCACCCTCACCTGGAAGGCCGCCGCCTTCATCACCGTGATGTGCTGCGGCCTGGCCGCGCTCCTCGGCACCCTCGTGCACGTCTCGGTGACCAACCAGACCGTCGGCGAGGCCCGCGACCGCGCGCTCGACCGGCTCACCGAGGCGACGGAGGCGTTCGAGGCGGGCGACCGGCTGCCGCCCGGCGCGGGCGTCGACCTGGCGGGCCTGCCCGTCGAACTGCGTACGCTCGCCGAGGCCGGGGACCGCGGCACGATGGTCGGCGGCGACGACCCGCACCCCACGATGTGGGCGGCCGGCCCCGCGAGCGGCGGGCGCGCGCTGGCCGTGCGGGTCGACTACTCGCAGGGCGTCCGTACGATCGACGGCCTCGACCGGGCGATCCTCGGCTCCTCGGCGCTGGCGATCGGCGTGACGCTGCTCGGGGGCGCGTTCGCGGTGACGCGCGTGACGCGGCGGCTGCACGGGACGGCCCAGGTGGCGCGGCGGATCAGCGCGGGTGATCTGGACGCGCGGGTGAACGATCCGCGGGCCGAGGACCCGACGCGCCCCCAGGACGAGGTGGCCGCGGTCGCGGGCGCGCTGGACACGATGGCGTCCTCGCTGCAGGGCAAGCTGCTGAGCGAGCAGCGCTTCACCGCGGACGTCGCCCACGAGCTGCGGACCCCGCTGACGGGGCTGCACGCGGCGGCCGAGCTGCTGCCGCCCGGCCGCCCGACCGAACTGGTCCGCGACCGGGTCGCCGCGCTGCGCACGCTCACCGAGGACCTGTTGGAGATCTCCCGGCTCGACGCGCGCAGCGAGCGGCTGGACGTGGACGCGGTGCGGCTCGCGGAAGTGGCCGAGCGGGTGGTCCGGGCGTCCGGCACGGAGACGGAGGTCCTGGTCGTACGGGACGTGGTCGTGGAGACCGACCGGCGGCGTCTGGAGCGGGTGTTGGGCAATCTCGTGGCCAACGCGCACAAGCACGGGCGGGCGCCCGTGTCGCTGACGGTGGACGGGCCCGTCGTCACCGTGCGGGACCACGGTGACGGCTTTCCGGCGTATCTCGTCGAGCACGGGCCGCAGCGGTTCCGGACGGAGGGGGGCTCCAAGGGGCACGGGCTGGGTCTGACCATCGCGCTGGGGCAGGCGGGGGTGTTGGGGGCGCGGCTCGGGTTCGCGAACTCCGTGGACGGTGGGGCTGTCGCGTCGCTGACGCTCCGCTGAGCCCCGGGGGACGGGGGCGACAGAGCTCGGGGATGCGGATGGTGTTGGCCGCTGCGGGTGCATCGTGGCTGGTCACGCCGTTCCCCGTGCCTCTTTGGGGCGCCTTGCTGAGCGGTTGCTTGTCTCTGATGGCTCAGTGTGACGGGCGCGTCGCACGGGGCGCTCATAATGTGGCGATTAGTCAGCTCTGCCCCCTTCTGGAGGAGCCAGCAATGTCACTGCGTACCGCTCTCACCCGCATCGGCATAGCCGCCGCCGGCGGCGCCCTCGTCGTCGGAGCCGCGAGCCCCGCTCTCGCGAACGACGACTGGGGCCACCACAACAACGGCAGTCACCACAAGCTCTACAAGGGCGTCGTCACCGCGCCCGGCGGACTGAACCTCCGCGACAGGCCGACCCGCGGCAGCGCCATCGTCGGCTTCGTGGGCCACGGCCAGAAGGTCTCCATCTTCTGCAAGACGAGCGGCGAGAACGTCAAGGGCAACCACCTCTGGTACCTCCTCGCGGACGGCACCTGGGCCTGGGCGACGGCCCGCTTCATCGACAACATCGGTCCGGCGCCCCGCTGGTGCTGAACACCCCGCGCCCCTGAGGGGGCGGCAGAGGTCCACCCAAGAAGCCCGTTTGACCCTCTATAGCGGGACATGGACTGTTTCGCTTGCTACGTTCCGGACATGCTCTCGCCCGGAACGACAGCGCAGGCGGACCCGCCGGCTCCCGTCGTCCCCCTCCCCCGGCGCCGTGGCATCGAGTTCACCCTCATCGTCGTGGCCGTCCTGCTCTCCGTGTACGGCTACTGCGACGTGGGCATCGCCCGGACCGGATCGGTCCCGCCCGGCGCCGTCGGCTACGGCGCCGGGC
Organism: uncultured Actinomycetes bacterium; assembly: GCA_963729125.1. Lineage (GTDB taxonomy): Bacteria > Actinomycetota > Thermoleophilia > Solirubrobacterales > Solirubrobacteraceae > CADCVQ01. The sequence continues at coordinate 498,920 of CAVSML010000001.1, forward strand.
TCGGTGTACTCGCGCTCCTCGCGCATCTCGCGGTGCGTCTGCGGGCCCCGTACGCCGATCCGCTGCTGCTGCCGATCGGCGTCCTGCTCAACGGACTGGGCCTGGTGCTCATCTACCGGCTCGACCTGGAGACCCCGGACGACCCGGCGGCCCCGACACAGCTCGTCTGGTCGACGCTGGGCATGGGCCTGTTCATCGCGGTCGTGGTGCTGCTGCGCGACCACCGCGTGCTCCAGCGCTACACGTACGTGTCCGTCGTCAGCGCGCTCGTCCTGCTCGTCCTGCCGATCTTCTTCCCCTCCGTGAACGGCGCCCGTATCTGGGTCAGGGTCGCCGGATTCTCCATCCAGCCGGGCGAGTTCGCGAAGGTCCTGCTCGCGGTGTTCTTCGCCGGCTACCTCGCGGCGAACCGCAACGCCCTCGCGTACACCGGCCGTCGTATCTGGCGGCTCCAACTGCCCACCGGACGTGTCCTCGGCCCGATCCTCGCGATCTGGCTGCTGAGCGTCGGGGTACTGGTCCTCGAACGTGACCTCGGCACCTCGCTGCTCTTCTTCGGCCTGTTCGTGATCCTGCTGTACGTCGCCACGGGCCGCACCGGCTGGATCGCGGTGGGCCTGCTGCTCGCGGCGTGCGGGGCCGTCGCCGTCGGCTGGCTCGAACCGCATGTGCACAGCAGGGTCGAGGACTGGCTGCACCCGTTCGCGTCGATCGAGGCGGGCCGGGGTCCCAACCAACTCGCCCAGTCGCTCTTCTCGTTCGCCGCCGGCGGGATGCTGGGCACGGGACTGGGCCTCGGCCACTCCGTCCTCATCGGCTTCGCCGCCAAGTCGGACTTCGTCCTGGCCACGGCGGGCGAGGAGCTGGGCCTGGCCGGCCTCTCCGCGATCTTCCTGCTGTACGGGCTGCTGGTCGAGCGCGGCTACCGGGCGGGCCTCGCCCTGCGCGACCCCTTCGGCCGGCTGCTCGCGGTCGGGCTCGCCTCGATCGTGGCCCTCCAGGTCTTCGTGATCGCGGGCGGCGTGACCGGGCTGATCCCCCTGACCGGAATGGCGATGCCCTTCCTGGCGCAGGGCGGTTCGTCGGTCGTCACCAACTGGATCATCGTGGCCCTCCTGATGCGCCTCAGCGACTCGGCACGCGGCCGGCCCGGGACGGCACAGGCCGAGGGAATCGAGGGAATCAAAGGAGGAGCCACGCCATGACCGGGAACGGCCGCCCCATGACCCGGTACATCCGGCACGCCGCCGCCTTCTGCGCCCTGCTCCTGATCGCCCTCCTCGTCAACGCCACCCGCATCCAGCTCGTCCAGGCCCGCTCGTACGACGAGAACCCGGCCAACCGCCGTCACACCATCGCCCGTTACGGCCAGCCGCGCGGCGACATCCTCGTCGGCGGCAGGCCGGTCACCGGCTCCAAGGACTCCGGGGAGCAGTTCCGCTACGAACGGACGTACAGGAACGGCCCGTTGTACGCGCCCGTCACCGGCTTCGCCTCTCAGGTGTACGGGACGAATCTGCTGGAGGGCGCCGAGGACGACGTCCTTGCGGGCACCGATCCGCTGCTGTCGCCGCTCCCCCTGTGGAACGACCTCACCCGGGCCCGCAACCCCGGCGGTCACGTCGTCACCACCCTCGACCCGGCCGCGCAGCAGGCGGCGTACGCGGGACTCGGCGACCGGCGGGGCGCGGTGGCGGCTCTGGAACCGTCCACGGGACGGATCCTGGCGCTGGTCTCCACCCCGTCCTACAACCCCGAGGAACTCTCCGGGACGGACTCGGCGGTGGCCCGGGCGTGGACGCGGCTGAACCAGGCGGCCAACAAGCCGATGCTCAACCGGGCCGTGCGGCAGACGTATCCGCCCGGCTCCACCTTCAAGGTGGTCACCGCGGCGGCGGCCCTCGACGCGGGCGTGGTGGAGGACGTCGACGAGCCCACGAAGTCCCCCGACCCCTACCGGCTGCCGGGCAGCTCGGTCCGGCTGACGAACGAGGTCGAGGGCTGCCGGGACGCGTCCCTGCGGTACGCCTTCACCTGGTCGTGCAACACCGTCTTCGCCCGGCTGGGCGTGGACGTGGGGGTGGCCGGCATGCGGGCCGGGGCGGCCGGATTCGGCTTCAACGACCGGCAGTTGAGGATCCCCTTCCGGGTCTCCCCCAGCACCTTCGACACCCGGGTGGACCAGGCGCAGCTCGCGCTCTCCTCCATCGGCCAGTACAACACCCGGGCGACGCCGCTGCAGATGGCGATGGTCGCCGGGGCCGTCGCGAACAACGGCTCGGTGCGTGCGCCCCACCTGGTGGAACGGACGACCACGGACGACGGCGACACGGTGTCGGCCACCGGGCAGCGCACCCTCCGCCAGGCCATGAACCCCGCCACCGCCGTACAGCTGCGCGAGCTGATGACGGACGTGGTGGAGCGGGGCACCGGCAAGAACGCCGCCATCCCCGGCGCCACGGTCGGCGGCAAGTCCGGCACCGCCCAGCACGGCATCCACAACTCCGGTACGCCGTATGCCTGGTTCATCTCCTGGGCCAAGGCGGACGACGCGATGGAGCCGGCCGTGGCCGTCGCGGTCGTCGTCGAGGACGCGGAGGCCGACAGGGGCGACATCAGCGGGGGCGGGGACGCGGCGCCGATCGCACGGGCCGTGATGGAGGCGGCGCTCGCGGATTGATGCCCGGCTTTGTGGGGCGTGCGTTGTGGGGCGTGCGCTGCCGGGCAGCGTTGTCTGGCGGCGTTGTGGCGGCGGCGTGCGTTGTCCGGCCTGCGTTGTCCGGCCTGCGTTGTCGGCTCGCTTTGTGAGACGGGGGTGTTGCCCGTGCGTCCACCGACCTAACGTTCGGTTCATGACTCAGTCCGCAGCCGCGTACGAACTCGCCCAGGTGAACATCTCCCGGCTCAAAGCCCCGCTGGATTCCCCTCAGTTGAAGGACTTCGTCGACGCCCTCGACCCGGTGAACGCGGTCGCCGACGCCTCGGACGGTTTCGTCTGGCGTCTGCAGAGCGACTCCGGCAACGCGACGGACACGTCCGTCTTCGGCGACGACTGGCTGATCATCAACCTGACGGTGTGGCGGGACACCAACGCCCTGACCGCGTTCATGTACCAGGGGCAGCACCGTGAGCTGCTCACCCGCCGCAATGAATGGTTCGCGCGGATCCAGGAGGCGATGACGGCTCTGTGGTGGGTGCCTGCCGGGCACCGGCCGACGGTGGCCGAGGCCGAGGAGCGGCTGCTGCATCTGCGGGCGCACGGGGCCACGGAGTACGCGTTCACGCTGCGGACGTCGTTCCCGGCCGGGGAGGCGGCGCCTGTCGTCGGGGCGGGGACGACGGACCGGGTCCTGCCGGATGTGGAGTGCCCGGTCTAGAACTGCCGGTCCGGGGGTGGAGGAGTGCTGCTCGCCCGGTCTAGGGCTTCGCGCCGGCCTCGATGGCCTGCTCCACCTCCGCGACCCGCGCCTTCTCCTCCGCGGCGAAGCGTTCCGCGTCCAGCTGTTCCGCCAGTTCCTCGTCCTGGGCCATGAGGAGGTCGAGGTTGGAGTTGCCCATGTCGAAGACGCCCATGTCGACGTAGGCCTGCTGGAGGCGCTTGCCCCACAGGCCGATGTCCTTGACGCAGGGGACGATGCGGGAGAACAGCAACTGCCGGAAGAGGGCGAGGAATTCGGAGCGCTCGCTGTACTCCTCGGCCTCCGCCTTGGGGATGCCGAAGTTCTCCAGGACCTCGACGCCCCGCAGCCGGTCGCGCATCAGGTAGCAGCCCTCGATGACGAACTCCTCGCGTTCGCGGAGCTCGGCGTCGGTGAGCTGCTTGTAGTAGTCACGCAGGGCCATGCGGCCGAAGGCCACGTGGCGGGCCTCGTCCTGCATGACGTACGCGAGGATCTGCTTGGGCAGCGGCTTGTCCGTGGTGTCCCTGATCATGCCGAACGCGGCGAGGGCCAGGCCCTCGATGAGGACCTGCATGCCGAGGTAGGGCATGTCCCAGCGGGAGTCGCGGAGGGTGTCGCCGAGCAGCGACTGAAGGTTGTCATTGACCGGGTAGAGCATCCCGATCTTCTCGTGGAGGAAGCGGGCGTAGATCTCCGCGTGGCGGGCCTCGTCCATGGTCTGGGTGGCGGAGTAGAGCTTGGCGTCCAGGTCGGGGACGGATTCGACGATGCGGGCCGCGCAGACCATGGCTCCCTGCTCGCCGTGCAGGAACTGGCTGAACTGCCATGAGGCGAAGTGCTTGCGGAGTTCGCCCTTGTCGCGGTCGTTCATCCTCGCCCAGTAGGGCGTGCCGTAGATCGAGATGGCCTCGTCGGGGGTGCCGAGCGGATCGTACGGGTCCACCTCCAGGGCCCAGTCGATCCGTTTCTGGCCGTCCCACTGCTTGTCCTTGCCCTTCTGGTAGAGGGCGAGCAGACGGGCGCGCCCTTCGTCGTACTCCCAGCTGAACCGCGCCGCGCCGGTCGCGGGCACCTGCCAGAGGGGGGCTCCGGGGTCCTTGGCGTACAGGTCGTAGGTGGGCATGTCTCGCAGGCTCCTACGTAGTAGACGACGGGTCAACAAGTTGCGCGCGAGGGATTGACGGGCTTGCTGACAAGCAGTCTCATAAGAAGTGACCGGCGGTAACCCAGAGGGTTCTTCCCGTACGACGAGGTGGGCACAGCCATGACGACCGTGACGGAGGCCGAGGTGCTGCGCGATGCGCTCGGTCTGCTCAAGGACCGGGAGCAGGTGGCCGAGCGGCTGCTCGACTCCTCCGCGAAGCACTCCTTCGACCCGGACAAGGAGTTGGACTGGGACGCGCCCTTCGAGGAGGGGAAGTGGTTCTGGCCGCCGGAGTTGGTGTCGTTGTACGACACGCCGCTGTGGAAGCGGATGAGTGAGGAGCAGCGGATTCTGCTGTCGCGGCACGAGGCCGCTGCGCTGGCCTCGCTGGGGATCTGGTTCGAGATCATCCTGATGCAGCTGCTGGTGCGGCACATCTACGACAAGGCGGCGACGAGTGCGCATGTGCGCTACGCGCTGACCGAGATCGAGGACGAGTGCCGGCACTCGAAGATGTTCGCGCGGCTGATCGCGTCGGGCGGGACGCCTTGGTATCCGGTGAGCCGGGCCCATCAGAACCTCGGGCGCTTCTTCAAGACGGTGTCGACGACGCCGGGGTCGTTCACGGCGACGTTGCTGGGCGAGGAGGTGCTCGACTGGATGCAGCGGCTGACGTTTCCGGACGAGCGGGTGCAGACGTTGGTCCGGGGGGTGACTCGGATCCACGTGGTGGAGGAGGCGCGGCATGTCCGGTACGCGCGGGAGGAACTGCGTCGGCAGATGGTGACCGCGCCCCGGTGGTCGCAGGAGTTCACGCGGGTCACGTCCGGGGAGTTCGCGCGGGTGTTCTCTGTGGCCTTCGTCAATCCGGACGTGTACGAGAACGTGGGGCTCGACCGGCGTGAGGCGATGGCTCAGGTGAAGGCGAGTGGGCATCGGCGGGAGGTCATGCAGACGGGTGCGAAGCGGTTGACCGACTTCCTTGACGACATCGGGGTGTTGCGGGGGGCCGGGCGGCGGCTTTGGCGGTCGTCGGGGTTGCTGGCCTGAGGGGTCGGGGACGGGGACGGTCGGGGGTCGGGTGCGGGTTGTGTGTGGCTGATCGCGCAGTTCCCCGCGCCCCTGGGTGGGTGGGGGTGTGGTCCGGTCGTCTGCTGCGGGTTGTGGTCTGGCGTCCGTTGTCGTGGGGGCGGGGACGGGCCGGGGGTGTCCGTCCTCGGTCTGGCGCGAAATCGGTCGCCTTCCAAGGCACCCGAGTCGACACGCCATCCGCTGCGGGCGGACACCCCCGCCCCGTCCCCTCCGGCACGACGCCGACCGCGAGCACGACCATCCTCGCGCCACCGCCTCCCCGTCACGGCCCCTCCCCTTCGCGACTTCACGACTTCACGACTTCACGACTGCCCCAGGCACACCCAGCCCGTCCGGCGTTCGAGGCCGAGGCCAGACAGCCCAGCACCATCAACCCCACTCACCCAGCGCCGTCCGGCGATTGAGGACGAGGTCGTTCGGGCCGATGGCGGGGGTCTGGGGGCGGCAGACCTCGGGGATGGGACGGGTAGGGGCGGCGGGGGCGGGAAAGGTTACGCTGCGGGGCATGAGCTCGGAGGTTCCTACACGCGCGTATCGGCGGCTCGGTGTCGAGGAGCGGCGGAGCCAGTTGCTCGACGCGGCACTGTCGTTGTTCGCGGCGCGGGCCCCCGAGGACGTCTCCCTGGACGATGTCGCGGAAGCGGCGGGCGTCTCGCGGCCCCTGGTGTACCGGTACTTCCCCGGCGGCAAGCAGCAGTTGTACGAAGCCGCACTGAGGTCCGCCGCGGAAGAGCTTGAGCACTGCTTCGCGGAACCCCCGGAAGGCCCGCTCACCCAGCGGCTCTCCAACGCCCTCGACCGCTATCTCGCCTTCGTGGACGAGCACGACGCCGGCTTCAGCGCGCTGTTGCAGGGCGGAAGCGTCGTCGAGACGTCACGGACCACGGCCATCGTGGACGGGGTGCGGCGGGCGGCCGCCGAGCACATCCTGGTTCATCTGGAGGTCGAGGAGCCGGCGCCCCGGCTGCGGATGACCGTCCGGATGTGGATCACGGCGGTCGAGGCAGCCTCCCTGATCTGGCTGGACGAGGAGAAGGAACCCCCGCTGGACGAGTTGCGGGACTGGCTGGTCGAGCAGTTCGTCGCGTGTCTCGTGGCGACCGCGGGACGCGACCCCCAGACGGCCGGTGCCGTACGGGCCGCGCTGGCGACGGAGCACGCGGACGGCCCGATGGGCACGTTCGCACGGGCGGTGCTGCCCGTGGTGGGCGACGCGGCCCACCTGCTGTGACACTGGCTCCGTGAAGAGCGAAGACACCCCCTTCGAAGGCGGCCCCCTGGACGGCCGGGTGCTGCCGGTCCTGCTCGGTGCGACCGGACACCCGCCGAAGGTGTACCGGGTTCCGGTGCCGGACAACGCCGGTGGTCCGCCGACCGTGCTCGTCTACCGGCGGGTGCAGGCTGGGACCAGCAGGCGGCTCGCGCTGCATCAGGGGTGGAAGTACCAGTACGACCCGGACGATACGAGCGGCGGCAGGCTCCGGTGGCCGTGGTCGAAGCCGACCATCAAGCCAGACGCCACGCCGGACGGCAAGTCGGACGACACCGACGAGTGACGTTGTTGGGCCGGATCGCCCACGCTCGCCGCGCGGGGTTCGCGCGCGCGTCTGATGCTCGCGGTGCGGAGGAGCGGAAGGGCCGCGCCCCGCACCGGAGGTGATGACGTGTCAGGAAGGCTTCTGCGGCTGGTCTGTACGGCGGCGATCGCGGCCGGTGCCGTCCTCGCACCCGGCCCGGCGGCGGCGGTGCCCGAGCCCGGCGAGAGCCCCGTGGCCGAGCCCGGCGAGAGCTCGGCACCGGATTCCGTACCGGAGGGCGAGCCGTCCGTCGCCGAGTTGCTGACCGACCTCCAGCGGCTGTACCGGGAGGCCGAGGAGGCGACGGAGACGTACAACGCGACCGAGGAGAAGCTGAAGCGGCAGCGGACCGAGGTCGCGAGGCTCAACGGGCGCCTCTCCGCGGCCCGGCTCTCGCTCCAGGGCAGTCGCGGCGCCGCGGGACGGCTCGCCAGGCAGCAGTACCAGGGCACGAGTGAGATCTCCTCGTACGTCCGGCTGCTGCTCGCCCGCGATCCCCAACACGCGCTCGACCAGGGCCAGGTGATCCGGCAGGTCTCGCTGGAGCGCGCCGGAACGGTCGACCGGCTGACGGTGGACGAGAAGAGGGCAGACGGGCTGGCGCGGGAGGCCCGGCGCGCACTCGACGAGCAACTCACCCTCGCCGAACGGCAGAAGAAGGACCGCGACCTCGTGGGGAAGCGGCTGAAGGACGTCGAGGAGCTGCTCGTCTCACTGACCGCCGAACAGCTCGCCCAGGTGGCCGAGTTGGAGAAGTCGGGGGTGGCCGAGGCGCAGGACGAACTCGTGGCCTCGGGTGCGCTGAGCAGTGCGCGGCCGCCCTCCGGTGAAGGGGACCGGGCGCTGCGCCATGCCGTGGACCAGATCGGCAAGCCGTACGAGTGGGGCGCCGAGGGACCGGACACGTACGACTGCTCCGGTCTCACGTCGGAGGCCTGGGGCAGCGCGGGCCGCTCCATCCCCCGTACCAGCCAGGAGCAGTGGGCCCGACTGCCTCGTGTGGAGCTGAGCGAGCTGCGGCCCGGTGACCTGGTCGTCTACTTCCCCGAGGCCACCCATGTCGCCATGTACCTGGGGGACGGCATGGTCGTCCAGGCTCCGAGACCGGGGGCGACGGTCAAGGTCTCCCCCATCGCGGCCAACCCGATCCTGGGCGCGGTCCGCCCGGACACCGACGAGGAGCCGCTGCCGAGCTACACCCCGCCGAAGCTCCCCGAGGGCGCGACGGACGGTTCGGACGAGGGCTACGGCGCCACTTCCCACCCGGAGGTGCCGGGAACTGCGCGATCAGCCACAGCCGGCCCGCGGCCGAGGTGAGAGACCGGGCGCCGCTCTCAGGAGAGCGGCCAGTTGCGCAGGGCCGCGTCGGCCATCTCCTGGAGTTCATCGCGGCCCACACCGCTCGCGGCCTGCACGGCGATGCCGTACGCCAGGGCGGTGAGGTAGCGGGCCAGTAGCCCCGGATCGGTCTCCGGGGGCAGGTCGCCGTCGTCGACGGCTCGCTGGAACCGCTCCCGGACGAGGGAGTAGCCGTTGTCACGCCAGGCGACGAGGAGGTCGCGGACTCCCCTGCCTGAGTCGCTGACGGTCAGGGCGCCCTGGACGCCCAGGCAGCCGTTGGGATGGGCCGGGCGGGTGGTGGTTCGAACGGTGCCGGCCAGGATCGCGGTGGCGACGCCGTGGGCGGTCGGCTCCTCCAGGGCCCGGGGCAGGTAGGCGCTCGGGCCTTCGGTGTAGCGCTCCAGGACCTTGCGGAACAGCTCCTCCTTGTTGCCGAAGGCCGCGTACATGCTGGTGGTGGAGATGCCCATCGCCTTCGTCAGACAGGTCAGGCTCGCTCCCTCGTAGCCGTGCTCCCAGAAGGCCACCATGGCGCGCTCGAGAGCCTCGTCGGCGTCGAACCCTCGCGGTCGGCCGATCGGGCCGCTCTGTTTCGTCTCCACCCCCGCAGTCTACCTCTTCCGTATCGATCGATGCGGAAGTGCTATCGTTCGACTTCTGCGGCGATCGCTGCAGAAGTCGAAGGAGGCTGTTCACGTGGGATTACTTGAGGGAAAGACCGCTCTCGTCACCGGAGGCAGCAGCGGAATCGGCCTGGCCAGCGCCGTGCGACTGGCGGCCGAGGGCGCACACGTGTTCATCACCGGCCGGCGCAGCACCGAACTCGACGAGGCCGTCGAAGCGATCGGCTCAGCGGCTGCCGCGGTGACCGGCGACATCTCGAACCCGGCCGACCTGGACCGGCTCTACGAGACGATCCGCAGCCGGGGACAGGGCCTGGACGTACTGTTCGCGAATGCCTCCGTCGCCGAACTCGGGACGCTCGAGGAGGTCACCGAGGAGCACTTCGACACCCTCTTCGGCATCAACGTCCGGGGCACGGTGTTCACCGTCAAGAAGGCGCTGCCACTGCTCAACGACGGCGCCTCGGTGATCCTGAACGGCTCCACCAACGTGGACGTCGGCGATGAGGCGCTCGGTGTGTACGCGGCGACGAAGGCCGCCACCCGGTCGTTCGCCCGGACCTGGGCCAACGAGCTCAAGGGACGCGGTATCCGGGTCAACACCGTCACGCCCGGCCCGACCGATACCCCTGCGCTGTCGGCGCTCACTCCCGACCCGGAGCGGTTCCAGCGGCAACTGGCGGCACGTGTGCCGCTGGGCCGGCTCGGGCGCCCGGAGGAGGTCGCCGCCGCCGTGGCCTTCCTCGCCTCCGAGCAGAGCAGCTTCATCACCGGTTCGAGCCTGTACGTCGACGGCGGCCTGAACCAGATCTGATTTCCGTGACCGCACATCCGGCGAGGACGGCGGCTCGCGGCTGCCGCACAGAAAGGTCATCCGATGTCCGACAGTGATCTGCGCGCTTTCTATCTCCGTTATATCGAGCAGCTCAACGCCCACAAGTTCGACGGTATGGACGAATTCATCAACGACCGGACCACGTTGAACGGTGAGCCGGCCACCCGGGACGACCTTCTCGCGGTTCAGAGGAAGACCGTGGACGCGGTTCCGGACCTCCACTGGGAGCTCAGGGAACTGCTCTTCGACGGCGACCGTCTGGCCGCGCGCCTGGTCAACACCGGTACCCCGGTGAAGGAATGGCTCGGCGTGGCTCCCACCGGCGCCTCGTTCGAGATCGTCGAGTACGCCATCTATCAGGTCCGCGACGGACGGTTCGTGCATATGACGGCCCTGCACGACGCCGGCGAACTGCGCCGGCAGCTGACCCGCTGACCTCCCGGATCGGCAACAGCAATCCATAGAAGAAGCAGTCCGGACACCGACAACCGCCCACTCGGGCCACTTGATTCTGGAGTAGAGGCATGACCGTCACACTGATCACCGGAGCCAACAAGGGCATCGGTTTCGAGACAGCCAGACAACTTCTGGAGCTGGGCCACGTCGTCTACATCGGCGCGCGTGACGTCGAGCGAGGTGAGAAGGCCGCGGCAACGCTCGGCGCACGATTCGTACAGCTCGACGTGACCGACGACGCATCGGTGAGCAACGCGCTGGCGACGATCGGTTCGGCCGAGGGCCGGCTCGACGTTCTCGTGCACAACGCGGGCATCCTCGGGACCGAAGCCAGCGACGGTCCCACGGCTCTGCGAATGTTCGACACCAACGCGGTGGGAATCGTGCGCGTCACGGAGGCGGCACTTCCCCTGCTGCGCAAATCCTCGAACCCCAACGTGGTCACGGTTTCGAGCAGCCTCGGGTCGTTCTGGGCGGTGAACAATCCGGACCGGCCGGAGTTCAACGTGCCGTTCGCTCTCTACGCCGCGTCCAAGTCGGCGGCGACCATGCTCACGGTCCAGTACGCCAAGTCCCAGCCGGGCATCAAGTTCAACGCACTTGAGCCCGGCACCACCGCCACCGACATGACCGCGGCCCTCGGAGTCGGACGTCCGGTGGAGGAGAGCGCCAGAACTGTCGTGCGCCTGGCAACCCTCGACACGGACGGCCCCACAGGAACCCTCCAGGACGAAAACGGGGAGTTGCGCTGGTAGCCGCACGGACACGAGCACGACCGAGGGCAACGCGACTGCCCCGTCAGGCTCCGGCGACCGACGCCAGATACGCGCCCGTCTTCTCCGGCTCATAGAAGCCAACTCACGGCCCTACAGGCGTTCTAGCTGCGGATTCACCCCAACTGACGGTCCTGTAGGGGGCCGTGGGCCATGTTGTTGTAGGGGCCGTCAGACCGGGCGTTGCGCCTTGTCGTAGACGGTTGCGATCGCCGTGCGCGTACGCTCCCGGCTGCTCGGCATCAGATGTGCGTACACCTTCAGCGTCAGCCCCGGGTCGGAGTGCCCCAGGTACTCGCTCACGGCCTTGATGCTCTCGCCGGCGTCCAGCAGCGCGGAAGCATAGAAGTGCCGCAGCGCGTGCATGCCGTGCTCCCGCGCCGCGTCGTTCTCGCCCTCTCGGGCTTCGGGATGAGGCCGGCCGCTGCGATCGCGGGCTTCCACTCCTGCAGTTGAAGTTGCTGCGCCAGACGTGCCCGCCGTTGCGGTTCGTGAAGAGGAGCCGTGCGGACACCTTCGGGCCGTCCGGCTCGCCACGGCAGCGTGACCTCTACCGGCTTGTACTGCGTCCATGTGCGCCCGGAGCGCGTCGGCCACGGATGCCGGCAGCGGCACGTCCCGTTTCTTGCCGCACTTGGGCGGAGCGAAGACGGCCTTGCCGCGGATGAGCTTGATCTGCCGGACCACATGCAGGGTGTCGCCGTCGAAGTCGAGGGCATCCTCGGCGAGTCCGATGACCTCGCCCTGGCGCAGGCCGCAGCCTGCGCCGACGTCGACCATGGCCCGGTATCGCTCGGGCAGTGCCGCGCGTACGGCGAAAACCTGCTCGGCCTCCCACGGGACTACGCGCCGCGGCTCGATGGTCGGCGGGCGCACGGACTTCGCGCTGCATGGGTTGCGCGCAGCAGACCGTCGTCGACGGCGGCCGCGAGTACCGCTCGCACGTCGCTGTAGATGTTCCGCGCGTACGAGCCGCCGATAGCCGGCTCGCTTCCAGTGCGCTCACCAGCTCCCGGATGTGCTCGGGCGGAACGAGTCCAGCGGACGGGAGCCGATGCGACGGGAAGGCGTGCAGCCGCAGTCGCGCCGTCTCGATCTGGCTGGTGATCGGTCTGTCGTCTGCGCCGTCGAGCCACTTCTCGGCGTAACTGCTGGAAGGTGATCCGCGCCGCGCGTCGGGTCGATGTACTGGCCGCGCGACATGTCCGCCTCGATGTTGCGTCAGCCACTGTTCGGCGAGGCGCTTCTGTCCGTCGGGGAAGCTCTTGGACTTCTCGGTGCCGTCGGGGCCGATGTACCGGGCGCGGTAGCGCATGCCGGTGCCGTGGCGGTCGGTCTTGACGCGGACGGTCTTGCCGTCTGGCGTCGGTTTCGGTCTTGTACCAGCGGTCTTGGATGTGGCCTGCCATGTGGGCGGTCCTTTCGGGCATGGCGGCAGGGAGGGCCGCCGGGTGGCGGCCCTCCCTCGGGTGTGTGCGGGTGTTGGTGTCAGGCGGCGTCTGTCGGCGGTCTTGCGTTCGGTGACGTAGGCGTGGACGTCTGCGGGGTCGTAGCGGATGTGCTTGCCGATGCGGAATCCGGGCGGGCCGGTGCGCTTCTTGCGCCACTGGTAGACGGTCTCGATGGGCACACTCGAAGATGTCGGCGATGTCGTCGGGGGTGAGGTAGCGGTCCGGCAGGCCGGCGCGGAGGGTGGCGCGGGGGTCAGGCTGTGCGGGACGTGGTTCGGCTCATGGCGTGTCCTCGGAAGTTGAGTCAGGTGGCCGTCGGCTTGGCTCTCGGGAGTCCGCGTGTGTCCGAGGTGCGGATTTCTGCGTCACCGCGTCATCTGCGTCATTTGGGCTTCTGACCTGCGGTTTTGGGTGACGCAGCGGGTCGGGGGTGCGTCACCGGTGCGTCAGGGCTGCGTCATCGGGTGACGCAGGTGACGCAGGATGACGCAGGGATCGGCCGTCTGCGTCACCGCCTGTCGCCGCAGGTCAGGGGCCGTTTTGCGGCCTCGGGTGACGCAGGTGACGCAGCGTCTTCCCTCTTAGGAAAAAAGAGGGGGTGTCTGTTGTGGTGCGGTGCGCCTCAGAGCGTGAAGAAGGAGCCGCTGCGCGGCGCGACCTTCGGGCGGCGCGTCGCGCCGAACAGCAAGAGGAGCACGCCGGCCGGCTGGTGCTCCTCTTGCTTGTCCGCGGCGCGCGGTCGCGGGTCAGAACGCCCGCTTCTGCTCGTGTGGGGGCGGGGCGGCTGGGCGGGTCATTTCGAGGTAGCGGCCCGTCGTTGGTGCGGCCCGAGTCGATGAGGACGCCCGCGGGCGGCGAGGGTGGGTTGGAGGCGCTTGAGGCGGTCGGAGAGGACTTTGCCCGTGGTCGGCCACCCCTTGGGCAGGGGGCGGCAGCTCGTCGCCGCTGTAGAGGCGGCTGAGGCAGTGCAGCCACTCGGTGGAGGTCATCCGCTGCTCCGCGCCCGGGTCGATGGTGTCGGCGTGCCTGAGGACGGTCTGCGCGAGCAGGTCGCCCTCGATCACGTCGTCGTTGAGGTCGTCCAGACTGGCCCGGTAGGCGGGGAGCGCTCCGAGGCCGGTGGCGGCGTCGAGCTGCGCGCACAGGTGCGCGAAGTCGGCCATCCGCAGGTCGGTGGGGGTCTCCGCCTCGGCCGCGCGGACCTTGACCGTGAGGTCCAGGAGCGAGCCGAGGACGACGGGCAGCACCTCCGCGTACTCCGCCCACAGCTCCGCTTCGGTGCGCCGCACCCGGGGCCGCTCCAGACGCAGCGGCAGGAGGCGTTCGGCGAGGTCGGGGCGGATGACGCCCACGTCGATGCCGGTCAGGAGCAGGGGGCGGCGGTAGCGGGCGCGGAAGACGTCCCCGTCGGTGAACAGGGCGCGCTTGACGCTCTCGGCTCCGGTGACGATGCAGCACATGGCGTCGGACAGGTCCGGGGCCATGTGGGAGAGGTTGTCCAGGGCGGTGACCCATCCGGCCGCGACGGCCGCGATCAGGTTCTCCTCGTCCTTCGGTGCGCGGCGCAGGTCGCCGCTCATGCCCTCGATGATCCGCACGAGCATCCGGCCCGCCGGTGGACTTGCCCGCGCCCTGCGGGCCGGTGAGGAACGGGGCGGGGACGGGCACGGACGGTCCGAGGCAGCCGATGAGCCAGGCGAGGGCCAGGCATTCGGTCTCGGCGTTGGCGAAGTTGCACAGCCGCATCAGCAGGTCGATGCCCTTGCCGTCGGTGTCCTTGGCCGGCAGGGGGAGTTCGCCGGTGAGCTGGGTGCGCCGCCAGCACACTTCCCGCGGGTCGGGGGTGAGGATGTCCCAGCCGGTGGGGTGGATGCGGACGGACTGGCCGTCGTCGCGGCCCAGGTCCAGCCACGTCGCCCCGTCGAATCCGGGGGCGACGCGGATGTGGACGGGCTGCACGTCCTCGGTCAGTGCGAGTGCTTCGATCAAGTCCAGCGCCTCCTTGAGCGCGGTCCCGTTGAACACGCCGCGCCCGTCGCTTGAACAGGCCGACCATGAGTTCCTGGCGGTGGCTGCCCGTGGTGCCCTGGGAGCGGATCGGGCGGGCCACGGGGTGGCCGTTCTTCTGCGCGTAGACGGTGCCGTCGGCGGTGCGGAAGTACCGGAAGTGCGCTTGCGCGTAGTCGGTGATGACCTCGCGGGCCGGGGTTCTTCTCGTCGTCGGACATGGTCACAGTCCCCAACCTGGTACGGGCGTTGGTCCACGCGTCGGTGCAGTGCCGGGCCGATTCGCCCTTGGCCTGCGCGGCGGTGAACAGCCGCGCGACGTGGGCGTCGGTGAGGCAGCCGCACCGGCCGTGCGTGGACAGCACGGCGAGGAACGTCCGGTAGACGGTGGCGTGCACCGCACTGGAGGCCTCGGTGATGCGCTGCTCCGCCATGGCGATGCCACGCTCCAGGTAGGCGGGCGTGCGGTGGCGGCACTCCCCGCCCCCGGCCAGCGCGGGCACGGTGACGGCCGGCGGCGCCGGCCGGACGCGGGGCGGCTCCTTCACGGCCAGCGCGCGCACGGCGTCCGGCAGGGCGGTCATGGTGCCGGTGCCGGGGCCGAGCCAGCGGGCGTAGGCCATCGAGGACTTGATGTCCACGCCGGGGCGGACGGCGTTCGCGGACTGCATGGCGCCCCGGTAGATCCAGTGCTCGCCTCGCGTCGTCGGCACGGTCCGCGTGGCGGGCAGGGTCTCGCGGGCCCACGCGATGGCGTCGGCGTTGTCGAGGTCCACGACGGTGAGCCCGGCGTGGACATCAAGTCGCTTATGGCGTACGCCCGTTGGCTCGGACCCGGCACGGGCGCCACAGCCGCTCTCCCGGCCGTTGTCCGCGCGCTGGCAGTAAAGCAGCCGTCGACCGCCCGCAGGGCGCCACAGGCCCTCACAGTGCCCATAAGGGGGCAAAGCGGGGCGTGCCCGCACCGCACACCCGCCTACCTGGATCGTGGCATCGCCATGGCCGTACAGCGCATCACCGAGGCGTCCAGTGCGGTGCACGCGACCGTCTACCGGACGTTCCTCGCGGTGCTGTCCACGCACGGCCGGTGCGGCTGCCTCACCGACACCCACGTCACGCGGCTGTTCACCGCCGCGCAGGCCAAGGGCGAAACCGTCCGGCACTGCACCGACGCGTGGACCAACGCCCGAACCGCATTGGGGCTGTAGCCATGGCTGAGGACGAGAAGGACCCGGCTCGCAAGGTCATCACCGACTACGCGCAAGCGCACTTCCGGTACTTCCGCACCGCCGACGGAACCGTCTACGCGCAGAAGAACGCCCACCCCGTGGCCCGCCCGATCCGCTCCCAGGGCACCACGGGAAGCCACCGGCAGGAACTCATGGTCGGCCTCTTCCGCGACGGGATCGGCGTGTTCAACGGGACCGCGCTCAAGGAGGCGTTGGACTTGATCGAAGCACTCGCGCTGACCGAGGACGTACAGCCCGTCCACATCCGCGTTGCCCCCGGGTTCGACGGGGCGACGTGGCTGGACCTGGGCCGCGATGACGGGCAGTCCGTCCGCATCCACCCCACCGGCTGGGACATCCTCACCCCCGACCCGCGTGAGGTGTGCTGGCGGCGCACCCAGCTCACCGGGGAACTGCCCCTGCCCGCCAAGGACACCGACGGCAAGGGCATCGACCTTCTGCTGCGGCTGTGCAACTTCGCCACCGCGGAAACCGAGTGCCTGGCCATCGCGTGGCTGATCGGCTGCCTCGGACCGTCCGTGCCCGTCCCTGCGCCGTTCCTCACCGGCCCGCAGGGCGCGGGCAAGTCCACGGGCGGGCGGATGCTCGTGCGGATCATCGAGGGCATGACCGGCGACCTGCGCCGCGCACCCAAGGATGAGGAGAACCTGATCGCGGCGGTGGCGGCGGGATGGGTGACCGCGCTGGACAACCTGTCCCACATGACGCCGGACCTGTCCGACGCCATGTGCTGCATCGTCACCGGAGCCGAGAGCGTGAAGCGGGCCCTGTTCACCGACGGGGACGTGTTCCGCGTCGGCTACCGCCGCCCCCTCCTGCTGACCGGTATCGACGTGGGAGTCATCCGGCCCGACCTCGCCGAACGGCTCCTGCCGCTGCGGTCTGGAGCGGCCCCGGGTGCGGCGCACCGAGGATGAGCTGTGGACGGACTACGCGGAGGTGCTGCCCGTCGTCCTCGGCTCGCTGCTCGACCTCACGGTCAAGGTCCGCGCCGTGGATGCGGAGACTCCCACGGATCTGCGGATGGCGGACTTCGCCCACCTGTGCGCGCAACTCGACGCAGCCACCGGCCTCGGAGCGCTCAACGCCTACCGGGCCAGTCTCGACGATCTGAACGACGACGTGATCGAGGGCGACCTGTTGGCGCAGACCGTCATCGAGCACGCGGCGGCCATGGAGGCGGGCGCGGAGGAGCGGATGACGTCCACGCAGTGGCTGCACTGCCTCAGCCGCCTCTACGCGGGCGAGGAACTGCGCGCGCTGCCCAAGGGGTGGCCGACCACGGGCAAGGTCCTCTCCGACCGGCTCAAGCGTCTTCAGCCCACCCTCGCCGCCCGGGGCGTGATCATCGACTCCGGCCGCACCAAAGAGGGCCGCTACATCGAGATCACCCGACTCGCCCCGCCCTCGCACGAGCAGGAACGGGCGTTCTGACCGCGCGCCACCGCGAACAAGCAAGAGGAGCACCCCGGCGCAGGCGTGCTCCTCTTGCTGTTCGCCGCGCGCGGCGCCCCAAGGACGTGCCGCGAAGCGGCCCCTTCTTCACTCTCTGAGCGGCACCGCACCACCACAGACAGCCCCTCTTTTTTCCTAAGTAGGGGAAGCGCTGCGTCACCTGCGTCACCCGACCCCGGAAAACGGCGGGTGACCTGCGCAGACACGGGTGACGCAGACGGCATATCTCTGCGTCATCGTGCGTCACCTGCGTCACCGATGACGGACGCCTGCGTCACCGATGACGCACACCCAACCCTCTGCGTCACCCCAAACCCGCAGGTCAGAAGCGCGCATGACGCAGATGACGCGGGTGACGCAGAAATCCCCACCTCGGACACATGCACCCTCAACCTGAGACCAGCCCAAACGAGGAGTGGCAACCATGGCCCGCCCCCAGAAGCTCAAGCTCAGTGAAGTCCTCGCAGAGATCCGCATGAGCCGCGCCGCGTTCTACCGCATGCGCGCCCGTGGCCAGGCGCCCCGCCTCCAGAAGCTCCCCAACGGCGAGATCCGCGTGAACCGCGCCGACTTGGACGCGTGGTGGGAGAGCTGCGACCAGCGCGCCGCCTGAATCGACGCCACATCATCCGAACGCCCGTTGAGGGGACCGCTTCCGGCGGTCCCCTCCGTCATGAGGTGATCAATGAAGAGCCACAACGTGCGGATCTGGGGTATCCGCCGCCGTGACAGCAAGTCGGCGCCCTTCCAGGTGCGTTGGACCGTGGCGGGCAAGGTCTGCCAAGAGCCCTTTGCCACCAAGACGCTCGCGGACGCCCGTCGTTCGAAACTCGTCACCGCGGTTGGCGCTGGTGAAGCGTTCGACGTCGCTACGGGACTCCCGGCTTCGGAGCTGCGGGAGGCGACGTCTCCGACCTGGTACGAACACGCTTGCGCGTACGCGCTCATGAAGTGGCCCAACGCGTCCGCCAAGCATCGCGCTGGCATCGCCGAGGCTCTGACTGCTCTGACGGTGGCGCTCGTCTCCACCTCCCGTGGGGCACCGGATTCAGCCGTCCTGCGCCGCGCTCTTCAGGGATGGGCGTTCAGGGCCACGCTCGGGGACGACGGGGAACATCAGAGCTCTGAAGGATGCCGATCAGGACGTTCCGCGCGAGATCCGCAGTGCCCTGGACTGGGTGGCCGGCGCCTCGTTGAAGGTGGTCGACGTAGCCGAGTCGGACAACATCCGCCGGGCCCTGACTGCTCTGTCCAAGCGGCTGGACGGGAAGCGTGCGGCGGACAACACCATGAGGCGTAAGCGCATGGTGTTCAGTAACGCCATGCGGTACGCGGTCGAGCGGGAGGTACTTCCTGCGAACCCCCTCGGCGAATCGACTGGGCGGCGCCGGACACCACGGATGAGGTGGACTTTCAGTACGTGCCAGACCCACAGCAGACACGACGGCTGATCGACGCTGTACGGGATGCCGACGTGCGCGGCCCACATTTCACGCGTTCTTTGGCTGCCTCTACTACGCCGCTATGCGCCCCTCCGAAGTGGCTTCGCTCATGCGGCGGAACTGCAAACTCCCTGCTGAGGGTTGGGGGGAGCTGGTACTCACGCAGAGTGGTGCGCGGCCAGCATCGCCGCGACCACGTCCCGCCGGCGGTGCCGGCCGAGGACCGACCTCGATCCGGATCTCGGAGACCGACTCGATACCGCCGATGGTGCCGATCATGGGCTCCGACCCGTCGAGCGGTCGGAACCTTCCTTCGCCCTCGCTGCTGAAAGACGCGAAGTCGTAGTTGCCGATCCGGCCGGCGCCGGCCTCCGCGAGCGCGGCCCGGACCGGTGGCGCAGCATCCGTCGGCACGAAGACGGTCAGCTTGTCCAGCGACGCGCCGGTGCCGCCAGCAGCGGCTCCAGGTCGGTGAGCCCGACCGATTGGCCAGTGCCTCCGAGACGCCGCCCGCGCCTGGTCGGCGTTGGTGTGCGCGGTGAGCAGCGCGCAGCCGGCGCCGGCGAGGGTCGCGAGCGTCCCCCCTTCGGCGTGGTCGCGGCGAAGCCGTGCACCGGCTTGAGGAACAGCGGGTGGTGGACGACGAGCAGGTCGGCCTTCCAGTCCGCCGCCTCTGCGCGACCGCCGGGGACGGGTCGACGGCGAACATCACCTTCTTGACCGACTGCTCCGGGTCGCCGTAGACCAGGCCGACGGCGTCCCAGTCCTCCGCGGTGGCCGGTGGGTACCACTCATGGATCAGGGAGACGATGTCCGCGAGCGTGGGCATGTCCGTCAACTTACTGGTGCGCCCGAGGCTCCGTTCGGGTTGGTACAGTCCCGCGCCAGTCGACCTCCATGCACGTGGCGGTCAGGGAACCCGGTGAGAGTCCGGGACTGACGCGCAGCGGTGTGGGTGACGGGCGGAGCAACACGTCACTGGGTCGAGCTTGTCGAGGCCTGGGAAGACGCTCCGTTCCGAGTGATCCCGAGTCCGAAGACCTGCTGGCCCTTGCGGTAGCCGCCGCGAGGTCATCCGCGGGCGACGCGCAGAGCCCGAGACCTTGCGAGGATCGCGATGAGCGCCACGGTTTCGGGCACCGCGCCGCGGCCGTGCGCGGCCCGACCGCTGCCCCGGCGTCCTCCGGCCGTGGCCCGCCGCCGACGGCGCGCTGGTGCGGGTCCGGATGCCCGGCGGCCGGCTGCCCACGTCGTCGCTGCTGGCGCTGTCCGCGGTCGCGGAGGAGTACGGCGACGGCCGGGTCCGCGTCACCGGCCGCGCCAACCTCCAGCTGCGCGGGCTGCCGCTCGTCGGCGGCGTCCTGCCCGACGACCGGTCGTGCCCGCGTCGAGTCGACCGGGCTGCTGCCCTCACGCGCCACGACCTGGCCCGCAACATCATGGCCTCGCCGCTCACCGGCCTGGTCGGCGGTCGGGCGGACCTGCGCCCGGTCACCGCCGCGCTCGAGCCCGGCTGCTCGCCGAGCGGCCCTGGCGGCGCTGCCCGGTCGTTTCCTCTTCACCCTCGACGACGGCCGGGGCGACCTGGCGGGCCGGCACCGGGATCTCGGGCTGGTGGCGCTCGACGCCCGCACGGACAGCTGCGGGTCGGCGCCGGCGGGGGGCCGCCGTCGATCCGTGGACGCGCCGCCGCCCTCGTCGGTCTCGCCCGCTCTTCCTCGAGCCGACGAGGCCCGGGCCGGCCGCGGCCTGGCACGTGGACGAACTCGAGCGCCCGCTCGTCGCCGCAGGGCCGGCTAGGGCTCCTCGCCGTGCCGAGACCTCCCCGCTGCCCTACGGGCCGGTCGCCGGACTCGGCACCTCACCCACGTCGCCGCGGCGACGACGGCATCGGCCCCGGGACTGCCGCCGCCTGGCGGCGCGGACCACCGAGGTGGTGATCACGCCGTGGCACGGCGTCCTGGTCCTGACCGGTCTCGGGCGCTGACTCCCCCGCCGCGGCGCTACGACTACGTCGCCGACGGGCCGGCGATCTACGTCGACTCGTTCGCAACGATCCGCCGCGAGTCCGACCTGTCGGGTGTCCCGCCGACGCCGAGAAGGTCGCCGTACGGATGATCCACGGCAGCGGCCAGACCGACCTCGCCGACGACCTGGTGATCCACCCCGGCTCGCCCCGGCGGGGCGCGCGGCGCTCGCGGCCGGCGCGCCGATCCTGTGCGACGCCCAGATGGTCGCGATGGGCGTGACCGCCGGCCGGCTGCCGGCCGACAACGACGGTGCTGTGCTTCCTCGATGACGCGGCGGTCCCCGAGCTGGCGCGGGAGTGGAGCACCACCCGCACCGCGGCCGCGGTCTCGCTCTGGGAGCCGCAGCTCGACGGCGCGGTGGTCGCGATCGGCAACGCACCGACCGCGCTGTTCCACCTGCTGGAGATGCTCATCGCCGGCGCGCCCCGGCCGGCCGCGATCGTCGGCTGCCCGGTCGGTTTCATCGGCGCCCGCGAGTCGAAGGACGCGCTCGTCGCATTCGCCGACGACCACGGGATCGACGTCCCGTTCGTCACCGTCCGCGGTCGCCGGGGCGGCTCGGCGATGGCATCGTCGGCGATCAACGCACTGGCACAGGAGGCCGAATGACGAGCAGCCCCACGGGCAGGGCCGCTTCTTCGTCGTCGGCATCGGGCCCGGCGATCCCGAGCTGATCACCCGGAAGGCCGCGCGGATCATCGGTGCGGCCGACGTCGTCGCCTACCACGCCGGCGTCCGCAAGCAGTCCCACGCCCGCCGGATCGCCGCCGACCTGATCCCGTCGACGCGATCGAGGAGGAGCTGCGCTACCCGGTCACCACCGGCACGACCGACCACCCGGGCGGGTACGTCGGCGCGCTCGCCGACTTCTACGAGGAGTGCGCTGCCCGGGTCACGGCACACCTCGTCGCGGGCCGCGACGTCGCACTGTTGGCCGAGGGAGACCCCCTCTTCTTCGGCTCCTCGATGTACCTCCTCGACCGGCTCACCGAGCGGTTCCCGACCGAGGTGGTCCCCGGCGTACCCGCTTTCACCGCCGCCACCGCCGCCGTCGCCTAGCCGTTGGTCCGCCAGACCGACGTGCTCACCGTGCTCGCCGGCACCCTTCCCGAGCCCGAGCTCGCACGCCGGCTCGCCGACACCGACGGCGCCGTGATCATGAAGCTCGGCCGCACCTTCCCCGCCGTCGCGGGCGCTCGCGGGGCCGGCCGGCTGGAGGCGCGATGTAGTCGAACGGGTCCAGCCCGAGGAGCGCTGGCTGCCGGTGGCCGAGGTCGACCCGGCGACGGTGCCGTACTTCTCGCTGATCGTGGTGCCCGGCGACGGCGTGCGCGGCCGACGCGCGGGCGCCGTGCGGGTCGCGGCAGGCGCCGGCGATGGACTTCCGAAGCCGCTGGTCGAGGAAGTCGCCGGGTGACGTCACGAGACCCGCACCGGCGGAACTCCTGGTGGTCGGCCTCGGCCCGGGCCCGGACTGCTGGCTGACGCCGGAGGCGGTCGAGTGCGCTGGCCGAGGTCGACCACGTGGTCGGGTACGCGCCGTACGTCAACCGGGTGCCGCAGCGTGCCGGACTCCAGCGGCATGCATCGGGCAACACGGTCGAGGTCGAGCGAGCCCGGTTCGCGCTGGACCTGGCCCGGTCGGCGAACGGGTGGCGGTCGTGTCCGGTGGTGACGCCGGGGTCTTCGGGATGGCGGCGGCGGTTTCAAGGCGGCCGCGGACGAGCGTACGCCGGGGTCCCGATCCGGGTGGTGCCCGGGGTCAGCGCGATCCAGGCCGTGGCCGCCCGC
>CAVSML010000002.1:0-212461 GCA_963729125.1 uncultured Actinomycetes bacterium
GACGCATCGCCTTGTGCTGGCCGGCGACTTGTTGATTGTGCCGTGGGACCATGAAGCAAAATCATTCATCGTGGCGTTGAATAAACGCACCGGGCTCGAAGTCTGGCGGAAAGAGCGTGAGGAACGTCAGACATGGACCACCCCTTTGATCGTCGAAGCGGCAGGAAAACTGCAGGCGATCATCCCAGCAAGCAATCGGACCCGGAGCTATGATGCGGCGACCGGCGACGTGATCTGGGAAGCCGGCGGACTCACCCAAAACGTCATTCCGATGCCGGTGGCAGGCCACGGTCGCGTCTACGTGATGAGTGGCTATCAAGGGCACTCGATCCAGGCGATCAAGCTGACGTCCAAGGGAGATGTCACCGATACTGACAATATCGTCTGGAATGTACGTCGGGGCGCGCCGTACGTCCCTTCTCCAGTGCTTTCCGGCGATCGTTTGTACATGACCAAGGGCAATGACGCTTTCCTTTCCTGCCTGAATGCGCACACGGGTGAAGTCCTCTATCAGGACCAGGCATTGCCGGAGTACGTGGATTTACGCCTCACCCTGGCGGCAAACGGATATCTTTACATATTCGGGCGCGATGGGTCGACGATTGTACTGAAAGACGCCGCAGCGTTCGAGGTCGTGGCAACGAATAAGCCAGGCGACAAAATAGATTCCTCTGGCTGCCATGCTGGGCAGCGAGCTGTTTGTGCGCGGTCACGAGTACCTTTACTGCATCAGCGAAGGTTGAGCGAGCGGTTTGCAGCCTGGACTCGTTGCCCCCCGCGGCCCTCGACCAGCTTAAATGTCATCAGGACCAAGCCAGCGGAAGTAGGTAACAACAAACGCTCTGCCCCATTGCATTCGGAGCCAGCTCAGGCGTTCGCTGTAGAATCGCTTCGCAGTACGCCACCGCTTCGATCGTCTCGCCGTCGAGTGGGTCCCGCGCTTCGCCGTACCCACGAATACGAAACGTATCGGAGCGTGTCACTAGCATGCCGCCCATCGCGGACATGAAAGCCTCCGGCGTCATCGACGCAGGTAGAATTCGTCGCGAGGAGTGAACTCGTTCCAAATGCCGTCGGACTCGTGAACGGTCCGCCGGCGGTCTTGCCAGAAACGGACGCGGCAAAGTCCACCGCAATGGCAGTCCCAAAGGAAGAAAGATCACTGGCGGACATCGGCGTAACTCCCGCCACCGAGTTGTAAGTTTCAAGGATACCTCGCCAAACGATCGGTGACGTCGTATTGCAGATTTACCGTGCCGGAGTAATTCGACTGCCGCTGAGCGTCAGGTGGGTCAGCGTCGCGTGATGGAAGTTGTCTTGCAGAACGGACTGCGTAAGCGGGCTGAGCGACGGCAGGACGCTGAGGTGCTCGAAGGAAATGATTTCCGGCAGCCGACCTGCGTATGATTCAACCGCACTGCGCAGTTTATCCTGAGCAGAACTGGCGATAGTGCTCGTGATCAGCGGCGCCATCCCGGGAACGATCAGCCGGGTTTCCGGCGAATAAGCGCTTATCTTCACACCTTCGTCACTGACCAGAAACGCGTAGCTGCCGATGACCGCCGACATGCCGGGAGCTGCCGGACTTCCGACACGACAATGGGAATCTTGCCGGCGATCACATGCTCGGAGTTTGCCGTACTCGCACCCACACTCCCGGCGCCGCCATTGCCTCCATCCCCCGCAAGGACGATCGAAGTTATCCCCGTACTCAACGTCGCAGTGTCGTCGTTTTCCGCGCCTGAAGTGAGCCATGCTACAAACCCTCCGTCGTTTCGCCAGACCCCACACCAGTTCCGTGTCGTGCTGGCTGCGTGCGCCGAAATCCCCGTTATGCCTGCCATTCCGGTGATCTGGCTGTCGTGCCCGGCGTAGCGCTGCAGGTCGAGCGTCCCATGCTCAATCCCAGCAGTGCGTTCTGACGGGCGCGAGCTTGCGCAGCGGTCACGACTGAGACTGACCGTTTACTTTTATCAGCGCGCTCAAAGCCATGACCGCAAGCATCAACAATGCGAGCAGGACCAGGGTGATCACCAAAGCGAATCCGCAGCACGAATACGTTGGGCTGCGCAGTTGTCACTGCGGCCCGCCTTTGATTTGAACCCGACGGACATACGTGCGAGAATTCGCTTCAGCCACGGACCACCACCATTGCGCATCGTTGAGTCCGGCGGGACGAATAGATGACGCCACTCCCCGATTCGATGGCTGTCAATCGCCTTCGCACCCTCCTCGGTCAACACGCGCACCATGACATCCACCACTTCAGGAAATTCGAACGGTTTACTGCGGCAAAGGTGGTGCGGCGGCAGTCGCTGGAAAAATCCGGTCGAGATCATGCGCCATATTTCGCACATACAACCACACGCCCACATCCACCACATTCGACGCGATCACATCAGCCGTGTTGGGATTGGTGAGACTCCGAGCGGTGCGCGCTCCAGGAAACGCTGAAGTTGAGCTACGATAGCTTGCGGCCAGCACGTCCAATCCCACTGCCATGGTGGTTTCATTCGCGACGGCCGACCGAAACAGAGTGTAGCGCACCGTGGCCGGATTGCTCGCGGCGATCGAGCCGCTCAAGGGGCGGCGCGCGATCTGATAGGAAACAGCGACGGCTGGCTGCCCCCTGGATTACCGGCGTCTTTTGTCTCCGTGTTGGTGGTGATAAAACGCATCCACGCGCCGGATAGTCCAAAGCGCGCCTGCGAGATGGTGGAAGGTTCGCCGTCAACCGGTGCGGGAATCAAATCCAGACTTTCGCTGGAGGATGGCTTGATGAACCCAGCTGTTCGCCAGCCATGATGCGCCAAACCGGCCGGCAACGTCGTGACGTCAACTGCGAGCCACGTTCCACCTGTTTCCGGAATAGCGCGGAATGGAAATCCCGTTCCAGCATATCAAGCACCAGCTTCGCTTCCGTATCCGTGGTGAACGCGTCTTGTGCGCGGCGCCAGAGGTTTAACGTGCTTTGAGTCACACTCAGCAGGAGCGACGCCAGTGCGAAGGTGATCGTCAATGCGACCAACAGTTCGACCAAAGTAGCCCCACGTCTCCAACCGATGTCGCTGTTCATCGGTCAAGCGCGAGCGTAAGCGAAAACACATTACGGTCTGCGATGCTGGTCGCCGTATCGAATCCACGGATCCGATACGGCCATGAAATGCGGAGATACAAGGGAAGTACCGACGCATTCGGATCGTAACTGAGCGGCGGTTGGACGAATCGCCAGGCCTCAATGAGAAAATGCTGCTCTTCCCGCCGAAATCCCTCCACTCCCTGGCCCCGTTGCTGGCTCTACTCGCAGACCGTTCGCCGTCGCCACCAAAGCGAAACCGTTCTCAAGTGGCGTGCTCATCACCGGAACCGAGTTCGCGAGCGAATCGAATCCGATGGTCGTCGCGCGGCGTTCCGACTCGACACGCACCGCATCGCTCATTCGATGAGCCACGAGCTCGTGCGCCGCATCACCTGATTGTCCGAGAATCGATGGCATAGCGAGAACGACGAGAATCGAGCCCGCGAAGATCCGACGGCGATTACGACTTCAATCAGTGTGAATCCGCGACGCATAGATGAGTACGCCGATCAAAATCCGGATACGTCGCCAATCAGGACGGCGAGTCCATACGAACTAAATGCCATGCCGCGCACACCATCTCTGTTGTACAGCTCAACCGGTGACTCTCCATCAAGGTACACACCCGGCGCGCGGGTGCGTCCGCGTGCCAGGACAAGATCGCCCGCTTGTGCGGTCGTTCCGACCGGGCTGATGAAAAACTCACCCACTGCTCGCTCATCGCAGAATTGATGGTTTCCGTGCTAATCTGTCCTGAGCGAAACACGGTCGAACGAAGCGGTGTTATGCCATCGCTCCGCACCCAAACAGCCGCACCTTCTGAAAAAACACCACCCGGCAACGAGGTGAAATCGCCTGGAACCACGTAGACTTCCGACGGCAAATGCAAGTCGGCGATCGTCTGCCATCCGGTGGAAGCTTGATTCTGCAGGACAAGGTAGCGCAGATAACGCGCCGGGTCGGCTGAGCTCGAAGCGTCG
Source organism: uncultured Actinomycetes bacterium (assembly GCA_963729125.1). Classification (GTDB taxonomy): domain Bacteria; phylum Actinomycetota; class Thermoleophilia; order Solirubrobacterales; family Solirubrobacteraceae; genus CADCVQ01. Next base: position 4,060 of record CAVSML010000002.1, read on the forward strand.
ATGTTAAGCAACAACCGGCAGGGGCGCCCTGAAGAAATCGCCTTGGCACGTGCGACCGTCACGTCCCAGCCACGGCCGCCTGCGCAGTCTGGAGTGTCATGGAATTTGTGCCGCCGCTTAGTCCTCCCCAAAGGGCCGTCGCAAGGCCTGCAATCAGAGCGATCACCACCAACAGCTCTATGAGGGTGAATCCATCATGCGGTGTCGTCTCTTCATCCTCTACTGAAACGTGAGGCAAATCGCTCACAACGATTTCCAGCTGAAGATGAACTGGGGCGCCGTCGCGTCAGCACGGGGTAACGCACCATAAAACGCGACTCCAGCCCGCACGCCTCCTCCGTCGGATGTGCGGCGCATCGAGCGAACGGCCTGCAAACGCATGAGATCCTGCGGCGGCGCTCGGCGTTCACCGGCCATCATCGTACTCTGTGGCACCCTGCTGGCGGCCTGCGGCGACTCGTCGGACGGGTCCGTCGCGGCCCCCCACCGAGCCGGGCGAGCCGCTGCCCCGTAAGGCGCCTCGAGCTCCCCGCGGACGTTCCCCTGCGCCCTCGCGCGCGGCCGATCGCGCTCAGACGGCGGTCGTTCGCGCGTGGCCGCGCGCGCTGCGCGCAGGTGATCAACGAGGCGGCGAGCGCGCGAGGCGGCCGGATCACCGAGTGGTACCGCCTGCCCGACGATCCCGAGCGCCGGGCTGCTGCCGCCGCCCGAGGACGCCGAGTCGACGACCGTCTGGCGCCGAGCCTCAGATCCGCGGGTCGACGTACGGGTCGCGCTCGACGACGCGATCGCGCGTCACGACGGCTCCGCGGCCGGCCTGCATCATGAAGATCAGCGAGATCACCAGGCCGACGATGCCGACGATGATCAGGATGGTGCCGACGGTCGCCAGCTCGATGCCGGAGACGGTGGCGGTGACCCGAACTTGAGGATCGCGCCCAGAGCGATGAGGAAGATCGATGTGCCTGTACCCATGGACGTTCTTGCCCATGAGCGGGCCGGTCTAAGCCCCGGATGGCCGACTGTACGATGGGATCGTGCCCGCGATCACGACCGACGTGTACGAGGTCCCGCAGGAGCTCGTCGACCTGCGCGACATGATCCGCCAGCTCGCGCAGGAGAGGATCGCGCCGCGCGCGGCGAGATCGATCGCCCCGGCGAGTACCCGCACGACGTGCGCGAGCTGCTCGCCGAGCACGACGTGCTCGGGCTGCCGTTCGCCGAGGAGTACGGCGGCACCGGCACCGGCACGCTGATGCTGAAGATGGCGATCGAGGAGATCGCCAAGGTGTGCGCGTCGTCGGCGCTGATCCTCATGGTCCAGGAGCTCGGCACGCTGCCGATCGCGCTGTTCGGCTCAGACGAGCAGAAGGCGCGCTGGCTGCCGCGCTGCGCCAGCGGCGAGTGGTCGCCGGCGTTCGCGCTGTCGGAGCCCGAGGCGGGCTCGGACCCGGCGTCGATGCGCACGACCGCAGTGCGCAGCGACGCCGGCGACGAGTGGATCATCAACGGCCAGAAGAACTGGATCACAACGCCGGCGTCGCGGACTTCTACGTCGTCTTCGCGAAGACCGACCGCGAGCCCAACCGCAGCTCGGCGTTCATCGTCGAGGCGGACCGCGAGGGCTTCGATCCGGGCAGGCTCGAGCACAAGCTCGGCATCAAGGGCTCGCCGACCGGCTCGCCGTCCTTCAGCGACGTGCGCGTGCCGTCCGACCACCTGATCGGCATCGAGGGCAAGGGCCTGTCGGTCGCGCTCGCGACGCTCGAGCGCACGCGCCTGGGTGCGGCCGCGCAGGCGGTCGGCCTCGCCCAGGGGGCGACGGACTACGCCGCGCAGTACGCGCGCGAGCGGATCGCCTTCGGCAGGCCGATCAACGAGCTGCAGGGCATCCAGTTCAAGCTCGCCGACATGGAGACGCGCACCGCGGCCGCCCGCGAGCTGCTCTACAAGGCGTGCGCGAAGGTCCAGCGCGGCGAGGCCGACCTGGGCAAGTACTCCTCGATGGCCAAGCTGTTCGCGTCGGACACCGCGATGGCGGTGACGCTCGAGGCGATTCAGATCCTCGGCGGCTACGGCTATGTCAACGAGTATCCCGTCGAGCGGATGATGCGCGACGCCAAGATCACCCAGATCTACGAGGGCACCAACGAGATCCAGCGGGTCGTCATCGCCCGCTGGATGAGGTAGGCGCGATGCGTGCCCCATCGATCAAGCGCGTGCTGTGGGCGGCGGGCTGTGCGATGTGCCTCGGGCTGATCGTCATGGCGGCGCTGGCCGACCTGTCCGCGACGCCGCTGCGGCTGCTCGAGGGCTCGACGACCGTCGTGCTCGTGATCGCCCTGATCGGGATCGGGATGCTGTCGATCGGGCTGCGGATGGCGGGCTGGGACGAGCCCGAGACCGAGGAGGAGTTCGAGCGCATCGTCGAGGAGTCCGAGCGCCTGGCGCGCGACGGCGTCGCGCCCGAGCCCGAGGAGGTCGAGTTCCTGGAGCTCGACCCCTACGACGACGAGGACTTCGAGGAGCTCGTCCGCGAGGCGATGGACGAGCTGCCCGACCTGCTGCAGCGCGCGCTCGAGCGCAACGTCGCGGTCGTGATCTCCGACGGCGGTCGCAAGGCGCGCGCCTACGGGCTCTACCACGGCGACGGCGTCGCACGCGACGACGTCGCCGACCGCATCGTGATCTACCGCGACACGCTGCGCCGCGACTTCGGCCACGACCCCGACGTGCTGCGCCACGAGGTCACGCGCACCGTGCGCCACGAGCTCGCGCACCACCTCGGCGCCGACGAGCTCGGCGTGCGCGACCTCGGGCTGTAGGGCGACGAGCGTCCGAGGGCCGGCGCTGGACGCCGCTTCCTCGACCTGTGGAGGATGGCAGCGATGGCCCGCACGCTGCTGAACTCGCTGCGCGACGGGCGAGCGAGTCCCGGGCGGGCGCGGCGCTGGACTCGCTGTTCGCGCTTACGCCGACTTCGATCCCTCCGGCAAGAGCTGGTGACCGGCGGATGGAGCCATGGGGATGACCGCCTCCCGGACGGGAGCTTCGAGCCCGACGGCGGCTGGGGCCTGCGCCGGCTCAAGCGCGACATGGCTCTCGATCTCGAGCGCCGGCTGGAGGGCAAGGACAAGGACCCGGAGCAGTGGTACTGCCGCGAGCCGTGACTGCGTACGATCGCTCGGCCGATGATGATCGTCATGCAGCCGGGCGCACCCGAGGCGGAGGTCGAGGCCGTGCGCGAGCGGCTGGCCGCGACCGGCGTGCACGTCGTCGTCATGCCGGGCGAGCTGACGACGGCGATCGGCGCGATCGGCGACCCCGCGGGCGTGCTCGAGCTCGGCCTCGAGGGAATGGCCGGCGTCGACCGCGTCGTGCCGATCTCGCGGCCCTACAAGCTCGCCTCCTCCGAGCTCAGCCACGACGCCGCCAGCCGCTTCGAGATCGCGGGGCGCACGATCGGCGGCGGCGACACCTTCTGTTTGATCGCCGGCCCGTGCACGGTCGAGTCGGCGGCGCAAACGCTCGAGGTCGCCGAGGCGGTGCGCGCAGGCGGCGCCTCGATGCTGCGCGGCGGCGCCTACAAGCCGCGCACGTCGCCGTTCGCCTTCAAGGGCCTGGGCGGCGCGGCGCTGGGAATCCTCGCGCAGGCGCGCGAGGCGACCGGGCTGCCGATCGTCACCGAGCTGCTGGATGCCGGGCACGCCGAGGCCGTCGGCGCGGTCGCCGACGTCGTGCAGATCGGCGCACGCAACATGCAGAACTACGCGCTGCTCGAGGTCGCCGGCCGGCTCGGCAAGCCGGTGCTGCTCAAGCGCGGGCTGTCATCGTCGCTCGACGAGCTGCTGATGGCGGCCGACTACATCCTCAAGGAGGGCACCGAGGAGGTGATCCTCTGCGAGCGCGGCATCCGCACGTTCGAGACCGCGACGCGCTTCACGCTCGACCTCGGCGCGGTCCCGTGGCTGAAGCTGCACACGCACCTGCCGGTCGTCGTCGACCCGAGCCATGCCGCCGGCGACCGCCGGCTCGTCGAGCCGATGTCGCGCGCGGCCGCCGCGATCGGCGCCGACGGGATCATCGTCGAGGTCCACCAGGACCCCGAGCACGCTCGCTGCGACGGCCCGCAGTCGCTGTACGCGACGGACTTCGCCGCCTACGCGCAGGGCATCGCCGCCCACGCGGCGCTGCTCGGCAAAGAGCTCGCGTAGCACGCGACCCCCAGCGCCGCGGGGGGTGTGTCGACTTGGTGCGGCTGAGCCGCACGAACTCGACACACCCCTCACCGCGGACGAGGCTCGGGCTTGGCCAGCCGTGCCCCGCCGCTTGGTCGCGTAGCGGTTGACGACGCGCTCGCAGCCGCGCGGGCGCGGGCGCGTTCGCCCGCTGAAGACGGTGTCGCGGCCGGGCCCGCAGTCGATCGCGCCGCGGCCGTTGGTCAGCGCGTGCACGATGTCGTCGCCGGGGCCGGCGAAGACCTGCTTGGCGCCCCTGCCGCGCATGCGGATCTCGTCGTCGCCGGGCCGCAGTCGACGCTTGCGACCGCCGTGGCGCCACGGCGAAGCAGACGGGGGCGAGTGCGCGCCATGCGGACAGCGTCGGCCCGCGGGTGCCGCAGGACGACCGCCGGCTTCCCCGGCGGACGCATGGTTCGCCAATCGCGCCACCTTGACATCGGTTCGAGTAACAATTGTCGGTGGCTCCGGCGAGTGTGACGCCGGTGTGAAACACGTCTCCGTGGAGTGCGACCGCCGGGGGCACGACCGACCAGAGGAGCACCCCATGCCCGAAGCCGTGATCGTCGATGCCGTCCGCACCCCGATCGGCCGCGCGTTCAAGGGATCGCTCGTGGGCGTTCGCGCCGACGAGCTGGCCGCGACGCCGCTGCGCGCCCTGCGCGAGCGCAACCCCGAGGTCGACTTCGACCAGACCGCCGACGTCATGATGGGCTCCGCCTCGGGCATCGGCGAGCAGGGCTACAACGTCGGGCGCAACGCGACGCTGCTGGCCGGCTTCGACGAGCGCGTCCCCGCCTGCACCGTCAACCGCTTCTGCGCCTCCTCGCTGCAGACGCTGCGGATGGCCTTCCACGCGATCAGGGCCGGCGAGGGCGACCAGTACGTCGCCGCCGGCGTCGAGGCCGTCTCGCGCGCGGGCCTCGGCGCGGCGATCGCCGACGAGGCCAAGCACCCGCTGCTCGACGGCTCGCCGGGCGCGCTGTACGACGTCTACATCCCGATGGGGATGACCGCCGAGAACGTCGCCGATCAGCATGACGTCACGCGCCAGGCGCAGGACGAGTGGGCGCTGATCTCCCAGACGCGCGCGGTCGCCGCGCAGGCCTCGGGGCACTTCGATCGCGAGATCGTCGGGGTCGCGCTGCCCGACGGCGGCGAGCTGCTCTCAGACGACGGCCCGCGCCCCGGCACGACGATCGAGAAGCTCGCGGCGCTCAAGCCGGTCTTCAAGGAGGACGGAACGGTCACCGCCGGCAACGCCTGCCCTCTGAACGACGGCGCCGCCGCCGTGCTCGTCATGTCAGAGGTGCGCGCCGCCGAGCTCGGCGCAAAGCCGCGCGCGCGGATCGTCGCGTCGGCCGTCGCCGCGCTGCGCCCGGAGGTCATGGGCCTCGGCCCGATCCCCGCGATCCGGGCGCTGCTCGCGCAGACGGGCATGAAGATCGAGGACATCGACGTCGTCGAGATCAACGAGGCGTTCGCCGCGCAGATCGTCCCCTGCATGCGCGAGCTGCACATCACCGAGCAGCAGCTCAACCCGTTCGGCGGCGCGATCGCGCTCGGCCACCCGTTCGGCATGACCGGCGCGCGCATCATGACGACGCTGCTCAACGGCCTCGACGCCAAGGACGGGCGCTACGGCATCGAGTCGATGTGCGTCGCCGGCGGGATGGGCCAGGCGATGCTCGTCGAGCGGCTGAGCTGAGCGCTACAGGCGCGGGTCGCGGTAGACGTCGCGCTCGCGGACGACCGGCGCGGGCTCCTGGACGACGACGCCGCGGGCGGTGCGCGCCTGGAAGAGCTCGAGCACGAGCCAGACGAGCCCGGCGAGAAACAGGATCACGCCGATCGTCTGGATCGAGATGCCGCCGACCGTGGCCGTGACGGCGAGCCACAGCACGAGGCCGATGGTCATGACAACGAGCGGGGGTCCGGCGTCGGCGTACATGATCGAGCCTCCTGGCGTCGGTGCGGAAGTGCTCGGGTTCTACCGCCGCCGAGCTTCCGCGAAACGCGTCGTCAGGAGCTCGTGTCCTCGCGCTCGCTGTCGCCGGGGATGTGCCGCACCGACCCCCAGCCGCGTCGCGACCACAGGACCATCAGCCGCCGCCGGCGAGCGAGCCCGTGGCGTCGGCGATCAGGTCGCCGACGGTATCGGTGTTGCCCTCCCGCAGCGCCGAGCCGAAGGTCCCGTCGGACGTGTACTCGAAGATCTCCCACAGCGCCCCGACCGCGAGGCCGAGCGCGAAGACGAACAGCAGGCGCAGGACGTCGAGCGGGTCGCGCACGACGCGCGACCAGTCGCCCATCACGAGCTTGCGATCCTCGACGCTCACGCCGCTGGACCTACCCGGACGGCGCGGCGATCAGCGACCCGCGGCGGGCTCGGCGAGCGCCCCCGCCCGTCCCGGCGTGCGTGTCAGCGCGGCGCCATCCGCAGCGCCCCGTCGAGGCGGACGACCTCGCCGTTGAGCATCGCGTTCTGCACGATCTCGCAGGCCAGGCGCGCGAACTCCTCGGGGCGCCCGAGGCGCTGCGGAAACGGCGTCCCGGCGGCGAGGCCCGCGCGCGCCTCGGCGGGCAGGCCGGCGAGCAGCGGCGTGTCGAAGAGCCCAGGCGCGATCGAGCAGACGCGGATCGCCGATCCGGCGAGCTCGCGCGCGGCGGGCAGCGTCATCGCGGCGACGGCGCCCTTGGAGGCGGCGTAGGCGACCTGCCCGACCTGGCCGTCGTAGGCGGCGATCGAGGTGGTCGTGATGCAGACGCCGCGCTCACCGTCCTCGCCGGCGGGGTCGTTTGCGAGCATCGCGGCGCTCGCGAGGCGCAGGACGTTGAACGTCCCGACGAGGTTGACCGCGATGACGCGCTGGAAGGCGTCGAGGCGGTGCGCGCCGCGGCTTCGCACGAGGCGCTCGGCATGACCGATGCCCGCGCAGCCGACGCAGATGCGCAACCCGCCGGGCGCTTCGGCGGCCGTCGCGACCGCTCCCTGCAGCTCGTCCTCGTCGGTGATGTCGGCGCGCACGAAGCGCGCGCGTTCGCCGAGCTGCTCGACAAGCGCCTCGCCGCGCGCGGCGTCGAGGTCGGCGACGACGACGTGCGCACCGCGCTCGTGCAGCGCGCGGGCGGTCGCCTCTCCGAGTCCGGAGGCGCCGCCGGCGACCAGCGCGCTCGTGGCATCGATGCGCATGAGCGGCGAACCCTAGTCGGAGCCCAGTCGGTCGCGTTTGCGCGCATGGGTACGCTTCATCTACGCGGGTTCCAGCCGGACGCCATCCCAATGGGGTGTCGGGACGTCGGGGGAACGCGGGCTGCGCGGACGGGTTCTTCCCGTCTCCTTCCTACTTTTCGCGCAGCCCGAGCCCAGGGAGGAGACGAGCCCTGGGAGGCCGGCCATGCCCGGCACCGAACCATCGCGATCCTCCACGGGAGGGTCGAAGAGCGCTGCGATCAGCAACCTGACGGTGCGACTGCTCAGCCAGTACACCGGCCGCGGGCCGACGAAGGCGCGCACGTTCTTCAACGACGACATGGTCACCGTCGTGCTGCAGGACACCCTGACGAGGGCCGAGACCATGCTCGCGGAGAAGCAGCACCACGAGCTTGTGCTGGTGACGCGCAAGACCTTCCAGGACGTCATGGGCAACGACCTGATCGCCGGAGTCGAGGAGATCACCGGGCGCACGGTGACCGCGTTTCTCAGCGCCAACCACATCGACCCCGACATCGCCGTCGAGACGTTCCTGCTGGCCCCCGAGGCGCAGGCGCAGCCGGACCTCGCGGAAGCCCAGCCGGCGTAGCTTGAACGCGGCGCTAGGGTCTTGCGGGTGGCCGATCAGGACCTCGAATCCGCCAAGCGCGACGGCGGCGACATGCTCTCGCAGCTGTCCAACGAGATGGTGCGCGCGCAGAAGCGCTACTTCGGGCGGGGACCCGACCGCGCGAAGTCCTACATCGTCGACGACCTGCTGCTGATCGTCATGCGTGGCGGCCAGACGACGGCCGAGAAGACGATGCTCGAATTCGACCAGCAGGACAAGGTCCGCGACTTTCGTCAGACGTTCGAGAACGAGATGACCGAGCGCCTGACGGATATGGTCGAATCGATCACCGGCCGCAAGGTCCTCGGATATCAGTCGCAGATCATCTTCGAGCCCGACGTCGTCGTGGAGCTGTTCGTCCTCGACGACAGCGGCAGCCGCGATGCTCGAACGGCGACCGGCGTGGGGCAGCTCGAGGACGAGCCGGTCGGTGAGGCGACCGACGAGGACGCGCTCGACCCGCCCACCGAAGGCGGCCAGTAGCAAGCCACCCCGGGCGGGACAGGTTTGGAGCGTCGCGCGGATGGTTAGCTGCCCAACGGGTGGCCGGGCTGCCGGACAGCGGCGCAGACGCGCCGACGAACGGTCAGAACGGTCGCCCCCTCCGCGCTGCGGGCCTCACGCCTGCGGGCGGAACTCGAACGGCGCTGGCCGAAGTCGAGCATCGTCCGCGCGCAAGACACGACACCCCCCGCCTACCCGCCCGCCTCGACTTCCCGCAGCCCGTGCGTGTCGACGTCGTAGACGAACCCGCGCACGTGGTCGGTGTGCAGCAGAAACGGCGAGCGGCGCACGCGCAGGACCGACTGGCGCACGTCGGCGTCCAGGTCGATGAAGGACTCGATCGCGAACGCGGGCGCGAGGCCCGTCGCCAGCTGAAGCTCGGCGCGAAAGCCGTCGTCGGTCAGCTGCTGCATGCCGCAGTCGGTGTGGTGGATGAGCATCACCTCGCGCGTGCCCAGCCGCCGCTGCGAGACGGCAAGCGAGCGGATCACGTCGTCGGTGATGACGCCGCCGGCGTTGCGCAGGACGTGCGCCTCGCCCTCGCGCAGCCCGAGCGCCTTGAAGACGTCCAGGCGCGAGTCCATGCACGTGACGATCACCAGCCTGCGGCGCGGGCGGACGTCCAGATGCCGCGCCGGAAGCCCCGCCGCGAAGGCCTCGTTGTTGGCGACCAGGTCGTCGATGACGTTCACCGGCGGCACCCTAGACAGTCGCGACTGCTCCGCAAGGACGCACCGCACGTAGGAACACGGGAACATTGCTGACGAGCAGGCGATCAAGGAGCTTCGACGACATGGCCGGACTGACGGTGCAGTGCCGAGACGAGATGGGCGACGGGGAGTGGCTGATGGAGCTCAAGCTCCCGGTCGACAAGACAACCCCCACCGTGCGCGAGCTCATCACCACCCGCGTGGAGACCGAGACGACCCAGCACAACGCCGAGCTCGACCGCGGCCGCCAGTTCCGCGGCCTCGTCACGGCCCCGCCGGCCGTGACGTCCGAGCTCAACGGCTGGGCGGGTCGCAAGCGCGAGGGCAAGGCCGTCGAGCCGCAGGTCATGCTCACGATCGCGCTCGAGGCCTACGAGCAGGGCGACCTCGAGGTGCTCGTCGACGATCAGCCGGCCGGCGACATCGACTCCGAGGTCACCCTCGCCGACGACTGCCTGGTCCTGTTTCGCAAGAAGGCGGTCCTCGTCGTGCCGCAGACCAACCCCGGGCGCAAGCGCTCCAAGCACGAGAAGATGCCCCGGCGGCGCTGAAGCGGTCGCCCGGACGCACAGGCGATGCCCGACGAGCGCGAGTGGTTCGAGCAGCTGCTGGACTTCCAGCTCGAGGCGAACCCCGCGATCTGGAAGAACCTCCAGGAGAAGTTCGGCGTCAGCGAGCAGACCGACGTGCGCCTCGCCTTCATCTACCTCGCGCCGGGCAGGGAGGAGGCCGAGCGCCTGACGGACTTCCTGGGCGAGGAGACCGACTACGAGGTGGAGATCCGCGAGCAGGCCAAGGGCTTCTTCGAGAAGCCGCAGCTGCTGGTGCTCGGCGCCACGCAGCCGACGACGGTCACGCTGGAGACCGTCAACGCGTGGGTCGAGTGGATGATCGCGGCGGGCGCGGCCGAGGGGCCATGCGCCTTCGACGGCTGGACGCTGGAGATCCTCGGCGACGCGGCGCCGGAATAGCGCGCCCTCGTCAGGCGCGCCGCGACAGCGACACCGCGAACAGCTCGTCGGGGTCGGTGTAGAGCTCGACGAGCTCCAGGCCCGCCGCTTCGAGATCGCCTCGCAGGCGCGCGGGCGTGAACTTCGCGCTGATCTCCGTGCGCAGCTCCTCGCGGGCGGCGAAGTCGATCTCGAGGTCGAGCTTGCCGATCCGCACGTGCTGGGAGTCGGTCGCGCGCAGGCGCATCTCGATCCACTCGCGCTTGCGGTCGAAGAACGCGACGTGCTCGAAGGCGTTGACGTCGAAGTTCGCATCCAGCTCGCGGTTGAGCACGTGCAGGACGTTGAGGTTGAACTGCGCCGTCACGCCGGCGCTGTCGTCGTAGGCGGCCTCGATCACGCGCGGATCCTTGACGAGATCGGTGCCCAGCAGCAGATAGCCGTCGGAACCCAGGACATCCCTGAGGCTGCGCAGGAAGCGGCGCCGGGTGCCGGGCGGGAAGTTGCCCAGCGTGCCGCCGAGAAAGGCGACCAGGCGCGGGCCGGCCGCCTCGGGCAGGTGCGACAGATGGCGCTCGAAGTCGCCGACGACGCCGTGCACGGACATCCCCGGGTACTCCCGCACGAGCGTCTCGGCGGCGGCGTGCACCGTCGTCGCGCTGACGTCGACGGGCACGTAGCGCTCGAGCGTGCCCGCGGCCGCCATCGCATCCAGCAGCACGCGCGTCTTGGTCGCCGACCCCGATCCGAGCTCGACGAGCTCGACGGCGCCCGTCCGTTCGACGATGTCCTCCGCGCGCGTCTCGAGGATCAGCCGCTCGGTGCGCGTCTGGTAGTACTCGGGCAGCTCGCAGATCGCGTCGAAGAGCTCCGAGCCGCGGGCGTCGTAGAGATGCTTGGGCGGCAGCTCCTTGAGCGGGCGCGTGAGCCCGTCGAGCACGTCGTCGGCGAGCGTGCGCTCGTCTCCCGGGCCGAGGTACGAGTGCACCTCGACGGTTCCCTCGAGCATGCTGCGCTGATTTGCGGGAGGGAGCACTAGGCCACGTCCTTTGACAGTCGGACGCCGGCGAAGATCTGCCGGCGCAGGGGAAGATCCCAGTTGCGAAAGGTGGTCGAGCGCAGGCGGTCCTCGGTCGCCCACGAGGCGCCGCGCAGGACGCGGTAGCCCTCGCCGAAGAAGACCTCGGAGTACTCGCGATAGGGGTGCGCGACGAATCCGGGATAGCCGCCGAAGCAGGACGAGGTCCATTCCCAGGCCTCTCCGATGTCCTGCATGGGCTCCTGAGTCCAGGTCGCTGCCCGTTCCCACTCCGCCTCGGTGGGCAGACGCGCACCGTGCGAGCGGGCCAAGGCATCGGCCTCGAACCAGGAGACGTGCAGGACGGGACGATCGTCATCGAGCGACGTCCCATCCGCCGTCCAGCCTTCGGGGTGCGTGATGTCGTACTCCTCCTTCCACGCCCAGCCCTCCGAGCTCCACCACTCGCGGCGCTCGTAGCCGCCGCCCTCGACGAAGTGCATCCACGTCGCGTTGGACACCGGGCGCCGCGCGATCCGGAAGGCGGGCAGCTCGACGCGGTGGCGCGGGCGCTCGTTGTCGAACGCGAAGCCGTCGTCCGGCGCGCCCATCTCGAAGGCGCCGGCCGGCACGTCGATCCAGCCCTGCGCTGCGCGCGCTGCGCCGTCACGCTCGGGGCGCCCGCCGGGCAGGCCGCCGAGAAACAGCGTCTGGCGCATCGTCTCGTTGTGCTGGGCCTCGTGGCGGACGACCATCTCGAACAGCGTCCCGTCGCCTGGGCCGACGCGTACGAGCACCTGCAGCGCGCGCTCGCGGACCGCCGCGATGTAGTCGAAGACGTCCTCGCCGCGCAGGAACGGGATCTCGCCGCGCGCCGCGCGCGGCGTCTCGAAGGCGTCGTAGAGGTGGGCGAGGTCGCCGCGCAGCAGCGGCTCGCCGCCGTGGCGGTGCACGAGCCACAGGTCCTCGTAGGCGGCGATGTGGCCGAGGTCCCAGTCCAGCGGGCTCATCAGCGGGTGATGGACGTGCTCGAGCTCGGCGTGCGAGAAGGGCGCGACGAGGGCGAGCGTGCGATCGCGCACCGCCTGCAGCGCCTCTTCGAAGGCGGTGGTGATCGCCATTAAGGGGTCACCGTACCCAGCCGTTCGGGTTGGAAGCGTGAACGCTGCGGTTCCTGGCGTCAGGACAGCGCGTCGAGCGTCGCATCGACGTCGGCGTCGTCGTTGTAGACGTGCCACGAGACGCGCAGCCTGCCGCCGCGCATCGACGCGACGATGCCCGCGTGCTCGAGGCGGGCGCCGGCGTCGGGCACGTCGACGGACACGATCGCGCTGTCGGACGGCTGCATCCCCAGCCCGGCCCGGAAGCGGTTGGCGAGTGCGACATCGTGGGCGTATACGGCGTCAACGCCGATTCGGTTGACGAGCTCGAGCGCGGGCTGCGTGCCGACCCACGAGAACCATGCCGGCGACGTGTCGAGGCGGCGCGCGTCGCTCGCCAGGCGCAGCGGCGGACCGAAGTAGCTCGCGTGGACGTCGGCGCCGGCGTACCAGCCCGCGCTGTGGGGGACGATCCGCTCAAGCCATTCGTCGCCGACCGCCATGAACGCCGTGCCGCGCGGCGACATGAGCCACTTGTAGGCGCTGCAGACGACGGCGCCGAAGCGCGTGGCGTCGATCGGCAGCCAGCCGCAGGCCTGCGTCGCGTCGAGCACGGTCAGCGCGCCGTGGTGGGCGGCCGCGGCGGCGATGGCGTCGAGGTCGGCGACCTCGCCGGTGCTCATCTGCACGGCGCTGAAGGCGACGACGTCGGTGCGCGCGTCGATCGCCTCGGCCAGGCGCGACGGATCGACGGTCGTGACCTCGACGCCGCGCGCCTCCTGGACGAGAAACGGAAACAGCGTCGAGGTGAACTCGACGTCGGGGACGAGCACGCGGGCGCCGTCGGGCAGGCATGCTGCTGCGAGACCGACGAACTCCGACACCGTCGAGCCGATCGCCACCTGCCCGGGACCGGCGCCGACCATCGCCGCGAACGCGGCGCGCGAGGCCTCCGCGCTCTCGCCCCACCGCTCCCAGCTCGTGCGCCCGCCGCGCCAGCCGGCGAGCGCCTCCTGCAGCGCGTCGAAGCCGTCGCGCGGGGGCAGTCCGTAGCTGGCGGTGTTGAGAAAGACGCCGTCGGGGGACCACTGCTCGCGGGCCTCGGCGATGCTCAGCATCGGTGCAACGTCTGCGAGGGACCCACTAGCGCTTCGGGACTTCGATCTCGAGCGACGACGCTCCGCGCCGGTCCGAGGCGGTCTGGGGCGGCGCCGAGCCTCCGTCGTCATCGGCGGTGCGTCCCTTGCCGGTCAGCCCGCCGGTCAGCGTGTCCTGAGCCCAGCGCTCGCTGAAGCCGGCCCCGAAGGCGATCACGCACAAGAAGTAGAAGCGCTTGAGCGGATCCTCCTCCGGGAGCGAGAACACGTCGACGAAGTCGCTCGTGAGCATGAAGTAGGACAGCAGCCCGAAGACCGCGCCGAGAAACGGGCGCAGCGATCCGAGAAACAGCGTCTGGCCGCGCCCCACGTCGAAGTCGAGCGCAAACGTCCCGCTGTTGATGCGCGCGATGACGCTGACGATCGCGCCGAGGGCGCCGCCGACGAGGCAGCCGATGATCGTGCGCTCCTCGACGCCCTCGGCCAGCAGCACGCCCTGGGCGACGATGTACACCACGATGAGGATGGTGATGCCGACCACCATGCCGAGGAAGTACACGAGCTGAGCGTCGCCGTTGGCGGCGTCGCGGTAGTACGCGCGCAGCGCGGCGATCTCCAGGCGCTCCGCGACGACCGCGGCCTTGTGCGCCGCGTCCTCGCGCCGGCCGCCGCGCGCGTCGACGAGGCTCAGCAGGTGCGAAGCGGACGTCATGACGAGCTGGATCGTGATGCGCCGGTTGCGTCCTCCCAGCACCTCGGTGGCGCGGGCCACGAGCTCGTCGCAGTCGTGCAGCGCGCGGGCGATGGCTGGCTCGTCCTTGGTCGCCAGGTCGCTGACGCGGTGAAACCTCGGCGACACCGACAGCAGGCGCCGAAGCCAGCCCGTCTTGGGCCTGCCGGCGGTCAGTGCGACGGCGCTCTCGATATCGGCGCACCAGTACGCGGACATCAGCTGTCCGTGCTCGTCCTCGAAGCGCTCCAGCGCCTCGTGGTAGACCTGCTCGAGGTCGGCCTGCTCCTGCTCGGAAGCCCCGGAGTCGGGTTTCAGGGCCTGGGACCAGCGAAAGTGGATCCGTACGAGATCGGGGAAGGTGACCCGATGGCGCGGCGTGGTGGGGAGGTCGTCCATGGCTGGCTTGCTCTCGGCCGCGATCATGGCACGCGCCCATCGGGTAGGACGCAAGCCAGGCTGCACGGGCGGTTCGGTTCGGGGTCCCGTTCGCGCCCACTTACGGGCAGACGTCCCCGTACCGGCGCTCGCGCGCGCGCGGTGATCTAGCTTCGCCATATGTCGCAGACCGGCGAGCCCCCGAACACGGTGGTGGCGGGCGCGCCTGGCCCTGCCCCGGCGTCCGTCGCCGCGCAGCTGCTCGACCTCGACGTCCATCCGGCGCTCGCAGCAGGGCGCCGCGCACGCTACTCGGCGACGATCTCCAACCGCAGCGGCCACGAGATCGAGGTCGGGCTGTCGATCGCGACGGGCGACGACCGCCTCCGCCCGCTGATCGTGCCCGCCGCCATGGTGCTCGAGCCCGGCCAGACGCGCGGCGCCGAGGTGCTCCTGCGCCCGCGCCGGCCGCGCCTGGTCGGCGCCGAGATCCAACACGAGGCGCGGCTGCGCGCGCGCAGCACCGACGGCGTCGCGACCGCGTCGCGGCGCGTGATCTTCGTGCAGCAGCGCGCGCTGCCGCTGTGGTCGCTGCTCGTGCTGCTGCCGCTGGCGGCCGCGGCGGCGTTCGCGATCACGCAGCTGCCCGACCGCGTGGCGGTCCCGGCCGTCGAGGGCGCCACCGACGTCACGACGGCCGAGCGGGCGCTGCGCGACGCCGGCCTGCGCCTGGACCCGCGGCTGCGCTCGCGCACGACCAGCGGCGTGACGCCCGGCACGGTCCTCGACCAGATCCCCGATCCGGGGGTGCGCCTGGATCGCGGCGACCGCGTCATGCTGCTGCTGGCCGTCAGCGCGCAGCGCGCAGTCACGCCCTCGCTCGACGGTCAGCCGCCCGCGCGCGCCCGCGAGGTCCTGCGCGCCGCCGGGCTCGTCGCCGGGCCCGTGCTGCCCGACGGCGCGCCGTCGTCGTCGGTCGTCGGCAGCCAGCTGCCCGCCGCCGGCGCGCGCGTGCCGCGCGGGACCGCCGTGACGCTCTTCGTGCGCCGGGCGCGCGGTGGCGAGGCCACCGCCGCGGCCCCCGCAGCCACGGCCGGCGCGACGAAGGTGCCGGCGATCAACGGCCGCAGCGTGACCGAGTACGCGCGCGCCGTCGCGGCGGCCGGTCTCGTGCCGCGGGTCGTGCGCACGATCGGGCCCCAGACCTTGGGTACGCTCGTCGCCGTGAAGCCCGCGCCAGGGCTCGCGGTCGACGCGGGCGAACGGATCCGGCTGCTCGTAGCCGCCGGGGTCCCGCAGCTGGCCTTCGACACGGGCAGCGTGCTGCGCATCTTCGATCCCCGCCGCTCCAGCACGGTGCGCGAGGCCTCGCCGCCGCAGGGAAAGGCCGTCGAGCCGTCGTGGACGCCGGACGGGCGGCGGTTGCTGTATCGCGTCGGACGGCGCCTGTCGCTCGTCTCCGCGCGCCTCGCCGACCGCGGCCGGATCGTCTACGAGGGCCGCACGAAGTACGCGGCGGCCACGTTCGCGCCCGCTCCCGCCGACGGCGTCGTGGCGCTCGTGCGGCGCACCGGCAACGATGGCGACCTGTGCTTCGCGCGCGTCGGCCAGCGGCCGCTGCGCCCGCGCTGCAGCGCCGACCGCCGCTGGGACCTCGGCCGCCAGATCTCCTGGCGGCGCGGCGGCCGTGAGCTGCTCGTCTTCGGCGTGCGCCGCGGCCGGCCGGGGCGCTTCGGGATCCTGCGCTACCGCAGCACGCGCCCGTTCTCGACGAACCCGGCGCACTGGCGCGGCACGCTCGCGACGGACACGTCGGTCAGCGGTCACGGCGCGATCGCCGCCGCCTACTCGCCCTCGGGCTCGGACGTCGCGCTGATCTCCAACAGCGGCCTGCCGCGCTTTCAGCTGCACGTCACCCGCGCCGCCGACCTGCGCAGCCCGGGCTCACCGCTTCCCGTGCGCGCGTGCGAGGTCGCCTGGCGGCCCGACGGGCGCGAGCTCGCGGTCGTGCAGAGCGACGACGACTGCGCGCGGCCGCTCGGCGCGATCGTGCGCTTGAACCCGCAGCGCCCGCGCACGACGGTCACGGTCTCGAGCGGCGGCCGCCACCCCGTCTACCAGCCGCTGACCTATGCGGGCCCGAAGGGCGTCTCATGAGGCGCGCGGCGCTGATCGCGGCGCTCGCGCTGGCCGCGACGCCGACCGCCGCGCTCGCGCAGACGGTGCTCGACCGCTCCTCGTCGCAGGGCAGCGGGCCGCAGCCGCTGTGGGTGCCCGACCCCGAGCCGCGCGACGAGCCCACGGACGACGCGACCGCGGGCAGCGTCGAGGTCACCGCCCCGGTCGCGGTGAGCTCGGCGGCGGCCGACGATCCGTCGCGCCTCGCAGTCGCGCACTGGATGGCCGGCGCGGCGCGCGAGGCAGGGCTTCCGGGCGAGCTGCCGGTCATGGCCGCGCTCGTGGAGTCGGGCCTGCGCAACCTCTCCTATGGCCATGCCGACAGCGTCGGCTTCTTTCAGATGCGCCAGGGCATCTGGAACCAGGGCGTCTACGCGGGCTACCTCGTGCAGCCCGACCTGCAGCTGCGCTGGTTCTTCGATCACGCGCTCGCCGTGCGCGAAGCGCGCCGTCGCGCCGGCGACGCCGCCTTCGGCGAGGACCCGGCGACGTGGGGCGAGTGGATCGCCGATGTGGAGCGTCCCTACGAGCCCTACCGCGGGCGCTACGCCCAGCGCCTGGACGAGGCGCGCGCGCTGCTGGCGCTGCCCGCGCCGCCGGTCGCAGCCTTCGAGCTGGGGTTGACCGTCGGCGGCCCGGCGATGCCGGTCGTCGACCCCGCCGCCGACGAGCTCGCCCAGCGCGTGCTCGCCGATCCCGCGATCACGCTCGACCCGCGGGCGTCGTCCGATCTCGCCGCCGGGCGCGTCGATCCGCGCGTCAGCGCGGTGCTGCTGGACGCCGGAGCCAGCACGGCGATCTCGATCTGGGTGATTCACACCGGTCACTCCTATTACGTCGCCGGAACCAACCGTCCCTCGAATCACTCATTTGGGCGCGCGGTGGACATCGGGTCCGTCAACGGCGAGGTCGTCAGCCCGCGCAACGAGGCCGCGCGCGGGCTCGCGCTGGAGCTCGGCAGGCTGCCGGCGTCGATCCGCCCGACGGAGATCGGCTCGCCGTGGACGATCGACAAGCCCGGCTACTTCACCAATGCCGGACACCAGGATCACCTGCACGTCGGCTTCCACGATCCCGCCGGCGCCGACGCCGCGGCGAGCGCCGCGGCCGCCGAGCCGCTCGAGCTGAGCGCCGTGCCGGTCGCGCCGCGACGTTCCTCGCCGCCGGCCGAGCCGCGCTTCGAGGTGGGCGGCGGCGACCGCGGCGACCGGGGCGACGAGCCGGGGTTCAAGGTGGGTGGATGAGGGCCGCGCGCGCGGCGGCGGCGTTCGCGGGGGCGCTGGCGCTCGTGCTCGCGGCCGCTGCTCCGGTCCAGGCCGCGGGGACCGCCGTATGCACGGTCACGACGGTCACGGTCACGGTCACGGGCACGAGCCTGACGGTGATCACGACCCCCGATGCCAACAGCGTGCAGGTCGACGCTGCCCCGGCGGTGTCGTGCCCCGGCCTGACCGCCATCCAGATCACCGGCGAGACCGCCGGCAACAAGGTCGACTTCACCAGCTCGCTGGCGATCAGCGTTCAAGCGACGCTGAACGAGGGCGCCGACGAGTTCCAGGCGAACGGGACAACGCCGGTCACCGTCGCCGGTGGCCCGGGCGACGACGAGATCACCGGCGGCGACGGATCCGACACGCTCGACGGCAACGACGACAACGACACGCTCGAGGGTGGCGCGGGCAACGACACGCTCAACGGTGGCGCGGGCGACGATCTGCTCGTCCCGGGGACGGGGACGGGCGTCAACAACGGCGGCAGCGGCGGCGAGACCACCGGCGACACGGTCAGCTATGACGGGTTGGGGTCGGTGACGGTGAACCTTGCGACCGACAACGTGTCGGGTGCGGTGACCCAGACGGTGCCCGAGGTCGAGAACGCGACCGGTGGCGCCGCGGGCGACACGCTGACCGGCGACGGCGGTCCGAACGTGCTGACGGGCAATGGTGGCGGCGACACCCTGACGGGCGCTGGCGGCAACGACACCCTGAACGGCGGCGCGGACAACGACACGCTCAACGGTGACGCCGGCGATGATCTGCTTGTTCCGGGCACGGGGACGGGCGTCAACAGCGGTGGCAGCGGCGGCGAGGCCACCGGCGACACGGTCAGCTATGACGGGTTGGGTGCGGTGACGGTGAACCTCGCGACCGATCAGGTCACGGGCGCTGTGGTCCAGACGGTTCCCCAGGTGGAGAACGCGACCGGCGGCGCAGGGGGCGACACGCTGACCGGCGATGACACCGCGAACGTGCTGACGGGCAACGGCGGCGGCGACACGCTGACGGGCGCTGGTGGCAACGACACGCTCAACGGCGGCGCGGACAACGACACGCTCAACGGCGGCGCCGACAACGACACCCTCAACGGCGGTGCCGGCGACGACCTGCTCGTTCCGGGCACCGGGACGGGTGTCAGCAATGGCGGCACGGGCGGCGAGACCAACGGCGACACGGTCAGCTACGCCGGGTTGGGATCGGTGACGGTGAACCTCGCGACCGACGGCGTGTCGGGTGCGGTGATCCAGACGGTGCCGGAGGTCGAGAACGCGACGGGTGGCGATCAGGGCGACACGCTGATCGGAGACGCAGGCCCGAACGTGCTGACGGGCGGTGGCGGCGGCGACACGCTGACGGGTGCCGGCGGCAACGACACGCTCAACGGCGGCGCGGGCGACGACGTCCTCAACGGCGATGCCGGCGATGACACGCTCAACGGCGGCGCGGACGACGACACGCTCAACGGCGGCGCGGACGACGACACGCTCAACGGCGAGTCCGGCGACGACCTGCTCGTGCCGGGTACCGGGACGGGCGTGAACGACGGGGGCACCGTCGGCGAGACCAACGGCGACACGGTCAGCTACGTGGGGCTGGGGTCGGTGACGGTGAATCTTGCGACCGACGGCGTGTCGGGCGCGGTGATCCAGACGGTGCCCGAGGTCGAGAACGCGACCGGCGGCGATCAGGGCGACACGCTGATCGGCGACGGCGGCCCGAACGTGCTGACGGGCAACGGCGGGGTGGACACGCTGACCGGTGCCGGCGGCGACGACACGCTCAACGGTGGTGCGGGCGACGACGTCCTCGACGGCGATGCGGGCGACGACATGCTCAATGGCGAAGCGGGCGATGACACGCTGAACGGGGGCGATGACGACGACACGCTGAACGGCGGCGCCGACGACGACACGCTCAACGGCGACGCGGGCGACGACCTGCTCGTTCCGGGGACCGGAACGGGCGTCAACAACGGCGGCACGGGCGGCGAGACCAACGGCGACACGGTCAGCTACGCGGGATTGGGATCGGTGACGGTGAACCTTGCGACCGACGGCGTGTCCGGCGCGGTGATCCAGACGGTGCCCGAGGTCGAGAACGCGACGGGTGGCGATCAGGGCGACACGCTGATCGGCGACGGGACCGCGAACGTGCTGACGGGCAGTGGCGGCGACGACACGCTGACGGGTGCCGGCGGCGACGACACGCTCCACGGTGGCGCGGGCGACGACGTCCTCAGCGGCGATGTTGGCGATGACACGCTCAACGGCGGCGCTGACGACGACACCCTCAACGGCGGCGCCGACGACGACACGCTCAACGGCGACGCCGGCGACGACCTGCTCGTTCCGGGCACCGGGACGGGCGTCAACAACGGCGGCACGGGCGACGAGACGGGCGGTGACACCGTCAGCTACGCGGCGTTGGGGTCGGTGACGGTGAACCTTGCGACCGACGCCGTGTCGGGCGCGGTGATCCAGACGGTGCCCGAGGTCGAGAACGCGACGGGTGGCGATCAGGGCGACACGCTGATCGGAGACGCAGGCCCGAACGTCCTGACGGGCAACGGTGGCGGCGACACGCTGACGGGTGCCGGCGGCGACGACACGCTCAACGGCGGCGCGGGCGAGGACGTCCTCGACGGCGATGCGGGCGATGACACGCTCAACGGCGGCGCTGACGACGACACGCTCAACGGCGGTAACGACAACGACGCCCTCAATGGCGACGCCGGAGACGACCTGCTCGTTCCGGGCACCGGTACGGGCGTCAACAACGGCGGCACGGGCGGCGAGACCACCGGGGACACGGTCAGCTACGACGGGTTGGGTGCGGTGACGGTGAACCTCGCGACCGATCAGGTCACGGGCGCGGTGGTCCAGACGGTTCCCCAGGTCGAGAACGCGACCGGTGGCGATCAGGGCGACACGCTGATCGGCGATGGCGGCCCGAACGTGCTGACGGGCAACGGTGGCGGCGACACGCTGACGGGTGCCGGCGGCAACGACACGCTCCACGGTGGCGCGGGCAACGATGTCCTCGACGGCGACGCGGGCGATGACACGCTCAACGGGGGCGATGACGACGACACGCTGAACGGCGGTGACGACAACGACACCCTCAACGGCGACGCGGGTGACGACCTGCTCGTTCCGGGGACGGGGACGGGCGTCAACAACGGTGGCACGGGCGGCGAGACCAACGGCGACACGGTCAGCTATGCGGGCGTCGGCTCGGTGACGGTCAACCTTGCGACCGACAGCGTGTCCGGTGCGGTCATCCAGACGGTGCCCGAGGTCGAGAACGCGACGGGTGGCGATCAGGGCGACACGCTGATCGGCGACGGCACCTCGAACACGCTGACCGGCAACGGCGGGGTCGACACGCTGACCGGTGCCGGCGGCGACGACACGCTCAACGGCGGCGCCGGCAACGACGTCCTCGATGGCGGCGCGGACAACGACATGCTCAATGGTGGCGCGGACAACGACGAGCTCAATGGCGGCGCCGGCGACGACACCCTCGACGGCGACGCCGGCGACGACACCCTCAACGGCGGCGACGGCAACGACATGCTCAATGGCGGTGCGGGCAACGACGTCCTCAACGGCGACGCGGGCGACGACACCCTCAACGGCGGCGCGGACGACGACACCCTCAACGGCGGCGCGGACAACGACACCCTCAACGGCGACGCGGGCGATGACCTGCTCGTTCCGGGGACGGGAACGGGGGTCAACAACGGCGGCACGGGCGGCGAGACCAACGGCGACACCGTCAGCTACGCGGGGTTGGGGTCGGTGACGGTGAACCTTGCGACCGACGGCGTGTCGGGCGCGGTCATCCAGTCGGTGCCCGAGGTCGAGAACGCGACGGGTGGCGATCAGGGAGACACGCTGATCGGCGACGGCGGCGCGAACGTGCTGACGGGCAACGGCGGCGTCGACACGCTGACGGGTGCCGGCGGCAACGACACGCTCAACGGTGGCGCGGGCAACGACACGCTTGACGGCGGCGACGACAACGACACCCTCAACGGCGACGCCGGCGACGATCTGCTCGTTCCTGGCACGGGGACGGGTGTCAACAACGGTGGCACGGGCGGTGAGACGAGCGGCGACACGGTCAGTTACGCGGGGTTGGGGTCGGTGACGGTGAATCTTGCGACCGACGCCGTGTCGGGCGCGGTGATCCAGACGGTGCCCGAGGTCGAGAACGCGACGAGTGGCGATCAGGGCGACACGCTGATCGGAGACGCAGGCCCGAACGTGCTGACGGGCAACGGCGGCGGCGACACGCTGACGGGTGCCGGCGGCAACGACGTCCTCAATGGCGGCGCGGGCAACGACACGCTCGACGGCGGCGCGGACAACGACACGCTCAACGGCGACGCGGGCGATGACCTGCTCGTTCCGGGCACCGGGACGGGCGTCAACAACGGCGGCACGGGCGACGAGACCAACGGTGACACGGTCAGCTACGCGGGGTTGGGGTCGGTGACGGTGAATCTTGCGACCGACGGCGTGTCGGGTGCGGTGATCCAGTCGGTGCCCGAGGTCGAGAACGCGACCGGTGGCGATCAGGGAGACACGCTGATCGGAGACGGCGCCGCGAACGTGCTGACGGGCAACGGCGGCGTCGACACGCTGACGGGTGCCGGCGGCAACGACACGCTTCATGGCGGCGCGGGCAACGATGTCCTCAACGGCGACGCGGGCGATGACACGCTCAACGGCGGCGCGGACAACGACACGCTCAACGGCGGCGCCGACAACGACACCCTCAACGGCGGTGCCGGCGACGACCTGCTCGTTCCGGGCACCGGGACGGGCGTCAACAATGGCGGCACGGGCGGCGAGACCAACGGCGACACGGTCAGCTACGCCGGGTTGGGATCGGTGACGGTGAACCTTGCGACCGACGCCGTGTCGGGCGCGGTGATCCAGACGGTGCCCGAGGTCGAGAACGCGACGGGTGGCGATCAGGGTGACACGCTGATCGGCGATGGCGGCGCGAACGTGCTGACGGGCAACGGTGGCGGCGACACGCTGACGGGTGCCGGCGGCAACGACACGCTCAACGGTGGCGCGGGCAACGACACGCTTGACGGCGGCGCCGACAACGACACGCTCACCGGCGACGCCGGCGACGATCTGCTCGTTCCTGGCACGGGGACGGGTGTCAACAATGGCGGCACGGGCGCCGAGACCAACGGCGACACGGTCAGCTATGAGGGTGTCGGGGAGGTGACGGTGAATCTCGCGACCGATCAGGTCACGGGCGCGGTGACGCAGACCGTTCCCGAGGTCGAGAACGCGACCGGTGGCACCGCGGGCGACACGCTGATCGGCGACGGCGCCGCGAACGTGCTGACGGGCAACGGCGGTGGCGACACGCTGACCGGTGCCGGCGGCAACGACACGCTTCATGGCGGTGCGGGCGACGACGTCCTCAACGGCGACGCCGGCAACGACGTCCTCAATGGCGGCGCGGACGACGACACGCTCAACGGCGGCGCCGACAACGACACCCTCAACGGCGACGCCGGCGATGACCTGCTCGTTCCGGGGACGGGAACGGGGGTCAACAACGGCGGCACCGGCGACGAGACCAACGGTGACACGGTCAGCTACGCGGGGTTGGGGTCGGTGACGGTGAATCTTGCGACCGACGCCGTGTCGGGTGCGGTGATCCAGTCGGTGCCCGAGGTCGAGAACGCGACCGGTGGCGATCAGGGAGACACGCTGATCGGAGACGGCGCCGCGAACGTGCTGACGGGCAACGGCGGCGTCGACACGCTGACGGGTGCCGGCGGCAACGACACGCTTCATGGCGGCGCGGGCAACGATGTCCTCAACGGCGACGCGGGCGATGACACGCTCAACGGCGGCGCGGACAACGACACGCTCAACGGCGGCGCCGACAACGACACCCTCAACGGCGGTGCCGGCGACGACCTGCTCGTTCCGGGCACCGGGACGGGCGTCAACAATGGCGGCACGGGCGGCGAGACCAACGGCGACACCGTCAGCTACGCCGGGTTGGGATCGGTGACGGTGAACCTTGCGACCGACGGCGTGTCGGGCGCGGTCATCCAGACGGTGCCCGAGGTCGAGAACGTGGTTGGTGGCGATCAGGGAGACACGCTGATCGGCGACGGCGGTCCGAACGTGCTGACGGGCAACGGCGGCGTCGACACGCTGACGGGTGCCGGCGGCAACGACACGCTCAACGGTGGCGCGGGCAACGACACGCTTGACGGCGGCGACGACAACGACACCCTCAACGGCGACGCCGGCGACGATCTGCTCGTTCCTGGCACGGGGACGGGTGTCAACAATGGCGGCACGGGCGCCGAGACCAACGGCGACACGGTCAGCTATGAGGGTGTCGGGGAGGTGACGGTGAATCTCGCGACCGATCAGGTCACGGGCGCGGTGACGCAGACCGTTCCCGAGGTCGAGAACGCGACCGGTGGCACCGCGGGCGACACGCTGATCGGCGACGGCGCCGCGAACGTGCTGACGGGCAACGGCGGTGGCGACACGCTGACCGGTGCCGGCGGCAACGACACGCTTCATGGCGGTGCGGGCGACGACGTCCTCAACGGCGACGCCGGCAACGACGTCCTCAATGGCGGCGCGGACGACGACACGCTCAACGGCGGCGCCGACAACGACACGCTCAACGGCGACGCGGGCGATGACCTGCTCGTTCCGGGCACCGGGACGGGCGTCAACAACGGCGGCACCGGCGACGAGACCAACGGCGACACCGTCAGCTACGCCGGGTTGGGGTCGGTGACGGTGAACCTTGCGACCGATCAGGTCACGGGCGCGGTGGTCCAGACGGTTCCCCAGGTCGAGAACGCGACCGGTGGCGATCAGGGCGACACGCTGATCGGAGACCCAGGCCCGAACGTCCTGACGGGCAACGGTGGCGGCGACACGCTGACGGGTGCCGGCGGCAACGACACGCTTCATGGCGGCGCGGGCAACGATGTCCTCAACGGCGACGCGGGCGATGACACGCTCAACGGCGGCGCTGACGACGACACCCTCAACGGCGGCGCCGACAACGACACCCTCAACGGCAACGCCGGCGATGACCTGCTCGTGCCGGGCACCGGAACGGGCGTCAACAATGGTGGCACGGGCGGCGAGACGGGCGGCGACACGGTCAGCTACGCGGGCGTCGGCTCGGTGACGGTCGACCTGGAGACCAACACCGTGACGGGCGCCGTGACGCAGACGGTGCCCGAGGTCGAGAACGCCACCGGCGGCACCGGCGACGACACGTTGATCGGCGATGCGGCCGACAACGACCTCTCGGGCGGCGCGGGCGACGACGTCCTGCGGCCAGGCACCGGCGGCGGCGTCAACGACGGCGGCTCCGGGGGCCAGGTCAACGGCGACACCGTCGACTACACCGGCGTCGGCGCGGTGACGGTCAACCTCCAGACCGACGCCGTCAGCGGGGCGGTGAACCAGACGGTGCCGGCGATCGAGAACGCGACCGGCGGCGCGGGCGGCGACGTGTTGATCGGCGACGACCTCGCGAACACGCTGATCGGCGCGGGCGGCAACGACACGCTCAGCGGAGCGGGCGGCAGCGACGACCTGCAAGGCGGAACCGGCGACGATCTCCTCAGGCCGGGCACCGGAGGCGGCCTCAACAACGGCGGCACGGGCGGCGAGTCCGATGGCGACACCGTGAGCTACGAGGGCGGCGCGACCGTCACGGTCAACCTCGACACGGACGCCGTGACCGGCTCGGTGACACAGACGGTCTCCGAGATCGAGAACGCGACCGGCAGCAGCGCCGCCGACACCCTGATCGGAGACGGGACGAGAAACAGGCTCCTCGGCGGCGAGGGCGGCGACACGCTGGTCGGTGCCGAGGGCGACGACATCCTGGGCGGGGGCGACGGCGACGACAACCTGACCGGTGGCGCCGGGACCGACAACGTCCAGGGCGGAAACGGCTCCGACAACGTGTTCGAGGCCCCCGACCTCGACGACGTCGTCGACGGCGGGCCGGACACGGGCATCGACACGCTGAGCTACGCGGGCGCCGCGACGGCGATCGTCGTCAACCTCAGCGGGGCCCAGCCGCCGGTCCCGACCGACATCGCGTCCGACTTCGAGAACGTCATCGGCGGCAACGCCGACGACATCATCGTCGGCGACATCGAGGCGAACGTCCTGAGCGGTGGAGAGGGCGACGACACCCTGCAGGGCCGCGTCGGCACCGACACGCTCAACGGTGGCGGCAACGGCCCGCTCGGCGACACCGTCACCTACGCCGATCGCGCCGCCACCGTTCCGGTCACCGCCTCCGTCTCCACCGGCGGTGGCGCGCCTGGCGAGGGGGACACGTTCACCGGGATCGAGAACCTGACCGGCGGCGCGGGCAACGACGACCTGACGGGCGACGGCGCCCCCAACACCCTGCGCGGCGCCGACGGCAACGACACCCTGCGCGGCGCGGGCGCAGCCGACAACGTCGAGGGCGGCGCCGGCAGCGACACCGCCTCCTACTCCGAGCGCAACGCCGACGTCACCGTGTCGGTCCCGCCCGTGCCCGCCGGCGTTCCCGCCAACGAGGACGTCCTGAGCTCGATCGAGAACCTCACCGGCGGCGGTGGCAACGACACGTTGATCGGCGACTCCGCCGCCAACGCCCTCGACGGCGGGCCGGGCGACGATCTGCTGCGCCCCGGGCTGGGCGCCGGCTCGAACAGCGGCTCCGGCGGCAGCGACACCGTCAGCTTCCAGGACCTGCCCCTCACCCCGATTCCGTCGCAGGCCGTGCAGGCGAACCTTGCCACCGGCACCGCGACGATCGGCGCCACCACGCAGGCGCTGAACGGCACCGAGAACCTCGATCGGAGGCGGTGGAAACGACACGCTCACCGGCGATGAGGCCGCCAACGTGCTCGACGGCGCCGACGGCGACGACATGCTGATCGGCAACGGCGCGGGCGACGTGCTCGCCGGCGGCGCCGGGACCGACACCGCCTCCTACGCCACGAACGGCGTCGCGCAGGGCGTCACGGTGACGCTCGACGGCGAGAACAACGACGGCACGGGCGGCGGCAGCGAGGGCGACAACGTCGTCGGCACCGAGAACGTCACCGGCGGCTCCGGCGACGACAAGCTCGTCGGCAACCAGCGTCCCAACGACCTGCGCGGCGCCGGCGGCGCGGACGTGATCGTCGGCGGCGGCGGCAACGACCCGCTCGACGGCGGCACGGGCACGGACACCGTCTCCTACGAGGACCGCGCGCCGAACGAGGGCGTGACGGTGACGCTGACCGGCGCCGGCCCGGCCTCCGCTCCGGGCCCGGGCAGCGGCGGCGGCAACGGCGAGAACGACACCCTGGCGAACTTCGAGCGGCTGCTCGGCGGCGCCGGCGACGACCGCCTCACGGGCGCCGCCGCCAACGACACCTTGGACGGGGCGGCCGGCGCGGACGTGCTGTCGGGCGCCGACGGCAACGACACGCTCGTCGGCGGCCCGGGTCCGGACGGCCTCTTCGGCGGCGCCGGGACCGACACGCTGCGGGGCGACGAGGGCAGCGACCGCCTCGACGGCGGAACCGAGGTCGACGACTTCAACGCCGGCGGCGACGACGACGACGTCAACGCCTTCGACTCCCTCAGCGAGAACATCGTCTGCGGCGCGGGCTCCGACCGCGTCGACCACGATGCCGTCGACACGTTCAGCGCCGGCGACTGCGAGCTGCTCAACGTGCTCGGCTTCACGCCCGCACCGTTGGTGCTCGACCCGCGCCCGCGCGACCGCGACCGCGACGGCGCCTTCGCCGGCACCGACTGCAACGACCTCGACCCGTCGATCCGCCCGGGCGGCCCCGAGGTTCCCGGCAACGGCATCGACGAGAACTGCGACGGCGCCGACGCCCCGTACCCCCTGATCGGGGTCGAGTTCTCCTATCGCTTCGACCCGACGCCGCGGGGCACGCGCGTGCGGGTCCTCGAGCTGCGCAAGGTCCCCTCCAACGCCACGATCGTCGTGCGCTGCTCGTCGACGCGCTCGCCGAGGTGCGTCTTCAGGTCGCGCACGCGCACGATCGCCGCGCGGCGCGGGAAGGTCTCGGTGCGTGGCTACTTCGGCGACCGCCGACTGTCTGTCGGGTCGAGGATCGAGGTGCGGGTGACGGCTCCGCGGACGGTCGGGCGCGTGACGACGTTCACGATGCGTTCCGGCAGGCGCGGTCCGTCGATCCTGCGACGCTGCCTGTCCCCCGGTGCGACCAGTCCGAGCGTGTGCCCATGAGCGCGCGGCCGCGATGTGCCCTGGGCGCCCTTGTGGCGATCGTCGTGCTGGTGCTGCCGGCCTCCGCCCCCGCGGTCGGGCCCCCGTACAGCATTGCCACCGACCTCACCGGCGCGCTCGTCGTGAGCCCGACGCTGGGAGGCTCGACGCTCGCGCTCGATGTGGAGCGTGTCGACGCCGACCCGTCCGACGCCGGGTTCACGGGCGAGCTCGTGTTCACGCCCGCCGCCGCGTCCGCCCCCGCCTGCACGACGACGGTCGCCGCGACCACCTGCCCGGAGTCGCTCGTCGTCAGCGAGCTGCGCTTCGAGGCGACCGTGCTCGCGGTCGGGGTCGACAACGTGGCGACGCCGAGGCTGAAGTTCGTCGGCGGCAACGAGCGCGACACGATCGTCGTGCAGGGCCCGACGCTCGACCCGCGCGACGTCGACGAGCTGATACTCAACCCGGGCCTTGGCAACGACTCGATCACCGTCGGTGGACGCGTCAACGTGATCAGCCTCGCGACGCCTGACGCCGGCGACGACCGCTACACGATCGGCGAGACCCCCGCGACCGGCTCGCTGCCGCTCGGCAGCGGGGCGGACGTCGCCTCGTCGCAGTCGCCGGGACTGACGCTGGACGGCGGAGACGGCAACGACACGCTCAGCGGATCGGGACCGATGCAGGGCGGCGCCGGCGACGACGTGCTGCGCCCGACCGTCACCGCCACGAGCATCGAAGGCGGCGCCGGAGTCGACCGCCTGAGCTTCGAGCAGGTGACGACGCCGCTGACGCTGACAAAGACCGGCGCGACCAACGTGCAGGTGCTCGGCGTCGACCTCCCCAAGACGGGGATCGAGCGCCTCGAGGGCGGCAAGGGCAACGACACGATCAACGGCAGCGCGGGCCCCGACATGCTCACCGGCGGCGAGGGCAACGACGTCCTCGAGGGTCGCGGCGGGGGCGACGTGCTCGACGGCGGTCCCGGCTTCAACACCGTCAGCTACGCAAACGCCGCCGGCCCGGTCGTCGTCGACCTCGTCGCCGGCACCGGCAACGCGGCGACGGTCGACGCGCTGACGTCGTTCGCCGGGGTCATCGCCGGCGCCGGCAACGACACCGTCACCGGCACGTCCTCCAACGAGAGCTTCGCCCTCGGCGCGGGCAACGACCAGCTGAGCGCCGGCTCCGGCAACGACTCGATCGACGGCGGCCCGGGCAGCGACCTGCTGCGCGGCGGCCAGGGCGCGGACACGATCATCGGCGGCGCCGACCGCGACACGGCCACCTACGACGAGCGCACCTCCGGCGAGCCGCTGAACATCACGCTCGCGTCGCCTGGCGGCGACGGCGCCGCCGGCGAGAACGACACGCTGCAGGGCGTCGAGGACGTCACGGGCGGCGCGAGCAGCGACGTGATCGCCGGCGACGACGGCCCGAACACGATCCTCGGCGGCAACGGCCTCAACACGCTCGACGGCCTGGGCGGCGACGACGTCGTGCGCGGCGGCGAGAACCGCGACGTGATCTCCGGCGGTCCGGGTCGCGACCAGCTCTTCGGCGAGGGCGACGACGACTCGATCAACGCCTTCGACAGCGAGATCGACACCGTCTCCTGCGGCGCTGCCCTCGACGACGACGCGCAGGTCGACTCCGGCGACGTGGTCGACGGCTGCGAGTACGCCCGCCGCGGCGACGTGCCCGTGCCGGTCGATGCCGACGGCGACGGCTTCATCGCGGGCGCCGGCTTCGACTGCAACGACGCCGACGCGAAGATCCGCCCCAACGCCGAGGACACCCCCGGCGACAGGATCGACCAGGACTGCGACGGCATCGATCAGCCGGTGCCCTTCGTCGAGTACGGCCTGATCCCCAAGTTCACCGTGGGGACGCCCAAGGGCAGCCTCGTGACGGCCCTGTCGGTCACCGGCCTGCGATCGGCCGCCCGCGTGCAGGTCTCGTGCACGGCCGCGATCGCGCGATACAAGCGCCTCTGTCCCTTCACGCGCAGGACCGTCAAGCCGTCGGCGAGGACCGGGCGCGCGTCGCTGCTCGCGCTGTTCAAGCGTCGCCGTCTCCGGCCGACCACGACGATCGAGCTGCGGATCACCGCGCCGAACGAGAACGGCAAGGTGCGCCGCTTCACGGTCCGCTCCAACGCCCCCGTGCGCGCGCACCGGACGCTGTGCATCGTCGCGCCGAAGCGCACCCCCGGCCGCTGCCCGGCCGACGAGGAGTAGACGGCGGTCGCTAGATCAGGCCCTGGCGCACGGCGCGGGCGATCGCCTGCGAGCGGCTGCGCGCGCCGAGCTTGACGACGACGTCGCCGAGGACCTTCTTGACGGTCCGCTCGGAGTAGTGCAGCTCCTCGCCGATCTCGCGCGTCGGCAGGCCGTCGGCGACGAGCGCCAGCACGCGCTGCTCGCGCGAGGTGAGCTCGGGGCCGCTGGCGGGAACGACCATCGAGGCCATCCGCGGGTACGCCGCGAGCATCGTCGTCGCGCCCGCCGCGACCGCGCGCAGCGACAGGCCGAGGCGTTCGGCGGTCAGGTCGTCGCGCACGAGCGCGGCGACCGCGCCGTTGTCGACGAGCGTCGCCAGCCGCTCGAGCTGGTCCTTGCAGGCAAGCGCGACGACGCGCGTGTCGCTGAAGTCCAGGACGTTCGTGACGAAGTCGCCGGCGCCGTCCAGCGTCGCGTCGAGCAGGATCACGTGTGCCTCGCCGAGCGCGGGGTGCGCCCACGCCTCGGAGACGTCGGCGACGGCCTCCACGCGGCCGATGCCATCGAACCCATCCAGACAGGAGACCAGTCCCTCGCGGAAGACCGCGTGCCCTTCGACGACCATGACGTCCGTGATGTGCTGGCTCAATTGACCGACTTCCCCGATACCCCGGAAAGCGGGGTGGTGGTGCCATCCTGTGTGGCCACCCTCGTTCATCTGTACCGCCGCTGTCAAGCAGCAACCGACGGGCGGTGACTGATCCGTAACACGCGGAAGTCGCCGGCTCGACGAACGGCCAGGCCGATTTCCAGGGTGATTTCGTCCTGCGGCCGCCTTTCGACCTCGCTCTCGCCCGGTTCGCAGCGCACGAAGAACGCTTGTCCAGCCGTGTCGCCCTGCAGCTCGCCCTTGCGCCACGCGCCGTCGAGGAAGGCGGTGACCGTCGCCCTGACGCTCTCGTGCAGACACCCTTCGCCAAGGTCGTCGGCGGCCCAGCGGGTGCCCTGCGCGATCGACGCCGTCAGGTGCCCGACGATCCGCTGGCGGTGCAGGTAGCGCAGCTCGGGATCGCTGGAGAGCGTGCATGCGCCCCACGCGCGCAGCTCCGGCCCGGGCCATGCGCGCAGGCAGTTGATGCCCGCGCGGTTGAGGTGGTGCTGCTCGGCGCCGCTCAGCCCGATCGTCGCGCCGTCGGCGGCGAGCAGCGCCTCGGAGGTGGGGGCGTGATGCAGGCCGGCGAGGATGTCGACGCGCGCCCACAGCCCGGCGACGTGCCCGCTTGGCGGGATCGCGACCGTGTGATGGCCGGTCGGGTCGATCGCCTCGATCCACGGGAAGTAGGCGGCCGCGGCCGGGCTGTCGATGCGCGAGGCGACCCGCCACGCCAGCGCGCCGTCGGCGTCGATGCCGGGCGGTGCGTCGATCAGGGCGATGCGCCCGACGATCCGCTCGCACGACGCGACGAGCTCGCGCTGGATCGCTCTGACGCCCTCGGTGCCGGTAGCGACGGCGTGCGCGTCGGGCGCGGCGACGACCGTCGGCTCGTCGAGCGAGGCGAGCAGTCGCAGTCCGGCGCCAGGGCCGAGATGGTCTGCGACGGTCGTCGTGCCGGGCTCCCCGGCCACGCGCGCCACCCAGCACGCGCGCCCGCCGTTGCGAAAGAAGCCGCGCACGGCGTGGGCGAGCTTGGCGTCGGCCAGAAAGGGCCCCGCCTGGGGGCGGTCGGGATCGCCGAAGGCCTCCGCGAAGGATTCGAAGGAGTCCACGCGCACCGCTCGATCCAGCGGCCCGGCCGGCGCCAGCCCGGTGAACGCGGCGACCGAGGACTCCAGCGACGCGATCCGGCGCTCGGCAAGCGGCAGCTCGCCGACGGCGGCGATCGGTCGCGGATGGCTGTCGCCGGAGAGCATGACAGGCATTGTCAGGCCGGTCCGCCCAACTGTCCATGCCCGTTCGTGCGCCCGTCCGTCCCTTGTGGGCGTGGGGGGTGACGCGGTGTGATCGGAGCGTGCAGCAACCCGAGCTCGCCGAAGCGCCGCTCGAGCGCGTGACGCTCGGCGCCGTCGCCGAGCGCCTGTCCTCGATCGCCGACGTTCCCGCGCGCCTCGACGACCTCGATCTGCACCTCGGCGAGGGCTATGGCGTGGCGACGCTCGACGAGCGCTTCGAGCTCGCCTGCGAGCGACTCGGACTCGAGGACCTCGAGCGCGCCGT
This sequence comes from uncultured Actinomycetes bacterium, assembly GCA_963729125.1. Taxonomy (GTDB): domain Bacteria; phylum Actinomycetota; class Thermoleophilia; order Solirubrobacterales; family Solirubrobacteraceae; genus CADCVQ01. The sequence goes on from CAVSML010000002.1 coordinate 36,782, forward strand.
GCTCGCTGCCGTGGCACTGCACGAGCTGTCGCCCGAGCTCGGCGGGGCGCTCGCGCAGCTCGCGCCCGCGCCCGCCGGCAACGCCGCGACCGCGCGTGCCATCGGCCGCCTGCTGGCGGGCCCCGGCGTGTCGGTCGCCGACGTGCTGGTCGCGCTCGGCAGCGGCGAGCGCCTGCGCGGCCTCGGCGCGGTGCGCGTGGCGCAGGCGCCCGACGGGGCAGCGCTGGCGGACCGTCCGCTCGTGCTCGCCGACCGGCTCGCGGCGCTGCTGATGGGCGCGTCGATCGACGATCCGGGCGCCGGCGGCCTGCTGCGGCGCATCGAGCCCTCGCCGCTGCCGTTCGGGCGCGCCGACGCGATCGAGCGCCTCGCCGAGCTACTCGGCGTCGCCGGCGCGCGGCGCCCGCCGATCGCCGTGCACGGGCCCGACGCCCACCACGCCGTCTGCGACGCGGCCGGCCGCGGCGTGCTGTGCCTCGGCGCCGCCGCGCTGACCGACGCTGCGCTGGCGCGCGACGCGCTGCTCGCCGCGACGCTCGAGGACCGCGTGCTCGTCGTCGACCGCCTCGGCGAGCTCGCGATCGCCGACCGCGTCGCGCTGCCCGATCGCCTTGCGGGGTTGCCCGACGTCGTGCTGTGCCTCGCCGGCGGCGACGAGCTGTCGGTGCTCGAGAACGTCCCGGTCGTTGCCGTGGCGGTGGCGCTGCCGTCGGCGGCCGAGCGTGCCGCGATGTGGTCGGCCGCCCTGGATGTCGCCGACGTGCCGCTGGACGTCAGCGCCGCGCACCGCCTGCCGCTGGCTCGCATCGAGGAGGGCGCCCGGCTGGCGGTCGCGGCGGCGCTTGCGGCGGGTCGCGCGCAGATCGAGCGCGAGGACATCGAGCTGGGCGCGCGCGCGGCGTCGGCATCGAGCCTCGGCGATCTCGCGATCACGATGACCGGCGAGATCGGCTGGGAGGACCTCGTCCTGCCCGACCGACCGCTCGTGCTGCTGCGCTCGCTGACGGCGTTCATGCGCCATCGCGAGCTCGTGCTCGACCAGTGGGGCTTCGGCAAGCGATCGGGGCGCGCGCAGGGCCTGATCGCGATGTTCGCCGGCGAGTCGGGCACCGGCAAGACGCTGGCGGCGCGGGTGCTGGCCGCGGACCTTGGCCTCGAGCTCTTTCGGATCGACCTCGCGACGGTCGTCTCGAAGTGGCTGGGGGAGACCGAGAAGAACCTCGACCGCGTCTTCGCAGCCGCGCAGGGCGCGAACGCCGTGCTGTTCTTCGACGAGGCCGATGCCGTCTTCGGCCGCCGCAGCGACGTGCAGGACTCCCACGACCGCTACGCCAACCTGCAGACCGCCTACCTGCTGCAGCGCATCGAGCAGCACGACGGGCCGGTGATCCTCGCCACGAACATGCGCGGCAACATCGACGACGCGTTCCTGCGGCGCATGGACGCCGTCGTCGAGTTCCCGTTCCCGGCCGCCGAGCACCGCCTGCGCCTGTGGGAGCTGCTGCTGCCCGACGAGGCGCCGCGCGGCGACGACGTCGAGCTGGACTTCCTCGCCGAGCGCTTCGAGCTGTCGGGCGGCGGGATCCGCAACGCCGCGCTCGCCGGCGCCGTGCTGGCCGCCCAGGACGGCGTCGCGATCGGCATGGAGCAGCTCGTGCGCGGCGTCGCGATGGAGTACGCCAAGCTCGGCCGGCTGACGCTGGCCGCCGACTTCGAACGCTTCCACGGCCTGGTTCGCTCGGGCACGACCGCAGCGAAGGAGAGCCCACGATGACGACGACGATCGACGTCCCGGTCAACACGATGGTCGCGGACCTCGACACGGGGCTGCGCGACCTGCTCGTGTCGCAGCTCAAGCGCCACGGCTTCGACGACGTCGACGTCGTCTTCGAGACGCCGACGAGCGAGTGGGCCAGCCAGCTCACGCGCCCGACGGTCAACCTCTTTCTCTGCGACCTGCGCAAGTCCTCGCGGCCCGGCCAGAGCGGGCCCGAGACCGGGCGCTCGAACAACCGCACGAACGAGCGCCCGCCGGCGCTGCGCATCGACTGCATCTTCGCCGTCACGACGTGGTCGAAGGCCGTCGCCGACGAGCACCGCCTGCTGTCGCAGGTGCTCGGCGTGCTGTACGCGTTTCCGATCCTCGACGGGCACCTCGGCCCGCGCTTCGACACGGGCGCCCAGCAGTTCGAGATCGCCGCCTCCGTCGGCGAGCAGCGCCCGGAGCAGCGCGCGGACTTCTGGCGCTCGGTCGGCGGCGTCTACAAGCCGGCGCTGGACTACGTCGTGACGCTGTCGGTCGAAAGCGGCCGCGTCGTCGAGCGCGGTCCCGACGTGCGCACGATGACGCTGCGCACGCAGCTGACCGACCACCCGCGCGGCGGCGTGCAGGAGCTCGCGCACCTCGGCGGCATCGTGACCGACGAGGACGGCGAGCCGGTCGCCGACGCCTGGGTCGTGGTGCCGACGCTCGGGCGACTGGCGATGAGCGACGTCGACGGGCGCTTCCGCGTGCCGCGCGTGCCGCCGGGCACCCACGAGGTGCGCGTGCGCGATCGCGACGGGCGCGAGGCGACGGTCGAGGTCAAGGTTCCGGGCCAGATGCTCGATGTAACCCTGAAGGCGCCGGCGAAGACGGGCAAGTAGCGCAAGGAGGCGGTCATGGTCGACATACGGACGCGAAGCGAGGCAGCGGTCACGATGAGGCCGGTGGTGGCGCTCCCGACGCCCGAGCCGCCGGCGCGCCCGCAGCCGGTCGCGCTGGTGCGGCGCGCGCTGCCCGACCCGCTGGGGGTCCTGCTGCGGGAGGCGGTCCGCTCGCGTTCGACAGGCGAACGAACGCTTGCGCGCACGTTCCTCGACAAGCGCGACCCGGTCGCGGCGTGGAAGTCGGCGACGTCGTCGCTGTTCGCCGGCCGGCGCGGCAAGAACCAGCCGACGTTGCTCGTGATCGACGATCTCCTGGCGCGCCGCGACCAGCCGGGCGTCATGGACGAGCTGCGCTTCACGCTGCGCCGCTGGCTGAGCACGTACAGCGGTAGCCGCGCCGCTGCGGCCGCGGCGCTGCTGAAGGAGATCCCCAGCGCGATGGAGTCCGGCGCGGGACCGGCGGTGGAGGACGCGCCCGCGCGGCCGGCGGCGCCGGCGGCGAAGTACCAGACCTTCGGGATGATGGTCACGGGCCTGACGAAGGACATGGCCAACCCGCTCGCGTACTCGGGCTCGGAGGCGGCGAACCTGCAGTACCGCGCCCCGGCGCACGCGGCGCAGTACATCACCACCGTCGAGAACGGCTTGCTGATGCAGGGCGGCGCGCCCGTCACGACGCGGCGGGCGTCCATCTTCGTGATGGACGGCAACGGGACGATCTACTCGGCATCCAAGGGCGTCGTCGTGCATCACTCGTCGTTCATCTCCGGGCGCCCGGCGGCGGCGGCGGGGTCGTTCGTCGCGAAGGCCGGCAAGCTCGAGAGCTACAACGGCGAGAGCGGCCACTACATGCCGACGGCCGAGATGCTGGCCCAGTTCAAGTCCGAGCTCGAGTCGCGCGGTCTGGACTTCTCCGGGGTGAAGCTGTCGGCCAAGCCGATGAGCGAGGCCCAGCAGGAGGCGGGCAGGCGCACGCGCAACGCGTTCCACCGGCTCGGAGGAACGCGCTCCGTTGACGCCGAGGGGCTCGTGCCCGCGGGCCACAAGGGCGGAGCGCGGCCGGCGCGCGTGCGCAAGAAGTAGCCGGCGCCGCGCCGCCACGTCGGGATCCCGGTCGCAAGATCGGCGCCATGACGAGCCTGCACCGTCATGTGCTTCGCGCCGTGCATCGCGTGGCGCGAGCGTGCGCGCATGGCGCCGGGCCGAGGGCCCGACCGGTGGCGGCCGCGCCGGCGACGCACGGTTCGCGGGGGTTGGGCGGATTGCGACAACATGCTTGACGCAATTCGCCCAACCCCCCGCGCTCCGCGTACGAGCTAGTCGATCAGCAGCGCGACGCGGCCGAGCGTCGCGAGGCTGCGCTCGAGGTCGCTCTCGAGGTCGGGGTAGGCGCCGTTGGTCGCCGAGCCGAGGTCGGCGAGCAGCCTCGCGCGGTCGCGCGTGCCGTCGAGCAGCGCCACGAGCAGCCAGCCGAGCTCGTCGTCGAGCCGGATCGAGGTGTGGCGCAGCGTCGTCATCCAGCCGCGCTCGTGCGCCTGGATGCGCGCGAGCGGGCTGGTGCGCGGAAACGGCCCGGGGGTGATGCTCGGCATCGGCGGATGGACGTGCAGGCGCACGAGGTTCGCCGCGAAGCACGGCAGCAGCGCCTCGCGGATGACCGCGCGCGCTTCGTCGGTCGCATCCTCGCCGCCGGCGAGATCCTCCAGCCAGACGCCCGCCGGCCAGCGCGCGGCGACCCGCTGCAGGGCGACGACGAGCAGCGGATGGTCGGTCTCCAGGCGCGGGCCGGCGCTGCCCGTGAAGGCGAAGCGGCCGCTGTCCTCGTCGACGACCTCCATCTCGATCGAGCCCGCGGCGGCCATGCCCCGCAGGCGCTCGGGGCGCGGCTGCTGATCGGGCGTGACGGCCGCGCGGCAGAGCAGCGTCTGGCGGAACATGCGCTGCTTGAGGAAGTCGACGAGCTGCTCGCGCTCGACGACGTCCTCCGTAGCGGCCAGGCGGCGCTGCAGCTCCTCGGGCAGCGCGCCGTACTGCATCTCGCTGAACTCGGCCTCGGCGAGATAGCGCAGCCCGTGCGCGGCGGCGTGGGCGGCGAACTCCTTGAAGTACGGGGCCTTGTTGATCGGCGACAGCGTGTCGTGGAAGAACAGCGCGTCGCCGTGCTCGAGCAGCATCCGCGCCTGCCCGCCGAGCGTCGTCTGCAGGCCCTCGCCAGACGGCCAGACCGCGCACGCCTCGGCCAGCAGCCTGCGGCCCGCGGCCATCCGCTCGGCGGGGTCCTCGATGCCCTCGAGCGCGAACGCGAGCATGTCGCGCAGCGTCTGGCGCGTGCGATGGCCGGGCATCGAGTTGTAGCTGACGTACGCCACGCCGTGCTCGGACAGCAGCCGCGAGCAGGTCGCCAGCAGGTCGTCGCGCACCTGCTCGGGGACCCAGGAGTAGACGCCGTGCGCGATGACGTAGTCGAAGCTGCCCGCGGGGGCGTCGTAGTCCTCGATGCCCAGCTGCTCGAAGCTGACGTTCTCGAGGTCGCAGTCGTCGGCCAGCGACCGTGCGCGCGCGATCGCGCCCGGCGCGACGTCGATGCCGACGAACGTCGACTCGGGCAGCGCGAGCGCCATCGGCAGCAGGTTGCCGCCGTCGCCGCAACCGAGCTCGAGCACGCGACAGGCGCTCGGCAGGGCGGGGTGCAGGCCATACAGCGTCGCCATCGTCGCCAGGCGGTCGGGGTGCGTCTGCGGGAACGCGCGGCCGGGGTAGGGAACCTCGTCGTAGAGCGACGCCTTGCTCATCCGACATCCGATCGCAGCGCCCGGGGCCGGAACATCGGCGCAGTCTAGGCGTCCGCCGGCACGCGGTCTCCGCTTTCGCGGCGCCGAAAACCAACTCTGCCCGAAGTGCTGCCCGGCCGACACTGTGCGCAGACGTTCACGCGCAAGAGAGTTGACGCGAGATCCCGCCCGAACAACCGGAGATTGAGGAGCGCAATGCCGACGACGTACCTGACTCCCGGCGTCTATGTCGAGGAGGTACCTTCAGCCCAGAAGCCGCTCGAGGGCGTCAGCACCTCTGTAGCGGCGTTCGTCGGCCTCGCGCCGGGCGGACCAGTCAACACCCCGATGCGGATCGCGAACTGGAGCCAGTTCGCCGCCATCTTCGGCGACCCGGCCAACCCCGACGCCGGGCCGTTCATGAAGGACGCCTACCTCGCCCATTCCGTCTACGGGTTCTTCATGAACGGCGGGACCCTGTGCTGGGTCATCCGCGTCGGCGCTCCGGGCGGCAACGGCTCGGGCCCGCCGCAGATGGCCGCGCTGCCGGCGGCGGGCGACACCGACACCGAGACGCTGCGCGTGATCGCCAAGCAGGGCGTCGAAGGACCGGTCACGGTCGACATCGTCGAGGAGACCGCGCCCCCGGCGGAGGGCGACGGCACGAAGAGCGACGAGAAGACCTACCGCATCGTGGTCACCGCCGGCGACGAGCGCGAGGAGTTCGACGGACCGGTCGTCAAGAAGGGCCGATCGAACATCGTCACGAAGGTCAACGCCACCTCCAAGCTCATCAAGATCGAGGAGACCGGAGCGTCGCTGCCCGAGGCCCAGCGGGCGCCCAAGCCCGGCAAGTACCTGCTCGCCGCCGAGGCGCCGGACACGTCGAACCTCAGCTCAGGCGACTTCGAGGGCGACGCCGCCAAGCGCATGGGCATGGGCGGCCTGGTCGCGATCGACGAGGTCTCGATCGTCTGCATGCCCGATGCCGTCAAGCTGCTCGACGGCGACGAGGTCATGTTCCGCGACGCCCAGGGCAAGATGATGGCCCACTGCGAGGCGCTCGGCGACCGCATGTGCATCCTCGACCCGCCGCCGAACATGATCCCCCAGGAGATCCTCGAGTGGCGCAAGGACACGGCGGGCTACGACTCGAAGATGGCGGCGCTGTACTGGCCCTGGATCGAGGTCATCGACCCGCTCTCCAAGCGGCCGATCATGGTCCCGCCGTCCGGCCACGTGGCCGGCGTCTGGGCGCGCACCGACGACACGCGCGGCGTGCACAAGGCGCCCGCCAACGAGGTCATCATGGGCGCGACGGCGCTGGGCTTCCAGCTCACGTCCGTCGAGCAGGGCGAGCTGAACCGGCTCGGGATCAACTGCATCCGCGCGTTCAGCGGACGCGGCATCCGGATCTGGGGCGCGCGCACGCTCTCCAGCGACCCGGAGTGGCGCTACATCAACGTTCGGCGGCTGTTCAACTTCGTCTCGCAGACGTTGATGGAGGGCACGCAGTGGTCGGTGTTCGAGCCCAACGACGATCGCCTGTGGCTGAAGCTGCGCGCGTCGATCGCGGCGTTCCTGACGAACGTCTGGCGCTCCGGCGCGCTCTTCGGCACGTCCCCGGACCAGGCGTTCTTCGTCAAGTGCGACGAGGAGACCAACCCGCCGGAGGTCCGCGAGGCGGGCCAGGTGATCTGCGAGGTCGGCATCAGCCCGGTGAAGCCCGCGGAGTTCGTGATCTTCCGGCTGAGCCAGTTCGTCGAGAGCGGCGACGCCGGCGGCGGCGGCGAGGAATAGCACTCCCGCCGGTCGCCCACCCTCCAACTGAGTAGTAGACGAGAGAGAGGATCTGACAGATGGCTATACCTCCCCCACCGCTGGACGCGAAGTACTTCGACCTCCAGTTCACCGGGATCCAAGCGCAGTTCAAGGACGTCCAGGGCGTCTCGATCAGCGTCCCGCTGCACACGTCGCAGACGACGGATGCGATGGGCCAGCCGATTCGCCAGCGGACGGCGAGCGCGGTCGAGTACGGCTCGATCACGTGCTCGGCGGGTGCGACGGCCGACCTCGGCCTGGACAAGTGGATCGCGGCCATTGCCGACAAGGGCCTGGAAGGGCAGTTCAAGGACGGCACCTTGACGCTGTTCAGCGCCGCCAACACGGCGGTGGCGACCTGGACGCTGACCAAGGCCGCCATCACGGGGCTGACCGTGAACACGATCGGCGTCGAGCACGGCGGGCACCTCGACGTGCAGGCCACGTTCGACTGCGAAAAGATCGAGCGGACGAAGTAAGCGTCGTTCGATGCGCACCGAGGTGCCGTTCACGCTCCCGCAGGGCTACGCCGACGCGGCTGGGAATGTCCACCGCGACGGCGTCATGCGACTCGCCACCGCGCGTGACGAGATCGAGCCCCTGCGGGACGCCACGGTGCGCTCCAACGGCGCCTATCTCAGCGTCCTGCTGCTCGCCCGCACGGTGACGCGGCTGGGCGACCTGGGACAGGAGCACGTGACGCCCGACCTCATCCAGGATCTCTACGCGGTCGACTTCGACCACCTGCAGCGCCTCTACGAACGGGTCAACTCCAGCGAGGAGGTGGTGGGCACGGTGACGTGCCCGACGTGCGCCTCCGCGTTCGAAGTCGACCTGGCCGGGCTCGAGGACGGTGGCCTGGGGGGATGACAAGGCCGTCTCAGCAGGAGTTGATCGCTGAGGCGGCCGAGCTCGCCCGCCGGTACGCGTGGCCGCTCGATGCTGCGCTGGACCTCGAGCACCGCGACCGCCGGCTGCTGCTCGCCGTCGGCACGGCCGCTGCCGCAGACGATCCCGGCGTATGAGCCCGGACTCCACCGATCCCCCCGCCCGCGTTCCGATCGGGTTGCGCGCCTCTCCGCGCGCGCTCGCTCGGCTCGTGGCGCGCGAAGCCGCGATGTCGCGCTACGCCGCGCCCGCGCTGCGCCGCACGCCCAAGCGTGCGGGCGCGCCGCTGCGGCTGTCGGCGCCGGTGCTGCCGCCCATCTCCACCGGTGCCGTCGGGCTGCCGACGCTGCCGGCGACGGCGCACGTCGCCGAAACCGCATCGCACGCCGCTGCCGATGTGCTGTCGTGGGACGCGCCGCGGCCGGCCTACGTCCCGGTTCCGGCGGCGCCACCGGCGCCTGCTCGCGCCGCTGCTCCGGCCGCTGAGCCGGAGCCGGTCGCGGTCCCGCTGGAGGCGCAGTCGTGGGGAGATCTGACGTCCGGGGTGGAGGCGCCTTCCGGCGCGTGGGCGCCTACGCCCGAACCGCCGTATGCGGCGCCGGTGGCGCCGTCGGCTCAGCCACCCGCGCCCGCGGCGCCGCCGGCTCAGCCACCCGCGCCGGCGCCGCCGCCGCCCGCCGCATCGGCCCCCGCGTCGGCAGCTCCGCGAGCGCCGGCATCGGCGGCTCCGCTCGCGCGGGTGCCGATCGTGCGCTCGCCGCCGCACCGCGCGCCCGTGTCGCCGCCCGCGGCGGGACAGCCGCCCCCGGCTGCCCCGCCCTCGCCGCAGCCGGCGTCCGCGGCCCCGCCGCCCGAGGTCGCGCCGCCGCCCGCGACCGCGCCGCCGCCTCCCGCACCCGAGCCCGACCCCGCGTACTCGGGACAGGTGCTGGCCGCGCGCCCGAGCCACATCACCGAGGAGGCCTGGCGATTTCTCGTCGGCAGGACCCACGGCATCGATGTCTCCAACGTGCCGATGCTGCCGACGGTCGAGCCCGCCAGACCCAAGACCCCGCGCCGCACGCGGATCATCGAGGGCGGCCGGGCTTCCGGCGGCAAGGGACCCGTCCGGGTCAGCTCCCTGCCGCCGGCGCCCGAGCCACCCCAGCCCGCGACCGCCTCGAAGCCGGCGGCATCGAGCCCGCCGCCCGCCTCCGCGGCGCCCGCAGCGCCGCTCCCGGCGCCCGCCGCGCCTGCGCCGGTCGCGTCGAGCCTGCCGCCGCCGGCGCCGCCGGCGGCCCCAGCGCCGGCTGCGCCGACGCCCGCGCCCACTGCGGCCGCGCCGACCGCGTCGAGCCCGCCGCCGGCACCCCGGGCGCCCGGGGCGCCGGCTGCGTCGACTCCTCCGCCCGCCGCGCCCACGCCTCCTGCGCCCGCCGGATCGTCTCCTCCGCCGGCCGCGCCCGCGCCTGCTGCGCCGACCGGATCCATTCCTCCGTCCGCCACGCCGGCCTTCACCCCGCCGCCCTCCGAGCCCTGGACGGACGGCCCGCCGCCCGGATCTCGAGCTGCTGCTGCCGGGCCTGCTGCTGCGGATCCGCTTACGCCCTCGGCGCCGGTGGCGCCTCCTGGGCTTCCGAATCCCGTCCCGCCTGCACCGGCGCCCCCACTTTCACCGGCTCCTGCGCACTCGCCGGCACCGGCGCCGCAAGCAGCCGTGGAAGCGACCCAGCAGCCGGCCGTCCCAGTGCCGCCGGCGACGCCGGCCGCCGCGCCTGCTGGGGCTGCGCAGCCTCCTGAAGCGGCGGCGCCTCGCGCGATGGCACCTGACGACGTGCCTCCCGCGGCGGCACCCCCGGCCGCCGCACCGCCCGCTGCTGCGCCGCCCGCTGCTGCGCCGCCCGCTGCTGCGCCGCCCGCTGCTGCGCCGCCCGCTGCTGCGCCGCCCGCTGCTGCGCCGGCCGCCGCTGCGGCGCCCCCGGCTGCTGCCACCTCACCGGTTGCCGCCCCGCCGCCTGCTGCGTCCGCGCCGCCGGCTGTTGCTGCGCCGGACGCGGCAGCGCCGCCTGCTGCGTCCGCGCCGTCGGCCGTTGCTGCGCCAGACGCGGCTGCGCCGGACGCGGCTGCGCCGCCCACTGCGTCCGCGCCGCCGGCCGTTGCTGCGCCAGACGCGGCTGCGCCGGACGCGGCTGCGCCGCCTGCCGCTGCTCCGATCACGGCTACGCCGCCTGCTGCTGCGGCGCCGGCCGCGGCTGCGCTGCCTGCTGCGTCTGCGCCGCCCGCTGCTGCGCCGCACGCTGCTGCGCCGCCCGCTGCTGCGCCGCCCGCTGCCGTGCCGCCGGCCGCCGTCCCGCCAGCCGCACAGCAGCAGGCTGTACCGCCTGCCGCCGCCGCTCCGCCCCACCCCGGGCGCGCAGCTGCCGAGCCGCTGCCGGCCGCTGCTGCGCCCGCTGCCGGGACGCCTTCCGTTCCTGCACCCGCCGCGGCCGTGCCGCCGACGATCGCGGATCCGCAGGCTCCCAGGGCCGCGGACCGCGTGGCGCCTGCCGCTCCCGCCACGCCTGCCCACGCAGCGCCGATGGCTGCTCCCGGCCAGGCCGCCGGCGCCGCGCCGCCTCTCGCTGCCCCAACAGCGCCGCCGGCTTCCGCGGCATCCTCGGCCACATTCGTGCCGCGCGGGACCGCCGCACCTGCTGCGGGACCGCCCGCGGCCCCGCCGCCACCTGCTCCCGCCGCCGCACCGCTCACGGCCGCGCCGCCTGCCGGGCCTGCCCCGTCGCCGTCCACAGCGGCAGCCGCGCCACCTGCATCGCCCGCACCTGCGACGTCGGCCGAAGCCGCTGCTGGGCCGCACCCCGTCGTCGCCATGCCGCCCCCCGCCGGCGAGCCTGCGATCGCCCCGCCCGCATTCGAGCAGCCCCCCACGCCCGCGTCGCCGGCCGCCGGCCCCCTCGCCGCCGTGCCACGGGCTGTCGTGACTGCGGGCCGGACTCCTGCGGACGCCACGTCGCCCGCCGGTGCGCCTCCGCGCGCCGTCGTCACGCCACGTGCCGGTCCGCCTGCGCACGACGGTCCGCCGGCCGCGTCCCGGGCAGCACCCGCTCCGCCGCCGGCTGCCGGCGCGTCGGCAAGCTCGGCTCCCGCACCCGCAGGGACCGTGCCGGCGCCGCCCGGCGTCGCATCTGCTCCCGTCGCCGGATGGCCGGCCCCCAGCAACTCCGCGCAGCCGAGCGCGACCGACGCTCTTCCGGCTCGGGCCGGTCTCGGAGGGCTGTCATCGGACCGCGCGCCGGCTCCTCAGCCGTCCCCCGCTCCTGCTGCCGAGCACGCGCCCGCGTCCGCAGCACGCCGAACCTCGGACGGCGCCGAGCCGACAAGCGCTGCGCAGTCTCCGCCGTCACGCCCGCGACACGCGCCGCGCGCCACCACGGTGCCGTCGATCAGCGCTGCCGCACCGGTGCCGACGCCATTCGTTCCGATGACGCCGGCGCCGTCGGTCGCGCGGACCGAGGTCACGGCGACGGCCTCTGAGCGCCGGCCTGCGCGCGTCGAAAACGCGCCGCCCGCGCTCGGTCCCGATCGGGGGCGCGCTGTCGGCCTCGACCGCCCTCCCGCCGCCGTGCACGCGATGCGACCGGTGCCGCCCCCGAGGCGCGTCGCGCTGCGCCCGGTCATGCAGCGGCCCCGCAGCAGCGCCCGCCCGCCGGTCAGCGACAGCACCTATCCCGGCGTCCTCGGCAGCGCATCGCTGGCGCCCTTGCCGCCGGCCCCTCGTCCTCATGCAGGACCGGCGACCGCGACGGCATCCGAGCACGCAGGGGTCATCTCGGCGCAGGCGGCGCCCGCGCAGTCGGTGCTCCCGGCGGCGTCGCCACCCGCCGCGCAAGCGCCGACGGCGAGCCGGCCCACGGGTCGCCCCGAACCGACTCGTTCAGCTGTGCTGGCGGCCTATCGCAACGCGGCGCCCGCGGCGATTCCCGCGCCCGCGCCCGTGTCGATCGCTCCCGCGCCGACGGCTCCAGTCGCAGCGCCGGCGCTGGCCGTCGCGCGGGTCGCGGCGCCCCCACGGCTCACGCAGTCCCCGTTCACAAAGCGCCCGACACTGGCGCGAGTTCAGACCGAAGCACCACCCTCGCCGCCACAGCAGCAGAACGGCGATAACCCGCAGACGCCGGCCAGTCCGCCGGCGCCCGACCTCGATGCTCTCGCCGATCACGTTCTCGAACGCCTGCGCCATGAGTTGCGCGACGGCCGTGAGCGGCTTGGCTTCCTCCTCGACGACATCAGCTGATGAAACCTGCCAACACACCCGCCCCACAGGTCGCCAGCTCCGCGTCCGTCGCCTCGGCGGCGTTCACCGCCGAGGTCCTCGGCAAGACGCTCGGTACGTTCGGCGCCGTCCGCGGCCTCGAAGCGCAGGTAGAAGATCCTCGAGTACCGCGAGGGCGGCATCAACGATGTCGTCCACCGCCTTCCCGGGCAGATGATGTACCCCAACCTCGTGCTGTCCAACGGCCTGACGAGTCGCGCGGTCGAGGAGTGGTTCGCGAAGACGAGGCTCGGCGCCGACCGCCACACGATGACCGTGACGTTCCTCGATGCCGACGGCGACGCGGTGCGCGCCTGGTCGTTCGCCGAGGCATACCCAATCCGCTGGACCGGGCCCGTGCTGTCGGCGGGCACAACCGAGATCGCCGCCGAGGAGCTCGAGATCGCTCATGCCGGCATGACCACGTTGGCGACATGATCGACGACGAGCGCGACGCCGAAGGCGGCGAAGAGGGCGGCGCGACCGAGAACATCGAGGACTTCCTCGGGATCGGCGGCGGCGGATCGACCCCTGACATCCCGGCTGGCGGCGGCGTCCCCGGCGCCGGAGGCGCGCCGCCTGCCGCGGGCGGAGAGCCGGCAGCGGGCGGAGCCGCTGGTGGCGCTGAGCCTGGTGGCGAGGCTGGTGGTGCTGAGGCTGGTGGTGCTGAGGCTGGTGGCGAGGCTGGTGGTGCTGAAGCTGGTGGCGCTGAGGCTGGTGGCGAAGCTGGTGGTGCTGAGGCTGGTGGCGCTGAGCCTGGTGGCGAGGCTGGTGGTGCTGAGGCTGGTGGTGGCGAGGCTGGTGGTGCTGAGGCTGGTGGTGCTGAGGCTGGTGGCGCTGAGGCTGGTGGCGAAGCTGGTGGTGCTGAGGCTGGTGGCGCTGAGCCTGGTGGCGAGGCTAGCGCTGAGGCTGGTGGCGAGGCTGGTGGCGCTGAAACCGCGGGCGAGGAGCCCGCAGGCGATGCGGGTGCCGGGGACTCCGGCGGTGCTGAGTCAGGCGGCGAGGAACCAGGTGGCGCTGACGCCGAGGGCGGAGCTGCCGGCACCGAGCCTGGTGGCGAGGCAGCCCGTGCAGAGGCTGGGGGCGGCGGCGCTGGTGGCGCTGAGGCTGGTGGCGAGCAAGGCGGTGTTGCCGGTGCCGAGGAGTCCGGTGGCGCTGAGGCTGGTGGCGAGGAAGGTGGCGCCGAGGCTGGTGGCGCTGAGGCTGGTGGCGAGGAAGGTGGCGCCGAGGCTGGTGGCGCTGAGGCTGGTGGCGAGGAAGGTGGTGCCGAGGCTGGTGGCGAGGAAGGTGGCGCCGAGGCTGGTGGCGAGGAAGGTGGCGCCGAGGCTGGTGGCGACGAGGGCGGTGCCGAATCCGGGGGCGAGGAGTCCGGTGGCGCTGAGGCTGGTGGCGAGGAAGGTGGCGCCGAGGCTGGTGGCGACGAGGGCGGTGCCGAATCCGGGGGCGAGGAGTCCGGTGGCGCTGAGGCTGGTGGCGAGGAAGGTGGCGCCGAGGCCGGTGGCGACGAGGGCGGTGCCGAAGCCGGGGGCGAGGAGTCCGGTGGCGCTGAGGCTGGTGGCGAGGAAGGTGGCGCCGAGGCCGGTGGCGACGAGGGCGGTGCCGAAGCCGGGGGCGAGGAGTCCGGTGGCGCTGAGGCTGGTGGCGAGGAAGGTGGCGCCGAGGCTGGTGGCGACGAGGGCGGTGCCGAAGCCGGGGGCGAGGAGTCCGGTGGCGCTGAGGCTGGCGGTGAGGAAGGTGGCGCCGAGGCTGGTGGCGACGAGGGCGCTGCCGAAGCCGGGGGCGAGGAGTCCGGTGGCGCTGAGGCTGGCGGTGAGGAAGGAGTCGCCGAGGCTGGTGGCAACGAGGGCGGTGCCGAAGCTGGTGGCGAGGCTGCTGGTGGAGAGGCCGCCCCGGCCGGTGGCGAGGCCCCCGCGGCTGGTGGTGAGGCCGCCCCGGCTGGTGGTGAGGCGGCGCCGGCTGGTGGCGAGGCCGCCCCCGCTGGTGGCGAGGCCGCGCCGGCTGGTGGCGAGGCCGCCCCGGCCGGTGGCGAGGCCCCCCCGGCTGGTGGTGAGGCCGCGCCGGCTGGTGGCGAGGCCGCCCCGGCCGGTGGCGAGGCCGCGCCGGCTGGTGGCGAGGCCGCGCCGGCTGGTGGCGAGGCCGCTCCGCACGCCGACGCCCCACCGCCCGCAGCACCGCCGGTCCCGACGTCTCCCGCAGCAGCGGCAACGGCCGCGGCCGCGGCTGCCGGTGCGCCGCCTGCTGTCGCCGCAGCAGCCGGCCAGGCGGCCGCCGCTGCCGCTTCGGGCACGCCCCCGACGCCCGCCGCAGCCGCCGCTGCCGCTGCCCAGGCCGCCGGCCTGCCGCCGGCCGCCGCCGCAGCTGCCGCTGCCGCCGCCGGAGGCACGCCCCCGACGCCCGCCGCTGCCGCCGCTGCCGCCGCTGCCGCTGCCCAGGCCGCGGGCCTGCCGCCCGCCGCCGCCGGCGCTGCTGCCGCGGCCGCTTCGGGCACGCCGCCCGATCCCGCCGCTGCAGCCACCGCCGCGGCAGCGGCCGCGGGTGCGTCCCCGGCGGCCGCCGCGGCAGCCGGGCAGGCGGCCGCAGCCGCCGTCGCCGGTCAGCCGCCCACGCCGGAGGCAGCCGCCGCGGCGGCGACGGCCGCCGGGGTGCCACCTGCCGCCGTTGCCGCAGGGGCCGCTGCAGCGGGTGCCGCCGCCGGCGCAGGCACGGCGCTCGCCGTCGCCGATCCCCCGCCCGTGCCCGCCGCGCCGCCGCCGCCCGACGTGCCCGCGGCCCCGACGACGGCGCCCGGGGCGTCGGGCGCCCCCGGCGCCGGGGCGGGCGACACCGCCGCGGCCCAGCCCACCAGCGTCCAGCGGGCGAAGCTCGTGATCGAGGGCGGCCAGCCGATCGACTGCCTGTTCAACCCGGCGCAGTACTCGATCTCGAAGGTCAACGGCTACCAGGTCCAGAGCATCCCCGGCGTCAGCTTCGGCGTGCCGCAGTTCGTCGGCGGCTCCCCGCGCGAGATGACGATCGAGCTGCTGTTCGACGTCACGCTGAGCAAGCCCGCCAAGGCGAGCGTGCGGCCGATCACCGACGCGCTGTTCGCGATGATGGAGGTGCCAAACGGCGGCTCGGGCGCCGGCAGCGCGCCGCCGACCGTCACCTTCAAGTGGGGCGCGTTCGAGTCCTTCAAGGCCGTTCCCGTCAGCATCGACGTGCGCTACGTGCTGTTTCGCGCCGATGGCGAGCCGGTCCGCGCATGGGCGCAGATGCAACTGCTGCAGGTCGCCGCCGACGCGCGCACCGGCGGCGGCACCCCGGCCGCGCAGAACCCCACCACGCGCTCGGCGGAGGCCGGGTCGACCTGCGTCGTCTGCGAGGGCGACTCGCTACCGTCGCTGGCGTATGACGCCTACGGCGATCCGACTGCGTGGCGGACGATCGCGCGCGTGAACAACATCGACGATCCGCTGAGCCTGCGCCCCGGCCGGCGGCTCACGATTCCCGAGGTCCCGTCATGAGCCCGGTCGGCGCGGCCGCCGACCTCGCGGCAGGCTGCAAGATCACGATGGGCGGCGCGCTGGACCCCGCGATCGCGGCTCGCATCATGGAGGTGCGCGTCGAGACGACGGTCGGGCTGCCGGACGTCTGCACGATCCGGCTCGCCGAGGACGCCGCCACGAGCGGGACCCTGACGATCATCGACAGCACCAAGTTCGCCCTGGGCGCGCCGCTCGCGGTCAAGCTCGCCAAGGCGGTCGGCGGTCAGCCGGCCGACGTCTTCGACGGCGAGATCACGACGATCGAGGCGGAGCTCGGGGCATCGCTCGCGGGCGAACCGGTGCTCGAGCTGACGGTCACCGGTCACGACCGGTCGCACCGCATGCACCGCAAGACCACGACGCGCACCTTCAAGCAGATGACGGTCTCGGACATCGCCAGGAAGATGGCCGGCGAGCACGGCCTCAAGGTCGGCAAGCTCGCCACGCTGCCGGGCGGCGCCGCCGAGGAGCGCCATCAGGTCGGCGAGAGCGACTGGGCGTACCTCTCCGAGCTCGTCAAGAGCCACGGCGGCGAGCTCGACGTCGCCGCCGGTGCGCTCAACATCGTCGATCCCGCGAAGACCGCCTCGCCCGCCGCCGAGCTCGTCTACGGCGAGACCCTGCAGCGCTTTCGCCCGCGCGTCTCGAGCGTCGGGCAGGTCGCCAAGGTCAACGTCCGCGGGTGGGACGTCAAGAAGAAGACGGCGATCGCGAAGAACGCCGTCCCCAAGGCCTCCACGACGGTGCAGAACGGCAAGGTCAACGAGGCCGTCTCGGGCGCCGAGGTCCTGCTCGCCAACACGCACGTCTCGACCGACGCCGAGGCCGAAGCCCGCGCGAAGGCGGCAGCCCTGCGCATCGGCCACGAGCGCGTGCAGGGCACCGCCGTCGCCACCGGCGACCCGCTGCTGCTCGCCGGCGAGTTCGTGAAGATCTCCGGCGTCGGCACGCGCTTCGGCGGCACGCACCGGATCGTCTCGGCGACCCACATCTACGGCATTCGCGGCTACGTCACGCAGATGACGCTCGGCGCCGGCGGCCTACCGCTCGCCGCGTCGATGGGCGGCGGAGCCAAGCGTGCGCACGCCTTCGCCGACCACCTCGTGATCGGCATCGTCACCGACAACTCCGACCCCAACAAGCTCGGGCGCGTGAAGGTCAAGTACCCGCTGCTCAACGACGAGGTCGAGAGCGGATGGGCGCGGATCGCCTGGGGCGCCGCCGGCAAGGAGCGCGGCACGGTCGCGCTGCCGCACGTCAACGACGAGGTCGCGATCGGCTTCGAGCACGGCGACGTGCGCCGCCCCGTCGTCCTCGGCGCGCTCTTCAACGGCAAGGACACACCGGGCGCGGACCTCGTCAAGCCCGCGACCTCGGTCGCGGCCCGCTACCCGCGCGACCTCGATGTCGAGACGAAGGAGAAGGTGCTGCTGACCAGCGGCAAGGACATGACCGTCAAGGTCGACCAGGGCAAGCTCGATGTCAGCGCCGGCCAAGACCTGCTGTTCAAGTCGGCCCAGGGCGGAGCGATCACGATCCAGACCGACGGCAAGGTCACGGCGAAGGGCACCCAGGGCGTCGAGATCCAGTCCACCGGCCAGGTCAAGGTCACGGGCACCGCGGGCGTGACGGTCGAGGCGAGCGGTCCGCTGCAGCTCAAGGGCGCCGTGGTCCAGGTCCAGGCGAGCGGCGTCCTTCAGCTGTCGGGCGCGACGGTGATGATCGGATGAACGAGTTCCTCGGCGCCGGTCTGGCGTTTCCGATGGGCGTCGACCAGCGCGGCGCGATCTCGCTCGTGGGCGGTGAGACGGACATCGCGCAGGCGATCACGATCATCCTCTCGACGGCGCCCGGCGAGCGGCCGATGCGTCCCGAGTTCGGCTGCGCCGTGCACGACCATGTCTTCGACGCCCTCGACGCGGGCGCGTACGGCGCGATCGAGAACGCGGTGCGCGAAGCGATCACGCGCTGGGAGCCGCGCGCCTCGGTCGTCGCCGTCGACTTCGACCTCGGCCGGCGCGCGGAGGGCTGCCTGGGCATCGTGCTGACCTATGAGATCCCGGAGGTCCCGGGCGTGCGCAACCTCGTCCATCCGTTCTACGTCATCCCCGAGGAGGAGGGCGCGGAGGAGATCCTCGACGCGGAGGTCGTGTCATGGTGAGGCTGCCGGAGATCGAGCTGGACGACCGCGGCTTCCAGGAGCTCGTGTCCGAGGCGCGCACGCGGATCGCCCGCCGCTGCCCGGAGTGGACCGAGCACAACGTGTCCGACCCCGGGATCACGCTGATCGAGCTGTTCGCGTGGATGACGGAGATGACGACGTATCGCCTCAACCGCGTTCCGGACAAGATCTACGTCCACCTGCTCGAGCTGCTCGGCGTGCCGATGCGCCCGGCGACGCCCGCGCGCACGCGCGTGCGCTTCACGCTCGCCGCCTCGCCCGAGGAGCCGCTGACGATCGCCGCCGGCGAGACCGAGGTCGGCACGGTCCGCACGGCCTACGAGGAAGCGGTCGTCTTCGAGGTCGCCGAGAGCCGCACGATCATGCCGCTGCGCCCGTCGGCGTACGTCGTGCACCGCGACGGCGAGCGGCGCAACATCGCCGTCGACGCCGGCGTCGCGCGGCCGGTCGGCCCCGACCGCGCCGCGTTCTCCGCCCTGCCGGTCGCCGGCGACGCGATGCACCTGGGCTTCGACGACTCGCTGTCGCGCCTGCTGATGCGCCTCACCGTCGAGGCCGAGCCCGCGCGCGGCGCCGGCGTCGACCCGCGCCGCCCGCCGCTGCGCTGGGAGATGGCCGGCGGCGAGACGCCGGACGGCACGATCGTCTGGGAGCCGGTCACCGTGCTTGACGACACGACCGGCGGCTTCAACTTCGGCAGCGGCGAGGTGCTGCTCGAGCTGGCCGGCGACAGCGAGCGCGTGCCGCTCGACGGACACCGCCTGCACTGGCTGCGCTGCCGCGTCGCGACGCCCGAGGAGGCCGGCGGCGCCGCCTACGAGCGCCCGCCCGAGGTCTTCACGATCACCGGCGAGCCGATCGGCGCGCTCCTGCTCTGCCAGCACGCCGAGCACGTCGACAACGAGATCATCGGCGAGAGCGACGGCACTCCCGGACAGTCCTTTCAGGTCCTGCGCCCGCCGATGCTCGCGCCGTCGGAGGACGAGTGGCTCGAGGTGCGCGAGCCGGAGGGCGCGCAATGGAGTCGCTGGGGCGCACGCGCGGCCTTCGACGAATGCACCGACGCCGACCGCGTCTTCGTCTGCGATGCCGCCCACGGCACGATCGAGCTCGGCCCGGCCGTGCGCCAGGCCGACGGCGACTGGCGCTACTACGGCGCCGTACCGCCGAAGGGCGCGACGCTGCGCATGTCGCGCTATCGCTCCGGCGGCGGGCTGCGCGGCAACGTCGCGCCCGGGACGCTGAGCGTGCTGAAGGCCGGCCCGCCCGGCATCGCCTCGGTGACCAACCCCGCCGGCGCGCGCGGCGGCGTCGATCCCGAGCTGCTCGACGCCGTGCGCATGCGCGGCGCGATGGAGCTGCGCGCGCGCCACCGCGCGGTCACCGCCGAGGATTTCGAGCACCTCGCGCGCGAGGCGTCGCCGCGCGTCGCGCGCGCCGTCTGCGTGCCGCCCGACGAGGGCAACGGCGTCGCGGTGCGGATCCTGCCGCACCTGCATCCGGCCGAACGGCGGCTGGAGTTCGACGAGCTGCAGCCGCCGCGCGACCTGCTCGACGAGGTCGCCGCGCACCTCGACGAGCGCCGCCTGCTGGGCGCGACGCTGCACGTCGCGCCCGTGCGCCTGCGCGGCGTCAGCGTTGTCGTGGAGCTGCAGACCGAGCCGCTGGCGGACATCGCGCGCATCCGCGAGGAGACGCTGCGCGAGCTCTATCGCTTCCTCAACCCGCTGGTCGGCGGCACGCCCGGCGCCGACGGCGAGGGCTGGGATTTCGGCCGCGCGCTCAATCAGGGGGAGCTGTACGGCGTCGTGCACCAGATCGCCGGAGTCGAGTACGTGCGCCTGCTGCGCATGTACCGCGCCGACCTCGTCACGGGCAGGCAGTCGCCCGAGCCGGCGGGATCGCACATCGTCCTCGAGCCGGACGAGACGATCGCCTCCGGCGTGCACATCGTCAAGGCGACCATGCGCGGGACGTGAGTGGCCCGCTGATGGCGACGTTCGAGCTCTCCGTCAACGGCTCCGGGCCGCCCGCGCTGGACGCCGCGCCGGCCACCGTCTCGGTGCGCCAGCACCTGCGAAACGGCGTTCCCGACATCTACCGTCGCGACGCGTTCGCTCGCCGCGACCAGCCGCCGCCGTTCGCGATGCGCTTCCTGCAGGCGCTGGAGGAGGTGCTCGACCCGATCGTCGCGACGCTCGACTCGCTGCCGGCGCACCTCGATGTCGACCTCGCTCCCGAGCACGCGCTCGCCGGCCTGGCGACATGGCTGGGCGTTGACGAGGTCGAGAGCCTGCCCGCCGATCAGCGCCGCGAGGCCGTCCGCCGCGCCGGCGAGCTCGCGCGCCTGCGCGGCACGGCGGCCGGGCTGCAGCTGACGCTGAGCCTCTTCTTTCCGCAGATCAAGGTGCGGATCAACGACCATGGTCGGGTGACCGTCTCCGAGGACGCCGACGAGCAGCCGCCGCCCGCCGCGGTGGCGTCCTTCGACGTCGTCTGCGAGCAGTCGCTGCCACCCGAGACGCAGATGTCCGTCGCTCGCACGATCGAGCGCTGGAAGCCGGTGCACGCGCACTACAAGCTGCGCGTGCGCCGCGGCACGGAGATCCGGACGCTGCCCGACGTGCCGGCCGCGCCGCCGTCCGACGCCGGCCACGGGCAGACGCCGCCCGAGCTGCGCCCGCCGTTCACCGATCCGCCCGCGACCGACATCGGAGACGATCCGTGACCGAGGGCGCGGTCTGTCGCAGCTGCGGCGTGGAGAACACCCCGGGGCGCGACTTCTGCGAGAACTGCGGCGAGTACCTCGCCTGGGCGCCGACGGCGCTCATCGCGGCAGTCCCCGAGGCGTCGGTCGCCGACGACGAAGCGACGGCGAGCCAGCCGGACGACGGCGCCTCGCAGGGCGCCTCGCCCGCGCTCGAAGACCGGTCGCCGAGCGTCCCGCGCCCGCCGCACGCGCACGACCACAACCACGACCACGAGCACGACGATGACCCGGACGTCGTGGACGCCGACTACGAGGTCGCACCCGACGCGCCCGCGGCGGCCAACGGCGCCGACCCGGCAGCGGCCGCGGTCGACATCCCGACGCCCGCCGAGGACGCGCCCGCGCCTGAAGCTCCCGCTCCCGAGCCCGAGCCCGAAAAGGAGGAGGACCGCGCATCGGCCAACGGCGCGCCGGCGCCGGCCGTCAAGTCGCGCTTCAGCCCGCCGGGGATCCCCGGCCGCCGCCGCGCGCCCAAGCCGCGCCGTCCGGCGGGCCCGTCGCAGCCACCGACCACCGAGCAGCCGGCCGCGCCGGAGGCCGCCGCGCCTCCGCCGCCGCCTCCTCCCCCGGTCGAGGAGGAGCTCGCCGCGGTTGCGCCGGTGCCGCCCGCGAGCGGCGACGCGTCGCTCGTCGTCGTCGCGGCCGACCCGGCGGTCGGGCTCGGCGGCGTTCCGGCGGTCGACGCGGGCGCGACGCTGACGTTCCGCGCCACGATCCGCAACGAGAGCCAGATCGTCGACAACTACGACCTCGCCGTCCTCGGCCTGCCCGAGAACTGGGCGCTGGTCTCGCCCGCGGCCGCGTTCCTCGTCCCGCTCGGCTCGGGCCGCGGCGACAGCGAGCTCGAGCTGCGAATCGACCTCATGCCGCCGCGCGACTACCGCTCGACGGCGGGCATCTGGACCTTCGAGCTGATCGCCCTGTCGCGCACCCACGCGACCGTCGCCGCGCGCGCAGTCGCGCAGTTCGAGGTGCGCCCGTTTCAGTCGTGGTCGATCGAGGTCGTGCCGACGGTCAACTCCGGACGCTTCAAGGCGCGCTACCGCGCGGCGATGCGCAACGACGGCAACGCCGAGCAGATGCTGTGGCCGATCGCGATCGAGGACAGCGGCAAGCTGCGCACGAGGTTCGCCCAGGGCAGGCTGACGCTCGAGTCCGGCGAGGTCGGCGCGGACATCCTGACCGTGAAGCCGCGCTTCCCGCGGCTGGTCGGGCGCACGATCGAGCATCGCATCGGCGTCGACGCGCTCGGCGTCGAGCCGGAGGTCTCCGAGCCCGAGCTCACCGCCAAGGAGAAGCTCGAAGGCGAAGGCCAAGGAGGGCGGCGCGGCCGCCAAGGGCAAGGTCAAGGTCGGCCCGACGGGCGTGGCGGTCGCCAGGCCGAAGATCCCGACGCTTCAGAGCCTGCTGAAGAAGTTCAAGCCCGACCCGGCGATGCTCACGCGGCTGCGGGGCGGCCCCGCCGACGCCGGCGCCCCGATCACCGGGCGCCCGGTCGTCTTTCGCCAGAAGCCGGTGATCCCGCTGTGGCTGATCGGGCTGATCCTGCTGCTGGCGATCGCCGCGCTGCTGCTGTACCTGCTGCTGCCCCAGAAGACGAGCGTGCCGCCGCTGCGCGGTGTGTCGGACTCCTTCGTCGCCGAGAAGATGCTGCGCGAGAAGGAGCTCGTGCTGAGCCGGCCCGTCCAGGAACGCGCCGATCCCAACGCCGACCCGGGCAGCGTCATCGAGCAGTCGCCGTCCGCGGGCACCGACGTCGACAAGGGCGCCTCGGTCAGCATCGTCGTCGCCGCGGGCGATGCCAAGGTCGACGTCCCGCGCCTGCAGGGCCTGACGCGGGTCAAGGCCGATGCACGCCTGCGCGAGGAGGGGCTTGAGCTGGGCGAGACGCAGCCCGCCGACGCGCCCGAAAGCTTCCTGGTGAAGAGCCAGATCCCCGACGCGGGGCTGTCGGTCGCCCGCGGCACCGCTGTGCGCGTGTTCCTGGCCAAGCCGGCGAAGACGACGAAGGAGAAGAAGGCCGCCGCCAAGGCGGCCGCAAAGAAGAAGAAGGCCGCCGGCGGCGCGGCCGGGGGCGCGAAGAAGGCCGCCTCCGGGCCGACGATCCCGAAGATCGCGGGCATGCCGGTCAAGGAGTACACGGCGGCCTTGAACAAGCTCGGCCTGAAGCCGAACGTCGTCACGGCGGTCGCATCCTCGAAGGCGGGGACGGTCATCGCCGTCGTGCCCGCGCCGGGCAAGAAGGTCAAGAAGGGCGACCGCGTCACGGTGCGCGCGTCCAGCGGCCCGTCGCCGGTGGCGGTGCAGACCGCCACGCGCATCGCCGTCTTCGACCCGGTCGGCGGCAAGGAGCTCTTCGCCCTGCCCGGCTCGGGCGCCGAGCCGTCCTACCTGCCCAACGGCGAGCAGATCGTCTACCGCTCGGGCTCGCGGATCTTGTCGGCCGGCATCGGCGAGGGCGCCAAGCCGCGCGCGCTGTACTGCCGGCGCGGACACGCTCGTGCGCCCGACCGTCGCGCCCAACAACACGACGGTCGCTCTGATTCGCCGCGAGGAGGGCGACGGCGACCTGTGCTTCGGCCGCCTGGACATCGTCGACCTCAATGCGCTGTGCCTGCCCGACGACGGCTGGGACCTCAACGGGCGCATCTCGTGGCGCCGGGACGGCAAGGCGGTGCTCGTCGCGGGCACGCGGCAGTCCAACCCGTCGGTCTTCGGCGTGCGCGTCTACCGCACCGCGCGCGCCAACGCGCGGGAGCCGCTGCTGTGGCGCGGCAGCACCGCGACGCCGACCGGAACCCCCGGCAAGGGCGTGCGCAGCGCCGCCTTCTCGCCGGGCGGCACGAGCGTCGCCGGGATCTCGAACCTCGACAGCGACAACTTCGAGGTCGTGATCGGCAAGGCCGACAACCTGTCGCTCGCAGACGCCAAGTCGACGGGCACGAAGGGCTGCGACGTCACGTGGCGATCGGACGGCCAGGAGCTGGCGGCGGTGCAGTCCGGCGACCGCTGCGAGCAGGAGCTCGGCAAGGTCGTCCGCTTCTCGATCGGCTCGCCGAAGGACACCTCGCCCGTCGCCGACAGGGGGCGCAACCCCGTCTATCGTCCATGAGGAGACCGAACCGTGAGCGCTGACTTCTCAACCCATGCCGACGGCGGCGGCCTGCTCGCCGGCGGCCTCGTGCATCCCGACGTGACCGCGCAGATCGCCGCTCAGCGCGGGCGCGGGACGCCGCTCGCGCCGGCGGTGCGCGACCAGATGTCCTCTGCGCTCGGCGACTCCTTCGCCGACGTGCGCGTGCACACAGACTCGCTTGCGACGTCGCTGGCGCGATCGGTCCAGGCGCGGGCCTTCACGACGGGCGCCGACATCTACTTCGGCCGCGGCGAGTACTCGCCGGGCTCGTCGTCGGGGCAGCAGCTGCTCGCCCACGAGCTCGCGCACGTCGTCCAGCAGCGCGGCGCGCCGACGACCGGTCAGCTGCGCGTGTCCGAACCGGGTGACGCGCTCGAGCTCGACGCCGAGCGCGCCGCCGGCACGATCGCCGGCGGCTCCTGAGCCGTCCGGCTACTCCTCGATGACGCCGCCGCCGTCGTCAGGCGCGGGCGCCTGCGCGGGGGGCGGGGGAGGCGGAGGCGGGGGAGGCGGAGGCGCGGCCGCGGGGGGCGGAGTCGACGAGCTCGAGCCGCCGCCGCCCGAGCTGCTGCCGCCACCACCGGAGCCGCCGCCACCGGAGCCGCCGCCGCCGCCGGAGCCGCTGCCGCCACCGGAGCCGCCGCCGCCGTCGGAGCTGCCGCCGCCGCCGGAGCTGCTGCCGCTCCTGGCGACACGCAGACCCGGCGCACGGGGGCCGGCCGCGACCGCCGCCACGGGCTTCGTCTCGTTCTCGACCGCCTCGGCGGTGCTCTTCAGGCCGCTGTCGCTGCCGCCGACTACGCCGCCGGCCACGAAGCCGACGACCGCCGCGGCGAGCACCGCCACGCCCGCGATGATCCATGTGCGCATCTCAGCCACCTCCAGCTTCGTATCCGACCGCGGCGAGTGCCGCACGTGCCCGCACGACCCGCGTCCGCGCCCGCGCGATCTGCGAGCGCGCCGTGGCGACAGCGCCCGCGCTCTTGTTCTTCGCCCCGGTCGCGAAGCGCGTCCACCCGCTGCCCGCTGAGCGCAGCGCATTCGCGAGCTGATCGCGCGCGCTCGCGGCCAGGGCGCCGACGTCCGCGCGCTTGACGTCGCTCGCGGCGGCCCGGTACACGCGAGCGAGATCGCCGGCGACGGTCGCCTGATCGGCGGAGGAACGCGCGCGCTCGAGGTCCTCGGTCGGGTTGCGCAGCGCGTTGCGCAGGCGCGTCAGCGCGCCGCCGAGCGCGCTGGCGCCGTCCTCGGTCGGGCCCGGTGCGAGGGCTTCGCCGCTCGTCAGCTCGAGCGAGCCGGCGACGTCGGCGCAGGCGTCGCGCACGGCAGCACCAGCACCGCAGAAGATCACGACGACGTCCTCGCTCGTCGGCAGCAGATAGGCCGTCGGGGAGCCGTCCGCCACCGTGCTGACGGCCTCGCCCGCGCCGAGCTTGACGTGTGCCACGTCGCCACTGTCGCGCAGTGCCTGCACGGCCACCGATGTCGGGAGCCTGCCCGCCGATACGACCTCGCCGGCGCCCGCGCCGGGAGGAGCGACCGCGATGAAGCCCTCCCTCGAGCTCGCTGCGGGGTCGGGCGGCGCCGCTTTCCAGCCGGCCGGCGCATTCAGCGTGAAGCCGTCCCCCTTGGCGCTCGCGGCCTGCTCGCCGCCGCCGCTGGACATGCCGATGACGAACGCGATGATCAGCGCGGCCACCGCCGCGCCGGCGATCGCGCCGACGGGCAGCGCGCGCTGGGTTTCCTCGTCGCCGGCATCGGCCGGAGCGTCGGCGGGCCTGGCGTCGCGCTCGGGCTTGCCCGAGACCGACGGCACGGGTGCCGGCGTGACGCGCTTGGGCGGCCGCGCGGCCGGGCGCGGCGGCGGCGTGACGACCGCCGGCGCGGCGTCGGCGCCTTCGTCGCCGACCAGCTCGTGCAGCGCGGCGGGCGCCTGGTAGGTCTGATAGCTGGTGGCGCCCGCCGGGTTGATGGGCTGCGCCGACGCCGCGGGGCGCATCGGCGTGTCGCCCTGCGGCGGGATGTCCGAGAGGTCGATCCCGCTGCCCGGCTCGATCGTCGCGTCGCGGCGCCAGAGCGGGCCGATGTGCTCGAGCACGGCCTCCTCGAAGGCCTCCCAGGCGGCGCCTGCGTCGGGGAAGCGGTCGTCGGGGTCCTTCTCGGTCATCCGCGCGACCCACAGCGCGACCGCCTCGGGGATCAGCGGATCGACCTCGCGCACGTCCGGCACGGACTCGTTGACGTGCGCGACGAGCAGCGCGGCCTGCGACTCGCTCTGGAAGGGCAGCCGGCCGGTCAGCATCTCGTAGGTCATGC
The DNA here is from genome assembly GCA_963729125.1 of uncultured Actinomycetes bacterium. Lineage (GTDB taxonomy): Bacteria > Actinomycetota > Thermoleophilia > Solirubrobacterales > Solirubrobacteraceae > CADCVQ01. The sequence continues at coordinate 63,127 of CAVSML010000002.1, forward strand.
AGCCGACCGAGTAGAGGTCCGAGGCGGGGCCGACGTCGCGCGCGAGCGCCTGCTCGGGCGACATGTACTCCGGCGTGCCGACCGTCATGCCCTCCGAGGTCAGGCCGGCCTGGCCGCTGGCGGCGATCTTCGCGATCCCGAAGTCGGCGACCTTGAGGCGGCCTTCCTTGGTGATCAACGCGTTCTCGTGCTTGAGGTCGCGGTGCACGATGCCCGCGCGCCCGGCGTACGCGACCGCGGCCAGCAGGTCCTCGAGCACGCGCGCGACCTTCGGCAGCGACAGCTCGCCGATCAGCGGCCGCAGCGAGCCGCCCTCGATCAGCTCCATCGCGATGTAGGGCGTGCCGCCGTCCTCGAAGTACTCGTAGACGGTGACGATGTTCGGATGGTTCAGCGAGCCGGCCAAGCGCGACTCGCGCAGGAAGCGCTCGGCGAAGGCGGGGTCGCGGGCGTTGAAGCCGCCCAGCTCCTTCAGCGCGACGAGCCGCTGCAGGTCGCGCTGGCGTGCGAGGTGCACGACCGCCATGCCGCCGCGGCCCAGCTCGCGAATGACGTCGTACTGGTCGAGTGACACGGGCGCTTACGCCAGGGCCTTCGTCTGGCCGGGGAAGGCGACAATCAGCGGCGATGGCGGCACGCCGCTCGTGATCCCGTTGATGCCCGCCAGCAGCACGGGCTTGCCGCCGACGAGGACCTTCGGGCTCATGCCGACCATCGGGATCGGGATCTCGCTGGCCACGACGAGGCAGGGCGCGGTGACGGGCGTCGGCGGCTGTGCGCAGCCGACGATCGGCGAGCCGACGAGGTCTCCGACGCACATGACCGGCTGGCCGCCCGCGAGAACCTTGAACTGCTTGGGGATGAGCGTGACCTGCCCGCCATGGGCGCACATGATCTTGGCTGCGGTGGTGACGATCGGAGCTGGCATCGCTTGTGTCCTCGACACTATGGCGCAGCTCTCGAGCCGGCGCGCGCGATCGGGCCGACTTCCGGGCACGACGTTTCAGGGCATCGTGCTGCGCGGCGCAGACGTGAACTCCGCGACGACGTCGCTGAGGATCTCGCGCAGTCTGCGGCGGTAGAAGAAGTGGCCCTCGTCCGGGTGCAGCGCAAGCTGAGCGCAGGGCAGCTCGGCGGCGAGGTGGATCGCGTGGTCGACCGGCACGAGTTGATCCTGGACGCCATGCCAGACGTGCACGAGCCCCCGGATGTCTGCCGGTGCGAAGCCCCACGGGCGGGTGCAGATCAGCACGTCGTCGATCATGCCGCCGACGCCGTTGCGAGCCGCGGCGAGGAAGCGATCGGCAGCGCGCTCCTCCGCGTCCGCTTCGGCGAGCAGACGCCGGTCGACCGCAGAGGCGCGCGCGCGAAGGACCGCTGCGAGCGCGTCCGGGCGGCGCCGCGCGACGGCGCAGAGTGCGTCGCCGGCGCGCGCGCAGGCGGCCGGCCGGGCGTGCAGCGCGCGCAGGGCGAGACGGGTCGCATCGGGCAAGCCCGCCGGCATGCTCCCCAGTCCGCCGACGACCGCTGCCGCCGCCACGCGTCCGGGCAGCTCGTGCGCGCAGGCGAGGGCGTACGGACCGCCCGCCGAGACGCCGACGACCGCGAATCGCTCGCGGCCGAGATGGTCGGCGAGCGCGGCGGCGTCGCGTGCGAAGCTCGACAGCGTGCGGCGCGGCGCGCGATCGGAGTCGCCGAAACCGGGCCGGCTGACCATGACGTAGCGGATGCCGAGGTCCGCGGTCAGGGCCTCCAGGCGCGGGCAGGAGGACTGCGGCGAGCCGAGCGCGCCGTGCAGGTACAGGACGAGCGCGCCGTCCCGCGGACCGATCGAGCGAAACGACAGCTTCCTGCCGTCAGGCAGCAAGACAACGCGTGCAATGTCCCGATCGCTCATAGAAGTTCCTGCTACCGCACGCTAAACGCACGCGCGCCGCACCGGAAGGCGCGTTCACGACATGGCGACGAGCAGGCGCTCGAGCGCCTCGACGAAGGCTTCGGGCTGCTCGACCATCGAGATGTGCCCGGCGCCCTCGACGATCTCGCAGCGCGCGTCCGGGCGCAGTTGCAGCAAGGTTCGCGCGCCTCCCGCGGGGATCACGCGATCGTCTCGTCCCCACATCGCGCCGACCGCCAGCGGCAGCTCGGCGAGCACCCCGCGCAGGTCGGCGCTTGCGACCGCGCTGAGCGCGGGACCGGTGCGCTGCGCGCCGAGCGATGCGCAGACCAGCGTGCGCACGACGGCGGGTTCGAGCGCGGCGCCGTTCGCGACGCCGCCCGCCATCAGCAGCCTGCGGCCCCACGACCAGGCCGCCAGCGGCGACGCCCGTCGGCGGACCGGGACGTACAGCTCGGCCGCCAGCCCGAGCGCGGCGGCCACGGTGCGGGGGATCGGCCGCAGCCCGGCCGGCGACACCAGCACGAGGCTGCGCACCGCGGCCGGCTCGCGCGCCGCGAGCGTCAGCGCGACGGCTGCGCCCATCGAGTGGCCGACGAGATGAAACGGCCGCGCGACCCCGGCGTCGGTCAGGTCTTCGTCGACGCGCCGGGCGACCGTCTCGAGATCGAATCCGCGGGCCACCGGACGCGACGTGCCGAACCCGGGGACGTCGAGCGTGACGACCTGCCGGGTCGCCGCCAGCTGCGCGATCGTGTGGCGCCAGATCGACCGGGTCGTCGCCAGGCCGTGGATCAGGACGAGCGGGTCGCCGCGGCCGGTGATGTCGACGGGGGCCATGGTCGAGCCATGATGCCCTCAGCGCCCGACGGCCCGCCTGATCACGCGGGCATATGCGGCGTAGCCGCTGATGTTCGGATGGAAGGAGTGGATCCCAGGACTCGTGGACGCGTTGATCCACGGCGTGTCCGCGCACGCTTCGTGACCGTCGAAGGTCTCGCGCACGTCGACGAAGCGAAAGCCGCGGTGGCGGCGCACCTCGGCGGCGATCACCGTTGCGAGCAGGTCGCTGGCCTCGTTGAGCCGGCGCTGCTCGCGGTCGTCGACCTCGCCGAAGGCGCCGCACCACGGACCGCGGGCGATCAGCCGCGGGTAGCCGGCGACGACCACCGTCGCCTCGGGCGCACGCCGCCGGATCGCGTCGTAGACGCGGCCCAGGCGGGCGGGCAGCTCGCGGCGCACGTAGCGCTCGGCCTCGTCGAGGCGGGTGTCGCAGGCCGCGGCAGCGCGCAGCAGGCAGGTCGCGACCACGGCGAAGAACCCCGCGTCGTTGCCGCCGACCGTGATCGTCACGAGCTGCGTGTTGCGCGGAAACGGCCCCATCTGCAGATCGAGCACGCCGCCGGTCGTCGAGCCGGTGCAAGCGCGGAACGAGGTGAGCTTGCGACCGAGCTGGTGGACGTAGCTCTGCGGGCTGCGAAGGCAGGCGCCCGACTCCTCCGTGTAGCGCTCGGCGCCGAGGCCGGAGGAGTAGGAGTCGCCGAGCGCGACATAGGCGGGCGGCGCGTCGCCCGAACCGCAGGCGCTCAGCGCGATCGACAGCGCGCCGGCCGCGACGAGCGCGACGGCCGCCCGCGCGGCGCTATGACGCAAGCGCATCGCGGTCGCGCCCTTCGGGCTCGCGAAGCCGCGCCTCGCAGGCGCGGATGCCCGCGACGAAGCAGGTCGTCCACGGCGAGATCACGAGCAGCATGTCGCGCCGGCCCGGCCGCGCGCCGGTCGCGGCGGCGATCACGTGCGCGAGCGATTCGCGGCTGAACTGCATGCGCTGGCCGTCGCGCGTGTCGATCTCCTCCGTGGTGTTCGCGCACGCCGTCAGCGAGCCGAGCGTCTGCATGTGCTCGAAGGAGCGGTCGCTGAGAGGCATCACCGCACGGGCGGCCTCGAGCTCGGCATGAAAGCTGCTCGGCGATGCCGCGCTGAGGCGCTGCGCCGCCATCGTCCAGGTCGCCGCACGCACGGCCCGCTCTGCGGCCTCGCCGTCGGCGACCGCGGCCAGCAGCGCGAGCGCGGGCGCCTCGCGGGCCTCCTGCGCCGGATCGGCGACGACGTCGCAGAACGCGCGCACGGTGGCGGCGCCGCCGTGCGCGCAGGCGCGCAGGATCAGCGCGAAGCGCTCGTCGATGGCGCCCCGCCCGAGCTCGGCGTCGAGTGTGGCGGCGGCGGCCGACAGCGTCGCGCTGCGCGCGTGCTGTGGGGTGGCATGCACCGGGTCGAGTCTGTCAGGCGGGGTGCGTTCTCCCGTGCCGACTTCGTCCGTGCGCCAACCTGACACCACCCAGTTGCCTGGGGCTCGTCGTCTGGGACAGCACGCTCGGAGGCGAGGCGGGCGCCGGGCGGGCACCGGCCGGCGCATGAGATGGCCAGCCGTCGGATGTACCCGCGATAACTCGCCGCCGACTCATCGGCGACGCGCCGGGAGGAAGGGTCCCCGCTCCGCGTTGTACCGGCGATATCGGCGATTATCACGGGTGCATTCCGCGACCTGAGCGTACCGCTGGTGCAGCCGCGATCGGATGGTTTGTTGTCGCGGTTCTCGACATCGGAGCGCAGGCGATCGATCCCAAGCCGCGGGTACGGGCGGACGTGGAGACCGACCCCGCCAAGGTCTTCGCTGGCGATCCGGAATGGCAGACCTACGACTTCGGTGACCGCGCGGTGACGAGCGCAACGCCGTGGCGCTCGCGTGTGGCTTCCCCGAGCTGCCAAGTGAGCCGGTCGATGCGCCCAACACGCAGCGACGTCTGTACGTCCCAGCCGTGCAGCAGCTCGTGCAGCCCGGCCTCGTCGTAAACGCGCTGGAAGTCGTCGACGGTCGCTTGACCCGCGAAGGGGACCGTTAGGACGAGGAGGCCGCCCGGCGCGACGAGCTTGCGGAGCCGCTCGAGCGCGTCGAGGTCCAACCGCTCGTCGACTGTGTCCTGGCCGTATTGCTCCAAGCCGAAGTGCTCGACGGCGGAGAGGACGAGAGCGGCGTCGAATGGCCTTGCGGGTTCTGGCAGCTCATCGAGGCGACAGGAGGCGTGGGTGAGGTTGGGATGGCGCAGCGGGTGCGCCCGCGGGTCAACGACAGTGACGCGGTGTCCGAGCGTCGCGAGCGAGAGCCCAACAGTGCTCTCGCTGCCGCCGACATCGACGATTGCCGCACCGGCGGGTAGGCCCGCGAGAGCGCCGAAGGCGAAGGGCTGCTCGACGATGCGTTCGTTGACGAGCAGAACCTCGACGCCGCCGGCGTCGTGTTGCACCGGGACCGGCGCGTTGAACCACAGTCCCGCTTGCGCGGCGTAGCCTTGCGGCCCGCTCGCCCAGTTGAGATATGCGGCGCGGGCGGCATCGAGCCGCGTGAGCTCGCCGCCCGGTTCGGCGACATCGCGCCAGCCCAGACCGGCGAGCATGTCGCGGCCCATACGATCGAGGTCGTCCAGACGATCGTGGACCGTCGGCCGACCCCCATCGTCGCTGCCCAAGCGGGCGTCGATCTCGTTAACGGTCATCTCGACCCGTGGATTCAGGGCGCGCCGCAGAGGCCAGCCGAGCAGGTACTTCACGTGCGCTGCAGCGCCCATGACTGTAGTTTGACCGACGAGGGCCGCACGCGGTGACCGCCGAGGCCCGCGCACACGTCGCGGTGCCGCCAACAGGCCCGGCTGCCAGTCCTCGCGAGCGGTCGAACGCCATACTGTTCGATCGAGGAATCGAGCGAGGGCCGCCGCGTGTCAATGGATCGATCGGCTCTCGCGGATCGTGATCCGGAATGGGAAGCGGGTCCCGCTTTGGCCGCCAGTCTGCGAGCGCTTCGGACCCGGTCATGGTCGGGTCGGTGCGCAACCCTGTACTTGGCTAGCGCCGGCGTTCTCCTGGTCATGGCCGGGTGGGCGTCGGCATCGCCCAGCGCCCCGATGACTGCCGGCCTTGGTGCGGCGCCGGGGGCAAGCCCGTCTAAGGCGCCTTCGGCCGACGCGTGTGACGGACTCGCCCAGCGAGGTCATCAGCCGTTCGTATCGCGAGCGCACCCTCGCGGAGGCGGGTGGCGTAGCGCTCTGCATCGGTGTCGGCGTACGGGCCGCTGATTTCGCCGTCGGCGATCTTGCTCGCGTTCAGGCCCATCGCTTGGATGTGCGGTAGCTGTCGACGTGCTCGCAGACGATCGCCTGGCCGGCGATGACGAAGCGCCACCAGGCCGCCTCGGTGGATGGGCCGGAGCCGGGTGGGCACGTCGAGAGGTCACGCGACGCCGCGACCCCTGGGCGGAACGGCGTTGGCTCAGCGTTTCGGCTCGGCCAGTACGTGGATCTGCTCGCCCGGCGTCTCGGCGACCGGGAACGGGCCGTCGAGGTGGTGCGAGCGGTAGCCGAGATCGTCGATCAGCGCGGCGAACGCGGCCTTCTCCCCGTGGACCTCGCAGATCAGCATCGGCCCGTGGGCAGCGAGCGTCTCGCGCATCCCCCGCAGGATGAGCAGCTCGGCGCCTTCAACGTCGAGCTTGACCACATCGGGCGGAGCGATCGTCCCAGCGCCGACCAGGGCGTCGAGCGTCGTGATCTCGACCTCGATCACCTCACGCGTCGTGCGGTTCGTGGTCAGGCCGCACAGCACGGACTGGCTGGCCTCCGTGACGACCTGCAGCTCGGCGCGGCCCACGCGGTCGCCCACCGCGACCTCGAGCACCGACGCGTGCCCGAGGTCGTTGAGCGCGAGGTTGCGTCGCACCCCCTCGGCGCACTCGGGCACGGGCTCGAACGCGACGACGCGCCCCGCCGGCCCCACCATCCGCGCCGCGACGAGCGAGAAGTACCCCATGTTGGCCCCGACGTCGTAGAAGACGTCCCCCGGCTTGAGCGTGCGGATCATCGCCCGGTACACGCTCATCTCGAGGTCACCGCGCAGGATCACGCCGAGGTGCGCGTGCCCGAGATGCAGGTGCTCGGTGGAGACGAACATGCCGGCCGCCGGTCCCCCGGCGATGGTCAGCGGGGCGCGGCCGTACCACGCCCCCACGGCGTCCATGACGACCCCCGATGGCGGGAAGATCTCGCGCGCCCGCTCCGCCCACCGCAGCCGTCGCTCGCGGGGGATCCGCTCGAGCGCGTGCACCCCGCGATAGCGGACGCGTCCAGTCAGTTCGTGGCGGAGGGACGCGAGGCGGGACTCGCGAGCGGGGAAGTTGTCCACGGTCAACCTCATCGAGTCGCCTCGATGTGGCGTGGCCAGCAGCCGGTTTCCAAATTTGTGGAGGTGCCGGCAGAGTTCTTGAGGCCGACGGTGTCGTTGCGCCGCCGCCGTTGAACGTCCCCGCCGCTCATGAGGCCGACGAGGTCGTCGCCAGCGCCGCCGCAGAACGTCCCGTCGCCGCCGAGGGCGTTGACCCGGTCGTTGGCGTTGCCGCCGATGAACATGTCACCAGCACCTTACCCCGGGGACGCGAGCGTGTCGTCAACGTCACCTTGCCCCTGGTGACACGGGGGCCGAACTCCGCGGACACAACAATTTCATGCTCGATTGTCGACGTGGTGCAGGAGGTGCAGCGTCTTGGCAGCACGGATACTCTCACGCGATGAGCGTTGAGCCCGAAGATCCTGCGGTCGAAAGCGGCTTGGTCATGCGCACACCCACCAAGCCGCTGGCGGTCCGGGCGATCGCCGCCGCCGTCGCCGTGATCGCAGTGCTCCTGGTGGCGGCTTCCGAAGCGCAAGCCTTCGTGTACTTCGCCAGCGTGACCGAGAACCCGGGCCGCACGATCGGGCGCGCGAGCCTCGATGGCACCGGCGCCAGTCTCACGTTCATCCCCAACGCGCAGAACCCCTGCGGGATCGCCGCCGACGCGGCCCACCTCTACTGGGCCAACCAGTTCAACGGGAGCGGCATGAACACGATCGGCCGCTCGAACATCGACGGCGGCGACGTGGACCAGTCCTTCATCGAGGGCGCCCGCAATCCCTGCGGCGTCGCCGTAGACGGCGCGCACGTCTACTGGGCGAACACGTCGGGGCTGGTGGAGTGCATGAGCTCCTGCACGTCGATCGGCCGGGCGAACCTCGACGGCAGCGGTGTGACCCAGACGTTCATCGCGGGGCTCGGTCAGGCGAACGGCGTGGCAGTGGATGGCGCGCACGTCTACTGGACCGATCGCGGAGGCACGATCGGCCGCGCGAACCTCGACGGCACGAACGTCGACCCGAATTTCATCACCGGCCTCAAGGAGCCACTGGGTCTCGCGGTCAACGGGACGCACATCTACTGGGGCTCGTGGTCGTCGCGCACGCTCGGGCGGGCGAACCTGAACGGCACCGGGGTCGACGAGGACTTGATCACGATCCCGATCGTCGACGGGGCCGTCATCACGCCGTGCGCGGTCGCGCTCGACGGCACGAAGGTCTACTGGGCCTATCAGACCAACCGCCTGAACATCGGCCGCGCGAACCTCGACGGCACGAACGTCGACATGAACTTCATCGCACCGAGCGGCGGCTGCGGCGTGGCCGTCGACGCGCTGTGGCCGAGCACGACGACGATCGTCCCGGCGGCGGCGGGATCGCGGCCGTTCGGCGAGGTCCTGTCCTTCACGGCGAAGGTGTCCGGCGGCGGCCCGGGGACGCCGACCGGGACGGTCCGCTTCCAGGTTGACGGGTTCCCGTCGGACAGGTCGGTGGCGCTCGATGCCAACGGCGAGGCGCACCTCGATGCGTTCGTCGGCGTCGCCGGCGCCGTGAGGGCGCGCTACAGCGGTGACTCGACGAACGGGACGAGCAGCACCCAGATCGCACCCAGCGTTCGAGCCGCGGCGACCTCGACCGCGCTGCGGAGCTCAGCGAATCCGGCCGTCGCCGGCAGCGACGTGACGATCCTCGCGACGGTGTCCAACACCGAGAACGACTTTGTCCCCTTCGGCAGCGTGCAATTCCTCGTCGACGGGGAGGCGGTCATCGAGCCGCTGGAGCTGGACGACGACGGCCAGGCCGGGATCGTCGCCAGCGCCCTTCCTCCGGGCGGCTACGACGTCCGCGCGCTCTACCACGACGACACCGCCGCCATCCCGGACTTCCTCGACAGCCAGGCAGCGATGACGTTGCGCATCGCCGCCGCGACCCCACCGCTGGCGCCCCCACCGCCCGGGCCGGCCACGATCACGCCGGCGAGCAACGCCTTCGCGCTGTTGCGCAGGACGGTCTCGTCCAATGGCGTCATACGGCTGCGCGTGCGCGCCTCCGACCCCGGCACGTACCGGGCGACGGCCACGCGATGCCCGCTGTCGAGGTCGCGCTGCAGCGCGTCGAGCCCCGCCTATGGCACAGGCCGCACGACCGCCCGCGCCGGCCGGACCATCACGCTCTCCGTGCGGTCCAACGCCCGGGCGCGAGCCGCCCTGGCGCGCGGGCGGTCGACAAGGGTCACGGTCGCCGTGTCGTTCCAGTCGTCGAAGGGCGGCTCGGCGCGGACGAAGCGCACGTCGGTGCTCGTCAAGGGCCGCCGGCCCGCACTGCGGTAGCTAGCTCTGAAAATCGGCGGGCATAGGGTCGATCACAAACCCGGCGTCGGGGTTCCATTCGGGGCGCTGCGCCAGCCATGCGTCGATGTCGTCGGCGAGACGCTTCGCAATCGTCGGCGAGTTGAGCGTCCGCTCCGCCGTCTCGGGCGGAAGTTCGTGAGGGTTCACGGTGCGGACGAGGCGATACGGAAGGAGCCGCGCCACCGGCTCCCACGTGAGCAGACCACCGATCAGCGCCACGCCAATGAGTGACCAGAGCACCGCCAGCACCACGCCGCTCGGCTTGAGCGTCATCGGGACCACGACCCGATGACGACCGTCAGCAGCGCGAGGAAGAAGCGCCTTGACGTGTGCATTCGTCGAGGCCGATGTCGGTGGGCATGGCGGCGAGTCTAGGGCTGGCAACGGCAGTCACACACGCGTTCTCCCGGTGCAACATGTCTCAGCCCCTCGCCGTCTCCTGTCAGAGAACTCGTCGGGCCTCCATTATTCGCCGCCCCCGCAGGCATTGCGGCTCCGCCGCCCGCGAAGGGACTGGAGCCACCGCCACCGGCCACGCGGGCACCCGAGTTCTCCTTGGAGGTTCCCCATGCCCGATGCACCGGCAGCACGCATCCGCACAGCACTTGACGCCGTCACCGAGCGGGCGCGCGCACCTGTTCGTTGACGCCGACAACATTCGCGCCCGCGCCGCGACCGAGGACGACACCGACGGCGGCCTCGCTCATGACGCCGACGGGGCCGCGCTTGGACGCACGGTACGCGTCGAGCAGCGCCTCGACCTCCGGATGGACCTGGACGCCACGGTTCGTCGGGTAGACCCAAACACGCCCGCCGGACGATGACCTCTGTGCCAGGGCGCCGGAGCTACCTGCAGGCGCTGTAGCCACCGCGGAGGCGGGTCAAGCTCGACGGTCGACAACGACCGGAATCGGGCCGGCAAGAACGACACAGCAAGTTCGTGCTCAGTTGTTACGCACCGCCGTCGGGACACTTGGCGCGATCCTCGGCGTGCTCTTGCAGTCGCGCCCATCGCAGGCGCCCGACGTAAGCGAGCCGGTGCGCGAGCGCGGCCGTCCGAGCGTGCCATCCGTCCCGATCCGTCGCGGCGTGCGCGACACTGACAGCCGATACTGATGGCCTCGATCTTTATCAGCTACGCGAGCCAAGATGCCGACGCCGCCGAGGCGCTGCACGATCAATTGAAGACTTGGGGATTTGCCTCGATCTTTCTCGCGCGGCATCACGAGGATGGCGTCCCTACAGGACGCGACTGGGAGCATCAGATCTATGCCGAGCTGCGGGCCACCGACGCTTTGGTGCTTCTAGGTAGCCCGCACGCGGTCGCTTCACGGTGGTGCTTCGCCGAGATCGCGATCGCCCGGGCTAGCCGCAAGCCCGTATTCCCCGTTTGGCTCGGCGGTGAGCGTCCCCAAGGGCTGCTTGATGACCTGCAGTGGCTCGAGGTGACAGAACGCCCCGAGGGGCATGAACGGCTCAGGTCGGCGCTCATCGCGCACTTCGATCTGCGCGCGGGGTTCACCTGGGATCCGCGGCGACCGCCGTACCCCGGGTTGCGGCCCTTCCAAGCTGAGGACGCAGCTGTGTTCTTCGGACGAGATCAGAAGACCGCCGAGTTCATGCGCCGCCTGCAACCCGGCGGTGGACCGGCGCGTTCGGTTGCCGCGATCGGGGCCTCCGGGACGGGCAAGTCCTCGCTCGTGCGAGCGGGAGTGGTCCCGATTCTGCGACGTGCTCGCGACACGTGGGTGGTGATCCCCCCGTTTACGCCCGGTCAGCACCCGGTGGCGAGTCTTGCGCGCGCGTTGTGCTCCGCCCTCCAGGAGGCCAAGCTTCCGGCGGATCGGCAGCTGGTCCACGAGCGGCTCCTGTGTCACCCGCAGGGGCTCGCTGAGCTCGTCCTCGATCTTGCGGGCACCGGTCAGGAGCCACGCGAGGTGGTGTTGGTTGTAGACCAGGCCGAGGAGCTCGTCGCGCTGGCCGCCGAGGCCGACGCGACCGTTTCGTGACGATGCTGCGAGAGGCGCGGCGGGCGCATCTGCCGCTGTGGCTCATCGCCACGATCCGCACCGAGTTCCTCGACAGCTCGCTGCACAACGCGGCTTTCGACGACCTCGTCGACGACGTCGTGCTCGTCGGCCCCCTGGACCGCTCACGCTTATCGGAGGTCATCGAAGGGCCGGCGCGCAAGGCGGGAATCGAGTTCGAGCCGGGACTCGTCGACCGCATGGTCGACGACACGAGCGGGGGCGACGCGCTGCCGTTGCTTGCGTTTACCTTGGAGCAGCTGTACGCCAGAGGCGACGCCTCGACGCCGATCCCGCACTCCGATTACACGCGGTTGGTGGCGTGTTCGGCGCGATCACCACCCGGGCGGACGTGGTTGAGCAGGACCTTCGCAGAGCCGGCCGCGGCCCGTTGATCCTGCCGACGCTGCTGAAGCTCACGAGGCTCGATGCAGAGGGCACGCCCGCTCGGCGCCGCGTGGCGCGCGGCGACCTCGGGCCGGACGAACGCCGGGTGGTCCAGGCCTTCGTCGATGCTCGGCTGCTCACGGCCGATGGATCGGGTGTCGAGGTCGCACACGAGGCCCTGCTGCGCGTCTGGCGGCCGCTCCGAGACGCGATCCACGCCTCTCGCGACCGGCTGCGCGCTCAGGCCAACCTCGCGCGGATGGCAGGTGACTGGCGGGAGGCTGGGCAGACAGACGGCTACCTGCTCCAAGGCGAACCACTGCAGGCAGTCCGCGGAGCGCTCGCCGGCGGGTTCGAGGGCGGAGACCCGCTCGACGGCCTCAGCGCGGCGGAGCGGACGTACTACGAGGCCAGTGTCGCGTTCGACGAGCGACGTCGCGCAGCGGCTCGCCGACGGCGGCAGCTGTCGGTCGCCGCTGCGGGCGCCGTCATCGCGATCCTCCTGGTTGCCAGCGCCGTGAGCCTCTGGCAGTACGGCGTCGCACGCGACCAGCGAGACATCGCGCAAGCGGAGCGCCTGTCGACCGAGGCCCTGGGCCTGCTGTCGACAGATCCTCAGCAGGCGCTGGTGGTGAGCCGCCGTGGATACGACAAGCAGCACACCGCGCTGTCGGAGGGTGTCCTGCGCGCCGCGGCTGCGGAGGCCACGCCGCAGCTGATTCTTCGCGGGCACCGCGGCACCTCCAGTGCGGTGGCGTTCGGCGGCGACGGCGGCCGCCTCGCCAGCGCCGGCAGTGACGGGACGGTGAGGGTGTGGGATTGGCGCCGCCGAGGGACGGCGGCAACGGTCCTCCGCGGGCATGAGGGTGGCGTTTCCGGCGTCGACTTCGCAGGCGATGGACGCCACATCGCGAGCGCGGGCGACGACGGCACGATCCGCATATGGGACCGGAACGCACCTCGCGGCGCGCCGGTCGTGCTCGACAGCCATAGCAGTGGCATCGAGGACGTGGCGTTCGCACATGACGGTCGCTCGGTCGCCGGCGCCCTCGAGGATGGGAGCGTGCGCATCTGGGATCGGCGTCACCCGCGTCGCGACCCGATAGTGCTGCGCGGCCACCGGGGCATCGTGGCAGCAGTGGCGTTCGAGACCCATGATCAGCGACTCGCCAGTGTGGGCCACGACGGCACCGTGCGGCTGTGGGATTGGCGACGGCCACGGCAGGATCCGGACGTGCTGCGCGGGCATGTCGGCCAGGTCCTGGGTGTGGCGTTCGCGGGTGACGGCAGGCACCTTGCGAGCGTGTCGGCCGACCGCTCGATTCGGGTCTGGGATTGGCGGGAGCCGCAAGACAAGCCGCTGGCCGTGAGCCCGCGCCAAGGCCCGCTGCTGGGGGTCGCGTTCATCGACCACGGCAGGAGGCTTGCAACGGCCGGTTTCGACGGGACCGTAGTCGTGCTGAACTGGCGAGCGCCCAACAGTGGGGCCCTTGTCCTGCGCGCCCAAGAGGGCGGTGTCTACGGCGTCGCGAGCACGGACGCCAGCGGGCAGCTGGCGAGCGTCGGCGAGGACGGAAGCGTGCGGGTGTGGAACTGGCGTGCGACGCGCTCCGTCGCCGCCGTGCTGCGCATCCGCCGCGGGCCGACGCTTGCTGTGGCGGTTGACCGCGACAGCCGCCATGTGGCGAGCGCAGGAGTGGACGGGGTGGTGCGCGTTTGGGACTGGCGAGCGCCGCGCAGCCGGCCTGTCGTGCTGCGCGGACACGTCGACAACGTGTTTGGATTGGCGTTCGCCGGCGATGGCCGCCACGTGGCCAGTGCCGGTGCGGACGGGACGGTGCGGGTATGGAACTGGCGCAAGCCGCGCGCCGCGCCGGTCGTCCTGCGCGGTCATCGAAGGAGGGTGCATGGACTGGCGTTCGCGAGCGATGGTCGCCGCGTTGCCAGCTCTGGTCAGGACGGAACCGTGCGGGTATGGAACTGGCGCAAGCCGCGGGCTGCCCCGATCGTCCTGCGCGGTCATCGGGGAAGCGTGAACGGGGTTGCGTTCACGCCTGACGGCCGCTACATCGCAAGCGCCGGAAATGACGGCACGATCCGCGTCTGGGACCCGCGCTTTGACCTGGCCGTAGCGGTGTTGCGCATCCGCCAGGGCCTCATCTTCTCAGTGGCCATCGATGCCGACGGCCGCCACGTCGCGGGCGCCGGTGCGGACGGCACCGCCCGCGTGTGGGACTGGCGCAACCCCGATGCCCCACCGGTCGTCCTGCGAGGCAACCAGGAGTTCATCTGGAAAGTCGCGTTCGCTCTGGATGGCAGGCACCTCGCTGGAGCCGGCGAAGACGGCACCGTCCGCATCTGGGACTGGCGCACCCCTCGCATCCCTCCGACCGTCCTGCGCGGCAATCAGCTGGGCGTGCGCGGCGTGGCCTTCGCGCCGAACCGGCGCCACGTCGCCAGCGCCGGAGAGGACGGCACGGTGCGGGTATGGTCCTGCCAGCGCTGCGGCGCGCTTCAGGACGTGTTGAAGCTCGCTCGCGCTCGCATCCCCGATGACCTCGAGCCCGGCTGATCAATCCACCGCTTGCGCGGCAACGCTGATGGGTCGCGCCAACCCTCACCTGCCAGTGAGTCGTGGTCGCCCGAGCTGTTGCTCAGGGCTAATCGGCTCCCTCCGGTGGCAGCAAATCGCGCGGTGGCTGGCCGCGGCGCGCGCGGACTCCCACGCTACAGCCGGCGGCCGCGAATGCCGATGCGACTCACAAATGCGCCTCTATTGGCAAAGCGTGTCGCGCGCTCGCTCCCGCGTCGTGCCGCGCACGCCTTTACGATCGGATGTGGTTGACATGCGAATCACCACGCGCGCTGCGGCGCGTCCCCTGCTCGCAGTTGGCGCTCTGCTCTGCGGGCTCGCCGGCGTAGGCGCCACCCCCGCCGCGGCGGAGACCCTGACGCAGAAGCCCCTTCCCGCAGGCTGCATCGGGGAAGCGCCGTGCGCGGCCGGGATCGAGACCTTCATGGCGCGATCGGTCGCCGTCAGCCCCGACGGGCGTAACGCCTACGTCGCGGCGTTGTTCGGCGGAGCGCTGACGGTCTTTGATCGCCTCGCGGACGGAACGCTGCGCCAGAAGCCCGGCATTGCGGGCTGCTTCTCGTCGCGCGCGGCTCAGCTGCTGCCAGGCTTCTGCGCGCCGGTGACCGCGATCCAGGGAGCCTTCTCGGTGGCCGTGAGCCCGGACGGGCGCAACGTCTACGTGGCGTCGCTGCTGAGCTCCGCCGTGGCCGTCTTCGATCGAGCGGCGAACGGCGTGCTGATGCAGAAGTCCGGCTCCGCTGGCTGCATCTCCGACAGCGGGGCCGCACCATGCGCGGACGGGGTCGCGCTCGGCGGCGCGCGGGCGGTGACGATCAGTCCCGATGGCGCGAGCGTGTATGTCGCCGCCGGGGAGAGCGGAGCGATCGCGGTGTTCGATCGCGCGGCGAACGGCGCGCTGACGCAGAAGGCCGGCCTCGACGGTTGCGTCTCGGAATCCGGAAGCGGCCCCTGCGCCGACGGCCGGGCGCTGACCGGTGCCCACGGCCTCGCGACGAGCCGGGACGGCACCAGCGTCTACGCGGTGTCCAGCGACGGGGTGGCGGTGTTCGATCGCCAGGTCGACGGGACGCTCGCCCAGCAGATCGATGAAAGCGGCTGCGTCTCGGAGACGGTCGACGACGGCATCTGCGCGCTCGGCCGGGCGCTGACCGGCCCCACCGCGGTCGCGGTGAGCCCGGACGGCAGCGGCGTCTATGTGGCGGCCCACGGCGACGTGCTGGCGGAGCCCGCTGTCGGCGTCGTGGCGGTGTTCGATCGCGCCGCCGGCGGCGCGCTGACGCAGAAGGCAGGCCCGGCGGGCTGCCTCGCCACCCCCAGCGTCGCGACCTGCGCCGATGGCCGCGGGCTCGCGCTGACCACGGGCGTCGCGCTCAGCCCCGACGGCACGAGCGTGTACGTCGTGTCCAGGTCGTTCCACTGGGACTGGGGATCATCCACGAGGGCCCCGGCTCGATCGCCAACTTCGACCGCTCCGCGGACGGCAGGCTGACGCAGCCGGCGGGCGCAGCGGGCTGCGTGTCCGACGCCGGCGCGAGCGACGCCTGCAGCGATGCCAAGGAGCTGCACAGCCCGGAGTCGCTGGCGATCAGTCCCGACGGGCGCAACGCATACGTCGCCCTCGCAGGCGGGCTGGCGATCTTCGATCGCGGCGCGCCCCGGACGCCGCCGCCGCCCCCGCCTCCGGCGCCGGACGTCACGAGACCAAAGCTGCGCGGGCTCATGATCGCGCCGGCGCGATTCCGTGCGAGAGCGCGCGGAGACACCATCGTCGCGAGCGGCGGAGGCAGGGTGACCTTCCGGCTGTCGGAGCCGTCGATCGTCAGGTTCCGCATCCAGCGCATCGTCGCCGGACGGCGTACCGGTGAGCGCTGCGTCGCGCCGAGCAGGACCAACCGCCGCGGGCGGCGGTGCGATCGCTACCGCTACGAGAAGGGCGGCTTCGAGCACGCCGGTCCCGCTGGCGCGAACGCGCTGCGAATCAGCGGGCGCCTGAAGGGTCGCCGGCTCGCGCGCGGCCGCTACCGCCTCCGGGCGGTCGCGCGGGACGGGGCGGGCAACCGCTCACTCACGAAGACGGCGCGGTTCACGATCGTCTGAGCGCGGCCGACTACTACGGCCGGTTCTACCGGACGGCGCTGCTCGAGATGTCCGGTCCTCCGCGGAGCTGAGAGGTGCGAGCCACTCAAGTCACCCAAGAGAACGCTTGTGCAACCCGGTCAGGCCGCTGTGTCTGACCCCCGCCGCCGTCAGTCCAGCTCGTCGGTGATCCGCACGTTGACGTTCATAGCGAGCGCCAGCGTCGACTTGGCGTCGAAGTCGCCGAGGACATTCGACGAGTCCACGGCCGCCGCGGCCTTGCCCCGGCGCCAGACGTACACGTAGACCGAGAGGCGACCGCCCGTGGTCTCGCCCACAAGCCGCAGCGGTACGCGAACCCGCGCGGGCGCTCGTCGCCGAGGCCGTTCGCGGGCAGGCTGTGCAGCGTGCCGAGGGTGAGGTCGCCGTTCGCGCGAACCAATCCCGAACGAAGGGCCCGCATCGCCGCGGAGGCGTCGTCTTCGGACTTCAGTTAGCGCTCATCGGCCCGAGGCGTCCTCCAAGAGCGCGACCGTGCGCTGCATTCGTCCGCGCCAGGCTCGCGGCTTCGAGTGCTGACATCTCATCACATACGCCCAAGCCATGCTCGAACTCGGCGCCCGCGAAGCCCGTGTCAGCCATGACGGTGTAGCCGTCCAGCTCGACGAATGGTGCCACAGCTGTCGAAGGGTCAGCCGGCGCGCAAGTATCGGTTGCGACGAGCACGACTCCGTTGACATGTCAGCGCCTGCCGCGTGCGGAATCGGCGAGTAGGGCAGCACCTCGCATTGTCCGCATCGTCACAGGCGGGGCGGCAGCCACGCCAGTCCTCGGCGGCGAGTGGCCGCCCCGTCTGCGCGAATGCCTCCGTGCCGCAGATGTCGACAAGCTCATCGCTGGTCCCCGCGGTCAACGCGTCTCCCTTGAAAGCTGCGCACTTGCGCGGCGGCTGGCCTCTGGCGCTCGCGATCGCGCCGATGAGGCTGCAGCGAATGATTCTCGTCGTAGCGCACTGCAGCGCGAGCGCCGCTGAGGCGCCTGTGTCCCCATCGCTGCTGCCGATCTCAGCCCGCCGCCGGCTCGATGCGAACACTCGCTATGCAAACGTGTTCCGCTCAATCATCGTCGGCGATGGCACGCGGCCCGGCTCTTGCGAATGTCGCCACGATCTTGATTCGGCGTGGCCCTCTCAGAGAGGCGGCCGCTTCGGTGGATGGGCCGGTGAGATCACCTGAGCATCCGGCGCGACCGCGCACGCCGGCTTGCGCTCGAACAGCAGCAGCGCAAGCAGCGTCCCTTCGTCAGGTACGCGAAAGCCTCCCAGCCGCGCGGCCAGTCGATCTCTTGGAGAACCAGCTGCGGCAAGAGCAGGACCGAGAAGATGCCGAACCCCTCCGCATCGGGTCGCGCGATCAAGGACGCCCCGAGGTAGACCAGAAGCAGGACGCTCATCACGGACGCGATCACCAGCGCGTGATCCCGGTACAAGGCTGTGTGGCGGACGAAGCCGGCGGCGCCGGCGTGAGCGCGATGACCTATGCGGGCTGAGACCTAAGGCGCGAGAGCATGTTGTGTGCACGTCCCCAGTTCGGAAACGTTGGAGTCGTATGACCGTCCTGGGTGCGCGCTTTGAGCTTCGACACACCGCTTGCCTGCACGACCTCGACGTCAGCTGGGCGAGTGAAGAGGTTGCGAGGTGGCCTGCGGTTCAGGCCATTGCCGTCGATGTCGACGGGGTCACCTTCACAGGTCTCGCAGAACGAGCGGACCGGTGCTTGACTGCACTGCATGAGAGCCACCGTGATGTATGCCGCCGGCGACGTTCGCGTCGAGGCTGTCCCCGATGCGGCGGTCGTCGAGCCGACCGATGCCATCGTGCGCGTCACCCGCGCCTGTATCTGCGGCAGCGACCTGTGGCCGTACGCGTCGATGAGGCGTTCGGAGAGCGGGCAGTCGATGGGACACGAGGCGATCGGCGTCGTCGAGGACGTCGGATCGCACGTCGCGAAGATCAAGAAGGGCGACGTCGTCGTCATGCCGTTCGCCTTCTCCGACGGCACCTGCGACTTCTGCCTCGAGGGACTGCAGACCGCGTGCGTCCACGTCGGCTTCTTCGGCAACAACGGCATCAACGGCGCCCAGGCCGAGGCGCTGCGCATCCCGCTGGCCGACGGCACCCTGTACCCACTGCCGGTCGGCGAGGACGACGCGCTCATGCCGTCGCTGCTGACGCTGTCAGACGTCATGGGCACGGGCCACCACGCGGCCCTCGTGGCCAAGGTCGCACCGGGCAAGCGCGCCGCGGTCGTCGGCGACGGCGCCGTCGGCCTGTGCGCGATCATCGCCGCCAAGCGGCTCGGCGCCGAGCAGATCATCATCATGGGCCGCCACGCCGACCGACTCGCCCTCGCCCGCGACTTCGGCGCCACCGACGTCGTCTCCGAGCGCGGCGACGAGGCCGTCGAGCGCGTCCGCGAGCTGACCGGCGGCGAAGGCGTCCACTCGGTGCTGGAGTGCGTCGGCCATGGCGCGTCGATCGAGACCGCGATCGGCATCGCCCGCCCCGGCGGGGCGGTCGGCCGGGTCGGCGTCCCTCAGCACACCGAGCTGCCCGGCTCGCTGCCGGCGTTCTTCGGCAACATCACCATCGGCGGCGGCCCCGCCCCCGTGCGCGCGTACGTGGACGAGTTGCTGCCCGATGTGCTGGAGGGCCGCATCGACCCGGGCCGCGTGTTTGACCGCAACGTCGGCCTGGACGGTGTCCCGGACGGCTATCGCGCGATGGCCGACCGCGAGTCGATCAAGGTGATGGTGACGCCGTAGCGCCGCTTCGACGGCAAGGTCGCCCGCGTCTCGGAGCGACCAGCGGCATCGCCCGCGCCACCCGCATTCGCTCGCGAAGGGGCTCGCCGACAAGCTGCGCTCCCGGCTAGGAGATCAGCCAAGCCTCGATCAGCGAGGCCGAAGATGAGTGCTGATTTCGGTCTCGACGGGCGACGATGTGCGGGTGCTCGTCGTCTGAGCGGGAGTGTCGCCGAGTCGGAGGGCGATCAGCCGGGCGAGCGTCAGCGCTGCGAGCGTCGAACACGCGATCAGCAGCGGGGCCTGCCAGGTCCAGTCCAGCGCGCCGGCGAGGGCGATGGAGTTGGTGATCGCATGCAGGACGACGCCGGGGTACAGCGACCCGGTCCAGTGATACAGCAGGCTCAGCCCGATCCCGATCACGATGACGGGGACGAGGAGCGCCGTCGGTGTCCAGCCGACGTGGGTCGCGGCGAAGAGCGCACCTGTCATGAGGGCGGCCGACCACACGCCTTGGCGGTTGCGCAACGCGCGAAAGATGTAGCCGCGAAAGAAGAACTCTTCCTGCAGCGGCGCAAGGATGGTCAGGACCACGACCAAGACGAGGACGGTCAGCGTTCCGTCCGTGCCCAACCTCTGCGTCAGTGGGGTCTCCTCGTCGCTGATTCCGAACGCCATCACCCACAATGTGGTGATCGCTGTCAGCGCGATCCAGACGCCAAGCAGCAATCCGATCGCGCGACCCACCGGCGGACGATGCAGTCCGAAGTCAGCGGCGCTCGGTTTGCCGTGCATGCCGGCCAACAGGAGCGCCACGCCGACCGGGGCCAGGTTCAGCACGATCAACCCGAGCCCGACGCCAAGCAGCGCGCCGGTGCTGTCACCCCAGCCGGTCGCGACGATCGCTCGGCTGCACAGCGCGAGCCCCAGCGCCGCGATGAACGCCACGCCGACCGTCCACGGCCTCCACGCCGCCGCACCGTGTGGCACCACTGCCGCGTTCACGCCCGCAGCATTCCTTCACGAAACAGGTCGCACTGTGACATGGCTCCACGACGTGCCTCGGCGGGCCACTATGACTCCGCTCGAGTAGGCGCGGCGGGTCCGTCGACGATGCGAGGACCGCTTTTCAGAGAGTGGTTGAGAGCGTCGCGGAGCGCTACCGTAGCCCGGCATGACCCGCAGTGGTGTCAACGACGAGGCCCCGAAGCTGAAACTCACCCTCGAGGAGATGGACCGCAGGGGGTGGGATCCGATCCAGCAGATGGCCGACCGGCGCGTCGCCTTCGAGGTCCCGCTGGACTGGGTCGACGCCGAGCCGGACGAGATCATGGTTCATGCCCGGCCATTCTTGTCGCCGTGGGGGTCATGAGACGGCTGGTTTGCGGCGCCGTGCTCGCCGCGATGCTCGCGACCGCCTCGGCGGCTGACGCCCGTTCGACGCGAGCGGAGCGCATCGCTGCTGCGAACGCCTTTGCCAACAGGACGATCGACCTCGACCGCAAGCTGCGAGCGGCCCGAGGGCGAGGACGCGAGGCGCTCGCCGCCCGGCGCAGGGCCGCCCAGGGGTGCCTGGCGGTGTGGCGGTCGGCACCGCGGCGGGTGTACGACGACCTGAGGATCCTCTACGGCGTCTATCTCAACGGTGCTGTCTGGTCTGTCGGTGCGCCGCTGTTCGGATCGTGGATCGCCGATCTGCGCGCATCCAGACGCATCGACCGGTCGCCCGTGTTGGCCCGAGCCGCAGACGCCCTGCGCCCGGATTACCGGTTCGCCGACCGGCTGTACCGGGGCTTTGCGGACGCATGCGCGACGATCACGGCCTGGCGCGGGAGCGCCTGGAGGAACTCGGCGAGACCCGCCGGTTTCGCTCCGATCGACACCGTCATGCGCGAGGGCCTCCCGCGCGACTTCGAGGTGGTGGACGCCGCCAGTCGTCAGCTGAGGCGCTACGCGCGTTCGGGGGATCGCGCGGCGCGGATCCTGAACTTCGGCGTCGACGTGCCCGACTACCGCAACCGATCGACCACCATCTGCGATCCGGTCGGCGAGCTGCTGTTCCCAGACGAGAGCGGCTGCGCAGCGACCGCGTGAACGATCCAGCGTCTGGCGTCTGAGCCTCAGATGCGTCGGAGAGGGCCGATGCCCTGTTCGGCCAGGCGCCCCGGCGACTTGAACTGTCCGGGCGCGAGCGGCGCACACCGCCGCAGCGCGTGCGCCTGGGCGTGCGTGAGCCCAACCGGATCGCGGGCTGCGCGGTCCTGAAGAGGCGGTTTCCCGGGCGGTAGGACGTTGGAGGCTGTCGGTCGCTTGCGCGCCACGAGAGACCCACTTTCGTACTCGGGGAAAACCCGTACGACCGCAGCGCTCCTCGCCGTCGACCGAACAGGCGGTGAGCCGGGATCTACCCTGTTTGCCAAACCTCAACCAGAGGCCGTCGCGCCGCGCCGGCAGAGCCGCTGTGATGTGTTCTCAGCCCAGCCGTCGCATCGCGGCGGTCGCGCTCAGGCCGTGGACGACGATCGAGGACATCACACAGATCGCGACGGTCCAGAACACCGTCAACTCTTCCGCTGGGGCGAGCACATCCGCGCCGATGACCAGGACGACGTAATACAGGGCGGCAACGCCGCGCACGCCGAACCAGGCGATGAACGCGCGCTCGCGGACGTTCATGGTCGAGCGCGCCAGGAGCGCCATGACCAACGCTGGCCGGATGACGATCAGCAGCAACGGCGCAAGCAGCCAGCCGGCCAGCCCGGCCAGTTGCAGCCCGGCGGTGGTGATCATCGTGCCGAGCAGCAGGATCACCACGAGCTCGCCGAACTTCTCGATCACCTCAGCACCCTCATAGACGTGGCGGTTGTGCTCGTGCTCGAAGTCATAGCGCCGAAAGGCCACGCCGGCGCAGAAGGCCGCCACGAGGCCGTACGCGCCGAGGAACTCAGCGGTCCCGTAGACGACCAGCGCGCTCGGGACAGCGAAGTAGTAGTCCAGGCGTCGATCGAGCATCTGGGCATCTCGCAGGCGCACCGCGAGCGCCCCGAAGACGTAGCCGATCGCGCCACCGAGCACCGCACCGACGACGATTGCGTAGAGCACGTCGGCCGCTGCCCACTCCGCCAGCCAACCCGTACCGCTGTGCCCGGCCACGAAGATTCCGAGCAGGATGAACGGCGCGGCGAAGCCATCGTTCAGGCCCGCTTCGGTTCCGAGGTTGAAGCGCGCATCTCCTTCCGGCGGGTCGCCGGGTGCGTTGACGCCGACGTCGCCTGCCAGAACGGGATCCGTGGGGGCCAGCGCGGCCCCGAGGATGATGGCCGCACCCAGCGACAGCCCCATCGCCAGTGCCCCGAACAGCGCGATCGCAGCGATCGACAGCGGCATCACGACGCCGATCAGCCCCGCGACTGCCCGCCAGCCCTGCCAGCTCAGCCGTCGATCGATCGCCAGGCCGGTGCTGAACACGGCGACGATCAGCGCCAGCTCGGTGATGTGCTCGATCAACGTCGCGTCTCGCACGGGATCGATCGGAGCGATCCCGAGCAGCGACAGCGCGCCGGCGGCGATCAGGCCAAGCGCGAGATAGATCACACTGGCCGAGAAGACCTTGTCGCGCTGGTGAGACAGCGCACCGATCGCAGTGAACAGCGCGACCCCGAATCCGACGACGGCCAGCGCGAACTCGTCAGCGACGCCAAACCCGATGTCGGCAGCAAGCAGCGCGCTGAGCATCGCCACGCAGGCTAGTCAGAACGGACGTGGCAGGGGCGGGGGTAAGGTCAAGGTCGAGCTCGAGCGCCAGACAGCGCGCCGAGGCTCAGGACGGAGCCGCGAGCTCGCGCTCCATCTCCTCGGAGTACTCCCCTTTCCGCGCGGCTCCCGTGCAGCGCGCGCGGTGGCGGTACTGCGCCTGAGCGGCCGACGCCTTGTCCTGCTCGCCGTGCCAGGTCGTCAGCGCCGCCGCCTGCAGGCCGCGACCGTAGGAGAAGCTGATCTGCCACGGCTGAGGGCCCATCCGGTTCATGACGTTCAGCCGGTTCGTCGCGTCCTCGTCGCTCTGCCCTCCGGAGAGAAAGACGATGCCGGGCACCGCGGCGGGCACATGGCGGCGCAGGCAGCGCAGCGTCCGCTCGGCGACCTCATCGTCGCCGGGCTGCTCGGGACACTCGTAGCCGGCAAGCACCATGTTGGGCTTCAGCAGCATCCCCTCCATCGCCACGCCCTGCGCTCGCAGCTCGCCGAAGACGGTCGCCAAGGCCTCGCCGGTGACCTGCTCGGAGCGCTCGATCGTGTGCTCGCCGTCCATCAGCACCTCCGGCTCGACGATCGGCACGATCTGCGCCTCCTGACACAGCGCCGCGTACCGCCCGAGCGCGTGCGCGTTGACATGCACGCAGTGGCGGCTGGGAAGGTGCTCGTCGATCGCGATCACCGCGCGCCACTTCGCGAAGCGGGCGCCGCCCTCGTAATACTCCGTCAGCCGCTCGCGCAGCCCGTCGAGGCCCTCGGTCACCTTCTCGTCCGGCGAGCCCGCAAGCGGCTTGGCCCCCGTGTCGACCTTGATGCCGGCCACGACGCCCTGCTCTTCGAGCAGGCGCGGAAACGGCGTGCCGTCCGCCGTGCTCTGGCCGAACGTCTCGTCGTAGAGGATGACGCCGCTGATGTGCTCGGCCGCGCCCTCGGTCGTGAACAGCAGCTCGCGCAGGGCGCGACGCATCTCCTCGGTCGCCTCCACGCCGGCGGCCTTCAGCCGCTTGTTCATCGTGCCGTTGCTCTCGTCGGCGGCAAGTATTCCCTTGCCCGCGCCGACGAGCCGTTCCGCGATCTGTCGAAGCTCGGACATCGCTTTCCACAGGGTTCCCGTTCGTCGCAGGAACCGAACCCTTTTCGGGAGCGATCCGCCCCGCTCAGATCTCCAGCCGGACCGTTCGGCGCGACCGGGCAGTCGCCGACCATCCGCAGGGCGAACTCGTGCGCGCCCGGTCGCGCTCATGATCTGCTGGTTGGGGTAGGGCCACCCTGACGGCCGTATCCCCGAGGACAGGAGACACCTATGTCCGGATCACAGACAGACGAGCCCCAGGACGACGCGCAGGCGATGAGAAGCGACATGAGCGACAAGGCCTCCAGCGCCAGCTTCGCCGAGATCGTGCACTCCGTGCGGGTCCCGCGCGACGGTGGCGACAAGGCCGATGCGACGAGCGGCGGCGGGCCGGACCCCGACGCCGCCAGCCGCACCGGCTCGGGCTCGGTTCCGGAGACCCCCGGCCGGGTGGGCGACGCCACCGGGCACTAGAAGCGGGCGCGGGGCGGGCGAACGCCGCCCCGCCCACAACCCGGCGCGGGGTACGCGATCGCGTCCTGCCAGTTCGAGGCCGATCGATCCACAGGAATCTTTTCCCCTTCAGGACCTCGCCATCGGTATGTTCGCGCTGAGGTCGAGTTGCGCCTCAGCCGAGGCCCGGGGAAGGGGAGAGACCGTGCCTGGGAACGGGGATGCGCGTCGAACCTCAGGTTCGGTGACAGGGAAGCACCGGGCCGGAATGCGGTCACGGAGGCGCGAGCGGCATCGCGCCGGTTAAGGACGATATGGTCGACCAAGGAACGTTGGCGTGAGCGCCAGCGGTGCAAACGGGGGCTCCGCCGACGACCTGGCGGCGATGCTCGCGGCGATGGACAGCCGCCTCCAGGCGCTGCAGCGCGAGCTCGAGGAGGTGGTGCTTCCGATCACGCGCCGCGGCGTGCAGCAAGCCGCCACGGGCCGTCCGGTGATCGAGCCGTCACGCGCGTCCGGCGCGCAGGTCGACGCCAGTGAGGCCGACGAGCTTCGCGACCCGCCCGCGCCCGAGGATGCGCCTGCGCCCGCTCCAGGTTCACGCGGCCGCCGCGTCACTGCGGTGCCGGGCAGCCGGGCGGCCCGCCCCGCAGCGCGCAAGCCGGCCGCGGCCGCATCTCAGCCCGACCCGAAACCCGCCGCGCGCCCGCAGCGTGGCCCGGCCAAGCAGCGCGCGCGGCGCCGCGCGGAAGCCGCCGTACCCGACGCCCTCGTCCGCGAGACGATCCTGGCGGCCGAAACGGAGGCACGCGGGATCGCCGAGGATGCCCGCGATCGCATCGCCGCGATCGGGGCGCGCACCCGCGCGCTGCTCGAGCAGTCGCTCGTGGCTCCGGCGCAGGCGCCCGCGCCGCCTGCGGCGTCGGTGCCGGGTCTCGCGCCGGGCAGCGCCCCGCTCGAGGAGCGCGTCTACGAGGGCTCCGTGGTGGTCGAGGTCGGCCCGTTCGGCCATGTCGCGGAGCTCAAGGACTTCGAGGATGCGCTGGCGGCGATGCCCGCTGTCGAAGACGTCTACATCCGCACGTTCGAGCAGCACTACGCGCATTTCGAACTGCTGATCGCCGAGCCCACGCTGCTGATCGCCGAGTTGCGTGCGTGCACGGCCGACACCCTGCGTGTGATCGATGCGACCGCGCTGGGCCCGCGCCTGGAGATCGTCCGCGACGGCGCCGGGTCGACGAGCTGACGATGAAGACGATCGCCGTCGTCGCTCTCGTACTGGTGGCCTTCGCAGCCTTCTTTCTCACGTTCCTGATCGCCCCGATCGCCGTGCTGCTGCTGTTCTACGTCGTCTTC
Organism: uncultured Actinomycetes bacterium; assembly: GCA_963729125.1. Lineage (GTDB taxonomy): Bacteria > Actinomycetota > Thermoleophilia > Solirubrobacterales > Solirubrobacteraceae > CADCVQ01. Next base: position 89,113 of record CAVSML010000002.1, read on the forward strand.
GCCTCAAGGCGCGAACGCCCTGAGCAGGCTGGGCCCGATCCTGCGACGTCGCACGACAGCCGGCACCCCGAGGTCGTCGAGCGCGGCGATGCGAACCCCGGCGACGTCGAGCCCGCGCCGCCGCTGCTACCCGCGCGACGGCCCCGCATCACCGTCGTATCGGACGACGATCGGCATGCTGACGAGCCGGCGGACGCCGTCGGCACGACGACGCCGGCGACCCCGAGGCCCACGTGACCGCGGACGACCGCACCGAGCAGCGCGGCTCCGAGAACGATCCGGCGCGCGACGACGACGTCGTGCCCGCGCCCACGCATCCACTCGAGCTCGCGCTGCGCCACGGATTGCGCTACAGCGGCCTGCGTGACATCGCGGTCGACCCGCGCCTGCTGCTCTATGTGCCGCTCGACCTCTGCGAGCGGGAGATGGTGCTGCCGCTGAGCGTCTCCGACGAGACGCTCGAGCTCGCGACGTCCTCGGCGGACCCCGACCTCGAGCTGGTTCGAACGCGCTTTGCGGGGCTCGCGATCGAGCTGGTCTTCGCGCCGACCGAGCGCATCGGCGAACTGCTCGACGAACTGAAGGCGGTGCGCTGATGGCGGGCGATCGGCAGGACGACAGGACGTTCTACCGGCGCCTCGCGCGCCACGCGGGGCTCGAGTTCGTCGTGCTGGACCCTGGCGACGAGGACGACGCGGACTTCCGAGAGATCAACCCGCTTGCGGCGCGGCTGCTCACCGAGGAGCTCTGCCGACACTTCCACATGCTGCCGATCGCCTACCGCGACGGCGTCGTGACCGTCGCGTTCTGCGATCCGTTCGACAAGCTCGCGATCGAGCTTGCCACCGCGCTGACCGCCTCCGAGGTACGTCCCGTCCTCGTCGCCTCCGCCGACGCCGAAGCCGCGATCGCGCGTACGTTCGGCCCGCTGTGGGCCCCGCAGTTCGAGAACATGGGTCCACCGCCGAGCGAGTCTCCGCGACTCGGCGACCTGCTCGTCGCCAACGGCGTGACATCCGACGAGCAGATCGAAGCGGCGCTCGCCGAGCAGCGTCGCACGGGTTCGCGCCTCGGCGACGTGCTGCTGCACGCAAACGTCATTCGCGAGTCCGACCTCATCGAGGCGCTGTCCGAGCAGCTTCAGCTGCCCCCGTTGGACCTCGACGGCGGCATCGTGTACGCCGAGGCCGTCCGGACGATCCCGGAGGCGGTCGCGCGCGAGCTGCGCGTCGTGCCCGTCGCCGCCGACGAGACGGCGCTCTACCTCGCCGTCGCGAACGAGCTCGACGACGACGCGCTGCAGACGCTGCAGCGCTACACCGACTTGGAGATCCTCGCGTTCCTCGCGCCGCTCAGTCAGATCGACGAGATTCTCGAGGCGACGTACCGCGAGCAGTACCTGCACCTCGCGGTCGACGACCTTCGCGAGCGGCTGCCCGAGAACTGCGCCGCGCAGGTCGTGACGGGTCCGCAGAAGAGCTTTCTGATCGGCGTCGCAGTGGCGATCGTCATCGGCTTCGTGCTCGAGCTGCGCGCGACCGCCGTGGTGCTGGTAGGGCTCGCAAGCCTCTTCTACCTGGCGACGTCGTTCTACAAGTTTCGGCTGATCTACAAGGCGCTCGGCCATCCCTACGAGGTCGAGACAACCGACGAGGAGATCGAGGCGCTCGACGAGCGCACGCTGCCGGTCTACACCGTTCTCGTGCCGCTGTACAAGGAGGCCGCGGTGCTGCCGGCGCTGATCGGCGGTCTGAGCGAGCTCGACTACCCCAAGACGCGACTCGACGTGCTGCTGCTCTGCGAGGAGGACGACGAGGAGTCGATCCTCGCGATCGAGGCGATGGACCTCCCGCCGCACTTTCGCCTCGTCGTCGTCCCTCACTCGCAGCCCAAGACGAAGCCCAAGGCTTGCAACTACGGCCTGATGCTCGCGCGCGGCGACATCACGGTGATCTTCGACGCCGAGGATCGCCCCGATCCGCAACAGCTCAAGAAGGTCGTCATCGCCTTCTCGAAGTCCGCGGCCGCGGTCACCTGCGTGCAGGCGAAGCTCAACTACTACAACGCCGACCAGAATCTGCTGACGCGGTGGTTCACGACCGAGTACTCGATGTGGTTCGAGCTGCTGTTGCCGGGCCTGGACGCCGACGACGCGCCGATCCCGCTCGGCGGCACCTCCAATCACTTCCTCACCCAGCGCCTGCGCGAGCTCGGCGCCTGGGACCCCTACAACGTCACCGAGGACGCCGATCTCGGCATTCGACTGCACAAGGCGGGCTATCGCACCGCGATGGTCGATTCGACGACGCTCGAGGAGGCCAACTCGGACCTCAAGAACTGGATCCGACAGCGCTCACGGTGGATCAAGGGCTACATCCAGACCTACCTCGTCCACATGCGCAACCCCCTGCTGCTCATGCGCCAGGCGGGCTTTCGCGGCTTCATGTCCTTTCAGCTCGTCGTCGGCGGCACGTTCATCTTCTTGCTCAACCCGATCTTCTGGTTGCTGACGACGGTCTTCTTCGTCACGAAGGCCGGCTTCATCCAGGCGATGTTCCCGGCGTTCGTCTTCTACCTCGCGGCGCTGATGCTGTTCGTCGGCAACTTCGTCTTCCTGTACCTGAACGTCGCCGGCTCGATGCAGCGCGGGCTGTTCGGCTTGGCCAAGTACGCGCTGCTCTCGCCCCTGTACTGGGGGCTCATGTCGCTCGCCGCCTGGAAGGGCTTCATCCAGCTGATCAGGGACCCCTTCTACTGGGAGAAGACGACGCACGGCCTGCACATGCAGGCCGACGCCCCGGCCGCAGGGCCCGCCCTCAGAGCTCCGGCGACCGTTCCGCCTGCCCCGCCGGCGACCGCCGAACGAATCCCCGCGGGCGACGCCCCCGAGCGGCGCTCGGCGGTGGGCGCGGCTGACGTCGCTGGCAGGTCCTAGCCGTGGCCACGGTCGTCCAGCGGCCGCCTGAGCGCGAGACGCCGCAAGCGCCGCGCGCCGAGGACCGCGTGCAGGCTGCGCGAGCGCGCGCGCGTATCGAGCACGGCGACGAGGAGATCGCGCAGCCGCGCTGGATCGAGGGCCTGCTGCTCTTCCTGATCGCGGCCGGCGTCTACTTCTGGGTCGGCTACGAGACGATCGTGGAGGACGGCGTCGTCGTCTTCGACGCGCTGGATCGACTGACGCGCGCCTACATGGCCTGGCACAACGACCCACCGAAGCTCGCGGCGATCGGTTTCGTGTTCCCGCCGCTGACGACCGTCGTCTTTCTGCCGTTCACCGTCATCAAGCCGCTGGCGACGTCGCTCGTCGCGCTGCCGCTGGCGTCGGCGATCTTCGGCGGATCGATGATCGTCGCGATGAACCGGCTGCTCGCCGCCTGCTCGATGACGGGGCTGCAGCGCTGGCTCGTGCTCGCGCTCTTCGGCCTCAACCCGCTCGTGCTCTTCTACGCCGGAAACGGGATGAGCGAGGTCGTCTACCTCGCGCTGCTGACCTTCTCGCTGTACTGCTTCATGTCCTGGTTTCTGACCGCCCAACCGCGCTTCCTCGTCGCCGCGGGGCTGGCGTTCTCGCTGCTGGTGCTGCTGCGCTACTCGTTCGGGATCTGGGCCCTCGTGATCGCGGCGATGATGGCTGTCGGCCTGAGCCGCCGCGGTGCGCAGAACGACGAGACCGAGGGCACCCTCGTCACCTTCCTCGCGCCGCTCGTCTACGCGCTCGGCGTCTGGATGCTGTTCAACTGGCTGATCGTCGGCGATCCGCTGCGCTGGCTGAGCACGTCAGGCGCCTTCGCGGTCAACGCGCCACAGGCCGACGCGGCCGGGGACGTGGGGCTGCTCGACGTGCTCGAGCGCAGCGGGCAGCTGACGCTCGGCGTCTTCGCGTTGGGCATCGTGGTCGTGCCGGCGCTCGTGCTCAGCGCGATCGCAAAGCGCGACGAGATGTCCTGCTGGCTGGCCGGCCTGGCCCTCACGGGCGTGGTCGTGTTCGGCGCCAACGCGATGATCGAGCAGGACTTCAACGCCTTGGCGATGCGCAACGCCCTCCCCGTCCTGATCGTCTGCGTCGCCGGCGCGGCGTGGCTGTACAGGATCCTTCCCAGCCTGCGGCTGATCATCTGGCTCGTCGCGCTGGCCGGCCTGGTGCTCACCGCCGTCGGATCCTGGAACGCGATGCAGCGCTACCCCTTTCAGGGCCAGGAGCAGGCCTTCGTGCGCGCGATCAAGAGCGGTGGCGACCAGGACGCCACGAACTCGATCGGCGGCTTCCGCGTCGGCACGACGCCCGAGCAGCAGATGGCCTCCTACATCAACGCCAACATCCGCGGGCGCTCGACGATTCTCACCGACAATGGGCAGACCTTCGGCGTGATCCTGCTCAGCGGCCGTCCGCAGCTGTTCTTCGATCGCGTCGACAAGGGTGACGGGACGTTCGAGCAGGTCGTGCTGCGCCCGCACGGGCGCGTCACGCACCTGCTGATGGCCAAGCAGGTCAGCGGCGATCTCATCCGTCGTCGCTACCGCACGGCCTCCAGCCGCGTCGCGGCCGGCCTGACCCCGGAGTCCGAGACGGCGCGCTATCTGCTGCTCAAGGTCGCCGACCGCGATCCGCGCCGCGCGCCGAACGCCGGCACGCCCGGCGGGGCCGGCGGCGGCGGGGTCGTCGGTGGCCGCGCGACCGGCGCCGGCGGTGGGACGCCCGGCCCATGACCGGCGACGGGCTCGACGGTGGACAGCCGCATGGCGAAGCCATCGAGGAACGCTTGGGATCGCATGTCGCCGAGGTCATGTCGGCCGCGCGCCAGGCGGCCGAGGCATTGCAGGCCGATGTGGAGCGCGCCGCGCTCGCGCGGTCGGCCGAGATCGAAACCGTGGCGGCGCGTCGCGCGCACGAGGTGCGCATGGCTGCCGAAGCAGACGCCGAGCGCCTGTACGTGCAGACGCGCGCCGCGACGCAGCAGTATGTCGCCGCTTCCCGCCGGCTGGTCGACGAGTTCGCCAAGGAGCGCATGCGCCGGATCGCCGAGATCGGCGATCGCCTCGGCGAGCAGGCCGCGGCGCTTGCCGACCGCCTGCAGCGCAGCGACGACCTCGCCCGTCATGTCGACGCGCTGCGCGTCGAGCTCGCGGCGGCGTGCGAGCGGATCGCCGACGAGGCCCGGATGGGCAGTCCCGAGCTGGCGCGCCTCGCTGACCCGCCGTCGCTCTCGGGCGAGGCGCCGCCGCCCGCGACCGCCGCGAGCTCGGTCGTGAGTGTCGGCCCGGCGACGCCGCAGCAGCGCCTTGCGCGTGCCACCGGTCGCATGGTGCACGACGACGCTGCGGCGCTTGACGGACAGTCCCGCGGGCAGGACGACGACGATGGCGCCTGAGGGCATCTGGCGCCGCGTCGCGATCGCCTGCCTGGCGCTCGTCTGCGCCTGGCTGCTCGCCGCCTGCGGCGATGACGACGAGACGCCGGCGAGGGCCGCAACCGCAACCACGCCGGCGACGACCACGGTCGCCGGCGGCACGAGCACGGTGACGACGCCTGCGGAGCCCTCGACGCAGAGCGAGACGGCCGTCACGAGCCCGAGCGCCACGGCGGGCACCGACCTCGCGACGCCGGGCGTCGTGGATCGCGATGCGACGGCCCCCGCGGGCGGCGGCGCCGCCGCCTGCGCCAGCTCGATCGGCCGGCGCGCCGACGGCGCCGCCGACGCCGATGTGTCCACGCGGGCGACCGACTCCGCGTCACCGACCGCGCAAGGCGACGCCGCCGGCACGTCGGCGTCTGACGACGATCCTTCGGCGCGGCCGTTCTCGTCGGGCAGCCCGTGGAACACCCAGGTCGACACGCTGCCGGTCGATCCGCGCTCGAGGACCTGGATCAACCGCGCCTCGCGACGGATCGCGGTCGTCGCGGGCCGCTTCGAGCCGGGCGTCGACACGGCGGAGCGTCGAGCGCGCGACCTGCGGCTGTACGTCAACACCTGCGCCTGGACCCCGGCGATCGTCAGCGAGGGCGAGGGCGAGACGGTGCGCGTCGTCTGTCGGCAGCGCAACTGCGGCCCGGTGGCCAACGAGGTACGGACCCTGCGCATCCCGCGCAGCGTCGATCCCCTGCCTGAGTTCGATGGCTGGTACAGCGTCATCGACGAGGACGCAGGCGTCGGCTACGACATGTGGCGGGCTCGACGCGCCGGCGACGTCATCTCCTACCAGTTCATCAAGCGCTGGCTGCTCGACGGCCCCGGCTTCAGCCCGCCGGCGACGAAGGATCCGGTCGGTGCGGTCGGCGCGCGCGGCTCGGGCCTGCCCTTGTTCGCCGGCGTGATCCGGCCCGGGGATCTGCGCCAAGGGCGCATCGAGCACGCGCTCGCGATCTCCGTGCCCGGTCCGGCGCAGCGCATCTTCGTCCAGCCCGCATCGGTCACCAACGGCGTCAACGCGCTGGAGTCGCTCCCCGAGGGCGCGCGCCTGCGACTGAAGTCGGGCTTCCGCACGCCCAAGCTGGCGTCCGGCGCCAATCGCCGCTCCGCCGACGCCATCATCACGGCACTGCGCACCTACGGCGCGATCGTCGTCGACCGTTCGATCACGCCGACGCTCTACGCCTCGCGCAGCAACTACGGCACGCTGCTGCTGGGCAACGAGCTGCAGCGCATCAGTCTGGGCGATCTCGAAGTCGTGCAGACCGGCTCGCTGCTGCGCTACCCGCCGCTGGATCGGACGTTCGAGGCCGTCGAGGGATGAGGTACGCACCGTTGCTGGCCGGCCTTTGCCTCGCCGCTTTGAGTGGTTGCGGCATCGAGCTCGGCGGCGGCGACGGTGGCTCGGGCGCGGCGGCGGTGGAGCCGAGCTCGCCCGCGCAGCAGCGCGCCCGCTCGCGGCGCGCCGCGAGCCTGCCCCGGCGAGCCGACGGCGAGCTCGCGATCGCCGGCGAGCAGCAGGGCTCGTTGAGCAGCAACGCCGTCGCGCAGTTCCGCTCCGCCCAGAGCGCCGTGCGGCCGCGCTACAGCGCCGTCGGCGCCAACGAGGGATTCGCCCGCCTGTGCCGCGGCGAGGTCGACGTCGTCGACTCGGCGCGCTCGATCTCGCGGGCGGAGCTTGCGGTCTGCAACGCCAACGGCCTGGAGGTGCGCACGCCGATACAGACCGCATCCGACGCGATCGTGCTCGCCACGCGCAACGAGTCCGACGTCGGCGGAGACTGCCTGACCGTCGCCGACGTGCGGCAGGTCTACCGCCGCGACTCGGCGATCGACAATTGGAACGATCTCGGCTTCGACGACTTGGCGCTGACCGCCGTGGGCCCGCAGCAGAACGCCAACGTGTTCTCGAACTTCGCCTCGCAGGTGCTGGGCGTCGCGAGCGGCGCGACGCTCTCGGATCTGCGCAGTGACTATCGCCCGCATGACTCCGACGACGGCATTCGCAGGAGCATCCTCGGCGAGGACCGCATCCGCCGCGTGCCCAGGCTGGTCGAGCAGCAGGTGAGCCGATTGCGCGCGGAGTCCTCGCGCGAGCGCCGGCTCTTCGTCGGCAACGCGGTCGCAGCAGCGCGCGACCGCGTGCTGCGCGAGATCGCGCTGGAAAACCGCGTGCGCGCCCGGCGCAAGCGGTCGGTGAACGATCCCGCCGAGCTCGCCCGTCGCAACCAGCGGCGTGTCGAGCTCGCCAAGGCACGCGCTCGTGCGCGTGCCCGCACGCGATACGCCAGCCGCTTCGAGCTCCTGCGCGCGACCCGCACGCGCGAGATGCTCGCCCGGGCGCGCCGCACCGGGGTCGTCGGGTTCGTGCGCTTCAGCTACTACGAGGCCTATGAGGACCAGCTGCGACCGCTGGAGATCGATTCCGGCGCCGAGCACGACGCGGAGCAGGCGGCGATGGACAAGCGCACTCGCTCGGCCGGCCTGACCCCGCCCCGGCGTCGGGCGGCCACCGACCGAAACGGCGACCGGATCCCGAACTGCATCTTCCCGTCGCAGCAGACGATCACGACCGGCGAGTACCCGCTGTCGCGGCGGATCTTGCTGTACACGTTGACGAGGGGCCTGCAGCGTCCAGAGGTCCGGGCGTTCCTCGCCTACACGCTGCGCAACGCCCAGGCGCTGGCGACGCAGAGCCGGCTCGTACCGATCACGACCCGCCTGCTCCGCGACCAGTACAAGTTCGTCACGGGCGCGTCCGCGGCTCCAGCGGAGAAGCCGCTTCCCGGCGAGCAGACATCGGGGGCCGCGACGGCGCCGCCCGCTGCACCGGCCCCTCGCGCCACGACCGCCCAGCCTCCGCCGAGCAGGCCCGCCAACAGCGTCCCCGGCGTCTCGAGCGACGCCTCCACCCATGCGAAGGAGTCGCCTTGAGAACCGTGTCACCGCCGATGAGTCATCCGCCCGCGCTCGCCGAGCAGCAGCCCATCACCCGCCGGATCGCTGCACAGCTCGAGGAGGAGCGCGACTGCCTGGCGCAGTGCGCCCGGATGCTGACGAGCGAGCGGGCTGCCGTCCGCGAGCAGCTGGCCGAGATGCACGACAGGGCGGCACGGGCGATCCGCCAGGCCGAGCAGCTGGCATCAGACGCCCTGCGGCGCGCGCGCGAGGAGCTGTGCGTGCTTCAGCTGGAACGCGAGCCGGCACGCAACGAGCCGCAACAGCTCGAAACGAACGTCGAGGAGCGCCTGCGCGGCGAGCTTGACGCGACCAAGCGCCAGCGCGACGAGCTGCTCGCGCGCGTGCAGCGCCTCGATCTCGAGCAGCGCAAGCTCGAGCTCGAGCTCGAGAGCGAGCGCAAGCTCGCCGACGACGCCGCGTTGTGGGCATCGCGTGCAGAGCGTGCGCTCGTCGCGGCCGCCCCTGCTGCGAGCGTGCCCGAGCCGAGTTCCCCCGAGAGCGTGTCGCTCGCGTCGCGACGGCGGCGCGGGCCGCGCGTGCGCGTGCGACACGGAGAATGACCGCGCGAGGATGACGCCTGCGAGCCTCGCATCGTGGGTCCCGCGCCGGTCGGGGCAGCGCTCGGGACCCGCCCTGCGCACGACGGCAAGGCTGGCCGCAGGGCTCGTGCTCGCAGCGCTCGTGCTCGCAGCGCTGACGCCGCAGGTGGCGTCGGCGCGGACCAACTGCGTGACGATCCTGCCGGTCAACGTGATGATGCCCGACGGGCCGTTCGCGGCCGCGTACACGAGGAGCATCCGCGTGCAGCTCAAGTCGCGCGGGTTGCGCGTCCGCAACGTCCGCGCCGAGCTCTACACGTTCAGCGGGCGCCGGATGGGCGCCAGCATGGGGCGTCGGACAGTGCGCGGCACCGCGACGCTGACCCTGCGCCTGGAGCGCGAGTTCGCACCGATCCAGGCCGGAGCCTTCACGCTCGTGCTGACGGGCGAGCCAAACGCCGCCCGCTCGTGCGGGCCCAAGACGACGACCCGCGTGCTGAGGTTTCGTCCCTGTCGACAAGCGCTGCCGATCGCGTTTCCAAAGCTGCCCGCCGGCAGCGCCGCCGACTACGAGGGCTACCTGTCGATACCGGTTCGCAGCAGAGGCCCGTTGATCCGAGACGTGACGAGCTCGGTCTATGGGTTCGACGGCTCCCTGCTCGGTCGCGTCTTTGCCCTGCGCGCGCTGTTCGGCGAAGCCGTGCTCGACCACGCGCTGCTGCGCGCCCTCGTGCCGGGCCGCTACACGGTGGTCGTCGAGGGCCTGCTCGACGAGCAGCCACGCTCCTGCGGTCGCAAGCGCGCCCAAGCCACGATGACGTTTGGCTGACGATGCCAAGCACGCTGGAGCGCGAGAGGACATGCGGGTGGCGGCTGCGTCATTTCGCGTGGCTGGCGACGACCGGCGCGATCTGCGCGCTCACGCTGCCGGGCGCCCCCGGATCGCCGGCAGGCGCCCTGGCGGCGGTCAGATGCCAGCCGACGCTGCCCGTCAGCCTGCGCGCGCCGACGGCGAACGCCGCCGCTCTGCAGCGCATCGCGAGGATCCGCCTGACCGCGCATGGCGGGGCCCGCCTGCGCAACGTCGCGGTCATCATCAGGCGCCGCGGGCGGACGATCTCCCACGCGTCACGTGATCGATCGTTCACCGGCGCCGCCGCGCTGCGGCTGTCGCTGCGCGGCACGCTCCGTGCGGGGGCGGTCGACGTCGTCGTCTCGGGACGCCAGGCGGGCTGCTCAGCACGGCGGACGATGCGCCGCACGCTCTTGCTGAACGAGCGCAACCTGGCCATCCGCGTGATCTCCAGCCGGCGCGACCAGCGCGCGCGTCGTCTCGCGGTGACCCTCCGCAGCGCCGGGAGGCGGTCGATCTCCGGTCTGCGCGGCCGTCTGCTCGACGACGCGGGCGCGACGGTCGCCCAGGCAACCCGGCGCGCGTCTTCGCGCGGCACCGTGCGGCTGGATTTCGCGCTCCGAGGCTCGGTGTCGGGCCGGCACTGGGTGCTCGTGACGGGGCGCCTCGCCGGCGCGGCGGGGCGGCGCGCGTTCACCGACAGGATCGAGCTCGGTGGCGATCGCGGCCCGCAGCCCGCATCACCTGAAGGCTCCGGGGTCCAGCGCGTCGCGGTCAACTGGTCGCGGGGGCAGTGGCAAGGACGCGAGAGCGCCGGCTTCTCCGCCCCGGGGATCGGCGACGGTCAGATCGTCTGCCGGCCGGACGCGCAGTGGATCCGCGTCTTCCCCGGCGACCGTTCGCGCGATGTCGCGATGATGCTGTGGACCTTCCGCGACTGGCACGAAGGCAGCGAATACGCGATCCGCGAGGCCGAGCTCACGCGCTACACGGGCCCCGACTTCAACGAGGGATTCAACAAGTTCCACCCGGCCGAGAAGCGCTCGAGCGGCAGCTTCGTCGGTGTCATCGGCGACGGTCTGCCGGCGCCTGGCGCGTTCGGCAGCGGACGCCCCCCGACCGAGCTGCGGCTGACCTGGAGCTGGGACTTCAGGGATTCCGCGAACGCGAGCTGCAGCGTCGATGCGACGTTGACGAGCCAGGGCGCCGGCGCGAACGGCGCGCTGGCGACCGGGCTCTCGCTGGGCTGGCGGGGATCCGGCGACGTGCCCACCGACACGACGATCTCGACTGCGGTACCGGGCGTCGGCAACGTGCGGCTGCGCTGCGATGCCCGCCCCGAGGGTGCACGCCAGATCGTCATCGAGCCCGTCGACGTCGTGCCGGGCTTCGAGCTCACGACCCACGAAGGCTCGGACACGGCCCGGCGCACGATCGCCACTTCGCCGTACATCGCGCCCGTGCCCAACAACGGACTCGTCGAGGTCGTCAGGCCGGGCGGCCCCAGCCCGCTGCGGCTTGTGCTGTCCTCGCGCTGGAAGGTCAACGACCCCGACCCGGCGGCCAACTTCTGCCGCCTGGGCGGGATCGTCGTCGCAGGCTGAACCGCGACGCCAGGATTCTGGAAGATGCCGGCTGCCCAAACGACTGCCCGATGACCCGTATCGTCACGTGTTCGCGGCGCTCTATGGTCGGTCGTGTCCAACGCGCGAGGACGCCGTCCCTCATGGTCAGCCCCGGACCCGATCGCATCGCAGCTGCTCCCCAGTCGCACGCGGGTGCGTCTCGACCGGCCGCTCCCACGGCCCAAGCGCCCGCTGGGGCGCCCTCGGCGGCTCACGCGCCAAGCGTGCAGGCGGCGCGAGCGGACACGGCGTTGGCGCGCATGCTCGCGCGCTCGGTCGACGTGCGTGCGAACCGTGACGGCCGCACCGGACTGCTGCTGCAGCGCACAGCCGCGACCGCCGCCATGGCCCTGATGGACGCCGGCCTGACGACGGTGGCTCAGAACGCCGCTGTCCCACGGCGGAGCGTTGATCTGCGGGTCACCGGACCGCTGCTGCAGCGCACACCCAAAGGCGCCGCCAAGGCGCTGAAGAGCGCCGACTACAAGAAGATCAGCCTGGCGCAGCTGACTCAGTGGCTGGCGAAGACCACCGGTAAGGGCGCGGACAGAAAATCCAACGCCGCCATCTACAACGTCACCAAAGAAGACTACGGGGCGATCTCGGAGGAACTCGCCGCTCTGTTTGTGAAGGAGGCGACTGCGGCCGCGGCGAAGAGGACCAGAGAGACGGTCGTCGCGACGCCCACGTTGGACGTGGCAACCCGAGCGGCGCAACTCATGACGACCTACAACGACCGAACGATCGGTCCGTTCCCCAACCAGGGGGCAAAGGTGGCAGACGCCAAGGCCACGTGCTACTACGAGGCCGGCGGCAGGTACTGCATCACTCCCGATCGCGACGGACACGCAGGGCCCGACGCTTGGAAGCTCTACCAGGCCGTCGCCACGCGAAAAGGCAAGAATGACGGCTGGATGCGAGTCGACACGCTGCATGCGGACGGAACCGCGATGGACCGCGGGTAGAAGCGAAGGCAGCAAGTTCGCTCGATCCGTGGGTCGAGTCCACCGAACGTCATTGGAGTGAAGCTCGCTATGCGGTGAGCGCGTCGCCCCGCCGCAGGAGCGTGTCGATCTCCATCAGGGCGGGGGTCGCCTTGAGGGTTTCGAAGATCCCGCGGGCCTGTCGAAGCGCGTGTATCGCCTCTGCGGATCGGCCGAGGGCTGTCAGGCAGCGGCCCTGGCCGAGGAGCGCGCGTGCCTGCTCGGGGATCACGCCGAACCGCTGCCAGCGCTGCGCGGCCTGGCCGTAGCCGTCGGCGGCGGCCTGAAGCTCACCGCGCGTCTCGGCGAGGATGGCGCCGACCGCGACCAGCGCGTGCTCGGCGATCGGGATGCACGGTTCGACGCCGGCCACGAGCTGGTCGGCGAGCTCGGGCCTGGCGATCGTGAGGGCGGTGCGCACCATCGCGGGGAGGAAGGCGGGGTAGTAGTGCGTATCGCGGCTCTCGGGGCTCGCTTGGATCTCCGTGAGCAATGTCGCTGCGGCGTCGTGCTGTCCGAGCGCGGCGCGGGCGACGGCAACGGTTCCCAGGCCGACGACGGTGCCCTCGATGTCCCCGAATCCGCGGGTCGTGATCTCGAGCCAGTCGAGCCATTGGGCCGCCTGGGCGGCTTGACCGCGCAGGGTCAGGATGCGGATCTGGATCGGGCGAACGATCGCCAGGCAGAACACGTTGCCGCTCGCCTCGTAGCGGTCGGCGGTCCTGGCGGCCTGCGTCAGCGCCTGCTCGTGCTCGCCGCTATCGAAGAGCATCTCGATCGTGCCCGCCGTCATCGAGTCGGTCATCTCCTTCAGTCCGCGGGTCTGCGCGAACTCGATTCCCGCCCGGTAGGCCTCCAGCGCCGCGACGGGGCCCTCATAGCCCGCGAGGAAGGTCGCCAGGTTGTTGTGCAGGGCGGCACCCTCGCGTCCCTGCCCTGCCTTGGTGGCGAGCGCGATCGCCTCGCGGAGGTCGTCGAGCCCGCCACGGTCGGCGAGCGCGCTGCGCGAAGTCCCCCGGATGCCGAGCGTTCTCGCCGGGCGCGGCAGACCGAGCTGCTCGGCCAAGGCGAGCGCCTGCTCGGCATCGCGCACGCCCGCCTCGAACCGCCCTTGGATGAACTCGAGGTGAGCGATCCCCGTGAGCGCCTCGACGAGCTCGGGGCCGGGCGCCAGCGGCTCGAGCATCTCGACGACCTCGCCGGGCAGCTGCGCCCAACGCGGCTCCCCGACCGCCCGCAGCGCGAGCGCGAGCGGCCCCATCGCCGCGGCCGCGGCGAGCACGTCGCCGCCGGCTCGCAGGGCACTGCTCGCCGTCTCGAGCGCCTCCACCGCCCGGGGGTAGCGCCCGGCGTGGAAGGCGGCCTCGCCGAAACGAGCAAGCGCCCCGGCGCGGTCGGGGTCCGCGGCCGGCGTGAGGTCAAGCGCGCGCTCGAAGCTCGCCAGGGCCGCGGCCGTGTCCAGGCCAAGCGCCCGCTCTCCGGCCAGGCCGAGAAACCGCCGTGCCGGCGCCTCGAGCCCGGCTGCCTGCTCGGTCTGCCCAGCCGCCCGCGCCAGGTCCAGCGCGGTCGCGTAGTGGTAGGCGAGCACGTCGGCCAGGTCCTCGACGCGGCCGGGCGCCTTGGACTCGATCCAGGCGGCCGCGGCGACATGCCGGGTGGCCCGTGAGGCGCGCGGGAGCTGGCCGTAGGCGACATCGCGAGCGAGGACGTGCCAGAACGCATACTCCGCCTCGCCCTCCATCGAGGACCGCCGCTCTGCCCGCACCAGCTCCTTGCGCGACAGCTCGCGCAGCGTGCCGACGACCTGCTCGGGGTCGCGATCGCCCATCGCCGCGACGGCGCCCGCCCAGAACACCCTGCCGACCACCGCCGCATCGGCCAGCAGGGACTTCACGTCGGGGTCCAACGTGTCCAGGCGCGCGGCGATCAGCGACTGCACCGACTCGGGGAGCGGCAGCACTGCCCCCTCCCGCAGCTCCCAGCACGGACCTTTGCGGACCAGCAGATCGCGGTCTTTGAGCAGCCGCACGAACTCCGATGCATACAACGGATTGCCACCCGCCCGATCGAGGATCGCCCGCTGCACCTCGGCCGGCAACACCGTCGCGTCCAGCAACGCCGACACCAGCCGGGCGGTCTCCTTCTGCGACAGCGGCGCAAGGTTGATCGGCGTGGCGTTGCGAAGCCCTCGCGAGTAGTTCGGGTGGCGCTCGTACAGCTCGGGCCGCGCGGTCCCGACCAACAGCAACGGCACGCTCTCGGCGACGTCGGCGAGGCTCTCCAGAAAGTGCAGCAGGGCCTCGTCAGCCCAGTGCAGATCCTCGAACACCAGCACCGTCGGACGGATCTCCGCGATCGTTTCGATGAACCCGCGCCAGGCCGCGAACAACTCCTCGCGCTCGGCCGCCGACGTCGCCTCGATCCCCAGCAACGGCAACAGCCGCTGGCGAAACCACTCGCGCTCCGAGCCCTCCGGAAGCACGAGCTCGAAGCTTCTCCGACGCGACGGCGGGCGAGTCGGACTCGAGGATCCCGGCATGCGACTTGAGGATCTCGCCCATCGCCCAGAACGTGATCGCCTCCCCGTAGGGCAGACATCTGCCCTGGCGCCAGGTCACCAACTCGGGCCGGTCGTCGACATACCTCGACAACTCGGTCACGAGGCGGCTCTTGCCCAACCCCGGCTCCCCGAGCACCGTCACCAACTGCACCGACGTCGCCGCCACCGTCTTGTCGAAGACCCCCTTGAGAATCGCCAGGTCGATCTCCCGCCCGACGAACGGTCCGTCGTGGCGGCGCGTCAGGTCGGTCCCGATACGCGCCCGCGCAGCCTTCGCATGAAACACTCTCACCGGCTCGGACTTCCCCTTCAGCACCGCCGGCTCAAGCTCCTCGTAGTCGAAGACCACCGCCGTCGCCTCATAGGTCGCAAGCCCGACCGCGATGCCCATCTCCGGCGCAACCGACTGGATCCGTGCGGCTGTGTTGATCGAATCTCCAGCCAGCAACCGCTCTCCCAAGCCCGCGCGCGCGCCAAGACGCACCAACGCCTCGCCGGTGTTGATGCCCACGCGCACCATCAGGGGCGCTCCACCGACCCCCTCCAACTCCGGCGCGCGCTCGGCGATCCGAAGTGCCGCCCGCACCGCGCGCTCCGGATCGTCCTCGAGCGTCACCGGCGCACCGAACACACCCACCACCGCATCCCCGATGAACTTCTCCATCACCCCACCATGCGCCTCGATCTCCGTCTGCGCCATCGCCGCATAGGCAGCAAGCATCCGATCGACATCCTCTGGATCGGCGCGCTCCGACAACGCCGTAAAGCCGATCAGGTCACAGAACAGCGACGTCACGACCTTGCGCTCCTCCAGCAACGCGCGGGCACGCGCGCGCAGCGGCGCGCCGCACTCCGCGCAGAACTTGCCGCCGTCCCGGCTCTCGTGACCACATGCAGAACAGACAGCCATCAGCGACGCCGCGCGATCAGGACGTCACGCCGGAATCCGTCGCGGCGGGCAGTACCCGCAAGCCGGTGCGCTGGGTGACAAATGCGCATTCACCGTGGTCGGCCAGTCGTTCACCGAGCTGGTCGAGCGGCAGGTACACCCTGCCGCGATCGCCGTGGACGAGACCCCAGGACTGCGCGATCACGAGGACGTCGAGCACGCGGCCGTCGGCGAAGCGCTTGTGATCGATGCCGATGCCGGCGACGCAATGTCCGCCATCCACGGCGCCGGTCGCCTCGATGAGGCCGTCGGGTCTGGGACTGGCCATGCCGCTCGTCCAGTTCAAGCCCAGGACGGCGGGCCCCACGCCGAGGATGCCCTGCACGACCTGCTCGAGACCGAACGCCCAGTGGTAGGCGCCGAAGAAGCCGAGGTCCCTGGCGACCTGCAGGACGGCCAGCGTGCTCGTGCCCTCATACACCGGGTCGGCGCCCGGGTAGCTGCCGCCCTCCCACGGGTCGCGGCGCTGCGCCGGCCAGTAGAACAGGTGCCTGTCGCGGACCACGCGGATCGGCGCGAGAGACGACGCCTTGGGGCGCGCGGCGAGGGCGTGCGTCAGGCCGAACTCGGTGCACGCTCCCTCGTTTTGCTGATTGCCCATGCGAGCGCGGTCCAGATGCCAGGTGCAACGCTTCTCGGGCGGCGCCGCCAACAACGCGCTGACCGGGTACTCACGCGACTTCGGATCGAACTGCACGATCCGGTCAAGCTTGAGATCGGATGTCTTGCTTCCATCGCGAAGCTTGGGCATCGACGCAACCTAACGCAACCCGTGAGCCACGTCGCGGGGCGCGCCGCCACCCGATCGTCTGGCCTGCACTCGGGACCATGCCGCGGGTTGCTTGCGCTGGGTGTTGCAGCTAGGTTTGCGCACACGATCGCCATCTGCAGGACCAAGTGCAAGGAGCACCAGGATGCCCACCCAGTCACCCGATTCCAACACGGAAGCTCAACGTTGCGAGGTCGACGGGTGTGAGAACCCCGCGATGACGGGCCCGGACGTCAATCAGGCTCGCTGTGAAGATCACCAGTCGCCCGAACCGACAGAGCCACCCGTCCTGCGCGGCAGATCGGTGTAGAACGATTGTCGCGTGACAGTGGCGGGATCGCAAAGCTGACTGTCAGGCAACGAAGGGCCTGAGCGGAGTTCGCAACGTTCGTTGAACGGACGGCGTCCAGGCCGTACACGTCGGTGAGCGTCGTCGTCGCCGAGGGGCTGATGTCCGATGGCTGGCTCGGGCCAAGCCGTGGCTCGTCTGCACGGTGACAGCGGCAGCGGGCTGCGCGCGGACGTCGCGGCCGACCGGGCCCGCTGGCTCGACGACCCGGCGGGCTCAGCCGATGGCCGACGCGTCGCCGCGGTCGCACGCCCCGGCAGCGGTGGAGCTCCGGGGGCGGTGACCGGCCCGAACTGAAACGCTCGTCACGCCGGCCGGCTCGTCAGCCATAGACGAGCGTGATCGGGTTGATCACCGGGTTCGCGGCCGTCGTCCACTGGCTGTGCCAGGTTTGCGCAGGGTTGCTGGCCGGCCCGTACATCTGGAAGTAGTACACCGGGTCCGCCCCGCCGCCGAGGCCCCCACTGTCCTCGTGTGACCGCGCGTAGTTCTCGAATGTCACCTTGTTGCCTGCGCTGGTGGCGACGACCGCACCGTAGTGACTTCCCCAGATGTCTCGTGTCTTCTTGGAGTGCGTCAGCGGTGTGTCCGTCGTGGTCTGGCGAAGCTGGGCGTTCGCCTGGTTGGCGACCGCGTAGTCCAGGGTTCCGTGCGCGTCCTCGGTGCCCAGCGTGAGCGACCCGAATGCCTGCCCCACCTGCGGGTCGGCGAACACGTTGACTCCGAGCTGCTGCGCGATCCCCGCCGCTTGGACGGGGTGGTTGAACATCAGGTTCATGTATGCCCGGGTGATCTGACCGACTGCCGGGCCGGTGGTGGCGTTGTTGATGTTGGTCTGCGCTTGGACGAGGCTCACGGCGAGGTCCACGAACGCTCGTGCGGCCTTGTACTCCGGACTCCCGGTACTCGTCATGCCGAGTGCCACGTTCAGAACGGGAACGACGGTGGCGACGTCCCGGCGCAGGATGTTGTTCGCGACGGTGCCGCACACGTTGGCGACCGTCAGTCCCAAGCCGGCATCGTCCGCTGTCCGATGCTTCTTCTTCAGCTTGGTTCCCTTGCGCCCCTTGGGGTTGGTATTGGTTGGCGGAGACCAGCCTGTCACGCGCCGCCGGGCCATGATCTTGTCCAGCTTCACCGTCTTGGTCGCGGCCTGGTTGTCGACGCTGATCGCTTCGGTCTGCGCCTTGTAGAGCTCGTATTCGGAGTCCTTCGCGCGGAGCTTTCGGTTGGAGGAGGACATGACGCCGCTCGTGGCGTAGAAGACCTTCGCCTGGCGGGCGCCGAGGTCGGTGTCCTCGATCGCCATCTTGCCGTCCTCCGAGACCCGCAACGGCGTCCCGGGCGGACCCGGTGTCACCACGACGTCGTCGGTCGCATCGCGGAAGCTGCCGGTGTTCTGCCGCTCCTGCGCTTCGAACTGCGGGGCGGGCTTCTCAACCAGCGCGGGCTTGACGACGTAGCGCTGCAGCATCGCGGAGGCGATGAGCGGCGCGGGTTTGAGCGGGTCGATCGCCGGGCGAGCAGCGACAGATTCCGCGAGCGCGCGGTCCAGGACGTAGCTGCCGCGGGGCCTGCTGACCGGGGCCGCTTCCGGCGCCGACGGGGCGGACGCGGGCGGCGCAGCATCGCTTCCCCGGACGCCGATCCAAACAGGTTCAGCCTCGCGCAGCCCGTGCCAGCACGGCGACAAGAATAACTCGCGCGGGCACGCCGCGGAAAGAGATCACCGGCGCGCGAAGGCGATGGGTCGATCAGGTCGCCCGTGTGCGGGGTGACACCCGCGCCCTGGTATTCAACCGCCCCCCGCCGCCGCCCTGTCGCAAGCGATCTCGTCGAGCCCCTCGCCCAGCCGCGCCGTCGGGAAGGACTGATCCCCGCCCCGCACCCCCGCCAGCGCCTCGGCCTTCTCGGCCCCGGTGACAAGCAGCAGGGTGAACCGAGCAGCGCGCAGCACCGGCAGCGACAGGGTCACCCGCTCGGGTGGGGGCTTGGGCGACTCGCGCACCGCGACGCATGGCGCATCGAGGACGTCCAGGGCCGGATAGCCGGGAAACAGCGAGGCGGTATGGCCGTCGGGGCCCATCCCCAGCAGCATCACGTCGAACACACGATCCGGCACGTGCTCGCAGATCTCCTGGGCGTAGAGCCAGGCGGCGTCCTCGGGCTGCTCGGGCCGGTGCAGCGCGTGCAGCCATGGCGGCTCGTCGCGATCGGTCGCGAGCAGGCAATCGCGCACCATCTGCGCGTTGGACTGCGGGTCGCCGTCGGCGACGCAGCGCTCGTCGCCGAGCCACAGGTGCACGTGCATCCAGGAGCCCTCGACCCGCGCCAGCAGCTCATACGCCCGCTGCGGCGTGCCGCCGCCGGCGAGGGCGATGTGGACGTCATGGCCGCGCTCGCGCGCATCGGCGATGCACAGCGCCAAAGCGTCGCTTGCGTGCCGCGCCACCGCCTCGGCATCGTCGAAGACGCGGACGCGGGTCACGCGAGCATCAGCCGCGCGGCCGCGAGCGCGGGCGCGTAGGTCGGGTCGGGAAACAGCGCGTGGCGGATGCCCTCGCCGAGGATGCCCGGCTCGCCGCGCGAGGCGCCGAGCACCGTCCATGTGCGCTCCTCGCCCCTGCGCTCGAGCCGGCGCGCGGTCAGGCCCCCCTCGCCGCGCTCGAGCGCGAGCACGGTGCCGCGGTCGCTGCGGATCTCGACGCCCAGCAGGCCCGGGACGCCGAGGCGCCCGAACGGCTCCAGGCGCAGCTCGACCTCGCCTCGCCGGCCGCGCGCGTGGCCGCGCAGCAGGTCGTCGTGACGGGTGAGCTGCTCGGGCCGCCAGCCCAGCCGCGCGCACAGCCAGCCGATCAGAAGCAGGCCCGACACCATCGACTCGGGACCGTGGCGCACGGAGATCTTCGACATCGTGGCGAGCTCGGGGCGACGATCGGCGGGGTCGTAGTGCGCCGCCAGGCGCTCGCGCCATGGCGTCACGCGAAGCCAGGCGAGGTCGACGACGTCGACGTGCCCCGCGAGCTCGCACACCCGGTCCAGCGCCTCGCGCGGCTCGGGCTCGCCGATCGAGTCCAGCAGCGCGCACTGGGCGACCGGTCTGGCGCCGCCCGCCGGCGTGACGAGCGAGTCGACCGCCTCGGTATGGCCGTGCGGCGACCACACGAGCGTCCTCAGGTCGGTCACGACGAGCGGGTCGACGATCCGCGCGAGGTGGGGCAGGTGGCGCTCGCCGACCGACACGACGACCGTCTCGCGCATCAGCGAGAACTCACCCGGGCGCGGATCGGCCTCCGAGGCGACCGTCGCGCGCGCGTCGATCGTCGTGCGCCCGGGCTCGACGGAGCAGACGACCGTGCGTGAGGCGTGGTAGCGGCCGACCCCGCGCAGGCGGTTGGCGATCTCGCCGCTGAACTCCGAGTCGACGACGCAGACGAGGTTCAGCGCGCGCGCGGCGACATAGCCCTCGTTCTCGCGGTGGCGCTCGGTGACCAGGCCGCGCAGGGCGGACTCGATCGCCGCCGGCGTCGTGTCCTGCGCGCTCCAGACCGCATCGACCGTGTGCGGGCTCAGATCATCCTCCACTCGCCGTCGCCCTCGAGCAGCCCGTCCGCTTCGGCCGGGCCCTGCGAGCCGGCCTCGTACTGCGGCAGCGCGCCCTGATGCTTCTGCCAGGCGGCGATGATCGGGTCGATGATGTTCCACTGCGCCTCGACCTCGTCGTTGCGCGTGAAGAGCGTCGCGTCGCCGCGCATCGCGTCGAGGATCAGCCGCTCGTAGGCCTCCGGCGACTGCGAGAGAAACGACGAGCCGTAGAGGAACTCCATCTGCACGGACCGGATCGCCATCCGGGTGCCCGGGATCTTCGCCCCGATCGACAGCGACACGCCCTCGTTGGGCTGGACGGTCAGCACGAGCACGTTGGGCCGCACGCCCTGCGAGCCATCCTCGCGGAAGGCCAGATGCGGGACCGGCTTCAGCGTGACCGCGATCTCGGTGACCTTGCGCGCCAGGCGCTTGCCGGTGCGCAGGACCATCGGCACGCCCGCCCAGCGCCAGTTGTCGACCTCCAGGCGCAACGCGGCGTAGGTCTCGGTGGTCGAGTCGTCGGGCACGCCGGCCTCCTCGAGGTACCCCGGCACGTCGACGCCGGCGACGTTGCCGGCTGCGTACTGCGCGCGCACGGTCATCTCGGGGACCTGGGCCTCGGTCGGCGGGTGGATCGAGCGCAGGACCTTGACCTTCTCGTCGCGCACCTCGTCGGCGGAGAAGTCGACCGGCGGCTCCATGCACAGCAGCGTCAGCAGCTGCAGCATGTGGTTCTGGACGAGATCGCGCAGCGCGCCGGCCTGGTCGTAGTAGCCCGCGCGGGTGCCGATGCCGATGTCCTCCGACGCCGTGATCTGCACGTGGTCGATGTAGTTGCGGTTCCACAGGGGCTCGAACATCCCGTTGGCGAAGCGCAGGGCCAGGACGTTCTGGACGGTCTCCTTGCCGAGGTAGTGGTCGATGCGAAAGACCTGGCGCTCCTCGAAGTTCGACAGCACGATCTCGTTGAGCTCGCGCGCCTCCGCCAGGCGCGTGCCGAACGGCTTCTCGATGATCACGCGGACCTCGGCGCCCTCGCTGTTGTCGAGGCCGTGCTCGCCGAGCTTGGTGACGATGACCGGGAAGAAGCCGGGCGCCGTCGACAGGTAGAAGCAGCGGTTCAGCGCCTGCCCGGCCTGCTCGTCGGTCTCGCCGAGCTTCGCCGCCAGGCCCTCGTAGACGGAGTCCTCGCCGAAGGCGCCGCTGACGTAGCGCGCGTCCTCGAAGAGCTTCGCCAGCACCTTCTCGTCGGGCGGGCGGCGCGAGAACTCGCGCACCGCCGTCAGCGCCGTCTCGCGGAACTCGTCGTCGGAGAGCTCCGAGCGGGCGTTGCCGATCAGCACGAAGTGCTCGGGCAGCGCGCCCTCGTGGGCGAGGTTGTAGAGCGCGGGCAGCAGCTTGCGCCGCGCGAGGTCTCCGGTCGCGCCGAAGATGACGAGCGCGGTGGCGTGCACGGGCTGGCGCTCGAGCGCTTCGGTCAGCGGGTTTGGCTCCAGCTCGGGCGGCGGTACGGGGCTCATCCGTCGGCCGACTTCTTCGTCGCGTGGCCGCCGAACTGCGCCCGCAGCGCCGCCAGCATGCGGTGCGTGAAGTCGCCGTCTGCGCGGCTGTAGAAGCGCGCGTACAGCGACGCGGTGATGACCGGCGTGGGCACGTCCTTGGCCATCGCGTCCTCGATCGTCCAGCGGCCCTCGCCGGAGTCCTCGGTGTAGCCGCTGAGCTGTGCGAGGTCGTTGCCCTCCTGCTCGAAGGCCCGCGCGGCGAGCTCGCACAGCCACGAGCGCACGACCGAGCCCTGGCCCCAGAGGTGCGCGATCTTCGCGTTGTCGAGCTCGTACTCGGACTTGTCGAAGAGGTCGAAGCCCTCGGCGTAGGCCTGCATCAAGCCGTACTCGATGCCGTTGTGGACCATCTTCACGTAGTGCCCGGCGCCGGACGGGCCGAAGTGCCCCCAGCCGTGCGGGCCGATCGCCTCGCGGCTGAGGTCGTTGGTCGGCGGCGCGAGGACGTCGAGGATCGGCGCCACGCGTTGGACCGCCTCGTCGGGGCCGCCGACCATCATGCAGTAGCCGACCTCCAGGCCCCAGACGCCGCCGCTGGTGCCGACGTCGACGTAGTGCAGGTCCTGCTGCTCGAGCGCCGCTGCGCGCGCCTTGTCGTCGGTCCACTTCGAGTTGCCGCCGTCGATGATCATGTCGCCGGCGTCCATCAGCGCGGCGAGCTCGTCGACGGTGCCCTGCGTGGGAGCGCCGGCCGGGACCATGATCCAGACCATCCGCGGCGCCTCGAGCTTCTCGACGAGATCGCCGAGCGAGTCGGCGGCGCGCGCGCCGGTCTCCTCCGCGATCCGTGCCACGACCGCCGGATCGCGGTCATAGGCGACGACATCGTGATCTGAGTCGCGCCTGATGCGGGCGACCATGTTGCCGCCCATGCGGCCGAGTCCGACGAAGCCGATCTGAGTCACAGCGCTCTCCGCCTGTCGATGGTGGCCGGTCTGAGCGCAGCATATGCGCGGCGATCTGCCCTGGGCATGTTTTTCGAGTGACCCACGCGGCTCACCGGCCGCCAGGGGCTGGTCTTGGGCGCACACCGACTCGGGCGACACGGAGGACGAGGGGCTGTCGCGCAACGACGCCGCAGCGCGTGCGCTGAGGCTCAGCCGGGCTCGTCGGGGTTGCGAGCCTGCTCCTCGAGCTTCTCGCGCAGGTAGCCGGCCTTGTCGGCGCGGCGCTTGGCGGCACGCTCCTCGGCGCCGGTGTTCGCCTCGTGCGCGCGCTCGCGCTCGGCCTGCTCGCGCTGCAGCTGCTCGAGGTGCAGCGTCTCGGTCGTGGGATCGTCGTCGCGCATCCGGCCGCCTACCTTCGCCGCGCCGCCGCGGTCAAGGCGGGGTTCGTCCAGCCGGCGTCGGCGGGGTTGACGTTGGTTCCCGGCGCGACGATCTCGTCGATGCGATCGAGCACGTCGTCCGCGAGCTCGATGCCGGCTGCACCGAGCTGGGACTCGAGCTGCTCGAGCGTGCGCGGGCCGATGATCGCCGCCGTCACCGCCGGGTGGCGGATGACGAACGCGAGCGACATGTCGATCAGCGAGATGTGAGTCTCGTCTGCGAGCTGCCCGAGCGCGTCGGCGGCCTCGAGCTTGGCCCGGTTCTCGGGGATCGAGAGGTCGTAGCGGTCCGGGACCAACACCGAGCGCCGCGACGTGAGGTCCTCGGCGCCCTTGCGCCAGCGCCCCGACAGCCAGCCGCCGGCGAGCGGGCTCCACCCGATCACGCCCATCCCGTGCTCGAGGCAGGCCGGCAGCAGGTCGGACTCGACGCCGCGCGCGAGGATCGAGTAGGGCGGCTGCTCGCAGACGAATCGCTGAAGGCCGC
This sequence comes from uncultured Actinomycetes bacterium, assembly GCA_963729125.1. GTDB lineage: Bacteria > Actinomycetota > Thermoleophilia > Solirubrobacterales > Solirubrobacteraceae > CADCVQ01. The sequence goes on from CAVSML010000002.1 coordinate 113,073, forward strand.
GCTCGCGCGCGACCCACTGCGCCTTGACGATCTGCGCGACCGGGTACGTCGACGAGCCGATGTAGCGGACCTTGCCCTGCGCAACGAGATCGCTCAGCGCGCCGAGCGTCTCCTCGTGGTCGGTCCACGGATCCCAGCGGTGGACCTGGTAGAGGTCGATCCAGTCGGTCTGCAGGCGCGAGAGCGAGGCCTCGACCTCGCGCATGATCCAGCGCCGCGAGTTGCCGGCCTCGTTGGCGTCGTCGCCCATCGTGCCGTGGAACTTCGTCGCCAGCACGACGTTGTCGCGCCGCCCGCCGGCGAGCGCCTTGCCGACGATCTGCTCGGACTCGCCGCGCGCGTAGACGTCGGCGGTGTCGATGAAGTTGATCCCCGCGTCCAGCGCGCGGTGGACGATCCGGATGGCGGCGTCGTGGTCGGGCTCGCCCCAGGCGCCGAACATCATCGCCCCGAGGCACAGGGGGCTGACATGCACGCCGGTACGGCCGAGCGTCCGCAGTTGCATGCGCTGCACGGTAGCGCGGCGCCGGGCCGCCTCAGCCCTCGGACATCAGCCCCCGAACGCGCGCCGTCAGCTCGCGGATCGCCGCCGCGACGTTGTCGCCCTCCAGGCGCAGCTTCTCCGCCTCCAGCCCGTGCGCGCGGAGCGTCTCGAGATCGCCGAAGGCCTGCGCGTTCTTCAGCGTCTGAAACGTGAACGGACGGCTCGGGATGGCGACGTCCTCGTCGCCGTCGTGGACGAGCACGAGGAAGCGCCCGACCTTCGGGCCGCCCTTGTGGAACTGGCCCGTCGAGTGCAGGTAGCGCGGCCCGTAGCCGAACGTCGTCGTCGCCCCGGTCGCCTCGCGGATCGCCTCGCGCAGCTCGGCGGCGGCGTCGTCGGCCTCCTCCGACGGCGCGACGAACGCGAGGATCGAGAAGTACGCCGGCGGGCCGCAGCTCAGCAGCGCGCGCAGCTCGTCGTCGCCGGCATCGTCGGGCTCGATCAGCGCGCCACCCTCGCCGATGCCGTCGAGCACGCGCGCCGTCGCGTCCTTGGCCTCCTGGACGTTGGGCTGGTCGAACGGGTTGATGCCCAGCGCCCAGCCGGCGACCGCGGTCGCGAACTCGGCGAAGAAGAAGATCCGACCGAGATCCTCGGGGCCGCTGGCCGCCAGCGTCATCATCGGCTCGTCGGCCTCGGCCAGCGCCTTGACCTGATCGTCGAGCTGCTCGGTCGGGTCGTCGGTGTCGCGCAGGTAGTTGAAGACGCGATCGTCACCGTAGACGTCGGGCGCGCCGACGGGCTCGCCCGCGACGGGCAGCACGCCCTTGCCGAGCTTGCCCGTCGACTCGGCGACGAGCTGCTCGGCCCAGATCCCGAAGGACGCGATCGGATCGTCGACGATGAACGTCAGCTTGTCGCGGCCTTCGAGCGCGAGCGCGCCGAGCGCGCAGCCGAGCCACAGGCCGCTGTTGTGCTCGCTGGCGCGATAGCCGGCGCAGGCCTCTGCCGCGACACCCGCGCCGTCGAGCAGGCGCTGCAGGTCGACGCCCATCAGCGCCGCCGGCACGAGCCCGAAGAACGTCAGCGCGCTGTAGCGCCCGCCGACGTCGGCGTCGTTGAGGAACGTGCGCCGGAAGCCGCGATCGGCGGCCAGCATCGCCAGCGAGGACCCCGGGTCGGTGATCGCGACGTACTGCGCGGGGTCGGGCGCCAGCGACCAGAAGTGCTCGTAGAGCGACATCGTCTCGATCGTCCCGCCGGACTTCGTCGAGACGATGAAGATCGTGTGCTCGAGCGTGACCGACCGCTCGACGGCGAGGATCGCGCTGGGGTCCGTCGAGTCGAGCACCTGCAGGCGCAGGCGCCCGTGGAGGCGATCGCCGAAGCTCAACCGCAGGACCTCGGGCGCCAGCGACGAGCCGCCCATCCCGAGCAGCACCGCGTCCGTGTAGCCCTCCTCGGCCAGTTCGGCGGCGAACGCCTCGAGATCGTCGATCTCCTCGCCGTAGTGCTCCGGCGCGTTCAGCCAGCCGAGGCGGTTGGCGACCTCCGGCTGGTCGCGCGGGCCCCACAGCGTCGGGTCCTTCTTCCAGATGCGCCGCGCGACCAACTCGATCTCGGCGCGGCGGACCATCTCGGCGACGGGCGCCTCGAGCTCGAAGGGCAGCGACGCGTCGATCGTCTCCGGCCGGCCGGTGAAGATCGCTTCGCGCTTGGCCTCGATGCCCGCCAGCAGCTTCTCCATCGGCGTGACGAAGGCGTCGATGCCGTCGCGCAGCAGCTTGTCGGTGACGTCCTTCATGTCGATGCCGGCCTCTGCGAGCAGGTCGAGCACCGCCGCCGGGTCCTCTGCGACGGTCGCCCCGCGGACCGCGAGGCGCTCGGCGCAGGCCATCAGCGTCGGCATCGGCATCGTGTTGACGGTGTCGGGACCGACGAGCTCCTCGACGTAGAGCGTGTCGGGATAGCTGGGGTTCTTGACGCCGGTCGACGCCCACAGCGGCCGCTGGACGGGGGCGCCCTCGGCCAGCAACGCCGCAAATCGCTCACCCCGGAAGATGTCCAGGAAGCGCTGGTAGGCGGCGCGCGCGTTGGCGATCGCGGCGCGTCCCTGCAGTTCGGAGCGCCCGAGCTTCTCGAGGCGCTTGTCGACCTCGCTGTCGACGCGCGAGACGAAGAACGACGCGACCGACTGCACGTCCAGCGACGAGCCGTCGGCGTGGCGGCGCTCGAGGGCGCGGATGTAGGCCTCGGTGACGGCGACGTAGGACTCCGTCGAGAACAGCAGCGTGACGTTGATGTGGATGCCCTCGTAGATCGCCTGCTCGATCGCTGGCAGGCACTCCGAGGTCCCGGGGATCTTGATCATCACGTTGGGCCGGTCGACGCGCCCCCAGTACTCCCGCGCCTGGGCGATCGTGCGGTCGGTGTCGAAGGCGAGGTCCGGGTCGACCTCCAGCGAGACGAAGCCGTCGGTTCCGCCGGACTCGTCGTAGATGGTCCGCATGACGTCGGCGGCCTCCTGGACGTCCTGGATGACGATGTCCTGGTAGACCGAGCGGGTGTTCAGGCCCTCGTGCGCGAGGCGCTCGATCTGCTCGTCGTAGTCCTGCGAGCCGAGGATCGCCTTCTCGAAGATCGCCGGGTTGGACGTGACGCCGCGCAGCGAGTCCTCCTCGAGCAGGCGGCGCAGCTCGCCGCCCTCGGTGAGCGAGCGGCGGATCTGGTCGAGCCAGACCGATGTCCCGGCCTCGGTCAGCGCCGCAAGGCGCTCGTTGACGTTCATGACGTTGCTCACCAGCTGGGCCTCCAGACCTTCGCGTTCCAAGAGTGTGATCTTCCCAACGCGCCGTACGTGGCGCTCTTCGCCGCTGAAGCGTGCTCCCGCGAAGGCCTGCGCAAGCTCGGCCGCGATCGCGGGCCCGATGACGCGCGCCCCGAGGCACAGCACGTTGCAGTCATCGTGGGCGACGCATTGACCCGCGGTGTAATGATCGTGGCACGTGGCCGCCCGGATCCCGGGCAGCTTGCAGGCGGCGACCGAGACGCCGGCGCCCGAGCCGCAGACGAGCACGCCGCGCTCGCACCCGCCGGAGGCGATCGTGCGGCCGATCGCCAGCGCGACGTCGGGATAGTCGTCGTGGCAGCCGAGGTCCTCGACCTCGTGCCCGCCGGCGCGAAGCGCGTCGCCGACGCTCTCGCGCAGCGGCACCCCGGCGTTGTCGACGGCCAGCGCGATCCTCATCGCACGCCCGCCTCGTGGGCGGCCTCCTGGCCGGCGAGCAGCGCGGCGCCGCGAACGCCGGCCTTCGGGCCGTAGCGCGCCTGGCGGATCTGCGTGCGCGTGCCGACGCCGGTCAGCACGTGTCGCGCGGCCTCGTCGCGCGCGGGGTCCAGCAGCAGGTCGCCGGCCGCCGAGACGCCGCCGCCGACGACGACGAGGTCGGGGTCGAAGCTGTTGATCGCGTTGGCGATGCCGATGCCGAGGCGGCGGCCGAGCAGGTCCAGCGCCGCGCACGCGCCCCGGTGGCCCTCGCGAGCGTGCTCGACGATCGTGCCCTCTCGCAGGCCGTGCCGGCGGCCGAGCTCGTTGAGCGCGCGGCCGGAGGCCAGCGACTCGAGCGTGCCGGGTTGCGGGAACTCGTCGCCGCCGGGAAACGGGGTGCTGCGAAGGTCGGCGCCGACGATCGTGTGGCCGAACTCGGCGGCCGCGCCGGTGGCGCCGCGCATCACGCGGCCGTCGATGACGATGCCGCCGCCGACGCCCGTGCCGACCGTGAACATCACGAGGGTGCGCGCGACAAGCATGCCGTCGTCGTCGTAGGCCTCCGCCAGCGCCGCGCAGGTGGCGTCGTTGTCGACGACGACCGGGATGCCCAGACGCTCGTTGAGCACCTCGCGCAGCGCGATGTCCGCCAGCGGCACGTTGACCGACGCGCGCACGCGGCCGGTCGCGAAGTCCACGACCGAGGGGACGGCCACCCCGACCGCCTGCGCGTCGCCGGCCTCGAGGATCGCCTCGACGAGCTGGTCGACGAGCGTCGCCGCGTCGCGCGTGTGCGTCTTGCGCAGGACGGGCGCGTGCAGCGTCGAGCCCTCGAGCACGGCCACGGAGATCTTCGTCCCGCCGACATCGACGCCGATCACCCTGTCGCTCATGCGGTCACCTGGCGTCCCACGGACTCCGAGCATCCCACAACGGGTAGGCCGCGATGGTGAAAAAGCCCACACAGACCGCCGCCAGCCTGCTGAGCTCGCTGAACTACCCGCTGTTCATCGTCACGGCGGCGGCGGGCGAGCGCCGCGAGGGCTGCCTCATCGGCTTCGCCACCCAGACGAGCGTTCATCCGGGGCGCTTCCTCGCCTGCCTGTCACGCGAGAACCGCACCCTGCGCCTCGCCCAGCAGGTCGACGCGCTTGCCGTGCACGTCGTCCCGCGCGACGGGCGCGCGCTCGTCGAGCTGTTCGGCGGCGAGACCGGCGACGAGGTCGACAAGTTCGCGCGCTGCGACTGGAGCCCGGGGCCGCGCGGGCTGCCGATCCTCGACGGCTGCCCGAGCTGGTTCGCCGGCGAGATCCTCTCGCGCCACGACCTCGGCGACCACGAGGGCTACCTGCTCGACCCGTTCGAGGCGCGCCACGAGCCCGGCGAGCTGTTGTACTTCCAGGACGTGAAGGATCTCGAGCCCGGCCACCCCGCGTGACGGCGGCGCGCAACGAGCCGGCGGTGGCGCTGCGCCGGTTGCTGCCCGAGCCCGGCTCGCTGACCGCCGACGAGGCCGCGGAGCTGCTGCACTTCGCCGAGCGCGCTCCGCAGGGACGGCCGTTCGTCGCGGTCAACATGGTCGCGACGGTCGACGGCCGCGCCAGCGTCTCGGGTCGCACGGCGCCGATCTCGAGCGTCGCCGACCGCCAGCTCTTCCATGCGCTGCGCACGCGCGTGGACGCCGTGATGGTCGGGGCGGGAACGCTGCGCACCGAGCGCTACGGCCGGCTCGTGCGCGATCCACACCGCCGCGAGCGGCGCTTGGCGGCGGGCCTCGACGGCGACCCCGTCGCGATCGTCGTCAGCGGACGCCTGGACCTGCCCGCCGACCTGCCGCTGCTCCAGGACGAAAGCTCGCGCGTGGTCGTCGTCACGGCTGCCGACACGTCGCTCGGGGATTGCGCGGCCCACGTCACCTACGTGCGCGGCGCGCCAGTCGATCTTGGCGCTGCGCTGACGCAGGTACGCGCCGAGCACGGCGTGCGCTCGATCCTCTGCGAGGGCGGGCCGCATCTCAACGCGTCGCTGTTCGGCGCCGGCCTCGTCGACGAGCTGTTTCTGACGACGTTCCCGACGCTTGCCGGCGGCGCCGGCGCGCTGACGATCATCGGCGACGGCCCGCAGCACGAGCCGGTCGGCGTCCGCCTGGAGTGGCTGCTCGAGCACGACGGGGAGCTGTTCGCGCGCTATCGCGTCGGCGGCTGAGCGACGGCGCTCGGGCGCTGTCGCACCGGCGTACGATCCGGTGGTGGAGCAGCGCGACCAGCTCGAGGGGATCGCCGCGGCCGACGCCCACCTCGGGCGCGCGATGCCGCTGCCGACGACGGTGCTGCCGCTGACGCGCTGGGTCGCGGTCGTGGCGAGCGGTCCCGGCGCGGTGCAGGTCGAGTGGAACCTCGACGCGACGCGCGCCGGCGCGCCGGGCCGGCTGACGCTCTACGCCGGCCTGCAGGCGCCGCCGGAGCGCGGCCTGCCCGCGGCGGCGGCGCACGGGCGCTACGCGCACCGCACCGCCCCGCTGGCGGAGGCCGAGGCCGAGCTGCGACCGGTCCACGAGCTCGCCTGGGAGCACGAGGGGCTGTTCTTGCGCCTCACCGGCCAGGGGCCGTGGACGCTCGAGCAGCTCGTCGCGCTGGCGGACTCCACGCGCTGATGGCGCGCCTGACGCGCCACGAGCTCTTCGCCCTGCTCGGCGGCATGCTGCTCGGTGCCGGCGTCTTCGCGCCGTGGTACGACGCCGTCAGCCGGCTGGCGTCGATCGACGCCTACGCCGGCGTCGGCGCGCACAGCGCCTGGGACGTGCACTCGATCCTGCGCTGGATCCTGCTCGCGATCGCGATCGCGCCGTTCGTGCTGGCCTACGTCATCGCCCGCGACCACCAGCTGTCGTGGGCGCGCGGCGAGCTGACGGCCGTGCTCGCGATCGCCGCCGCCGGCCTCGTGCTGTACGTCGGCGTCGTCGACCGGCCCGGCGAGCCGCCCGGCCAGATCGAGCTCGGATGGGGCTGGTACGCCGCGTTCGCCGGCTCGCTGCTGATGGTCGCCGGCGCCGCGCTGCGCACCGGCGAGACCGAGCGCCGGCGAAAGCCCCCCGGCAGCATCTGAGGTGGTGAAACCTCCTGCAACCCGCGGGGTACATCGGTACGTCCCATCCAAAGCTGTCGCGTCAACAAAGGAGGCGTGATGGACTTCCTCAAGCGGCTCGATCCCCTGTGGATCGCCCTGCTCATCATCGGTGGCCTGAACTGGGCCGCCGTCGCGCTGTTCGACACGAACGTCGTCGCCGAGATCTTCGGAACCGGCACCGTGACGGACGCGATCTACGTGCTCGTCGGCCTCGCGGCGCTGATGCTCGTCCCGCGGCTGCTGGACGGCATGCACCTGAAGGGACGCACCACGCACCTGCGCGGCGCGTAGCGATCGAGTCGCCGGCCGGCCGCGCGCAAGCGATGCGCGCGGCCCGGTCCGGCTTCTCGGTCAGCTCGTAGACGCCGAGGCGTCGCCGGGCGTCGCGTAGCGCCCGACGACCGACGGCGCCAGATCCAGGCGCGCGAGCGAGCGCAGGAAGCCGTGCGTGACGATCACGTGGATGCGCGACTGGGTCGCGGAGTAGAACCAGCGCGCGATCCCGCTGGCCAGCGCCGGATAGAAGTTCGCGACCTCGACCTCGACGTGCACGCGGGCGGTCTCGCGGTCGACCGGCTCGCAGCGGCGCACGTCGATCTGCAGGTGGCCGTCGCCGTCGTGGCCGGCCCGCGAGACGAGCACGCCGCGCTCGATGCGCCAGCGCACGACCCCGTGGTCGGCGTCCATCTCGTACTCCGGCGCCTTGAAGCGCAGCAGCACGAAGGGCCGCGCGAGCAACACGATCGAGCGCGGCCGTCGTCGTCGTAGCTCGACGCGGATCAGGCCGAGCGTGCAGCGCGACAGAAACGCCAGTACGTGCGCGCGAGGCGCTCGAGGTGCATCGGCGTCCAGAGCTGCTCGAGCGCGGCGGCCGGCAGCGTGACGTCGGCGGCCTGGATCGAGCGCACGGCGCCCGCGGCATCCATCGTCGTGTGCTCGCTCGGGGTCGACGATGACCGCCCGCGCGGGCGCTGGGCGAGCGATCCGCCGCGCGGCGCCATGCGAGCCCGAGCGCCCCCGCGACGGCGAGCGATCAGGACGGCGACGCGGGCCATCGCCACACCGTACCCGCCGCCGCCGGCGGGCTCGCGCCCAAGGTCGTCAGCGGGCGGGCGACGGGGCGCGCACGTAGCCGATCGTGCCCGATCCTGCGAAGCCGAGCACGTCGGCGGTCGCCTGCGTGAGGTCCCAGTCGAAGCCCGCGTGAAACGGGCCGCGGTCGACGACCGGCACGATGATCTCGCGGCGCTCGATGGAGGATCGCCACCGGCGTCCCGCACGGCAGGCTCCTGTGCGCGACGCCGAGCAGCTGCGGCGTCAGGATCTGGCCGCAGAACGTCTGGCGCCCGTAGAGGCCGGGGCCGAAGTACGTCGCCCGCGCGGGGCGGTAGACGTTGACGATCGCGACCGGCGGCGCGGCGGCCGCGCCGACGCGCCGCGCGAGGACGACGCGCAGGCTCGTGCGCCCGCTGCGATCCGCGCGCCAGCCGACGACGAAGCGAGCCGTGCTGTGCACGCGCGTGCGCTCGACGTCGCGCCAGCCGCGGCGCGGATCGAGGCGCTGCAGGGTGGCGCGCCGCCGCGCGGCCCCGGGCATCGTGCCGCGCACGTGCACGACCTCCCCGACGATCGCGGTCGGCGCGACGAGCACCGAGCGCGTGCCCGGCGTGCCGTAGCCGGCCGCGCCGGTGCTCGGCGCGATCAGCGCCGGCATGCCGGCGCCGCCCGTGGGCGGGGCCGCCGCGCGCGCCGCCGCCGGCGCGCAGCACGCGAGGCCCGTGCAGAGCACGGCGAGCGAGACGCGGTGGCGGCGTGGGCTGAGCATCGGGACGGGCCGCCTGCGGAGCAGGGGTCCACCCGGCCGACGCAGCCGGTGGCTGGGCTCGCGCGTCGATCCGTCGCGCTGCCCGTTCCCCGCCGAGCCGGTGTCCTTGCGGCCCGTCGTCACCCGCTCCCGGCGCACCGCGCCGGGACTCGGCAGACGCGCGCAGCCTACTCGTCGAGGCTTCAGCGGGGCAGGCGGTCGAACATCGAGCGCAGCGTCGCGCGCCCGACGTCGAGGCCGATGCGCGTCAGCTCGTTGGCCAGCTGCACGCTCGTCGTGACGAGGTCGGCGACCGCCGAGACGTTCTCGTCGACCGGCTGCGCGGGCGTCGCGTAGCCGGCGGCCGGGACCTTGCGCCGCGGCGCGTCGCGCGGCGCCTCGGCCCGTGGCATCCCGAACGCGGGCTCGTCGACGGGCGGGGCCGGCGACGGCGGGGTCGTGCTCGCGGCGGGCGGCTTGGTTCGCGGCGTGCGGCGCGGCTCGCGGCGCAGGGTGTCGCCCGCGGCAGCCGTGACGGCGGCCTTGGCACGCGGCTTTGGGGTGGCCTTCGGGCGTGGCTTGGCGGCGGCCTTGGCACGCGGCTTTGGGATGGCCTTCGGGCCTGGCTTGGCGGCGGCCTTGGCACGCGGCTTGGCCGGGGCCTTCTTCTGCGCCGCGGCGCTCACCGGCGGAAGGTCGGCCGCCGCGCCCGCGCCGTTGGCCGATCCCGCGGGCTGCGCGCGTGCTGCGCGCTTGGGGCTTCGTCGCGCGGGCCTGCTGCGCGGCAGGCTCGTCATGACCTCGCGGTCGGGATCGTCTGGGTCGGGCACAATGCGCATGATGCCACGTGCTTTGCGCCACCCCGGCGCGAGCGGTGAAACGAACGGCACATCGGGCCGTAGTAGTGCCAGAGCGGGCACGCTAGAGTTTGGGCCCTAGGTTGGGCGAGGTACTGCCCCAGGAAGTTGCAGCCACGCCCTCGATCTGTCGAGTGCGCGGGCTTACCCCGAGTCGGCGCACGACGTGAAAGCGAATGCAATGTCCGTAGTCGAACTGCAAGAACTCGAAGAGATCAAGGGCCTGGTTGCCAAGGGTCAGCTGACCGGCGTGCTCACGTACGCCGAGATCGCCGGCGCGGTCGCCGAGGTCGATCTCGACGAGGCAGACATCGAAGAGCTGCACGGCTACCTCGAGAAGTCCGAGATCGAGCTCGTCGAGGAGATCGATCCCGCGGTCCAGGCGGCCAACGCCGTCGAGCGCGCGCCGGACAAGCGCCGTGCGCGCAAGAAGGCGACGATCGACCTCAAGCCGGACATGACGACCGACTCCCTTCAGTTGTTCTTGAAGGACATCGGCAAGGTCCGCCTGCTGACCGCCCAGGAGGAGGTCGACCTCGCCAAGCGCATCGAGCGCGGCGACCTCGACGCCAAGCAGAAGATGGTCGAGTCCAACCTGCGCCTCGTCGTCTCGATCGCCAAGAACTACCGCAACCAGGGCCTGCCGTTCCTCGACCTCATCCAGGAGGGCACGCTCGGCCTCGTGCGCGCCGCGGAGAAGTTCGACTATCGCAAGGGCTTCAAGTTCTCGACCTACGCGACCTGGTGGATCCGCCAGGCGATCGCCCGCGCGCTCGCCGACAAGGCGCGCACGATCCGCATCCCGGTGCACGTCGTCGAGAAGCTCAACAAGATCGGTCGCGCCGAGCGCAAGCTCGTCACCGAGCTCGGTCGCGAGCCGACGCCCGAGGAGATCGCCGAGGTCACCGGCATCGACCCCGAGGAGGTCGACTCGATCAAGCGCTCCGCGCAGGCGCCCGTCTCGCTGGAGAAGCCGGTCGGCGACGAGGAGGAGTCCGAGTTCGGCCAGTTCATCGCCGACGAGCGCGCCGAGTCGCCCTACGAGCGCGCCGCGGAGATCCTCACCAAGGAGGCCCTGCGCGAGGCGCTGGAGAACCTCTCCTACCGCGAGCGCCGCGTGCTCGAGCTGCGCTACGGCCTCGGCGGTGAGCACCCGCGCACGCTCGACGAGGTCGGCCGCACGTTCAACGTCACGCGCGAGCGCATCCGCCAGATCGAGAACCAGTCCTTGAAGAAGCTGCAGTCCCTCGCGGAGGCCCAGAAGCTCCGCGACGTCGCCTGACAGGCGACCGCGCCCGAGCACTACGAACGAAGGGGCCCTTGGCGGGGCCCTTTCGCCGTCGTGGGGGTTGTCCTGCGGGGGCGATCGGGCGGATACTCATGGCATGCGCCGGCTCGCCTGCTGCATCGTCACCGCCGCGCTGCTGGCGCTCGTGCCCGCGGCGGCGCACGCCGCGACGACGACACGAGCCGAACGCGTCGCGGCCGCCGAGACCTTCGCCAAGCGCACGCTGGGCTTCGAGAAGAAGCGCCTCGACGCCCAGAAGCGCGCCCGCGCCGTGCTGCAGGCCCGGCGCACCGCGGCGCTGGCCTGCCTGCCCGTCTTCATGTCCGCGCCGGCGGTCCGCCGCGAGGACCTCAAGACGATGTACTTCCAGTACCTCAGCGGTGCCCTGTGGTCGGTCGACGCGCCGCTCATGCGCTCGTGGATCGTCGACCTGCGCCGCTCCGGGCGCATCGACCGCTTCGCCACGCTGGCCCGCGCCGCCGACGCGCTCAGGCGCGAGTACGCCGTCACCAACATCTTCTACAAGGCCTATCCCGACATCTGCGCCACGGTCGACAACTGGCAGCGCGCCGGCTGGACCGACGAAGCGCGCAAGACGGCGATCGCCGGCATCGTCGGCAAGCTCGACGACCCGCCCCGCAGCGGCGATCGGCGGCTCTTGGACCGGGCCGAGAAGGCGCTTCGCACCTATGCGCGGCCCAACGGCCTGACAGCCGCGAAGATCCTCGACATCGGCACCGACGAACCGGACGAGCGCGTGCACTTCCACACCGCCTGCGACCCGGTCGCGCAGGTGCTGTTCCCCGAGGAGTACCCGGACTGCAAGCCGTAGGCGCCTGAGCCGCCGTGTTTGGCGTCTATGCCTCGCCATGCGGGACAAATTCGCCAAGCGCGCGGGATGCTGCCGCGGTTTCGCAGCGCCACACGCCGGGCATCGCAGGACGCATGCCCAGAGAAGCCACCCAGGCCACGACCGTCAACGTCCAGGGCGTCCAGATCCCGAAGCTCGGCTTCGGCACGTGGCAGATCACCGGCGATGACTGCGTCGTCGCCGTCCGCGACGCGCTCGAGCTCGGCTACCGCCACATCGACACGGCGCGCATGTACGGCAACGAGACGCAGGTCGGCCAGGGCCTGCACGACTCGGGCCTCAACCGCGACGAGGTGTTCCTGACGACGAAGATCTGGCGTGAGGACCTGGGCTCGACCGAGCTGCGCCAGCAGCTCGAGGAGTCGCTGCGCGATCTGCGCACCGAGTACGTCGACCTGCTGCTGATCCACTGGCCCAACCGCGACATCCCGCTCGTGCAGACGCTCGGGGCGATGGCCGAGGAACGCGAGGCCGGCCGCGTGCGCCACATCGGCGTCGCGAACTTCCCGGCGGCGCTGCTGGTCGAGGCGCTCGAGCTTGCCCCGATCCTCTGCGACCAGGTCGAGTACCACCCCTACCTCGGCCAGCCCGACGTGCTCGCTCTCGCCCGCGAGCGCGACCTGCTCGTCACCGCCTACTCGCCGCTGGCCCAGGGTCGAGCGCTGCGCGACCCGGTGGTGCGAGCGATCGCCGAGGCGCACGGCAAGAGCCCGAGCCAGGTCGTGCTGCGCTGGCTGCTCGACCAGCCGCACGTCGCGGCGATCCCCAAGGCCGGCGGCAGCGAGCACCGCGCCGCCAACCTCGACGTCTTCGACTTCGAGCTCTCCGATGGCGAGCGCGGCGCGATCGCCGGCCTCGAGCGCGGTGCCCGCACGATCGATCCGTCGTTCGCGCCCGACTGGGACTGACGCGGGAGGACATCCGTCCACGACCCCCTGCGCGCGCCTTCAGTCCGCGCGCCCGGCGACCGATGCCGGGGACGTGTTCGATATCGACAACGCCCTCTGCACGCTGGTGCAGCTCGGCGGCTCCGACCTGCACCTGAAGGTCGAGATCCCGCCCCAGACACGCGTCGACGGCCTGCTGGTCCCGATCGAAGGCGCCCCGCCGCTGACACCCGAGGACACCGAGGTCGCCGTCAGCGCCATGCTCCACGACCCGGTCAAGCACCAGGAGCTCGCCGAGAAGTTCGAGGTCGACTTCTCGTACTCGATCTCCGGCGTCGCCCGCTTCCGCGTCAACGCGTTTCGCCAGCGCGGCGCGCTGAGCGTCGTCGCCCGTGCGATCCCGCACTCGATCCGCACGGTCTCGGACCTGCTGCTGCCGCCGGTCATCACCGAGCTCTCCGAGGAGGAGCGCGGGATCATCCTGCTGACGGGCACGACCGGCTCGGGCAAGTCGACGACGCTTGCCGCGATGCTCGACCACATCAACTCCACGATGTCCAAGCACATCGTCACGATCGAGGACCCGATCGAGTTCCTGCACGTCGACAAGCGCTCGATCATCAACCAGCGCGAGGTCGGCATGGACACGCTGTCGTTCAAGGCCGCGCTGCGCCGCGTCCTGCGCCAGGACCCGGACGTGATCCTGATCGGGGAGATGCGCGACGAGGAGACCGTCCACACCGCCCTCAGCGCGGCCGAGACCGGCCACCTCGTGCTGTCGACGGTCCACACCGTCGACGCCGCCGAGACCGTCAACCGGATCATCGACTTCTTTCCGCCGCACATGCACCAGCAAGTCCGCGCGATGCTCGCCGGCACGCTGAAGGGCGTCATCTCCCAGCGCCTCGTGCGCTCGACCGACGGCGGCCGCGTGGCGACCTGCGAGATCCTGCGGATGACCGGCCGCGTGCGCGACATGATCATGGATCCGCAGCAGACCGGCCGCCTGACGGAGGTCGTCGGCGAGGGCGCCTACTACGGCATGCAGACCTTCGACCAGGCGCTCTTCGACCACGTCAAGGCCGGCCGCGTCGACATCGAGCAGGCGATGAAGGCGGCGACGAGCCCGCACGACTTCAAGCTGCTGCTGGCCGCCGACGGGCGTCGCGGCACGACGATGTCCGACCTCGAGCAGGCGGAGGCGCACCGCGCGTTGGCGTAGCGTTCGGGTCCCGACCGAAGGGACCGACCCGTGCGCGACGACATCGACCAGTTCTCAGAGACCGCCTCGACCGATGCGTTCGCACTGCAGAACTCCAAGCTGCTGAAGGTTCGCCTCGACCAGGTGACGATCCAGGCCAAGCTCGGCTCGATGGTGGCCTACCAGGGCGAGGTCGGCTTCGAGCACGCCGGCATGGGCGGGATCGGCCGGCTCGTCAAGAAGGCGATGACCGGCGAGGGCCAGTCGCTGATGAAGGTCTCTGGCCAGGGCGAGGTCTTTCTCGCCGACACCGCGCAGGACGTCCACCTCTTCTACCTGCAGGACGACAAGATCACGGTCAACGGCCACAACGTGCTGGCCTTCGACGACGGCATCGACTGGGACATCGAGCGCGTCAAGAGCATCGCCGGGATGATGGGAGGCGGGCTCTTCAACACGCGCCTGCACGGCACGGGCTGGGTGGCCGTGCTGACCGACGGCCCGCCGGTCCGCCTCGACGTCGGGCAGGCGCCGACGTTCGCCGACGCGCAGGCTGCCGTCGCGTGGTCCTCGGGCGTGACGACGTCGATCAAGACCGACGTCAAGCTCAAGAACCTCGTCGGCCGAGGCTCGGGCGAGTCGCTGCAGACGGCCTTCGGGGGCGAGGGCTGGGTGCTCGTGCAGCCGTCGGAGGGGCGGATCGCGATGACCGCGCAGGCCACCGCGTAGCAGCGAGCGCCAACGCGCCGCCGGCCGACCCACTTCAGTCGGTAAAGTGTCGCGGTATGGACGACACGTGTCCGGTCTGCAAGACCGCTGAGATCGTGTGTGGCAAGTGGACGCTGCTGCTCATCCGCGACCTCTCCGAGGGGCGCTCGCGCTTCTGCGAGCTCGAGCGCTCGCTGCAGGGCATCAGCCCGCGCACGCTGTCGCTGCGCCTGCGGGCGCTGGAGGAGGAGGGGATCGTCGAGCGCGACACCTATCCCGAGGTGCCGCCGCGCGTCGAGTACGTGCTGACCGAGAAGGGCCTTGCGCTGCTGCCGATCATCGACGGCATGCGCGAGTACGGCGACCGCTGGCTCGGCGGGCAGTGTCCCGACCTCGCCCCCGCGGGCGCGGCGGTCGACGCCGCCGCCGCTGCCGCCTGACGGCGGCGAGCTAGAGGATCCCGACGACCGCCCGGCAGACGTCGGCGCGCGAGACCGTCCCGACGAGCCTGCCGTTGTCGACGACCGGCAGCAGCCGCAGGCCCTTGTCGACGAAGATCGCGGCCGCCTCGGCGATGTGCTGGCGGGGAGCGAGCATGATCGGCTCCCGGTCGACACGCGGGGCGATCGGCGTCTGCGCCAGCGTTCGCCCCTTGGACACGAAGAGGTCGAACGCCGTGTCGAGCGTCCCGCCCTCCGCGAGGATCTCGTCGGTGTCGGGCATCGCCGCGCGCAGGATGTGCAGCGAGGAGAGCACGCCGGCGAAGCCCCCGAGGTCGTCGACGACCATCAGATCCGACACCCCGCTGAAGGCGACGATCTCGGCCGCCTCGTGAAGCAGGGCGCTGTGGCGGATGCAGACCGGATGCGGGCTCATCGCCCGCGACACCGTGGGCAGGTCGATCGACAGCACCGCGGACGCAGATCGCCTGAGCACGCCGCGGATGCTACGCCCCACGCTCGGGGTTTACGACGGGAGGCGTCGCGGTGAGCGATTAGGGTGTGCTCGTGGTCCCGTCCCGCCGGATCCTCGCCGAGGCCGAGGCGACCAACGACCGCCTCGGTCACGAGAACCTCGGCTTCCTCTCCGAGTCGCATGGGTTCCTGCCGCGGGAGCGCCCCCTGCTCGAGCTGGGCTCGTCGCACTCAGCCTGGGACGACGTCGCCTCGCGGCTGCCCGAGCTGGTGCGCGACCTCACGCTGCGACCGGCGCTCGGCGCGATGCCCGTTCTCGGCGCCGGCGAGGACGCGCTGCCCGACGGCGACCTGCTGCGCGCGTCGGTGATCCTGAGCATCTTCGCCCACGCCCATTACTACGTGCAGACCGAGCCGCCCGACAGCCTGCCGGCGTCGGTCACGGCGCCTTGGGAGGAGATCTCGAGGCGCCTCGAGCGCCCCAGGCCGCACTTGTCGTTCATCGACATGAACCTCTACAACTGGCGCTCCGTCGACGACGACCCGGCCGCCGAGCTGCGCGTCGAGAACCTGTCGCTGCTGATCCCGGTCGTGGGAAACGAGGACGAGCGCCGCTTTCAGATGACCCCGGTCGAGGCGGTCGACCGGTTGACGCCGACCGTCGGCGCGATCGTGCGCGCCCAGGAGGCGGTGGCCGGCGACGACGCGCGAGGGTTGGAGCACGAGCTGACGGTGATCGCCGACGCGCTTGCCGAGCTGACGACCGTCACGTTCGCGAAGGTCAACCCCAACCGCTACAGCTCCACGTACGTCGATCCCGTCGTGTGGGGCAAGACGGTGGCTCCGATCGCCACGCCCTTCGACCCGGCCATCCCCGGCCCGAGCGGCACCGCGATCCCCTCCTTTCAGCTGCTCGACGTCTTCTTCGGCCGGACCTACGACACGAGGATCGGCCTCGAGACGGACCGCGCGCGATCATGGTTTCCCCCGCACTGGCGGGC
Source organism: uncultured Actinomycetes bacterium (assembly GCA_963729125.1). Taxonomy (GTDB): domain Bacteria; phylum Actinomycetota; class Thermoleophilia; order Solirubrobacterales; family Solirubrobacteraceae; genus CADCVQ01. The sequence continues at coordinate 129,482 of CAVSML010000002.1, forward strand.
GTTCCTGGACGCGGCCGACAACCAGGAGCTGTCCGTGGCCGAGTACGTCCGGCGGCGCGGTGACCGGGTGCTGCGCGGGGTGTTCCAGGAAGCACTCGACGCCTACGCGGGCGACGGCGGGCTGCTGGCCCGGCACCGGCTGAAGACCTACGGCTACCTGGACCTGTCCTTCAAGGCCGGGCGCACCAAGACGCTCGGCGGTATCGACGGGGGGTTCGCCGATCGGGTGTGGGACAGCACCGACGGCGAGCTCGAGCACGCCCGCCGGGAGCGCTACACGAGCAGCCCCGAGACATGGCAGCACGTCGGGGTCAAGGAGGTTCGAGCGCTGCGAGACGACGACGCGACGTGGGTCGGCCAGGTGGTGCTCGACGTCGAGGGGGCCGGCATCCGCTATCGGCCGGGAGGCCGGTGCGCCGTCCTGCCGGAGAACGAAGACGACCTCGTCGAGCGCACGGTGCGGGCGCTGCGGGCCCGAGGCGACGAGCCGATCGAGCTCTCCGTGCTGTGGCGCGCGGCGATCGCGGGACGCGACGGCCATCAGGACGCGACCGTCCTGCCGCTGCGGACCCTGCTGAGGTTCGGCCGAATCCGCCCGGTCGATCGCGACGTCGCCAAGCGCCTGTACTCGATCACCCACGATCACCGGCTGCGCCGCATCGTCGAACGTCGCGCCGAGGACCAGTGGGAGCTGTGGGAGCTGCTGGAGCTGCTGCACGAGGCGGGCTTTGCGCCGGCAGCGCTGTTGCGGGCGCATCCGGGCGAGCGCGAGAGCATCTGCCGGATCGTCCCGCCCGAGCGTCCGCGGGTCTACTCGATCTCCTCGGCGATGGAGGACCCGACGGCGCGAGGCGCCCGCGAGATCCACCTCACGCTCGGGCGCCTTCGCTACGACACAGAAGCCGGCGAGGTCTCCCGCGCCGGGACCCGCGACGGGACGGCATCGAGCTTCCTCGCCCGCGGCCCGGAGGGACCGATCTCGATCAAGGTCATCCGGCCGCCGCGATTCGCGCTGCCGAAGGACCCGCGGACACCGATCGTGATGTTCGCCGGAGGGACGGGCCTGGCGCCGTTTCGATCGATGCTGCTCGAACGCAGCCGACAGGCGCAGCGCGCGGAGACGTGGCTGTACTTCGCCACGCGCACGCGAGCCGACCTGTATCACGGCGACGAGCTGCGTCGCCTCGAGGCCGACGGCGTGCTGCAGCTGCGGGTGGCGCTGTCGGCGGAGCCGGGTCACGAGCAGCGGATCGGCGCGCTGCTGCTCGAGGACGACAACGCCCGCCGGCTGCGGCGGCTGATCGACGAGGGCGCCGTGCTCTACGTCTGCGGCCGGGCCGGGTTCGCGGGCGCCGTGACCGACGCGATCGCCGCGGTTCTCGAACGCTTCGCCGAGGGCAGCGATCGTGAGCGCTGCGATCACGCCGCTCACGGGCTGCGGCGGCTCGTCGGCGAGGAGCGCTACCTGCTGGAGGTCTACACGACCTATACGGGATCCCAGCACCGCGACGAGCGCATCATCGACGCCTCGGAGGTCGCCGAGCACAACAGCGAGCAAGACGGGTACTGGATGACCATCGCCGGCCGCGTGTACGACCTCACGGCGTTCGCCTCGATGCACCCCGGCGGGCTGAAGATCATGCGCTCCTACGCGGGCATGGACGCGACCGTGCCGTACCGCAAGGTGCTGCACGACGTCAATCCCGAGGTCGACGCGATGCTGGCCATGTACGAGATCGGCCGCATCCGGCGGCTCGACCTCGGCTCGGCGTGGTGCGTGGCGATCTCGGCGGACGGCCTGCGCGCCGTCACGGCGAAGGACCTCTATCGAGCATGGATCACGCGGCTCTACGCAGCGGTCGAGATGCAGAACGCCGTCGCAAACGACTTCGGAATCCGTCACGAGCCCGTCACGCACGACGAGATCGACGGGCCGCCGAGCCAGTCGGCCTACAAGACGCAGCTGCTCTTCCAAGCCCACCAGCGTTTCCGGCGCGACTACCTGGACGCCCTCACGGGAACGTCGCTGGAGCAGCTCTGGGCGCTGACCTCGGCGGCGTCCGGGACTCGCCATCGCGTCGGCTGGATGCAGGCGAGCATTCGCTCCACGCGTGACGGCGACGAGGCTCGCGCCGCCGCCCGGCTGGACGAGCGGATCGCCGCCGGGCTCACGGGCGCCGGCGACCTCGCGTCGTGCGTGACGCGCTGCCAGCGCCTCGAGGTCGCGGACAAGCGCTTCATGCAGGAGATGAAGCTCGGCCTGCTGGCAGGCTTGCGCGTGTTCGAGCGGTGGGAGCGCCACACGCTCCCGAAAGGCGGACCGCAGTTGCTCGCCGCCGTGCGTGGACTGCCGGAAGTGCTCGAGCGGTACTTCGCATCGGTGGCCGAAATCGAGAGAGGAGATCGTCAGCGATGACACAGCCCAGCAAGCAGGTCGTGAGCGGGCCGGGAGTGCCTCCGGTCATCGGACCGTATTCGGCGGGCGTGCGAGCAGGTGAGCTGCTGTTCGTCTCCGGCCAGGCGGGCATGGACCCTGAAAGCAGCGCGCTCGGCGACGGGTTTCGCGCGCAGGCGACCCAGGCGCTGCGCAACCTGCAGGCGGTCCTCGAGGCGGGAGGCAGCCGCCTCGATCTCGTCGTCAACACCACCGTGCTGCTCGCAGACTTCGGCGTCTTCGCAGAGCTCAACGAGGTCTTCGAGGAGTTCTTTCCCAGCGACCCGCCGGCCCGCATGACGATGGCCACGCCGCTGCCCGGCGACGTGCTGATCTCGGTGGGTTGCGTGGCGCTGGTGGCCGCGCCCGGATCGGGTTGAAGGGCCCGATCAACAGTCGGCGCCGGAGTTCTGGCTCCCGGGCCCCTCGCTCAGCGTGATCGCGTCGACGAGGAAGTCCTCGCCGCGCTCCAGCTCGGGCGATTCGCGAAACACGAAGACGTCGATCGTGTTGCCCTCGCCCTTGGCGACGTGGCTGACGCGGACCGGCTTGTAGGCGCCGGCGGCTGCCGTCACCGAGCCGAAGGAGTACTCGATCTTGTCGTCGCCGGCCTTGCGCTCGCGAAGCGCGATGCAGACGGGCTTGCCATCGGTGGCTTCGGTGGCCTTGATCCAGGCGACCGCGACGTACGTGCGGCCCTTGACCGACGACGCGACCGTATCCGGAAAGTCGTCGATCGAGTACTCCTTCGCCGAGTCCTTGAGCTTCACCCGCACGACGTTCGCGCCGTCGGGAGCATCTTCGGACGCTTCGCGTGCGAGCTGGGCGTGGAACGTGTCCCAGCCGGCCGTGTCGTTCTCGAAGGAGGGGTTCGAGACGAGGTTGCCCGCTGCGATGACGGCGCGTGGCTCGGCGCGGTCGTCGCCGCGATCGTCGCCGCGCGTGCCCAGCAGGACGACGACGAGCACCGCCGCCAGTGCGACGACGCCGGCGCAGACGATCAGCCGGCGGCGCCCCGCGGGCGGTCGCTGTGGCGAGACCACCGTCTGCGCGTCGGCGGCGTCCGCGGACGCGCCGGGCCCGCCGCGCTTCGCGGCGACGGTCGTGGCCGCAGGCGCGCCGGCCGCCGGCTGCGCGGTCGCCGGAGACGGCGTCGGCGCTACCGGACCGGCGTCGACGGGCGCCGCCGGTCCCACCGCGACGTTGCGCTCGGAGCGCGACATCCTCGTGCCGGCCGCCGCCGCGACGGCCGCGCGCCCGAGGTCGCCGGCGGACAGGTAGCGGTCTCCGGGCGCCTTCGCCATGGCACGTGCGAGCACCGCCTCGAACTCCGGCGGCAGGTCGCTCACGCGCTCCAGCGCAGACGGCGGCGGACTGCGGTCGTGGGCGTAGAGCTTGGCGAGGTCGTTGTCGCGCGGAAACGGGACGGTCCCCGTCAGCGCCTCGAAGAGCACGCAGCCCAGCGAGTAGACGTCGGCGCGGGCGTCGATTGGATCGCCGCGCGCCTGCTCTGGCGCGACGTAGTCGATCGTGCCCAGGAACGCGCCCGTCCCGGTCAGCCCCTGGCTGCCCTCGATGTGGCGCGAGAGCCCGAAGTCCGACAGGTACGGATGCTCGCGAGCGCCGGCCGTCGCGATCAGGATGTTCGCCGGCTTGACGTCGCGATGGACGAGCCCGTGGGCATGGGCAGCGTCCAGCGCCTGGCCGACCGCGTCGACGATCGCCGCGCCGCGGCGCGGTTCGAGCCGGCCCTCCTGGGCGATCAGCGCGCGCATGTCGGTTCCCTCGACGAAGCGCATGACGATGTACAGGACGCCGCCGGCCTCGCCGACGGCGTGCACCGGAATGACGTTGGGGTGCTCGATCTGGGCGGCGATGCTCGACTCGCGCCGGAAGCGGGCGCGGAACGCCGCATCGCCGGCCAGGTCGGCCGCGATGATCTTCAGGGCGACGAGCCGGTTGGGCTCGTGCTGGCGCGCCCGGTAGACGACGCCCATGCCGCCGCGTCCGGCAACCGCCTCGATCACGAAGCCGTCGAGCTCGTCGCCCGGGCCGAGCGAACCGCGGGGCGGGCTGTTACTCATCGCGCGGAGAAGACTAGATGGGGAGCGCCCTCGCGACCAGCCGTCCTAGACGCGCAGGGCTCCGACCTCGCGCCTGGCGGTGCGGCGGTCGGCGCCACCGCCGTCTGACGCACGCAACTCCGCCTCCCGCCGCTGCGCGCGCGAGCGCTCGTTGCGCAGCGCCGCCCACGCGATGATCGGCCGCTCGAGCGCGAACCAGCTGAGCGTCGAGACCGCGAGCACGGGTCCAAGGGCGACGAGCGTGCCGAGCACCGGGTCCAGCGGCAGCAGGCCGTGGCCGCGCAGGAACACGAGCACCGGCACGTGCCACAGGTAGAAGCCATAGGAGATCACGCCCATGCCGGCCAGCACGCGGTTTCCGAGCAGGCGGCTGCGCGGGCCTGCCGCGACGGCGCCGAGGATCAGCGCAAAGCCCGCCGCCGAGGCGATGTCGCGCGTGATCGAGAAGAACGTCGTGACGTCGACGCCGGCGGCCGGCAGCGCTGCCTTGAGCGTCGCGTCGCCGGCGACGAGCGCGAGGCCCGTGGCGATCATCGCGCGCCGCGGCCAGGCGGCCGGCGAGCGGCCGTGGAGCGCGAGCGCCGCGAGCATCCCGAAGGCGAAGTACGGCAGCATCGCCGCCAGCGACTTGGAGAACGTCATCCCGAGGCCGTGGCCGGCGATCGACCAGTTCCACACGACCCCCAGCGCGAGCAGCGCCAGCGGCGCCAGCGCCTGCGCGAGCCGGCGCGCCGGCAGTCGCATCGCCAGCCAGCCGATCGCCGGCAGCAGCGCGTAGAAGCTCACCTCGACGGCCAGCGACCACATCGGCGGGTTGAGCTTCATGACGCTCGCCGGCGAGGTGTTCTGCGCGAAGACGAAGAACAGCGGCAGCTCGCCGGTCGGCGGCAGGCGCAGCCCCGGCGTGCCGCCGAGCCCCCACAGCAGGCCGATCGAGCCGACCAGCGCGGCGTAGTAGGCGGGGACGATGCGCGCGACGCGGGCACGCAGGTAGCGGCGCAGGTCGGGCGGCCGGCGCTCTTCGAGCGCGGCGGCGAACCAGGGGCGCGACAGCAGGAAGCCCGACAACACGAAGAACAGCACGAGCCCGAGACGCAGCTCGTGGGCGGCATAGTCGCCGATCGACGATCGGTTGGACGCCAGCGGCTCGGGCATCGTGTACAGCCACCCGTGAAAGACGAAGACGGACAACGCCGCAAGTCCGCGCAACCCGTCGATCGAAGCCATGCGCCGGCCGTTCTTCGCGTGCGGAGCAGCCGTCGTCGCGAGAACGTCGGGAGCAGGCATGCCCGTTTGAGGCTACCCATGTGCGCTCGTGGGCACGCCGCATGCGACGATGGCCGCATGCACCGCTACGCGCAGAAGGGCTGGCTCGAGCACTCCAACGAGGTGCTTCGCGGCGCGGGACTGCGCGCGAGCGCCGGGCGCAGCGCCGTCGTCGAGCTGCTCGCCTGCCAGAGCTGCCTGCTGACCGCGCAGGAGATCGCCGACGCGCTGCGCGACTCGGGCAGCGCCGGCTCGACGGCGACCGTCTACCGGGCGCTGGAGACGCTGCACGAGCTCGGCCTCGTGCGACGCTTCGACTCGGGCGAGGGCGTCGCGCGCTACGAGCCCGTCGACCCCTCCGGCGAGCACCACCATCACATCGTCATGGAGGACAGCGGCGACGTCGTGCCGTTCGAGGACGACGAGCTCGAGCGCGCGATCGCGGGACTCGGCGACCGTCTCGGCCTCGTCGTCACGAGCCACGACATCATCCTGCGGGCCCGTCCCACCGACTGACGCGAGCCTGCGGCGGCAGGATTCGGCGGGATGTGGGCGAACGCAGGGTCCATGCGCCACCGCCCGCTGTACGCCGCGCTGACCGCGTTCGCCGAGGAGGCCGCCTGGCAGCTGGCCGAGGAGACCGCCGACGGCGCCGAGGTCCCGTTCGAGCTCGTCGAGTCGCGCGGACGCCGCCGCGACACACCGCTGTACTGCTACCGCCCGCTGACCGACGCGTTCATCCGCGACCACGTCGGGCTCTTCGCCCGGATGCCCACCTACCCGGCGGCGGCGCGCGCGCTGTCGGGCCTGGACGGCGTCGGCGAGTACCTGCGCGATCAGGGCGAGCCGCGCGTGCCGTCCGATCCGCGCGAGCGTGCCGACGCCGCGCTGCGCGTGTTCGTCAGCCGGATCTTCGCTGAAGCGACCGAGTTCGTCATCACGGCCGAGCGGTTGGAGCGCGCGTACGCCGAGATCGAGACGTCGCTGTTCGCCGGCTGCAGCGAGGCGATGGTCGTCGTGCCGGTGCTCGGCCTGCGGATCGCCTCGCGCGAGATCGCCCTGGGAGAGGGCCTGTCGCTCGTCGACGGCGAGAGCTTCGAGGACGCTCCGCCCGGCGCCGTCTGGCAGCGCGGCGACGACGGCCCGGCGGTGCTCGCGTGCCTGTCGCTGACAAGCCGCCCGGAGGGCCCGGCGCCGCTGACCGAGGCGCGGCTGCGCTTCCGGCGACTGCTGAGCGCCCTGCGCCTGTTCGATCCCGTGCGCGTCTCGCTCGGCCCGGTGGCGTGGGAGCGCAGCGGCGCGGGCCCGTGGGCTCTGGGGGACCTGGGCACCGGCGGGCGTCCCAACGGCGTGCTCGAGATCGACGAGGCGACCGAGGACGAGCTGCGTGCGTTCATCTCGCTGGTGACGCGGCGCACGCCGCGATCGGGCGAGCTCGCGTGGGCGCTGCGCCGCTATGAGCTCGGATGCGAGCGCCCGAGCCTGTTCGAGGCGCTGACCGACCACCTGCTGGCGCTGCGCGCGATGCTCGAGCCCGAGGGTCCGACGAGCGGCCGCCTCGCCGGCCGCGTCGCGGCGCTGTGCGCGACCGAGGACCGGCGCGTGGCCGTGACCGAGCGCATGGCCCATGCCGTGTCCTTGGAGCGCGCGGTGATCGCCGGCCTCGCCCCACCCGACGGCGGCATCCAGGTGCTGATGTCCGAGGTGACCGGCCACCTGCGCGCGCTGCTGCGCGACGTGCTCTGCGGCCACCTGGACTCCGACCTGCGCGCCGTGGCGGAGAGGATGCTGGCGGAGGCGGGGACGGCGCACATGTGATCCCGTCGTTGGCGCCAATGCCTCGCCTGGCGCGGCAAATTCGCCAAAGCCGAGGAACGGGCCAGGTTGCGCCACCTCCCGCGGCGGTGCACGATCGGCCGATGAGACACACGCTCGCACGATCGGTCGCAGCCGCAACGCTGACCGCGCTCGCCCTCGCCGCATGCGGCGGCGACGGTGACAAGGCGGCGTCGCAGTCCCCCGGCGGGGGTGCCACGCACGCCGAGGCCGTCAAGCTCGCCAACCAGGCCGCGGGCCCGAACCCCGCCGTTCGCTCCGGCGTGCTCGAGGCACGGACCGAGCTGACGCTGAAGGGCGCGCGCGGGTTCTCCGAGCCGTTCACGGTCTCCGCCAGCGGTCCATTTCACTTCCGCGAGGGCAGCGCGCTGCCCGACTACGAGCTCGAGACGGGCGTTCGCGACAACGGCGTGACCCTGACGTCGGTCGGCGGCAGGTCCTACGTGAGCCTCGGGACGACCGGCTACGAGCTGCCGACCGCCGTGCGCCGGCGTCTGGTGCGCAGCTCGTCGCGTGGAGCCAACGGGCTGACGCGCACGCTCGAGCAGTTCGGCATCGCGCCGGCTCGCTGGGAGACCGAGCAGCGGATCGCCGGCACCGAGCGCATCGACGGGGTCGAGGTCGTCCACATCAAGACGAGCTTCAACGCCGGGCGGATGCTGCGCGACGCGAACACCTTGCTGGGACTGCTGACCTCGCTGGGCGTCACGCGCGCCACGGGACTGCCGAGCGAGATCTCCCGGCGAGCGCGGCGGATCATCGTCGGCGGAGTGACGTCGAAGGTCGGAGCGTCGTGGATCGGCGCCAAGGACCGCGTCCTGCGCAAGGCGCACTTCACGCTGAAGTTCACCGTGCCCGGGGCCCAGCGCGCGAGCCTCGGCGGCCTGCGTGGCGGCACGGTCACCGGCGACCTGCACGTGACCGAGGTCGGCCGCCCCCAGAAGATCGGCAAGCCGGCGTCGCTGGGCTCCTACGCGGACTTCCAGCTCGGGCTCGACGCGCTCGCAGACGCCCGGGGCGGCTGAGCGCGCCCTGCCTACATCAGCGCGTCGCGCAGGGCGAGCAGTCCGTCGATGTCCTGCACCTCGCCATCCAGGCGCGCGACGACGATCGGGTCGGGCTCGTCGAGCTCCTCCTTCAACCGCTCGATCGACGCGGCGTCGCGCGCGGCGAGCTGCTGCAGGTCGGCGACGCTCTGCGCGACCTTCGCCGCGAGCGGCGCCTCGAGGCCCGCCTCGCGCAGCTCGCGCGCGACATCGTCCGGATCTTCGTCCGCGGCACCGGCGACGTTCACGCGGTTGACGATCAGGCCGCCGAACGCCATCTGAGCCTCGCGCAGCTTGCCATGGAAGAAGATCGCCTCGGCGACGGGCTCGCGCTCGGGCGAGGTGACGACGAGAAACGTCGTGTCGGGGTCCGCGAGCAGCGCCTTGACCCCCGCCGCGCGCTCCTTGAAGCCGTCCATCAGGCCGCTCAGCGCGCGGAAGAAGACGGCGATGTCGTCCATCAGATCCACGCCCGTCAGCCGCTTGAGGATCGAGAAGACGACGCTCGTCCCGCGGCTCATGAGCCTCGCCGCGATGCCGGTCGGCACGAGCAGGACCTTCAGCGCGCGGCCCTCGAAGAAGTCCGTCAGGCGGTCGGGCGCGTCGAGGAAGTCCAGCGCGTTGCGCGACGGGGGCGTGTCGAGCACGAGCACGTCGAAGCCCCCCTCGTGGTGCAGGTCGTAGAGCTTGGCGACCGCGGTGAACTCCTGCGATCCCGCGACGGCGTTCGACAGCTGCTGGTAGATGCGGTTGCCGAGCACGTCCTCGCGCGTGCGCGCGTCGGGCGACAGGCGCGTGATGAGGTCGTCGAACGTCGCCTTGGGATCGAGCATCATCGCCCACAGCTCGCCCTGCATCTCGACGCCGTGCGACTCGAGCAGCTCGGCAGAGACATGGCGCGGCTCGTTGCCGAGCTCCTCGAGACCCAGGGACTCGGCCAGACGCCGCGCGGGGTCGATCGTGACGACCGCGACGCGCTTGCCGGCCGCCGCGAGGCCGAGCGCAAGCGCCGCCGAGGCCGTCGTCTTGCCGACGCCTCCCGATCCCGCGACGATGCAGACGCGCTTGCCGTCCAACCGCTGCGCGACGCCGGTCACGACGCCACGTCGAGCTGCTCCGCGAGCTCGTCGGCGAGCCGCTCGAGATCCGGGCCGCCCGGGTGCAGCTTCAGGCACGCGGGCTGCTGGCCTGTCAACTCCGCCAGTCGCGAGAGCTGCGCGCGCTGGCGCAGCGCGCGTCGGTGGCCGCTCAGCGCGCGCGCGACCGCCGGATGCGCGGCGTGCGCCTCGAGCCGCGTCGCCTCGTCGTCGTCGAAGCGGTCGGGGTCCAGGGCGTTGGCGACGACGCGCTCGATCCCCAGGCCCATGCTCCGGCGCAGGGACACGCGCAGCTCGCCGGTCTCGGTCACCGCCAGCTCCTCGGCCGTGGCGACCGCGATCACCGCGGTCTGCTCGGGATCTGACAGCGTCGCGTCGATCTTCTTGCCCTGGCGCGCGACGGGCCCCGTGCCGGCCGCCGCGGCGAAGGTCCGCGGCGCCGTCAGCACGGCGACGCCGTGACCGGTCGCCGGCGCGTCGACGACGACGAGGTCGTAGGCGTCGGCGCCGGGGGTGCGCCGCTCGAGCTGCGCGAGCTCCCACAGCTTGCCGACGGTCAGCAGCTCGCGCATGCCCGGCGTCGCCGCGGCGAGCAGGCCGAAGACGCGGCTGCGCGCCAGGATGTCGGCCACCGGTCCGCGCGGCAGCTGGTCGCGCAGGTACTCCTCGAGTGCGTCCTGCGGATCGATCGAGATGTGAAACAGGCCCGGCGCCAGCTCGATCTCCTCGAACGGCTCGGCGCCGGCGCGGTCGAAGGCGCTGGCGACGTCGCCGCGGCGCGCGACCTCGGCGACGATCGTGCGCCTGCCCGCCCGCGCGGCGACGAGCCCGAGCGCGGCGGCGACCGTCGTCTTGCCGACCCCGCCCTTGCCCGTCACGACGAGCAGGCGGCGGGCGAGCAGGTCGCTCAAGGCTCGCCGTCCCAGTAGCTCAGCGTCTCGATGCGCCCGACGACTCCGAGGCCGCGGAACAGGACCTTGCTCGAGTCCGGATACCAGCACATGTCGCTCGGATCGCGGGTGCCGTAGGCGAGCAGCGTCAGGCCGGCGTCGCCGGCGCGGAAGGCGTGCGGCACGCCGGTCGAGGGCGGGCGCGCGACGACCGAGCCGCGGCGGACGGCGTGCTCGTCGTCGCCGAGCAGCGCGACGCCATCGCCGTCGAGCACGACGAACAGCTCCTCCTCGACGGAGTGGCAATGGCGCGGGGAGCCGTGCGCGCCGGGCTCGATCGCCACGTGCTGCAGCCCGCTGTCGGCCGATCCGGCGGTCCGGCCGAGGTTGCGCCGCGCGCGCGCCACGCGCCCGCGCTCGAAGCGATCCGCCTCGACGTCCTGGAGCGCGACGATCGTCGGCGGCCGCGGCGACGGTGGCGGCGGATCGCCGGCCGGCGGCTCGGCCCGCAACGGGTGCGGCGCGTCGGGCGGCAGCCAGCGCGCGCCCACGCGCGTGATGCCGGCGCGCGGCACCCGCGTCAGCCCCGTCGGCGAGCCGCTGCCGAAGATCAAGACGTCGAGCGTCTCGTTCGGCGCGGCGCCCAGCGTGTGCGCCTCCTCCTGGCGACGGTGGACGATCGCGTCGCCGGCGCGGATCTCGTGCACGGCGTCGTCCTGCCAGCTCAGGCCCGAGCCCGCCAGCACGAAGACGATCTCCTCCTCGTCGGCGTGCACGTGCAGCGGCATCCCGCGGCAGCCCGGCGCGACCAGGTAGCGGCTGAGCCCGATGCCGTGCACCCCCGCGGCGGCGCCCAGGCGCTGACGCCGCATCTTCAGGTCACCGTGCTCGAACGCCGACCACGGCACGTCGTCCCAGTGACAGAGCATCGGGCGATGCTAATCGGCCCTGGTCTGCGGCTCGTTGCAGTCGGTCATCGAACAGCGTTGGTCGCTCAGCGACGCAGCCGCGCAACCGCAACGCGCCCGCGCGCGAGCACGAACACCGCGGCCAGCGCCACCTGCGGCGCCGGATCCGCGACGGTTTCGACGGACATCGCCGACGCCGGCAGCGCGTCGCGCCCCCGGGGGCTGAAGGAATACCCCTCGCACGTGCGAATAGAGCCGACGTGTCCGGTTTCCCGACCCCAACGGAGCCTCCCGTGCAGAAGAAGGCCAGGATCATCGCCTTCGCCAACCAGAAGGGCGGCGTGGCCAAGACGACCACGACGCTGAACCTGGCGGCGGCCTTCGCGGAGACCGGTCACCGCGTGATGTGCGTCGACATGGATCCGCAGGGCAACCTGACGATGTCCCAGGGGATCGACCCGGACACGCTCGAGCTGTCGATGTACGACGTGCTCGTCCATCACATCCCGATCAAGCAGGTCGTCCACCGCCGCGAGATCGACGTCGCGTGCGCGTCGATCGACCTCGCCGGCGCGGAGATCGCGATGTCCACGCAGATCGGACGCGAGCGTTCGCTGACCAAGGCGCTGAAGGGCGTCGAGGACGACTACGACTTCATCTGCATCGACACGCCGCCGTCGCTCGGGCTGCTCACGATCAACGCGCTGACCGCCGCGCACAAGGTGATCGTCCCCGTGCAATGCGAGTATCTCTCGATGCGCGGGCTGATCCAGCTGCAGAACACGCTTCAGATGATTCGCGAGAACCTCAATCCCGACGTCCAGATCGAAGGCATCCTGCCGACGATGATGGACATGCGCACGGTTCACGCCAAGGAGGCGATCGAGATCCTCGAGGAGAACTTCGGCGATCGGCTGTTCGCCTCGCGGATCAAGAAAACCGTGCGATTTGCGGAAGCGCCGGTCCAAGGCATGTCGGTGCTGAAGTACGATCCGGACGGCACGGCGGCCCAGTCCTATCGCGATCTCGCGAAGGAGGTTCTCTCTCATGGCATCAGGTAAGCGCGCGAGCATGAGAGAGGGTCCGCTTGCGGCGCTCTTCCGCAAGACCGAGGAGGACGCCGCGGCGGCCGAGTCCGAGTCCGAGCCCGGCGCGCAAGCTCCCGACGCGCCGCCCAAGGCGAGCGCGCCCGCTCCGACGCCGATCGAGGAGATCCCGCCGCGCGAGGTCCCGCACCCGTCGCTGGCGCTGCGCGACGAGCCGCAGGAGGTCGTCGAGGAGGCTCAGATCCCGACGCCGCAGGACCGCCTGCGCCACGCCTTCTCCTCGGAGATGGAGATCCCCGACAACTTCATGGACGCGCCGGAGCCCGCGACGAACGCCGGCCGCGCCCGCCACGGCCGGATCGAGGAGAACGACGCCTTCGCGCGCCCCGACCGGGCCCCTCGCGAGACGCCGTTCGGCCAGGCCAAGCCCGTCGGCCAGCCCGTGCTGCGCGTCGTCGGCGTCGGCGGCGGCGGCTCGAACGCCGTCAACCGGATGGTCGAGGCGGAGGTCAACGGCGTCGAGTTCTTCGCCGTCAACACCGACCTGCAGTCCCTTCAGCAGTCGCTGGCCCACGAGACCCTGCACATCGGCGCCGCCCTCACGCGCGGACTCGGCTCGGGCTCCAACCCCGAGCTCGGGCGCGGCGCCGCGATGGAGGAGTACGACCGCCTCAAGGCGATGCTCAAGGGCTCGGACATGGTCTTCATCACGGCCGGCGCCGGCGGCGGCACCGGCACGGGAGCGGCGCCCGTGATCGCGCGGATCGCGCGGGAGATCGGCGCGCTGACGGTCGGCATCGTCACGAAGCCGTTCGGCTTCGAGGGCACGCGCCGCCGCGAGCAGGCCGAGATCGGCATCCAGGCGCTCAAGGACGAGGTCGACACGCTGATCGTCGTCCCGAACAACCGCCTGCTGGCCGTGCTCGACAAGCAGACCTCGATGGTCGAGGCGTTCCGCGTCGCCGACGACGTCCTGCGCCAGGGCGTGCAGGGCATCTCGGACCTCGTGACGCTGCCCGGCCTGATCAACCTGGACTTCGCCGACGTGCGCACGATCATGTCCAACGCCGGCAACGCGCTGCTGGGCATCGGCATGGGCTCGGGCGAGAACCGCGCGCTGACCGCCGCCGCGCAGGCCGTCGCCTCGCCGCTGCTGGAGACCAGCATGGAGGGCGCGCACTCGATCCTGCTGTCGATCACCGGCGGCAAGGACCTCTCGCTGTGGGAGATCAACGAGGCCGCCAAGGCGGTCTCCGAGGCCGCCCACCCCGAGGCCAACATCATCTTCGGAGCGATGATCGACGAGGGCCTCGAGGATCAGGTCTGGGTCACGGTCGTCGCGACGGGCTACGACGGCGCGCCCCAGGCCCGGCGCCTGGAGGAGCCCAAGGGCGAGCCGCGCGTGCGCCGCAGCGCGCCGCCGGAGCGCACGACCTACGAGGAACGCGAGGAGCTTCGTCGCCGCGCGACCGCAGCGGTGCAGTCGCGCGAGCGCCCGCGCGAGCGCGAGCCGGAGCCCGCGCGGCGCGGCAACGGGCTGCGCGTGACCGAGCTCGACGTGCCGGAGTTCATGCCGCGCCGCTAGGCCTGGCTGAGCCCGGCGCTGCCCCCGCAGGGTCAGCGCTGGACGCGCTCGCAGCCGCGGACGGTGTCGCGGCGGTCGACGATCGCCGTGCCATCGCCGGTGCCGCAGTCGACGACGTCCACGCGCCCGTCGAGAGCGTTGAGGCGGTCGTCGCCGGCCCCGCCCGCGAGCCGATCGTTGCCCGAGCCGCCGAGCAGCCGGTCGCCTCTTCCCATGCCGAAGAGCAGGTCCTGCGCCGAGCGTCCCGACAGCCGGTCGGCGCCGGAGCCGCCGCGCAGCACGTCGTGTCGCGCCCGCCGGTCAGCATCCTCGCGCCCGCAGGCGCGACGAGCACGAGGCAGGCGCACAGCGGCGCGGCGAGCAGGCGTCGCATCTCGCGCTGATCGGCATCCGCGGGCGCGCCGCGACCGCACGCCGCCGCGGCCTGCGATCAGAGCGTTCCGCGCTGCGGTTTGCGGTACAGCGCGAGGTAGACGATCTGGTGCTGGTCCTCGAACTCCCAGCGCTCCTGCGTCGGGCGGAAGGTCACCAGCGTGAGCTTGCCGGCGCTCGGGTCGGCGGCGGTCAGGCGCGGCTGCAGCTGCTGGCGGCCACGGGCGGCTTCGCCGTCGACGATCGGGAAGCCGGGCCAGTCGCCGTCGCCGACCTTCGCGATCTTCAGGACCTCGGCGTCGTGGGGCTCGGAGCACGGCACGGCCTCGACCTTCGGCACCCCGTTGTGGCCGCCGTCGGGATTGTCGAGGCTCGTGCGCAGGTTGCCGACGCAGTCGCCGACATGGAGCTTGAGCAGCCGGACCTCGCCGGGGCCCTGGATCCTGCCCGCGCTGTCGCGATCGGGCTCGGACTCGCCGCAGCCACAGATCAGCAGCGCGGCGAGCAGCGCCGGCGCCCAGGCGAGCATCAGCCGTCGTGGCGTGTCCGCGGTCGGCATGCGCGCGAACACTATGCGGCGCGCAGCTCACCGGTCGACCCGCGACGCTAGCCTCGACGCCGACGTGAGCGACACCGCACAGGGCATCGTGGCCGCGGGCCACCCGCTGACCGCGCAGGCCGGTGCCGACGTGCTGCGCGCGGGCGGCAACGCCGTCGACGCAGCCGTCGCCGCGATGCTGATGTCGTGGGTCGCCGAGCCGCTGCTCAGCGGCCCGGGCGCCGGCGGCTACATGCTCGTGGCGGGGGCGGGCGAGGAGCCGGTGCTGCTGGACTTCTTCGTCGCCGCGCCCGGCTACGGCGCGCGGCACGGACGAGCGCGCGCCGCTGGTCGCGGGTCGAAGTCGACTTCGCCGGCGACGCGCGCCAGGTCTTCCATGTCGGCGCATCGTCGGTGCGGCGCCTACGGCAACCCGGCCGGCATCGACGCCGCGATCGAGCGCTGGGGATCGGTCGCGCTCGCCGAGCTCGCCGCCCCCGCGGCCGCGCTGGCCCGCGACGGCGTCGTCCTGAACGCCCAGCAGACCGAGGTCGTGCACCTGCTCGAGGCGATCCTGCGCACGACGCCCGAGGTCGCGGACCTCTACGCGCGCGGCGGCCCGCTGCTGTGCGAGGGCGACGTCTTCTGCAGCCGCGAGCTCGGCGACACGATCGAGCGCCTCGGCGCGGAGGGGTCGGCGCCGTTCTACACCGGCGACGTCGCCGCAGCGGTCGTCGACTGGGTGCGCGCAGGGCGGCGGCGTGCTGACGGCCGAGGACCTGTGCCGCTACGAGGCGATCGCGCGCGAGCCGCTGGCGGTCTCCTATCGCGGCCGCGACGTGCTGACCAACCCGCCGCCGTCGGCCGGCGGGATCCTGCTGGCGCTGTCGCTGCGGCTGCTCGACGGCTCGCCGCCGCCGCCGCCGCTGGGCCTCGTCGTGCGCGCGATGGAGGAGGCCCAGGCGGCGCGCACGCCGCAGTTCGTCGAGGGCCTCGGCGACGTCGGCTTCGCCGCGCGACTGCTGGGCTCGCGGATGGGCTCGACGACGCACATCTCCGTCCTGGACGGCGACGGCCGTGCCTGCTCGGTGACGTGCACCAACGGCGAGGGCTCGGGCCTCGTCGTGCCCGGCACCGGCATCCATCTCAACAACATCATGGGCGAGAGCGACCTCAACCCGCTCGGCTTTCACCGCGCGCCTCCGGGTCGCCGGATGCCGTCGATGATGTCCCCGACGATCGTCGTCGCCGGCGGCGAGGTCCACCTCGTGCTCGGCGCCTCGGGCTCCAACCGCATCCGCTCGGCGCTGCTGCAGACGATCGTCGGCGTCGTCGACGACGGGCTGCCGGCGGCCGAGGCGGTCGCCGCGCCGCGCGTGCACTTCGAGGACGACCTCATCTACGCCGAGCCCGGCGCCGGCGCTCGACGCGCTGCGCTTCGACCCCTACGAGGTCCAGCACTTCCGCGCGCCGAACATGTTCTTCGGCGGCGTGCAGGCGATCAGCCGCGATCCCGCCAGCGGCGCGCTGAACGGCGCGGGCGACCCGCGCCGCGGCGGCGTCGCGGTGCTCGGCATGAAACGGAGCAGCGCGGCCTGCGCGACGCTCGCCGTTGGGTGTCTCGCGATCGCCGCGGCCGCGGCGATCGCCGGTTGCGGCACGGCGTCGCCCGACCTCTTCGTCGTGCAGCGCGACGGCGCCGTCCCGGGCGCCAGGCTGCACATGCTGATCTCCGACACGACCGTGCGCTGCAACCGCGGCGAGCCCGTGCCGCTGACGAGCGCGCAGACGATCGAGGCGCGCGACATCCTCGACGACCTGCTGCTCGTGCAGTCCGGCGAGGTCGCCTACCCCAAGCCTCCGCGCGCGCAGATCTTCCATTTCGCGATCCGCACGCAGGAGGGAGCGCTGCGCTTCCCCGACACCGCGCAGCGCCCGCAGATCCTGCCGCGCACGCAGCGGTTCGTGCGGCGCGTGGCGATCGACACCTGCAAGCTCACGCGCTGAGCGCGCGGCGCGTCGTGGGTGTGATGAACCGCCGCTCGTGGCTGTTGATGGGGCTGCTCGCCGCGCTGTGGGGAGCGTCCTACCTGTTCATCAAGGTGGCGCTCGAGGATGGCATCGACCCCGTCTTCGTCGTCTTCGCGCGAATCGCGCTCGGCGCGCTCGTGCTCGTGCCGATCGCGATCCGCTGGGATGCGCTCGGCGCGGTGCGCGGCCGCTGGGGAGCGATCGTCTTCATGGCGCTCGTGCAGGTCGTCGTGCCGTTTCTGCTGATCACCTACGGCGAGCGCCACATCCCGTCGGCGCTGGCCGGCATCCTCGTCGCCTCGGCGCCGATCTTCACCGCCCTGCTGGCCGTCCGCTACGACGACGACGAGCGCCCGCGCGGGATCGCGGCGGGCGGCGTCGTCCTCGGGATCCTCGGCGTCGTGCTGCTGTTCGGCATCGACCTGCGCGGCGACGCCCAGGCCCTCGCCGGCGGTCTGATGGTCGTGCTGGCATCGGTGGGCTACGCGATCGGCGGTCTCTATCTCAAGCGCAACCTGCGCGGCGTGCCCCCGGTCGCCATCGCCGCGTCGACGATGATCGTCGGCACGATCGTGCTGGCGGTCCCCGCGCTGTTCGCGCTTCCCACGGCGATGCCCGCGGCGCGGACGGTCGGCTCGCTGCTCGTGCTCGGCGCCGGCGGGACCGGGATCGCGTTTCTCATCTTCTACACGCTGATCTCCGAGATCGGCCCCAGCCGCGCGTCGCTGGTCACCTACCTCGCGCCGGGCTTCGCGGTGATCTACGGCGTCTGGCTGCTCAGCGAGCCGCTGACGGCCGGCGCGCTGCTGGGCCTCGCGCTGATCCTCGCCGGCTCGTGGGTCGCGGCGGAGGGGCGGCTGCCCGGCCGGCCGCGCCCGATAGCGGCGCCGTGACAAGAAGGGTCACGCTCAGCCGGCCAGGCCGAGCTCGCGGGCGCGTGCCGGCATCGCGGCGGCGGCGTCCTCCCGCGGCTCGAGCGCGGCGATCGCGTCCTCGGTCACGGGCTCGCCGCGCTCGACGAGCCCGATCAGCGCCTGCGCGGCGCCCAGCAGCTCGGGGCGCTCGTGGTAGTCGACGACGAGCTCGGAGACGTTCGCGCCGTCGAGCAGCACGCCGATCAGCCCGCCCGTGCCCTGCGGGTCGGAGTGAAACGCCCCCGGCGGCTCGCTCGCCGGCTCGGGCTCGCCCATGCTCCAGCGTCCGTCGGCGTGCCAGTAGCACCCACTGATGCTGCGCGGCTCGCCCTCGAAGGGCTCAGGAAGGTGCGCGGCGAGCCGGTCGGGCAGGCCGGCGAGCATCCCGGGCCAGTCCCGTGCCTCGTCGTCGCGGATCCACGGCGAGTACGGGCACTCGTGGTCGAAGACCCACAGCAACGCCTCGTCGCCGTCGACGACGAGCCCGTACTCGTCGCCGCTGCCGTTCTCGAACCACAAGAGCTCGCCGCCGGCCGACGAGCCGTGGTGTTGGAAGGTCGGAAACTCGCCCCCGCCGAGGCATTCGTCGATCAGGAGCAGCGCGAGGTGACGGCGGCGCAGGACGACGGGCGCCGGCAGGGCCGCGGGATCGAAGAGCTCGTCGCCCACGGCGCGAGGCTACCCGCCTTGGGGTTGCATCTTCACGACGATGGCGCTACACTGAACCACATGGTTCAGCATCAGGACATCGGCCGGACGTTCTCGGCCCTCTCCGACCCCACTCGCAGAGACCTCCTCGAGCGTCTGAGTCGCGGCAGCGCGACGATCTCAGAGCTCGCGGAGCCCTACGGGATCTCGCTCACCGGCATGAAGAAGCACGTGCAGGTGCTCGAGGACGCCGGGCTGGTCAGCACCGAGAAGGTCGGACGGGTCCGGCGCTGCAGCCTCGGCCCGAGCCGCCTCGAGGACGTCGAGGACTGGATCGGGACCTATCGCCGGATGCTGGAAGACCGCCTCGACCGTTTCGAGGAGCTACTCGAACGCACAAAAGGAGACCCACGATGACCAACGCACAGCAGTCCACCCGCACCGCCACCGTGACCAAGCCGAGCGATCGCGAGATCCACATCGAGCGCGAGTTCGACGCCCCGCGCGATCGTGTCTTCGCCGTCTTCACCGATCCCGATCTGATCGGGCAGTGGTGGGGCCCGCGCGGCACGACGACCGAGGTCGTCGAGATGGACGTCCGCACCGGCGGCGACTGGCGCTTCGTCGCGCACAACGACGATGGCAGCAAGACCGGATTTCGCGGGACCTACCGCGAGGTCACGCCGCCCGAGCGGATCGTGCAGACCTTCGAGTGGGAGGGCATGCCGGGGCACGTGTGCGTCGAGACCGCGACGTTCGAGGACCTCGGCGACCGCACGAAGGTCACGACCACGACGATCTTCCACACCGCCGAGGAGCGCGACGGCATGCTCGGCTCGGGCATGGAGGGCGGCATGAACGAGACCTACCAGCGCGTCGACGAGCTGCTGGCGAGCCTCGCCGACGGCTGACGCTGATCGGCGGCGGGGTCCCGAGCGGTTCCCGCCGCCGCTCCAGATCCACATGTACAGGCGACATCCGACAGCGCGCGCCGCGCTGGATGGCGCGTGGCGCATGGCATGCGTGCACAACTGACACCCGGGCGCCGCCGATCGCCTCGGATGTCGGCTGTGCATGCGAACGCGACCCCACACCGCGGGCCGCTGGCGCGCGTTCGTCTCTCGGGCGGGCCTGGCGGTGAGCGTCATGCCCCGATCTGGGCTTCGGCGCGCGCACGAACTCGGAGCGTTCAGTTGAAGCGGACCCTGCCGTTGGAGCGCGCCTTGGCTTGCGCGCGGTCGACGAAGTCCAGGCGCTTGACGGCCGCCTTGAAGAGCCTCGTCGCCAAGCGAAGGCGCGCGTTCTCCGAGCGCAGGTCGAGCAGGCCCTGCTTGGCGTCGAGGCCGAAGTCGACGGTCGCGGTCATCTCGTAGGCGGTCTTGGCGGCGATCTCGTCGTCGTCGGGCTCGACCTCGGTCGCCTGCACGACGAGCTCGGCGTAGGCGCTGTGGGCGGCATCGGCGGCCTGCGCGTCGGGCGCCTCGGGCGTGTCCTCGAGGAACTCGACGGTCGCCGCCGGATAGGGCAGGTCATGCTGCTCGGCGATGATGCGAAACGGCCGAGTGCCGCGCGTCATGACGTTCAGGCGCCCGTCCTCCATGCGCTCGATGACGCGCGTGATCTCACACGCGCAGCCGACGGCGCGGGGCCCCTCGTCGCCCGACCAGACGATGCCGAACTCGCTGTCGCGCTCCAGGCACTCGGCGAACATCGTGCGGTAGCGCGGTTCGAAGACGTGCAGCGGCACGTACTCGTAGGGCAGGGCGACGAGGCCCAGGGGGAAGATCGGGAAGTCCTGGACGGTGCGATCGGGCATCTCGAATGAGTCTACGTTCGAGATCGCTGCGTATCTCATCGCGATGCCGACGACCTGCCTGCTGTGGTTTCGCCGCGACCTGCGGATCGCCGACCATCCTGCCCTGAAGCTCGCCGCGGGCGAGTTCGACCGCGTCGTGCCGGTGTTCGTCTTCGACGACGCGCTGCTGGGCGGGCGCTTTGCGTCCGGCCCGCGCACGACCTTCATGCTCGGCTGCCTGCGCGCGCTCGACGTCGCGCTGCGCGAGCGAGGCAGCGGCCTCGTGCTGCGTCGCGGGCGTCCCGAGGACGAGCTCGTCGCGCTCGCCGCCGAGACCGGCGCACGGGCGGTGCTGTGGACCAGCGACGTCGCGCCCTACGCACGCGCGCGCGACGCGCGCGTCACGCGGGCGCTGGGCGAGGTGGGCGTGCAGGCTCGCCCGCAGGGCGGCGGGTACGTCGTCGACGTCTCGCGCCCGCGCACGCAGGGCGGCGCGCCGTTCTCGGTCTTCAGCCCCTTTCATCGCCACTGGCTGGGCGTCGAGCGGCGCATGGTCCATCGCGCGTCGGCCGACCTGCCGGCCCTGCCCAGCGCCCTGCGCAAGGGCCGCCTGCCGTCGATCGGGGATCTCGGTGCGCCCGACGTCCGGCTCGCCGAGCCGTTCTGCGAACCCGGCGAGCCGGCTGCGCGCGCTGCGCTCGCGAGCTGGCTCGACGGGCCGGTCGACGCCTACGCCGACACGCACGACCTGCTCTCCCAGGCGGGCACGAGCGGCCTGTCGCCCTACCTGCGCTGGGGCTGCGTGTCGGCCGCGGAGTGCGAGGCGCGCGCGGCCCGCCGCGGCGGTGACGGCGCGCGCGCGTGGATCCGGCAGCTGTGCTGGCGCGACTTCTACGCCCATCTGCTGCTGACGCATCCCGACAACACGCGGCACGAGCACCAGCCGCGCTATCGCGATCTGGAGTGGGTCGACGACGACGAGGCGCTCGAGGCCTGGCGCGGCGGGCGCACCGGCTATCCGCTCGTCGACGCCGCGATGCGCCAGCTCGCGCGCACGGGCTGGATGCACAACCGCGCGCGCCTCGTCGTGGGCTCCTTTCTGACCAAGGACCTGCATCTGGACTGGCGCCTGGGCGAGGCGCACTTCGAGGCGCTGCTGCTCGACGGCGAGCCGGCGCAGAACAACGGCAACTGGCAGTGGGTGAGCTCGGTCGGCGTCGACCCGGCGCCGTACTTCCGCCGCCTGTTCAACCCGATGCTCCAGCAGCGCAAGTTCGACCCCGACGGCAAATACGTGCGCCGCTGGGTGGCGGAGCTGCGCGACGTTCCCGCCGCGAGGCTCGTCGAACCGTGGACGATGTCCGCCGGCGAGCAGGCAGCGGCCGGCTGCGTCATCGGCCGCGACTACCCGGCCCCGATCGTCGAGCACGCCAACGAGCGCCGCCGCGCCATCGAGCGCTACCAGGCGGTCGGCTGAGCCGTCCGAGCGCTGGTCTCTGCCGCCATTTCTGTCGCGCGCAGGGACGAGTCAGGGCGACCGGTCTCCCTCATTTATGGAATATTTGGTTATGCGCGCGCGATGGTTTACGGTGCGCGCAGTGCGCAGGAAGCGATCTCGCGCCGCGGGATGCGCCCTCCGCATGCTTCAAGGGGGAGACAACATATGTCCGCACGTCGAACGGGAGCGAGGTCACGTTGATCATCTGGCTCTCCTCGAATTGGACGCTCGGCTGGGTGATCGCCGCTGTCGTGATCGTCCTCGTCGCCGTGCTGCTGCTGACCATCACTGCGCTGGCGAGCAGGATCGACACGGTCGCTCTGGACCTCGTGACCGATCTTGACGCGATCGCGGAGCACACCGAGCCGCTACAGGCCGTCGGCGTGACGAACAACGCCGTCCACACGATCACCCGCTGCCTGCGCAAAGCTCGCGGCGAGGCACCGTCGGTCGACAGGTACAGCACCTCACCGGGCTGGCGTGAGTCGACATGACCGTTCTCGCAATCATCGGACTGGTCGTCGGGCTGGTCGTTCTGCTCGTCGTGATCAAGCTCCTCAACGGGACGCTCGCGCCGCTGCGCGCCATCCTCGCCGATCTGCAGTCGGCGAAGACCGCGCCGATGCTCGAGCACGGCGTCCGCGGGGCCGAGCAACTGTCGACGACCCGCAGTCTCGCCAGTTCGGTTCCCGACCTGGCGCTGCGCTACCTCAGCAAGCTCGGTGCCTCCGCACCCGCGCCGTCGTACACGCCTGCACCCGCGCAGCCGCAGGCGCAGTCCAGCACTCCGCCGGCGTCCGCGCCGGCCTACCCGGGGGCCCCTGCGGCGGATGAGCGCACTCCGGAGCCGCCCGCATGGAAGAACTACTCATGAGCGACATGACAATGGTGGCCGCGCTGTCGGACAACCAGAACGCCTGGGTGATCTCGCTCGTGGTGGGATTCGTCGTCCTGCTCGTCGTGATCGCTCTGCTCGAGCTGCTGCGCCGCACGGTGCTGAAGCTCGAGACCGACCTGTGGAGCACATGGGTCAGCGGCAAGAAGGTCGTCAAGAACACCGCTACGACGTATCAGCTGAAGAACGTGCGGCAGGCCGGCGGCGAACTCGTCGAGGAACTGAACCATCATGGATAGCAAGAGGAGCGACCGATGAACGAGCTTTTGGTCATACTGACATTGGTCGAGGTTCTGCTACTCGTCCTCGTACTCGCCGGCTATCTGCTGGCGATCACCGGCACGCTCACGAAGATCGCCTCGACGGCGCGGCTGATCCAGATCGGCGTGCACGCGATCGACGATCAGGTCCGTCCGATCGACTCCGAGGTGCGCGGCATCAACGGCGCGCTGCAGCAGGTCGCCACGGCGCTGCAGAACGCCACGCGCTGACACCGCGCGCGTTCGCGTAGCGTTCGCGTGCATGGGCAAGATCCACGTCGTGCAGGAGGGGTCCGTCGGTGCGCCGGCGGACCTCACCTACCGTCTGATCGCAGACGACGAGCACCACCGGCGCTTCTTGCCTGAGGGCATCACCGACTTCGAGGTGCTCGAGGGCGGCGTCGGCGCCGGGACGCTGCACCGCTTCAACGTCACCGCCGGCGGCCGCGTGCGCGAGTACGTCATGCGCGTCGACGAGCCGCAGCCGGGCAGCGTGATCACCGAGACCGACCAGAACTCCTCGCTCGTGACGACCTTCACCGTCACGCCGTCGGGCGAGACGTGCGTCGTGCGCATCGAGACGGCGTGGAACGGCGCGGGCGGCATCGGCGGGTTCTTCGAGCGCACGTTCGCGCCGCGCGTCATGCGCAGGATGTACGCCGACGAGCTGACGCGGCTGGACATCTACGCGCGCGAGCGGCAGACCGTCTAGGCCCGTCCATATCCTGCGGGCGATGGACGAGCTCGCGGCC
Organism: uncultured Actinomycetes bacterium; assembly: GCA_963729125.1. Taxonomy (GTDB): domain Bacteria; phylum Actinomycetota; class Thermoleophilia; order Solirubrobacterales; family Solirubrobacteraceae; genus CADCVQ01. Next base: position 153,377 of record CAVSML010000002.1, read on the forward strand.
CACGAGCGCCGCCTGCGCCGCGCCGGGCTGCCCCTGCTGATCGAGCGCTACCTCGACCTGCGCGCCGAGCGCGCGGCGGCGCCGTGACGCCCGACCTCTACCTGCAGCGCGACCAGCCGCCCGGCGTCCCGCCGCTGGCGCTGACCGGCGAGCGCACGCTGCCCGACGTGCCCGAGGAGAACTACTGGTATCAGCGCCACCTCGTCGTCTACGAGTGGATCGCGCGCCGCGTCGCGGGACTGCGCGTGGCCGACCTCGCATGCGGCGAGGGCTATGGCTCCGACGTGCTCGCACGCGGCGGAGCGGCCGCCGTCACCGGCGTCGATGCCAACCCCGAGGCCCACGAGCACGCGCGCCTGCGCTACTCGCGCGACGGCGTGCGCTTCGTGCGCACGCTGGTCGAGCTGTACGAAGACCCGTGCGACGCGATCGTCTTCCTGCAGACGATCGAGCACGTCACCAACCCGGGCGAGATCCTCGACCGCTTCCGCGTGCTCGTCGGCCCCCGCGGCGTGGCCTTCGTCTCCACGCCCAACGTCCTGACGCTCGCGCCGCCCGGTGCCGAGCGCTCGGGCAACCCGTGGCACGTGCACGAGTACCGACCGGAGGAGTTCGCCGCGCTGTGCCGCGCGCACTTCGCCGGCGTCGAGCTGTACGGGCTCTTCCATGCGCGCAAGCTCGCGCTGCACGGCGGCGCGCTACGGCTCGGCTGGGATGCCGTGCACGCGCGCCTCGGCATCACGAAGCGCTTCTATGACCGCTTCACGCCGGCGATCGACACGCGCGACTTCGTCCTGCGCCGCGCGCCCGCGCGCGAGCTGCGCGGCGCGCTGGACGTCCTCGCCGTGCTGCGCGCGTGAGCGCCCGGGCCGGAGAGGGCGAGCTTGCGATCGTCCTCCACTCGCACATGCCCTACATCGCCGGCTTCGGCACATGGCCGTTCGGCGAGGAGTGGCTGTGGGAGGCGATCGCGACCTCCTACCTGCCGCTGCTCGAGCTGCTGGAGGCGGACGCGCCGCTGACGCTGTCGCTGACGCCGGTGCTGTGCGACCAGCTCGAGGAGCCGGGCGCGCTGGACCGCTGCGGCGAGTTCCTGTCGGGGGTGCGCGTCGAGTCACATCGCCGCGACATCGCGACCGCGCGCGCGGCCGGCGACGCGGGCGTCGTGGCAGCGCTCGAGCACTCGGCGCGGCTCTACGAGCGCGCGCGCGAGCGGCTGGCCGGCATGGACCTGCTCGCCGCGCTCGGACGCCACGTCGCCTGGACGTCGTCGGCCACGCACGCCGTGCTGCCGCTGCTGGCCACCGACGCCGGCGTGCGCCTGCAGCTGCGCGCCGGCATCGGCGCCCACCGCCACCGCTTCGGCGACTGGCACGGCGGGCTGTGGCTGCCGGAGTGCGCGTATGCGCCGTGGCTGGACGCGCTGCTCGAGCGGGCCGGCGTGAACGCCGTCTGCGTCGACCTGACCGACGTCCTCGAGCCCGGCGAGCACCTGCGACCGCTGCGCGCCGCTGCCGGTCCCCTGCTCGTGCCGATCGACCGCGCGACGATCGAGCTCGTCTGGAGCGCCGGCGGCTACCCGGCCGGCGCCGCCTACCGCGACTACCACGCCTTCACCGCCCATCGCCATCGCGCCTGGAGCAACGACGGCGCGCCGTATGACCCCGCGCGGGCTGCGGCCGTGGCGCGTCGCGACGCGGCCGACTTCGTCGCGCGCACGCGGCGGCGCGTGGCGGGCGGCGGGCTCGCGGTCTGCGCCGTCGACACCGAGCTGCTGGGCGACTGGTGGCACGAGGGGCCGCTGTGGCTGACCGCGGTCGTCGACGAGGCGGCGCGCCAGGGGCTGCGCCTGGCGCTCCTGGACGACGCGCTGGAGCGACACCACCCGGCCGCCGCTCCCGCCGCCATGCCGGTGACGTCGTGGGGCACGCCTCGCGACCTGACGACGTGGAGCGCTCCGCCGGTGGCCGACATGGCGTGGAGCGCGCGCTGCGGCGAGCTGCGCGCGGTCGCCGCGGGCGCCGGCGCCGACGACCGGGCGGTGCGCGAGCTGCTCGCGCTGCAATCCAGCGACTGGGCGTTTCTCGTCAGCCAGAAGCTCGCCGAGCCCTACGGCCGCCAGCGCGCCGCCGGCCATCGCGCGGCGCTCGACGCGGCGCTCGCGGCGCCCGGCACGCTCGACCCGCGGCTGCGAAACCTCGCCCCGTTTGCACGAGCGGCGGCGCTGCGCGAGCCCTGAGGGGCGCGAAAGGATCGAGCCGCGATACCCCTTTGGGCTCGTCGCAACGCTTCGACCTAACAATTTTCCCGCTCCTTGCGAACGTTCGGGAACGCGCTCGGTTCGCCGGCGTCGTACGATGCGCGTGCTTCACATAAGAGCCGAATCCCGGATCGCTCAGTGCGACCGGGAGCGGGGGAACCACTGAGACCGGAGCTTTCCGGTCTCGGGGCGAATCGCTTCCACCACCAGTTCTGCTGGAGGTCGGAGGCGTAGCGCACGTCTTAGCGCGAGCCCGACAGCTAACCCCGTAGGCGCCGAGACGAGCGAGAGGAAGCACGGGGAAATGTTCAGAAGTGACGACGATCCGTCGGCGCCCTTCGCCGTCGTGAGCACCGACGGCGAGTGCGAGCGTGCGTTCCTGCGCTCACTGCGCGGCTCGCGCGCCCGCCGCGCGACCGCGGCGCTGCGCCGCCGGCGCGTGCTGCGCAGCCGCGGCTCGGCCATCGTGGCCGCGGCCGGGCTGCTGATGCTCAGCGCCGGCGCAGCCGCCAACCCCACCGGCGGCGCCGCTGCCGGAGCCGGCCTCGGCGAGAACACGATCTCCGCCGTGCAGGCCGCGCTCGGCATCGAGGCCGACGGCGTCATCGGGCCCTCGACGCGCCGCGCGGTGCGCCGCTTCCAGCGCTCGCACGCGCTCAAGGTCGACGGCCGTCTGGGCCCGCGCACGCTGCGCGCGCTGGGCATCGATCCCGACAACCTGACCGTCATCGCCGCGTCGCTCGACCCGCGCCTGGCCGCGATCGCGCAGTGCGAGTCCGGTGGCGACCCGAAGGCGCATTCGGCCGACGGCCGCTATCACGGCAAGTATCAGTTCTCGCGCTCGACGTGGCGCACGGTCGGCGGCAGAGGCAATCCGGCCGACGCCTCCGAGGCCGAGCAGGATCGCCGCGCCGCTGTGCTGCTGCGCCGCGACGGCACGAAGCCGTGGCCTGTCTGCGGGCGCTGAGCCCGTCTCGGTAGGGTGCTCGGCGGCCAACCACCGAGGGGCAACGCGATGAGCAGCGAGCAGTTGACGGATCTGCAGGTAGCCGAGGCAGCCGAGAAGGCTTCGCCCGACGAAGCACCGACCGCGATCCCGGAGGGTCCGCGCGAGCCCGGCGCCGCCGTCGCCGCGGCGGTGGCGATCGAGCCCGGCATGCGCGTGCTCGAGGTCGGCATCGTCGCGACCGCGGCGGCACACGTCGCGTTGAGCGGCGCCGAGGTGGAGCTCGCCGAGGGCGACACGCCGGCGCTGCCATACGAGGACGACAGCTTCGACCGCGTGCTGACGGTGTTCGGCACGATGTTCGCCGCCGACCACGCCGCCGCCGCCGGCGAGCTCGTGCGCGTCTGTCGCCCCGGCGGCGAGATCGTGATGGCCAACTGGTCGCCCGACGGCTTCGCCGGGCGCCTGTCGGCGATCGTGCGCGGCTATGGCGCCGCCGACCCCGCCGACGCGGCGACGGAGTGGGGGACCCACGGGCACGTGCGCCGGCGCCTCGGCGGCCAGCTCGTGCTCGCGATCGAGCCTGCCAGCGTGGATCTCGTCGCCGAGTCCGCCGATGCGCTGCTGGCCGACCTCGAGACGAGCTTTCAGCCGCTCGCCGCTGCCGCGTCCGAGCTCGAGCCACAGCGCTTGGAGGAGCTGCGCGCGGAGGTGCTCGCGCTGATCGAGGAGCTCGACGCCGGCGAGGGCGAGACGCGCGTCGCGTCGGACTACATCGTCGTCATCGGCCACAAGCCCGTAGCGCTGTAGCGCGCTCCAGCGTTTGGCACGCTGGGGGCGTGCACGAGCAGCCCGAGCGCCGGCGACCAGAGCCCGGGCCCACAGCGCGCGAGTCGTTTCGCGCCGGCCTGCGCGCCGGCATCCCGTTCGGGATCGTCGCGTTCGTGCTGTCGCTGTCGTTCGGCGTGCTCGCCGTCGAGGTCGGCTTCTCGGCGCTCGGCGCGATCGTCATGTCGGCGATCGTGTTCGCCGGCTCGGCGCAGTTCGCGGCGATCGCGATCGTCGCCGGCGGTGGCGGCGTCGGCGCGGCGGTCGCCGCCGCGGCGCTCATGAACTCGCGCTTTCTGCCGATGGGCGTCGCGCTCGCGCCGTCGCTGCCGGGGAGCTGGCGGAAGCGCGCGGCCCAGGGTCAGACCGTCGTCGATTCGTCGTGGGCGATGGCGAGCCTCGGCGACGGGCGCTTCGACCGCTGGTTTCTGTTCGGCGCGACCGCGCCGCAGTACGCCATGTGGGTCTGTGGCACCGTCGCGGGGGCGCTCGGCGGCGACCTGCTGGGCGACACCGACGCGCTCGGCCTCGATGCCGTCTACCCGGCGTTCTTCTTGTCGCTGCTGATCGTCGAGATGCGCGACCGGCGCTCGCGAGGCGTCGCGCTCGCGGGGGCGCTGATCGCGCTCGTGCTCGTGCCGTTCGCGCCCGCGGGGATCCCCGTGCTGGCCGCGAGCCTCGCAGCGCTGGCGGGCCTGTGGCGCCGGCGGGAGTCAGAGCCGGCGCAATGAGCGTCGAGCTGTGGCTCGTCGTGGCCGGCTGCGCGGTCGTGACGGCGCTGATCAAGGGCTTCGGCCCGGTCGTGCTCGGCGGCCGCGAGCTGCCGGCGTGGTCCGCGGGCGTCATCGGGCTGATGGCGCCGGCGCTGCTGGCGGCGCTCGTCGTGATCTCCGCGCTGACGGACGGCCGCCACTACACCGCCGGCTCGCAGACCGCCGGCGTCGCGGTCGCCGCCATCGTGCTCGCGCGCGGTGGCTCGGTGCTGACCGGCGTCGCGGTGGCGGTGGGGGTGACGGCCGGGCTGCGGGCGGTGGGGGTCGCGTAGCGGCCGGCGGTCGTCTGACCGCTCACAAGATGAAGCCTCAGACGAAGATGCCCACCCCGGCCGCCAGGATGTTGTCAGGGTCATATGTGCGCTTGAGCTTCGAGAACGCCTTCCACTGCGATCCATAGTGCTGAGCCCAGTCTTCGCGGCTGAACTCGATGGCCCCGATCGGGTACCGCGTGCCTCCCGCCGCGCGAGCCTTGTCATGCAGGCGGCGGTTGCGTTCGAGCATGCGCGAAGCAAACGCCTCGTCTCTGCCGGGGAGGACGTTCGATGTGAGGATGTCGAAGAGGTAGACGAACTCCGAGCCCGGCGCGTCGGGAAGGCGGAAGTACGGGCGCCGCATACTCGAACGCCGCTGCGGCAGGAGCAGCAGAAACCCCGTCGGGCCGATGTCGGTCGGCGTCAACGTGGGTACGACGTCGGCAAGATACGCCGTGATCGTGCGGTCGGGCAACCAGGCGTCGAACCACGGCTTCACCAGATCGTCAAAGCCGAGGGCAGCGCGGTACGCATCGTAGGTGAGGTCCACGAATTTCGTGTACGCGAGGTACGGAAGATCGCGCGGGATGGCCAGCAACGGCGGGACGCTGAGGCCTCGCAGGAGTTGGGTCGTGCTCGGGAGGCGAAGCGTGTCGGAGAACTTCACGGCCTGAAGCTGATAGAGCAGGCTCGTGCCGAAAGGGAACTGGATGTTGTACACGACGTCCAGTTGGCCGCGAGCCAGGAGCGTCCGCATGTCCCCCATGAATTGTCTCGTGTTCGCGTAGTTGATGATCCACGTACGGGCCATCCTCGGAGCAGGTACGAGGTCAACCGTCGCGCGGGTGATCACGCAGCACTGGCCGAGGCCGCCGAGCGCCGCGTCGAACAAGTCCGGGCGCCGCGTCGGCGAGCAGGTGACGACCTCCCCTGCACCCGTGACGACTTCGAGTTCACGTACCCGATCGATCTGCGCGCCGGCGTCGTTCGTGGAGATGGCACCAACCCCGCCGACCGACAACGTCCCGCCGATCGACAACTTCGTGTATCCCGTGATCGCCGGCGGTGTCAACCCGCGGTTGTATGCCGCATCGATGAGTTCGCGCCACAGCACGCCGGCATCGACGACGGCGTTGTCCGGTCCAATCGAGTGGATCCTCCGCAGCGCCCTCATCTCGATCACCAGGCCACTGGTGAGCGCCTGGCCGAAGGTCGTGTGGCCCTGACCGCGTGCCGCGACACCTATGCCGTGCGCGCGGCAGAACAGGATCATCTTCCGGATGTCGCTAACGGACCCGGGGCGCAGGATCGCCGCCGGCGACATCGTGACGATGTTGCCCTGATCGCGCGAGGCGGCGCGACGCGACGACGCATCGAGCAATAGCGTGCCGTCGAGCCGTGGAGCATGCGCGAACCGGCCGGCGGCGAGTGCGTGGCCCACCCATCTGCGCGAGATCGGGTCGTAGCCGACGGCCAGCGCCGCGGCGCCGGCACTCGCCATGAGTTCGCGTCGTGTGACAGCTCTAGACATGGTGTCGCCGCTCCTCGGTGTCGATCATCGTGAGTACCGGCCGATGAGGGGGTGGTCAGCGATTTCGCGCAACTGGTTCTTGCACCACCATGAATACACATCGTCCTCGTCCTCACGCGCCTGTCGCACGAACTGCCTCCAATCCACTCGTGAGAGGGCCTCCACCTCGACGGGGTTCGGCCGTGCAACGCTCGCCGCACGTGCGACGAATACCGGGCAGAACTCGTACTCGACGATCCCGGCGAACGGCGGAGCGCGGTAGACGTGGTCGGGCAGCACGACGTCGATGTCGCAGGCCGTCATGCCGAGCTCGTGATCCAGGCGCCGCGCGATCGCGTCGGGGAAGCTCTCACCGGGTGCGGGATGGCCGCAGACGGTGTTGCTCCACACCCCCGGCCAGACCTTCTTCGTCAACGCACGCCGCGTGGTCAGAAAGGCGCCGTCGGAAGCGAACACATAGCACGAGAACGCGAGGTGCAGCGGCGTGTCACCGTGATGCGAGGACCACTTCTCGGCCGTGCCCGTCGGCTCCCCGCGCTCGTCGACGAGGACGATCAGCTCCTGCCGGGGCTCATCTGCGATTGCGTTTTCACCCAGATGTGTCGTAGTGGTCATGATCGTCTCACAGGGTCGGGATTGCATCGTGGATTCGGGCAAGAGCCTCATCGAGGATCGCCTCGGAGGTGGCGAAGGACAGGCGTACATGGCCACGCGCGCCGGGTCCGAACCAGCGGGGCGTGCCGGGAACGACCGCCACTCGCGCCTCGCGGAGGAGGTGTTCGCTGAAGGTCTCGCCGTCAACGCCGAGCCCCCGCACGTCGGCGAACGCGACGTACGTTCCCTCGGGACAGCGACACCCGACGCCGTCGATCGCGTTCAAGCGCGCGACGACGAGCTCGCGCATGCGCTCGAGGTGGCAGACGAACGCCTCGAGCCAGGCACGGCCTTCGTCCCAAGCGGCCACGGCCGCAACCTGCGCGAGCGTGCTGACCCCGTATGCGGTGACGCGCGCGCCCGACAGTTCGGCGAGCCTGTCGACCACGTCAGCCGAGGGCGCGTGGATGAATCCCGCGCGAACGCCCGACAGCCCGAAGCTCTTGGAGGTTCCCATCAACGTGAAGGTGCGCGCCGCGATCTCCGGCCCGAGCGTCGCGATGCTGATGTGCCGGTGCGGGGCGTAGACGATGTCCGACCAGACCTCGTCGGCCATGATCCACAGGCCGTGTTCGACCGCGAACGTTCCGAAGATCTCGAGCTCGTAGCGGCTGAGGACGCGACCGACCGGGTTCAGCGGATTGCAGATGGCGATCATCCTCGTGCGCTTCGTCACGACCCGCCGCAGGGCATCCAGATCGATCGCGCCGCCGGCGGGGTCGACCGGGCAGTGCAGAACGCGCCCCTCGGCGGACTCGACGGAGCTCTTGAAGAGGAAGTCGACGGGATCGAAGATGATCGCCTCGTCCCCGGGTTCGAGCACCAGGCGCGCGACGAGGTGCATCGCGCTCGCGACGCCGTCGGTTGCGAAGATTCGATCTGGATCGCTGCGCAAGCCGCGGCGCTGCGTCAGCACCTGGGCCGCAGCGGCGCGGAACTCCGGCAGACCCTCCGCCGGCGCATAGCTCAACAGACCGCCGTCGAGGTGGTCCTTGATCGCATCGCGAATCGGCGCCGCGACCGCGAAGTCGGGCTCCGCCGCGGTCAACGGGATCACGTCGTGCGGGAGCGCCGCCCAGCGCATGCCGTGCGCGCGTGCGCGCAGGCGCGGGAGGTCGACCTCGTCGCTGGAGAACAGCGATGCGGTCGTCGTCATCCGGCTGCGCTCCGCGTCTGCTCGTCGTCGCGACCCGCGCACGAGCCGCCTCGTGACGAACGCACCGCCTCCAGCTCGTCGAGCGTCTGCCAGATCAGCCGATGGGCGGCGATTGCGCCCGTGCGCATGCCCACCACATCCCCGACCTGCTGGGGAAGAACGCCGGCGACGCCGAGCAGGTCGTCGCGCAGCGCGTCGCCCGCTCCGAGCAGCTGGCGGGCCGCGACATGTGCGGCGAGCAATGCACCGAGCCGTTCACATCGATCCGTGCTGGCAAAGAGCATCTTGAGTCGCGCGCTCAACGCGCTGTGTGCCGCGAGGCAACGCTGGTCGGCGAACCCGATCGTAGGCAGCGCGGTCAGCACCTCGTCAACGGCATCGGGGGCTGGCGCCGGCCGATCTGCCTGGATCTCCGGGCGCTGCGGCGCGTCGTCGTCAAGACGGCCGTGCGTGAGCCCGAGCACCAGCGGGTGACGGGCCATCGACCGACTGAACAGCTGTTCGATCAGCGTTCGCGCAGACCCGCGCGGCGCAGCAGGGCATGGCACGCACCCCGTCCGGTACGGGCCGTTGATCTCGGGTGAGATGTAGACCGTGATGCGGCGGCGGTCCCTGCGCCGGGACGTGGCCACGTAGCTGTGCAGTCCGATGCCCGTGTCGAGCGAACGCTGAGCGAGCTCGTCCACCGCGCGCTCGTACGGGCCGGAATCGAGGCCCTGCGTTAGGAACAGCGCGACGGTCCTGTCGCGGACGACCTGATCGTCGGCCGCGTACGCGCATGCGGGGATGTAGACGTTGGACTCGTGCTTCGTGCCAGCCGGCGCCTGGAGCAGGGCGTGGCAGGTGTACGGCGGGCGAGATGCCAGCACGGACAGCTCGCCGGCCATCGTCTTGATCAACGTCAGCGCGTCCGGCTCGTGGCCGGCGGCGGTCCGGCAGGCGGCGTCGAGGTCGGCGGGCGTTGCCTCGTGATGCAGGAAGTACACCTTGACACGCGAGGCGGAGCCTCGGGTGAGGTCCAGCGCGAAGTACTTCAGCTCGTCTTGGATCGGACCGCGAGCTGCCCCGACGCGCGCAAGAAGAGGCCAGGCGTCGGAGAAGCCCAGCCGGCCCAGCGCCTCCCGTACGAGCGCCTGCTCATGACCTTCGCCACGCGCCAGCGGATTGAAGTACGCCTTGAAGGTCGGCTCGCCCTCGGCGGTGAAGCAGAACGCGTGCCAGAGCCCGAACCTGCCGGCCTGAAACTCCTCGGGTACGAACAGGTCCGCGATGCGTCGAAAGCGGTCGAGGTCGACCCCCGGCTCCTGCGCGAGCGCCTGCGTGAGCGCGAGGGCCGCTGCGGCCTGGCTCTCCAGCGTGGGCTGCGCTCCCTGCGCCTCGATCATCATGCGCACTTCCGGCGCACCGCCGTCGAACGACAGCGAGAACTCGATCGGGGAATGGTCGTCGGCGATGTAGGACACCCATCCCGAGTCCGATCGGATCGGCACCTCGCCCCACGGATGCATGAGGCGACGTAGCGCCCTGACAGCGCGCTGCGCCGCGCGCTGCTCGAAGCCGACCGCCCGACAGAGGCCATCCAGGCGGGCAGCCGAGTGATCGACCAGCAGCTCGTCCGATGCGAGCGTTGAGGAGCGGTGAGCCCTCGACTCTCGGAGTTGGGGCGTGCCACGCGGGGCCACGGAAGACAGGCTTCCTGGCGCGAGGTCACGGGCTGTGATGGTGGCTGCGGGTTCGGCCAGGCGGCTGAACATGACGGCACTTCTCCTCTGTTGACTGACATGCGGACCACTCTCTTCAGGCGACGCCGCGAGCGCATGAGGGATGCCCCTCAACTTTCGCGGCAGTGACCTCGGCATGCGACGCGGCTGGAACGGCGGCGAAGGCACCGAGGACGATCACGGCGGAGGTCGTGCGGGGTGGCGATGCGCTTCATCGCTTGCTCCTTGTTCGTGGCGCCGGTGCGGCGCCGTTCTTGGTAATGGAGCAAGCCTTGCGGGTGGTGGCGCGGCGCTCCACGTCGTCTGACGCGCCTCGGGTGTGCCGTTGTGCACACTCGCTCCACGGCCACCCTCGCCGGCTTCACCTGCCGCACCTTGACGACATCCGGACCCGCGGCGATGATGGGTCGATGGGACTCCCGGCGGGGCTTGCCGCCGTTGGGGAAGGGCTGACTGCCGCCGCCGTAACGGTGTTGTTCACCGATATCGTCGGCTCCACGCAGCTGCTCGGCGTGCTCGGCGAGGAGGCGATGGAACGCTGTCGCCGTGAGCATTTCGCGCTCCTGCGTGAGGCGCTGGCGGCGCACTCAGGGCACGAGGTCAAGAACGTCGGCGACGGGGTCATGGCCGCGTTTCGCCGACCCGCCGACGGGCTGGCCTGCGCGATCGCGATGCAGATCGCCGTCGCCGGGCAAGAGCTTCCTGACAACCGCAGCCTGCTGATGCGCGTCGGCCTGCACCACGGGCCGGCGATCGAGGACGAGGGCGACTACTGGGGAACGACCGTCGTGATCGCGCGCCGGCTGTGCGACATGGCGCAGCCTCACGAGATCCTTACGACGGACCGCTTCGCCGTCCGGTCCGGCGCCGAGCCCGCGATCGTGCGCCAGCTCGGCGGCATGACGCTGCGCGGGCTGGCAGACGAAGTCGCCGTATGCGCGATCCAATGGCACGGCGCCCCCGATCGCCGCAGCGATCATCTCGAGCCGCCGCAGATCGAGCTCGCCGAGGACCTGCGCAGGGTCGGCGTCTTCATCGGACGCGAGCGCCCGCTCGAGCAGCTGGAGGACCTGTGGCGTGCCGCAGCCGCCGGCGAGCGCCGGATGGCACTCGTCGCCGGGCCGGCCGGCGTCGGCAAGACAAGCCTGCTCGCGCAGCTCGCCCGCCAAGCTCACGCCGCCGGCGCGATCGTGCTGCACGGCCGCTGCGACGAGGGGATCGCCTCGCCGTTTCAGCCGGTCGCGGAGGCGGTCGGGCGGCTCGTCCTTGCCCTGCCGGCGGCTCGGCTGCGCGCACAGCTCGGTGGCTGGGCGGCCGACCTCGCCCGGCTGCTGCCAGTTCTCGCCGAGCTCGTCGGAGCCGTTCCGCGCCTCAGCTCCGATCCCCAAAGCGACCAGCGCGCGATGTTCGAGGCCGTCTCCCAGCTGCTTACGACGACCGCGCGATCGGTCCCGATCCTCGTGCTCGTCGAGGATCTGCACTGGGCGGACGCCGGCACGATCGCGCTGCTGCGCCACGTGGTCAGCGCCCAACCGGCGGCCGCTGTGGCCGTCGTCGCGACGGTGCGCGAGGGGCAGGCGCCGGTGGCGCTGACGCGCGACGACGATCGCTGGATGCAGCATGTCGGCCTCGACGGACTCGACGAGGCCGAGATCGGCGCGCTGCTCGAGGCCGACGGCGGCCGGCCGCCCGCCAGCGCCCTCGTGCGGGCGGTCGCCGCGCAGACACACGGCAACCCGCTGCATGTCCGGGAGCTGACACGAGCTTGGCTGCAGGCCGGGGTGATCGCGATGCACGACCGGGAGCTCACGCTCGCCGCCGGCTCGGACTTGGCGCTCGACGGCACCGACGTCAGCAGCGTCATCGAGCGCCGCGTCGAGGCGCTGCCGCCGGCGACGCGCCGCGTGCTGACGCTCGGCGCGGTCGTCGGACGCAGCTTCGCGCAGGAGATGCTCGAGCGGATCCTCGTCGCCGACGAACCCGAGGAGATCGACGGCGCGCTCGCCCGAGCGGTCGACGAGCGGCTGCTCGTACGTGGCGAGGATGGCGGCCTGCACGCCTTCGAGCACGCGCTCATCCGCCAGGCGCTGTACGCGCGCATCGGAGCGACGCGCCGTTCACGGCTGCACCGCCAGGTCGCGGAGGCGATCGAGGACGCGGCAGCCGGCGCCGTGGATGAGCACCTGCCCGAGCTCGCCTACCACTTTGCGCGCTGCGCGGCAGACGGCCGTGCCGCCAAAGCCGTGCAGTATGCGCTGCGCGCCGGCCGGGCGAGCCTCGAGTTGCTGGCGCACGATCGGGCGGCGCTGCACTTCACCGCCGCGCGGGAACTGCTCGACGCCGGCGACGTGCCCGAGGCGGCGACGTTGCGCTGCGACGCGACGATCGGCCTCGGCGAGTGTCAGGCGCGCGCGGCCGACCCCGCTCACCGCGAGACTCTGCTCGACGCCGCGGGGCAGGCCGAGCGGCTGGCCGACGGTGAGCGCCTCGGGCGAGCGGCACTCGCCAACGGACGCGGGTTCTTCAGCCAGGTCGGCGTCGTCGACCAGCAGCGTGTCGCGGTGCTGCGGGCCGCCCTCTCGGCCTGCGACTCGAGCGACAGCGTGCCGCGGGCGCGGCTGCTCGCGCAACTTGCGATGGAGCTCAGCTACGAGGGGGACTGGGATGGGCGGGTCGCGCTCAGCGACGAGGCGGCGGCGATGGCGCGGAGGACCGGCGACCCGGCGACGCTCGTCACGGTCCTCTACCAGCGATCGGTGACGCTCTGGGGGGTGCACGGGCTGCGGCGCCAATGCGACGCCATCGCCGAGGCAGAGCGACAGCTGGACTGGCTGGCGGACCCCTCGTTGGCATTCCACATCAGCCTCCAGGGCCTTCACACCGCGTTGACAAGCGGAGATCTGGCGCTGGCCGACCGCCGGCTGGATGCGATGCATGAGCACGCGGCCGCATCCGGGCAGCCGACCTTCGTCTGGTATGAGCGCATCGCGCAGGGCAAGCGCGCGATGTGCGCCGGCCGGCTCGCCGAGGCGCAGCGGCTGGCCTTCGAGGCGCTCGACGCCGGCGCATCCGCGGGCCAGCCCGATGCGCCACTGTGGTGGGCGGGGCAGATGTTCGCCGTTCGCTTCGCCCAGGGGCGCCTCGGCGACAGCGACTACAGCGGCCTGTCCGTGGCGGTCGAGCGCTGGCCCAGCCTGCGGCTGTTGATGGACGCTCAGCTCGCCTGCCTGCAGGCCGCCCACGGGCACGAGCGCGACGCCCGCCTGACTCTCGCGCAGCTCATGCAGCGGCGGCTCTCGGATGTCCCCGTCGACTTCGCGTGGATCGCCACGGTCGCACTCGCCGGCTACGCCTGCTGGCAGCTCGCCGAGGTCGAGCACGCGGCCGTGGTTGTCGACGTTCTCGCTCCGTGGGCCGAGGAGTACGTCGACATGGGCCCGGCGTGGCTCGGTTCGGCGAGCCTGTTCCTGGGGCTGCTGGAGAGCGCGCGCGGACGGCCGGTGGAGGCGAACGACCATTTCGCGCGTGCCATGCGCATGCACGAGCACTGCGATGCGCGGGCGATGCGAGCCCACACCTGCGCGGGCTGGGCGGAGCTGCTGGTCGCGCACGACCTCCCCGGCGCGGACGTGCGCGACGGCGCACAGCTGGCGCGCGACGCGCTTGCGCTCAGCAGCGATCCGGCGCTGCCGGGTGTGCAGCAGCGCGCGCTCCGCGTCCTCGCGGCGGCTGGGGGAGAGCCGGTCTGAGCGCGGCGTGGGCTCGCGCGGTCAGGCGGCGCGGGCGCGCAACGCGGCTTCGTCGTGGATCGTGATGCGCCGCCGCGCGGTGTGCACCCAGCCGAGCTCGCGCATCGTCTGCAGCGCCCGGGCGACCGCTTCGCGCGAGGAGCCCGTCCAGCCGGCGAGCTCTTCCTGGGTGAGCGGCAGCTCGATCGTGACCGCGCCGTCGGGGCCGGGCTCGCCGAAGCGCTCGGCGAGCTCCAGCAGTCGAGCCGCGACGCGCGCGGTGCTGTCGGCTGCCGCAAACCCGAGCAGCTTGCGGTCGGCGTCGCGCAGGCGCCTGCAGAGCATGCGCGTGACGTGCAACAGCACGTGAGGATGGTGCTCCAGGTAGGCCAGGAAGTCGGGCGCGGCGATCGTCAGCGCTTCGACGGCGTCCAGCGCCTCGACGCTTCCCGAGCGGGGCGCTCCGTCGATCGCCGACAGCTCACCCACCAGCTCGCCGGCAGTGCGGAAGTCGAACACCATGTCGCGGCCGTCGGCGTTGGTTCCGACGACCTTCACCCGGCCCTCCAAGAGGATCATCACGCGGTCGCCGGTCTGGTGCTCTGACAGCAGTCGCGCGCCCTTCACGAATCGCTGCACCCGTGCGGCCGCTCGCAGGTCAGCCATCTCGGTCGCGCTCAGCAGCGACACGAAGACTTGTCCGCGCTGGTCAAGGGCTCCGGTTGACATGCGTCGCGATCATCGCAGCCGCAGGTGTGTAAGACGACACGCTCGCGGTGCGTCCGACGACGTGGAGGAGCTGCAGGCCGACGACGCACGCTCTTCTCCTGGTATCCGACGTTTTCGTACCCGGCACGCAAGCCCGTGGGCAGCCGCGGCCCTACTCCCAGCGCATGACCCGCGGCGCCTCGCGCATGCGGATCACGCGCACCGGCACGCCGGCGGCGACAGCGTTGGCCGGCACGTCGCGGCTGACGATCGTCGAGGTGCCGAGGACGCTGTTGTCGCCGACCGTGACGCCGCGCAGGATCGCCACGCCGTAGCCGATCCAGACGTTGTGGCCGACGCGCACGTCGCGCTTGTAGATGCCCTGGTCGCGGATCGCGCGCTCGACCTCGACGACGCCGTGGTCGAAGTCGATCAGCATCACGCGGTCGGCGATGATGCACTCGCGCCCGATCGACACGTGCTGGAAGGCGGAGATCGTGCACTCCTGGCCGAGCACCGACTTCGCCCCGATGCTCGCCTCGCCCTCGTGCACGCGGATCTTCGAGCCGTGGCCGATCCACGACCAGCGTCCGAGTCGCAGCGTCGCATCCTTGCCGATCTCGATCGTCACGCCGGGGCACACGAAGCACAGCCCGTCGGTCTTCAGGCGCCCGCGAAAGCGGGCCTTGAGCCACAGCCAGCGCGCGATGAGCCTCGCGTACGGGAGCGTCAGCATCCTGTGATCGCGCAGAAAGCGGTAGAGCGCCAGCGGGCCGCCGTGCAGCGGCGCCGGCGCGGGGCGCAGCTGCGTGACCGGGATCGGGACCGGCTCGGCGATCGGGCTGACGGAGGCCACCGGCGCCAATGCTACGTCGACGGCTCCGTTCGAGGCACGCTGGGCGCGCGTTCGACGAGCGCCATGCGGTGGATGTAGCGCGGGCAGTTGGAGAACAGCCGCCGCACATGCACGCGCACGACGAACTGGGCCCCCGGGAACTCCCAGTCGAGTTCTGCGTGCTCGTCGATCGAGGCGGTGCCGTCGATGCGCATGCGCAGGGGACGCTCGGAGACGAAGTCGATCAACAGCATGCCGACCTGTGGGTTGAGCAGCACGTTGCCGAGCGACAGGTACATCCCGTTGCCGTCGTAGTTGGGAAACGCCACCGTGCGTTCGTCGAGCACGCGGATGAAGCCCGGATCGCCGCCCTTGTAGGAGCACTGCGGCTGGCCGGCGGCATCGGCGGTCGCGAGGAAGAACATGTCCATGCGCTCGATGAACGCACGGTCCTCGGGCCCGATCGCCTCGCGAGCGGTGCGCTGCTCGAGACGATCGGCCTGGCGGCGCGTGTCGAAGCGGTCCTGCAGCTCTCGCGAGCCGTCGTGATAGCGCTCGCCCACGCGCCTCAGCATGCAGCCATCGACGAGCGCGGTCAACGAGGGCGATCGGTCCCATCGCCGGCGCGTCGGCGCTCGTCAGTGGCGGGTGACGTGCAGCACGGCCTTGGCCGGCTGGATCAGGATCGCGCCGCCGTGCACCTCGGCCCAGCCGTTGACGATCAGCGCGTGCTCGCCGGGTACGGGTGCCGGCCACAGCAGGACGATGACGTCGTTGTCGCGGACGTTCGCCGCGGTGCGCGTCCCGGCGCCCGTCATCAGCACGCGGCCCTGCCATTCGACGCGCACCGATGTCGCGCGCGGCGCGTAGTCGGCGCCGACGGTGACGATGTACGGCGTGTTGCCGAAGCGCTCGATTGCGGCGGGCAGCTCGTCGAGGGGAACCGGGACGGACATCGGCGTCCATGCTAGGTGGTCGAGACCCGGCTCACGCCCGGGTTCGTCGCCGTCGCGGCTGGCATGATCGTCGCCCCGTGGCCGCATCCGACAAGCCCCTCGCCCAGCGCCTGCTCGACGGCGACCGGCGCGCGCTCGCGCGCGCGATCTCGCTCGTCGAGGACAACGAGCCCGAGGGCTGGCAGCTCGTTCAGGAGGTCTATCCGCACACGGGCAAGGCCGTCGTCGTCGGCTTCACCGGCGCGCCCGGGGCGGGCAAGTCGACGCTGATCGGCTCGATCGTCACCAACCGCCGCGCTGCGGGGCGCACCGTCGCGGTGCTGTCGATCGACCCCTCGTCGCCCTTCACGCACGGCGCGCTGCTGGGCGACCGCATCCGCCTGACCGAGCACTTCCTCGACCCCGGCGTCTTCATCCGCTCGATGGCCAACCGGGGAGCGTTGGGCGGCCTGTCGGAGGCGTCGCTGCAGGCCGCTCTGCTGATGGACGCCGCCGGCCGCCAGGACGTGCTGCTGGAGACCGTCGGCGTCGGCCAGGCGGAGATCGACATCATCGACCACGCCGACACGGTCGTGCTCGTGCTGATGCCCGGCGGCGGCGACTCCGTGCAGGCGCTGAAGGCCGGCATCATGGAGATCCCGGACATCATCGTCGTCAACAAGTCCGACCACCCGATGACCCAGACGATGGTGCGCGAGATCCGCGGGGTGCTGTCGCTCGCGCCGCAGGGCCCGTGGAAGGTGCCGATCGTCCAGACCGAGGCGACCGAGGGCAAGGGCGTCGAGGAGCTCGTCGCGAAGCTGCTCGAGCACCGCGCGCACATCGATCAGCAGGGGACGCTGTCGCAGCGCCGCCGGCGCAACCTGCGCAGCGAGGTGATCGCGCTCGCGACGTCGAAGCTGCGCCGCCGCCTGGAGGCGCGCCTGGACGCCGATCCGGCCTTCGAGGGCCTGATCGACGAGGTCGTCGCGCGGCGCCTGGATCCGGCCAGCGCGGCGAACGCGATCCTCGCGGACGAGCAGGGCTGACCCGGCGCACGCGTGGCCCGTGCACCGGCGGTCAGCACGACGAGGGCGCCGGCCACCCAACGCGATGATCCAGATGGACGAGGTGAGCCGCGCGCCCGCCGAGCGCGCTCCCTCACCCGCGTGCGACGACCCGGGGCAGCCAGCGCGCGACCGCGTCGACGAGACCCTGCCGGTCGCTGCGCAGGCTGTGGTTGCCGCGCACGGCCACGACCTCGCGACCGGGCGCCGCGGACGGCATGCCGAACGGGTCGCCCTCGCCTTGCACGATCAGCACCGGGACCGCGACCGCATCGAGCTCGTGCAGGCGGTCCGGCGCGCGTTGCTTGCCCTGGCGCTGAGGCGGCTGCGTCGGAAACGCCAGGCACATCACGCCGGCGGCGCCGGTCGCCGCGGCGGTCCGGCAGGCGACCCGTGCGCCCGACGATCGCCCGCCGACGACGAGCGGCAGGCCTTCGAACACGCCCGCCCGTAGCTCGCCGACGACCGCGATCCAAGCCGCGTCGAGCTGGCGCGCAGGGGCGGGCGACCGGCGCCCGGCGACGCGGTAGGGCTGCTCGACGAGCGCGACGCTGACGCCCAGCGCGAGCGCGATCGCGGTGGCCGCGACGAGGTCGGGGGCGCCGACCCCGCCGCCGGCGCCGTGGCCGAGCACGAGCGCGCCCACGGGATCGGCGACCGGATGCAGGTGTGCGACGGCGCGGCCGTGCGGCGTGTCGACGTCGAGCGCGCTCATGCCAGGCGATGCTGACAGCCGCTCCGCCGGCCGCGCGCTGCGGATACGATCACGTCATGCCCGACCGGCTGTACTTCACCCCCTCCGACGAGGCCAACGCGCTGATCGCGGCCGACCCGATGGCGCTGCTCGTCGGCTTCGTGCTCGATCAGCAGGTGACCGTGCAGAAGGCCTTCAGCGGACCGCTCGCGCTGCGCGAGCGCCTCGGCGCGATCGACGCGGGCACGCTCGCCGCGGCCGACCTCGAGCCGGTCTTCCGCGAGCGCCCGGCGATCCACCGCTATCCCGGCTCGATGGCCAAGCGCGTCCACGACCTCGCGGTGCACGTGCGCGACGCCTACGACGGCGACGCCGCGCGCGTCTGGACCGATGCCGCCGACGCCGACGAGCTGCGCGCCAACCTCGCCGCGCTGCCCGGCTTCGGCACGATGAAGGTCAAGGCGCTCGGCGCGGTGCTGGCCAAGCAGTACGGCGTCGAGGCGGCGCAGCAGCTCGTGCCGTGGCATCCGACGCTCGGCGACATCGTCTCGCCCGACGGGCTCGCGGAGTACCAGGCCCAGAAACGGCTGCACAAGAAGGAGTGGAACAAGGCCCGGGTGTCAGGGTAGGTTCGCCTGCGCGTGGCCCGCGAGCTCGGAGACGGCGGCTGGTGCTGGTTCGGCGATCCGCGCGCCGTGCACTTCGCGGGGCGCCATCGGCGCACGTACGCCGGCTGGGTCTCGCGCGACGGTGAGATCACGGTCGCGAGTTTCGATCACGCCTCGCGCAGGCTCGAGCGGTTCGTGCTCGAGCGCGGGCTGAGCGTCGACGACCACAGCAGCCCGGGCCTGCTGATGGGCGCCGACGGCGTCCTGACCGCCTTCTACAACGGGCCGAGCCGCAAGAACATGTTCTACCGCCGCACGATCAACCCCGAGGACGTCATGGCATGGGGGCCGCGGCAGACGCTGCCGACGAACACGCGCGGCAACCGCGGCTACACCTATCCCAACCCGATCCACCTCAGCGCCGAGGGGCGCACGTACCTGTTCTGGCGCGGCGGGCAGTGGTGGCCGGCGTTCTCGCGCAAGTCAGACGGCGAGGGCTGGTCGAACGCCCGCACGATCCTGCGCATCCCCGATCAGCGCCCCTACCTGAAGTTGCACTCCGACGGCGTGCGCGACATCCACATCGCCTACACCGAGGGCAACCCCGGCAGCTTCGTCAACAGCGTCTACTACCTGCGCTACCGCGACGACGCCTTCCACCGCGCCGACGGCAGCCGCGTCGCGCAGATCAGCAGCCTGCCGCTCGCGCCGAGCCGCGGCGACCGCGTCTACGACGCTCGCCCCAGCGGGGTGCGGGCGTGGGTCTGGGACATCGCCGCGCGCCGCGACGGGCGCCCCGTGATCGTCTACGCCCTGTTTCCGCCCGGCGAGAACTGCACCTACATGTACTCCGAGTGGACGAGCGGGCGCTGGGAGACGCACCCGATCGTCGCCGCCGGCGGGCGCATCGGCGCCAACTACGCGCCCGGCATCTCGCTTGACCATGAGAACCCGAACGTCGTGTACCTGTCGATCAAGGTCGGCGGGCGCTTCGTCGTGCAGCGCTGGCGGACCGCCGACCGCGGTGCGAGCTGGCATCACCGCACGGTCGACGTCGGCTCACGACCGGGCGACGCGCTGCGCCCGGTCGCGCCGCGCCATGCTCCATCCGAGCGCGACGTGCTGTGGATGCACGGCTCCTACCTCGGCTACACGGACTACCGCACGGACATCCTCGGGCACTTCTCGCGCTAGAGCGTCCGCAGTCCGGCCAGGAACCGTTCGACGGCCGTCGGCTCATGGCCGGTCAGGCGCTTGACGTGGTCGGTGACGACGTCCATCTCGCCGGCGGCGATCGCGGTGTAGGTCGAGATCCAGCCCTCGACCTGCCAGTCCGGCGCGCCGGAGTTGGCGCGCGACGCGCGCGCCTGCTCGAGCGTCTCGTCGACGAAGGGCATCTTGCGACCGGTCGCGTGGCTCACGCGCGCGGCGATCTCGCGGAGCGTCAGCGCTTCGGGACCGGTCAGCTCGTACGTCGCGCCCTCGTGGCCGGGGGTGGTCAGCACCGTGTGCAGCGCGTCGGCGACGTCGTCGCGCAGGACCGGGGCGACGCGCCCGTCGCCGGCCGGCCCGCGGATCGCGCTGTCCTCGCCGGCGAGCACCGGCAGCAGGTCCATGTAGAGGTTCTGGCGCGAGAACGTGAACGCCACGCCGCTCGCGCGGACGTGCTGCTCGGTGTGGAAGTGATCGCGGGCGAACGTGAACGTCGAGTCGGCCGCCGCCCCGATGAAGGACAGGTAGACGATTCGCTCGACGCCGGCGTCGGCCGCGGCGTCGACCGCCCGCCGGTGCTGGACGAGGCGGTCGGCGGCCTCGCGGGCGGAGACGAGCAGCAGCGTCTGGACGCCGGCGAAGGCCTCGCGCATGCCCGCCTCGTCGTCGTAGCCGCCGAACGTCACGACCTCGGCACCCGCCGGCCGGGCCACCCGCGACGCGTCGCGCACGATCAGGCGCTGCGCGTGGCCGGAGGCGGCCAGGCGGCGCGCGACGCGCCCGCCGATCCCGCCCGTCGCTCCGCTGACGCCGATCATCCCTCGACGTTACGCGACTCGCACCGGTGCATGGCTCAGCGGGGCCCGGCGGCGATCGCGGCGTTGGCAGCCGCGACCAGCCTGCGCCGCTGGCCGGCCGTGGTGTTGTCGGGGACCTTCGCCTGGACCGTGTAGAGGTTGCCGCGCGAGCGCCACTGGATCGCCGGAGGCGAGCACGACCCGCCGCACGACAGCGCCTTGAAGTAGCCCGTGCGCCCGCCGCGCAGGCCGACCTTGCGCGCGAAGTCCGGTGACCCACCGCGCTCTGCGCTGAACGTCACCAGGAAGCACGCGTTGGCGCCGCCGCAGTTCGGTGCCGCGGTCAGCGCGAGGTCGTATGAGCTCGGCTCGCCGCCGCCGGAGGCGTAGACCTTGCCGTCGTAGTCGAGGTTCAGCCGGTTGGGCAGCAGGATCGCCAGCGGCGTCTCGTCGTCGGTGCGCTCCAGCACGGACCCCAGCGACGCCGGGACGGCGTAGTACTTCGCGTAGGCGAGCGCGGGCACCAGGCTCATGGCGATCGCCAGGGGCAAGAGCAGGGCGCGGCGTCTGGTCATGGCGCAAGTGATCCCCCGGTGGCGGCCTGCGTACGCCACAACCGCCACTCGCTCGCCACGAGCGCGATCAGCGCCACGCCGACCAGCGCGGTCGCGACCGTCGCGCCCGCCGAGCCGGCCTCGAACAGCGGCAGCGCGCCGTCCAGCGGCCCGAGCGGGGCGCGCGAGGAAGGCCCGACGATCGCCCCGCCGCCGATCCTCAGCTCGAGGTACCACCAGACGCTCGTGACGGCCGTCAGCGCGATCAGCGCGGAGCCGGCGCGCGGAGCATGACGCAGACCCCAGGCGACGAGCGGCACGGCGAGCGGCAGCGCCGCGATCAGGTAGCGCCCGGGAAACCAGAACCCGAACATCGTCGGCGCGACGAACGCGGCGACGGCGAGCTGGGCGCCGCAGACGGCGGCGCACAGCGTGGCGGCGACCTCGACGTCGCGGTGCTCGGGCAGCGCTCTCGCGAGGCGGTCGCGGCGCGAGCGCCACAGCAGCCACAGCGCGAAGAACGCGAGCGCGAGGACCGGCGCCCAGCGCAGCAGCCCGTACGAGCGATCGATCCACAGGCCGACCAGGCGCGGGACGCGGTCGGCGACGTCGGCGACGCCGAGATCGTCGAGGCCCCGGCCCTGGACGTCGGCGGCGGTCGGGGTGAAGCCGCCGAAGAGCACCTCGTTGATCGTCACGAACATGACCGCCGAGAACAGCAGGATCTCCGCCGTGACCAGCACGGCGAAGTTGCGCGCGCGGCGGCGCAGCCAATGCATCATCGCCAGCGCGACGACCGTGCCGGCGAGCGCGAACGACAGCCCCAGCCACGGCAGCAGCGCGAGCGCGATCGCCGCGCCCGCGACCCAGCGGATGCGCGGCAGCTCGCGCACGCGCAGCGCGCGAAGCGCGGCGAACCCCAGCAGCGCTGCCGCCGAGAGCTCCGGCGTGATCGTGGTCGAATAGGCCAGCGCGGGCGGCGACAGCCCGCACGCGAGCGCGGCCGCGGAGGCCCACGGCTCGGGCACGACGCGGCGCGCCAGCAGCTGCCCCGAGCGCGAACGCCAGCGCCGCGATCGCCGCCATCAGCAGCTGCACCGCCAGCGGCCCGCCGAGCGCGTATGCGGGCGCGATCAGCAGCGCAAAGCCGATCCCGTGCGGCTCGTTGGCCTGCCCGTCGGTCAGCCGCCCGTGGCGCTCGAGCACGTACGGATACCACTCGCGGTAGGCGCGGGCCGCGTACTCGTCGCGCAGGTCGGCATCGTGGTCGGAGACGATCGACTCGGCCGTCAGCAGGTGATGGGGCTCGTCGCCGCCGAACTGCGACGAGCCGAAGGCGTGCAGCCCGATCGTCGCGGCGTAGGCCGCGAACAGGACGATCCAGACGGCGGCTGCACGGCGCACGGCGTGGATGATCGCGCTTGATCGCGAAGGGTGTGGCCGATGGGATCGGCGCCCCGGCTGGTGGCCGATCGTGGTGATTCTCGCGATCACCGTCTTGCTCGTGACGAAGATCTTCTCCGGCGGCGCGGATCCCGAGATCGGCAAGTGCGTCGACGCCGACGGCGCGCTCGTCGGCTGCGATGCGACAAGCCGCGCTCTACAAGCTCGTGCGCGAGGTCGACGAGGGTCGCGAGTGCCCGTCGGACAGCCTCAAGCTCTACCAGTTTCGCGACAGCCTGTACTGCGGGGTCGCGCTGAAGGGGGCGCCCGCGCCCTCGAGCGGCGTACGTCCCGTGCCTGCTGCTCGCGGGCGCCGAGCTCGCCCGCGGACCGGCGGAGCTGGCGTTCGCCCGCGACGTCGCCGCCGCCGACGCCGGCAGCGCCGGCCCAGGCGTGATCAAGGTGCGCGGAGCGGGCTGGCGGATCTTCTACGTCCTACACGAGGGCCAGCTCGACCCGGGGCCGCAGGCGGTGGTGGCCGATCCCGGGTCGGTCGTCTTCGTCGTCTACATCGACGACGCCTCGGCGCATCGCAAGGAGGTCGCCGCCGCCACGCGCTGCGCGCGCAGCTGAGGCCATCCGGTTGCCGAGCGCGTCGAACTCCAGCGCCCCGTCGATCGCGTGCACGGCCGGCTGCCTGCCCGCCCGCGGCTCGAAGCGCGGGCCCGGCATCGCGGTCTGCGAGCTCCCACTCGGTGCAGACGCGCTCGACGCCGAGCGGATGGATCGTCAGTCCGCCGTCGGAGCCCAGCCGCATGCGCAGCAGGTTCTTGTAGTCGGCGATCGACTGGCCGGTGAAGACCTGGTTGCGAGCAGTTCTGCGCCTTCGTGCCTCGAATCTTGTGCACGAGCAGCATGAAGAACGCGAAGACCGTCGTGCCGATCGTCGCGCCGGCGATGAACGCCGGCGGCAGGCCGATCAGCCAGGGAAGGATCGAGCTGTCGTCCGAGGCGATCCGCAGCGCGAGCCAGATCGCGCAGCCGGCGACGAGCACGTGCACCGCGGTCTGCGCGAGTGCCAGCGCGAGTCGCGCGATCGAGGCGCCGAGCCTGGACTCGCGCGAGCGAGCGTCGGGCTTGATGTCGACGCCGACGTAGATGCCGCCGAGCAGCAGCGCCGCGACGACGATCGGCCCCATCCCACCGGCGGCGCTGGAGAGGAACGCGAGGAAGTCGTCGCCGCCCTGTTCGATGGCCTCCGCTCGGCCCAGCAGCGCGACGCCGACCAGCACGTAGAGCGCGCCGAGCAGCCTGCCGAATGCCGGGTTGAGGACGGCGAGCTTGAGGATCCCGTTGCTGAGGCGCTTGGAGTCTTCGGCCCGTGGATAGATCTGCTCGCGGCGATGGGGCGACCGCCGGCTGATCCTCGGTGCTGTCGGCGCCGGTCCTGCGCGGCAGCGACTTGAGCAGCAGCTTCTCCTCGAGCGTGTGCGTCGCCGACAGGTAGGCCCCGCCGCCGCCCGCCGTGATCCGCGTCGGCGCCTGCATCGGCGCCCTCTCCGCCGTCGGGCTCGTAGCGCGCGTAGTGGTGGCGGTCGCCGGTGATCGTCACGACCAGCCGCGCGCCGCTGTCGCGCACCATCCGCTGCTCGAAGAAGTTCAGAAAGCGCCACGACGGCGGCTCGACGCGCCCGTCGACCGCCGCGACCCAGCTCGGCTTGGCGGTCAGCAGGACGATCTTGTCGCCGGGCCCGATGCCCTGCTCGGTGAAGTACTGCCAGCTGGACGTCGTCGATGTAGGTGTCCAGCTGGATGTCGATCGCCCAGACCCACCAGCGGTTGGGCAGCTTCAGCGCGAAGTAGCTGCGCCGCTGGCGCGTGCGCCAGCCGCCGATCCAGCCCTCCGCGCAGAACAGCCGCAGGAAGCTGACGAGGCCGTCGTACCAGTCGTGGTTGCCCGGCGTGGCGTACATGTCGGGTTCCTGGCCATCCAGCGAGTGCGGCAGCGCCGCGGCGAACGGACCCTTGAAGCGGTCCTCGTAGGCCTCGGGCGTGGCGCTCGGATAGACCTGGTCGCCGCCCAGCAGCAGCACCTTGCCGCGCGGCAGGTCGTGCTCGCCGACGGTCAGGCTCGGCTGCGCGAGCACCCACGCCATCGTCTGCGTCGCGGCCCAGCCGTCGCCGGTGTCCGACAGGTAGTCGATCCACAGCTCACCATCGGCGGAGTAGTCGAACGGGCCCTGCTCCCGGGTCTGGATCTCGCGCTTGTCGGCGAACTTCCCGAAGGTGCCCGAGACCGCGACCTCGACGCCGGCCTTGGCGAGGATGCTCGGATCCAGCCAGCGCACCTCGGGCTGGCGGATCCAGCCGCCCAGCAGGTCGCGCTCGTCGCGCAGGTCTGCCGCTGTGCGCGTGCGCAGGTTGTCCTTCAGCGGCTTGGCCGACACCGCCCGACCCTAATCAGGCTGGAGGCGGATGTGAAGCGCCTTCAGTCGTTCAGCGAGCGTGCGAGCTGGACCATCAGCCGCACGCCGAAGCCGCTGCCGCCCTTGGGCGCGTAGGGGCGGGCGGCGCCCCACGCCGTGCCGGCGATGTCCAGGTGCGCCCAGGGCACGTCGCCGGTGAAGCGGCTGAGAAACTGCGCCGCCACGCACGAGCCCGCCTTGCGCGTCTCGTTGACGTTCATCAGGTCGGCGGTCTCGGATTCCAGCGCCTTGGCGTAGTCGGCGTGCAGCGGCAGCCGCCAGACGAGCTCGCCGGTCGCGTTGCCGGCGGCGGTCACGGCGGCGACCCAGCCGTCGTCGCCGCCGAACACGCCGGCGTGCGCGTTGCCCAGCGCGGTGATGATCGCGCCGGTCAGCGTCGCGATGTCGACGAGCCGCTCGGCGCCCTCGGAGACGGCGTGCGCGAGGCAGTCGGCGAGCACCATCCGGCCCTCGGCGTCGGTGTTGATGATCTCGACCGTCACCCCGTTTGCGGCGGTGACGACGTCGCCGGGGCGCATCGCATGGCCGGAGGGCATGTTCTCGGTCGCGCCGACGACCGCCACGACGCGCACCGCCAGGCGCAGGCGCGCGATCGCCTCGACCGCGCCCAGCACGGCCGCGCCGCCGGACATGTCGAACTTCATCTCGAACATCTTGTTGGCGGGCTTGATCGAGATGCCGCCGGTGTCGAACGTCACCGCCTTGCCGACGAGGCCCAGGACCGGGCCTGTGGCGTCGGGGTGCTCATAGCGCAGCGTGATCAGGGCCGGCTCCTCGTCGGCCCCCTGCGCGACGGCGGCGAAGCAGCCCATGCCGAGCCGCTCGAGTCCCTCGCGCCCCTCGACCTCGACCGTCACGCCGTCCAGCGCGGTGAGCTCGCGCGCGGCCGCGGCGAGGTGGCGCGGCGCCATCTCGTTGGGCGGCGCGTTCTGCAGGTCGCGCGCGGCGTTGACGGCCGCGACGACGATCGCCGCCTCGTCGACGACGACCGACAGGTCCGCGTGGGACGAGACGATCAGCGTGTCGACGTCAACGCGATCCTCCGCGGGCTTGGACTTGAAGCGCTCGTAGCGATAGGCGCACAGCGCCGTGCCCTCGACGATCGCGGTCGCGATCTGCGCTCCGGTGTCGTGCGGCAGCTCCCAGCACAGCCGCCGCGCTCCCAGCTCGCGGGCGCGGCCGAGCGCCGACGCGGCGGCGATTCGCACGCGCTCGGCGTCGAGCTCCTCGCGGCTGCCCAGCCCGACCAGCACCCAGCGCTTTCCGTGAGCGTGCGCGACGGCGAGGTGGCGGTGCTTGGGCTTCGCCTCGCCGGCATCCAGCAGCGCCTGCAGGGCGCCGTCGACGTCGTGGGCGATCGGCTCGCCCTCGAGCACGCCGATCACGACGGTGTCGGCGTCGGTGTCCGCCGGCAGCGCCGTTGTCGATTCGCTAACCACCTGCTCAGGAATCTATCGGCAATACTCTGCGTCGCCGTCCCCACGACACCTCGGGAGAGATTCGCCACATGCCCACGACCGTCATCCTCGCCAGCGCCCGCACACCCATCGGGAAGTTGGGTGGAGGGCTGTCCACGCTCGACGCGACCGAGCTCGGCGCGATCGCGATCAAGGCGGCGCTGGAGCGCGCCGACGTCGCCGGCGAGGACGTGCAGAACGTGATCATGGGTCAGGTGCTGCAGGCCGGCCAGGGGCAGATCCCCTCGCGCCAGGCGCAGATCAAGGCCGGGATCCCGAAGGAGGTCCCCTCCGAGACGATCAACAAGGTCTGCGCGTCGGGCATGCGCGCGGTCGGGATCCTCGACGCCCAGATCCGCGCCGGCGACGTCGAGATCGGGGTCGGCGGCGGCATGGAGTCGATGTCCGGCGCGCCCTACCTGCTGCCAAGCGCGCGCTTCGGCTTTCGCATGGGCGACGTCAAGGCGCTCGACGCGATGGTCCACGACGGCCTCACCAACCCCTTCAGCGGGCGCCAGATGTACGACGAGGCGACCGAGATCGGCGACGAGCTCGAGATCACGCGCCCGGACCTCGACCGCTGGGCGCTGCGCTCGCACGAGCTGGCGATCGAGGCGACCGACGCCGGCCGCCTTCCCGAGGAGATCGTGGCGGTGACGGTCGAGGGGCGCAAAGGCGACACCGTCGTCGAGGTCGACGAGGCGCCGCGCCGCGGCAGCACGCTCGAGGCGCTCGCCAAGCTGCGCGGCCTGGCCGGCAAGGAGGGCTCGCACACGGCCGGCAACTCGCCCGGCGTCAACGACGGCGGCGGCGCGATCGTCGTCTCCTCGCGCGACTGGGCCGAAGCCAACGGCAAGCAGATCCTCGCCGAGATCGTCGCCCAGGCGGCGACCGCCGAGGACTTCGCCTACCTCGCGCGCACCCCCGCGCAGGCCGCCGCGAAGGCGCTGAAGAAGGCGGGCCTGACCGCGGACGACATCGACCTGTGGGAGATCAACGAGGCCTTCGCGTCGGTGACGCTGAACTCGATCCGCATGCTCGGCATCGACGAGGACAGGGTCAACGTCAACGGGGGCGCCGTCGCGCTCGGGCATCCGATCGGCGCTTCGGGCGCCCGCATCATCGGCACGCTCGTCCACGAGCTGCGCCGCCGCGGCGGCGGCCTCGGCTGCGCCGCGATCTGCTCGGGCGGCGGCCAGGGCGACGCGATCATCCTGCGAGTGGGCACCTGATCGAAGGAGCGCACGCCCTGAGCGCCATCGAGCAGCACGCCGACCGGGCGCTGGCAGGCGACCCGGCGCCGCGCAGCGCGGCGTTCTTCGACCTCGACCGCACGCTGATGGCCGGCTCGTCGGGATTTCACTTCGTGCGCGCGGCCTACGCCGCGGGCATGATCAGCCGTCGCCGGCTCGCCGGCGACACGTGGGCGGCGACGCGCTTTCGCCTCTTCGGCTCGACCGACGCCGCGACCGCGAGGGTCCGCGAGCGGATGGGCTCCTACGTGCAGGGCCGCCACGAGCGCGACATGCGCCGCCTCGCCCCGCAGGTGATGGCGGGCGTCCTGCCGCGCCTGTATCCGCAGATGCTCGAGCTCGCATACGCCCACCAGGACGCCGGGCGACCGGTCTACATCTGCACCGCCGCCTCGCACGAGATGGCGACCGCGCTGTCCTACATCCTCGGCTTCGACGGCGCGATCGGCTCGCGCTCGGAGATCCGCGACGGCGTCTACACCGGGCGCGAGGGCGGGGTCTTCGCCTACCGCGAGGGGAAGGCGCAGGCGGTGCGCGAGCTGGCCGACGCGGAAGGGATCGACCTGGCACGCTCGTATGCCTATTCGGACTCAGAATCCGACCTCCCGATGCTGCGAGCAGTGGGCAACCCCGTTGCCGTCAACCCCGATAGCGCGCTGACCCGCGTCGCACGCGACGCCGGGTGGGAGATCCTGCGCTTCGACCGCCTGCACCGCCGCCTGAAGATCGCCGCCGCGCTGTTCGCGGCCGCCGCGGGCGGCGCCGGGCACAGCGCGATGCGCCGCGCCGCGACGGCGCGCCCGCGATGAGCCTTCACGAGCTGACCGACGAGCAGCGCGACATCCGCTCGCTCGCGGCGCGCTTCGCCGACGAGGTCGTCGCGCCGAAGGCTGCGCAGTGGGATCGCGACCACCACTTCCCCAAGGAGGTCATCCAGCAGCTCGGCGAGCTCGGGCTGATGGGCGTCTGCATCCCGACCAACCTCGGCGGCGCCGGCGCCGACTTCCTGACCTACGTGCTCGTGCTCGAGCAGATGTCGCGCGGCGACGCCGGCCTCGGCGTGACGCTCGCCGTCCACACCGGCGCCGGCACCATGCCGATCATCGACCACGGCTCGCGCCAGCAGATCGAGCGGCTCGTGCCGCCGCTGGCCCAGGGCCACGAGATCGCCGCATTCGCGCTGACGGAGTCCGGCTCGGGCTCGGACGCCGGCGCGCTGTTGACGCGCGCCGAGGACGGCAAGGTGACCGGCACCAAGCAGTGGGTCACCAACGGCTCGCACGCGCACGTCTTCATCGTCTTCGCCAAGGATCCCGACAAGCCCAGCGCCTTCGTCGTGCGCCGCGGCGCGGCGGGCTTCAAGCCCGTGCGCGAGGAGGAGAAGCTGGGCCTGAACTCCTCGAGCACGGCCGACATGATCTTCGACGAGACGCCCGGCGAGCGGCTGGGCTGGCGCGGTCACGGGCTGCGGATCGCATTGTCGACGCTCGACGGCGGACGCATCGGGATCGCCGCGCAGGCCGTCGGGATCGCGCAGGCGGCGCTGGATCTCGCGGTCTGCTACGCCAAGGAGCGCACGACGTTCGGCAAGCCGATCGGCGCGCACCAGGCGATCCAGCAGAAGCTCGCCGACATGCAGACCGAGATCGAGGCGGCGCGCTGCCTGACGTGGCGCGCGGCGCGGCTGAAGACGGCGGGGCGCTCGCACACCGTCGAGGGGGCGCAGGCCAAGCTCTTCGCCTCGGGCGTCGCGCGGCGCGTGACCGGCGACGCGATCCAGGTCCTCGGCGGCGTCGGCTACACGAAGCAGACGGCGGCCGAGCGCTACTACCGCGACGCCAAGGTCACCGAGATCTACGAGGGCACCTCCGAGATCCAGCGACTCGTCATCGCGCGCGCGCTGCTGGGCAAGATCGCTCGCGAGTAGCCTGCGCGGCATGCCTCCACTGCGGATCGATCCGATCGCCCAGGCCCGCCGCCACTGGGAGGAGCGCTGGGGCGACGAGCCGGCGCGCCCGATGGCGGCCGTCACCTCGGTGATGCGCGCCCAGCAGGTGCTGCTGGCGCGCCTCAACGAGCTGCTCGGCCCGCTCGGCCTGACGTTCCCGCGCTACGAGGCGCTGATGCTGCTGTCCTTCACGCGCGCCGGCCAGCTGCCGCTGGGCAAGGTCGGCGAGCGCCTGCAGGTGCACCGCACGAGCGTCACGAACATCGTCGACAAGCTCGAGGCCGACGGCCTCGTCCGCCGCGTCCCGCACGAGGCCGACCGCCGCACGACGCTCGCCGAGATCACGGCGGAGGGCCGCGACGTCGCCGGCCGCGCGACGCTGCTGCTCAACGCCGACGCCTTCGGCCTCGCCGCCCTGGATGACGGCGAGCAGGAGCAGCTGACCGAGCTGCTGCGCACGCTGCGCCTCGAGGCCGGCGACTTCGAAGAGGCGAGGAACCCGGCCTAGCTAAGCGCTGCGCAGGCGCAGGCCAGCCGTGCCCGCGTGCAGCTATGGCCGCACCTCGCCATGCCAGGCGGCGTAGGCGATCAGCTCGTCGCGCTCGAGCAACGGGATCCCGTAGGTCTCGGCGGCGTTCTGCAGGCGCCGGCCGCGCTCGCGGATGTCGTCGGGATGGCGGCGGTCGAGCAGTGCCAGCGGGCGCGCGTACTGCGCGCGAAAGCCGGTCTCGTGCTCGACGATCCGCCCCCAGGCGACGACCGCGCCCCAGACGCACTCGATCGCCGGCAGCTCGGGCTCCTCGGCGAGCGCGTAGTAGGCGGCCCAGCCGCAGTTGCACTCGCGAGCGGGCGCGTCGTGGCCGCGCAGCGCGAAGCACTTGGCGAAGCGGTCGTGGTCGGTCGGCCACGGCATCTGCTGGGCGCGCGGTGCGACGAGCCCGAGCGCGGGGTTGGGCACGAAGAGCCCGGCGACGAAGATCCCCGAATACAGGCCGCCGCGCTTGGCGCCCCAGCGCCGGAAGCCGACGAGCGGCTGCGCGACGGGCTCGGCGTTCACGCCTCGACGTGCTCCGGCTCGGGCTGCGCGGGCACCGGCTCGCGCTGGGGGTCGGGCTCGGGCACCGGCAGGGGCACCGGTGCCGGTCGGTCGGTCTCGCGGATGGGCTTGCCGATGTCACCCACGGACTAGATGGTATGTCAGGCTCAGACCCGGCATGCTGCTGGCATGAGCGACGAGCCCGAGCCTCCCGACGACGCCGAGCCCGAGCATCCCGCGGCTTCCGAGCCCGAGCTTCCCGAGGATCCCGAGACCGAGCTCGGCGACGTCCGCGAGGACATCCTGCGCGAGCTCGCGCGGCTGTTTCCCGACGACCGCATGCAGCGCATCGGCGATCGCCTCGGACTGTCGGGCGACGAGGACTTCCAGTTCGTCATCGACCTCATCAGCGCCGTCTTCACGCGCGGCATCGAGTTCGGAGCGATCGAGGTCGCCGCGCAGCAGATCGAGGCCGGCAGCGAGATCTCGCCGGTCGTCGAGATCGCGCACGTGGAGCTGCCGTAGCGACCGCCGTGGGGTGCGCCGGCGCCCGTGGCGCCCGTCGCTTTGCGGTCGGGTGGCCGTCGGAAGACCCGCGCGACGGTCGTGGCGCCGTCGACTCGCGGCGGGGCGCACGGCGTAGCCGCCGTTCGCCCGCGCCCGGATAGTGCGATGACGGGGTTCACGCGATGTTCGGAGGTGGCGCATGCTCGTTCGATTTCTCGATGGGCTCGGCAAACGTGGCGCCGCGGGCGTCGCCGGCGCCGGGGCAGTCGCGCTGGTCATCGCGGCGATCGCGGTCCTCGGATCGTTCAAGGCGGTCGCCCCGAGCGATGTCTGCGTCGTCCAGGAGGGCGGCCCGCTCGACGGCCGCGGTATCGCGCAGGTCCGCCAGCCGTCCGGCGGCGTGAAGTTCATCGGGATCTTCAACAGCCAGCGCTGCTTTCCGGCGACGCAGCGCAACTACGTCATCTCGCCACTTCGCGCCCATCGCGAGCAGGGCCAGACGCTGAGCTTCTTCGAGACGCCCAGCTCCGATGCCGTCCAGGTGCGCATCGAGGGCCAGGCGCTGTTTCGCTTCAACACCGATCCCGAGGCCGTGAAGGCGTTCTACACGAAGTACGGCGTGCGGACCTTCGACGGCGTTCACCCCTACGAGGGGTCCGAGGGCTGGTCGGCGTTTCTCGCGGTCCAGTTTCGCCCGGTGCTCGACAACGCGCTGCGCGAGGCGATCGGCAAGTACCGCTGCGTGCAGCTCAACAACACCTGCGCCTACGTGCAGAACGCGGCCGACGCCAACGGCAAGGTGCGCGTCAACCGTGACAACTCCCAGAACCTGACCAAGGTGCAGGACGAGATCGGCTCGACGCTCGAGGCCGATCTCGCCTCGACGCTCGGCGGGCGCTACTTCGTAGACGTGCAGTTCCGTCTCGTGCAGGTGCGCTTCGACGACGAGGTCCAGCAGAGCATCACGGCGGCGACCGCCGCACGCGCCGACGTCGCGACCAAGCGCCTCGTCGCCCAGCAGACCGTCGAGACGGCGAAGGGAGAGCGCCGCGCCGCCCAGCAGAAGGCGCGCGCGATCCGCTCGACGCGCCTGGCCTATCGCGAGAACCCCTCCCAGGCGCGCATCGACGCGATCCGCGCGTTGCCCTCGCAGCTGCAGGCGCTGGGCGGAAACCTCAGCTCGATCGTCGGGCGGGCGCCGTGAGGATCCTCGTCACGATGGCGTGCATCGCCGTGATCGGCGGGCTGCTGTACATGTTGATGGCGGCGTGGCTTGGCGCCCGAGCTCGAGGCGAGGGGCCGTGGCGCGTGGAGACGGTCACGCGCCCCGGCGGCGCGCTCGCGGTGCTGCTCGTGCGGGCGGGATCCGAGCACGTGCGCACGGTCTGCGAGCTGCCGGCCGGCATGGACTCGATCGAGCTCGCGAGCGAGCTGCGGCTGGCTCGCGAGGACGCCGAGCTCCAAGCCGCCGAGCTCAACCGAGCATCGTGAGCGGTTCGTGAACCCGCACGACCACGACATCTTCGAGCTGCGAGCGGTGGTGGACGGTGTCTCGGCCTTCGGCGTGCAGCTCAGCCGCAACAAGACGTTCACGAAATGCGCCGTGTGCCTGCCCAACGGGGTGGGCCTGTGCTTCGTCGAGCGAGATCTCGACACGATCCGCTTCTACGCCGATGCGAGCAGGACGACCGAGCTGCTGCGCGTGGCGCCCCGCAAGCGGCGTGGGCTGCGGTCCCTGTGGAGCGGCCCGATGCACGACGTCAGCGACCCGGATGGCAAGGCGATCGGCGTCATCCACAAGGTCTTCGGCGAGCGGCAGTACGAGGTCGGCGACATGCGCTCCGAGACGGAGCCGATCATCGTGATCCAGGAGCCCGAGACCTCGATCAAGGAGTGGGCACGTTCCAGCCGTCCGTTCTCCAACGATCGCTTCGCCTTCTGGGACGGGACCCGGCGGCTGGGCTCGCTCGTGCCGCATCCTGCGCGGACGGACTCGACCCTCGACATGACGCCCGACAGCGGGCGCGCCATGGACCGGCGCCTCGGTCTTGCCGTCAGCTGCCTGGATCTGCTGCGCGAACGCGACGAAGGCGGCGGCGGTTGAGCGGCTCGTTTGCATGTGTCCTCTGCGTTTGAGTATCCTCAGGACCAGATACGCGGACGTCCGACTATCTGCCTACCGCATATGGCGACCACCCATCACCCACCGACGACAGAGGCCGAGTGGCGCGCGGCCTATGCGCTGACGAACGAGCGCGACGTGCCGTTCACGACGCTCAGCGGCTCGCCCGTCAAGGCCCTGTACACGCGCGCCGACCTCGCGGTCGACACCGAGGACGACCACGACGGGCGCCCGGGCGTCTATCCGTTCACGCGCGGCGTCTACCCGTCGATGTACCGGGGGCGGCTGTGGACGATGCGCCAGTTCGCGGGCTTCGGGACCGCCGAGGAGACCAACGAGCGCTTCCGCTACCTGCTCGCCCACGGCCAGGACGGCCTCAGCACCGCCTTCGACATGCCCAGCCTGATGGGCTACGACTCCGACCACGGGCTCAGCGCGGGCGAGGTCGGGCGCGAGGGCGTGGCGATCGACACGCTCGACGACATGCGAACCCTGTTCGACGGCATCGACCTGGGCGAGATCTCCGTGTCGATGACGATCAACGCGCCGGCCGCGGTCATGCTCGCCTTCTACGTCGCGGCCGCCGAGGCGCGCGGGATCCCCGCCGAGCGCCTGCGCGGCACGATCCAGGCCGACATCCTCAAGGAGTACATCGCCCAGAAGGAGTGGTGCTTCCCGGTCGACCCGGCGATGCGCCTGTGCGGCGACATGATCGAGTGGTGCACGCAGCGGATGCCGCGCTGGCATCCGATCAGCGTCTCGGGCTACCACATCCGCGAGGCCGGCTCGACGGCCGCGCAGGAGCTCGCGTTCACGATCAAGGACGGGCTGACCTACGTCGAGCAGGCGATCGAGCGCGGCCTCGACGTCGACGACTTCGCGCCGCGCCTGAGCTTCTTCTTCAACGCCCAGATCGACTTCTTCGAGGAGGTCGCCAAGCTGCGCGCGGCGCGGCGCATCTGGGCGCGCGAGCTGCGCGAGCACTTCGGCGCCAGGGACCCGCGCTCGTGGCGGATGCGCTTTCACACCCAGACCGCCGGCGTCAGCCTGACCGCGCAGCAGCCGCTGAACAACGTCGTGCGCACGGCGATCGAGGCGCTGGCGGGCGTGCTCGGCGGCACGCAGTCGCTGCACACCAACTCCTACGACGAGGCGCTCGCATTGCCGACCGAGCAGGCCGCGCGGATCGCGCTGCGCACGCAGCAGATCATCGCCCACGAGACCGGCGTGACGAACACGATCGACCCGCTCGGCGGCGCGTACTTCGTCGAGGCATTGACCGACCAGCTCGAGCGCGAGGCCTACGACTACTTCAGCCGCATCGACGAGCTGGGCGGGATGGTCGAGGCCGTCAAGGCGAACTTCCCCCAGCGCGAGATCGCCGACGCGGCCTATGCGCTGCAGGGCGAGTACGACAGCCGCGAGCGGATCCTCGTCGGCGTCAACGACTACGTCGACGCGGGCGACGAGGACATCCCGACGCTGCGCGTCGACCCCGAGCTCGAGCGCAAGCAGGTCGGCCGCCTGCAGGCGGTTCGCGCGCGTCGCGACGGCGCGGCGGTCGAGGATTCGCTGAGCGCGCTGCGCGCGGGCGCCGCTCGCGACGGCACGAATCTGATGCCCGCGCTGCTCGCCTGCGCGCGCGCCAGCGCCACCGAGGGCGAGATCGTGCGCGCGCTGCAGGACGTCTTCGGGACCTACAGGGAGACGCCGGTCTTCTAGCCTCCCTGGATGTCAACGATCGGTGAACGCGGGCTGGCGGCCCGCGTCGCGCAGGGGGGCGTGCCGCCGCGCGCCGTGCTTGCCGGACCGATCGTCGCCGCCGTCACCGTCTTCGCGGCGCTGGTGGCGACGCAGGAGGCCGGCGTGGCGTTCACCGACCCCGATCACGTCGGCGCGCGCCGCCTGCTGCTCGTCGTCTGCCTGGCGCTCGTGCTCGTCGTGCTCGACATCGTCGTCCGCGGCGCGCGCCGCACACCGGGCTGGAAGCCGACGCTCGCGGGGATGCGGGAGGTTCGCCGCGAGCGCTGGACGCGCCAGCACGGGCTCGCCGTGGGCGCCGCGCTGACGGCCTTCTACGTGACGTACGTCGCCTACCGCAACCTCAAGAGCGTGCTTCCGCTGCTGCGCCCCGACGAGCTCTTCGACCGCCAGCTCGCCGACTTCGATCGCATGCTGTTCTTCGGCACCGATCCCGGGCCGCTGCTGCACAGCATGCTCGGCACGGGCGTCTCGACGCAGGTCCTGTCGAGCGTCTATGTCTCGTTCGTCTTCCTGCTGCCGCTGTCGCTGGCCTTCGCGCTCGTCTTCTCGACGCACCTGCGCGCCGGCCTCTACTACGCCACCGCGCTGTCGATCAACTGGGGCCTGGGCGCGGCGAGCTACCTGATGCTGCCCGCGCGCGGGCCGATCTACTACGTGCCGCAGGACTTCGCCACCCTGCCCGACTCGCACGCCTCCTACCTGCAGGGCCTGCTGCTCGATCAGCGGCGCGAGTTCCTCGCCGATCCCAATGCTCCGGGCGCGGCCCAGAACATCGCCGCCTTCGCCTCGCTGCACTGCTCGCTGCTCTTCACCGCGGCGATGGCCGCGCAGCTGCTGGGCGTCCCGCGGCGCCTGGTGATCGCGCTGTGGGTGCTGTTCGTCGTCAGCGCCATCTCGACCGTGCACCTCGGCTGGCACTACGTCATCGACGACGTCGCGGGCATCGCGATCGCGTTCGCTGCGCTCGGCCTCGCATGGATGCTGACGGGCATCGATCCGCGCACCGAGCGGCGCCTGCGCACGAGCACGGAGCCGGTTTGACACACCGGTGGGGCGACTGCAATCCCTAGGGCAACTATGATCGGCGGCGCCTGCGGGCGCCTATGGCGGACACCTCCTCGAGCAAGAAGATCCGCGTCGTCGTCGCCAAGCCCGGCCTCGACGGGCACGATCGCGGCGCGAAGATCATCGCCCGTGCCCTGCGCGACGCCGGCATGGAGGTCATCTACACGGGCCTGCACCAGACGCCCGAGCAGATCGTCGAGACCGTCATCCAGGAGGACGCCGACGCCGTCGGGCTGTCGATCCTGTCGGGCGCGCACATGACGCTCGTGCCGCGCATCGTCGCGCTGCTGCACGAGCAGGAGATCGACGACGTCGTCGTGACCGTCGGCGGCACGATCCCCTCCGACGACATCCCCGAGCTCAAGCGCCTCGGCGTCGCGGAGGTCTTCGGCCCGGGCTCGAGCACCGAGGCGATCGTCGACTTCATCCGCGGCGCCGTCGTCCGCCTAGCCGTGACGCGCGCCGCGCGTTCGCCATGCGATTGACTGGTCAGTCAATCGGTTATCCTGCCGCCCATGCCCCGTCCCGCCGAAGGAGGACCCCAAGTGAAGATCTGCGTCCTGGTGAAGGAGGTGCCCGACGCCGCCGTCGAGAAGCGCATCGACCCGCAGACCGGGCGCATGGACCGCAGCGGTGAGCGCAACCTCAACCCCTACGACACGCACGCGATCGAGGCCGCGATGCAGGTCAAGGAGGGCGGCGTCGTCGAGGTCGACGAGATCGTCGCCGTGACGATGGGCCCGAGCACCGCCGTGCGCGCGCTGCACAAGGCCGTCTCGCTCGGCGCCGACCGCTCCGTGCACCTCTCCGACGACGCGCTCGCGGGCTCCGACGTCGCCGCCACCGGCTACGCGCTGGCCAAGGTGCTCGAGCGCGAGAGCCCCGACCTCGTGCTGCTCGGCCAGCAGTCCGACGACGGCGAGTGCTACACGATCGGCGCGGTCGTCGCCGACCACCTGAAGATGCCCTCGCTGACGCAGGTCATCAAGATGGACGTCTCGGAGGGCTCGCTGCGCTGCGAGCGCCAGGCCGAGTACGGCTACGACACCGTCGACATCGAGCTGCCGGCCGTGATCAGCGTCGGCGACGCGATCAACGAGCCGCGCTACCCGTCGCTGAAGGCGATCATGGGCGCCAAGAAGAAGCCGCTGGACGCGATCGCGATCGGCGACGCCGGCATCGAGGCCGAGCGCGTCGGCGAGGCCGGCTCGAAGGTCGATCTGCGGCGACTTCAAGGCGCCGCCCGCGAAGTCCGGCGGCACGATCATCGAGGACGAGGACACCGACGACACGGTCGAGAAGATCGTCGCCTGGCTGGACGACAGGAAGCTGCTCTCGTGATGAGCGGACATCCTGGTCTACGCGCTGCACTACGAGGGCGCCTTCAACAAGAACTCGCTCGGCGCCGTCTCCGAGGCCGCCCGCCTGGCGCGCGAGCTCGGCGGCGAGGCGCACGCCGTCGTCATCGGCGACGTCTCCGACGAGCTCGCCGCGACGCTCGGCAACTACGGCGCGACGAAGGTCTTCCGCGCCAAGGACGCGCCCGAGGGCCTGGCGCAGCCGGTCGTCGACGTCATGGCGCAAGGTCATGGACGACGAGCGGCCACGGCTACGCGCTGTTCGGCGGCGGCCTGCTGGGCTTCGAGATCGGCGCCGGCCTCGCCGCGCGCCTGAACGCCGGCGTGACGATGGAGGTCACGAAGGTCAACGTCGCCGACGGCAAGCTCACCGCCGAGCGCCCGATCCACGGCGACTCGTCGATCTCGACCTCCTCCTACAAGGACCGCGGGATCATCATCGGGCGCCTGAACGCGTTCGAGATCGCCGCAGCCCGGCAGCGACGCGGCGCCGAGGTCGAGGACGTCCACGGTCGAGCTGTCGCCGTGGTCGACGAAGGCGACGATGGTCACAGCGCGGCGAGGCGCGCGGCGCCGAGGTCGACATCGAGGGCGCCGACTTCCTCGTCGCCGGCGGCCGCGGCCTGGGCAAGGCCGAGGGCTTCGAGCTCTGCGAGGCGCTCGCCGAGGCGCTCGGCGGCGCCGTCGCCGCGACGCGCGCGGTCGTCGACGCGGGCTGGTATCCATACTCGACGCAGATCGGCCAGACGGGCAAGACCGTCGCGCCGAAGCTCTACCTCGCGGCCGGCATCTCCGGCGCGATCCAGCACAAGGTCGGCATGCAGGCCGTCGGAGAACATCGTCGCGATCAACAAGGACTCCAACGCGCCGATCTTCGAGTACGCCGACCTCGGCATCGTCGGCGATCTCAACAAGATCCTGCCGAAGCTCACCGAGGCCGTGAAGGCGAAGAAGGGCTAGGCCGCGATGGCCGCCGAACGGCGCCTCCACGGCACCGGCGCAGTTCCCGCCCCCGGTCGACTCGCGGGAGGAGTTCGTCAAGCGCGGGCTCGACGACGAGGACGAGCTGATCGAGGTCGGCGTCGCGATCGTCGGCGGCGGCACCGCCGGCCTGGCGTGCGCCAACCGTCTGCTGCAGCTGCTCGCCGACGACGAGGAGCTGCTCGAGTCGCTCGGCGAGGTGCCGGTCGCGGTGATCGAGAAGGCCAAGACATGCGGCGGGCACAACCTGTCGGGCGCGGTCATGCGCCCCGGGCCGCTGCAGGAGCTGTTCCGAGAGATGACGCGCAAGGACTGGCGGATGGAGGGCTTCGCGTTCGGCGAGGTCACCCAGGAGGCCGTCTACCTGCTGCCCAGCGCCAAGCGCGCGCTGGAAGATCCCGACGCCGCCGCCGTTTCGCAACCACGGCAACGAGGTCGTCTCGGTGTCGGCGCTGGCGCGCTATCAGCAGCGCGTCGCCGAGGAGGCCGGCGCCTACGTCCTCACCGAGACCGCCGCGACGCAGCTGATCGTCGAGGACGGCGCGCGTCGTCGGCGTGCGCTCGGGCGACAAGGGCCGCGGCAGGGACGGCGAGCCGCTGAGCAACTTCGAGCCGGGGACCGACGTCAAGGCCAAGGCGACCGTGCTCGCCGAGGGCTGCTGGGGCCATCTCACCGGCGCCGCGATCAAGGAGTTCGACCTCGCCGAGGGCCGCGAGCCGCAGGTCTGGGAGCTCGGCGTCAAGGAGGTCTGGAAGGTCCCCAAGCCGCTGGACCGGATCATCCACACGATCGGGCCGTGGCCGCTGAAGCTGTCGTCGAAGTACGGGCAGATCGGCGGCACGTGGATCTACCCGATGAACGACGAGACGACCGGCGAGTCGTACGTCTCGATCGGCTTCGTCGTCGACCTCGAGTACGCCGACGCGACGACCTCCGCCCACGACCTGCTGCAGCAGTTCAAGCTGCACCCGCTCGTGCGCGAGATCCTCGAGGGCGGCGAGCGCGTGAGCTGGGGCGCCAAGGCGCTGCCGGCCGGCGGCTGGTGGTCGATGCCGAAGCTCTCGATGCCCGGCGCGCTGCTCGTCGGCGACTCCGGCGGCATGGTCGACACGGTCGCGCTGAAGGGCGTGCACCACTCGATCGCGTCGGGCATGCTCGCCGCCGAGGCGATCTACGCGGCGCTCAAGCGCGGCGACACGGACTTCAGCTCCTACGAGGACGCGGTCGACGCGTCGTCGATCGGCAAGCGAGCTGCACGAGGTGCGCAACACGCGCCAGCCGTTCCAGAAGGGCTTTCTGCGCGGCGGGCCGCTCGTCAACCTCATGATCATCGAGCAAGGGCCGCTTCCCCGGCGGGCGCTGGAGCTGGCATCGCAACGACGCGCGCGCCGATGTTCGTCGGCGACACGAAGGACGGCTATCCGCAAGCCCGACGGCAAGTACACCTTCGACAAGCTGTCGTCGGTCTACATCACCGGCAACGCGACGCGCGACGACGCGCCCAACCACATCCGCGTGCAGCAAGCACGTGCCGCGCGAGGTCGCCGAGACGTGGGTGTGGATGTGCCCGGCGGGCGTCTACGAGATGCCCGAGGACGCGCCCGAGGAGGGCTACGTCGACGTGATCGTCAACTACACCAACTGCGTGCAGTGCGGCGCGATCACCGCCAAGGGCGGGCGCCTGACGACGCCCGAGGGCGGCGACGGGCCGCTGTACCAGAACACCTGACTGGCGCCGGACGGCGCGGAGCCGGGTGTGGGAACGCTCCACCTTGGTGGCCCCCGGTCGCGGCGGCCGGCCTGCAGGATGGGGCCATGTCAACCCTTCGCACATCCCTCGTCGCCGCGGCCGTCAGCGCCGCGACGCTCATGCCAGCGGCCGTCGCCCAGGCCGCGCCCACCGACCCTCAGCACCGAGCTCGCTCCGACGCGCGTCGCCGCGTGGGAGGGGACCGTCATGTGGTCGAAGCTCGATCCGGCCACCGGCGGCTACCAGCTCGTCAAGTCCGTCGACGGCGGCGCGCCGACGGCGGTCGCGGTGCCGCAGCGCGCCGGCGGGCCGTTCGACATCGACCTCGGCACGAACCGCTCCGGCTCGACGTTCGCCGTCTACACGCGCGGCGGCGACATCTACCGCCTCAACGTCCGCACGGGCGTCGAGGGCAAGGTCGACAAGCTCAGCTCGCCGACGATCGCCGAGCGCGACCCGACGATCCAGCGCGGCGAGATCGCCTTCATCCGCCGCGACGGCGGCTACGACCAGCTGCGCATCGGCAACACGACGAGCGGATCGAAGGGCAGCCGCCTGCTCGTCAAGAAGCGCTCGATCGTCAGCGCCGAGCTCGGCAACCGCCACGTCGCCTACGTCGAGCGAGGTCCCGGCCGACTTCCGCGAGGCTGCACGTGCACATGCGCAACCTGCGACCGGCGACGACGGCGCGTCTACCGCGCGCGCTCGGGCGGCGCGAACGCCGCCGACGTCACGCGGCCGGCCTACATCGCGAGCCCGGAGGCGTTCCTGTGGGCGCGCACGAACCTCGGCTCGGGCACCGGCAACCGGCTCGTGCGCTACACGCTGCGCGGCTCGAGGCTCGCCTACGCGCAGGGCACGCGTCTCTACAACTCGACGAGCTGGGCCGGCGCGACGCTCGGCGCCGCGACCGCGTCGTCGCTGGACAACGGCGAGACGCAGGGCGCCTGCGCCGACGTCGGACGCAACTACTGCATCGGTCGAGCTGACCGGCCCGCCGTCGTTCACGCTGCGACCGTAACGGGAGACATTCGGCGGGGCCCGCAACTTGCGGGCCCCGCCGTTGTATTAGCAGCGCATGGATCGCGCGAGGTGGACCGGGTGGTCGCTGGCTGGATGGCTTCTCTGCGGGGCCGGCGTCGCCGTGGCCCAGGCGCCGCAGCCGCCGAAGCGCCGCCGCTGGGCGCCGTGCTGGAGACCTGCGAGACGAGCTCGCTGCCCGCCGAGCGCGTGGCGGCGTTCGTCGGCTCGATGCCGGCGATCGACGGCGCCGAGCGCGGATGCAGATGCGCTTCGAGCTGCAGCGCCGCCGACCGGGGCGAGCAGCGCTGGCGCGCGGTGCGCGGACTGCAGGGCTTCGGCGTGTGGGAGACGGCCGATCCCGGCCGCGCCGGCTTCGTCTTCCACAAGCGCGTCGACGGGCTGCAGTCGTGCCCGCCACCTACCGCGCGATCGTGCGCTTCCGCTGGCTCGCGCTCCGGCGGCAGCATCGCCGCCGCGCGCGCCGCGCGCACGCGCGCCTGCAAGCAGCCCGACCTGCGCCCCGACCTCGTCGCCGGCTCGCTGCGCGCGGTCTTCGGCGTGCGGCCGCGCGCTCGCGATCTACTCGCTCGTCGTGCGCAACAACGGGCGCGCGCGCGGCTGGGCCGTTCGCCGTGCGGGTCGGCCGGCGCGACGACCGAGGTCATGGGCCTTGCGGCCGGCCAGCAGATCGAGGTCGGGGTCATCGCGCCGCCCTGCGCGCCGGGGGCGCTCGTCACCGCCGTCGTCGACGCCGACGGCCGCGTCAACGAGGCCGACGAGCACAACAGCGTGCGCCGTCCGTGCCCCGTCGGCGCCTGACTGCGCCCGGATCAACGGGGCCACGCGAACCGGCGGACGCTCGGGCCGATCGCGCGCCGGGCGCTCAAGAGCAGCGCAGACCGGCCGATACACTGGACGGGACTATGAAGACCGACATCCATCCCGAGTACGTCACTGCCCACGTCCGCTGCACGTGCGGCAACGAGTTCGAGACCCGCTCGACCACGCCGGAGATCAAGGTCGAGATCTGCTCGAACTGCCATCCCTTCTACACGGGCCGCCAGAAGCTCGTGGACACCGGCGGTCGCGTCGACCGCTTCAAGCGCCGCGCCGCAAAGCGTCAGCCGGCCGGCCAGTAGGTCTCACCCTTGGCAGCCGCTTCGCAGAGACAGCGGCTGCCTGAAGGTCCCCTCGTAGCCGGCCGGGACGCCCCTGTCGGCGGCCAGGCCGTGCTCGAGGGCGTGATGATGCGCGGCGTCTCGACGTGGGCCGTCGCCGTCCGTGCGCCGGCGCCCGAGCAGATCGCCGGCGGCCGGCACCTGGAGCTCGGCGAGGCCGCGCGCGGCGAGATCGTCGTGCAGAGCTTCCCGCTGGTCTCGGTGCTCAAGCGCCACCGCTGGCTGCGCTGGCCGATCGTGCGCGGCGTCGTCGCGCTCGGCGAGTCGCTGAAGATCGGCTTCAACGCGCTCGGCATCTCGGCCAACGCGCAGACGCCCGACGACGAGGAGCCGATCTCCAGCGGCACCTGGATGGGCACGGTCGCGCTCGCGCTGACGCTGGCGATCGGGCTGTTCTTCCTGCTGCCCGTCGGGCTGACGAGCCTCGTCAAGGACTCGCTGCCCAACTCGCTCGTGTTCGTGATCGTCGAGAAGCTCGTCCGGATCTCGATCTTCCTGCTGTACCTGTGGGCCGTCTCGCGCCTGAAGGACCTGCAGCGCGTCTTCGAGTATCACGGCGCCGAGCACAAGACGATCTCCTGCTACGAGGCCGGGATGGCGCTGACGCCATACAACGCCCAGCGCTTCAGCCGCCTGCATCCGCGCTGCGGCACGAGCTTCATGCTCATCGTCATGGTCGTCGCGGTCTTCGTCTTCGCGCCGCTCGGCACGCCCGCCTGGTACTGGCTGTTCGCCTCGCGGATCGTCGGCATCCCGCTCGTCGCGGGTCTCGCGTTCGAGGTCATCAAGTGGATGGGGCGCAACCGCACCAAGCGCTGGGCGCAGGTGCTGATGGCGCCGGGGATGAAGCTGCAGCTGCTGACGACGCGCGAGCCCGACCTCGGCCAGCTGGCGGTCGCGATCGCCGCGCTGGAGGCGGTGCTGGCGGTCGAGACGCCGGCCGACGCGACCGAGCAGGACCGCATCGGCATGGAGGTCGTGGCGTAGTCCTGGGCTGAGTCAGCCGTGCGGCGGGGGCGTCGCGCCGAGTGCCACGCGCTCCTCGTAGCTGACGACCTGGTTTCGGCCCTCGCCCTTGGCGCGATACAGCGCCTGGTCGGCGCGGCGCAGCAGGTCGTCGGCGCTCTGCCGGGGGCCAGGCCGGCGACGCCGACCGACAGCGTCACCTCGTGGCGGCGCGCCAGCGAGTCGTCGTCCTCGAGCACGCTGAGCATCCGCCGCGCGACGTCCGCGGCCTGGTCGGGCGGGCAGTCGGCGAGGATCATCGCCATCTCGTCGCCGCCGACGCGCGCCAGCAGGTCGCCCTGGCGGGTGACGGTCTGCAGGTCGTCGGCGAGGTTCTGCAGCACATGGTCGCCGGCGGCATGGCCGAAGCGGTCGTTGATCGCC
This sequence comes from uncultured Actinomycetes bacterium, assembly GCA_963729125.1. Lineage (GTDB taxonomy): Bacteria > Actinomycetota > Thermoleophilia > Solirubrobacterales > Solirubrobacteraceae > CADCVQ01. Next base: position 197,339 of record CAVSML010000002.1, read on the forward strand.
TTGAAGTGGTCGACGTCGACGAGCATCACCGACAGCGCGCGGCCGTGGCGCAGCGCGCGCTCGGTCTCCTCGGCGAGGCGCTGGTCGAACGCGCGGCGGTTGGCGACGCCGGTCAGCGGGTCCGTCAGGGCCTGCGTCGCGAGGCGCTCGCGGGCGTGGGCGTTGGCGACGGCGACGCTCGCCAGCTGCGCGAAGCGCGCGATGCGCTTCTCGTCGTCGGGCGGAAACGCGCCGGGCCGGCCGCGCAGCGCGACGATCTTGCCCCACGGCTTGGCGTCGACGACGATCGCTGCCTCGATGCGGTTTGGCAGTTCGAAGTCGCCCCCGTCGGCGTCCGCGCTGCGCCGGCGCTCGCCCTGGGTGCGGCGCAGCTGGACGCAGAGGCCGTCGGGCGCGTGCGCCGCGACTCCGCCGGACGCCAGCACGCGAGCGTCCGCTCGGCCCCACGAGCCCATGACGCGGTAGCGCTCGCTCCCGTCGGAGACGCGCAGCACGTAGCCGCACTCGGCCTTGAGGAGCTGTCCGACCTGCTCGGCGACGAGGTCGAAGAGCAGCTCGGGATCGGTCTCCTCGGCGACGCTCGTGGCGACGCGCTGCAGCGCCGTCTGCTCGCGCGCCAGCGAGCGCGCGTGGGTCGCGCTGCGGCGCAGGGCGATGGCGTCGTTGGACTGCTCGATCGCCAGCCGCGCGAGGTGGATCGAGCGGTCGATGACGATCTCGTCGCTGGGCTTGGGCGGGCGGTCGGGGCCGTAGTACAGCGCGAAGGTCCCGAGCACCTCGCCGTTCGAGGACAGGATCGGCGTCGACCAGCCGGCGCGCAGGCCGTGGGCGCGGGCGAGCTCGACGAACGCCGTCGTCAGCGGGTCCTCGGAGACGTCGAGCACGATCACCGGCTCGCGGCGGTGCGCGGCGGTCCCGCAGATGCCCTGGCCGTCGGCGACCGCGAGGCCGTCGACGGCGATCGTGAAGGTGTCCGGCAGGCTCGGGCCGGCGGCGTGGCGCAGCACGGCAGCGCCGTCGGTGGTGCGCTCGAGCAGCAGGATCGAGGTCAGCATGCCGGGCGCGTGCGACTCGGCGACGTGCAGCAGCCGCGTCAGCGTCTCGGGCAGCGGCGCGCGGGCGGCGATGAGCTCGAGCACCTCCTGCTGGCCCTCGCTCCAGCGCGTCTCGCGCTCGGCCATCGCGCGGGCGGTGCGCAGCTCGAGCTCGGTCGTGGCGGAGATCGCGAGCTCCTTGACGAGCTCGGTGTCGTGCTGCGACCAGTTGCGCTGCCGCGTGTCGGTGACGCACAAACAGCCGATGACGTGGCCGGTGCTGTCGACGAGCGGCGCGCCGACGAACGCGACGGGTCCGCCCTCGTGCACGTCATCGCCTCCGTTGCCGACCGTGTATGGCTCGCCGCTTGCGATGACGCGGGCGCAGAGCGCGGCGGTGCCCGGGTCGACCGGCACGCCGCGGCGCTTGGAGCCCGTCACGAAGTCCCCGTCGCCGCCGGCGAGCGAGACGAGCGCAACCGGTGCGCGCAAAGCCTTGGCGGCCCAGCGCGTCAGGCGATCGAGCGCCGCCGTGGCGTGGACGTCGAGTCCCACGGCGTGCACCGCTTCGCTGGAGGTGGATGGACGGATGTTCGACCTCTCCACGAGGACCGCATCGGATGATTCAGGGGTCGCGCTTGAGCGTTTCCGCGCACATTCGCAGAAGTCTTATGGGTTGCTAACCAACAGTCTATGTTCGGTCGCGGCCATGCGCGCGACTCGCCGGCACTGCATTACCCTCGATCGGGTGATCGAGCGACTCGTCGAGCAGATCGAGGCGCGCTTCGCCGACGCGCAGCGCGAGATGTCCGACCCCGAGGTCTTCGGGGACCGCAACCGCGCGGCCGCGGCCGGGCGCGCCTTCCGCCAGCTCGAGACCGCCAGCCGAAGCTCGCCGAGCAGTGGCGCACCGCCGTCGCCGACGAGGCCGAGGCGCGCGAGATGCTCGACGAGGCCGAGGACGCCGAGGTCCGCGAGATGCTCGGCGATGCGCGCGCGGAGATCGAGCGTTTGGAGGAGGAGATCCGCCTGGCGATGGTCGAGCGCGACCCCAACGACGAGAAGGACGTCATCGTCGAGATCCGCGGCGGCGCGGGCGGCGACGAGGCCGGCCTGTGGGCCGCGGACCTCTTCCGGATGCTGTCGAAGTACGCCGAGCGCCGCGGGCTGAAGGTCGAGCTGCTGGAGGCTCGCGAGGGCGCGTACACGTTCGCGATCAAGGGCGACGGCGCGTACTCGATCTTCAAGTTCGAGGGCGGCACGCACCGCGTGCAGCGCGTGCCCGGCGACCGAGTCGCAGGGGCGCACGCACACCTCGACGGCGACGGTCGCGGTGCTGCCCGAGGCCGAGGACGTCGACGTGCAGGTCGATCCAGAACGACCTGCAGATCGACGTCTACCGCTCGTCCGGGCCCGGCGGGCAGTCGGTCAACACGACCGACTCGGCGGTGCGGATCACGCACAAGCCGAGCGGCATCGTCGTCTCGATGCAGGACGAGAAGTCCCAGCTGCAAAACCGCGAGCGGGCGATGCGCGTGCTGCGCGCGCGGCTGTACGACGCGGCGCTCGCCGAGCAGCAGGCCGAGCTCGCCGCCGACCGCCGCTCGCAGGTCGGCACGGGCGAGCGGGCGGAGAAGATCCGCACGTACAACTACGGCCAGCGGCGCGTCACCGACCACCGCATCAACCTCACCGTGCACAACCTCGACGACGTGCTCGAGGGCGCGCTGGACGAGTTCACGACCGCGCTGCAGAACGACGAGAAGCGCCGCGCGCTGGAGCTCCAGGCCGCGTGACCGGCCGTGGGGCCGCGATGGAGCGCTGGTTCGGCGGGGTGACGGTGCGCGAGGCGCTGGACTCCGCGGTCATCGCGATCGGCGCGGCGGGCTCGGACACGCCGCGCCTGGACGCCGAGCTGCTGCTCGCCGACGTGCTGGGGGTGGACCGCGACGGCGCTGTTCACCGACCCGGCGCGCGAGGTCGCGGGGCCGGCGGTGCGCGCGTTTCAGGATGCGGTGCGGCGGCGCTCGGTCGGGCGCGAGCCGGTCGCCTACATCCTCGGGCGCAAGGGCTTTCGCCACATCGACCTCGCAGGTCGACGCGCGCGTGCTCGTGCCGCGGCCGGAGACCGAGCTGCTCGTCGAGGTCGGGCTCGGGCTGGCCGAGGGCGCGCGGGTCGTCGACGTCGGCACGGGCAGCGGCGCGGTCGCGCTGGCGTTCAAGCACGAGCGACCGGACCTCGACGTGGTCGGCGACGGACGTCAGCGCCGACGCGCTCGACGTCGCGCGCGCGAACGCGGCTGCGCTCGGTCTCGACGTCGAGTTCGTGTGGGCGATCTGCTCGCCGGCGTGGCGGAGTGCGACGCGATCCTCTCCAACCCGCCCTACGTCGCGGAGGCCGACCGCGCGTCGCTGCGCCCGAGATCGACGCGCCACGAGCCGCCGGGCGCGCTGTTCGCGGGCGCCGACGGGCTCGACGTCATCCGCCGGCTGGTGCCGGCGGCCGCGGCCGCGCTGGTGGCCGGCGGCCTGCTCGCGATCGAGGTGGGCGAGGGGCAGGCGCCGGCGGTCGCCGCGCTGCCGAGGCCGGGTTCGCGGACGTCGAGGCGCTGCGGACCTCGCCGGGATCGAGCGCGTGGTGCGGGGGCGGCGGTGACGGCGCGCCGCGGCGAGGCCTTGGCGCGCGGCTCGCGGAGACGCTGGCGCAGCGCGTGCGCCGCGGGCCGGGGGGCGGGCGATGATCCCGCGACGCCGAGGCCTTCGAACGCTGCATCGCCGACGGCGGGGTCGCCGTCTTCCCCGCCGACACGGTCTACGGCCTGGCCTGCGATCCCGGGTCCGCGGCGGCCGTCGCGCGGCTGTACGAGCTGAAGGGCCGCCCGCCGGAGAAGCCCGCGGCGGTCATGTTCTTCGCGCTCGAGCGCGCGCTGGATGCGCTGCCCGAGCTCGGCCCGCGCACGCGCGCGGCGTTCGGCGCGCTGCTGCCGGGGGCGGTGACGGTGCTGCTGCCGAAACCCCGAGCGCCGCTTCGCGCTCGCGTGCGGCCCGGACCCGGACACGCTCGGCGTGCGCGTCCCGCGCTGCCGCCCCCGCTCGCCGCGCGTCGCGCGTGCCCGTCCTGCAGTCGAGCGCGAACCTCGCGGCGAGCCCGACCCGCGCACGCTCGCCGCGGTCCCGCCGTCGATCCGCGCGCGGCCGACCTGGTGCTCGACGGCGGCGAGCTGCCCGGCACGCCGTCGACGGTGCTCGACCTGCGCGCCTACGAGGCGGCCGGCGCGTGGGCGGTGCTGCGCGACGGGCCGCTCGCGCGCGCCGACTCGTGCTGCTGCTCGATCGCTGAACCGCAACTCTGTGCGGCGCCTCACACCACCGCCCGCGCGCGGCCGGTTTAGCTTCTCCGCCGACCACGAAGGAGGCGCGGAATGCCCCAGTACGTCTCGCGGAACGACTCCCCCGGACGTGTCGATCGCCCGTGCGCGCGATCGCTCGTCACGCTCGCTCTCGTCGCCATGGCCATGGCCGGCCCGGCGCTCGCGCCCGCCGCGCCCGCCGCGGCAGCCCCGCGCGGTCCCGACTCGCCCGCCGACGCGCCGCGCGTGGCGACTGCGCTCGGCGGCATCGCGAGCACCCCGCTGCGTGCCGCCGCCGGCTCGACGCAGGAGAGCTACGACCCGGCCACCCGCAAGGTCACGCTCAAGGTCGACAGCGGCTTCGACCTCGACCAGTACCTCTCCGCCTCCTCCAACCCGCTCGACTTCCAGCTCGACCTCCACGGCTTCGAGGCGCCCGCCGGGGAGTCCGTCCCGCTGACGCTGCGCGTCTACGACGTCGACCAGAACGGCGCGCCCGGCTTCGAGGAGTGCGCGGTCGAGGTCGATCGCGTCTTCGTGAACGGCACGGCCGTCGGCCAGCTCAGCGGGGCGAACGACCAGTGGAGCATCGTGACGATGAACGTCCCGGCGGGCGTGCTGAACGACGACGTCAACAACATCTCGATCCAGATCGACGTCCTGACGGGCGACTGCTGGGCCGTCCAGGTCGACTGGGCGTCGCTCGTGCTGCCCACGCACATCCGCCACGTCCGCTCCGACGCCCGCGACGACGTCACGATCCGCCGCGGGCGCACCGACGCCGTCATCGGCGACACGATCTACAAGCGCGAGTTCCGCACCGACGGCACCCTCACCGACCCCGACCCCGACGACCCGATCGCCGACGAGTTCAAGGGCGCCGGGTCGTTCACGTACCGCTACACGCTCGACGCGTGGCCGGAGAAGCCGCGGTGGGCGCCGAACGTGAAGATCACCTGGGACATCAAGGGCTCGGGCACGCGGTCGGGCCTCATCGAGCAGAGCGGCTGGACGAACCAGTTCCGGGTGAACCTCCCGAAGAAGGTCGGCAAGTACACGCTCGAGGTGACGATGATCATCCTCCACGAGGACGCGCCGTTCATGACCGAGGTGGTCAAGCACGACCTCTACGTCGTCTACGACAAGCCGGCGGGCCCGACGACCGACAGCTTCGGCGCGAAGCCCGCGACGCAGCAGCCGCGCACCGCGTGGCTCGACATCGCGACCGACTGGGCGCAGGGGCGCAGCACCGACACGACGATCCTCAGCGCGCTCAACGCGAGCGAGTACGGCGGCGGCAACAACCCGCTCGGCTGGGGATACGGCTACGCCAACGGGAGGACCGCGCCGGTCGAGCCATCGAGGACGGCCGCAACAAGAACAACGACTGCTTCGCCTTCCGCGACGTCTGGCGGATCCTCGCGGCGTCACTGGGATCAAGACGACGCGGACCAGTACAAGCAGGGGCCCGCCTTCCTCACGACGACGCGCCCCGCGCTCGACAACAACACCTCGGCGAACGCGCGGTTCGTCGACGCCAACACGGCCGACCGCTGGCTGTTCGGCAACCACCAGTTCGGCACGTACAAGGGCAGCTTCTATGACCCGACGTTCGGCCTCGAGGGCCCGAACACGGTGCGCGAGATCGAGCGCAACGTCTACTGCCAGGCGAGGATCACCTCGGCGACCGGTGGGATCGAGTGCATCCTGCCCGTGATCCCCGCGAAGAAGGTCCGGCTGGTCCCGACCGGTCAGAAGAACGCGAATGAGTGGACGATGTGGACGTACGGGGCCGAGGTCCCGGCCCGGCCGACCGGTCCGACGCGCGTCGCGGGCGGGGCCACGGTGACGGGCGCGACCGACCACGGCGACGACCAAGACGGCAACGGGCTGTTCGAGGAGCTCGTCGCCGACGTCACGGTGAACGTCACAGCGGGCGGCGACTTCGGCGTCCTCGCGACGCTCGCCGACGCCGGCGGCGAGAACATCGCGTTCGGCGACCTCTCCTCCGAGGAACCGCGACGCCCCGCTGGCGTCGGTGTCGCTCGCGCCCGGCTCCCACACGCTCCCGATCCGCTTCAACGGCAAGTCGATCCGCGACGCCGGCGCCGACGGCCCGTACACGCTGCGCGTCGAGCTGACCGACGAGACGGGCGCGTCGGTGCACGTGCGCTCCTCGGCGACAGGCGCCTACGACCACGACGACTTCCAGGGCGCGCTCGTCGCGATCGGCGCGGTGACCGACCACGCCGACGCCGACGCGCTGCACGTCGACGTCGCGGCGACGGCGGCCGCCGCCGGCGACGTCCGCGTCGACGGCCAGCTGTTCGCCGGCGACGAGCTCGTCGGCGAGGTGTCGTCGACGCGCCACGTCACCGCGGGCGCGCAGTCGATCGGCCTGAGCTTCGACGGCGAGGCGATCGCCGGCGCCGGGGTCGACGGGCCCTACCAGGTGTACATCTCGATCGCCGACGAGCTCTACGCGGTGAACGCAGAGCACGCGACCGCGGCGTACGCGGCCTCGTCGTTTCGGCAGCCGCCCGCGTCGTTCGCCGGGGCGATCACGGATACGGCGGTCGACACGAACACCGACGGCACGAACGAGCGCCTCGACGTGACCGCACCGCTGCGGGCGCGCGTCGCGGGGCCCTACGAGCTGCGCGGGACGCTGCGCGACGGCGACGGCGAGCTCGTCGCATCCGACGAGGCCGAGGTCGGGCTGTCGGCGACGGCGCAGGACGTCACGCTCTCCTTCGACGGCACCGCGATCGCCGACCACGGCGAGGACGGCCCGTACGACGTCGAGCTCGTCGTCGTGGACGGCGACGGCGAGGCGGTCGTCGACCGCGACCACGCGACCGCCGCATACGCGCACACCGCCTTCGAGGCGCCGAGCGCGTCGTTCGCCCAGTTCGACGACGAGGGCGTGGACTCCAACGGCGACGGCCTGTTCGAGACGTTGCGCGTCGCGGCGGGCGTGTCGGTGGCCGAGGCGGGCACGTACGCCGTCACGGGCTCGCTGAACGCGCCCGACGGGACGTTCATCGCCTCCGCCTCCGCCGAGGCGACACTCAGCCCCGGCAGCCGCAGCGTGAGCCTCGCGTTCGACGGCGCGGCGATCCGCGCGAGCGAGGAGGACGGCCCGTACGAGGTCCGCGGGCTCGAGCTGACGCGCGCCGGCGCGGCGGTCGATGCCGTCACGGGCGGCGTGGCCACCGGCGCCTTCGCGCACACGGCCTTCCAGGGCGCGGGCGCGACGCCGGTCGGGACGATCGTCGATCGCACCGAGGACGGCGACGGCGACGGGCGCTTCGACACGCTCGCGATCGACATCCCGGTGTCGGTCGGCGCGTCGGATTCCTACGGCTACAACGCGCAGCTCGTCGACAGCGCGGGCGAGGAGATCGTCTGGGCGTCGGGCAGCCAGTTCCTCGCCTCGGGCAGCCGGACGATCACGCTGCGCTTCGACGGCCGCTACATCTTCGGCAACGGCGTCGATGGGCCGCTGCGCGTCCGCAACCTCTCGATCTACTCGTCCACGCGCACGTTCACGGCGCTCGACGTGCACACGACCGCCGCCTTCGCGGCGAGCGCGTTCGAGCCCGCCGGCGTCGTCACCGGGCGCGTCATGCGTGACGGCGCGCGCGTGCCGGGCGCCTCCGTGTACATCTCGGGCGTCGACGGCGACGTCACGAACGCGCGCGGCGAGTTCCGCCTCACGGCGGTCGACGGCGGCACGCAGACCGTGAAGCTCGATCCGCCCGGCGGCGGCCCGTGGCGCGTGTTCGTCGACGGGGTGCTCGCGACCGGCGCGACCACGAGACGACGTCGCCGTGCCGGTCGGCTCGCTGCGCGAGGTCGTCTTCGTGAGCGGCGCGACCGACCCGCCGCCGGCGCCGACGTTCTCAGGCAGCGCCCCGGCGTCGCCGTCGCGCGACACCTCGCCGAGGATCAAGGGCAGCGCGGAGGCGGACGCGACCGTCAAGCTCTACCCGACGCGCAGTGCACGGGCCCGGTCGCCGCGCAGGGCAGCGCGGCGGACTTCGCCTCGCCGGGGCTCGGGGTGAGCGTCGACGCCGGCAGCTCGACGACGTTCTACGCGACCGCGACGGACGAGAGCCTGGGCGTGTCGCCGTGCTCGACGAGCTCGCTCGAGTACGTCGCGCGGGCCGCGCCTCCGCCGCCTCCGCCGCCTCCGCCGTCGATCGGTGGTCTGACGGCGCAGGGCGGGAGCGCTCTCGCGAGCCCGCCGCCGGCCCCGCCGCGACCGACGCGGCCTCACCCCGGCTGCCCGCTGACCGGCACGTTCGTCATCGGCACGAGCCGTGCCGACGCGCGCACCGGTAGGAACGCGACGGACCTGATGTTCGGGCTGGGCGGCAAGGATGCCCTGCGCGGCGCAGGCGGCGCGGACTGCCTGTACGGCGACGCGGGCGCGGACCGTCTGCGCGGGGGCTCGGGCGCCGACCGGCTGTTCGGCGGCAGCGGCGACGACCGCCTGGAGGGCAACTCCGCACGGACCGCCTCGAGGGCGGCAGCGGCGACGACCTCCTCGAGGGCAACACCGGTGACGACCGCGTCGAGGGCGGTGCCGGCGACGACGTGCTGCACGGCAACTCCGGCGACGACGTCGTGACCGACGACGCCGGCCGCGACACGCTGTACGGCTGGGAGGGCGACGACCGGATCGACGCCCGGGACGCGAGCGCGCGCGATCGCCGCCGCGCGGACGTCGTCATCTGCGGGCCGGGCCGCGACGTGGCGCTCGTCGACCGCCGCGACCGCGTCGCGCCGAACTGCGAGCGCGTGCGAAGGGGCTAGGGCGGGGGTCGGGCGAGGGGGATGTGTCGCATAGGTCGCGCCTGGCGCGACTTGGGTGACACACCCTCCGCAACCGACCTACTAACGTCTCGCGCATGCGTATCGCCATCGCTTCAGATCACGCCGGATACGAGCTCAAGGAGCACGTCAAGGCGCAGCTCACCTCGGCGGGCCACGACGTCGTCGACGTCGGCCCCGACTCCGACGAGTCGGTCGACTACCCCCGCTACGCGGCCCCCGCCGCGCGCCTCGTCGCCGAGGGCGACGCCGAGCGCGGCGTGCTCGTGTGCGGCTCCGGGGTCGGCGTCGCGATCGTCGCCAACAAGGTCCCGGGGGTCCGCGCCGTCAACGCGCACGACGTCGAGGAGGCGCAGCTCTCGCGCCAGCACAACGACGCCAACGTCGTGACGCTCTCGGGCCGCCGCCTCTCCGGCGACGAGGCGGACGCGATCGTCGACGCTTTCCTGGCCGAGTCCTTCGAGGGCGGCCGGCACTCGCGCCGCGTCGCCGCGATCGAGCCGCTGCCCTAGCAGCTTCCCCCGCCGCGTCGCGGGATACAGTCGCGTTTGTGCTCGACGAGCTCGACGCGCTCACGGCTTTCGCGATCGCCCTCGTGGCCACCGCCGCGCTGACGCCGCTGACGACGCGCTTCGCGCGCGGGATCGGGGCGATCGACCGCGCGCGCGGGCGGGGCCTCGCGCCCGGCGGGACGCCGCTGCTCGGCGGCATTGCGATCTTCGCCGGCGGCACGATTGCGGCGATCATCGTCATGCCCGGCACCGAGGAGCTGCACGGGATCCTCGCCGCCGCCCTGGTCATCGCGATCGTCGGCGGCCTCGACGACCGCTTCGACCTGCATCCGGCGGTCAAGCTCGCGGGCCAGGTCGTCGCGGCGACGCTTGCCGTGCAAGCCGGCGTGAAGGTCGACTTCGTGACGGTCCCGTTCGTCGGACGGCTGCAGTTCGGCGACTTCGGCGGCCCGCTCACGGTGCTCGGCCTCGTCGCCGTGATGAACGTCGTCGACCTCTCCGACGGCATCGACGGGCTCGCCGCCGGCGTCTGCGCGATCAGCGCCGGGTCGCTGGCGATCATCGCGTTCGACCTGCAGCGCACCGAGGGCGGCGTGCTCGCCGCGGTCACGGCCGGCGCCGCGCTCGGCTTCCTGATCCACAACTTCGCCCCCGCGTCGGTCTACATGGCGACTGCGGGTCGAACCTGCTCGGGCTGCTGCTCGGCTGCGTCGCCGTGCTCGGCTCGGCGAAGACGAACGCCGTGCTCGCGCTGATCTTCCCGCTGATCGTGCTCGCGGTGCCCTTCCTCGACACGACGTTCGTCGTGCTCAAGCGGATGAAGTACCACCGCCCGGTCTACGCCGCCGACCGCGAGCACTTCCACCACCGCCTGGACCGGATCGGCTTCTCGACGCGCAGGACCGTGCTGTACCTCTACGCTTGGACGCTGTCGCTCGCCGGCCTCGCGATCGCGCTGCGCTTCGTGCCCTACTCCGACAACGGCGGCAACCTGCACCTCGGCTGGGCGGCGGTGATGGCCGCGCTCGGGCTGCTGACACTCATCGGGTCGGTCTACCTCGTCTACGTGCTCGAGATCCTGAAGTTCAAGCGCCTGGACGCCGTGCGGCTGCGCCGCGTCAAGCCGGCCGCCACCGAGGCCGAGATCGACGCGGACGTAGCGACGCGCCTCGAGACCGGCGAGTTCGAGGCGGTGCGGCGCGAGACGGAGGAGTTCGAGCGCCTGAAGGGCTGACTCGCCGGTCCGGCCCGGCCACTACCGTTCAGGCCATGCACGTCTCGAACCTCGACGCGGCGAAGCCCTTCCGCACGACGGACGGCTCGGTCATCCGCGAGCTGGCTGGCCGCGTGTCGCTGCCGTCCGCCAATCAGTCGCTCGCCGAGGCGTCGCTGCCGGTCGCGGGGCGACCGACGAGCACTACCACCCGATCTCCGAGGAGCTCTACTTCTTCCTCGCGGGCACGGCTCGGATGCGCCTCGGCGACGAGCAGCTCGAGGTGGGCCCCGGCGACTGCGTCCTGATCGCGCCCGGCGTGATCCACAAGATCTGAAGACAAGCGACGAGCGCTTGCGCCTGCTGTGCTGCTGCTCGCCGCCCTGGACGCCCGAAGACACCGAGCTCACCGGCGGCTGATGGGTCCCGGCGCGCGATCGGTCGGCGCGCTGCTGGCCGCGCTCGCCATGCTGACGAGCCCGCCGGCGCGAGCGCGGAGGCGCCGCCCGCGCCCCCCGCTCCCGCGCCGCCGCCGGCGCTCGCGCCGCTCGTCCCCGCCCCGCCAGCGCCACTCTTGCCCGGCGGCGTGCGGGTCGGCATCGGCGACCAGAAGGCCGACATGTTCAGCGACCCGCGCTTCGTCGCGCTCGGCATTCGCTACGCGCGCATCGCGGTCGGCTGGGACGTCATGACGACCCCGTGGGAGCTCGAGGCGCTCGACACCTGGCTGCAGAAGGCGCGCGTGCTCAACGTGCAGCCGCTCATCTCGATCGGCCACTCGCGCACGCAGCGCCGCTCGCTGCCGACCCCCGAGCGCCTGAGGTACGAGTTCCGGACCATGCGCGAGCGCTTTCCGTGGGTCAAGACGTATGCGACATGGAACGAGGAAAACCACTGCGGCGAGCCGGTCTGCCACCGCCCGCAGCTCGTGGCGTCCTACTACCGCGCGCTGCGCCGCGAGTGCCCGTCATGCACGATCCTCGCTCCGAGATCCTGGACATGCCAAACGCCGTGGCCTACATCAAGGCGTTTCGCAAGAGCTCGGGTATACGCCCAAGCGCTGGGGCGTGCACAACTACGTGGAAGCCAACCGCTTCAAGATGACCCGCCTGCGCCGCTGCTGAAGGCACTGCCCGGGGCCGACGTGTGGCTCACGGAGACGGGCGGGCTCGTGCGCCGCGACAACGGCGGCACGACCGATATCCCCGAGGGGCCGAAGCACGCGGGCGAGGTCACGCGCTATCTCTTCGACCGCGTCCTGGCGCTCAACAAGCGCATCAGGGCATCTACCTCTACCACTGGAACCCGGCCCGGCCGACACGACATCGGACTCCGGGCTCATCACGCCCAACGGCCGCGAGCGCACCGCGCTGCAGGTCCTGCGCCGGGTGCTGACGTCCGGCCTGCGACCGAGGCGAGTTACCGCTCGCCGCGCTGAGGAGCCATGCTCGTCGACTGCGCCCACTACAAGACGGATGCCGCCAGAACGACGACCCGCTCGAGATCGAGGAGGCCGCGGAGCGCCTCGGCGACGAGAACGGGTTCGTCTGGCTGGGCATGCACGACCCGACGCAGGAGGAGCTGCTCAAGGTCGCCAAGTGCTTCGACCTGCGCCGGTCGCGGTCGAGGACGCGATGGAGGCACACCAGCGCCCGAAGATCGAGGACTACGCCGACGGCTACTTCCTCGTCCTGCACACCGCGCGCTACATCGACAAGACCGAGGAGGTCGAGTTCGGCGAGGTCCACGTCTTCACGGGGCCGGGCTACGTCGTCGTCGTGCGCCACGGGCGGCGAGCGAGCTGACTCCGCGCGCGAGCGCCTCGAGGGCGCGAGGACTGCTGCGCCTCGGTCCGGCCGCCGCGGTCCGGGCCGTCATGGACAAGGTCGTCGACGACGTCCCGGTGGTCGAGGGGATCGAGAACGACGTCGAGGAGGTCGAGGAGGCCGTCTTCGAGCGCGAGGGCGACCAGACGCGCCGCATCTACCAGCTGCGCCGCGGCTCGCCCGTCTACCGCGCCGTGCACCCGCTCTTCAGCGCCCTCGGCGTGCTCGGTCGAGACGCGCGCGAACGTCCCGATCTGCTGCGCAACCACCTGCGCGACGTCGAGGATCACCTCACGCGCGTGGAGGAGGAGATCGCCACGCAGCGCGACGTCCTGGCAACATCTTCCAGGCCAACCTCGCGGTCATCAGCCTGCAGCAGGCCGACGTCGTGCGCAAGATCTCCAGCTGGCGGCGATCATCGCCGTGCCGACCTTCATGGCGTCGATCTGGGGCATGAACTTCAAGCACATGCCGAGCTTGCTGGCGCGTCGGCTACCCCTCGCGATCACAGCCATGCCCTGTGCGGCTTCGTCTTGTACCGCACACTCGCCGCGCCGGCTGGCTGTAGCAGAACCCGCGATGGGACACGCTGAAGGCCTGTTCATCTTGGCCGCCGGTGGCCTGCTCGCGCTCGGCCTCGTGGCCTCGCTGGCGGCCGGCCGGCTGCGGATCCCGGCCTCGCGCTTTCCTCGGCATCGGGATCGCGCTCGGGTCGACGGCCTGGACCTCATCCGGTCGACGACTATCACCTCGCGCGAACGATCGGGATCATCGCCTCGCGCTGATCCTGTTCGAAGGCGGCCTCGCCGCGGCCTTCCCGAGATCCGCCCGGTCATCGGCTCGGCGCTGAGCCTCGCGCTCGCGGAACGCTGCTGACCCGATCGTCACCGGCCTCGCGGCGTACGCCCTGCTCGACCTCGCCCTGCTCGAGGGCTGTTGTCGGCTCGATCGTGTCCGCGACCGACGGCGCGGCGATCTTCGCGCTGCTGCGCGGGTCGACGTCAAGCGCCAGCTCGCGCGCACGCTCGAGGGCGAGGCCGGCATGAACGACCCGGTCGCGGTCCTGCTCGTGATCGGCTTCATCGAGTGGATCCGCCTGCCGACTACGGCGTGCTCGACATGGCCTGCTGCTCGTCCAGCAGCTCGGCATCGGCGCGGTCGTCGGCGCGCTCGTGGGCCTGCTCGCGGCGCAGGCCTTCCGGCGGGCAACCTCGCGACCGGCGGGCTGTACCGGTCGCGTCGCTCGCGGTGGTCGCGATCGCGTTCGGCGCGGCGGACGTGCCACGGCTCCGGTTCCTCGCGGTCTACCTCGCGGGCCTGGCGATGGGGTCGACGACGCTGCCCGCGCGCCAGACCGTCGCGGCGTTCCACGACGGCCTCGCGTGGCTCGCCCAGCTCACGATGTCTTCGCGCTCGGCCTGCTCGTGTTCCCGTCCGACCTGCTCGACATCGCGCTCGGGCACCGCGCTCGCGCTCGTGCTCGTCTTCGTCGCGCGGCCGCTCGCCGTCATGGTGGCGACCACGCTCGCGCCGCTGTCAACGTTCGAGCTGGATCGTGCTCGGCTGGGCCGGGCTGCGCGGTGCGGTGCCGGTCGTGCTTGCGACGTTCCCGATCATCGAGGGTATCCCCAACGCGGTGCAGTTCTTCAACATCGCGTTCTTCGCGGTGCTCGTCTCGACGCTGCTGCAGGGCTCGACGTTCACGTGGATCGCCGGCAAGCTCGGCGCGCTCACGGACGAGCCGGCGTTGCGCAGCCCGCTGGTCGAGGTCGGGCAGATCCGCCAGCTCGGGGCGGACGTGGTCGAGGTCCCGCTCGTCGAGGGCGACGCGGCGATCGGCGTGCGCGTGCGCGACCTCGGGCTGCCGCGCGATGCGCTCGTCAACGTGCTCGTGCGCAACGACGAGGCCCTTCCGCCGCGCGGCTCGACGCGCCTCGAGGCCGGCGACCGGCTCTACGTGCTCGCCCGCCAGAGCGCGATGGCGGCGCTCGTGGAGGCGCGCGAGCGCTGGCGCACGGGGCCGGTCGGGCCGGCGCCGCGGCCCGAGCGCGTGCACCGGCCGTCGGGCGCGCCGATCTTCACGTCGCGGCCGTGGGACGACGAGACCGACGGCGATCGCGACGCGCCCGAGACGGTGCTCGGCCTCGATGTCATCGAGCGCCTCGGCACGCGCTGGGACACGCCGGGCGCGCTCGTCGTGCTGTCGGACGGCCGCTACGCGGTGACCGGGCCGCACATCCTCGTCGGCTCTCGCGACCAGCTGCAGTGGCACGCGCGGCGGCGCCTGCGGATCGCGAAGACCGATCCCGAGCGCGCCTGGTGGCAGGAGGTCATCGGGTCGTCGGCGCT
>CAVSML010000003.1:0-679761 GCA_963729125.1 uncultured Actinomycetes bacterium
CTCGCCAGGTTGTCGGTCTGTCCGACCTTGTCGTCGCGGATCAGCGGGGCGT
The DNA here is from genome assembly GCA_963729125.1 of uncultured Actinomycetes bacterium. Lineage (GTDB taxonomy): Bacteria > Actinomycetota > Thermoleophilia > Solirubrobacterales > Solirubrobacteraceae > CADCVQ01. The sequence goes on from CAVSML010000003.1 coordinate 53, forward strand.
CGGGATCGAGCGCCTTGCGGGCGTTGACGATCGCCGGCAGGACCTCGTACTCCACGTCGATCAGCGCCAGCGCGTCCTGCGCCGAGTAGGCGTCGAGCGCGACGACGAATGCGATCTCCTGCAGGTGGAAGCGCACCTTGTCGCCCGCGAGCACGGCCTGCGTGTCGTAGGAGATGGTCGGCATCCAGGCGAGGCCCAGGGTCTCGAGGTCCTTGGCGATCACGACGGCCGCGACCTTCGGGTGAGCCAGGCACTTCGACGTGTCGATCGACAGGATCTTCGCGTGGGCGTACGGGCTGCGCAGCAGGGCGCCGTGCACCATGCCCGGCAGGCGCACGTCGTCGCAGTAGTTGCCCTTGCCGCGGATGAAGCGCGCGTCCTCCTTGCGCTTCATGCGGCCGTAGCCGATGGGCGCGTCGGTGACTCCACCGGTCGCGTCCTCCAGCCAGCTTGCCATCTTGCCTGGTGCAGTCTCAGTAGTAGCCATCTAGTAGTTGCCTCCGGTCTTGGCGGCAGCCTCGTATGCGGCTGCCCACCTGATCGCCTTGACGATGTTGACGTAGCCGGTGCAGCGACACAGGCCTCCTGAGATCGCTTCGCGGATCTCGTGATCGGTCATTTGCGTCGGGTTGGGATGCTTGTCGATGAGTGCGCGGCCGGTCACCATCATCCCGGGGGTGCAGAAGCCGCACTGCAGGGCGTGCATCTCATGAAAGCCCTGCTGGATCGGATCGAGGACGCCGTTCTTCTCGAGGCCCTCGACGGTCGTGATCTCGTGGCCCTCGGCCTGCGCGGCGAGGGTCGTGCACGACTTGATCGGCTTGCCGTCCATCAGCACGACGCAGATGCCGCAGTTGGACGTGTCGCAACCCCAGTGGGTGCCGTGGAGCTCGGCCATCTCGCGGATGTAGTGCACGAGCAGCATGCGCGGCTCGACGTCGTGCGACTGCTCCTGGCCGTTGATCGACATGGAAACTTGCATTGGTTCTGGATCTCCTATCGCGTGGCGCTGGCGGCAGCGCGGCTGAGAGCACGCTTGCTGAGGACGCCGGCAACGTGGCGCTTGTAGTCGACCGGTCCGCGGCCGTCCGCGCTGGGGGAGCAGTCCTGCGAGGCCATCGCGCCCGCCTGGGCGAACAGATCCTCGGAGGGCGCCTTGCCGACCAGCAGCTCTTCCGCGCGGCTGATGTGCATCGTGGTCGGGCCGACGGCGCTGCAGGCGAGACCGGCATCGGCGATGGTGCCGTTCTGGATCCAGAGCGCTGCCGAAGCGGCGACGATGGCGAAGTCGCCCGCGCGACGCTCGACCTTCTCGTGGGCGCTTCCGCCGCCCGGCTTGACCTTGAAGCGGACCTCGATCAGCAGCTCGGTCGGCTGAACGCAGGTCATGTAGGGCCCGACGTGGAACTCGTCCATGCCGACGACGCGCTCGGCGCCACCGGGGCCACGCAGGACTGCCTCGCCCTTGAGGGCCGTGACGACCCCCGACAGGTCCTCGGCCGGGTCCGCCTGGCAGACGGAGCCGCCCATCGTGCCGCGGTTGCGCACGACGGGGTCGGCGAGCACGTGCTCGGCCTCGAAGAAGATCGGGAAGTGCCGGGCGAGCAGGTCGCTCTCGAGCATGTCCACGTGGCGCGTCATCGCGCCGATCCGGACCTCGTCGCCTTGCTGGCGGATGTAGTTGAGCTCGGGCTCCAGCGGGTTGATGTCGATGAGGTGGCCCGGGTTGGCGAGCCGGAGCTTCATCATCGGGATGAGGCTGTGGCCGCCGGCGAGGAAACGAGCCTCGCCGTTGAGGTTCGCCATCTGCGTGATGGCGTCATCGACACTGGTTGCGCGCGAATACTCAACCGGTGCAGGGGTCTGCATTGCCAAGGTGGAACGCTCCTTCCGAGAGTGGACCGACGGACGATCCTATGCACGCTACGATCGCGTGGTCAACCGCATGAAGCGATCGCTTAATTGACTCTATCGCAGCTGCGCTCGTTCCTGACCGTCGCGCGCCTAGGCTCCGTCAAGGCCGCGGCGCGCGCGCTCGAGGTTTCCGAGCCGGCGGTATCTGGCGCGGTCGGATCACTGCGGCGGGAGCTCGGCGACGACCTCTACGTGCGCCGCGGCGGCGCCATCGAGCTGACCCCCGGCGGACGGCGCCTGGCGACGGCGTCGGCAGAGATCCTGCTGCTTGCAGACGACGCGCGCGTGGCGGTGCGCGAGTCGCGCGGTCCGCAGGCGACGTTGCGGGTCGCCGTGACCTCGAGCTTTGCCGAGCTCGCCGCCGAGCAGCTGCTGGACGCGTTCCGGCGCCGCCACCCGGGCATCGAGGTCACGCTGAGGGTCGCGCGCGCCGTCGAGTTCGCCGGCCTGCTTGCGGACGGGCACGTCGAGGCGACGCTGGGGCCGCGGGTGCGTCGCGAGGAGACCCCGGTCATCGAGTCCGAGCCGTTTCTGCGCTACACGCTCGTCGTCGTCGCGGCCCCGGGCCACGCGCTCGCCGGCTCGCATGCCGTCGCCCCCGCAGCGCTCGTCGGGACGCCATGGCTGCTGGGTCCGTCGGGGACCGACCCGGCGACCGAGACGGGCGGCTTCCTGGCCCGGCAGGCGATCGCGCCGCAGCGTTCGAGGACCTTCCCGAACATCGCCGCGGCGCTCGCGCAGGTCGCCGCCGGACGAGGCGTCTCGCTCGCGGTCGCGCACGCGGTGCGCGACGAGCTCGATCGCGGGGCGCTCGTGGTGCTCGACGTGCGCGGGACGCCGATCAGCGGCCTGTGGCACCTCAGCGTCCCCGGCCCCGATCGGCGCACGGGGCCGGCCGACGCGCTGCGGCGCTTCGTCACGCTGCCCGAGGCGACGCGCGCCATGCTCGCCCGCACCGGTGGGGTGCCGGACGAGCGCTCCCGGCCGGCGATCCAGACGCGCCGGGAGCGATGAGCCGGGAGCTCGGGCTAGCTCGACGCCTCGGCGTCGGCGCCCTCGCCCTTCTGGGCCTGCAATGCCTGGTACGTGCTGCTCGCGTTGTGCTCCTCGTTGTCGCAGTAGCGCGGTGGCGGGCCGCCGTGCTTGGGCGGCGGCACGGCCTCGCGCTCGCAGCCCGGATACAGGCAGATGACCGTCTCGGTCTCGCTCATCGTCGTTCTCCTCGCGTTGCACCCGCCGGCGGATCGCCGACCGACTGGGGTAAACGTAGCAACGTCCGTTGCGGCACATCTCGTGGCGCGTAGACGCTCGCCGGGCGGCACCGGAGCGCTCCCTGAGGGGGTCGCCGAATCCGGGTTCGGCATACTGGGGCCAGCCGCGCACGACGTCCGCCCTCGGCGGCGCCCCACTGAAGCGAGCGTCCACGCGCCAGCTTTTTCATTCCGATGAACCGCGACGACCCCGCCAGCGACACAGGATTCATGGGCAGCCACCTGCTGACGCATCTGGACGCCCAGGGCCGGGCGCAGATGGTCGACGTCGGGGCCAAGCCCGAGACCGATCGCGTCGCCACGGCGCGGGCGATCGTGCGGATGGCGCCCGAGACCGCGGCCGCCGTCATGGCCGGCGACGCCCCCAAGGGCGACGTCATCGGCACCGCGCGGATCGCGGCGATCCAGGCGGCCAAGCGCACCGACGAGTGGATCCCGCTCGCGCACAGCCTGCCGCTGAACTCCGTCGACGTCGACATCGAGGTGGACGTCGACGCGGGGACCGTCAGCGTCACGACCACCGCGCGCGTGCATGCGCGGACGGGCGTCGAGATGGAGGCGATGGTCGGCAGCGCCGCGGGGGCGCTGTGCGTCTATGACATGGTGAAGGGGATGGAGCGGGGAGTCGCGCTGGAGCGCGTCGAGCTCTTGGAGAAACGTGGCGGGCGATCGGGTAGGTGGAGGCGGTATGAGCAAGATTGAGCAGTTGCGCGACGGGCACGGACGCGACATCCGCGATGTGCGGATCTCGGTCACCGACCGCTGCAACTTCCGCTGTCAGTACTGCATGCCCGCCGAGGGACTGCCCTGGCTGGAGCGCGATCACGTGCTCAGCTTCGAGGAGATCGAGCGGCTCGTCACCGTGCTCTCCTCGATGGGCGTCTGCGACGTTCGCCTGACGGGCGGCGAGCCGCTCGTGCGCCGTGACTTCCCCCGCTTGGCCAAGCTGCTCTCCGCGATCGAGGGCGTCGAGGATCTCAGCGTCACGACCAACGGCTACCTGCTCGAACGCGACGCCGGCGAGCTCGTCGAGGCCGGGATCAACCGCTTCAACGTCTCCGTCGACTCGCTGCAGCGTGACCGCTTCTTCGAGATGACCCGCCGCGACGCGCTGCCGCGCGTGCTGCGCGGCCTCGAGGCGCTGGCGAAGTTCCCCGAGGCGCACCCGATCAAGATCAACGCCGTCGGGATGCGCAACTTCACCGAGACCGAGATCCTGCCGTTCGCGAAGTTCGCCCGCGAGCACCCCTACGAGGTGCGTTTCATCGAGTTCATGCCGCTGGACGCCGACCATCAGTGGGATCCGAGTCTCGTGCTGACGGGCGACGAGATCCGCGCGGCGATCGACGAGGTCTATCCGCTGGAGGCCCTGACGCGCGACCCCAGCGCCACCGCGCGCACCTACCGCTTCAAGGACGGCAAGGGCAAGATCGGCTTCATCAACCCGCTGTCGGAGCCGTTCTGCGGCGACTGCGACCGCATCCGCGTGACCGCCGAGGGCAAGCTGCGCACGTGCCTGTTCAGCCTCCACGAGACCGACCTGCGCGGACCGATGCGCGACGGCGTCTCAGACGACGATCTGCGCGAGATCATCCGCGACGCCGTCTGGCGCAAGGAGCTCAAGCACGGCGTCAACGAGCCGGGCTTCCGCCAGCCGAAGCGCACGATGTCGCAGATCGGCGGTTAGCAGCCACTGCGGCGCGCGCCCGGCAACGGGCGCGGTCAGTGCTGGTGGCCACCGAGAAGCGCGGCGAACACGCTCGCCGACGCGAGCATCATGCCGATGCGGATGCGGTGCGCGCCGACCAGCACCCGCAGGCCGCGAACGGTGCGCAGCGGCGGGCGGACGATCGCGGCGACGTAGGCGACCGCCACGAGCTGCACGAGCACCGCGGCTCCATCCATCGTGCCGATCGGCTCGGGTGCGCCGGCCTCCGGGCCGATCGGCACGCCGATCGTGCGCGTGTACAGCCAGGCGACGACGATCGCGATGTTGGCCAGCGCGCCGATGCGCAGGGCTCGGTCGGAGACGGGGTTGCGCAGCAGCGCCACGCCCCACAGCACCTGCCCGTAGGTCAGCGTCAGGAAGAAGATGCCGTACAGCCACCAGTGCGAGAAGTGGTCGAGCGTCGCGATCGCGTGGATCGTGCCGGCCGCGATCGACAGCCAGGCGACGATCCGCACGGCGTCGGCGATCGGACGCGGGCGGCCCGGCTGCGGCGGTGGTTTTGCGGAGTCGACGAGGTCGACCGTTGCGAACGCGCCGTCGACGACCTCAGGCTCGGCGGGCGCGATCGCAGGACCGCCGGCGGGGGGTTCGGCCGGCGCGGCGGCGCGCCTCACGCCGCCTCGCTCTTGAATGTCCCGGCGATGCGCTGGAAGACCGGCGTGAGCTCCGGCAGGCGCTCCTTCGGAACCACCTCGAAGACGATCTGGATCATCCGGCGGTCCTTGAAGAGGAAGTAGTGGTCATGGGCTCCGGTGGTCGTGCCGGAGCCGAAGGTATAGCGGTAGCGGTACCCCGGCACCCCGCCAAGTTCCACGGGGTCGGGCTCCTTGAGCAGGCGCACCCGCTTGTCCTCGCTCAGCAGGCCGTCTGTGAACTTGCGCACCGTCGGCAGCCGCTCCGGCGTGATCGGCGGGAAGCCGACCTCCGTGCTGCGCATCTGCATGCCGGCGGCATCGTCGAGCTTGATGCGCAGCGCGACATCGCTCTCGTCCGCCGGCACTCCAAGCAGCTTCCAGCTCGCCGGGTAGGCGATCGAAACCTTCGACACGGCGTCCTTGAAGCGGATGACCTCGGCGCGGGGCGCCGGCGTGTCGGAGGAGATCAGGTTCTGCCCGACCTTGACGCCGACGATCAGCGCGACGATCGCCGCGACGATGACGACGACCAGCAGCTTGCGGTTCACGTCATCACCTGCGCACGTCGAAGAGAGAGCCCGGCCGAAGCCGGGCTCTCTCGACGATCAGCGTTCCCAGGGCCGCTTGCCCTTCACGTTCAACCGTCCGGGACCTGCGTCCTCTCCGCCGCCGCCACCGCTGTCCGCGGGGGGCGGGGGCGCCGAGGCGTCCGGCTGACGGATCTCGACGCGACCCGTGGACTCCCCGGGCGGCGGTGCCTCCGACCCGTCCCGCTGACGCGGGCGCACGCCGGGGGTCGATGACGCCTCGTACTGACGCGGCGAGTTCGAGCCCACGACCGGAGACTTCGGCCGTGCCTTGGGGTTGCCACCGGGCCGCGGGTACAGCATCGACGCCGCGGTCGTGGAGTACTGCGGGTCGCGCACGGCGGGACCCTTGGCGTGAGCGGCGCCGATCGGCGCGCCGCGCCCGAGCGATGCCAGGATCACGGTGCCCCGCGTGTAGACGACGCCCGTGTTGACGACGGGCCCACGGCGACCGACGCGGTTGAGGAACTTCTGGCCCTCACCCGGGAACAGCGACTCGACGAGACCGCCGCAGTCGTCTCCGCCCTTCTTCAGGAAGAGGTTCTCGAGCAGGTTGCGACCCGCCACGAGGTTGCCGTTGATCGCATCGAGGACGCCGTTGACCGGCGCGGTCTTCTGAACGATCTCGCCGACCCCGCCGATGACGATCGCCAGACCCTTGTTGATCTTGACCAGCTGAACGATCGTCGCCGTCAAGAACAGCGCGAGCGCCGCGATGATCAGGACGATCAGCAGGAGCATGACAGCCAGCGCCAGCGACATGAATGCCAGTGGGAGTGTTACAGGATCCATCATCCCCCCTTATGCGTCCGGGAGGGCGACGTCCAGCGAGCCCCCGTAGTTGGCGACAGATCCGACGATCTGACTGATGTAGTTCTGCGTCGTCAGGAGCACGACGACGGCGTCGAGATCCTTCGAGATCGCGCTTGCGACCCCGGCGATCGCGTCGATCGTCGGCGTGATGCTGCGAGCAGCTCCGAGCACGCCCTTGAGCAGGCCCACGAGCACGAACGCCGAGGCGAGCAGGATGACGCACATGATCCAAATCCAGATCATGGTCAGCCCCCCGTCGCCTTGCGCACGACGAGCGCCGCCTTCGCGGCGATCCCCGGCAGCACGCCTGCGATGATCTGCAGCGGACCGTTGATGTCCGCCACCCAGCCCATCAGGCCACGGAGGTGCTGGGACTCGACCGACGCGAGCATCCCCGCGAGCTCCTTGAGGCCGTCGGAGATGATGATCAGCCGCCTACGGACCTGGTTGAGCCCGATCGAGAGGATCACGACGAGCAGCGCTGCCTCGACGTAGCTGATGAGGATCAGGACTTCTCTGCTCATAGAGCCTCACCCGCTCCCGTGTAGCCATCCGTGAGCGCGTTCATGTAGCCGTCTTGGATGATCGCCTCCTCGATGATCAGGTTCAGCACGGCCGGAGTGGCCTTGAGCAATGGGATCTTCGACGTGTGCTGCGCGATGATCGGTGCCGTCTCCAGCAGGATCGCCACGCTCGTCTGGATGTCCTTGACGAAGCTCAGGAGGAGCATCAGCAGGATGATCACGACGATCAGCACGACGGCGCCCATTCCGACAGCGATCTGCCAGAGCGCGTGCGTGTCGAACGCGGAGATGATCGATGAACCGCTCATTTGCCCACCGCGATCTTTCTCAGGGACCGCGCCATGTGCAGGATGCGCACGGCGCAGTCATTGACGAGCTCGACGCCCTTGTCGAGGCTGGTGGTCTGGGCGCGGACGACATCCACGCCCGCCGCCGCGGATCTCGCCTGGTCGGCGATCCGCGACGCCAGCGTGAGGATGATCGCCACGATGATGACCACCACCACGATGACGATGAACGCAAGCGAGAAGCCGATGTACCAATCGGTGTAGGTAGCACTGACGATCACTTGTTACACCCCGCTCCGCTGATCAGGATGCTGCAGTCGACGCCGTTCGCATGCCCGGTGACGGTGTTCGTCCCGTTCTCCGTGCCGACGTTCCTGAGGATCCCATGGAAGTCGGTCAGGATCGGGGCAGTCGTGGCCTTGATCCGGTTCGCCTGACCGTTGATCTTGTCGACCTTGTATCGATGTGTTGCGTTTCCGCGAGGACCGTCGAGAGGCTTGCCCAGGATGCTGCGGGCACTCCCGTTGATCTCGTTCGCCGACGCCCGGATGGTGACGCCGGCGCGGCCGATGCTCTTCACGCTGTCGTTGATCGAGATGACGCTCGTGAAGATGGAGTCGACGGTTGAGCCGATCCCCAGCACGGTCGTGTTGATCTCGCCAGCGGTCGCGTTGATCGTGCCGACCTTGCCCAAGATGGACTTGAGCTTCGGATCGATGCCCTTGTCCGCGGTCCTGAGCGTGCGCCCCAGGCTCGGGGACAGCGGCTCGGCGGCCTTGAGGATGGCCGTCGAGATCTGAACGGTCTTGCGGGCCTCGTCGATGAACTTGCCCTCCTTGCCGATCTCCTCGACCGTGGTGGCGATGTTCTTCTCCGGCTTGCCGTTCTCGTCCACCCTGTTGGTCACGCCACTCACCGACCGGTCGATGGACCGGGCGGCGAGCAGGGTTCCCGTCAGGAAGATCACCGAGAGCAGCGCCCAGGCGATCAGGATCACGAGCACGACCGGAGACATCCCTCGAGCTCCGCTGAGGATGCTACGCATGGCTGCGCCCCCCTCCTCGCGTTGGTGTCGTGGCTCTTAGCATTGGTTCGGAGGCAGGATGCTGAGGACCGTGGACCTGCAGGCGCTCGTCAGGTGATCCCTCAGTGCGCCTGAGACCCGCGTTGATCGGCGTCGTGTCCTTGTTGACGTTCGTCAGGTCCTCGTTGATCCGACCGACGAGCGGCGTGATGGCGCCGGTACCGGAGCTGGTCGGCGACTGGATCGCCCTGAGCTCGGTGTTGATCTGCCTGGCCCGCGACGAGACGCTGACGAGGACGCCGGAGATGCTCCGCAGGGTGCCGCGAATCGTCACGAGGACGTTCGTGGTGCCCTTCAGCGAGGCCGAGGTGTCCTGCAGCGAGCTCGTGATGGTGCCCAGGTTGCCGCCCGTGGTGACGAGCGAGGACGAGGTGTCCTTCAGCGAGCTGTCGGTGTTCGTCAGTGCCGCGTTGACGCGACCCGTCGAACGGTTGATCGAGGTCAGCGATCCGAGGATCGCAACGCCCTGGCCGGGAATCGGCTTGAGGGACTTGTCGATCGCCGTCAGGTTGCCGTTGATCGTCTTGACGTAGTCAGGCAGCGGATCGGCGTCCTCGTTGACGTCGACCAGCGTCTTGTCGGTCGATCCCAGCGCCTTGTCGATCGAGCTCAGGGCGCTCGTGATGCCGGACAAGAAGCCGATCACCACGACAACGACCAGGATCAGGATGGTGGCGAAGATCCATGTCCACCTGGTGTCGGATGCTAGGCGGGGCATAGTGAACCTCCGGAGTGCTTCGTCGTTCTTCTTCGCGTACGTGATCACGGGTTGAGCCCCTGCACGAGTTGGGGGGCTTGCTGCCACCGGGCAGCGTCCTGTCGATGCAGCCGGCCGTGTCGAGGATCTGGTCGGAGACCTCGAGGATGAGCCCGGAGTCGACCTTGATCGACGTCGCGACGCCCTCGGTGCCGTCAGTGCGGCAGATGATCGTCGTTCGCGTCGTTGTCGATCGTGCGCGCGATGGAGAGGATCGTCGGTCGCGGTGCCGTTGATCGTCCTCGCGGTGCTGTTGATCGTGCGCGGCGACGCTGTTGATGCCGCCGGCGACCGAGTCGATGGATCCGGCGGTGTCGTTGATCTCACCGGCGACGCTGTTGATGGACGTCGCGGATCCGCCGATCGACGTTGCCGTCGTGTTGATCGTGCCGGCCGTGCCGTTGATCGAGCTGGCAAGACCGTCGATGGACGTCGCGTCGCTGTTGATCGAACGGGCACGCGACTCGATCTTCGTCAGGACGCCCTCGAGCGGGGAAGCGGTCTTGAGGATCGAGCGAGCGATCTTGTTGGTCTCGACGAGCTCGGCGATCGCGTCGGTCGACTCGTTGATCGTTCCACCGGTCGAGCTGATGCTCTTCGCCTTGCCGTCGATGCTGCGCGCGGTGTTGACCGTCTTGGCGAGCAGTCCCGCCGCGATGGTGACCGATGCAGCGACGAGGACGAGGATGATGAGGTTGACGCCTTGCACGCCGCCCCTGCCGCCACTTGGCCTGCCGGCTGTGGTCGTCGGTCCCGACGTCGCCGTTGGCCGCTGGGACTGCGGTGTGGCCGACTTCTTGCGGTTTCGGGTTAGCGTCGGCACAAGACGCTCCGCCCGTTGTGGCGCCGATGCGCCGGTCCTTCTAAGCACTGTGGCTCCCCTCTGTTTCGCTCCCGGCCGTGCGTGGCTTGGCGCGCCACGCACAGTCAGTTGCTCGCTCCCTAATAGTCCCGGTCCGGGTCCCGGTACGTCTCCCTCTGCCCGACCCGACCGATCTGCGTGGCCGACATTAGTACACCGCGCCCTGGAATGTCCAGCGGTCGGCGGCCGAAGTCGGGGGCCATGTTCTTTATGTCGGTCGGCAGAGGGCAGCTTTAGGAAGGGTTTATAGCGGGATCGGCCGTGCGGACGTTGGCCTGCGCCGCTCGCGGCCCGCGCGGCGGGGACGCCGTGCTGGCGATGGCAGCCGCGGCGCCGCTGGAGTACCGTGCCCACGGATGGCGGTTGACACCGATCTGGCCCGCGTCGTGCTGCCGAAGAACTTCCTGCGGCCCTGCCTGCTGCTGCTGCTGCACGAGAGCCCGGCGCACGGCTACGACCTGCGCGAGCGGCTGCGCCCGCTGGGCTTCAACCGCGACGATCCCGGGCGCCTGTACCGGGCGCTGCGCGCGCTCGAGGAGGCCGGGCTCGTGCGGTCCGCCTGGCAGTCCTCCGCGGGCGGCCCGGACCGCCGCACCTACGAGCTGACCCACGCGGGCGAGGAGCGCCTGCTGCACGCGGCCGAGGAGCTGCAGGCGATGCACTCGATCCTCGACAGCTTCCTCGGCCGCTGCTTCGAATCTGCCGCTGTCGCCCGGGGCGATCGCTCGATCGACGGCGAGCGCTCCGCCAACGGGGCGCGCTGACACGCCCGCCCGCGGCGCGGCGATCCGCAGCCGATGAGGATCGTCGTGGTGGGAGCGGGGCTTGGCGGGCTGGGTGCCGCGATGCGCCTGCAGGGCGCCGGCCACGACGTGACCGTGCGTCGAGGCGCGCGAGCGGCCGGGCGGGCCGCGCCTATCAGCTGCGCGACGGCGGCTTCACGTGGGACACCGGCCCGTCGCTCGTGACGATGCCGTGGGTGCTCGAGGAGACGTTCGCAGCCGCCGGGCTGGACCTGCAAGATCTCGTGCAGCTCGAGCGTCTGGATCCGTACTACCGGATCCGCTGGGCGCGGCTGCGAGCAGCATCTGGACTTCGTCTCCGAGCGCGACCGGATGCGCGCCGAGCTGGCGAAGTTCTCCTCCCGCGACGCCGCCGCCTTCGACGGCTTCATGGCCGCGATGAAGCCGATCTACGAGCAGGGGATCCTCGGCGCGGGTCGGCGCCCGTTCGAGCGCGCACGCGACCTCGTCGCCTTCACGCCGTCGATGCTGCGCCTCGGCGCGGCGCTGCCGCTGTGGCGCACGGTCTGCCGCACTTCGAGCATCCACGCGTGCGCGAGGCGTTCTCTTTTCACTCGCTGTTCATCGGCGGCGACCCTTTCCGCGTACCAGCCATCTATGGGGCACTCGTCTACCTGCAGTTCCTCGACGACGTCTGGTACGCCCGCGGCGGGGTCTACGCGATCGTCGAGGCGATGGCGCGCGGTCTGGACGTGCGCTGCGACGCGCGCGTGGAGCGCATCGAGCATCGCCAGGGGAAGGTGACGGGCGTGCTGCTCGAGGGCGGCGAGCGCGTCGTCGCCGACGTCGTCGTCTCGAACGCCGACGTGCTGCGCACGCACGAGCTCACCGGCCGTCGCGCTCCGCTGCGACGCCTGACGCCGACGATGTCCTGCTTCTTGCTCTACCTCGGGACCGATCGCACGTTCGACGCGCTGCGCCACCACACGCTGCTCGTCGGCAGCGGCTACCGGCGCTTCATCTGCGACGTCACGCGCGGCGGTCGGATCGCGCCGACGTTCTCGACCTACGTGCACGCGCCGGTGCGCAGCGAGCCGGCATGGCGCCGGCCGGCGGCGACTCGCTGTGCGTGCTGCTGCCGGTTCCCAACCAGCGTCGGCGGCGCATCGACTGGGGCGTCGAGTCCGACCGCCTGCGCGACGCTGCTCGTCGAGGACCTCGAGACGACGTTCGGCCTCGAGGGCCTCGACGCGGCGACCGTCGTCGAGCACCGCATGACCCCCGACGACTTCGAGCGCGACCTCGGCGCGGCATGGGGCAACGCGTTCGCCGTCGAGCCGACGCTGCAGCAGTCCGCCTGGCTGCGCCCGCCCAATCGCGACAAGGGCCTGCGCGGGCTGTACCTCGTCGGCGGCGGGACGCATCCCGGCGCCGGCATCCCCGGCGTGCTGCTCGGCGCCGAGGTCACGAGCGGGCTGATCGCGCGCGATCACCCCGCGACGGTGAGGGGCCGGCGTGCTGCTGCATCGCGCTGAGGACGCGGTCCTCGCCGAGGCGCGCGCTACGACGCGCCACGTCGCGCGCACGTTCGCGCTCGCATGCCGGCTGCTGCCGCGAGCGCTGCGCGACGACGTCTACCGCCTGTACCTCGTCTTTCGCACGCTCGACGACCTCGTCGACACGCACGACGAGCGCGCCGCGGAGCGCATCGCGGCCGTCGAGGCGTGGTGCGCGGGCGCGCCGGCGCGCTCGCGCGAGGCGCGGCTGCTGGAGGACCTCGACGCGCGCCACGCGCTGCCGCGCGACGCGATGGCCGACTTCTGCGCGGGCATGCGCGCCGACCTGCGAGGCGCGCGGATCGACACCGAGGCCGAGCTCGACCGCTACTGCCACCGCGTCGCCGGGACCGTCGGGGTCGTGATGTCGTCGCTGCTCGGGGCCACCGATCCCGCCGCCCCGCGGCATGCCTCGGCGCTCGGGCAGGCGATGCAGCGCACGAACATCCTGCGCGACATCGACGAGGACCTCGCCAACGGCCGCGTCTATCTCGCGCGCGAGACGCTCGGGCGCTTCGGCTGCGACGCGGTGCCACCGCCGGCGTGCCGCGAGGCGCTGCTGCGCGACCAGATCGCGCGCGCCGACGCGCTCTACGACGAGGGCGCCGCCGGGATCGCGCTGCTGCCCTGCGGCCGGCGCGCGGTAGCCGCCGCGGGGGCGATGTATCGCGAGATCCTGCGCCAGATCGAGCGCGACGGCTACGGCGTGCAGCCCGGCCGCGCGATCGTCCCGCGCTCGCGCAAGCTGCTCGTCGCCGCGACGGCGAGGATCCCCGAGCAGCGGGCATGAGACGGGCGCACCGAACGATGTTCGGCCTGCTGGTCGTGACCCAGCTGCTCTACGGCAAGATCGCGAGGCTGCGCACGCCGGCGGGGACGAAGGCGATCGTCGCGCTGCTGCTGGGCGCGTCGAGCGCGGACGCCGCCGCATCCCGCGGGCCGGCCCGCGGCGCCGCGCTCGTCGGCAGCGCGGCGGCGCTGGGCTTCGCGGCCGAGCTCGCCGGCGTCGCGACGGGCCGGCCGTTCGGCCGCTATACGTACTCGTCGCTGCTGGGGCGCAAGGTCGGCGGCGTGCCGCTGGCGGCCGCGGCGGCGTGGCCGATGATGGCGCGGCCGGCGTGGGTCGTCGCCGGGCTGATCTCGCGCCGGCGCGCCCGGCGGGTGGCGCTCGCGGCGGGCGCGCTGACGGCGTGGGACGTCTTCCTCGACCCGCGCATGGCACGCGAGGGCTACTGGTCCTGGCCCGGCGGCGGGCGCTACGAGGGGATCCCGGCGTCGAACTTCCTCGGCTGGCTCGCGACCGGTGCCGGCGTGTTCGCCGTCTGGTCGGCGATCGACTCGGACGACGATCCGGCGCGCGACGGCGACGGCGCGCTCGCGCTGTACGCGTGGACGTGGGCCGGCGAGCTCGTCGCGAACGTCTTCATCTGGAGACGCCCGCGCGTGGCGGCCGCTGGCGGCGTCGCGATGGGCGCCTTCCTCGTCCCGGCGCTGCTGGCACGGCGCGAGCGCACGTGAGGATCGCGGTCGTCGGCGCCGGCGTCGGCGGCCTCGCCGCGGCGGTGCGCCTGGCCGCGGCCGGCCACCGCGTGACGGTGCTCGAGCAGGGCGCGTCGGCCGGCGGCAAGGCCGGCCGCTTCGAGCAGGACGGCTTTCGCTTCGACACCGGCCCGTCGCTGCTGACGATGCCGTGGGTCTTCCAGGCGCTGTTCGCCGACACCGGCGCGCCGCTGGCGGACGTCGTCGAGCTCGTCCGCGTCGAGCCGGTGACGCGCTATCGCTTCGCCGACGGCAGCTCGGTCGACATGAGCGCGGACCTGCCGGCGGCGCTCGAGGCGCTCGAGGCGTGGTCGCCGGGCGCGGGCGCGGACTGGGTGCGCTTCCTCGGCACGTGCGCGGGGATGTGGCGCGCGTCGGTCCCGTTTCTGTCGGGCCCGCCGCCGTGGCCGCCGCGCCGGCCGGCGCCCGGCGCGGCGCCGCCCGACCCGCGCGACCTGCTGCGCGTGCGCCCGTGGCACACGCTGCGTTCGCTGGCGCGCGCCCACGCCCGCGATCCGCGATTGCGGATGATCATCGAGCGCTTCGCGACCTACGCGGGCGCCGACCCACGACGCGCGCCGGCGGCGCTGGCGGTCGCCGGCTACGTCGAGCACGCCTTCGGCGCGTGGCACGTGCGCGGCGGGATCCATCGCCTCGTCGATGCGCTCGAGCAGCGCCTCGAGGCGCTCGGCGGCGAGCTGCGTCGCGAGCAGCGCGTCGACGCGCTGCTGCTCGGCGGCGGGCGCGCGCGGGGCGTCGGCACCGCCACCGGCAGCGTCGACGCCGACGCCGTCGTCTGGAGCGCCGATGCGCTCGTGCTCGAGCGGCTGCTCGGCCGGCCGTCGCAGCCCACGGAGCGCTCGCTGTCGGGCTTCGCGCTGATGCTCGGCCTGCGTGGGCGCACGGACTCGCTCGTCCATCATCAGGTCGAGTTCCCGGCCGACTACGACGCCGAGTTCGACGACGTCTTCGTCGCGCGCCGGCTCGTGCGCGACCCGACGCTGTACGTCAGCGCGTCGTGCGTCAGCGATCCGTCGCAGGCGCCCGCCGACGCCGAGAACTGGTTCGTGCTCGTCAACGCGCCCGCCGGCGCGCCCGAGGCCGAGGCCGACGCCTACGAGCAGGTCCTGATCGACAGGCTCGGCGTGCGCGACCGGATCGCCGTGGCCGCGCGCCGCACGCCGGCCGACCTCGAGCGCCTGACCGGGGCGGTCGGCGGGGCGATCTACGGCGGCGCGCCTCACGGGCGCCTCGGAGCGCTGCGCCGGCCCGGTCCCGTCGTGCGCGGCGTCGGCGGGCTCTACCGCGCCGGCGGCACCGCGCACCCCGGCGGCGGCCTGCCGCTCGTCGCGCTCGGCGGCGCGGTCGTCGCCGGCCTGATCGGAGCGCCGTGAACCGCACGCGAGCCCTGCTGCTGGTGACGACGGTGCCGCTGCTGATCGTCCTCGCCCTGCTCGTGTCCGAGGCGCTGGGCGGCGGCGAGTCGCCGCCGCCGCGTCGTGCGGCGAGCGCAGGCGAGGCCGCGGCGCCGTCGCGGCCCTACGCGCCGCCTGGCACGCGGCGCACGGACGTCGGCAGCGGCGCGCGCGGCGCCGCGATCTTCCGCGCGGCCGGCGCGAACGCGGCGCGCGCTCCGGTCGTCGTCTTCCTGCACGGATGGGCCGCCGTCCGCCCCGCCTACTACGGCCCTTGGATCGGCCACCTCGCGCGCGGCGGCGCGACGCTGATCTTTCCGACCTACCAGCAGGCACCGTATCTCGACACGATCACGCCGCTGCCCAACGCGCTCGTCGCGATCGGGCTCGCGCTCGAGCGGGTGCGCGCCACACCGGGGCGACTCGTCGTCGCCGGCCACTCCGCGGGCGGTGCGCTGGCCGCCGACTACGCCGCCTCGGCGCGGTCGGCCGGGCTGCCCGCACCGGCGGCGGTCTTCAGCGTCTACCCGGGACGCTCCCTGCGCGGGATCGCGCTGCGCCTTCCGGCCGTCAGCGCGCGCAACATCCCCGCGGGAACGCGCGTGCTCGCGCTCGCCGGCGCGAACGACCGCGTCGTCGGGACGCGCGTGGCACGCGCGATCGTCCGCACGGCGAGGCGTGCGCGGGCGACGCTACGGATCGTGCGCGACCCGGCGGTCGACGACCACCGCGCGCCGCAGCGCGCGGGCGCCGCCTCGAGGCGCGCGTTCTGGGCGCCGCTGGATCGCCTCGTCGCCGCGACGGGCTAGCGGGATCGCTCAGCCGCCGCGAGCGGATCGACCCCGTTCCACGTGCCGGCCGAGCCGTATGGCGCGAAGCGCGCGAACAGCTCCTCGGAGTACCAGTCCTCGTCGCGCGTGCGGCGCACGACCTCGGCGTGCGCGGGCGTGCGATAGGCGTAGGCGTGCACGTCGGCGAGCGAGCGCCACACCGAGAACGTGGCCTGGCGCGCGACGGGCCACTCGCCGATGCCGACCGACGCCAGCAGCCCCGGGCTGCCCCGAAGCTGCGCCGCGGGAGGCTCGATCGCGCGATAGAAGCGCAGCAGGCGGGCGGGCCGGACCGCCGCCCGGGTGAGGATCGCGACCGGTCCCGCCGGCGCCGGCTCGCGGGTGACGGCGAGCGGGTTGGCGCCGCCCCACCCGCCGCGCGAGCGCACGCAGGCCAGGCGCACGTCCCAGCGCTCGCGCGCGAGCTGCTCCCAGCGCGCCGCGATCGCGCTCGTGGCGAGGAAGCGCTCGAGCGCGGCCTCGTCCTCCCAGACGGCGAACAGCGCCCAGCGGCGCAGGTCGGCGCCGATCGTCATCGTCGCCCCGCGGCCGGTGCCGAGCAGGCGCCAGAAGGCCAGCCCCGGCGTGCGGCGCAGCTCGGGGCGGTCCAGACCCATCCGCGACAATCCCTCCGGCGCGGTCGAGCGCGGATAGCGGATGAGGTGAAAGGAGGCGAGCGGGGGCATGGACTACGTCGTGGCCTGCATTGTGGGCTACCTGCTCGGCTCGATCCCCGTCTCGCTGATCGTGGCGCGCCGCCACGGAGTGAACCTCTACCGCACGGGCGACGGCAATCCGGGCGCCTGGAACGCGCTCGAGCAGCTCGGCTGGGGGCGCGCCTGGCCCGCGTTCATCGGCGACGCGCTGAAGGGCCTGCTCGCCGGCCTGGCCGGCCTGGCGCTCGGGGGGATCTGGATCGGCTACGCGGCGGTCGGCGCCGCGATGATCGGCCACGCGCTTCCGGCCTTCGCCGGACTGCGCGGCGGCAAGTCGGTGATGACCTTCGTCGGCGGCGCGCTCGTGCTGGCGCCGCTCGCCGGCGCGATCGCGCTGGCGCTGCTGGCCGTGCTGTCGTTCACGCGCGGCGGCTTCGCGCTCGGCGCGCGCGTCGGGGTGTTCGCGTTTCCGCTGCTGCAGCTGGCGACCTCGCCGGTCGAGCACGTCGCGGCGACGGGCGGCCTCATGTGCCTGATCGGCGCGCGTTTCGTCCTCGGGCGTAGGTCCGCCCCCGCCAGTGACGCGTCGGGCGGATCGCCGACCACGTGAGACGCACCATCACCGGCACGTCGGCGAGCGGCGAGAGCCAGAACGGCGCGCCGCGCGGGCGGTAGGTGCGCGCGAACGCGGCGTGCATCGTCAAGCGGACTGCCACCAGCAGCGCGTCCAGCGGCGTGCCGCGCCGCGCGAGCAGTCGCGGCAGCGGCAGCGCGAGCGTCAGCCACAGCAGCGCGAGGTCCTCACCCTGGCGCAGCGGCGCGACGGCGTCGGGGGCCATCAGCGAGCGTCCCCAGCCCTGCCACGTCTCGCTCGCCGACTCGTACATCTTGACCTCCAGCAGGTCGCAGGCGTCGACGAACGCCATCGTCAGGCCGTCGCCGCGCAGCGCGCGGGCGAGGGCGACGTCCTCGGTCATGTTCGAGCGCACGCGCGCCCAGCCGCCGGCGCCCAGCAGCGTGTCGCGGCGCATCGCGATGCACTGGCCGTTGGCGATCGCGCGGTCGGGCTTGGGCTGCCAGCCGAGCGCGTCGCCGGGCCCGGTGCGGTAGGGGATCGTCGCCGCCATCGACGGGTGCAGCAGCCGCTCGCCGAAGCCCACGCAGTGAAAGCGCGGGCCCGCGGTGACGAGGTCGATCTCGTCGAGCAGCGCCGCCAGCTCGCGCACGAGCCCGGGCCGCGGGCGCGCGTCGGCGTCGAGGAAGACGACGACCTCGCCCGTCGTCGCCCGCAGCCCCTGCTCGAGCGCCCACACCTTGCCGCACCAGCCCGCGGGCAGCGGCGCGCCGGCGAGCACGGTCGCGCCGCCCGCGCGTGCGACGTCGGCGGTCGCGTCCGAGGAGCAGTCGTCGACGACCAGCAGCTCGCCGACGTCGGGATCGGCGCGCAGCCCCTCGAGGCACGGCGCCAGGCGCGCCTCCTCGTCGCGCGCCGGGATGACGACGCTGATCGTGTGCCGCGGCGGTGGCGATGTGCCCGCGCGCAGCGGCTCGCGGCGCGTGCGTCCGCGAGCCAGGCGGGCGAGCAGCACGGTCGCGGCCGCCGCCTGCGCACAGCTGAACGGGGTCGGACGCACGGCATGTATGGTCCTCCTTCGCGACGGCCGGGCAGCCAAAGGAGCACGCGGTGGACCTGAACGACAGTCCCGAGCAGGCGCAATACCGCGCGAAGGTGCGCACCTGGCTCGAGGATCACCGCCACGACGCGCCCGTCTTCATGGGCCAGGACGACCAGGAGAGCATCGCCGCCCGGCGCGCCTGGCAGAGCGAGCTCGCCGAGGCCGGGCTGGCGGGCGTGGCGTGGCCGGTGGAGTACGGCGGCCAGGGCCTGGGCCCGGTCGAGCAGGTGATCGTCAACCAGGAGATCGCGCGCGCCGACGTTCCCGGCATCCTCGACGTGATCGGCGTCGGCATGCTCGGCCCGACGCTGATCGCGCACGGCACCGAGGCCCAGCGCAGCCGCTATCTCGGTCCGATGCTGCACGCCGACGAGGTCTGGTGTCAGCTGTTCTCCGAGCCCGCGGCGGGCTCGGACCTCGCCGCGGTGCAGGCGCGCGCGACGCCGCAGGCCGACGGCGGCTGGCGGCTGTCGGGCCAGAAGGTGTGGACGACCAACGCGCACTTCGCGGCCTTCGGGATGCTGCTCGCGCGCACCGATCCCGACGTGCCCAAGCACAAGGGCCTGACGATGTTCGTCGTGCCGATGGACGCCGACGGCGTGACGGTCCGCCCGCTGCGCAAGCTCTCCGGCGAGCCGGACTTCAACGAGGTCTTCTTCGACGACGTCGCGCTGGAGGCGGACGCGGTCGTCGGCCCGGTCGGCGGCGGCTGGGGCACCGCGCTGACGACGCTGATGTTCGAGCGCATGACGATCGGGCTGGGCTCCGAGGCGATGGGCTTCTTCGCCGAGCGCTTCGCGCGCGCGATCGCCGCCGACGAGCACGCGCGCCGCGATCCCGAGGTGCGCCGGCGCCTGGGCGACCTGTCGCTCGAGCTGCTGGCCGTGAAGTTCTCCGGCTACCGCACGCTGAGCGCCCTGCAGAAGGGCCAGATCCCGGGTCCCGAGTCGGGCCTGGCGAAGATCACGACGGTGCGCGCCGCGATCGACGCGGGCGACCTCGTCGCCGACGTGCTCGGGCCCGAGGGCCTCGAGGACGCCGGCGAGTGGGCGCACATGATCTCCTACCTGCCGGGGCTGAAGTCCGCAGGCGGCACGGAGGAGATCCTGCGCAACACGATCGGCGAGCGCGTGCTCGGGCTGCCGCCGGAGCCGCGGCTGGACAAGGGCATCGCGTTCTCCGAGCTGCGCGCCAAGGAGCGCGCGGCGGCCGGCTCATGAACCTCGAGCTGACCGACGAGCAGCTGTTCCTGCGCGAGGCCGCGCGCGACGCGCTGTCGCGCGTGAAGACCGTCGCCGCGGCGCGCGACGCGATCGAGGACCCCGCGGCGCTGCCCGACCTGTGGCCGACGGCATGCGAGGCCGGCTGGTCCGGCCTGCTCGTCGGCGAGGAGCGCGGCGGCGCGGGGCTGAGCGCGTTCGACGCGATGCTCGTCCTGATGGAGGCCGGCCGCGTGCTCGCCGGCATCGAGCTGCTCGGCCACCTGCCCGCGTCGCAGCTGCTCGACCGTGCCTCCGACTCGCGTGTGAGCGACGTGGCCGAGGGCTCGCTGCGAGCGTGCTTCGTCACGGCCCGGCCGCCGGGCGACGTCGCCGCCGGCTGGACGGTCGAGGCGCCGTCGGGCTCGCTGCGCGCGGCCGCGCCGGTGCTCGGCGACGACGGGATGCTGCGCGGCCGCGCCTGCTGGGTCGTCGACGCCCCGGGGGCCGACCTGCTCGTCGTCGCCGCCACGCGCCAGGACGACGGGACGCCGGTGGCGGTCGTCGTCGAGGCCGGGGCGGACGGCGTCTCGATCGAGCGGGTCGTGCGCTACGACGCGACGCGCTCGCTCGGCAACGTGACGTTCGACCGCGCGGACTGCGTCGAGCTGGTGGGCGCGGAAGGCGCCGAGCTGGCCGGCGCCTGGTATCTCGCGCAGGCGCTGCTGGCGGCGGAGTCGCTGGGCGCCGTCGAGACGGCGCTTGCGACGAGCGTCGCCTACGCCAAGGAGCGCTTCACGTTCGGCCGCGCGATCGGCTCCTATCAGGCCATCAAGCACAGCCTCGTCGAGATCCTGCGCCTGCGCGAGAACGCCTACTCGCTGCTCGTCTACGCGGGCTGGGCCTACGAGGACGGCCGCGACGAGTTCCCGCTGGCGGCCAGCGCGGCGCGCGCCGCCGCCGGCCACGCGCTGGACTACGCCAGCCGCGCGCTGATCTCCGTGCACGGCGGCAGCGGCGCGACCTGGGAGCACGACGCGCCGCTGTACTTCCGCCGCGCGCAGCTCTCGCGGCGCCTGCTCGGCGGCCTCGGCGACGCGAGCGATCGCGTCGCCGGAGAGCTGCTGAGCGCGGCGTAGCGGCTCTACACTGCCGGGCGAGGGGCCATAGCTCAGATGGGAGAGCGCCTGCTTTGCAAGCAGGAGGTCGCCGGTTCGATCCCGGCTGGCTCCATGGGAGAAGCATCCTGCATTTGCAGCGATTTGAGTCGCCCGCCAATTGTCTGGACCAAGGACCCCGCGCTTGGCAGGGACCAAGCAGGAAGCAAGCATCTCGGCGAGGTAGTCGTGACTACCTGATTGCAAGAGTTCACAGGGCGCGGCCTGGCCAAGGCGGCGGATGGGGCCGGTATCGGCCTAGTCAACGTAGGCTTTCGTCCCGCGGACGATCTAAGCGATAACGCGATAGCGTTTAGCAAGGATGGCCCCATCTAAGCGATCGCAGACCTCGTGATGGCTAGCGCCGCGCCACCCCCAGCCAGTGACCGAACCGGCAGGTACCTGCTGGCTCAGAGCGGGCCAGAGGGCTTCTGGGCGTTCCATCCCAATCCGCTTCCACCGTCACCGCCGTTGAAGATCCATGCTGACGTGCAGGACCGGCTGGACGCCGGCAACCAGGCGCTTGGACGGCTCGATGGGATCACGCTCCTGCTGCCCGACCCTGATCAGTTTCTCTACACCTTCATCCGCAAAGAGGCGGTGCTCTCGTCACAGATTGAGGGCACGCAGTCCTCGCTATCTGACCTGCTGCTCTTCGAAAACGACGCGGCCCCCGGTGTCCCGCGCGAAGACGCGCAGGTCACGGCCAACTACATCTCGGCCATGAACCATGGGATCAGCGAGATCCTGCGGCCCGGAGGAACGCCACTCAGCACGCGCCTGCTAAGAGACGTTCACGCGATTCTCCTTGAGAACGGCCGTGGATCCGAAGAGGCACCCGGCGAGTTCCGAAGGTCCCAGAACTGGCTCGGCGGCAGCCGGCCGGGGAACGCTCGCTTCGTTCCGCCGCCGTGGGCCGAAGTCCGGCCCGCGATGAGCGACCTCGAGAAGTTCCTGCACGATCAGCCCACGGCGACGCCGGTGCTGATCAAAGCGGCCCTCGCACACGCGCAGTTCGAGACGATCCACCCATTCCTCGACGGCAACGGCAGAGTCGGGCGGCTCCTCATCACGCTGCTGCTGTGCTCGCAGGGCGTTCTCAAGCGACCGCTTCTCTATCTCAGCCTCTACTTGAAGCGCAATCGCGAGGCCTACTACGACCACCTGCAGCGCGTGCGAACGGACGGTGCGTGGGAGCAATGGCTGCGCTTCTTCCTCGATGGGGTTATCGAGGTCGCTGAATCGACGACTGACGCCACGCGACGGATCGTGAGCATGATCGAGGGCGATCGTCAAGCGATCCACAAGCTTGGACGCGGTGCGGCCACCGCCCACCGCGTGCATGACCGGGCCGCGCGGTACGTGGTCATCCGGCCCTCAGCGACCGCTCGAGCACTCCGGCTCACGGACCCGCCCGTCTACAACGCCATCAGCCGTCTCGAGGAGGCAGGAATTCTTCGCGAGGTCACTGGTCGCCAGCGGGGCAAGATCTACGTCTACGACCAATACTTGTCGATCCTGAACGAGGGCACGGAGCTCCTGCCGTGAGCGGCTACGCGACGACCCTCTCGACAGGGAATCCCGTATCGGTCGCGGGCGGCGACGATCCTCCGCGTCTCCCGAGGAAGAGTCCGTCACCCCAAACCAGATTCGACTCATCCTGGGCGATCCAGACCAGCCGTTCACGGCCATCAGCCTGCGACGTCGAGCGGGCGGCCGAGGAAGGCCTCGAGCGCCAGCCACGCCGCCTGATGGGCGAGCGGGCCGAGGCGCAGCGTCGTGTCGTCCAGCGGCCCGGGTCGCACGGTCGCGAGCAGGCCGGCCTCGGCGAGGCGCTGCACCTGGTGCTCGGCGCGCTGCGCGCCGGTCGCACCGTGGTAGTGGGCGTCGATGCCGAAGCGCCCGCCCTCGACCGGCCAGACCGACAGCCGGTCGGGCGCCCACGTCGGGCCGGTCTCGGCGGGCAGCGGCGTGAAGCGCGCGACCTCCTTGCCGACGTCGCGCTCGTGCAGGTTCATGCGCGCCGACCAAGAGCGGTCGTCGACCGGGACGTCCTCGGGCACAGGCTTGGGCTTGCGGCGGCGCGCCATCGCCGAAAGCATGACGAGGGCGCGCCGCGTGGGCGACGATGCGTCCACCGCACGCGCCCGGTCAGCTCGCCGTCAGCCCGACCCGATCGGGTTTCCGAGAGCCCGCTCGAGCAGGTCGACGCGCTGGGCGTCGGTCTCCAGCTGCTCGAGGCCGAAGCCCAGCAGCAGCGTGTCGTCGGTCGCCGTGGCGCCGGCGATCTCGGCCAGCGGGCTCCTGCCGATCCGCCGGCGTCCTGAGTTCGGCGGGCTGCCGGGCGTTGGCCCACGGATCGACCGCGTCCTCGTCGGGCCCTCGAAGCCGCCGGCCGACACGACGTTGCGTTGACGACGACGCGCGTATCGTCAACGACGCGCCGATCCCGCCGACGACCGGGTCGGTCACGTAGCTGATGAACAGCTCCACCCGCTTGTTGAGGAAGCCGCCGAGGTCGTACGGCACCCGGTGAACGCGTTCCATCGAAGCCGTCGGCGGCCTCGGCGGTCGCCTGCTGGGCGGCCGTCAGGCCAGCGTCGCGCTCGGCTCAAGATCGATGCCTTGGCGGCGCAGCTGCGCCTCCGGCGGTCGGGGCGCCACACAGGAGCGCGATGAGCGTGGACACGATTGCCGGACCCGCCAGACGAACGAAGATGTTCACGCCGCGACCGCGCATCGCGCCGCGAGGCATGACGGGGCTCTACTCGAAGCTCGAGCTGGGTGTCACGCTCAGCCCGCCGGCCGCGCGCGAACTCATCAGTCTCGGAGCCTGGCCGTATGCTCGCCCGATGCGAGCGGACGGACGGGAGAACGCGCTCCCAGGCGGCGCGTGAGCGCCCCCGCGATCTCCGTCGTCGTGGCGACGCACGATCGTCCCGCGGCGCTCGAGCGCTGCCTGACGGCACTGTCGTGGCAGACCGCGCCGGGGATCGAGGTCGTCGTCGTCAACGATGCGTCCGCGCGGTCGGCGGCCGTCGTCGAGGCCGTCACGCGCGCTGACGATGCCAGCCGCCATGGCCCGCGCACGCGCGTCGTGGCAGGCGCGGGACGCGGCCCGGCCGCGGCGCGCAACCTCGGCGCGGCCGCGGCGCGCGGCGCGATCGTCTGCTTCACCGACGACGACTGCGTGCCCGGGCCGCGCTGGGCGCAGGATCTGGCGGCGGGCTGTGACGGCGGCGCCGCGGCCGCCGGGACGACGGTCGCCGACCCGCGCGCCGGGCGCGCCGCGGCGGCCTCGCAGTTGATCACGCACGCGCTGCAGCTCGCCTCGCTCGATCGCGCGACGGGCCTGCTCGGCTTCGCGCCGACCTGCAACCTCGCCTGCGGCGCCGACGTCCTGCGAGCGGTGGCGTTCGAGGAGTCCTTTCCGCTCGCCGCCGGAGAGGACCGCGACTGGTGCAGCCGGCTGGCCGCGGCCGGCATCGAGCTGCGCTACGTGCCCGATGCGATCGTCGAGCACCGCCCGCGGCTCGGCCCCGGCGGGCTCGTGCGCCAGGGCCTGCGCTATGGCAGCGGCGCCGTGCGCTACCGCGCGGCCGCCGGCGGGCGGCGCCTGTCGGGCCGCGCGTTCTACGGGCGTCTCGGGCGTGAGGCGGCGAGCGCCGGGCCGCGCGTCGCGGCGCTCGTCGTGGTCGCACAGGTGGCGGTGGCGGCGGGAGCGCTACGCGAGACGGTCTCGCGCAGCTAACAGCGGGGCGCCTGCGATGCCGTCGTCGCCGACGCCGCAGACCGCGGCGATCGTGGCGGCGACGTCGGCGAGACGCGGCTGCGCCCGCTGCCGCGGCGCGCTGCGCCCAGCCGCAACCACGGCCCAGGCATCGCCGGGGGTGTGGTTGCCCGAGCGCCCGCTGCCCGCGCCGCTGCGCACGACGTCGCCGAAGGCCGGCGACGTCACGCCCGCGAGCGTCGTCGCGGGGCGCTCGCTCCAGCGCACGACGAGGTCGGGCAGCTGGCCGGCGCGCTCGCCAGGGTGATGCTCGACGACGCGCTCGACGCCGGCGACGGCGGGCAGCCCGTCCGGATCGCGGAACGTCGCAAGGCCGGCGGCGATGCTCGCCAGCAGCTCGGCGGCCTCGGACGGATCGACGATCCCGTCGCGCTCGCGGCCGCGCAGGTTCAGGCGCACGTAGCCCTGGTTGTCGGCGGGGTGCGCGAAGGCGCGCGTCTGCGACCAGTCGACGCCGCGCAGCTCCAGGCGCGCGGTCAGCTCGAGCGCCGCGCGGTCGGGCAGCGCGCCGGCGATCGCGCCGCGCGCGGTGGGCGGGATCGCGCCGCGCAGGCGCCAGATCGCGCCCGCCGCGCCATCGGCCGGCAGCGGACCGCCCGCGAGCACCGCCGCGAGCATCCCGGGCAGCAGGTCGGCGCGCGAGCTGTTGACGTCCATGCCGACGGCCGAGGTGACGATCACGTCGGCGTCCTCGGGCAGCGCCCGCAGCGTCCGCGCGAAGGCCGCGTCGACGGCCTCGTAGACGTCGCCCAGCGCACTCGTCAAGAGCTCGCGCTCACGGCCGGCGGGCTCGGCGGCGAGCTGCGACAGATCCCAGAACTGGTGGCCGGCGAGGTGCGCGGCGCTGAACGTCAGCCATGCGAGGTCGTAGGACTCGCGCGCGAGCAGCTCGGCCGCCGCGTCTGCGACCCGGCCGGGCGCGGCGATCAGCGTCTCGCGTAACGCGAGCAGGTCGCGCACGCGCGGGCGCCCGAAGATCTCCGTCGCGCTGCGACCGCGCCCGTGGCGCTTGGAGAGCTGCGCGCCGGCGCGCTTGGGCAGCGACCAGCGCGGCAGCACGACGCGGTCGGCGAACTGCCAGCCGCAGACGTAGGTTCCGCGCCAGTCGCGCGGCGGGCGGCTCTCGTACGGGTCGATCGCCAGCGTGCGCAGGCCCGCGAGGGCCAGGCGCTCCCAGATCGCCGGCGGCGCGGGAAAGGCTGTCATGTAGCGCGCCCGCTGCGCGAGGGCATCCCACTGGAAGGGATAGAAGAGCCCGTGGTCGCCGAGCTCGACGCCGCTGTAGAGCGTGTGGAAGGCGCCGGCCGCGAAGTGGTCGGCCGGCGTGGCCAGCTCGATCCGGCGGCCGCGCTCGATCAGCCCCGCGAGCGCCGGCAGGCGCCCGGCCTCGAGCATGCGATCGACGACGGCGACGCTCGCGGCGTCGAACTGCAGGACGCAGATCAAGCTGGTTGTCTTGACCGGTCGGCTTCGACCGGCGTCGCCTCGCCGCCGACGGCGTCCGAGCGCCGCGCGGCATCGAGCACGCACATGACCGCGGCCCCCTCGACGGCCGTCGCGAGCAGCCCCGCGTCCTGGCCGCGCAGCGCGCGGCCGTAGGCCTCCAGCTGCGCGGTCAGCGAGCGCACGAGCGGATGCGCGCCGGGGGTCAGCCGGCTGGCGACGCCGCGCACGTGACCGCCGCGGATCGCCCGCGCGATGCGCCGCCCGGAGCTGTCGCCGATCTCGACGAGCTCGTGATAGGGCCGGTCGGTCGCGACATCGATGCGCACGGTCCCGCGCGAGGTCGCCAGCGCGATGCCGGCTCGCTCGCGCGCGGCGTTCGCGCGGACGGCGACGGGCATTGCGCCGGTCAGCATCAGCGCGAGGTCGACGAGGTGCGGCCCGAGGTCCAGCAGCGCGTCCTCGCCGCGCTGCAGCGGCCGCCACGACGCGCGCCGGTAGTACAGGACCAGGCGCAGCTCGAGATCGCCGCTCGCGGGCGCGCGTCCTTCGAGCTCCGCGCCCTGGTCGAAACGCCGGTTGAAGCCGATGTACGGCGCCGGCGTCAGCGCAGCCAGCCGCAGCGCGCCGGCCGCGTCGGGCGCCGGCGGCTTCTCGACGAGCGCCGTCAGCCCCGCCGCTGCGACCAGCGCCGCCGACTCCTCGTGGTACTCCGGCGTCGAGCAGATCACGACCCCGTCCAGCGGCCCCGCGGCGAGCAGCTCGCTCGTGCGGGCATGAGCCGACGCGCCGAGCCGCGCGGCGAGCAGGCCCCGGCGCGAGCGATCCGGGTCGGCGACCGCGACGATCTCGATGTCCCTCGCGCGCGCCGCCGCGGGCGCGTAGCCGCACTCCGCCAGGCGACCGCAGCCGACGAGGCCCAGGCGCAGGCTCATCGCCGCTCGCTCCGTGCCCACAGCGCGAACCCCGCCGGCACCGACAGCACCGCGCTGAGGTGGTGCACGGCGTGCAGCGGCACCCCGAGCAGGGCGAGCCGGATGCCGCCCCGACGGGCGAGCAGCGCGTAGAAGCCCATGTTGGGCGCAATCATCGCCACCGCACCGGCGGCACCGATCCGCGGTCGTCGCAGCGCGAAGCCCGCGACCGCGACCAGCGCCGCCGCCGCCGCGACGCGGTGGCGCAGGCCGAGGTTCAGCGCCGTGCCGGCGCCGCGGCGCTCGAGCGCCAGGGCGACCCACGGCGCGCCGCGCCGGGCGACGTCCGTGCGCACCATCGAGTGCAGCGTCCAGCGCTTGAGGTGCGTGCCGCGGACCGCCGGATCCAGCACGATCCGCCGCCCGGCGGCGTGCAGGCGCACGCCGAGCTCGACATCCTCGATCGAGGGCCGTGAATAGCGCCGCTCGTCGAAGCCGCCGACGGCCAGGAACGCCTCGCGGCGGATCGCGCCGAGGCCGGCCCAGAATGTCGTCGCGGGGCCGGGCGAGCTGACGTGGACGTGGTGGTGCAGGAGGTTGCGAAAGCGCGACACGCTGTGCTGCGCGACCGGGAGCTCGTCGTAGGCGCCGAAGACCGCGTCCAGCGACGGGTCGGCATCGAGGCGCTCGCGCATGCGGCGCAGCGCGTCGGGGTGCACCTCGACGTCTGAGTCGACGAAGACGACGATCTCGCCCCCGCCGCGCGCGACCCCGGCGTTGCGCGCCGCGGCGGGCCCGGCGCCGCGCGGCTGCGTGACGACCTCGAGCACGTGCGGCTCGTCGGAGCGGGCGATCGCGGCCAGGCAGCGCCCGAGCGAGGCGGGGGCATCGGTCGCGGGGATGACGACGGTCAGCACGTTAGGGGAGCCTAAGTTATTGTCCGCGCGCATGTCAGCCGACCGCCACCTGCCGATCGCCGTGCTCGGGGCCGGTCCCGCGGGGCTGACCGCCGGATACGCGCTCGCCCAGGCCGCCCAGCCGGTCGTCGTGTTCGAGGCCGACGCGCAGGTCGGCGGCCTCGCGCGCACGGTCGAACGCGACGGCTATCGCTTCGACCTCGGCGGCCATCGCTTCTTCACGAAGTCCGGCGAGGTGCAGTCGCTGTGGCACGAGGTGCTCGGCGAGGAGCTGCTCGTGCGCTCGCGCCTGTCGCGGATCTTCTGGCGCGGGCGCTTCATCGACTACCCGCTGCGCCTGGCCGACGTCGTGCGCAAGGTCGGCCCCGTCGAGCTCGCGCGCTGCGCGGGCTCCTACGCGGTCGCGATCGCACGCCGGCGCCGCGCTGCAGAGACCTTCGAGGAGTGGGTCTGCGCGCGCTTCGGCCGGCGCCTGTACGAGCTCTTCTTTCACGCCTACACCGAGAAGGTGTGGGGCGTGCCGCCGTCGGAGATCCGCGCCGAGTGGGCGGCGCAGCGGATCCGGACGCTGTCGTTCTGGCGCATCGTGCGCGCCGCGCTGCTCAAGGACGGCGGCGACGTGCACAGCCTGATCGAGCAGTTTCACTACCCGCGCCTGGGCCCGGGGCAGATGTGGGAGGCGATGGCGGCGGAGATCATCGGCGCCGGCGGCGAGCTGCGACTCGAGTCGCGCGTCGAGCGCATCGAGATCGAGCATGGGCACGTTTGCGCCGTGCACGCCCGCGGCGCGCGGGTCGAGGTCGAGCACGTCATCTCCTCGATGCCGCTGCGCGACGTCGTCGCGATCGCCGACCCGCCCGCGCCGGACGAGGTGCGCGAGGCCGCGCACGGCCTGCGCTACCGCGACTTCCTGACCGTCGCGCTGGTCGTGCGCGGCGAGGACCTCTTTCCCGACAACTGGATCTACGTCCACGACCCGGAGGTACGCGTCGGGCGGATCCAGAACTTCCGCGCCTGGAGCGAGGCGATGGTGCCCGACGGCGCGCGCACGTGCGTCGGCCTGGAGTACTTCTGCTTCGAGGGCGACGAGCTCTGGAGCTCCTCGGACGAGCAGCTCGTCGCGCTCGCCACGCGCGAGCTCGAGCGCATCGGGCTCGCCGCCGCGGGGCGCGTCGAGGCCGGCCACGTCGTGCGCGTGCCGAAGGCCTACCCGATCTACGACGAGCACTACGAGGCGCGCGTGCGCATCGTGCGCTCGTGGCTCGCGGAGATCGACAACCTGCAGCAGGTCGGGCGCAACGGCCTGCACCGCTACAACAACTCCGACCACTCGATGTTGACCGCCCTGCGCGCGGTCGACAACGCCTGTCACGGCACCCGTCACGACCTCTGGGCGGTGAACTCCGACGAGGCCTACCACGAGGAGCGTCAGGCGCCCGAGCAGCCCTACCGCAGCGCCCCCGAGACGCCCGCGCTCGCGCTGGCGCTGTCGAAGGAGCTCGAGATCGCCGCGCCCGCGAGCGGGCAGGCGATCGAGTAGACGCGCCACTCGCGGTTCGAGCCGAGCAGCTCGGCGTGGCCGCGCATGAAGGAGCGCACGAGCGGCGTCGCCTGCGGCCCGACGACGAACGCTCCCGAGCGCGCCGACGGCGCGCCGAAGCTCACGACCTCCGACAGCGGCACGTCGAGCTCCCACGCCAGCGCCGTTCGCACGAGCACGTCGCTCGTCGCCAGGCGCCCGCAGCGCAGCAGCCGCTCGCGGCCGACAGCCTGCACGAGCTCGGCGAGGCGGTCGTGCTCGCGGGCGATGCGCGCCGTGATGGCGATCGAGCGTGGCAGCCGCTCGGCGCGGGCGGGCAGCTGGACGAGCGTCGCGATCGCCAGCAGCGCCAGCGCCACGACCGCCGGCCGCGAGCGCCGCGCCCCCAGCAGCGCGGCGAGGCCGGCACCGCCGAGCACGCCGACGATCGCCGTGGCCGGAGCCATGAACCGCGGCAGGCCGGGAAAGCCGGCCGCCGCCATGACGGCGACGATCGCGATCCACGCCAGCGCGCCGGCGGCGATCACCCGAACCGGGCCGCGCTCGCGACCTCGCGCGCTCGCCAGCAGCGCCAGCGGCCACGCCGCCACCAGCGGCATCGCCGCGGCCCGCCCGATCGCCTCGAGCAGGTCGTGCCCGGCTCCGCCGGAGCCGCGCTGCGCGCGCTCGCCCGCGCTTGCGGCGCCGCCCGAGGCGACGAGGTCGGGCACGATCCACAGCGCCGGCACGGCGACCGCTGCCCCTGCCAGCCATGGGCGCAGCGCGGGCTCCTCGCGCCAGCGCCAGATCCCGTAGGCGCCCAGCAGCGGCCACGCCTCCGGCCGCACGAGCGCCGCGAGGCCCGCGAGCACGAGCGCCGAGCGCGAGCGTCCGTCGAGCGCCGCCAGAACCGCGCCGAGGACGAGCGCGACGAGCAGCGGCTCGGACATGCCGGCCGCGCCCTGGCGCGCCCACAGCGTGACGTCGTCGGCGAGCAGCGCCAGCGAGAGCGCGGCGAACACAGCCGCCGCCAGGCGCGGCGGCCGGCCGAGCCCGGCCGTCAGCCGGTGCGCGAGCGCGCCCGCGAGCACGAGCGACAGCAGCCAGGCGGCGCGTACGAGCAGCAGCCACAGCGCCGGCGCGGCGTCGCCGGCGAGCGCCAGCGGCGCCGCGATCAGCACGGGCAGCGGCTTCCACGAGGGCCCGCTGGAGGTATCGAGCTCCAGCCCCGCCAGCTCGCGCCCCCACACCAGCCACGCCCATGCATCGTAGACCGGCTCGCCGGCGATCAGCAGCGAGGCGGCCGCGAGCGCCAGGCATGCGACAGCGCAAATAGCGAGGAAGCGGTTGGTCATCGCATTGTGGGTTAGGCTGGCCTAAGATTCCGGCGCGAGCAGCTTCGCACGTCGCGACCCCACCCGAGGAGCCCTTCCGCACATGACGTCCCGTCGCGCCCGCACGACCGCCCTCGCCATCCTCGCAGCGCTGCTCGGCGGCGGCCTGGCGTCCTGCGGCGGCGGCGACGACGCCGAGCTGACGATGTACTCCGGGCGGGTGCCGGCGCTGATCGACCCGGCGATCGAGATCTACGAGAAGGACTCGGGCATGAAGGTGAAGGTCCGCACCGGCGACAGCCCGACGCTCGCGGCGACGCTTGTCGAGGAGGGCAAGAACTCGCGCGCCGACCTCTTCTACGCGCAGGACGCCGGCTCGCTGGACGCGATCGAGAAGGCGGGCAACCTCGAGCCCCTGCCGGCCGACCTGCTCGACGACGTGCCCCCGCGCTTTCGCTCGAAGGCCGGGCGCTGGGTCGGCATCACCGCGCGCTCGCGGGTGATCGCCTACGGCCAGAAGGTCAAGGCCTCCGAGCTGCCCGACTCGCCGCTCGACCTGGCCGACGCGAAGTGGCGCGGACGCGTCGGCTGGGCGCCGACGAACGCCTCGCTGCAGGGCTACGTCACGGCGCTGCGGCTCGTCGAGGGCGAGGACGTCGCGCGCAAGTGGCTGAAGGACATGGTCGCCAACGAGACCGAGGCCTTCGACTCCAACGTTCCGATCCGCGACGCGGTCGCCAAGGGCGAGATCGACCTCGGCCTGATCAACCACTACTACGTCGCCGAGGCACAGGCGAAGGATCCCGACTACCCCGTCAAGGTCCACTACCCGACGGAGGACCTCGGCTCGCTGGTCAATGTCTCGGGCGTCGGCGTGCTCGCCTCGAGCAAGCACAAGAAGCAGGCGATCGCGTTCGTGCGCTCGATGCTCGGCAAGCCCGCGCAGCAGTACTTCGCCGACAGCTCGAAGGAGTACCCGCTGCTCGCGGGCGTCGCCGCCGCCAAGGAGCTGACGCCGCTGGAGAAGATCCCGGCGCCGGAGATCGACCTCGCCGACCTCGGCGACCTCGAGGGAACGCTCAAGCTCATGCGCGACACCGACGCGCTGTGATGCCCCCGCGCGGAGATGGCGACCGCCGCTGACCCGCTCGTCCTGCCGCCGAGCCCCGCCGCGCCGGCCGGGCTCGTCGAGGGGCCGAGCGCGTCGCGCCTGCTGGGAGCGCGCCGGCCGCCGCCGCCGCTGCTCGCGCTGGGGCTCGTCGTCGCGCTCGCCGCGGCGCTGCCGGCGCTGTATCTCGTCGTGGTCGTCGCCGGCGACGCCCGCGCCGCCCTCGACGCGGTCCTGACAAGCCGCTCGCTCGGCCTCGTGGCGCGCAGCGCGGGGCTTGCGGCCGCGGTGACGGCGAGCGCGATCGCGATCGCGGTGCCGCTGGCGTGGCTGACCGTGCGCTCGGACCTGCCCGGCCGCAGGGCGTGGGCGACGCTCGCGACGCTGCCGCTCGTGATGCCGAGCTACATCGCGGCGTACGTCTTCGTCGCCGTGCTGCGCCCCAAGGGCCTGCTGCAGGAGCTGCTCGCGCCGCTCGGCGTGCAGGAGCTGCCCCAGATCTACGGCTTTCTCGGCGCCTGGCTGGTGCTGACGCTGTGCACGTACCCGCTCGTGCTGCTGCCGCTGCGCGCGGCGCTGCGGCGCCTGGACCCGTCGGTCGAGGAGGCCGCGCGCGTCATGGGCCGCTCGCCGACACAGGTCTTTCGCACGGTCGTGCTGCCCCAGCTCGCGCCGTCGATCGGCGCCGGCGGCGTGCTCGTCGCGCTGTACGTGCTGTCGGACTTCGGCGCGGTCGCGATCCTGCGCTTCGACTCGTTCACGCGCGAGATCTACATCGCCTTTCAGTCCGCGCAGCGCACGGAGGCCGCGGCGCTCGGGATGGTGCTCGTGCTCGTCATGCTGGTGCTGTTCGCGCTCTACGCCAAGGTGCGCGGCGCGCGCGCGCTGCACCGCTCGAGCCCCGGCACGCAGCGCCCGGCGCCACCGGTGCGCCTCGGACGCTGGCGCTGGCCGGCGCTCGGGCTGTGCTCGGGCGTCGTGGCGGTGACGCTCGTGCTGCCGATCGGGGTGTTGCTGTACTGGGCCTCCAAGGACGTGTCCAGCGGCGTCAACGTCGCGACGATCACCGCGGAGGCCGGCAACTCGCTGCTCGCGGCCGCCGCGGCCGCGGTCGCCGCCGCCGCGGCGGCGCTCGTCGTCGGCGTGCTGTCGGTGCGCTTCCCCGGCTACGCGACGCGGGCGATCGAGCGCGTCGGCTACGCGGGCTACGCGCTGCCCGGGATCGTCGTCGCGCTGGCGCTCGTGTTCTTCGGCACGCGCGTCGCGCTGCCGCTCTACCAGACGCTCGCGATGCTCGTCTTCGCGCTGTCGATCCACTACCTGCCGCTCGCGGTCGGCCCGGTCGGGGCGGCGCTGATGCAGGTGCCGCCGCGCCTGGAGGAGGCCGCGCGCGGCCTCGGGCGCTCGCCGCTTCAGGTCTTCCGGACGATCACGCGGCCGCTGGTGACCAGCGGCGTGCTCGCCGGCGCGGCGCTCGTCTTCCTGCACGCGCTCAAGGAGCTGCCCGCGACGCTGCTGCTGGCGCCGATCGGTTTCGAGACGCTGGCGACCGACATCTTCCACCAGACGACGACCGGCTTCTTCGAGGCGGCGGCGATCCCGGCGCTGATCCTGCTGCTGATCGCCGCTCCGCCGTTGTACCTTCTCAACGAGAAGGGAGCCAAGGGCACGTGAGTCACAGCGGGAACGGAAACGGGAACGGATTCACGCCGCCGTGCGTGGGCCTGCGCGTGCGCGGGCTGCAGAAGTCCTTCGGCTCGGTGCGCGCGGTCGCCGGCGCGGACATCGAGGTGCACGCGGGCGGAACCTGCGCGCTGCTGGGCCCCAGCGGCTGCGGCAAGACGACGACGCTGCGGATGATCGCCGGGCTCGAGCACCCCGACGCCGGCGAGATCGTCGTGGCGGGACGCGTCGTCTCGAGCCCCGATCGCTTCGTCGCGCCAGAGGAGCGGCGGATCGGGATGGTCTTCCAGGACTACGCCCTGTTTCCGCACATGGACGTCGCGGCGAACGTCGGCTACGGCCTCGGGCGCAAGCCGGATCCCGGGCGCGTGCGCGAGGCGCTCGAGCTCGTCGGCCTCGGCGACTCCGGCGGGCGGCTCGTGCACGAGCTCTCCGGCGGCCAGCAGCAGCGCGTCGCGCTGGCGCGCGCGCTCGCCCCGACGCCCGACATCGTGCTGCTCGACGAGCCGTTCTCCAACCTCGACGCGAGCCTGCGCGACCGGCTGCGCCAGGAGGTCTCGCAGATCCTGCGCACGGCGGGCGTGACGGCGATCTTCGTCACGCACGACCAGGAGGAGGCGATGAGCATCGCCGAGCAGGTCGTCGTCATGCGCGAGGGCTGCGTCGAGCAGGCCGGCACCCCCGAGGAGGTCTACCTGCGCCCGGCGACGCGCTGGATGGCGGCGTTCCTCGGCGACATCGAGGTGCTGCCCGGCGAGGCGCGCGAGGGACGCGCGCGGTGCGAGCTCGGCAGCCTGCCGATCGAGATGCACCTCGACGGCGCCGTCGACGTCCTCGTGCGCCCCAAGGGGCTCGCGGTCGGCGTCAGCGGCCCGTCGAACGCCGCCAGCGCGGAGGTCGTCTCGCGGCGCTTCTTCGGCCATGACCAGCTGCTGGGGTTGAAGCTGCGCTCGGGGCAGGTCGTGCGCTCGCGGCGCCTGGGCTATCCCGCCTGGCATCCGGGCGACCACGTGCAGGTGTGGATCGAGGGCCCCGTCGAGGTCCTGCCGCGCGCCGACGCACCCGCCGTCGTCTAGGACGGTCGCCGCTCACAGCGAGACGTGGCCGTCGGCCACGACGACGACGTCGCCCGCGACGCGCGGGCGGTCCTCGGCCCAGCTGCAGTCGATCCGGCTCGGGCGCCCGATCTCGTCGCCCTGGCGGATCGTCAGCGAGCGCGTGCCGGCGCGATCGTTGAGGTAGGCGAGCAGCGGGCCCGGCGGCAGAGCCCGTCGCCGGGTCCTCGACGAGCGCGCCCATCGCGAGGAAGAAGCCGCGCGCATGCGCGGTGCCGGCATCGGGGTCGACGGCGACGAGGTAGAGCACGAGCGCGTCGAGCGGCTCGACCAGCGCGCGCAGGGCGCGCGGGCTCGGCGGCGCGGCGCGCTCGAGCGCCTCGCGGTCGCGCAGCGGCGCCATCAGGTGCGCCATGCCGGTCGAGACGACCTGCGCCGGCAGATCCGGATGCGCGTCGCGCTCGTCGAGCCCGGCGGCAGCCATGACGTCCGCGGCCGCCGGCTGCGCGCCGAAGCTCGGCGGCTCCTGCAGCATCGACGCGCGCGCCGCGTCGCCGTCGAGGCGCACCTCGATCGGCTGCTCGCCGGCGGGCGTCTGCTGGACGTAGGTCGCCCGCCTCGCGCCGCGCGCTCGGGCGACCGCGACGGCCGTGCCGAGCGATGGGTGCCCGGCGAACGCGATCTCGCCGGTCATCGTCCAGATGCGGTTGACGTAGTCGGCGCCGGGCAGCGTCGGCGCCTGCACGAACGTCGTCTCGGACAGGCGCGTCTCGCGCGCGAAGGCGAGCATCGTCGCGTCGTCGATGCCGTCGGCGTCGTGGACGACGGCGAGGCCGTTGCCCGTCAGCGGGGTCGACGTGAAGACGTCGAGCCACGTGATCGGGCGGCGCACCTGGGCCCCGGTCCGGGTGCTACTTGTCGAAGTCGAAGTCGCGCGGGGGGCGCTGCTCGAACCACAGGCGGTCGTGGTCGGGCGTCTCCTCGAGGAACTCCGGCGTCTCCTCGAGCAGGTCCTCGCCGGCGGGCTCGTCGCCGCGGTCGCGCGGCGGCGGAGGCGGCTGGTATGGCGGCGGAGGGGGATAGGTCGGCGGCGGGGGTGGTTCGTGAACGCGCGGCGGCGGCGGCTCGTGGACCGGCGGTGGAGTCTGGTAGGCGCGTGTCGCCGGCGGCTCGTAGGCGGCCGGCGGGGGCGCGGGCTCGTCGTCGAAGGCCTCGACCGGCTCGGGCGTCGGCTCGTCGGCCGCGCCGCCGCGGCGCAGGCGCAGCCGCGCGGCGGCGCCGAAGCGCGGCTTCGCGGCCGGCGGCTCGGCCGGCGGGTCCGGCGCCGGAGCTTCGTGCGGCGAAGCGGGCGGCGGCTCGTAGGACGGAAGCGCAGGCTGCTCCGGCGGCGGCGCGGCGGAGCGGGGCATGAGCGGCTCGAAGGTCTCCGGCCTCGGGGCGGGCTCGTTGCGAAACGCCGGCGGCGGCGCGGGCGGCCGGAAGGCCACCGTGGCATCCGGGTCCTCCGCGGCGGGCTGCGCCGGGAGGATCGAGGTCTCCTCCTCCGACCAGTCGGGCTCGACGTCGAAGCCGGGTGGGTGCTCGCCGGAGCCGAGCGCCTCGACCGGCTGCGCCGGCGGAGGCGCCGCGGGCAGCGACGCGAGGTCGGGCGTGCCGTCGGCGGAACGGTGCACGGGCCCCAGCGCCTCGCTCTCGGCGCGAGAGAGCTCACCGGCATCGGCACCGCGGCGTCGCTTGAGCTCCAGATGCTCGCGGATGGCTTCGTCCAGCAGTCCCATCGTCGCGACAGCCTACCTCGCGCGCACCGACTTGTTCTTGCCGGTGCGCTTGGCCTCGTACAACGCCTGATCTGCGGCCGCCACGAGCGCGCCCCGGTCGGCGGCGATCTGGGGTACGGCGGCCACCCCGCAGCTTGCCGTGACACGCAGCGCGCCGGCATGGTCCAGGCGCGGCAGGTACAGCGCCTCGATGCGTTCGCGCACCCGCTCGGCGAGGTTGTAGGCGCCCTCGAGATCGGTGCCCGGC
Source organism: uncultured Actinomycetes bacterium (assembly GCA_963729125.1). Classification (GTDB taxonomy): domain Bacteria; phylum Actinomycetota; class Thermoleophilia; order Solirubrobacterales; family Solirubrobacteraceae; genus CADCVQ01. The sequence goes on from CAVSML010000003.1 coordinate 37,075, forward strand.
AGCACGAGCGCGAGCTCCTCGCCGCCGTAGCGGGCGGGATGGTCGATCTCGCGCGAGCTCTCGCGCAGCACCCGCGCGACCTCGCGCAGCACGACATCGCCCTGCGGATGGCCGTAGGTGTCGTTGATCGCCTTGAAGTTGTCGAGGTCGATCAGCACGAGACCGAGCGTGCCGCCGAAGCGCTTGGCCCGCTCGACCTCGCCGGCGAGGGCGTCGTCGAAGCCGCGGCGGTTCGACAGGCCCGTGAGGTCGTCGGTGATCGACTCTCGGGTGACGGTCTCGTGGTGGTCGACGCTCTCCATCGAGCGGCCCGCCTGGCCGGCGAGGTAGTGGAAGAGCTCGCGCTCGCTCTGCGTGAAGGGGCGCCCCGAGCGCCCGACGGAGACGACGCCGACGGCCGCGCCGCTGCCGTTGCCGGCGCGCAGCGGGTGGGCCATCGCGCTCGCATCGCCGTGCGAGGCCTCGCGCGGGCTGCCGGAGCTCAGCGCGTCGGTCTCGACGGACCCGACGACGCCGTCGAGGCCGTTCATGTTGCCGGCGCGGGCGCGCTCCTGCAGCGTCACGCGGTCGGCGCCGCGCACGTGGGCGCGCCCGGCGTCGGCGGCTACCCCGTCGACGGCGGTGCGCACGACGATCTCCAGCAGCGCGTCGCGGTCGAGCTTGGAGGCGACCGCGTCGCCGAGGCGGCGCATCGAGTACTGCACGCGCTCGCGCTCCTGCCCCAGCTCCACCAGGCGCCGCTCGAGGTCGCCGGACATCTTGTTGAACTCCTCGCCGAGCTCGGCGAACTCGTCCCGGCCGACGGTCTTGACCTTCGCCGAGAAGTCGCCGCCCGCGAGCCTGCGCGCGGCCTCGAGGAAGCGCGCGAGCTGCTGCTGCAGCGAGCGCTGGACGAGCACGGCGCAGACGAGCGCGATGAGCAGGAAGCCGAGCAGGATCGCGCCGATGACGATCCGCCCGTCGCGGACCGCGCCGGGCTTGGTGGCGGGGACGCCGAGCGTGAAGACGCGGATGTTCTGGCCGGCGAAGGCGGCCGGCATGAAGGCGTCGACGCGATAGCTGCGGCCGTCGAGCTTCAGCGTGTCGCCGCTGCTCGGGCGGTCGAACATCGCGGACTGCTTCAGCGTGCCCGCGAGCCGGCGGTCGCCGTTTCGCACGACGACCTCGAGCGCGCTGACGCGGCGCACCTCGGCGGCGTAGGAGCGCGCGTCGGCGACGGACATGCCGAGCACGCCGAGGCGCTTGGTCGGCGTCGAGTTGAGCGGCAGCAGCGCGGGCGCGATCGCCGTCTTGGAGCCCTCGGCGAAGACCGTCTCGCCGTTCTTGACGAAGACGATCCGGGCAAGGCGCTGCGAGGCGATCAGCTGCCGGGCGCGCTTGCGGGCGCGAGCGGTGTCGCCCGCGCGCAGCGCCTGACCCAGGACCCGGTCGCCGCCGATCGCCCTGATGCGCGTGCCCGCTTCGCGCTGGTGCTCGCGAAAGAGCTGCTGGGCGGCCCGCTGGCGCGCGCCGATGTCGGCGTTGCCCATCTCGCGCTCGCTCTGGGACAGCAGGCCGAAGAGCAGCACCGCGACTGCCATCATCGGCACGATCACGATGAGGACGAAGAACAGTCCCAGTCGGTTGCGAAAGCTCACCTGTCCTGAGCGTATCGGCGCGCCGGGGCGCCTCCCGTAGCCTGCGACGGCGAAATCGCAGCTACACTCTGCCGTTCTCGGGGCTATAGCTCAGTTGGGAGAGCGCCTGGATCGCACCCAGGAGGCCGGGGGTTCGAGTCCCCCTAGCTCCATCGCCGGCCGTTCCTGAAATCGGTCCCGAAACTCGGGGCGGTTTCGGGAGTCAGAGAAATGCTCGCTTGAAGGGGCTTAGTCGCAGTCCCGAAAGTCCGGCTCCCAGTCCCGAAAGCATGTGCCTGATAGGGCCGTGGGTTAGCCAAAATGGGGCTGTGGCGTCGAACGCCTGTTCCCGCCGGGCGGGGAGGATTGCGCCCGTGTCCGGGCAGTAGCGGAGTCGCTTCGGATCCTGATCTGCAGGAGCGGGGTCGAGCCAGCACCGCGGCATTGGTCCGTGTCGACAAGCGAAACGCCGCCGCGCCTTGACTGCCCGCGAATGCCAGACACGGTGAGATGACGATTTTCAGCGCATAGCGCGTACTTTCGTCATCTCACCCGCACCATCGGTGCATCCGCGCGCCGCCAGCGCCACGGTGCCGCCTCCCCTGGCTCCATCGACGGGGTTGCGGGTTCCGGCGCCGACCCCCCGGACGGCCTCGGCCCGGCGTCTCGCGCGCCGTGAGCTGGCGGACCGGCAGGTCGGCGAGGTCGGCGAGAACCTGCGCACGCTGTGCTTGCGCCTCCGCACGGCTTCGGGTCCTCGCGGTCGTCGCCGGCGAGCGTCGCCTCGGGATCGAGCGCATCGTCGGCACGGCGCGCGCGGCGGATCTCGTCTAACGCGCGGTTGCGGGTGAGCCGGTACAGCCACGGGCGCAGCTCCGCTGGAAGGCTGCCGGCGCGCAGCATGTCGTGCGCGCGGATGAGCACCGTCCTGGACGACGTCCTCGGCGTCGTGCTCGGAGCGGCGCAGCAGCGTGGCGCGTAGCGCGGGGCGCCCTGCGATGACACTCGTCGTTCAACGCGGCGACGCCTCGACGTCGCCGGCGGCGACACGGCGTGCGAGCTGGGCATCGTCGTTCTGGCTGCGGTGCAGGACGGAGACCACGCGCTGACGCTAGCGCCGCGCCAGCGGGTGCCGGCGCGGCATCAGCGGGGCGTCTGCGCTAGCGGACGAGGCCGTAGACCCGGCCGGTCCGCTCGCCGTCGGCCTTCGGGCTCGTGTACACGCGCAGCGTGACCCTCGAGTGGCCGACGTCGTTGCGCTTGCCGTGACGACGAAGCCGATCTCGTCGCCCTCGCGCGGCACGAGGCGGTGGAAGGTCCTACCGGCCGGAGCTCGCAGGACGACGCCGGTCCGCTCCTCAAGCGGCCGGCGCGTGCGCGAGGCGGGCGTCGGAGATCGCGACCGCCTCGGGGTTTGACTCGATCAGCACGTAGCGGCGCCCGAGCTCGCGGCAGACGGCGCCGAGCGTGCCCGAACCCGCGAACGGATCCAGGCACCAGCCGCCCCGGCGCGAGGAGGCGCCGACCATGCGGCGCACGATCCCCTCGGGCTTCTGCGTCGGATAGCCGGTCTTCTCACGCGAGTTCGTCGGCACGATCGTGTGCCACCAGCAGTCGCTCGGACGCTTGCCGCGGGCGGCCTTCTCGGGTCCGACGAGGCCCGGCGCCATGTACGGCTCGCGCTCGACCTCGTCGTCGTCGAAGTGATAGCGCTCGCGGTCGCGGACGTAGACGAGGATCGTGTCGTGCTTGGCCGGCCAGCGGCGCTTGGGCCGCCCGCCGTAGTCGTAGATCCAGATCAGCTCGTTGAGGAAGCACTCCTGGCCGAAGAGCTCGTCGAGCAGGATCTTCGCGCGGTGCGCCTCGCGGTAGTCCAGGTGCAGGTACAGCGTGCCATGCGGCGCGAGCAGCTCGCGCGTGCGCCGCAGCCGGGGCTCGAGGAAGGCCGCGTAGTCCTCGAACGCGTCCTCGTAGCCGAGCGCGCCCCGCCGGCGCTGCACGCCGGTGTTGAACGGCGGGTCGAGGTAGGCCATGTCGAAGTGCCTCGCGGGCAGCGAGGCCATCGCGACGAGGTTGTCGCCCGCGATCAGGAGGTCGTCGTCGAGGACGAGTGGGTCAGCCGAGCCGAGGACGCGCATGCGGGCATGAGGCTAGACATCGGCTCGGTCGCGGCTGTGGCGATCATCCGAGCGATCTCGAGACCGCCGAGGATGGTCGCGTGCCTCATCGAGACTTGACCGTTCTGGGCGAGCCCGAGCCAGTCCGATGAGGCGCAGGCCTACGGCGTGGATGTCAGGGGCGTTGCGCGGCGTCATCATCATGGCTTCATGGTCCCCGACCCTTCCAGCGTTGCGAAGCTGGAGGACAAGCTCGCCCACCGCAGGTGCGAACCGCTCGTCGTAGAGCTGCAGCGTGTCTTCCCGATGCGCCCGTACGGCCCGGCCACGCGGCCGCGTGCGATCCGGCTTCAGGATCTCTCGCTCACGGGCAAAGCGCACGATCTCTCCCCCGAGTTCCAGCAGCCTCGCGTCAATGTCGAGCGGGGGCGGACGCTGGAGCTCCGAGGAATCCCGGACGCGCGTGACGAGCCACCGCAGCGTGCCGACGAAGCCGATGCTGAGGCTGATCGCTACGGCTACCCAGGCGGCGAATACCCACATGCCGCCCTCGATCCCGCTCACCTGGAAGGCGATTCCGAGCGTGCCTGAAAGGAGCGCGACGCCCACACGCCGCGTTCGACCCCCGGAGGAACGCTCGCGGCTCAGAACGGCATCGTCCGTTCGAGCATCGTCTGGGCTTCTCGGGAGGCCTCGACGCACCACGCCCAGTAGCCGGAGGCCACCGGCTCGAAATAGACCTCACGAGCGGTCCCGCAGTCGACCTCCCTCAAGAGTCCGGCCGTGCGCAGGATGTGGAGCTCCTTGTTGACGGACTGACGGTTGAGGTCCAGCGCGGTCGCCAGCTCCATGGTGTTGACCATCTGTGCGCCCGCTATCGCCGCTCCGATCTCGAGCCGGTACTGGGCGCCACCGCACAAGACCTTTGAAAGCGCCCTTTGAGCACGAACTTGAACGTCTGAGCGTTGCTCTACCGTCATGCTCAAAGTCAACGGTCCCTGGACAAGTGACAGTGGACTGTCCATCTTTGCAATGCCTGCCTTTCGCGTCAACTGCACGTGACGTCCGCGACGGCGGCGGCGCCGTTTTGCCAGGGTTCGAATGGATGGCGTCCCTCGTCCGCCGCGTGCTCGCGCTCGCGCTCGTCGCCGTGCTCGCGATCGTCGCGGTCGTCGTGCTGTTCGGAGGCGAGGCCGGGCGCCCGCCGTTGGCGCCCGGCGCCGGGAGGGACGCCGACCCGCTCGCCTACACCTCCGCGCGCGAGGGCGAGCTCGCGGCGGCGGCGGCGCGCGGCAACGCGCACGTGCTGTACGCCAAGTCGCCGGGCGGCGCGCGCGCGAGCGCGGAGCGCACGGCCGCCTACCGGTCGCTCGTCGAGGCGGCGGCGAAGACCGCGGGCGTCGAGCCCGACACGCTCGAGGCGATGGTCCTGCTCGAGAGCGCCGGGCGCGACGACGCGATCGCCGACCCGCAGCTCGAGGGCGCCGTCGGGCTGACGCAGATCCTCGCCGAGACCGGGCGCAACCTGCTCGACATGACGATCGACACGCAGGCCTCGCGGCGCATCGGCCGCTCGCTGCGCCGCGCCGCACGCAAGGGCGACAGCGAGCTGGTCGAGCGGCTCAAGGCGCGCCGGCGCGCCGTCGACGAGCGCTTCGACCCGCCCAAGGCGCTCGCCGCGACGGCGCGCTACCTGCTGATCGCGCTCGAGGAGCTTCACCGCCAGGATCTTGCGGTCGTCAGCTACCACATGGGCATCGGCAACCTGCAGGCCGCGCTGAGCGCCTACGGCGAGGACGATATCTCCTACGCGCGCCTGTACTTCGACTCGACGCCGCTGAGGCACGCGAAGGCGTACGAGAAGCTGGCGGCGCTCGGCGACGACTCCGCGACGTATCTCTGGCGGGTGGCGGCAGCGCGCGAGATCATGCGCCTGTACCGCTCGGACCCGGCGACGCTCGACCGCCTCTCGGAGCTGCACAACCGCAAGAACTCCGCTGAGGAGGTCCTGCATCCGCGGGACTCCACGGAGGCGTTCTCGACGCCGTCGGAGCTGCGGGCGGCCTACCGCGACGGGCGGATCGTGCGGCTGCCGCGCGCCGAGCTCGCGACCTACGGCCTGCGCATCGATCGCGGGATGGGCGAGCTCGCGGGCCGCCTGGGCCAGCCGCGCACGCGCTACCGCGGGCTGCGCGAGCCGGCGCTCGCGCTGCTGGAGTACCTCGGTCAGGGCGTGAAGACGATCTCCGGCGACGGCGCGCTGATCGTCACGAGCACGGTGCGCGACGAGCGCTACCAGCGCCAGCTGCTGCGACGAAACCGCGAGGCGACGCCGAACTTCTCGCTGCACACGACGGGCTGGGCGTTCGACGTCATGCGCGCCTACAGCTCGCGCTCGCAGGCGCTGGCGTTCGAGTTCCTGCTCGAGCGCCTGCAGTCGCTCGACCTGATCGCGTGGGTGCGCGAGCCCGCCGCGATCCACGTCACCGTGTCGAAGGACGCCGAGCGGCTCGTCGGCCTGATCGACGCGGGCTGAGGGCAGACGGCGCGGGCCGGTCGCCCTCCGGCCCGCGCCACTCCCCCCGGCTTGGTCAGTCCAGCAGCTCGCGCACGCGCTGGGCGACGTGCGACGGCGTGATGCCGAGCTCCTCGAGCACCGTGGCGCCCGGCGCCGAGGCGCCGAAGCGGTCGATCGAGACGATCGAGTCGGCGTAGCGCTCCCAGCCCTGGCGGACGCCGGCCTCGACGGAGACCGCCGGCAGGTCGACCGGCAGGACGGACTCCTGATAGTCGTCGTCCTGCTCCTCGAAGAGCTCCCACGAGGGCATCGAGACCACGCGCACCGGCACGTCGAGCTCGTCGCGCGCCGCGAGCGCGACCGAGACCTCGCTGCCGGTGGCGATGATCGTCGCCTGCGCGTCGTCGTCGTCGACCAGCACGTAGGCGCCGCGCCCGACGCCGGACGCCGAGCCGTACTTCTCCTGGTCGAGCACCGGCAGGTCCTGACGCGAGAGGATCAGCACGGCGGGACCCTCGAGGTCCTCGAGGATCACGCGCCAGGCCTCGGTCGTCTCGTGGGCGTCGGCAGGCCGCAGCACGACGAGGCCCGGGATCGCTCGCAGGGCGGCGAAGTGCTCGACCGGCTGGTGGGTCGGTCCGTCCTCGCCCAGCGCGACCGAGTCGTGCGTGTAGACCCACGCGATGTGCAGCCCCATGAGCGCCGACAGGCGGATCGAGCCGCGCATGTAGTCGGCGAACTGCAGGAACGTCGAGCCGTAGGGGCAGACGATGCCGCCGTGGCCGGCGAGGCCGTTGACCGCGGCGCCCATCGCGTGCTCGCGGACGCCGAAGAAGATGTTGCGCCCGGCCTTCTCGGCCGTGAATCGTTCGGACTCGGGGAAGATCGTCTTCGTCGACTCCGTCAGGTCGGCCGCGCCGCCGAGCATCGTCGGCGTGAACGGCTCAAAGGCCGCCATGACCTTGCCGCCGACGCCGCGCGTGGCGATCTTGTCCTTGTCGAAGCTCGTGGGCAGCGCGTCGGCCATGCCCGGAAGCGGCCGGCCGGGGCTCGCCCACGCGCAGTCCCACTCCTTGGCGAGCTCCTCGTTGTCGGAGCGCCAGGCCTCGAAGCGCTCGTTCCACGCCGCGTGCGCCTCGCCGCCGGGGCCCTTCATGTCCCACGCGTCGTAGACGCCGTCGGGCACGAAGAAGGTCTTGTCGGGGTCCCAGCCGAGGACCTTCTTGGTCAGGGCGACCTCCTCGTCGCCGAGCGCCGCGCCGTGCGCCGCGCTCGAGCCCTGCTTGTTGGGCGACGGGTAGCCGATGATCGACTTGATGCGGACCAGCGTCGGCTGGTCCTCGTTCGCCATGCCCTCGCGGATCGCGGACTCGATCGCGTCGAGGTCGTTGGCGTCGCTCAGCTCGAGCACCTGCCAGCCGTAGGCCTCGAAGCGCATCACGCTGTTCTCGCGGTCGAAGCTCAGCGACGTCGGGCCGTCGAGCGAGATGTCGTTGTCGTCGTAGAGGTAGACCATGCGGCCGAGGCCGAGCTGGCCGGCGAGCGAGGCGGCCTCCGAGGCGATGCCCTCCATGAGGTCGCCGTCGGAGACGATCGCGAACGTGTGGTGGTCCTGGACGTTCTTGCCGTAGTGCTCGCGCAGGTACTGCTCGGCCATCGCCATGCCGACGCCGTTGGCGAAGCCCTGGCCGAGCGGGCCGGTCGTGACCTCGACGCCGGGCGTGATCGTCTCGCGGTCGCGCTCGGGGTGGCCCGCGGTGCGCGAGCCCCACTGGCGAAACTGCTTGAGCTCGTCCATCGGCAGCTCGTAGCCCGTGAGGTGCAGGACGGAGTACAGCAGCATCGACCCGTGGCCTGCGCTCAGCAGAAAGCGGTCGCGGTCGGGCCACTGGGGGTCCGCCGGGTCGTGGCTCATGATGCGCCGGAAGAGGACGAATGCCGCGGGAGCCATCGCCATCGGCAGGCCGGGATGCCCGGAGTTGGCCTTCTGGATCGCGTCCATTGACAGAGTGCGAATCGTGTCGACGCAGAGCTGGTCGGTCTCGGAAGTCATGGGCCCGTAGTATCGCGAGAAAGCGTGCTCGCGCGCGTTCCGGTTTCAGCCGCCGATGTCCGGCGGCCTCTCGACCTCGCGCAGCCCCGGCTCAGAGCGCGCGGCGCGCTGCTCGTAGTCGCGGCGCGCGGGCCTGTCGAGGTTCGTGAAGACCGCGTCGGCCTTCAATGCGCGGGCGAGGCCGTCGCGCGCGCGACGCGGCAGCAGCGCCGCGAACGTCATCAGCGCCTTCATGTTCGAGGGCACGAAGACCTCGAAGCGCGGCGAGCGCAGCGTGGCGAGGATCGCGTCGGCGACGTCCTCGGGCTCGAGGTGGCTGACGAAGCGCGCCTTCGAGACCCCCGCGGCGAGCTCGGTGCGCACGACGACCGGCAGGATGCAGGAGATCTCTACGCCGCTGCCGCGCAGCTCGAAGCGCACGGCCTCGCTGGCGCCGACGACGAAGTGCTTGGTGCCCGAATAGGTCGCGGCGCCGGCGAAGCCGCCCTTGCCGGCGGTCGAGGCGATGTTCACGACGTGACCGTGGTTGCGCGCGGTCATCCGCGGCAGCGCCTCCTTGATGCCGTGCAGCACGCCGTGGACGTTGATGTCGACCTGGCGCCGCGTGGAGGCGTCGTCCTCGTCGGCGAGCCGGCCCAGGTGCATGATCCCGGCGTTGTTGATCAGCGCGTCGAGCGGACCGAGGCGTTCCTCGGTCACGTCGAGGAAGCGGCGCATCGACGAGCGGTTGCAGACGTCGAGCTCGACGGCGATCGTGCCGTTGCCGATCTCCTGCGCCGTGCGCCGCGCGGCGGCGACGTCGAGATCGCCGATCGCGACGCGCATGCCCGCCCGCACGCACGCCTGAGCGGTCGCGCGGCCGATGCCGCGGGCGCCGCCGGTGATCGCGACGACGCATCCGTGGAGGTCGCGAGATGCGCGGGCCATGACGGCCGAGGCTACCGCGCCCGGTAGGCAGGGTCGTTCACTAGGCTTGCGCCGGTGTCAAGCCGCCAGCAGGAGAAGGAGCAGCGAAAGCGCGAACGCGAGGAGCGCGAGCGCGCCGCCGCCCAGGAGGCCAAGCGCAAGCGCCTGCTGCAGATCATCGGCGGCTTCGTCGTCGGCGCGGCGATCGTCGTCGGCGTCGTGCTGGCGGCCACCGGCGGCGGGGGGGCGACAACGACAGGCCCACGAGGGCCGAGGTCGTCAAGCTCGCCAACACGGCCGACTGCAGCGTGAGGTCGTTCGAGGAGGAGGGCAACAACCACCTCACGAAGGAGTTCAAGCCGGCGGACTACAAGACCAATCCGCCGACGTCCGGCGACCACGTCCCGCCTGGTCAGGAGGCGCAGGTCGGCGAGTACGAGGCCGGCAACGAGCCCAAGATCGGCAACTGGGTGCACACGCTCGAGCACGGCCGGATCCTCATCCAGTACAAGCCCGAGACGCCGCCGGCGACGGTCGCGCAGCTGAAGAAGCTGTACGAGCGCGACGTCCTCGGCAGCGGCGAGGCATACCACTCGCTGCTGATGCAGAACAACACGAAGATGCCCTTCGAGGTCGCGGCCGTCGCCTGGCGCCACTACATCGGCTGCGAGAAGTTCACGCCCGCTGCGATCCCGGCGATGCACGCCTTCCGCGAGCTGTACGTCGACACGGCGCCCGAGAAGATCCCCTAGCGCCGCAGAGCTCGGCGCGCAAGCGGTCCTGCAGACCGCAGCGGGCGCCGTGACACGGTGTTCGAGCATCGATGCGCCGTTTCCTCGTCCTGCTCGCGGTGGCCGCGGCCGCCGTCTGGGCCGCCGCTCCGGCGCTGTCCTCCGATCCGCTCGTCCCGCGCGCGGTCGAGTTCGAGCAGCCGATCGCCGTGCACGCAGGCGCCGGCGACTGGCGAAGTGGGGTCGTGCACGCGGCGAAGCGCTTCGATCTCGTCGGCCTGCGCTGGCGCGGCGCGGCCGGCGCGGATGCCCGCATCCGCGTGCGCGACGCGACCAGCGGCGACTGGAGCGCCTGGACGTCGATGGCAGCCGACCACGCCGGCGGCGCCGCAGCCGAGCCGGTCTGGGCCGGCGGCGCCGACGCGCTGCAGCTGCGCATGGCGCGCGCGCCGCGCGACCTGCGCGCGCACTTCGTCAACGTGACCGGCAGCGCGACGGCGAGCTCGCGGCGGCTGACCGCCTATCGCGACGCCGCGCACAAGCTGTTCGTCACCCTCACGGGCGCGCCGGCGCGCGCGCAGGACGCCGGCGGTGCCCCGGCGATCATCTCGCGCGCGGAGTGGGGCGCCGAAAGCTGCGGGCGGCCGCGGACCTACCCCAAATACGGCTCGGTGCAGACCGCCTTCGTGCACCACACGGTCAACGCCAACGGCTACTCGCCTTCGGACAGCGCCGCCATCGTGCGCGCGATCTGCCGCTATCACCGCAACTCCAAGGGCTGGTATGACATCGGCTACAACTTCCTCGTCGACCGCTTCGGGCAGATCTTCGAGGGGCGTGCGGGCGGCATCGACCAAGCCGTGATCGGGGCCCAGGCGGAGGGCTTCAACGGCGTCTCGACCGGCGTCGCGAACATCGGCACGTTCGCCTCCGCCGGCCAGACGGCGGCCGGCGTGCAGGCGACGGCCGCGCTCCTGGGGTGGAAGATGCGCCTGCACGGCGCGCCGATCCACGGGCAGGTCGACGTCGCCTCGGGCGGCGGGGCGAGCAGCCGCTACGCGGCCGGGGCGCCGGTGACGCTGCAGCGCGTGGCCGGCCACCGCGACGCCGACCGGACGTCCTGCCCGGGAGCCGCGCTCGGCCGCCAGCTGCCGCAGATCCGCTCGCTCGCCGCGCAGGCCGCGGCCCAGCTGGGGCCGATGCCGGCGCCGGCAGGAGCCGTGACGCTCGGCGCCACCGTTGCGGCGCCCCTGTTTCCGGAGCCCGTCCAGCTGACGGGCACGGTCACCGACGCCGGCGGAGCGCCGCTCGAAGGCGTGCCGGTGCTCGTCCAGATCGCGGGGTTCTCAGGCTTCGCCACGCGCCTGCGCGTCGTCAGCGCAAGCGGTGGAACGTGGTCGGCGCAGGTTCCGACGCAGTACACGCGCACGCTGCGCGCGGTCGCCCAGCTGCCCGGCGGCGCGACCGCGACGAGCGCACCCCTGCTCGTCCGGATCACGCCGCGGATCGACGCGCGGGCGCCGGCGCGCGTCGTCGCACGCCGGCCGCTGGCGGTGACCGGCAGCGTGTCCCCGGCGCGCGCGAACCTCGCGCTCGTGATCGCGCGGCGCGGCTCCGACGGAGCGTTTCGCACCGTCGCCAGCGTGCCGGTCAAGACGGCGGGCGGGCGCTTCCGCGCCACCGTGCGCCTGCGCCGGCCGGCGCTGCATCGCCTGCGCGTCGTGTCGGCGACCGACTCGCGCAACGTCGCGGGCAGCTCGGGCGACATCTACGTGCGGGCGGTCCTCACTGGGCAGGCCCCGGGTCGAAGCGCGCGATGAAGCCGTCAACGTCCGCGCACGACAGCAGGTCGACGTGCTGCTTGACGGTCTCCGTCGGCCACTCCCACCAGCGGATGCGCAGCAGCGCCTCGACCTGCTCGTCGCCGAAGCGCCTGCCGATCTCGCGCGCGGGGTTGCCGACGACGATCGCGTAGGGCCGCACGTCCTTGGTCACGACGGCCTTCGTGCCGACGACCGCGCCGTCGCCGATCGTCACGCCGGACATGACCGTGCAGCCGTTGGTCACCCACGTGTCGCTGCCGACGACGATGTCGCCGCGGCCGTGCGTGAAGCCGTCCGCGTATGCGCCGGGCAGCTCGAGCATCGCGCGCAGCCCGTACAGCGAGACCCACTCGGTGCGGTGCATGCCCCCGACGTAGAAGTCGGCGTCCGGCGCGACCGAGGCGAAGTTGCCGATCACGACGCGCCCCGTGTCGCCCTTGTACTTGACGACGTGCGGCGCGTAGTAGCTCATGTTGCCCATCACGAGCGTGCCTTCGGCGATGTGGCGCTGGGCCTCCTCCTGCAGCGCGACCGAGCCCTCGGCGTTGTTGAGCGACCGGCGCAGGTGCTGGACGGCCTGAAAGCGCGCCTGCATCCGCCGAACCTCCTGGACCGCCCTGCGAGCGTGATGGCGCGCGGCGCGGACGCGGCTGCTCATCGGGCGCAGCTTACGCAACACGCAACCGCAACAAGCGCGTCATGCAGCGGACACAGTTCGCACACGTGACGGAAATCGCGGCCTGGAAGCGTGGCACACACACACCTGTGACCGCGGTTTCCGGAGGAGACATGAGCACGACCACCGACACGTCCGACGCGCTCGAGCCGCCGGCAGCTCTCCCGATGTCCGCTTCACGGAGGGGCCGCTGGATCGAGCGCTGGGACCCCGACGACGAGGCCTTCTGGGAAGCGTCCGGGCGCAGGATCGCGAAGAAGAACCTGGTCTTCTCGATCTTCGCCGAGAACCTCGGCTTCAGCGTCTGGGTGCTGTGGACGATCGTCGTGCTGAACCTCGCGAACATCGGCATCGCGCTGTCGATCTCCGAGCTGTTCATCCTCGTCGCCGTGCCGAACCTCGTCGGCTCGTTTCTGCGCATTCCCTACACCTTCGCGGTGCCGAGGTTCGGCGGGCGGCTGTGGACGACGATCAGCGCCTCGCTGCTGCTGATCCCGACCTCGCTGCTGGCCTTCCTCGTGCCCAGCGGCTGGCTGGCTGCGCAGTCGCACGGCACGCAGCTGTGGGTCCTGATCGCGTGCGCCGCGGCCGCCGGCGTCGGCGGCGGCAACTTCTCCTCCTCGATGGCGAACATCTCGTTCTTCTATCCCGAGAAGCACAAGGGCTTCGCGCTCGGCCTCAACGCCGCGGGCGGCAACCTCGGCGTCGCGGTCGCGCAGCTGCTCGTCCCGCTCGTGATCATCGTCGGCGTCCCGGCGGCGCGCCGTGAAGCTGCCCGTCCACGACGTGAACATGGCCTACGCCGGCCTCGTGTGGATGCCGTTCATCGTCGTCGCCGCGCTGTGCGCGTGGTTCTACATGGACAGCCTGCGCGAGGCGAAGTCCGACAAGACGTCCTACGTCCAGGCGCTCAAGCACCCGCAGACGTGGATCATGTCGTTTCTGTACATCGGCACGTTCGGGTCCTTCATCGGCTACTCGTTCGCGCTGCCGCTGGTGATCAAGAACACGTTCCCGGAGTTCCTCGCCGCAGCACCCGTTCATCGCGACCTACCTCGCCGGGCTGGGCTTCGTCGGCGCGCTGATCGGCTCGATCGCGCGGCCGCTCGGCGGCTGGCTGTCGGACAAGGTCGGCGGCGCGCGCGTCACGCTGGCCTGCTTCATCGGCATGGGCGTCTTCACCGCCGTCGCGATCCAGGGCGTGCAGCAGCGCAGCTTCACCGTCTTCTTCGTGGCGTTCATGGTGATCTTCCTGCTGGCCGGCATCGGCAACGGCTCGACCTACAAGATGATCCCGTCGATCTTCGCCGTCTCGGGCGCAAGGACGCCGCCGAGAACGGCCTCGAGCCGAGGGCCGCCGCGATCGAGTGGAAGCGCCGCGCGGCGGCGGTCATCGGCATCGCCGGCGCGATCGGCGCGTTCGGCGGCTTCCTGATCCAGGTCGTGCTTCCGCCAGGCGAGCCTCGGCGTCTCGGCGCTCGTCAAGGCGGCCGAGACGCCGGCCGAGAAGGTCTCGGTCGCGGCCGCGCACGCCGACTGGTCGGTCCCGGCGCTGTGGGTGTTCCTCGGCTCCTACGCGGTGTTCGCCGGCCGTGACGTGGTTCTTCTATCTGCGCACGAGCTTCGCGACCGACCGCGTGCCGAGCCTCGCGCAGCACGCCGCCGTCTGACGCTGACCCGCGATCGCGCGCGCCTAGCGCGGCGGTCGCGGTTGTCTGCGCGCGGTCCATGCGGCGCTCACCCTCCACCGACGATCGCGAGGCGCACGACAGCCGCTCGGCGATCGTGCGCTGGTGCGCGACGCTGGCCGACTCGCCGGCGTTCAACATCGCGATCTTCGCCGTCATCCTCGCCAACGCGGTCGTGCTCGGCCTGGAGACCTACGACGGCGTCGTGCGCGAGGCCGGTGACGTGCTCGACGCGCTCAACGACATCTTCCTCGGCGGTCTTCGTCGTCGAGCTGGCGATCCGGCTGATCGGCTTCGGCTCCAAGCCGCAGAACTTCTTTCGCAGCGGCTGGAACGTCTTCGACTTCCTCGTCGTGGTCGCGTCGTTCACGCCGGGGCTGCGCGAGAACGCCACTGCTGCTGCGGCTCGCGCGGCTGGCACGCGTGCTGCGGATCGTGCGCCTGCTGCCCGACCTGCGCGTGCTCGACGATCGCGATCGGGCGCATCCATCCCGGGCGTCATGAGCCTCGGCGGTGCTGGCGATGCTCGTCGTCTGTTCATCTACGGGATGGTCGGCTGGACGATCTTCGACGAGCACGCCCCGCGCAGTACGGCACGATCGGCGAGGCGATGCTGACGCTGTTCGTCACGCTGACGCTCGAGAACCTGCCCGATCAGATCGCAGCTCGGCCGCGAGCTGTCGGACTGGACGATCATCTACTTCGTCTCCTACGCGCTGGTCGCCGCGTTTCTGATCTTCAACATCCTGATCGGCGTCGTCATCAACTCGCTCGAGGAGGCGCGCGCGATCGAGCACGCGCGCGAGCGCGCCGACGCGCCTCGAGCAGGGCGACCCCGACCGAGCCGCGTGCTCGAGGAGCGCATCGCCGAGCTGCGCGGCGCGCTGGACGCGCTCGAGGAGAGCCTGCAGCGCGAGCACGCTGAACGGCGCCGGCCGATCAGCGCGGCCGCGCCAGCCGCCGCGTCTCGCCCTTGTAGAGGCCGTCGCCGGCGAACGACCATCCGCGCGCTGCGCAGCAGGATCTCGAGGTCCAGGCGCCACGAGCGGTGCTCGATGTACCAGAGGTCGAGCTCGATGCGCTCGCTCCAGGGCAGCGAGGCGCGGCCGTTGACCTGCGCCCAGCCGGTGATGCCCGGGGCGCACGGCGAGGCGGCCGCGCTCGCGCTCGGTGTACAGCGCGACCTGCGCGGGCAGCGTCGGTCGCGGCCCGATGATCGCCATCTCGCCGCGCAGGACGTTGACGAGGTTGGGCAGCTCGTCGAGCGACGTGCGCCGCAGCAGCGCGCCGACGCGCGTGATGCGCGCGTCGCCGGCGTCGACCGCGAGGCCGGCCCCGAGCGTGCTCGGCGCCGTCGACCATCGTGCGCAGCTTCAGCACGTCGAACTCGCGCCCGTCGAGGCCGACGCGGCGCTGGCGGTAGATCGGGTGGCCCTTGGACTCCAGGCGGATCGCGACGATCGCGATCGCCAGCAGCGGCGCGGTCAGCGCGAGCGCCGGTCGCGGCGACCGCGATGTCGAAGCGCGCGGCGGATCATCGCGTGCCGTCCGCGGGCTCCCAGACGGCGGGCGTGCCGTGGCGCAGCCAGTCCCACAGGCCGGCGGCGACCGACGCCGTCGTGAGCACGTAGTAGCGCGCGACGAGCAGCGGGCGCAACGGCAGCGCGTCCGGCCAGCAGCGCCGCGGCGAGCAGCGCGAGCTGCAGCGCGAAGGCGACCGCGTACAGCGCGTGCTCGCCGATGCAGCGCCGCGCTGACACGACGAGCAGCGAGCGACGTGCGCGAACGGCGCGGCGTAGCGCAGCACGCGGTGCGAGACGAGCATCAGCGCGTACAGCGGCGGATAGCCGCGCGGCGACAGCAGCCCGCCGTGCAGGACGATCGGCCAGGCGTGGCTCATCATCCGCCGCTTGCGGGCGAACTCGCCCTCGATCGACGGGCACCATCTTCTCCGTCGCGCGCGCCGCCGGGCACGTACACCGCGCGCCAGCCGCGCTTGACCATGTTGAACGGAAACGACAGGTCGTGGCCCATGATCGGGTCGACGTGGATGTAGGACTCGCGGCGCGTCGCGTAGATCGCGCCGTTGCCGGCGGTGATCGAGCCGAGGCGCGACTCCAGCGCAGCGCAGCGCCATCTCGTAGCGCCAGTACAGGCCCTCCTGGTTGGTGCGCCCTCGCCGGCATCGTGGACGAAGCGCACCTGGCCGCAGGCGTAGCCGACGGACGGGTCGTCGAACGCGGCGACGAGCGTGCGCAGCGCGCCGGGCTCCCACGTCGAGTTGGCGTCCGAGAACGCGAGCAGCTCGCCGCGCGCGTGCGCGACGGCGGTGTCCTGCGCGCGGATCTTGCCGCCGCGCGGCAGGTCGAGCACGAGGTCGGCGCCGGCGCCGCGCGCCTCGGCGACCGTGCCGTCGGCCGAGCCGTCGCTGGCGACGATCACCTGCAGGCGCTCGCGCGGGTAGTCGAGCGCCAGCGCGTCGGCGACCTTGGCGCCGATGACCGCGCCCTCGTCGTAGGCGGCGACGATCAGGCTGACCGTCGGCGTCGGCTCCTCGGCGGCCGCGGGCGCGGCGACGGCGCGCGCGGGCGCCTCAGCCGCGAGAGCGCGTCAGCAGCAGCGGGTAGCCGGCCTGCGCGTAGACCAGCAGCCCCAGGCACCACCAGAAGACGATCTCCACCCGGTGGTCACGCGCCCATTGTGCTCATCGTCCGCGCAGGGCCGCGTACAGCTCGAGGTGTCGCCGCGCGATCGCGTCCCACGAGTAGCGCCCGGCGGCGGCCCGGCGAGCGCCGCCGGCGAGCGCTTCGCGCGCGGCGCGATCGTCGAGCAGACGCCCGATCTCGGTGGCGAGGGCGTGCGCGTCGCCGGGCGCGACGAGCGTCGCGGCACCCTGCGCGGCGACCTCGCCGAAGCCGCCGACGGCGCTCAGCAGCAGCGGCGAGCCGAACGCCAGCGCCGTGAACAGCACGCCCGACTGGTCGATCTCGCGATATGGCAGCACGACGATGTCGGCGCGCTCGAAGTAGGCGGCGACCTCGTCGTCGCCGACGTAGCGCGAGACCCAGCGCACGGACGGCGGCGCGCTCTCGCGCAGCGCCGCCACGTCCATGCGCGGGTTGCCGACGATCCACAGCTCGGCATCGGGCTGCAGCGCGCGCCATGCCTCGAGCAGCACTTCGACGCCCTTGTACGCGCGCAGCAGGCCGAAGAACAGGACCACGGGCTTGGTGGTGGCCGCCAGCTCGGGCGGCAGGGGCTTGGCGCCGGGCACGCGCGTGAGGTGCTCAAAGGCGCCGTGCTCGATGACGTGGACCCTGGCGGCGTCGACGCCCAGCGCACCGACGAGCCGCTCGCGGCCGTGCTCGGAGTGCACGACGACGGCGTCGACCGCGTCGTAGAGGCGCCGCTGCGCGGCGAGCTGCCCGCGGCGCGGCTCGCGCGGCAGGACGTCGTGGGCGGTGAGGACGAGCGGGCGACTTCGTGGCAGCAGCCGGACGTCGATCGGCTGGACGGTGAGCCACTGGAAGTGCACGACGTCGGCCTGGGTCGCCGCGCGCCGGTAGGCGAGCATGTCGGGCACGTGCTGGGCGAGCTTCGCCGCGTAGCGCCGTCGCGATCCGGCGCCACCTCCGCCGCGGCGGTAGAAGCGCTCGCGGCGCTCGTAGCCGTCGGGGGCCGGCACGGGGCCGTAGGGGAAGCGGCTCGTCTGCAGGCGCACGCGCGCCCCGGCGCGGGCCAGGGCGGCGCACAGCGCGTGGTCGTAGGGCGGCGTGTAGGCCGAGGGATCGACGACGTCGATGCGCGGTGAGGGGTTCTGTGCCATCGGGCTCGTGCGGCCGGGTACGCCCGCTCCGGGCAAGTATCGTCGCTGCCCGTGACGGTGGAGCTGTCCTACTGCGTCGTGAACACCGACGGCCGCGAGCTGCTGGTCCGCTGCCTCGACGCGATCGCCGCCGAGCAGCGGACGCTGGGGTTCGCCACCGAGGTGCTCGTGCTCGACAACGCCTCGGCCGACGGCTCGGCGGGCGCGGCGCGCAACCACCCCGCCGTCACGCAGCTGATCGCGCTGACGCGCCGGCGCGGCAAGGGCGAGAACGACAGCGACCTGCTGCAGCGCTCGCGGGGGCGCTACTGCCTGCTGCTCAACGAGGACTCCGAGCTGCTGACGGGCGCGACCGCGGCGCTGCACGCGGCGTTGCAAGAGCGGCCCGATGCCGCCGCGGCGGGCGCGGCGCTGCTGCGCCCCGACGGCCGGCGACAGCCGTCGGCGTGGCGCTTTCCGACGCCGCTGACGGCGTTCGTCGGCGCGCTGTTCCTGCATCGCCGCTACACCGTGCAGAGCCGCGGAGACGCCGTGCGCGACATCGACTGGGCGCAGTCGGCGGCGCTGCTCGTGCGCCGCGCGGCGGCCGAGGAGATCGGCTGGTTCGATCCCGCGTTCTTCGTCTACTCCGACGAGGTCGACTTCTGCAAGCGCCTGCGCGACGCCGGCTGGGCGACGCTGTACGTGCCCGCCGCGGAGGCGATCCACCACGAGCAGCTGTCGACGGGCGCCGTGCCCGAGCGGCGGATCGTCGAGATGTCGCGCAACCGCGACCTCTACATGCGAAAGCACCACACCGCGCCCGCGGCGTGGACCGTGCGGCTGCTGACGGCGTTCACGTACGGCATGCGCGCGGCGGTCGCGCTGGCGCTGCCGCGCCACGACGCGCGGCGCTACTGGCGCCACGTGACCGCGACGCTGCGCCCGGCCGGCGGCGAGGGCCTCCGCGAGGCGGCGTCCGAGCACAACCGCGGGCGGCGGCTGTAGACGGTTCAGCGGCCGAGCAGGTGGCGGAGCGTCTGCGCGTTGCGCACCGCGTTGGCGCCGCCGTCGTTGTTGAAGTAGGCGAAGACATCCCTGCCGGCCGCCTCCCAATCACGCATCCGGTCCGCCCACCAGCTGAGATCCTGGTCTGAGTACGAGCCGCCGTAGAGATGGTCGTGATCGGGCCCGTGCAGGCGGACGTAGACCAACGGCGCCGTCGCGCGCAGCACGCATGGCAGGTTCGCCCCGCTCATGACGCAGTACGCGGCGTCGTGACGCTCGAGCAGGTCGAAGACGCCGTCGTCGACCCAGCTCGGGTGGCGCAGCTCGACGCCGGTGCGAATCCAGTGCGGAAGCAGGTCGAGGAAGTACTCCAGGCGCGCGTCGTCGCGAGGCTGGTCGGGCCCGAGCTGCACGAGCAGCACCGCGCGCTTGTCGCCCAGCTCGTGCCAGCCCGCGGCGATCCGCGCGACCCATTGCTCGGGCGCGTAGAGCTTCCTGGCGTGCGTGAGCCCGCGCGGCGCCTTGACGGAGAACTGGAAGTGCTGCGGGAGCCGGCGGCGCCAGCTCGCGAACGCGGTGCTCCGCGGCCAGCGGTAGAAGCTCGAGTTCAGCTCGACGGTGTCGAAGGCGCGCGTGTAGAGGCTCAGCCGATCGTGGGCAGGCACGCCGGGCGGATACAGGACGCCCGCCCAGTGGTCATAGCTCCAGCCGGAGGTGCCGATGTGAATGGTCATGGCGTCCCGACAGCAGTACCCGGACTCCTCTGGAGGGGCTCTCTACGTCAGCCCCGGCATCGATCAGAAAAGCGGATGTTGGCACGCGGGTGGTATGTTCACTTCGGGCGGGGTGGCAGGCCGTTGAACCCCGCGGACAGGGGGATAGATGCTCGTCAGGATTGCGCTGGCCGCTGCGTGCCTGCACCTCGTGCTGCTCGCGACCGCCGGCGCGGCAGATGCGGGACCGCTGGCGGCTCGCGGTGCCGTCTGCACTGCCCCCGGCGCAGCGCCCAACGGGGACGCATCGCCCGCGTCCGGCGCTGCCGTGCTGTGCTTGATCAACGCCGAGCGCACGCTGCGCGCCGTGCCTGCGCTCACGCCGTCCTCGCGGCTGGAGCGCGCGGCTGCGCGGCACAGCGCCGACATGGTCCGCCGCGGCTACTTCTCCCATGTCAGCCCGGGCGGCACGACGCTGAGCCGTCGCGTCGCCATGACGGGCTACCGCCGTGCCGGCCGGCGACCGACGCTCGGGGAGGTGCTGGGCTGGGGCGCGAGCTACTTTGCGACCCCCGTCGAACTCGTCAAGGGGCTGATGGACGACGCGCCGCACCGGGCGATCCTGCTCGCGCGCCGCTTTCGCGAGGCGGGCGTGGGCCTGGCGCTGGGTGTCCCGATGGAGGGCATGGATGACGGCGGCGTGACGCTGTCGGTGAACTTCGGCGCCCGGTGACGCGTCGGACGCGGTCCGCGGGGCCCAACGCGTGGCTGCACCGCCCCTGCCGGCGACCGGCTGACGCGAGTCAGCGGTCTCGCAGCACAGCGATCTTGACGCGCCCCTTGCCCGCGAGCAGCCCCGCGACGGAGGCCGTGCACGAATCCGGGGTGCCCTTGCCGGGGATCTGAAGCCGGCGCAGGTCCGGCGGCGTCACCTTGTAGTTCTCCTGAACCGCGCGGCCCTCGCCGCACAACAGCGACCATGTCACGGTGACCGCCTGCTTCGGGGCGGCGCTCGTGCGCACCCAGATCTCGCTCGGGCGGTTGGTGAGTGCGGCGGCCGTCGCCCTTGCCTGGGCTCCCTCGGCGCGGCCGCGGGCGAACGTCCGCAGGGGCGTGGCCGGCTCTTCCTGCTTGCCGGCCTCGGGCTTCTCTTCGCGGATCTCCGCCGCCGACTTGCCGCCGTTGCCCGCGGACTGCTTGTCGTCGTCTCCGCCGTCGTCTCCGCCGACCAGCACGACGATCCCGACCACCGCCAGCACGACGACGATCGCCACCACCCCGATCGCGATCTTGATCATGAAACGCCTCCGATCTCGTTGCCGGCCTCGGTCTCGCCTGGCGACGCTACCCGATCGCTCGCCGCCTCACCCGCGGCGGCGCACCAGCCCGCGCAACCCCGCCCGCTCCTGCTCGCGCATGAACGCCGTCGCCAGCAGCGCGACGGGGATCGCGGCCAGCGCCAGCGCACGCGCGAGGAACCCGCCCCAGCCCGCGCCGGGCAGCAGCAGCTCGCCGGCCACCGCGATCCCCGCGATCACGCACGCCGCGTGCGCCAGCCGCGCCCACTCGAACGCCACGACGAACAGCCGCCGCGTCAGGAGGTGCAGGACGACGAGCATCACCGCGTAGGAGGCGACGAGCGCGATCCCCGCGCCGGCGATGCCCAGCGGCTCGACCAGCGTCACGAGGACGACGACGTTGACGAGGACGCCGGCGATCGCCGCGGGGAAGTTGCGCGTCGTGACGCCGGCGCGGCCGGCGATCGTGACGAGCACGAGAAACAGCCCGTACATCGCCCAGCCGAGTGCGACCCACGGCAGCGCCTCGTGCGCTTCGAAGTACTCCGGCGCGGCGAGCAGGCGCACGACCCAGCGGCCGAGCAGCGTCAGCCCCGCCACGACCAAGCCGGTCACCACGACGTACCACGTCGTCACCGCGGCATAGAAGCGCCGCGCCCGCTCGTCGTCGGTGATCGAGTAGGCCAGCGGCGGCCACGCAAGCTGAAACCCGCGCACGGCGAGGATCACCGCCGTCGCGAGCTTCACCGACAGGGCGAACAGCCCGGCCGCGGCGGCGCCCTGGGTGCGCAGCAGGTACCCCCGATCGACGACGTTCAGCGCGAACACCGTCGCGTCGGCAGGCACCGTCGGCATGCCGTAGCGCAGCAGCGGGCCGAGCGGGGCGACGAGGCCGCCCTGCGGCAGTCCGATGCGGTCGCGCAGCGTCCACCACAGCCCGAGAAGGACGACCGCCGAGCCGACGTAGTTGCCCGCGAGGTACCCCCGCGCACCCTGGTCGAGGACGACCACCAACGTCACGGTCAGCGTCACCGTCAACACGACGTTCGCCAACGAGGCCGCCAGATAGGCCCTCCGTCGCTCGTCGACGCGCAGCAGCGCGTAGGCGATCTCGAGGTTCGTGAACGCCCACAGCCCGAACACGCCGATGCGCATGATGCCCGCGTCCTCGAAGCCGAGGATGAGCCGGCTCAGCGGGCCGGCCAGCGCCGCCGCGAGCAGCGCCGCGGCGGTCGTCGTCAGCAGCACGGTCGCGGTCGTCGTGCGCGCGAGCCGGTCGCGCTCGGCGCCCTCGTCGTGGGCGAGGTAGTAGCGCACGAACGCCTCGCCGAGGCCGAGGCGCAGCAGGATCGAGGCGAGGATGATGAACGTCAGCAGCGTCTCGGCGATCCCGAAGTCCGCCCTGCTCAGCGCGCGCGTGTACAGCGGCAGCGTCACGAGCGCCAGCACGGCCGATGCGATGCTCGATGCCTGGTACGCGGCGCCCCCGGTCAGCAGGCGGGTGAAGAGGCTGCGCATCTGACGGGACGCTACTGTCCGAGCGTGCCGGAGCCCGAGCCTCGCGTCCTGCTGCTGCTGCCCCGCACGCTCGAGGGCTTCATCCTCGAAGACCAGGCGCGCGACCTGCTGCGCTCGCCCGCGGTCGTGGCCGCCGATCCGCCGCGCGTGCGCTACGGCGCGATCGCCCGCCTGCCGCGCGCCGTGCGCGACCGCCTCGCGCGCGGGACGGCGCGGCGGCTGCTACGCGCGCTGAAGGGCGACCTGCGCGCGGTCGTGATCTTCCATCCCGTGCAGTGGCCGCTCGCGCAGTCGCTGCTGACGCTCGAGCCCGGCGCCGAGCTGTGGTACGGGCGCTGGGATCGCTACGAGCTCGCCTACGACGCGTCGCCGACGATGCGCGCGCGGCTCGCCGAGCTGCACGAGGCGGCGGCGAAGCGCTCGAAGCTGACGTTCGTCGTCTCGGGCAAGCTCGCCGAGCTCGAGCGCGAGGCCGGGCGCGAGGCACAGCTCGTCGGCCTCGCCGCGGACTCGTTCCCCGCTCCCGATCCCGCCGGCAGCGTCATCGGCGTATCGCTCGGTCACCTCGGATGGCGCACGGACTGGTCGCTGCTGCGCGAGGTCGCCGAGCGGATGCCCGAGCTCGTGCTGCTGCTCGTCGGCGAGTGGCACGCGGCGGAGTGCGCCGGCGACGAGGACTTCGAGTGGTGCCGGACCTGGCCGGGGTTCGTCTGGCTGGGCCGGCGCAGCGACGAGGAGGCCGCGCGGCTGATCCTGTGCGCGGACGTCGGCGTGCTGGCGTTTCGCGTCGAGCCGTTCAACGACGCCGCGCTGCCCTACCGGATCCTCAAGTACGCGCGCCTGGGCCGGAGCACGGTGTCCCCCGAGCTCGCGGGCGTGCACACCTGGGACCGGGCGGTGACGACGGCCGCCGACGCCACCGCGTTCGTCGCGGCGCTGCGCGAGCACGCGGGCGCGCGCGTGCGGCCCGACGGCGAGCTGCGCGCGTGGGCGCTGGAGCAGACGGCGGAGCGTGTCAACGAGCCGCTGTGGGAGCGGCTGCGCGAGCTGGGAGCGGACTAACCGGGCGCGTGGAACGGGTTGTGCGTCGGGCGCGGATCGGCGCGCGGCGGCTCTTCGGAGCCGCGCTCCTCGGTGCGCCCCGGCGGCACCGCGGGCGGCATGCCCGGCAGCTTCAGCTTCACCTTGCGGCCGTCCTTCATCGTCACCTCGTGCGGCTTGGGATTCAGCGGCTCACTGGGAATCGGGCTCATCCGACGAGGCTACTCGACCGATCAAGTCGAGCCCGGAGGCGTGTGACGAGACTCACGCGGGTCTTTCCCCAGGGCGACCGCGACGATCGCGGCGCCGGCGTCACGACCGTGGGCGTCAGCGGACGGCGCGCAGGCGCTCACGATCGACCTCGGACTGAACGTCAACATCGGCGCGCCGTACATCGAGGGCGTGCTCGACGGACAGAACCAGCCGCTCGACACGGTCGGCAACCTGCTCTGCGCACCGGGCCAGACCGTCTGAGGCAGCCTCCCGGGAGTCGCTCCCATCGGCCAGGCGCTGTGCGCGATCCCGCGCTGGACCACCAGTACGTCACGCGCTTCACGAGTCCAGCGGCGGCGAGATCGTGCGCTGCCCGCGCTCGTCAACGTCCCGACGCCGCTGAACGTCGATTCCGACGTGCTGCCGGGTCTCGGCGAGCTCTTCCTCGGCGACATCTGCAGCGACTGAACCGCGCGGCCGATCGGCGCGCAGAAGCCATCATGCATGCGGACCACAGGATCGGGGAGACCCGCCATGATGATCGCGGCTGAGGCGCAGGCGCTGGAACGAGATCGGCTGGCGGCCGTTCGCCGCTACGCGATCCTCGACACGCCGCCCGACGGCGCGTTCGACCGCGTCTGCTCGATCGCCGCGCGCTTCTTCGACGTGCCGTTCGCATCCGTCACGATCGTCAACGAGGAGCGGATCTGGTTCAAGGCCTGCCAGGGCCTGGACGCGACGGAGATCCCGCGCGCGCCGGGGCTGTGCGCGTCGGCGATCATGCAGGACGAGCCGTACGTCATCAGCGACGGCCTGACCGACCTGCGCACCGCGCACAACCCGCTCGTGCACGGCGAGCTCGGCGTGCGCTTCTACGCGGCCGCGCCGATCGTCACCCACGACGGCCACCGCCTCGGCACGGTCAACGTCATCGACACGAAGCCGCGCACGATCACCGAGCGCGACATGCAGACGCTGAGCGAGCTGGCGGCGATCGTCATGGACGAGCTCGAGCTGCGCCTGGCGGCGATCCGCGACGTCGGTCTCGCGGTCGGCCAGCAGCGCCGCGCGGAGAAGCTCGCGCGCACGCTGCAGCGCAGCCTGTCTCCTCCGCACCTGCCCGAGATCGCCGGGCTCGACGTCGCCGTGCACTTCGAGCCGTTCGCCGAGGAAGAGGTCGGCGGCGACTTCTACGACCTCTTCCCGCTTGGCCCGGGCCGCGCCGGCTTCTTCCTCGGCGACGTCTGCGGCAAGGGCGCCGAGGCGGCCGGCGTCACGTCGCTCGCGCGCTACACGATGCGCACCGCGGCGATGCTCGCCACCGGCCCCGAGGCGGTCCTCGCGAACCTCAACTCGTCGCTGCTGCTCCAGCGGGACGGTGCGGGATCGATGCTGCTGTGCACGGCCGCCTACGGCGAGATCGATCTTCGCGACCCGGTCGCCGCTGTCACGCTCGCCGTCGCCGGCCACCCCGCCCCGGTGATCGTCCGTGCCGACGGCAGCACCGACGTGACGGCGGGACACGGCACGATTCTCGGTGCGTTCGCGGACCCCGCGTTCGAGACCTACGACTGCGAGCTGCATCCGGGCGACACGCTCGTGCTCTACAGCGACGGCCTGCTCGACGCGGAGGTCGACGGCGGGCGCGTCGAGGAGGACCGCCTCGCAGAGCTGCTGTCCGGGCGCGCGCGGGCGGGGGCGCAGACGCTCGTCGACCGTCTGCGCGCCGCGCTGCTCGGGGTGCCCCTACGCGACGACGTCGCGATCATGGCGCTGCACCGCCGCGCCGACGCGTAGTCAGATCTGGCCGAGCGGGCCGAGGTCGCTCGGGACGTCCACGGCGTGCTCGCGCAGTGCGTCGAGCGCGACGATGTCCAGCGCGCGCTCGTGCGTCGAGGCGAGCACGACATAGGCCGCCGCGCCGTCCTGGTGGGCGCGCAGCCAGTTGACCGCCGTCACGCACCAGCGGTCGCCGGGCACGAGGCCGGGGAAGCCATACAACGCCATCGGCGTGCTGAGGTCGTTGCCGATGCTGCGCTGGTGCTCGAGGAACTGCGCCGTGACGACGGCGCAGATCGTGTGGCTGCCGAGGTCCTCGGGACCGGTCGAGCAGCATCCGTCGCGGTAGAAGCCGGTCAGCGGTTCGGTCCCGCAGGACTCCAGGGGACCGCCGAGCACGTTGCGATCGGGCATCCGCGCAGTATCCCTCAGCAGCTCAGCAGCGGCGTGCGACGTAGACCGCGAACGGCCCGCTGCGCAGGTCCGGCCTGCCGCGAGGCGGCTCGTTCGTCGCGCGGCTGACGCCGTCGGCGCGCCCGAAGCGGCGCTCGAACTTCTCGTCGCCGGAGATGTAGACGGCGACCGCCCCCGGCCGCGCGTCCTCGGCACGCGAGCGCACGCGGCCGGGTCCCGCGTCCAGCAGCCAGCGCGCGTCGGGCACCAGCCGGTAGGTCGGAAACGTCAGCGCGCCGCAGCGCATGCCGCCGCGCACCGGGCCCGCCGCCAGCAGCGCCTGCAGGCGCGCGTGCGTGGAGTCGATGAAGCGCAGCTCCGTGCCCAGGCGCTCGAAGCTCGACGCCTTGAGGACGAGAAACGCCGCGCCGAGCACGAGCGCCCCGGTTGCCGCGATGCGCCAGCGGTCGCGCAACCGCCCCGGCTCGAGCGTCGTGAAGCCCAGCACCGCGTAGCCGGCCAGCACGCACAACGCGACCGCCGGAACCGTCAGGTAGCGCTGGATGATCGCCAGCCCGGCGAAGCCGGTCGCGACGAACGTCAGCGCGCCGGCACCCAACAGCGCGAGCGGCACAGCCATGCGCGCGACGCCGTAGCGGCGCACCGCGAGCACGAGGCCGACGACCCCCGCGAGCGCGACCGGCGGCCGCGCGACGTCGGCGAGGAACGTCGCGAACGAGCGCGGGACGTGGCCGATGCCGCGCTCGCGGCCGAGCATCTCGGCGAGCGCGTTGGTCCCGTGCAGGCTGTAGAGCGGATCGCCGGTGACGAGCAGGTCGACGAGCGCCCAGCCGAGCGGCGCGATCGCGACAAGCGCCGCGAGGCCCACGCGCGCGCGCAGGTCGCGGCCCGGCAGACACCACAGCCAGTACAGCCCGGCGAGCACCCACGCCTCCGGGCGCAGCAGCCCGGCCGCCGCCAGCAGCGCCATCGGCGCGAGTCCGCGCCGCGGCCCGCGCGCCTCGAGCGCCGCGGCCCAGACGACGAGCGCGAGAAACGGGACATCGACGAACGCGCGCACGGCATAGAGCAGGAAGGCGAAGCTCGAACCGACGAAGACGGCGCCCAGCAGCGCCGGCCAGCGCCCGAACAGCGCCCGGCCGAGCGCGTGCGCGGCGGCCGTCAATGCGACGAGGCTGAGGATCGTCACGAGCACGAGCAGGCGGTCGGCGTGCTTGCCGGCGAGCGACAGCAGGCCGGCGATCGCGAGGTACAGCGGATGCTGGGTCGGGGCGGCGAACGTCTCGAAGCCCGGCGCGCTGCCATGCAGCAGGTCGCGCCCCCAGATCAGGTGGTGATAGGCGTCGTAGTCGGGATAGGTCGGCATCAGCGCCCACCCCGCCACGGCGACGAGCGCCAGCGCGGCGTAGCCCAGCCGGGCGCTCACGGTGCGGCAGGCGCGTCGCCCGGCGGCTGGCGCAGCCCTGCGCCGACCGCCAGCAGCGCCCACGCCAGCGGATCCTCGAGAAACGCCGCGTACAGGAGCGTGTGCACGACCAGCGCGACGAACGCCGCCGCGACCGCGGCGCGCGCGATCGACAGCCGCGCGCCGCGCAGCAGCCCGCCGATCGCGACGAGCACGAGCGCGAGGTAGACGAGCAGGCCGCCGACGCCCTGTTCGGCGGCGACCGTGATCGGGATCGTGTGCGAAGCCGCCGAAGCGCGCGCGCTGGAGGTCTTCTCCTGGCGGCGGAACTCCTGGCGAAACGCGCCCGAGCCCCAGCCGGCCAGCGGCCGGTCGGCGGCCAGCTGCAGCCCGCCCTTGACGAGCTCCGAGCGCCCGCTCGTGACCTGTTCGGAGGACTGGTCGAGGCCGACCGCGCCCGGCGCCGCGAACGCGACGGCGCCGCCCGCGAGCGCGAACGCCGCCACGACGGCCAGCGCGCGCCGTGCGCCGAATCGCAGTGCTCCGAGCACCGCCAAGCCGGCCAGCAGGGCGGTGAAGGAGGACTGCGACAGCGTCAGGACGAGCCCCGCCCACAACAGCACGAGGGCGGCCGCGCAGCCCGCGACGATGGCCGCGCGCCGGCTCCACAGCAGCACCGCGGTCAGGCCCAGCATGACGGTCGCCAGGAAGCGCCCGTAGATGTTCGGGTCGAAGAACAGCGAGTTGACGCGGAAGTAGGACTCGAACTGGTTGGAGCTGATGACCTTCGGGTTCAGCAGCAGCTCGCGCTTGGCGTACTCGACGAAGCCGATCCCGACGAGCGCGGCCGCCAGCACGAGCACGACCGCGAGGCAGCGTCCCGCCAGCCGCGGCGTCCACGGTACGCGCGCGAGCAGCGCGAACAGCAGCGCGAACGGGACGTAGAAGAAGATCAGCTGCGACAGCGCCTTGTCGAAGTCCGACGAGTAGGCCGCCTGCACGGCGTACAGGACGACCGACGCCGCAAGCAGCCATTCGAGCGCGCCGCGCCGGCGCCCTTCGTCCTCGTCGTCGAGGCCGCGCGCGGCGCGCAGGCGCGGCACCGCGTAGGCCAGCACGCCGGCGGCGATGACGAGATACAGCGGCAGCAGCAGGTTCGACGTGTCGCCGCCGGACTCGATCGGCACGCGAAACGGCAGCGCGGCGGCGGCTGCGAGCGCGATGGCCTCGGGGCGGCGGTGGATGGCCCAGGCGCCGAGGGCGAGCAGCAGCAGGCCGCCGGCGGCGGCGGCAAGCGCCAGCAGCGGGCGGTCGCGCAGCGGCTGCAGCTGCGGCGTCGACCAGATGTTGGCAACCAGCAGAACCGGCGTCAGCACGATCGCGCCGAGCATCGCGACGGCGCGCGCGCGATCGGAGCGCGCCAGCAGGACTGCCGCCGCGAGCAGCGATGCGACGATCACGCCGGCGGTCTGGGCGAGGTCGCCGAGGGTCGAGATCGCGGCGATCATGGGCGCGAGAGCAGCGTCCAGACGCGCTCGAGCAGGCCGGCGAGCTCGTCGTGGGATCGCAGGCTCGCCGAGAAGCCGGGCAGGCCCGGGCGGATCGCGAGGCCCTCGCCCAGGCGCGAGGCGACGATCACCTGGCGCCGGCCGTCGGCTGTCGCCGCGGCGGCGGCGACCGCCGCGCTGCCGCCGCGCACGTCGACGGTCTGCTCGTAGGCGCCTATGCCGGCGAACTCGCCGGCGGTGCCGGCGAACAGCTGGACGTCGTCGACGACGTTGACCAGCGACACCGGCGACGGCGGCCGCTGCACGGCGCGCAGGCGCGCGCCGAAGAGATCGCGCGGCGTCGGCGCGGTCGGGTCGACCGCTCGCCCGCCGGGCGTCAGCCGCACGGTGCGCCGCAGCGACGCCGTCCCGACCGACAGCAGGTTGCCGCCGTCGCGCACGAAGCGCCGCAGCGCGCGTGCGACGCGCGCGTCGAGCCAGCGTGTGTCGCCGGCGAGGATCACGCCGCGGTGACCGTCGAGCTTCGGGCCCGTGCCGCGCGCCAGCGCCACATCGGTCGTCAGGTCGTAGCGGTGGTTGGAGCGGTCGAGGTGGGCGAGCAGCAGGGCCTCGTTGCTTCGGGAGCTGCGCCGGCAGCCCGCTCTTGACGTAGGGCCGGCCGATGCGCACCGGCAGCCCGGCGGCGAGCGTGTCGGGGCGCCCGTCGCCGTCGTCGTCGACGGGGTTTGAGCCCTGCCACGTCGTCGCCGGCAGCACGACGAGGACGTCCCGGGCCTGCTGGGCCTGCACGACGACCGGCGCGGCGACCCTGCGCATGCGCGTGCGCGCCTCGAAGATGTACAGCCCGGACTTGCCGCCGGGCGCCGAGAAGTGCACGACCCGCGAGCGAGTGCCGCGGCCGCGATCGCGGATCTGGCGCTCGCCGACGCGCCGCACCGTCCAGGTGAAGTTCGCGTCGCCCGAGCTGACGGCGACCGCGGCCCGCTCGCCGGCGCCGACCGGCTCGGCCTCCGGCTGCGCGCTGAGGTAGCGGACGGTGATGCCGCCGCGCCCGCGCGCCGTCTGGCCGAAGCCGAAGCGCGGCGGGACCGGAGCCGACGTGCCGATGTTGCCCCCCGCGTCGCGCGCGCGCACGACGACGAGGTACGTGCCGGCCGCGACGCGACGGCCGTTCGCGCGGCCGTTCCAGCGCCACACGCGGGCGTCGTCGGCGAGCGCGACCGGCTTGTCGAAGATCGCTCGCGCGGGGCTGACGTCGGTGCGGAAGACGAGGATCTCCTTGCGGCGATCGGGCGCCTGGAAGCGCACGCGGGCCGACCCGCCGTCGATGCGCGGCAGCAGCTCGGGCCTGCGGCACCTTGTCGGACTCCGGGCCGATCGACGTCACGCGGACGTCCGGCGGCTCGGTGTCCTTGACGATGTTGCGCGGCAGCACGACCGCGCGGCCCTGGCGGCGCAGGTTCAGGCGGATGCGGTACGTGCCGTCGGGCGCCATGGCGCCGCCGGCGCCGCGCCGTCCCAGACGACGCGCATCCGCCGGCCCTTGGCCAGCAGCCGGTTGCGGGCGATCACGCGCACGGCTGTCGCCGGCGCGGTCGACGACGGTCGCGGTCACCTCGTCGGTGCGCTTGAGGACGAACGACGCGCGAGCGCGTTCCTTGCGGCCGTCGCGGTTGGGCGAGAAGATCGGGTCGACCGTCAGCTCCTGCACGCCGCGGCGGCGTGCTCTTGAGCTCCTGGGCCGCGAAGAAGGCGGCGAACGTCGCGCACACGAGCAGCGCGAAGGCGATCCGCGCGGCGGCGCTCACGTCATGCTCGCGGCCGGCAGCGGGTCGATGCGGTGCAGACTCGCAGTTGCAGCGACCTGCTGCCGCGGAGGCGCTAACCGGTGCTGCCGAGGTTGTTGCCGACGATCACGACGACGTTCGCCTCGGCGGCCACGGCCGCGGCGGTGTTCGCGTCGATCGGCTGCACGGCCCCGGCGGGAACGTCGACGACCTTCGCCACGATCCGCGCCGCGTCCTCGCTGCCCTCGCGGAAGGAGACGTCGTCGTCGCGACCTTCTGGTCGGCGTTGTTGCCCTTCGACAGGATCGTGAAGCCGCGATCCTCGATCTTGCTCGCGACGCTGCCGGCGAGGCCGTTCTGCGTCGTGCCGTTGAGCACGGCGACCTGCGTCGCCTTGCGATCGACCTTCGGCGTGGCCGCGGCCGGCGCCGAGCCGGCAGGCGGCGGGCTGTCGCCGATCGCGTTGTCGGCCGGCGGCGCGTCGCTGCCGCCGGTCAGCAGCACCGCGAGCACGACGACGACGGCCAGCGCCGCGGCCGCGCCACCGGCGATCAGGCCGATGCGTGCGCGCGGTCCGCCGCCCTCCTCGACGGGGCGCGCGTCGCCGGCGGCGCGCGCCGTGCGCGGTGGGTCGGGCGGCAGCGAGGGGCGAGCGGCCGCCGACTCGTGCGTGTCCTGAACGCCGGCGCCGTTGGTCAGGGCGCGGACTGCGCCGGCGGCAACGGTCTCCTGGCGAGCCGCGGCGACTGCGCCCGCGGTCGCCGCGGTCGGCGCCACGACGGGCGCGGGAGCGGGCGCCGGCGGGGTCGTCGCTGGCGACGCCGAGGCCGCCGGGCGCGCCTGCGGACGGTCGCGTTGGGCGCGGGCACCTCCGGGACCAGCGGCTGACCCGGGCCGCGCGAGCTGGCCGGGCGGGCCGAGGCCGGGGGGCTGGGCCTGCGCTGCGCCGGGCTGCTGGAACTTCTGCATGACCGCCGCTGCCGCGGCCTTGCGAGCGGCCTCGGCCTGCTGCGCGGCCGGCGTCTGCGGCGCGGCGGGCTGGACGGGTTGGGGGTTCGGCTGGGCGCCGGGAGCAGCAGCCGGCTGTGCGACGACGCGGCGCTGGGCGTCGCTCTGCACGCGCTGGGCGAGCTCGGCGTCGCGCTCGGGCGCGCGGCCGGCCCATTCGCGCAGGCGCTTGACCTCGCGCGCCTGGGCGAAGTAGAGCATCGCCAGGACGCCGAGACCGATGACCGAGGCGTAGCCGGCGTACGCCCCGAAGCGCTCGATCTGGTCCCCGAGCTTGACGGCTGCGAGTAACGTGGCGTTCACGACCGCAGGATCCTAGTGGTGGACGCGTCCTCGGCGGCGGTCCAACCCTCCGACACCGCGGACAGCTCGGCGACCTTCGCGGCCAGCCCGGCGGCGTCGCCCTCGAGCACGAGCAGCCCGATCTGGTCGAACATGTCATCGACCGCGTGCGGCGCGCGGCGCGCGCGCTCGGCGCGCAGGATCTTCTCGGCGGAGGTCGGCTGCGGGCGCTCGTAGGGGTTGAAGAGCTCCTCGTGGAGCTTCTCGCCGGGTCGCCGGCCGACGATCTCGATCTCGATGTCGCGCTCGGGATCCAGGCCCGACAACTCGATCATCGTCCGTGCGAGGTCGAGGATCCGCACCGGCTCGCCCATCTCCAGCACGTACACCTCGCCGCCGGGAGCATCCGCCGTGGCCGGAGCGTGAGACTTCCACATGCCGCCCGCGCGGATGATCAGCTGAACGGCCTCGGGAATCGTCATGAAGTAGCGCGTCATGCGCTCGTCGGTGACCGTCACCGGGCCGCCGAGCGCGATCTGGCGGCGGAAGATCGGCACGACCGAGCCCGACGAGCCGAGCACGTTGCCGAAGCGCACCGCGCAGTAGCTCGTCTTCGGAAAGCGCGCCTGCTCGGCCTCGAGCGCGAACTCCGCCAGCGCCTTGGAGGCGCCCATGACCGTCGCCGGCGCGACCGCCTTGTCCGTCGAGACGAGCAGGAAGGCCTTGACGTTGCACTGGCCTGCGATGCGCGCCATCAGCCGCGTCGCGATCGCGTTGTTGCGCACGGCCTCGACCGGGTTCTGCTCCATCAGCCCGACGTGCTTGTAGGCGGCGGCGTGGAAGACGATCGTCGGGCGGTAGGCCGCGAAGACCTCGCGCATGCGCTCCTCCTCCTTGCAGTCCGCGAGCACCGCGGCCAGCGTGGAGGGGTGCACGTGGCGGTCGTGCTCGAGCTCGCGCTGGATCTGGAAGAGGTTGTCCTCGGCGTGGTCGAGCAGCAGCAGGCGGCGCGGGCCGACGCGCGCGATCTGGCGCGAGAGCTCCTTGCCGATCGAGCCGCCGGCGCCGGTGATCAACACGACCTCGCCGTTGAGGTACGCGCCGACGCGGTCGAGCTCCATGCGCACCGGCTCGCGCCCGAGGATGTCCTCGACCTGCACGTCGCGCACCTGCTTGACGAAGTTTCCGCCGGTCTGCAGCAGTTCGAAGACCGTCGGCAGCGTGCGCACCGGGATGCCGCGCTCGCGGCAGGCGCGCACGACGTTCGCGCGCACGATGCCCGGCGCCGACGGGATCGCGATCGTGACCTCGTCGGGCTCGGCCTCGTCGAGGATGCGCCCGAGCTCGCCCGTGGCCCCGAGCACGCGCACGCCGTCGATGCGCAGGCGGCGCTTGGTCGGGTCGTCGTCGACGAAGCCGACCGGCTTGAGGCCCAGCTCGGGATTGCGCAGGATCTCGCGCAGGACGAGGCGGCCTCCGTCGCCGGCACCGACGATCAGCAGGCCGCGCGCGCCCTTGCGCGCGCGAAAGCCCGTCAGCGGGCGCTCGTAGATCGAGCGCGCGAAGAAGCGCGTGCCGGCGACGAACGCCAGCGACAACAGCACGTACAGCGCGATCACCCCCGTGGGCGCGGTGACCGGGGCGTCGCCGGCGGCCGAGCGCTGGGTGACGGGCTTGACGAGCGCGATGTAGCCGGGCAGCAGCAGCGTCGCGATGACGACGGCCTGCAGGATGCGCAGGTAGTCGCGCTGGGTCACGTAGCGCCACCACTTCTGATAGAGCCCGAACGCGGCGAAGACGAGCACCGAGCCCGCGACGACGGGCACGATCGTGGCCAAGAAGAGGTCGTGGTAGCGCTCGGGAACCGAGCTGGGGCCGTCGAAGCGCAGCCGATAGGCGAGCCAGTACGCGAGCGCGACCAACGCCCCGTCGACCGTGAGCTGAAGCAGCGAATGGCGGCGCAGGGGAAAGGCCGCGGAGCGGATCCGTCGGCGCATCGCCGCCGATTGTACGGGCGCGGCCGACGGTGCGCCCCTGGCGACCCGCCCCGCCCGCGCGGCCGACGTGGTCTCATCCGACACCGAATCGGGCTGACCCATGCAATCATCTTGGCCTCGGACGTGATCGACAGGGAATCGGTGCGCGTTTCGGACCGCTCGCGACTGCCACAAACGGCTGCCAGGAAGGGGAGGTCGAGCGTGCAACTGCTTCAGGAAATCGCCAGGGAAGAGCGACACGGCACGCAGCCTCCGCGAGTCTCCGTCGTGATCCCCGCGATGAACGAGGCGCGCAACATCGGCGGCGTGCTCGAGCGCCTGCCCGCCGGCATCGCCGAGGTGATCCTCGTCGACGGCGACTCGCTCGACGACACCGTCGCCGTCAGCCGCGCGATCCGGCCCGACATCCTCGTCGTGGGGCAGGACCGCCCGGGCAAGGGCGCTGCGCTGCGCGCCGGCTTCGCCGTCGCGCGCGGCGACGTCATCGTCATGATCGACGCCGACGGCAGCATGGACCCGGCCGAGATCTCGCGCTTCGTCGCGCTGCTCGACGAGGGCTATGACCTCGTGAAGGGGTCGCGCTTTCTCCGCGACGGCGGCACCACTGACATGGAACGCGTACGGCGCTGCGGCAACGCCGTCCTGCGCGGGCTCGTCAACGCCCTCTACGGCGCCCGGTTCACGGACCTCTGTTACGGCTACATCGCCTTTGACCGCGACCGGCTGGCGACGCTCGCCCTCGAGTCCGACGGCTTCGAGATCGAGACCGAGATCATCGTGCGCGCGACGAAGACCGGCCTGCGCGTCGGCGAGGTTCCGAGCTTCGAGGCGCCGCGCGCCCACGGCGAGTCCAACCTCAACACCTGGCGCGACGGAAGCCGGGTGCTGTGGACCATGCTGCACCATCGCTTCGCGCGGAGCTCGCCGGCGCTGGTACTCGAGCCGCGCCTCGAGGCGTGCCTCGAGGCGGCGGCCTCCTAGTCCGGGCATCCTCAGCGGTGCACCGGCCGGCCGCGACGACGAGCCGGTTGAGTACGGTGCGCGTCACGACACGCCACGTCGCAGGACCGTCGCGACTTTCCTGATGAGCCTCCGAGAGCACGACCCTGCGAGACGCGACGGGCACAGGCTGGCCCTCGCGCTCGCCGTGGCGGCGATCGGGGTTCTCACGGTCGCGGTGAGCTTCGCGATCGGCCGCGCGGATGCGACGGGCGCCGAGATCCTGCTGTGGATCGGGCGGGCGCTGATCTGGTTGCCGCTGATGCTGATCGCCGTCGCCCCCAGGGTCGCCGACGCCCAGCGCCTCGCCGCGCTCGTCGCCCTGGCTGTCGCGCAGTCGCTGACGAAGTGGATGTACGCCCCGCGCGACCTGCGATTTCCCGACGAGCTCCAGCACCTGCGCACGGCGCTCGAGGTCGCCCAGCACGACACGCTGGCGGTCGACAACCCGACGCTCCCGGTCAGTCCCTCGTTCCCGGGCCTCGAGGTGCTCACCGACGCACTCGCGTCGATTGGCGACATGAGCATCTTCGCCGCCGGCACGATCGTCGCCTCGGCGGCGCACGTGGCGCTCGCCGTGGCGATGTTCGGCCTCGTGCGGCTGCTCGGCCGCGGCGGGCGTCTCGCCGCCGTGGCGGCGCTCGTCTTCGCGGTAGGGCCCCACCATCCCACCTTCAACACGATGTTCATCTACCTGGCGCCGGCGCTGCTGTTGATGGTTGCGACGCTCGCGCTCGCGATCGACACGCGACGCGCGACCCGATGGCAGACCGGCGGCCTGTGCATGGCGTGCTTGGCGGGCCTCATCGCCACCCACCACATCACGGCCATCGTCGCGATCCTCGCGCTGGTGCTCGGCGCCGGCGTGGCGCTCGTCGCCGGCGACCGGCAGCGAGCGCGGCGGTTCGCGAGCCTCGCGACGGGAGGGCTCGTGCTTGCTGCGGCGTGGGTGGCGTCGCACGCGGGGGTCGTCGTGGACTACCTGCCCGACTCGATCCTCGGGACGTTCACGACGCCCGGCGCTCGCGGCGGGGCGAAGGTCGTCGCATCGGCGCCCGGTGTGGTCGGCCAAGCGCTCGCCTACGCGGCGTTCGCGAGTGCCGCGGTCCTCGTGGCGGTCGGTGCGCTCGCGCTCTGGCGAAGCAGGAGCACGACGGCACGCGTGATGGCGGCCGGCGCGATCGGGTTCTACGCCGTGCTCGCCGCGCGCGTGCTCACCGGCAACGGCGAGGCCACGACCCGCGGTTTCACCTACGCGCTGCTGTTCGCGGCGATCCCGATCGCGATGGCCGTGCTGCGCATCTGGACTCCTGCCGCGCCACGCAGGCGCGCCGCTGCGGGCGCCGTCGTGCTGAGCTTGCTGTTCGCGGGCTTCGCGGCGGTAGGCTGGCCCCCCTCCTGGCAGTCGGTTCCGGGGCGGTTTCGCATCGCCGGCTATGAGAGCGGCGTCAACGTGCTCAACATCGCGGCGGCCCGCTGGGCGCGGGTCGGCATCGGGGCCGGGCATCGCACCGCCTGCGACTACGGCACCTGCTCGGTCTTCGGAGCCTACGGCCGCCAGGACGCGATCCCCGACGCCTCGCCGCTCTTCTACGCGCCGGCGATCGACGCGCCGATGCGCCAGTACGTGCGCGAACGGGCCATCGACTTCGCCGCCGTCAACGTGCGCCTCAGCCGTCAGCTACCGGTCCGGGGCGAGTACTTTCGCGACGACATCGCGGCCCGCCCCCGAGGTAGGCCGCTTTCGCGCGGCGCACTCGTGAAGTTCGACCGTGCCGCACAGGCCAGTCGCGTGTACGACAACGGCACCGTGCGCATCTACGACCTGCGCTCCGGAGGCTGACGTGCGCGCGATCCTCGCCGTGCCCGCCGTGCTGCTCGTCCCGGGGTACGCCTGGGTGCTCGCGCTGCGCCGCTGGACGTCGTGGGCGCCGAAGGCGGCGGACGCCATCGCCTTCGGCGTCGCGCTGAGCTTCGCCGGCGTCGCGTTCGGCGGCATCGCCCTGAGCGCGCTGTCGATCCCCCTGACGACGACGTCGTGGGCGCTGCTCGTGGCGGCGCTGACGACCCCGGCGCTCGCGGCCGTGCTCGCGCCCGTGCGCGCGCGCCCGAGCGTCCTGACCGCGTGGTCTCGCGACCGACCGCGGGTCGGGGTCGCGGTCCTCGCGGCGGGCCTCGTCGTCGCCGCCGCACTTGCGGCGGCGGTGATCGTGTCGCTGCGCAGCGATGCGATCGACCGCGTGCCGACGACCGAGCTCGGGCTGCGCAGGACGACCGGCGCGGCCGGCGAGCGCCTGCTCGCGGTCGACGTGCGCAACGGGGAGGGTCGCGCGATCACCTACACGCTGCGCCTGCGCAGCGCGGCCGGCGAGATCTCGCGCGCCGAGCGGCGGCTCCCAGCCGGAGCGGCGTGGGTGCAGCTGCTGGACCTCGCCGCCGTGCGCCCGGGCGGGCTGGCGATCAGCGCGCGGCTGTTTCGCGCCGACCGGCCGCGGCTTCCCTACCGCGAGGTGCGGATCGCGCCGGGCTCATGACGGCCCTCGCCGCAGCCGGTCATGGCTGACCTCGCGCCCGGAGGCCTGCTCCCCCGCCGCAAGCGCGGCGACACGCTTGGCAACGCCCTCGCGCTGTTCGCG
Organism: uncultured Actinomycetes bacterium; assembly: GCA_963729125.1. GTDB lineage: Bacteria > Actinomycetota > Thermoleophilia > Solirubrobacterales > Solirubrobacteraceae > CADCVQ01. The sequence goes on from CAVSML010000003.1 coordinate 74,614, forward strand.
ACGACCGTCCTGACGTCGGCGTTCGGCTTCGCCTTCTGGTGGGCCGTCGCGCGCAGCTTCGAGCCCGCGGCCGTCGGCGCCGCGAGCGCAGCGCTGTCGGTGATGCAGCTCATGTCGATCGCCGCCATGGTCGGCCTCGGCACGCTGTTGATCGCGGAGCTGTCTCGCGGCGACCGGCGTTCGGCGCAGCTCATGACGACGGCCGTGATCGTCGCCGTCGGCGCCGGATGCATGCTGGCGGCCGCCTTTGCTGCGATCGCGGCGCAGGTCGCACCCGAGGCGACCACCGCGCTGCGCGGACCCCTGGGCCTTGCGCTGTTCATGGCGACGACCGCCTCGACCGCGGCGCTGCTGGTCCTCGACGACGCCATGATCGGCCTCTCGCGCGCCAGCTGGCAGGTGTGGCGCAACCTCGTCTTCTCGATCGCGAAGCTCGCGCTGCTGCCGCTGGCCGTCGTCGTGTGGACGGGCGACGACCCGCGCGGCGTCGTCGCGGCGTGGCTCGCGGGCGTGCTCGTGTCGCTCGTGACGCTCTTGCTGCTCGCCCGCCGCGGAGGCGAGCAGCTGGTCGGCCGTCCGCGTGCGTCATTGCTCGGCGAGCTGCGCAGGATCGCGCTCGCGCACCACTGGCTGACCCTGTCGTCCGCCGCGCCGCGACTGCTGCTGCCACTGCTCGTGGCGGTGCAGCTGTCGACGGAGACCAACGCGTACTTCTACGCCGCCCTGCTGCTGGCCACGTTCGCGCACATCGTCCCCGGCCACCTGTCGACGGCGCTGTTTGCGATCGCCAGCAGCGAGCGATCGACGCTCGAACGCGAGCTGCGGCGGACCTTCGCCATCTTCGTCGCGGTCGCGGTGAGCGCGCCGCTGGTCTTCGCGATCGCCGGCGGCCCGCTGCTGCGCGCCTTCGGACCCGGCTACGACACGGCTACGCAGACCCTGACGATCATCGGCCTGGGCACCTTCGCCGCGGGCGTGAAGTCGTACTACGGGGCCGTCGCACGGGTCAACGGCGACATCGCCCGCGCTGCCACGATCTGCTCGATCGGCAGCGGACTCGAGGTCGTGGTGGCCTGGCTGGCGCTCGCGTCGGGCGGCGGGATCGAGACGCTCGCGATCGCATGGGTCGCGACGATGGTGGTCGAGGCCCTGCTGCTGTACCCCGCCGTCGCATGGGCGGGCGGCCTCCCGGGACGGCCCGCCGGCGCGCTGCGTCGCCTGCTGCGCTGGACGGCGCCGCGGACGCTTGACGCGGGGCCGAGCTCCCCGCGCTGACGCGCCTCGCGGTCGTACATCCGTGCAACCCGGCTCAGGAAACGGGCTTGGGCAACGATGACGCATGCATGCGCCTCGCCCGTCGGCTCGCCCTGGTCGCGTTCACCCTGGTAGCCGCGCTGCTCATCCCGGCTTCCGCTCAGGCAGCCGATCCCTCGTCCACCCTCGGGGTCTTCGTCGGCGCGAACCAACCGGCCAAGGTCGCCGCCCACGAGCAGTGGCGCGGCCGGCCGGTGGCGCGGGTCCTGGACTACCTCGCCGACGACGACTGGTCGAAGATCGACTATCCGAACTGGTGGACGAGCGGCTGGGGAGCGAGCCCCTACAAGGGCCGCATGGTCTACAGCGTCCCGATGCTGCCGCGCGAGACCGGAACGATGCAGGCCGGCGCGCTGGGTCACTACGACCATCACTTCGCCAGCGCCGCACGGGTCATGGTCGCAGCCGGCCAGGGCAAGGCCGTGATCCGCCCCGGCTGGGAGTTCAACGGCAACTGGTACCGCTGGTCGGCGTGGTCTGAGCCGCGGCACTACATCGACTACTTTCGCCGCCTCGTCACCGCCATGCGCTCCGTTCGGGGGGCCGCCTTCAAGTTCGACTGGAGCGTCAACATGGGCCCGAGCTCGATGCCGGCGGATGGCGCATATCCGGGCGATGCCTACGTCGACTACATCGGCATGGACGTCTACGACCACTACTGGGGCCCCGACCGGATCGACCCCGAGGTTCGCTGGAACGGCTACATGACGATGCCCTACGGCCTCGCGTGGCATCGCGACTTCGCGCGCGCCCACGGCAAGCCGATGACGATCCCCGAGTGGGGCGTCACGAGCCGCAGCGACGGCTACGGCGGCGGCGACGCGCCATCGTTCGTGCAGCACATGTACGACTGGATCGCCGCCAACGACGTCGCCTACTCCAACTACTTCGAGTACGACGAGCCCGACAAGCAGTACGCGCTGATGGGCGGGCGGTTCCCGCAGTCCGCGGCGAAGTTCCGGTCGCTGTTCGGCGCGGCCAGGTAGCGGCTCAGGATCGCGGCAGCCCGCGCGCCGCGCGGACCGCGCGCACGTACGCCATCGGACCGCGCAGCAGCCCCCGCCGCAGCGCCGCGCTCAGCGACGCTGGACAGCCGGGCCCCGACGCGTGCGCCATCTCGTGTGTCGCGCCCCCGCTGGCCAGGTAGCGCAGTGCGGGGAGGGCCATCCCGGCGAGCCCCAGCGACCGCAGCGGGTGGCGATGGACACACCAGGTCAGGTAGGCGGTCAACCCGACGCCGTAGCCGTGCAGCTGGCGGTGCAGGACGTCCTCCGCGCGACGGTGCGCGTGCCGAACGACCGCGGCGGGCTCGTAGGCGATCGCCAGTCCGCCGATCAGGATCTCGGCGAACATCGCGGTGTCATCGCCGCCTCCGCTGCCCTGCCCCGGGCCGAGCGCGGGCTCGAAGCCGCCCATGCCGCGCAGCACGTCCGCGCGAAACGCCATGTTGACGCCGGCTCCGAAGGAGGGAAACGGGTACAGCGCGTGCTGGCCGCCCAGCTCGCCGGCTCGCAAGACCACGGGTTGAAATCCACGCCCCTTGTTGAAGCCGCCGTAGCGCTCGTACCACTCCTGCGCGCGCGTCTCGAGCTCGGCCGGCAGGGTCAGCCCGGTCACGCAGGCGATGTCGTCGGCCCTCGCGAACCCCTGCGCGAGCGCCCGCAGCCAGTGCTCCTCGACGACCGCGTCGTCGTCGGTGAAGGCGATCAGCTCCCCGCCCGCCACCGCGAGCGCACGATTGCGCGCCCGCGACAGGCCGGGCACGGGCTCGACGACCCGGCGAACGGGACGTCCGGGCCGCTGCGGGCGCGCCTTCAGGGCCACGGCCAGCGCGTCGTCGCGCGGCGCGTTGTCGACGACGACGATCTCGACGTCGCCGTCGTAGTCGAGCGCCTCGAAGGAGGCGACGGTGTCCAGCGCGGCGACCGCGCGGTCGTGCGTGCAGACCGCGACCGTGAACGACGGCCTCGAGCGGCGATCGGGCGCGGGCAGCGGGCCCACGTTCAACGCAGGAGGCCCGCAGCTCGCGCTCGTAGCGCTCGACCGCGAGCCGCCCGTTAACGAGACGCGCCTCCAGGCGCCCCACCGGACGTCCGTGGAGCCTGACGATCAGCAGCGCGCGCCCGTAGCGGCCCGTCTGGTCCTCGATGGTCGACAGCGGCGCGGAGAGCTCGACGTCGCGTATCAGGATCGGCCCCTCCCAGGGACCGTCCGCGGGATCGCTGTGCGCTGATCTCGCCACGAGCACGCAGGGTACGCTGCGAGGCGCCGATGAACGGGCAGCCAGCTCAGCGCATCATGGTGATCGGCTCGGGCACGCGCTTCGTCAGCGGCATCAGCCAGCACACGCACCAGCTCGCATGCGCGTTCGCGAAGCGCCACCGCACCTCGGTCGTGCTCATGCGCCGGCTGCTGCCAAGACGGCTGTACCCCGGCGCCGCAAGGGTGGGAGCGAGCCTCGTCGAGCACGCCTACCCCGCCGACGTCCGTGTCCACGACGGCGTCGACTGGTTCTGGTTTCCGTCGATCGTCCCGGCGGCGCGGCTGCTGTGGACGGAGCGTCCCAACATCGTCGTGCTGCAGTGGTGGACGGCGACGGTCGTGCACAGCTACCTCGCGCTGACCGTGCTCGCCCGCCTGCGCGGCGCGCGGATCGTGCTCGAGTTGCACGAGGTGCAGGACACGGGCGAGGTCGCGCTGCCGCTGGTCGCGCCGTACTCCCGCGCGATGCTGAGGTTGCTGATCCCGCTCGTCGACGGGTTCGTCATCCACTCCGAGGCCGACCGCAAGCCGCTGCGCGCGGCACATCGCGTCGGGTCCAGGCCTGTCTCGATCGTTCGCCTCGGCCCGTTTCACCAGTACGAGGCGGCGCCCGGCACGGCGCTGCGCGAGGCGCCACCGGAGGCGGTCAACCTCATGTACTTCGGCACGATCCGCCCCTACAAGGGCCTCGAGAACCTGGTGCGGGCGTTCGACGCGCTGCCGGACCCCAGCCGCTTCTGGCTGACCGTCGTCGGCGAGACGTGGGAGGGCTGGACGCTGCCCGCCGAGCTGATCGCCGCCAGCCCGAACCGATCGCGGATGACGTTCGTCAACAGCTACGTCCCCGATGAGCAGGCTGCGCGCTGGCTGGCGGGCGCCGACGCGCTCGTGCTGCCCTACCACCGCTCCTCGGCGAGTGGGCCGCTGCACGTCGGCATGGCGCTCGGCCTGCCGGTTGTCGTGACCGACGTGCCGGCGCTCGCCGAGGCGGCCAGCGGGTACGCCGGCGCGACCTTCTTCTCGCCCCACGACGTCGACGGGCTTCGCGACGCCCTGCTCATGCTCGGCCCGCGCAGCGGCGAGCCCTACGCGGACCCGGGCTCCTGGGAGGCGACCGTCCGCGGCTACGAGCAGCTGATCGAGCGGCTCGCCGTGCGACACCACGGGGTCCGGATCCTGCCGCGCGCACGCTGAAAGCCGGCCGTCGGCCCCTGCCATCGATGCTGAGGCGCTCGTCGCGGACGGCGTGGCCGCGACCGAGGACGGCGTGCGCGACGCGCAGGGCTGCGGGTTCAGACCTCCTCGTCGCGCCCGATCGCCCGCTCGAGATCGTCGATCGCCTCGTCCTGGTCGTCCTCGTCGTCGCGGTGCATCTCCAGCAGCGCCGCGGCGATCGCGTCGAGCTTGAACTGCACCGCGTGCTCGGCGCGGCGCTCGGCGTTCTTGATCAGCGCGACGAGCGCGAGCGTGACGGCGGCCAGCGCCTCGCCGAGAAACGCGCGCACGTCCGTCGGCCAGCCGACGACGTACGACGCCCCCCACACCAGCACGAGCAGGCTGCAGAAGGCGAAGAACGCCGGCGAGGACATGAAGTTCGAGGCGCGCTCGGCGAGGCTGTCGAAGAGGCCGCGCCCTTCCTCGTCGCCGCGCTCGACCGGATGCTTGACGGACATCGCCTGCCCCTACCCGCAAGCTCGCAACAGCAACGCCGCCAGCAAGGCGGGATCGCGGCGGACGCGCTCCGCGGCCGCAGCGGGCGCGCGCTTCTGGAGCACGACGTCCTCGGCGCGCTCGAGCACGAGCATGCGCCCGTCGGCGATCAGCCGCTCGTCGACCGCGCCGAGGCGACCCTGGAACGTCGTCCAGACGGGCGTGCCGAGCGCGACCGCCTCGCGGTTCATCGTGCCCCCCGCGGACACGACGAGGTCGGCGTAGGCGATCAGCGACTGCGCGTCGATCGCGCGCTCGGGGACGATGAAGCCGTCGGTCAGCGCGGCGCGCTGCTCGGCCGTGCGCGGCAGCACGACCGTCTGGCTGCCGCGCAGGCGCTCGAGCACGGCGCCGAGCACGTCGTTCTCGAAGCGGTGATAGAGCGACACGGCCGGCGGCGTGCGCACGACGGCGATCGGCTGCGCGGTGTCGAGGCCGAGCTCTGAGAGCACGGCCGGGTCGGGCTCGAAGTCGGCGAGGTAGTACTCCTCCTTGAGCCCCGCGTAGGCGACGATCTTGCCGCTCGCGCCATAGCGCGCGAGGCGCTGCGGCGGGATCGCCTCGGGCACGACGACCGTCTGCGCGAGGCGGCAGTTGACCGTGTGCTGGACCGTCGCCCACTCGTAGTCGAACATCGTCGAGCAGGGGATGCGCAGCAGCCGCGCGGCGACCGTCACGTCGTTGGAGCCGTGGCCGAAGGCGACGTCGAAGCGCCGGCCGCGCGCCCAGCGCGCGAGCGCCGTCGAGCGCGACATGAGCCCGAGCCCCTTGGCCGCCAGGGCGCCGCCGCGGTGGCGGCCGATCACGGTGTGGGCGATCCCGAAGCGCTCGAGCAGGCCGAGCGTCTGCGCGAAGTCGCGGGCGGTGATCTGCACCTCGTGGCCCTGCGCGCGCAGCGCGGCGACGATCGGGCGCAGCACGAGCACGTGCGGGCTGTTGGTGAGGTCGACCCAGATGCGCATCGGGCGCAGTATGCAGCGGGCGGGGCCCGGCTCACGAATGCGATGACACGAGCGATTGCGCTGGGCAACGGCGTGGCGTCGCGGACGAGCTCACGGACCGGACACCGTGGCGAGCAGATGTCGGTCTCCAAAGGGGAACGTGAGTCGCTTGACCGTGTCGGCGCGAAGAAGCTGCGGGAGCTCGCGCATCACGAGCCGCCGGACGACGGCGAGCCCAGCGCCGCGGGCGGCGTTGTAGGCGTAGTGCTCGCGCCCGAGGTTCTCGATGATGACCGTGTCGCCGATCGTGTTCCCCCAGATCGCGCGCTCGCGCTCGACGCCACGTGCGACCTGCGCGTCGGCAAAGTAGCCGGTGAGCACGACGGTATGCGGGTCGTGCATCAGGATCGGGTTGGCCAAGGCGCGGCCGATGAGTCGCCCGCAATCGAAGAGCGCCCGCTGCGCGTGCGCGCTGCCGCGATCGGCGATCAGCGCCTGGGTGCGGCGGATCGCACGCGCGCGGTCGTTCATGACCTCGTAGCCGCTGGCCTGCATCCGACGCGCGAAGGCCGTGCCGCTTGCCAGCGCCTCGAGATGGCCGTGGCCGCCGCAGGAGCACACCCAGCGCTTGTGGTCGATCCGCGCAAGACCCTCGGGCGGGTTGGCCTCGATCTCCTTGACCGTGGCGCCGCTGATGGGAAGGTGGCCGAGCTCGCCGGCAAAGCCGTTCGTGCCGACCATGAGCCGCGCCTCGATGAACGAGAGGACGTTGCGCCGGTGCGTTGCCAGCTCGATCGTGGCAGCCCCGAGCCCGCCTCCGATCCTTACCGTGAGGATCACGCGCGGCGCGTCCGCCTCGTCCGGCATCAGCGCTCGCGCGCGCGCGTGATCGAACGCCGCCGTCAGCGCGTCTGCGTTGGCGTCGTTGATCGCGCTCGAACGGTCCACGTGCTCGGAGAAGGGCGGACCCAGCGCGATCGCGGCGTGCATGGCCAACGTCCGCCGCTGGGTGTCGCCAGGCAGCTCCATGTGCCACTCGACATTCGACAGGACCCGCCCGCGCGGATAGCCGCGACGGTCGATCGGCGACGGCCATGCGACGCTGACGCCGAGCATCCGCAGCTCACGGCGACCACCGGCGTGCAGCGCTGGGTCGTTCAGGCCCGAGGCGAGGATCCGCGTGGCGAGCCGTCGCACGCGCGACAGCAGCTGATCGGGCGCGAGGGCGAGTTGGGCGGGCATCGCCCTGGAACTCTGGGCGTGATGAAGTGTGCCGTTGGCGTCCAGCAATCCGCCGCGCAGACTCTCGCTGCCAAGCGCCATGCTGAGCACGAGGCCACACGCCGGCCCCATCCGCACCGGACCGCGCTCGAGAACGCCCATCGCGCCGAGATCGGCGACGACGTTCATCACGCTGCGCGGTGAGACTCCGGCGACCTCGGCCAGCTGCTGGTAGGTCGTCCGTGTCGCTCCCGTCGCGAGCAGGGCGTTGAGCACCGGGATTCGCGGATCGTTCTTGCGCAGGTGCGGGGTCGCGAGAGAAATCGCACCATTGTTGTAGCACCGTTCGTGCTGGCGGGACACCTAACGACTGCACGAAGTGCACCGTTGTGCACTTCGGCACCGAACGGCGCCGTCGATCTACGCCTGTACCGCTCTCGACGCGCCGGGTTATGACCTGTTTAGAGACCCTGCCCTCGACATGCGAGAGGCCCGGATTTGGCCCCGGGCCCCTCTGCGACGAGAGCAGCAAATGCACCCAATCCGCCAGGAAGGACACGCTCATGCTCCCGTCCCGCAACACCCATCGGCGCCGCGGTGGCGCCACTGTAACGACCTTCGCGGAAGTAGGCGCTGGGATGAAGGCGGCCCCCGCCTGGTTCGTGCACCTTCCGGGACATCTTCGCGGCGCAGCCCGCGATCTCGTCGGGCGCATCCGCGGGTCGCGACTGCGCAGCTGGGCCGTGCGCGTCGCTCTGGGGTTGGTCGGCCTGCTCGTGCTCGGCCTCTGGGAGCAGGCGCTGCTGCATGGCGCCGCGCGACCGGTCGACCCAAAGCTGGAGATCCCGGTGCGCGGCGCTCCAGCGGCAGTCGTGTCCTACAGCGGCTTGATCGTCACGGCCTCGGAGGCCGGCACCATCAGAGCGCTGGACCCGGTCCGCAACGACAGCGTCGCCGAGGAGCGCCAGCTCGGCCACAGCGTCACGGCCCTCGCCTCGCGCAGCGGCGCGCTGTTCGCGCTCGGCGGCGGGACCATCACGCGGCTGCGGCCGGACCTGACGGTCGCCCTCCAAAGGCCACTGCGCTCGAACTTGAGCACGCTTGCCGCAGGGTCTGCCGGCTTGTGGGCAAGCGGCGGCACGCGCGGCCTCGTGCGCGTCGATCCGGTCACGCTCGACGTCAGCGCTCGAGTGCCGATCCGCGGCAGGGTCGGCGGTATCGCGGTGTCGCGCGAAGCGGTCTGGGCGACGCTGCCCGGGTCCTCCGAGCTCGTCGTCGCGCGCCCTCGCCGGCGCGGGGGCAGCACCACACGACGCCTCGCGATCGGATGCGCGGCAGGGCCGATCACGATCGCCGGAGGCTACGCCTGGGCGCTGTGCTCCTCAGCTCGCCGGGTCGTCGCGATCGCAGTCGATTCGAAGAGCCGGTCGATGACGATCCCCGTGGGCGTGGGCGCGACGCTCCTGGCGTCGGGAAACCACAGTCTCTACGTCGGTTCGCCGACGACGGAGACGATCTCGCAGTACGGGCTGACGTCTCGCACGCGCGTGGGCGATGCGATCCCGGTCGAGACGCTGCCCTCGTCGCTGACGGTCGACCTGCACGCCGTATGGGTCGCGAGCAAACTCGACCACTCGCTTCAGCGCTTGGATCTCGCCGGCCTGAGGATGCAACGCCAACTGGTCAAGCGATGGGACACGATCGGCGAGCTCGACCCCACGGGCTACCTGGTGGCCGCGATCGTGCTGACGATGCTGCTCGGGCAGGCGTACCTGCTCTGGAGGTCGGGAAACCCGGACGCCGGCCTACCGCCGCACGAGGTTCGCGACATTGCGCTGCTCGCGTGCGATCCGCGCTACTACCAGCCGCTGTCGACCGGCGAGCCGGTGGAGACGTCGAGCTCGACGGGACGCTCGATCGCGCTGAACCTTCACGCCTTGAACGTCAGTGCCGAGGATGTGCGCACGCACAAGATCGGAGACCTTCCCCCTGACCGTCGTGTGCAGCGGGTCATCGAGGCTGCCCATGCGGTCGGGCGCGTCAAGCGCTTCATGAACCACGCGCCCGCGGCGGGGGGCTTGCTGAGGGCGCCGCGAGCGACGCGTCTTCGCGTCGCAAAGCTGCGCCAGCGCTTCCAGGCGCTGGAGCCCTTCACGGTGTGCGGCTTCTCGGGTACGTGGACCGTCTCGCGAACCGGCGATGACCTCGTCCGGCTGCGTTTGCCACAGCTCGTGGACCGAGACTGGATGCGCTGGCGTCCGGTTCCCGTGGCGGAGGCCGGCTGGATCACGGTGACATGCCCAACGAGCGCGCTCAGCGAGCTTGGCCGGGACGATCTGTCGCCGGACGTCACCACCATCAGGATGAGCGTGCTGGCGGTGCCATCTCGACGCCGCGAGGACGAGACCATGGAGATGCGGCTCGTCGTCGCGTACTACTGACGGCGGGCGGATCGATAGCCTCCCCGCCGCGTGTCCGCCCTCGTCATCGCCTCCATCACGGACCCGATCGTCGACTTCGCGGTGAACGTGGTCGCCGATCTGGGCCTGCCCGGCATCTTCATCCTGATGCTGCTGGAGAGCGCCTGCATCCCGATCCCCAGCGAGGCGACGATGCTGTTCGCGGGCTTCAACGTCTCCGAGGGCGAGTACTCGCTCGTCGCCGTGACGCTCGTCGGCTCGGTCGCGAACCTGGTCGGCTCGTGGATCGCGTATGCCGTCGGCTACTACGGGCGCGTCGACATCCTCGAAAAGCACGGGCGCAAGCTGCACATCAAGCCCTCCCACCTGCATGCCGCCGACCGCTACTTCGAGAAGCACGGCGACGCGACGGTCTTCTTCACGCGCATGATGCCGATCGTCCGCACGTTCATCTCGCTGCCGGCGGGCGTCGCGCGGATGCCGTTCTGGCGCTTCTCGGTGCTGACCTTCCTCGGCTGCCTGCCGTGGGTCTTCGCGCTGACGTTCATCGGCCAGCAGGTCGGCGACCGCTGGGAGAGCTGGAAGGACTCGCTGCACTACGTCGACTACGCCGTGGCGGCGATGATCGTGATCGGCGTGATCTACCTCGTCGTGCGCTACCGGCGCGGCGGCGGCGGCGACGCACCGGTCGGATCGGCCGAGCCGGCCGCCGATGCCGCCGGCCGCTGACGCCGCCCGCCTGCGCACACGCGACGCGATCGCGCTCGGGCTGCTGCACGGCCCGGCCGAGCTGCTGCCGGTCTCCTCCTCGGGCCACGTCGCGCTCGTGCCGTGGCTGCTGGGCTGGCCCTATGTCCAGCTCGACGGCGAGCTGCGCAAGTCCTTCGAGGTCGCGCTGCACGCGGGGACCGCCGCCGCGCTGCTCGTCGGCCTGCGCGCCGAGGTCGGCGACGCCGGGCGGGGCCTCGACGGCCGGCGCCTGAGCCCGCTCGCCTGGAGCTGCCTGCCGCCGGCGGTGGTGGGGCTGACCTTCGAGCGCGCGATCGAGCGCCGGCTGGGCACGCCCGCGAGCGTCGCCGCCGGCCTGGTCGCGGGCTCGCTGGCGATGGCACTCGCCGATGCGCGCGGGCAGGGCACGCGAGCGCTCGAGGAGGCTGGCGCCGCCGACGGCCTCGCGCTCGGCATGGCGCAGGCGTGCGCGCTGATGCCGGGCATCTCGCGCAACGGCGCGACGCTCGCCGCGGCGCGCTGGCGCGGCTTCGCCCGCGAGGACTCCGACGTGCTCTCGCGCCACGCCGCGCTGCCGGTGATCGTCGGTGCGACGCTGCTGAAGGGCATGCGGCTGCTGCGCCGCGGGCTGCCGGCGGGTGCGCAGCGCGGCTTCGCGGTGGGGATCGCGGCATCGTTTCTGTCGACGCTGGCGTCGATGCGCGTCATCCGCGCCGTCGCGCGCGACCGCTCGCTGCTGCCCTACGCCGCCTACCGGATCGCCCTCGCGACGCTTGTGCTGGCGCGCCTGAGAACGGGTAGGCGATGAGCATGGCCGCGATCTGCGCGGTGGATGACGTTCTACGCCCGCTCGCGGCCTCACAATAGGACGATGGCATCACCGGTCGGCACCCTGCTCTCCCAGCGCTATCGCCTCGACGCGAAGGTCGGGATGGGGGGCATGTCGACCGTCTACAAGGCGTTCGACACCGTGCTCGAGCGCCAGGTGGCGATCAAGCTCATGCATCGCGAGATCGCCGGCGACTCCGACCAGCTCGAGCGCTTCCGCCGTGAGGCGCGCGCCGTCGCGCAGCTCAACCACCCGCATGTGGTCGGCGTCATCGACGCCGGCGAGGAGGGCAGCGGCGACGACGGCTTCGCGACGCCGTACATCGTCTTCGAGTTCGTCGAGGGCGAGACGCTCAAGGAACGCATCCGCCGCAACGGCCGCCTGCCGGTGTCCGAGTCGATCGCCTACGCGATCGAGATCGCGCGCGCGCTCGGCGCCGCGCACGCCAGCCAGATCGTCCACCGCGACGTCAAGCCCCAGAACGTGCTCGTCGACGAGGAGGGTGCCGCCAAGGTCACGGACTTCGGCATCGCGCGCTCGCTCGCGCAGGAGGGCCTGACCGCCGACGGGCGCGTGCTGGGTACGACGGACTACGTCTCCCCCGAGCAGGCGCTCGGCCACGTCGTCTCGGGCCAGTCGGACATCTACTCGCTGGGCATCGTGATGTTCGAGATGCTCACGGGCGACGTGCCGTTCAAGGGCGACAACCAGGTAGCCGTCGCGATGAAGCACGTGCGCGAGGAGCTGCCCGACGTGCAGATCCGCCGGCCCGAGGTGTCCGCCGCGCTCGCCGCCGTGCTCGACCGCGCGACCGACAAGGAGCTCGACCGCCGCTATCCGGACGCCGCCAGCCTGATCTGCGACCTCGAGGACGTGCTCGCGATCGAGACCTCGCGCAACCTCGGTCAGGTCACCGGCGAGGCGACCGCCGTCCTGAAGAGCCTGCCCGCCGGCACGCGCCGGCGCCTGCCGCTGCGCGCGCGCCGCTCGACCAAGGCGATCGCCGCGCTCGCCGCGATCGGCGGCGTCGTGGCGCTGATCACGGTCGCGCTCGGCCTCAGCCAGACCGAGCGCGGGACCGGCAAGCGCACGAACGTCGCGCCGACCGGCGAGCTGCGCTCGATCGGCCTCGGCCAGCGCGCCGCGCGGGACTTCGACCCGCTCGCCGACAAGCGCGAGCACCCGGACGAGACGAGCGCCGTCGTCAACGGCATCCGCTCGTCAACGTGGTCGACGGAGCGCTATCGCAGCTTCGACCTGCAGAAGGCCGGCGTCGGCATCGTGATCGACGCCGCGCCGCGCGTCGCCGCGCGACGCCTGGACCTGCGCACCCCGACGCCGGGATTCGAGGCGACGATCTACGTCGCGCCGGCGGGCCTGCCCGAGACTGCGCCGCCCGAGGGCTGGACCGCGGTCACCGCGTCGCGCACCGTCGGCGAGACCGAGCGCTTCGACCTCGACACCGAGGGCCAGAGCTTTCGCCGCTACCTCGTGTGGATCACGAAGCTGCCGCCGGAGGCCGACAAGGCCGAGATCTCCGAGATCCTGCTCTTCAAGTAGCGGCGAGTCCCCTCAGAAGCGGTAGGAGCGCTCCTGCTCGTGGCGCTCGACGGCCAGCTCGCAGAGGTGCGTGACGAGATCCTCGTAGGGCATGCCGCTGGCCTCCCAGAGCTTTGCGTAGACGCTGGTCGTCGTGAAGCCGGGCATCGTGTTGAGCTCGTTGAGCAGCACGCGCTCGCCTTCGACGAAGAAGTCCGCCCGCGCGAGGCCCGAGCAACCCAAGCGCTCGAAGGCCTCGACGGCCGTCGCGCGCAGGCGCTCGGCGGCGGCCTCGGAGATCCGCGCGGGAACGCGCAGCGTCATCCCGCCGGGCTCGTACTTGGCGGCGAAGTCGTACCAGTCGGCGTCGATCACGATCTCGCCGGCCTGCGACGCGCGCGCGTCCGCGGTCGAGCCCAGCACCGAGCACTCGACCTCGATCCCGGCGCTCATCGCCTCGACGATCGCGCACGGGTCATGCTCGAAGGCGGCGTCGAGCGCCGCGCCCAGCTCGGCCGCGTCTGAGACCTTCGCGATCCCGACCGACGAGCCCAGACGCGCGGGCTTGACGAACACCGGCAGGCCGAGCGCCGCGAGCTCCGCCAGCACCGCCGCGCGATCGTCCGACCAGCGCGCCGCGCGGACGCCGGCGTAGTCGACCTGGTCGATGCGGGCCTGCGCCATCAGCTCCTTCGCGACGACCTTGTCGAGACAGGCCGCCGAGGCCAGCACGCCCGAGCCGACGTAGGGCACGTCGAGCAGCTCCAGCAGTCCCTGCACCGTGCCGTCCTCGCCGAACGGGCCGTGCAGGACGGGAAAGACGGCATCGGCGCTCAGCAATCCGCGGCCGGGGCGCACGTCGAGCTCGTCGCCGCCGCACGTCCAGGCGCCGTCGCGCGCGAGCGTGACCTCGACGACGTCGTGGCCGGCGGCGCGCAGGCCGGCGGCCACCGAGGCGCCGCCGGCGAGCGAGATCTCGTGCTCGGACGAGCGGCCGCCGGCGAGCACGGCGATCCTCACTGCGGCGCCGTCGTCGTCGCGGGGGTGGTCGTCGTCGTGCCCGGGTCCGGGTTGAGGTCGGGGTCGAACACGCCGACGGCGATCGTCACCTCCGTCCCGCGATCGACCTTCTCGTCGGCGCCCGGCGTCTGCGACTGCACGATCCCGTCTCCGTCGGGGGCGTCCGCCGGCGTCTCCTCGATGTTGACCTTCAGCCCGCGGCCCGACAGCATCGACGTCGCGAAGTTCCGCGAGCGCCCGACGACGTCGGGAACCGTGACCTGACTGGTCTCCTCCGAGACGGTGATCGTGACGGCCGTGCCGCGCGCGACGGCGGCGCCCTTGTTCGGGCTCTGTTCGAGCACCGTGCCCGGATCGCGCTCGTCGTCCTCGCGCTTGACGACGGTCACGCGCAGCCCGGCGTCCTCGATCGCCGTGCGCGCGTCATCCTCGCTCTTGCCGACGACGTCCGGCACGGACACCCTCTGGGCCCCGGTCGAGACGTCGATGCGCACCGTGTCGCCGCGCTCGGCGCGCGAGTTCTCCGACGGCGACTGTGCGACGACGCGGTCGAGCGCAACCGCATCCGACGGCACCCGCCGCTCCTGCACCTCGAAGCCGGCGTCGGTCAGCGTGCGCCGCGCCTCGCGACGGGGCTTGCCGACGACGTCGGGGACCTTCTGGATCGGCTGGCCCTCGGAGATGTTGAGCGTCACCTTCGAGCCCTCGTTGACGCTCGTGCCGCCGGCCGGCTCCTGTCCGACGACCGTGTTGCGCGGCTTGTCGGAGTTGTCGCGCACGTATACGACCTCGAAGCCCTCGCTGCGCAGGCGCTGCGTGGCGGTCGAGATGTTGCTGCCGACGACGCTCGGCACCGGCACCCGGTCGGGGCCGGCGGCCATGACGAGGACGATGATCAGCACGAGCGCGAACAGCGCGCCGAGGATCCAGGGCCAGCGCGCCCGGCGCTCGGGCAGGGGCGCCAGCGGGCGCGGCGGCAGCGTCGCGCCGTCCGACACGTGGGCCACGGCCGGCGGCAGCACGCGCGTGGCGCCGTCGGGCGGCGGGGGTGGCGGCGGGGCCACCGCCGCGACGGCCGTGCCGGCGGTCGCGGGCAGCGACGCGGCGGCGGCCTCGGCAGCCGCCATCGCGGCCAGCGTCGGAATCCGCGAGGCTGCCGTCTCGAGCGCGGCGATGAACCCATCGGCGTCGTCGAAGCGCTCCGCGGGGTCCTTGGCGATCGCGCGCAGCACGATCGCCTCGAGCTCGGGCGGCACGGCGGGGTTGATGCGCCGCGGGGCGATCGGCATCTCCGAGACCTGCTTCAGCGCGACCGTCACTGCCGACTCGGCATCGAACGGGACGCGGCCGGTCAGCAGCTCGTAGAGGATGATCCCGATCGAGTAGAGGTCCGAGCGCGCGTTGACGGCGTGGCCCTGTGCCTGCTCGGGCGAGAGGTACTGCGCGGTGCCCATGATCGAGCCGGTCTGCGTCATGTCCGACGCGCCGGCGCGGGCGATGCCGAAGTCCGTGACCTTCGCGCGGCCCTCGTCGTCGACGATGACGTTCTGCGGCTTGAAGTCGCGATGGATGACGCCGCGGCGATGCGCGAAGCGCGCGGCGCGCAGGATCTGGACGATCAGGTCGACGGCGCGGGAGGAGTCCAGCGGGCCCTGCTCGCGCACGAGCTCCTTGAGCGTGCGCCCGTCGACGTACTCCATCGCGATGTACGGCGTGCCGTCGTATTCGCCGCGGTCATAGACCGAGACGACGTACTGGTGCTGCAGCCCCGCCGCGGACGAGGCCTCGCGGCGGAAGCGCTCGACGAACTCGGCGTCCTCCGCGAAGCGGTCGTGCAGGAGCTTCAGCGCGACCTTGCGCTCGAGCTGCAGGTCGTGCGCGCAGTAGACCTCGGCCATGCCGCCCGTGCCGAGGTGCCCGAGCACCTGATAGCGCCCGTCGATGACGGCGTCCGGCGCGATCCGGCTCACTTCAGCAGCTCCTGGAGCACCTGCTTGGCGATCGGCGCGGCGACGGCGCCGCCCTGGCTCTGCTCGCCGCGGACGTCCTCGAGCGTCACCGCGATCGCGATTCGCGGCTCGTTCAGCGGGGCGAAGCCCACGAACCACGGCTGGTTGATGCGTTGGGCGATGTTGCGCTCGGCGGTGCCGGTCTTGCCCGCCACGTCGATGCCCTCGAGCGCGGCGCCGACGCCCGTGCCCTCCTTGACGACGTTGCTCATCATCTCGGTCAGGTCGTTGGCGCTCGAGGCGCTGATGACGCGCTCGGCCTCCTGCGGCTCGATCCGCTCGACGGTCCGACCGTCGAGGTCGACGACGCGGTCGGCGAGGTGTGGCCTCATCCGCACGCCGTCGTTGGCGACCGTCGCCACGACCGTCGCCATCTGCAGCGGCGTGACGCTCAGGCGCTCCTGGCCGATGCCGACACGGCCGATGTCGACGCCCTCGAGGTCGGACGGCAGGAAGCGCTCCCGATCGACGTCGAACACGCCGCTCGGGCGCATCTGCGAGTCGGGGTAGTCCAGCGGCGGGTCGGTGCCGAAGCCGAAGCGCTTCATGTAGTCGCCCATCCGCTCGTGGCCGAGCTTCTCGGCGACCTGCGCCCAGACGACGTTGACGGAGTTCGTCAGCGCGGTCGTCAGCGGGATCATGCCGAACTGCTCGTTGGAGAAATTCTGCAGCGGCGCGCCGGACACCTGGATCGGCGACTTGCCCGAGACCGTCGTGTCGGGGTTGAACTGCCCGCTGTCGAGCGCGGCGGCGGCCGTGACGACCTTGAACGTCGAGCCGGGCGGGTAGCCCGACTGCGTCGCGCGGTTGATCAGCGGCGCCTCGGCGGCGGCCTTGGTGTCCAGCGCGTTGGGGTCGTAGTCGGGCGAGCTGACCATCACGCGGACCTTGCCGGTGGCCGGCTCGATCGCGACGATCGAGCCCTTGCGCCCCTGCAGCGCGCCGAGCGCGACGCGCTGGCCGCCGGCGTCGAGGTTGGTGATCAGGCTGTCGCCGACGCGCTGGCGACCGCGCAGCTCGTCGAAGATCGAGGCCAGCTCGTTGCGCCTGCCGGTCAGCTCGTCGTTGTACTCGCGCTCCAGGCCGGCGCGGCCGCTGCGCAGGAAGTCGTAGCCGATCGCGTGCGAGAACAGGCGCCCCTCGGCCGTGTAGCGGCGCTTGTAGAGCTCGTCGTCGCCCTTCAGCGAGCGCGCCAGCACGCTGCCGTCGCGGGCGCGGATGACGCCGCGGTGGATGCGCTGCTCCTCGATCTGCGGCCGCGCGTTGCGGTCGTTCTCGCGGTAGGCGTCGGCGTTGATGACGCTGTTGTAGCTCGTCATCGCCGAGCAGCGCCGCGAACAGCACGAGGATGACCGCGAAGAGCTTGAGGATCGGCGCGTTCAACGGACCTGCGCCTCGCGCCGGGCGCGATCGGAGACCAGCAGCAGCAGCGCGAGCAGGATGAAGTTCGCGACGATCGACGAACCGCCGTAGGAGACGAACGGCAGGGTCACGCCGGTCAGCGGTATGAGCTTCGTGACGCCGCCGACGATCACGAAGACCTGCAGCGCGAGCACCGCCGTGAGTCCCGTGGCAAGCAGCTTGGAGAACGAGTCGGTGGCGATCATCGCGGTCTTGAAGCCGCGCTCGATGATCAGCAGGTAGACGAGCAGCACGGCCGCGGCGCCGAGCAGTCCGAGCTCGTTGGTGATCACGGCGTAGATGAAGTCGGTGTGCGCGGCCGGCAGGATCGGCGGGTTGTCGCCGAGCTTGATGATCGGCCTGGCCGAAGCCCTGGCCGAACAGGCCGCCGTCGGCCTGCGAGAAGATCGACTGCGCGATCTGGTAGCTGCCGCCGATCTCCTGGTCGTAGAGCTTGTCGTCGAACGGGTGCAGCCAGGCCGACGACGCGGTTCTCGATCGTCGGACGCAGCCCGTACAGCACGCGCGCGCCGAGCGCGAACAGCCCGAGTCCGATCAGCACGAACGAGACGCGGTTGGTGGCGACGTAGACGAGCGCGAGGAAGGCGCCGAAGAACATCACCGACGAGCCGAGGTCCTGGATGACGAACAGCAGCACCATCGCCGTCCCCCACACCGCCAGCAGCGGCCCGAGGTGCTTCAGCGGCGGAAACGTGATGCCCATGAAGCGCCGCGCGCCGACGACCAGCACCTGGCGCGTGTCGCGCAGGTAGGACGCCAGGAAGATGACGATCGCGATCTTCGCGAGCTCCGCGGGCTGAAAGGCGATCGGACCGAGGTGAAAGGACAGGTAGGCGCCGTTGACCGGCGAGCCGAGCCGCGGCAGCAGCAGCAGCGCGATGCCGACCAGGGCGATCGAGTAGCGGTAGCGCTCGAGCACGCGGTGGTCGGCGCGCAGCGCGACGATCGTTCCCGCGAAGCAGATCAGCCCGACGACGAACCACTGCGCCTGGTCGCGCGCGAGGTCCTCGTCGAGGCGGTAGAGCATCACGAGGCCGAAGCACGCCAGCACCGCGACGAGCGGGAACAGGTACGGGTCGGCGTGCGGCAGCGTCAAGCGCAGCACGACGTGCGCTCCGAGGCACAGCGCCGAGGAAGATCAGGCCGTAGGTCAGCGAGAGGTTCGGACAGCACGTCGTCGCGCTGGATGAAGACCGCCGTGAAGCCGGCCGTCACCAGCAGCGACGCCGGGATCAGCGCGAACAGCTCGCGGTTGCGCTCGTTCACGACGCGAGCCGTCCACGCTCGAGCTCGCGCACGAGGTCGGCGGCGTCGTCATGCGAGCGCAGCGTGTGGTCGATCAGGCGCTTGCGGCGCGCCGGCGGCACGCTCTCCAATGGCACGCCCGAGACGTAGTTGGCGCTGAACAGGTCGATGCCCGCCGGCAGCTCGTAGGGCAGGCCGCGGTACATCGTCACGAAGCCGTCGTCGTCGGTGCCGATGAAGTAGACGGCCTGGTTGGCGATGTAGGCGCCGAGGCCGAGCGGCACGACGATCAGCGCGAGGACCGCGAACGAGGACGCCGGCGCGGCGGCCGCGGCGGCGCGCCCGGGCGGTCCGCCGCCGGGCTGCTCGGGAGCGATCGGCTGCAGGCGCCGCGGGCGGCGCGGCGAGGCTCGGCGCGGCGCCGTGACAGGCGCGGCCTGCGCGGCGCGGCGGGGCGCCTGCGGCGGCCGCGGCGCGACATGACCGTCGCGGAGCCGGCGGCAGCGCCATGCCGACGGCCGTCGGCTGCTCGGTCGCCGGGTCCGGCTCGCCGACGTCCTCGAGCGCGGAACAGGACGACGGTGATGTTGTCGCGCCCGCCGGCGTCGTTGGCCGCGGCGATCAGCCGGCGCCCGGCGTCGCCGAGGTCGCGCCGCGCCGCGCACGATGTCGGCCACGCGCGCCTCGGGCACCATCGACGTCAGGCCGTCGCTGCACAGCAGGTAGACGTCGCCGGCGATGCCGCGCCAGGAGTACGTGTCGACCTTGACGTCGGCCTCGGGGCCGAGCGCGCGCGTGATGATCGAGCGCTGCGGGTGCTCGTCGGCCTCCTGCGCGGTCAGCTGGCCGCGACGGCGCATCTCCTCGACGAGCGAGTGGTCCTCGGTCAGGCGCTCGAAGTCCTCCGCCGCGCATGCGGTAGGCGCGCGAGTCGCCGACGTGCGCGACCGCGACGTCGTGGTCGCCGACGTAGGCGGCCGTGATCGTCGTGCCCATGCCGGCGCGCTCCTGGGTGGCCTGCGACATCTCGTGGATGCGGGCGTTGGCCTCCAGCACGCGCTCGGCGAGCAGCTGCTCGGCGCTGGAGGCGCCGGCATCGCCGAGGCCGCGCTCGAAGGCCTCGACCGCCACGCGCGAGGCGACCTCGCCGGCCTGCGCGCCGCCCATCCCGTCGGCGACGACGAACACCGGCGAGCGCGCGAAGTACGAGTCCTCGTTGGCCCGGCGCTGCGCGGCCGGTGTCGGAATGCGAGAAGTAGCCGTTGGCGACGCGCAGCATCAGCGGAGCATCACTGATCGTCGTAGGTGAAGGTGCTGTCGCCGATGCGCACGCGGTCGCCGGCGTGCAGCGGGCGCGGCCCGCGCAGCAGCTCGTCGTTGAGGTAGGTGCCGTTCGTCGAGCCGAGGTCCTCGATCACGAGCATCGCCCCCTGGCGGATGAGGTGCGCGTGGCGCGAGGAGGCGAACGGATCCTCGAGCTGGATCTCGACGTCGCCGCGTCCCAGCGTCGCGCCCTGCGAGACGTCGTAGGCCATCCCCCGCTGGAGGCCGGGCACGGACTCGACGACAAGGCGGGGCGCGACGTCGCCCTCGCTCTGCAGCACGTCGAGGCTCGAGGCGGGGTGCATCCCGGTCGCGTCGGCCGCGTGCTCCATCGCGCGCGGCGCGCCGCCGAAGGCGCCGCGGCGCAGGTCCTTCAGCGCGCTGCGCGAGACCCACAGCAAGAACAGGTAGAGGACCGCGAGGAAGGCGAACTTCAGCCCGACGGAGACCGGCTCGAGCATCGTTCAGCCGCCCGCGGGGCGACGATGGACGGAGCCGCCCACGCGGCGGGCGCGACGACGAGCCGGCATGGTCATTCGAGCTCGAACGCGATCTCGGCGGTGCCGAGGGCGATGCGGTCGCCTGCGGTCAGCGGTTCGGAGCCGGCGATGCGACGGCCGTTGACGAGCACGCCGTTCGTCGAGCCGAGGTCGGCGATCGTCCATGTTCCCGCTGCGGCGGGCAGCACCTCGGCGTGGCGGCGCGAGACGTTGGAGTCGGCGAGCACGACGTCGCAGTCGCGGCTGCGCCCGATCGTCGCGCCGCCCGGCGGGATGACGTGGCGACGGCCCTCGGCGAGCAGCAGCGCGCGCGTCGGCCGCGGGGCCTGCGCCTCCTCGACCGGTCCGCGGAGGCGGCCCGCGGCGGAGTAGATCATCGTGTTGCCGTGGTCGGCCTGGACCGCCGACTCGGCTTCCGGGCCGCCCTCGTCGGAGGGGCGCACGACGCGCGTCTGGATGCCGAACTCCCCGAGCGACAGCCGCTCGTCGGTGCGAAACTCGATCTGGGGGCGCGACAGCAGGGCAAGCCGCTCGCGACGTGCATGCTCCAGCAGGTACCCGCTGAGCTCCTCGATGAGCGAGCCCTCGACCTCCTCGAGGCGCTCGCGGTCCTCCGACGACAGGTACACGACGTACTCGTTGGGCACATAGGTACGCGAGACCGACACGGTCTTGTGCTCGTCCATCTCGCGCGCGAGCTTGCGCGCCAGCTCGACGGGGCGAACCTCGGAGCGAAAGACGCGCCCGAAGGTTCCCTCGACGAGGTCGGCAAGCTTCGTCTCCAGGTTGCGCAGCACACTCATCGATGGCGCTCATGCTACGGAAGGACGCGGCCTGGCAGCGTCCGCGACCGCACCGCGATCGGCGGCCCACCGCAGGCGCTTCATGCCCGGCCCCTGGCGGCGCGCGCCGCGACCGCGACAGCTCCCGCCGCCAGCGCTCCCAGCACCAGTCCGCGCGGGCTCTCGAGCACGAGCGCGCGGCTGAGCGCCTGCGTCGCGGCGGCGAGCGTCGCCGCCCAGCCGGCGGCGGCGACGATGTCGAGCGCCGCCGAGCGCCCGCGCACGAGCAGCGGCAGCAGCGCTGCGGCCAGCGCCCACAACGCGGCGAAGGCCAGCGTGCCGCCTGACAGCAGCGGCGCGAGCGCGCCCGTCACGGCGTCGACCACCGATCCCTGCCACGTGTCCACGGCGAGCACGTCGCGCGGCTGGCCGGTCAGCAGCCGGTCGGACGTCAGCGTCTCGGCGAGCACGAGCCACAGGCCGCCGAGCGCTCCGAGCGCGGCCCGCGTGCTCGCCCGTCGCGCCTGCCCAGCGAGCGCGGGCCAGGCGACCGCGAGGCCCAGCACGCCCAGCAGCGCCGCCCCCGCCGGCAGCGACCACGCCTCGCCGCGGCGCGGGAGCAGCAGCGGCACCGGCGCGACCGCGAACAGGACGAGCAGCGCGATCCCGGGCGCCGCCGCGGCGAGCCAGGCCAGCAGGACGGCGGCCGTCGCCAGCCAGGCCAGGCGCGGCAGCACGAGCACTGCCAGGCCGGCGGCGGTGGCGCCGGGGACGACCGCGACCGGCGGCGACGGGCCGAGCCACGCGAGCGCGGCGCCCGTGAGCAGCACGGCCGCGCCGGCTGCGGGCATGCGCGTCGCCAGTCGCCGTGGCGGTCGCGACGGCTCGGGCGCGGGTACGGGCGCGGGCGCGGACGCGGACGCGGGAGGCTGCATCACCGCCGCCTGCGGTGGCCGCGGCTTGCGTGCGAGACGGCGCGCGCGGCGGCGCTGGGCGCGGCCGCGCTCGTCGCGCGGCGGCGACTCGCGCACCTGCCCGCGCGGCGGCGCCGGCGGCATCCCCGGACGGGGACGCAGCAGGTCGGTGCGCTGCAGCGCCGTCTGTGCGACGCCGGCGTCGGAGGCGACCGGCCCGGGCTCGTCGGCCACGCGCACGACGGCATGCGTCAGCGCGAGGCGCAGCAGGCCCAGGCCGGCGCGCCGCTCGGGCTCGACGACGACCGCCGCGTCGATCGCGCGGCACAGCGCCCCGGGCAGGTCGCGGCGCACGCGCCCGAGCGCGGGCAGCGGCGTGCCGACGCGGCGCGCGGTCGCGGCGGGATTGCCGGCACGGATCGGGTTGACGCCCGACAGGCCCTCGTAGAGCACGACGCCGAGGCCGTAGACGTCGGCGGCGCCGGTCACGCCGGCCCCACGCGCCTGCTCGGGCGCCATGTAGGCGAGCGTGCCCATGATGTCGCCCGTGCGCGTCAGGACGTCGCCGTCGGCCATCATCGCGATGCCGAAGTCCGTCAGCTTGGCCACGCAGCCGCCCTCCTCGCGGCTGTCGGGACAGATGATGTTCGACGGCTTGACGTCGCGATGGACGACGCCGCGTGCGTGGGCGTGCTCGAGCGCGTCGCACAGCGTGATGCCGATCTGCACGACGTCGCGATCGGACAGGTCGCCGTCGCGGATGAGCTCCGCCAGCGTGCGTCCGCGGACGAGCTCGGAGACGAGGTAGACGGCGTCCTCGTCGCGCCCGGACTCGTACAGCGACACGATCGCGGGGTGCGACAGGCGCGCCGCCGCGAGCGCCTCGCGCTCCCCGCGGCCGTCGGGATCCAGCTGCACCGCGATCCGCTTGACGGCCACCTCGCGCTCCAGGTGCTCGTCGATCGCGAGGTAGACGACGCCCATCCCGCCCGCTCCGATTTGCCGCACGAGGCGGTAGCGGTCGAGGACGATCTCGCCCGCGGGGGCGGCGTGTGCGGGCGGCGGGGCGTGGGACACCGGCTCTGCATTCGGCGTGCTCAACCTCGCCTCCTTGCGCCTGCAGGCAGGAAACCGGCCGTTGGCGGCAAAGTTGCACCGTGACCGCCGCTTCGCCGCGCGGTCATACTGAGCCATCCACGACCTTCGCCAAGGAGCGGACTCGTGTCCTTCTTCGACGACGACGAGCCCCGCACGACCCCAAGGCCACGGAAGCCCGTGACCGCAGGCGCGGGTCCGGGCGCTGATCCACAGCAGCAGCTGCTCGTGCGACGCCTCGTGGCGGCAGGCATCGGCCTGCTCGTGATCATCGTGCTCGTGCTCGGGGTCAGGGGCTGTCTCAACGGGCGCAAGGAGCAGGCGCTGAAGGACTACAACCGCGACGTCGCGAGCCTCGTCGAGAAGGCCGATTCGAACACCGCCGACTTCTTCACCGCGCTGACGACCGGCGGCACGTCGCCCGTCGAGGTGCAGTCGCAGATCAGCCAGCTGCGCCTGCGCGCCAAGGCGCAGTCCGGCCAAGCCGAGAACATCAGCGTCCCCGGCGAGATGAAGCCCGCACAGCGCAACCTCCTGCTGTCGCTGGGCCTGCTCGAGGAGACGATGGGCAAGGTCGCCGACAGGATCCTCAGCGCGCTGTCGACCGACGCCGACACGGCCGAGCCGGCGGTGCTCTCGATCACGGCGGAGATGCAGGCCATCCTCGCCGCCGACGTCGTCTACAAGCGCCGCTCCGTGGCGCTCATCAAGCAGGCGCTCGACGACAACGACATCGGCGGCCAGACGATCGGCGCCTCGCACTTCCTGCCGAACATCGGCTGGCTGGACGCCTCCGACGTCGCGCGCAGGATCCACGCCGACGCCGGCCGCGGCGCCGGTGCCAGCGCCTCGACCAGGGAGCCGACGGCGGGCACGCACGGCCACGGGCTGCTGGCCGTCAGCGTCGGCAACGTCACCCTGGCCGCCGGCCAGCAGGCATCCAACCGCATCCCTGCCGGCTCCAATCTGACCTTCAACGCCAAGATCGCCAACCAGGGCGACAACCCCGAGACCGACGTCGTGGTGCAGGTCACGATCACGCCTGCAGGTGGCGGCAAGGAGGTCAAGGCGACGAAGACCGTCGACCAGACCACCGCCGGCAACGAGCTGACGGTCGCGGTCGCGCTCGGTCAGTCGCCGCCGATCGGCGCCGGCACGATCAAGGTCGAGGTGCGCAAGGTCCCCGGCGAGGTCAACACGACCAACAACTCCGAGGAGTACCCGGCGATCTTCGCGCGGGGCTGAACACGCCTACCCTGTGCGGGAATGGGTGATCAGCTCAGCTCCACCGTCGGGATCGTCGCGCTCGCCGCGGCCGCGCTCGCGCTGATCGCGCTCTGCCTCGCGGTCGTGCTGTTTGGCCAGATGCGCCGCCTGCGTGCCGACCAGCGCGCCGTGCTCGGCGAGCAGAGCCCGCAGGACCTCGTCGCCCACGCCGCCACGCTGGACGCCTCGTTTCGCACGCTGCACGACTACGTCGCCGGCGTCGCCGAGCGCCTGGACGAGCGACTCGAGGTCGCCGAAGGGCGCCTCGACGGCGCGATCGCGCACTGCGGCCTGATTCGCTACGACGCCTACAACGAGATGTCCGGTCGCCAGTCGACGTCGATCGCGCTGCTCGACAGCTCGCGCTCGGGCGTCGTGCTGTCCTCGATCCACCATCGCGACCAGGCCCGCTTGTACGCCAAGCAGATCTCCGAGGGCAGCGCCGAGCTGCGCCTGTCGCCCGAGGAGGAGGAAGCCCTCCGCCTCGCCCTTCCGTAGTGGACGACGCGTGATCCGCCTCGCCTACCTCGGGCCCCCGGGGACGTTCTCCGAAGAGGCCGTGCGCGCAGCGCCGGACGCCGGCGCCGCCGAGCTGGTCGCCATGCGAACGGTGCGCGAGACGGTCATGGCGGTGCACGACGGCACCGTCGAGCGCGCGGTCGTGCCGATCGAGAACTCGCTCGAAGGCCCGATCGGCGTGACGCTCGACACGCTCGCCGAGGAGCACGACGTGACGATCGTGGGCGAGCTCGTGCTGGCGGTGTCGCCATGCCTGATCGCGCGCGAGCCGATCGAGCACGACGCGATCGAGCGCGTCGTCTCGCATCCGCAGCCGCTGGCGCAGTGCGCGCGCTACCTGCGCGACCACCTGCCCGCCGCGGAGGTCATGGCGGTCGCGTCGACCGCCGAGGCCGTACGCGTCGTCGCCGCCGAGCAGGCGCCGTGGGCGGCGCTCGGCACGCGCCGCGCGGCCGAGCTCTACGGCGCGACGGTGCTCGTCGAGGGCGTCGAGGACGAGCCGGGCAACGCGACGCGCTTCGTCTGGCTGGCGCGCACGCCGCTGCCCGCCCAGAACGGCGTTCCCGCGAAGACCTCGCTGGCGTTCTGGGGCGCCGGCGACGACAGCCCCGGCTGGCTCGTGCGCTGCCTGTCGGAGTTCGCCTTCCGCGGCGTCAACCTGACGAAGATCGAGTCGCGGCCGCTGCGCGCGCAGCTCGGCCACTACCGCTTCTTCGTCGACTGCGAGGGCCACGCGGACGAGAGCCCCGTGGCAGACGCCGTCGCGGGCCTGCACGCGCACTGCGAACGCGTCGAGGTGCTGGGTTCCTACCCCGCCGCTGGTTGAGCACTGGGCTCCCGGCCCGCCGCTGGTTAGTATGCCGCGCACGTCATGGCGACAACGTCGACGCCACCGGGCCCAGAGAGGTTCGCGCCGCATCCGGAGCACCGGCGGCGCGGACGTGACTGTGGCCGTGTGCTCGTCCTCAACGCCACGTATGAGCCGATCAACGTCTGCACCGTGCGACGTGCCGCGGTCCTGCTGCTCAAGGACAAGGCGGAGCTCGTCGAGCACGCGCTGTTCGAGCTGCGCTCCGAGAACGCGGCGATCCCGCGACCGGTCGTCATCCGCCTGGTGACGTTCGTCAAGGTCCCGCGCGACACGCACCGGCGCAAGATCACGCGCCGCGCGGTCTTCGCGCGCGACGGCTGGGAGTGCCAGTACTGCGGCGCGCGCGCGAACCTCACCGTCGACCACGTCATCCCGCGCTCCAAGGGCGGGCCGTCGACGTGGGAGAACATCGTCGCGTCTTGCGCGCCGTGCAACCGCCGCAAGGGCGATCACCTCCCGCACAAGGTCGGCATGCACCCCCGCCAGGCCCCGCGCGTGCCCCACCCGCAGGTCTTCATCCACGTCGCCAGCCCGACGATCCCGCCGGCCTGGCGCCAGTGGCTGCCCGAAGCGGCCTGAGCCCGTCGGAGACTCCTTCGGCGCCAAGATCTGCCGGAGCGATCCTGGTTCGCACTGCGCCCCGAACCACAGCGGTGATGCGGGTCAGCCTCCGCTTCCGCTGTCAGTACTGCGACGAGCAACCGGATCCGCTGACGCAGATTAGCCTCGTCACCGCGATGCGCCAGGCCAGCTTCGGCGAGTATCAGGACGCACTCCCTGGGCGCTGGCTCATCTTCCACGGCCGCGGTCTGTTCGGGCCCAGAACGACGAAGGGCGCCGCGTCGACGGCGCCCTTCGCATCTACCTGACTGGACTTGTAAGCCCGAGCCGGACTACCTGCTGCCGGTGGGACCACTCCGGCATTCGACTCGGGGGTGGCCCGGTGTGGATTCGCTGGTCAGAGCCAGCCTCCCGACCTAGCGGCCGAGCACCTCCAGGGTCCCGAAAAATCTGTGACTGATACGGACCACCTCCTTTCTCTGGTCCAGGCAATGTAGCGAACGACGACGACGTTCGGACGCACGATTCGATCAGCCGGCGCCGCCGGGCTCCTCCGTGGGCGCGTCGGGTTCGACTTCGTCGCCGTTCTCGGCCGCCGACTCGACGACCAGCGCGACCGCCGAGACGAGGTCGTCCTCCTTCATGTTCATCAGCCGCACGCCCTGCGCCAGGCGCCCGTAGCGGCTGATCCCGCGCACGGCGGTTCGCTGGACCATGCCGCTCTGCGAGATGAAGACGAGCTCCTCGTGCTCGCGCACGACGAGCGCGCCGGCGAGCGCGCCCTTGGCGTCGGTGAGCTTGATCGTGCCGACGCCCATCGCCCCGCGCTTGGTCTTGCGGTACTCGGAGATCGAGGTGCGCTTGCCGAAGCCGTTCTCGGTCACGACGAGCAGCTCCTGGTCGTCGCGCGCGACGTCCATCACGAGCACCTCGTTGTCGGGCTGGTCGACGTTCATGCCGCGCACGCCGGCGGTGTCGCGGCCCATCGGGCGCACCTCGGTCTCGTTGAAGCGCACGGCCTGGCCCTTGCGCGAGACGATCAGGATGTCGTCGTCGCCGCTCGTGCGGCGCACGCTGACGAGCTCGTCGTCGTCGCGGATGTTGATCGCGATGATGCCGTCGGCCTTGATCGGCGTGTTGTAGGCGAGGAACTCGGTCTTCTTCACGATCCCGCGGCGCGTCGCGAAGATCACGTAGCGGCCCTCGGTGAAGTCGCGCGTCGAGAGCACCGATTGGATCCGCTCGCCCTCGCGCAGCGGCAGGATGTTCACGAGCGCGCGGCCCTTCGCGGTGCGCGAGGCCTCGGGCAGCTCGTAGACCTTCGAGCGGTAGACCTTGCCGCGGTTGGAGAAGAACAGCAGGTAGTCGTGCGACGAGCGTCACGAACAGGTGCTCGATGTAGTCGCCGTCCTTCATGTCCATCCCGGTCACGCCGCGCCCGCCGCGCTGCTGCGCGCGATAGGTCGTCAGCGGCAGCGACTTGATGTAGCCGCTCTTGGTGATCGTGATCACCATCTGCTGCTCGGGGATCAGGTCCTCGATGCCGATCTCGTCCTCGGACTCGGCGATCACCGTGCGCCGCTCGTCGCCGAAGCGGTCGGCGATCTCGCGCAGCTCCTCGATGATGATCTGAAAGACGCGCGACTCGTCGCCGAGGATCGCGCGCAGCTCGCCGATGCGCTCGACCTTGTCGGCGTGCTCGGTCTTGATCGCGTCGGCCTCCAGTGCGGTCAGCTGCGACAGGCGCAGGTCGAGGATCGCCGACGCCTGGATCTCGCTCAGCCCGAAGCGCTCGACGAGCTGCCCGCGCGCGGCCTCGCGATCGCGCGAGGCGCGGATCAGCTCGATGATCGCGTCCATGTTGTCGAGCGCGACCAGCAGCCCCTCGAGCACGTGCACGCGGCGCTCGAGCACGCGCAGCTCGTGCTGGGTGCGGCGCACGACGACCTCGCGCTGGTGCTGGACGTAGTGCTTGATGACCTGGCGCAGCGACAGCGTGCGCGGCACGTTCTCGACGAGCGCGACCATGTTGACGCCGAAGGTCGTCTGCAGCGGGGTGTGCTTGTAGAGCTGGTTGAGCACGACCTCGGGGATCTCGTCGCGCTTGAGCTCGATGACGATCCGCATCCCGCCGCGCTCGGAGGAGTGGTCCTCGAGGTTGGAGATCCCGTTGATCTTCTTCTCCAGGACGAGGTCGCGGATCTTCACCATCAGGCCGCTGTCGCCCATCTTCTTCACGGCATAGGGCAGCTCGGTGACGATGATCGCCTCCTTGCCGCGCCCGATGTCCTCCGTGTGCGCCTTGCCGCGCACGCGCACGCGTCCGCGGCCGGTCTCGTAGGCGTCGAGGATGCCCTGGCGCCCGAGGATGATCCCCCCGGTCGGGAAGTCCGGGCCGGGCATGTGCCCCATGAGCTCGGTCGTGGCTCGATCGCGCGGGTTCTCGATGAAGGCGATGACCGCGTCGATGACCTCTGAGAGGTTGTGCGGCGGGATGTTCGTCGCCATCCCGACGGCGATGCCCGACGAGCCGTTGACCAGCAGGTTCGGGAAAGCGCGCCGGCAGCACCGTCGGCTCCTGCTTGCGCCCGTCGTAGTTCGGGCACGAAGTCGACCGTGTCGGCGTCGAGGTCGCGCAGCATCTCCATCGCGATCCGCTGCAGCCGCGCTTCGGTGTTGTGGCTGACGAAGCCGTCGGTGATGAAGGAGTGGTCGTCGCTGTCGACGCGCAGCGAGTAGACCGGCGCGATGCCGGCATCCTCGACCGAGGCGACCGAGGCGTAGTAGTAGTCGCCGGTGACGAGCGGCTCGACGACGCGCCGCGTCTCCTCGCAGGCGATGCGCTCCATGATCGCCGTGCCGTCGCGCTCCCAGCGCTCGATGCGATCGACGTCGTGCTTGCGCAACCAGTCGCGGTCGGTCCAGCGCGCGCCGCCCGCCGCGCGGATGAACGGCGCGAGGAACGGGACGTGGTCGTGGCTCAGCGCCCTGCTCTCGAGCGGGATCGTCTCGAGGTCGCGGCGCAGCTTGTCGCTGCTTGGCGCCCGAGGAAGCCGACGCGCTCGCAGAACAGCCGCGCGTCACGGCGGTTGGTGATGACGACCTTGTGCTCGCCGCGCGGCGGTCGGCCCGCAGATGCGCCCGATCACCCCGAACTCGAGCAGCAGCCGCTGCACCTCGCCCGCGAGCCGCTCGCTGTAGGAGGAGTAGGAGACCTGAATCGTGCTGCGCGGCAGCAGCGACGACGAGCCGTCGCCGGTGAACAGCGCCTGCAGGAACGCGCGCTTGAACGCCGGCGGCCCGCGCCAGACGAGCTCGGGCACGTGCTTGGCTCGGCTGGCCGGACCGATGAGGCACGCCAGCGGGGAGGCGCGGAAGCTCGTCGAGGTTCTGGATGTCGAGCTCGCGCAGCCGGCTGCCAGAGCGGATCGTGCGCTCGTGGACGTAGCGCGGTCCGCCGACATGGTGGTCGTACGCTGCCAGCACGCGGTCGAAGAACTCGTGATCGACGTTGTTGAAGCCCGCTCGCGTCTCGCTCGCGAAGCCTTCCGACACGAACGCGCCGAGCAGCTCGGCGCAGCCCGCGCTCGCTCGGCGGAGAGCTCCTCGCCGGGCATCCGCGGAGTGCGCGAGATCAGCACGCGGTCGCCGGCCGCGAGCTCGTCGAGCTGCTTCCACATGCAGCAGCGGGACCCCGACCATGTCGACGAGGCACAGCACGGGGTGGTTGTGCGTTCCGGTGAGCTCGAAGCCCTCCCGCGTGCGCACGCGCAGCGTCGGGTGGTCGCCGGAGTGGAAGACCTTCGACGCGTGCACCGGGCGCCCGAGGCGATCGTGCACCAGCATGTCCGCGTCGCGCTCGCTGTCGGGCTCGAGGCCGTCGGCGAGATCGGCGATGCGCACGGCTGCCCTCGGGGGTCGCGACGCGCGTCTCGCCGACGACGCAGTAGCGCATCGCGGCTGGCGGGTCGTCGTCGATCGAGCCGAAGTTGCCCTGGCCGTCGACGAGCATCGTAGCGCATCGAGAAGTCCTGCGCGAGGCGCGCGAGCGCGTCGTAGATCGCGGAGTCGCCGTGGGGGTGGTAGTTGCCCATGACGTCGCCGACGATCGACGCGCACTTGCGGTATGGCCGCGTCGGCGTCAGGCCGTTCTCGGACATCGAGAACAGCACGCGGCGGTGGACGGGCTTGAGGCCGTCGCGCACGTCGGGCAGCGCGCGCCCGACGATGACCGACATCGCGTAGTCGAGGTACGCCGAGCGCATCTCGTCCTCGAGCGCGCGCGGCTCGATGTTGCCGCCGGAGAGCGTGTCGATCGATGCCACGGGCTAGGCGGGGGTGGGGTGGTGGGAGCTCATAGGCCTACACGTCCAGGTTGGCGACGAGGCGGGCGTTGTCCTCGATGAACTGGCGGCGCGGCTCGACCATGTCGCCCATCAGCGTCGAGAAGATGAGGTCCGCCTGCGCGGCGTCCTCGATCGACACCTGCGCGAGCGTGCGCGTCGCGGGGTCCATCGTCGTGTCGCGCAGCTGCGAGGCGTTCATCTCGCCAAGCCCCTTGAACCGCTGCAGCGTGATCCCCTTCTGCGCGACCGTCATGACGGCCTCGCGCAGGGCCTCGAAGGAGACCGCGTCGGTCGACGCGTCGCCGAGCTTGATCGTGAACGGCGCGCGGCCGGCGAGCTCGATCAGCTGACCGTGCACGCGGGCGAACTGGCGGTAGTCCTGGGCGCCGAACAGGCGCACCGGGATGCGCAGCGGGCGGGCCAGGCCGGAGCGCGTCTCGACCGCGCGGATCACGAGCACCTCCGCGTCCTGGCTGAGCAGCGTCGTCTCGTACGGCGCGTTCTCGATCCCGTCGCGCTCGATCAGCTCGACCGCGTCCTCGACGGCCGTGACCGCTCGTCGAGGATGCCCGACTCCTCGAGGAAGCCGACGGTGTCGTGGCCGTACTCGGCGCGCAGCGTCGAGGACCAGCCCTGGTACTGCTTGAGCAGGCGCGAGAAGCGCTGCCAGCGCGACTCGGTCAGCTTGAACTGCGTCGCGTGGCGGTCGAAGCAGACGATCTTCTCGAGCTTGTCCGACAGCAGGATCTCCTCGAGCTCGGAGTCCTTCTCGATGTAGCGCTCGCTCGATCCCTGCTTGAGCTTGTACAGCGGCGGCTTGGCGATGTAGATGTAGCCGGCCTCGATCAGCTCGGGCATCTCGCGGAACAGCAGCGTCAGCGCGAGCGTGCGGATGTGGGCTCCGTCGACGTCAGCGTCGGTGTTTTTCGCGGCGAGTCCTCCCAGGCCACAGATGAAGTTCTCATCGTCGCTGACCGAGAAGTCGTACACGCGCTGGGAGGTCGCCGCGATGCGCTTGATCGATCGCACAGGCAGACCGACGAGGTCGCCCGAAGTCGTGGACGACCATCCCGCCAGCTTGCGACCGGGGGCCGCCAATCGCTCTCGCACCTTCGCAGCCGCCTTGTGGTCGGACCAGACGGCCTCGATGCGCTCCAGCGCCTGCTTGTGAGCGACGGTCACGCGGTAGCTCGTATGCCGTTTGGTCACCACCTGGCCGTTGGCGAGCGTCGCACGCTGGCCAGCCACGGGACCGGACGATGTCGACGCCACCACACCGTAGGTGCCCAGGAGCAGCCCGAGCCCGGCCGCGATATCCCGCGACGACGTAGCCCAGAACACCTGGCCGCCAGCGCAGCAGCCATCTCCGGCCAGGTACCCTCGCAGGAACGCCGACCGCAGTTCCTCGTCGACCTCGAACACGAGCCCGGGGATCCGCTTCGTGACGGCGGTCACGCCGTCGAAGCCGAACAGGTGACACCACGCCAGCGCCGCCACGCGGTTGTTGATGCGAAGCTCGTCGATCCGCGTGTGCGAGCCGTACTGGCTCGCGATGCGGCCGAACACGCGCAGCGAGGCGCGTCTGATCTCGGGCACGAAGTGTGCGTTGCCGCTGCCGATCGCGAACCGGATGCCGGCACGCGGGTTGCCCGATCCCTCCGCCAGGTAGAAGCCGAGCAGCGTCATCAGCGCATCGTCGACCGCGATGTGGCGGTTGATCGGATCACTCGCGTAGTGCTCGGGCGTGAGCTCGACGTCATCGCGATCCTCGAAGAACTCGAGGTCGTCGGCGCTGAGGTCCGCGAGGCGGACGTAGGGCCGGACGCGGTTGCGCGGGGCCGCGCGGTATTGCGTAGCCCATGTGCGGTCGAGCCGGCTGTCGACGACGTCGACCCGCCCGAGGACCGTGCCGACGTCGCCGCCGACGGCCTCGACGTAGGCGGTGAAGTTCGGCAGCGACGGACGCGACGTGCCCTTCTCCCAGGCATAGAAGGTCACGGGCTGCTTGATTCCGACGACCTCGCAAAGCGACTTGTTCGTCAGCCCGGACGCGCGGCGCAGCGCGTAGAGCTCCTGCCGGACCGCTGCCGGAATGTCGACTCGCGGCGAGGTCATCTCGCTGTTGTCGGCGTACTCGGAGCGCACCTTCCAGCGGCCCCAGGCCTCGACGCCGGCACCCCGAGCCCAGACCTGCTTGGCCGCGGACGGAATTCGCCACAGCTCGCGCAGCAGGTCGATCCGCGACGGCGCGGTCACCGGCAGCCCAACCGTTCGCGGCGCGGCGATCTTGTCGCCGACCGTCAGCTCGTCGCCTCGCTTGAGCTGCAGCTTTCCATCGTCGAGGACGTAGAGCGAGTGGTTGCCGGTCGCGCGTACCGAGCGCCCGTACTGGGTCGTGACCTCGAACAGCTCCTCGTCGGTCGTGTGGCGGATCACCGCCTTGATCGGCCGGAAACGCACGTCATGGTCGTCCTTGCCGACGCACAGCACCTCGCCCAGCTCGCCGGGCTGGCCGGCGTGGACCTTCCTGTAGTCCTGCGGTCCGCTGACCGGAGCGTGGTCCAGCCACGGGTCGATGTACTCCCCGACGCGCGTCAGCCGGGTACGGCCAAGGCGATCGCGCACGAGCACGTGCTCGTCGCCGTCGACGCTCATCAGGATGATCTTGTGGTAACGCGCCTTGGTGAGGTCGAACTCGTCGCGCACGCCCGTCCCGATCGCCGTGATCAGCGCCTGGATCTCGAGGTTCTTCAGCACCTTGTCGATGCGGCTCTTCTCGACGTTGAGGATCTTGCCGCGCAGCGGCAGCACGGCCTGCGTGTTGCGATCGCGCCCCTGCTTGGCCGAGCCGCCGGCGGAGTCGCCCTCGACGATGAAGATCTCGGCCAGCGAGGGGTCCTTGACCGAGCAGTCGGCGAGCTTGCCGGGCAGCGTGGAGTTCTCCAGCGCCGACTTGCGCCGCGTCAGGTCGCGCGCCTTGCGCGCGGCGGCGCGCGCCTGCGCCGCGGAGACCGCCTTGCGGATGATCGCGTTGGCGTCCTGCGGGTTCTCCTCGAGGAACTCCGCCAGGCGCGAGTTGACGATGTTCGCGACGAACCCCTCCATGCCGGGGTTGCCGAGCTTGGTCTTCGTCTGGCCCTCGAACTGCGGGTCGGCGAGCTTCGCGGAGATGATCGCCGTCAGCCCCTCGCGCACGTCCTCGCCGGTGAGGTTCTCCTCCTTCTCCTTCAGCAGGCCTTTCTCGCGGGCGTAGCGGTTCAGCGTGCGCGTCAGCGCCGCGCGAAAGCCGGACAGGTGCGAGCCGCCCTCGTGCGTGTTGATGTTGTTGGCGAACGAGAACACGGACTCCTGGTAGGTCGTGTTCCACTGCATCGCGACCTCGACGGCGCCCTCGCCGCTCTCGCCCTCGAAGTAGACGACCTTGCGGCCGATCGACTCCTTGTTGGCGTTGAGGTAGCGCACGAAGTCCTCGATGCCGCCGTCGTACTGGAACTCGGCATGGGAGCCCTCGCCGCGCTCGTCGGTGATCGAGATCTTCAGGCCGCGCGTCAGGAACGCGGTCTCGCGCAAGCGCTGCTCGAGCACCGAGCAGTCGAGCTCGGTCGTCTCGAAGATCTCGGCGTCGGGGCGGAAGGTGATCTTCGTGCCGTGCTCGCCGGACGGCTCGCCCTTGACGAGCGGGAACTGCGGCTTGCCGCGCTGGTACTCCTGGCGCCAGACGTGGCCGTCGCGGCAGATCTCGATCAGCAGCAGCTCCGACAGCGCGTTGACGACCGACAGGCCGACGCCGTGCAGGCCGCCGGAGACCTTGTAGCCGCCGCCGTCGCCGAACTTGCCGCCGGCGTGCAGGACCGTCAGCACGACCTCGACGGCGGGGCGCTGCTCCTTCTCCATGATCCCGACGGGGATGCCGCGGCCGTCGTCGACGACGGTCACCGAGTTGTCGGGGTGGATCCTGACGTCGACCCGCGTGCAGTGGCCGGCCAGCGCCTCGTCGACGGCGTTGTCGACGATCTCGTAGACGAGATGGTGCAGGCCGCGCTGGCCGGTCGAGCCGATGTACATCCCGGGTCGCTTGCGGACCGCCTCGAGTCCCTCGAGGACGGTGATGTCCTGCGCGTCGTAGCCCTTGTCGCCGGTGCGCCCGTCGAACCTGCCGTCGTCCTTCGCCACTGATCCTCCGAACGTGAAGAAGCCCCGGGTCCACGTCACTGCCAGACGGGCCGGGGCCGGGGTCCTGCGTGTGCGCACAATGGTAGCACAAGCGGTTACATAACCGCGGTCGCGCGACGTCACAAAAGACCTGCAAAACACCTCATTTCTCGCCATGCCGCGCGAGCCGGACAAGCGCTCCCGCGGCGAGCGCGGCAGCGACGTGCGAACGATGCCCTCAGGCGCGTGCCCGCGGCGGCCCGCGGCGGCCGCTCATCGTCGCCCTGACGGCCGTCACGCGCTCCGATCCGAGGTGCTCGTTGAGCTTGGCGACGAGCATCGGGCCCATCAGCTCGATCTCCTGCATCCACGTCGCCGAGGCGCACTGCAGCGTCACGGTCCCCTCGCGCTCGGACACCGGCCGGGCCTCGCGCGCGATCTGCGGGCCGGCCGCCTGCTCCCAGACGCGCTGGACCTCGCCGAGCAGGGTCGCCGGCGCCAGGCGCGCGGTCAGCGACTCGAGCGCGATGCTCAGCGGGCGCGGCGCGCGGCGCCTCATGCCGCCACCGCGCGCTGCACGACCGCGCCGCCGGCGACCTGCAGGCGCACGACCGAGGGATCCTCGGAGCCGGGCACATGGGCGAGGTCGGTCGTCGTGATGACGCTCTGCCCGGCGCTCGACAGCATGCCCGCGAGCATCCCGCGCCGGTCGGGATCGAGCTCGCTCATGACGTCGTCGAGCAGCATCAGCGGCACCGCGTTGCGCGTCGCCGCCAGCGTCTCGCGCTCGGCCAGCAGCAGCGCCAGCAGCGCCAGGCGCTGCTCCCCCTGCGAGCCGTAGGCGCGCAGCTCGCGACCGCCGCGCAGCAGCCCGAGGTCGTCGCGGTGCGGGCCATGGCCGGTGAAGCCGCGCTCGAGATCCGACGCGCTGTGGGCGGCGAGCTCGGCCGCGAGCTCCTCGGCGTCCGCCGCGCGCGAGCGCGGCCGGTAGCGCAGCTCGACTTCGTCGCCGAGACCGAGCGCGGCGGCGATCGATGCGAAGCGCGGCACGAGCAGCTCGATCGCCGCGGCGCGGTCGTCGCGCAGCGCGATGCCGTGGCGCGCCAGCTCCGCGTCCCACGCCGGCAGCGAGCCGGCGGAGGCGCGGCCCGAGCGGACCCGCGCCAGCAGCGCGTTTCGCTGCGCGAGCGCCTGGCCGTAGGCGCGCCGCGTCGCCGAGCGCCCGGGCCACGTCGCGGCGACGACCTGGTCGACGTGCGAGCGGCGCAGCGCCGGCGGTCCCTTGACGAGCTCGAGGCGATCGGGCAGGAAGACGCAGATCAGCGGCCGCGACCGCACGTCGATGCGCTCGACGGTCACGCCGTCGGCCTGCATGCGCTTGGCGTCGCCGGGCGAGAAGCCGACCGTCAGCGCGTGCTCGCGGCCCTCCTCGTCGCGCAGGTCGACCTCGACGCGCGTGACGGCGGCGTCGAAGCGCACGACCTCGCGCTCGTTGGAGGTCCGGCACGAGCGCCCCGTGCAGCCGAAGTACAGCGCCTCGAGCAGGTTCGTCTTGCCGGCGCCGTTGCGCCCGTGCACGACCGTCAGACCGGGCCCCAGCGCGACGTCGGCGCTGGCGTAGCTGCGAAAGTCGCGCAGCCTCAGGCGGGTCGCGATCATCGCTCCTGCGCGCGGCCGGTGCTCAGACGTTGAGGCGGATCGGCATGATCAGGTAGAGGAACCCGCTGCCGTCCGCCGACTCGATCAGCCCCGGCCGCAGCGGGCTGATGAGCTTCAGGACGAGGTCGCCGCCCTCCGAGCTCTCGAGGCCGTCGCGCAGGTACTCGGGGTTGAAGCCGATGTCGAACGGTTCGCCGGCGAACGGCACCGGCAGCGTCTGGCTGGCCTCGCCGACGTCGGGCGTCTGAGCGGAGATCGTCAGCTCGCCCTCCTCGAAGCGCAGGCGCAGCGGCGCGTTCTTCTGCGCCATCAGGCTGATGCGCCGCACGACCTCGGTCAGCTCCCCGGAAGCCAACGTCAGTTCGTGTTCATAGGCGTCGGGCAGCAGCTGGCGATAGTTCGGGAACTGACCATCGATCAGGCGCGACGAGAGCACGTCGCCGCCGATCTCGAAGACGATCTGGTTCGTGCGCACCGACACGCTGAGCTCGTCGGCGTCCGCCGCCTGGGCGATGCGCGCGAGCTCCTGCAGCGCGCGTGCCGGCACGGTCGCCTCGAAGCCGCCGTCCAGCGGCGCCTCGAGCTTGGTCTCCTTGACGCTCAGCCGGTAGGAGTCCGTCGCCACCATCCGCAGCTCCGATCCCGACGCGGACACGAGGATGCCGGTGAGGATCGGGCGCGTCTCGTCGCGCGAGGCCGAGCGGGCGACGCGGTTGATCGTCTCGACGAAGGCCTTGGCGGGCACCTTGACGACGGTGTCGCCACCGGGCTCGGGCAGCGGCGGGAAGTCCTCCGCGCGCAGCGTGCGGATGTGGAAGGTCGCCGAGCCCGACAGGATCTCGACGTCCTGCTCGGCGGGGCGCAGCTCGAGCGTCGCCCGCGTCCCGGGCAGCGAGCGCGCCACGTCGAGGAGCAGGCGGGCGGGCAGCACGACCGTGCCCTCGCGGTCGACGTCGGCTGCCAGCGGAACGCGCAGGCCGACCTCCATGTCGGTCGCGCGCAGCTCGCCGGCGCCGGCACCGGCGATCAGCTGCACGCCGGAGAGGGCCTGGACGGCGCTGCGCGTGGAGGCGACGCGGGAGACGACGCCGAGTTGCGCGAGCAGCTCAGCAGAGGACGTCGCGAACTTCACGATGAACACCTCGAATGTCTTGTAAAGGTCATAGGGCCTGTGCAGCTGTGCAGAACGGCTGGAAAGCGCGGAGGATGCGGGGCGTGGCCACGCGCGCGCAGCGCGATGGGGTGGGGAGAGTGTGTCAACTCCGACGGTCGCTCAGTCGGCCGTCGTGAGGCGGCGCTCGAGTTCGCAGACGATCGCCTGCGCGTCGGGGTCTGCGGCGATGCGCTCGCCTGCCTTGCGGCAGGCATACATGACCGTGGTGTGGTTGCGTCCGCCGAACTGGCGGCCGATGGCGGGGAGGGTCTCGCCGGTGTGGCGGCGCGAGAGGTACATCGCCACCTGG
Organism: uncultured Actinomycetes bacterium; assembly: GCA_963729125.1. Lineage (GTDB taxonomy): Bacteria > Actinomycetota > Thermoleophilia > Solirubrobacterales > Solirubrobacteraceae > CADCVQ01. The sequence goes on from CAVSML010000003.1 coordinate 112,726, forward strand.
CGCGGCCAGGCGACGCGGCCGCTGCGCCCGCCGGAGAGCAGCTCCTCGCGCGAGATCGAGAAGGTGTCGCAGGTCAGGTCCTGGACGCGCTCGATCGTCAGCGGGCGGGGCTGGGGGCGGGCGTTGGGATACAGGCCGGCGAGCACCTTGTCAGCGAGCGCGACATCGATCTGGCGACCGGTCAGCGAGTGGTAGGCGACGACGCGGATCAGCGCGCCCTCGAGCGCCCGGGGATTGGTCGTGACCGCCGCCGCGATCGCGTGCAGCGCGCCCTCGTCGGCGAGCTCGATGCCGTCGTGCTGGACGCGCTTGCGCAGGATCGTCAGGCGCGTGGCGAGGTCGGGCGGGGAGATCTGGGCGACGAGGCCGGCCTGGAAGCGCTCGAGCAGGCGCGCCTCCAGCGCCGCCATGTCGGCGGGCAGGCGGTCGCAGGTGAGCACGAGCTGGCTGCCGGTCTCATACAGCGCGTTGAACGTGTGGAAGAACTCCTCCTCGGTCTTCGCCTTGCGCTGCAGGAACTGCACGTCGTCGATCAGCAGCACGTCGGTGTCGCGGAAGCGCGACTTGAAGTCGTCGGTGCCGCGCGCGGCGATCGCGGCGACGAACTCGTTCGTGAAGCGCTCGGCGGTCGTCGAGCGCACGCGCAGGCCGCCGCCGTGGGCGCGGATGTAGTTGCCGATCGCGTGCAGCAGGTGCGTCTTGCCAAGACCGGGCGGGCCGTAGAGAAACAGCGGGTTGTACGCCTGGCCGGGCAGCTCGGCGACCGCAAGCGCGGCGGCGTGGGCGAAGCGGTTTCCGTCGCCGATGACGAACTGGTCGAAGGTCAGCTTGGGATGGAAGTCCGCGCCGTCGTCGCAGCGCTCGGCAGCCGCCGAGCCGTGCCCGTGCGTGGCGCCGGCCTGCTCGAGCGGCGCGTCGGGGGAGACGACGTCGATGCTCGTCCGCGGTCCGAGCACGGTCGCGGCGCAGGTCTGCAGCACGCACGCGAAGCGGTCGGTGACCCAGCTGCGGATCTCGTCGGGCGCGCCGACGACGAGCATGTCGCCGTGCAGCGCGCGGGCGGTCAGCGGCGCGAGCCAGATCTCGAAGGTCGAGTCGGGGACCGCGCGGCGCAGCTCGTCGCGGATCGACGCCCAGTCACGGGCGAGCTGCGGGTTGCGGCCGGAGGTCATCGACTCCTTCGGAGGGGGTTCGGCGAGACGGCGAAGGGCCCCGCAGCGGTGCCGGGGAGGGCGAACATAGCAGTGGCCGGTGGCCCTGCCGGGGCCCCTCTCGCGCGGCGGGCGAGTACAGGCCGCACGTCGCGAGAAAAACCTCCGCGCGGCGTCTGACGGGGTCGGTGCGGTAGGATCGACGCCGCATGAAGCGCACCTACCAGCCCAAGAAGCGCAAGCGTGCCCGCAGCCACGGGTTTCGCAAGCGCATGCAGACCAAGGCCGGCCGGCTGACGCTCAAGCGCCGCCGGGCCAAGGGTCGCAAGCGCCTGACCGTCTGAGCGGGCGGCCGCCGATCACCGCCTGGCGGCGTCCTCGTAGCCCTGTGTGGCAGAGCCGCACCGCGGCTCCCGCGTCCTTGCCGGCCGGCGCCAGCGACCCGCTGGACCGGGCACGTGCTCACGGGGACGACCACTAGGCTCCGTCCCATGGACGAGCCGCTGCCCCGAGCGCCCGATGCACGCCGCGTCAAGCGCGGCCGGCTGTCGCGCAGCGCGGAGTTCGAGCGCGCGTATCGGCAGGGCCGCTCGCACTCCAACCGCCATCTCGTGCTGTACGCGTTTCCGCGCGGCGGCGGCGAGGAGCAGGCCCGCCTCGGCGTGTCGGTGTCGCGCAAGGTCGGCGGCGCCGTCGACCGCAATCGCGTCAAGCGGCTGCTGCGCGAGGCCTACGCGGCCGAGCTGGCGGTGGTCCCGCCAGGCCACGACGTCGTCGTCGTCGCCCGTCCGAGCGCGCGCGAGCTGGCAGAGCGCGAAGGGCTGGAGGGCGTCCGCGGCGCGCTGCGCGAGCTGCTCCAGAAGGCGGCCCGCGGGTGAGGGTCGCCGTGCGAATCGTGCAGGCGCCGATCCTGCTCTACCAGCGCGTGATCTCCCCGGCGCTGCCGCGGCGCTGTCGCTACGAGCCGACGTGCTCGGCGTACGCGGTCCGGGCGCTGCAGCAGTTCGGCATACTTCGCGGCCTGGTGCTGGCGTCGTGGCGCGTGCTGCGCTGCAACCCGTTCAGCCACGGCGGCTATGACCCCGTGGAAGCCCAGCGTCTGTTCTCACCCCGCCGGCCGGCAGGCCCAACCTCATGACCCCCCTCCTCACCGCCCTCCCCCTGGCCCTGCTCGCTCCGATCCAGTGGATCGTCGATCTGCTGCACCCCGTGTTGCTGTTCATGCACGACACGATCGGCGTCGGCTGGGGCACCTCGATCGTCCTGCTGACGGTCGTCGTGCGCGCCCTGCTCGCGCCGCTGACCGTCAAGCAGTTCAAGTCGATGCAGTCGATGGTGCGCGTGGCGCCGCAGCTCAAGGAGCTTCAGGCCAAGCACAAGGACGACAAGCAGCGCCAGCAGCAGGAGGTCATGAAGTTCTACGCGGAGAACAAGATCAACCCGTTCGCCTCGTGCCTGCCGCTGCTCGCGCAGATGCCGTTCTTCATCGGGCTCTTCTACCTCCTGCAGGACGACCTGCGAAACGACATCTGCGGGCAGTCGGCGAAGGTCTGCAGCGACGTGGTCGGCGCGCAGAGCGGCGCGGAGAAGTTCCTCTTCATCCCCGACCTGACCGACGTGCCCCACGGGTGGGTGCTGGCGGTGCTCGTCGTGCTCTACATCGGCTCGCAGCTGCTGTCGAGCCTGCTCACGCCGTCGACGGCGGACCGCAACCAGCGCATGCTCATGTACGGCCTGCCGTTCGTCTTCGTCTTCTTCATCATCCACTTCCCGGCCGGGTTGATCGTCTACTGGATCACGACGAACCTGTGGACCGTCGGCCAGGGCTACATCCTGCGAAGGCAGATGGGTCCGATCTCGCCGCCGGCGGGCGAGCCGGCGCTTGCGGGGGTCCCGAGCACGGTGCCGACCGGGCGCGGCGGCGGCTTCATGGCGAAGCTGGCGGCCGCGACGGGCGCCGCCAAGCCCGGCGAGGACGCGCCCGCCGTCGACCCCAAGGGCAACGGCGCCGCCAAGCCGCGCGCGGGGAGGGACCGCACGCCCGCCGCCGCCGGCGCGAAGGCGGGCGGCGGCTCGAAGGCGGCCGGTGCAGCCAAGGCGGCCGGCAACGCCAAGGGCGCCGGCAGCGCGAAGGGCGCCAAGGCCTCGAAGTCGTCGGGCACGAGCGCCGCTTCCGCCGCCAAGCCCGCGCGCAGCGGGCCGCCGCCGCAACCGCCGCGCAAGAAGAAGAAGCGCTCGGGGCGGCGCCGCTGATGGCCGGTGACATCGAGCCCGCGGAAGCGGTCGAGGAGCTGCTCGAGGAGGTCACGCGCGCGCTCGGCCTCGATGCGACGATCGAGGTCGTCGACGACGGCGAGATCGTGACGGGCACCGTCCACGGCGAGGATCTCGGCCTGTTCATCGGCCGACACGGGCAGACGATCGACGCCGTGCAGCACCTCGCCCAGCGCGTCGCCGGGGCACGCCAGGCGGACGGGCGCAGGATCGTCATCGACGCCGAGGGCTACCGCGAGCGCCGCGAGGCGGTGCTGCACCGCCAGGCCGACCACGCCGTCGACGACGCGCTGCGCCACGGCCGCCCCGTGGCGCTCGACGCGATGACCGCCGGCGAGCGTCGCCTCGTACACGAGTACCTGCGCGACCACGAAGCGGTCCAGACGTACTCCGAGGGCGAGGAGCCCGATCGCCACCTGGTCGTCGCTCCGGTGGATTCGTAGCGCGCCGGTTTCACGTTTTACCCCCCGGTGAAACACTTTCGGGATGACCCTGACCGACACCGATCGCGGCCTCGTCGCCGGCATCCTCATGAGCGAGGGCTCCTTCGGCGGCGACGGCAAGCAGCCGCACGTCATCCTGCGCAAGCACATCCGCCACGAGTCGCTCATGCGCTGGCTCGTGTCGCGCTTTCCGCGCTCGCGCCTGTATGGCCCCTACCACCACGGCGAGCGCTCCTACTTCCAATGGGTCGCACGCGGTCGCGCGCTCGTCGAGGACGTCCTGCCGGTGCTCGACGAGCTCGTCGTGCCCGAGCTCGACGTCCACGCCGCCGCTCGCCTGGACGACATGCGCGAGCGCTACGCGCCGTACATCGCCCGCGTCCGGGCTCGCGAGCGAGGATGAGCGCGCGCTCGCGCAAGCGCCTGACCGTGCTGGCGACGCGCTTCGACCTGCCCGCCGGCGCCGTCGCGTCGCTCGATGCCCTGCTCGAGCTGCTCGCAAGCGATGCCGGCGCCGCCACGAAGATCACCGACCCCGCGACGGCGGCCGACGCGCACGTCGCCGACGCGCTCGTCGCGCTCGAGCTCGACGCCGTGCGCGGCGCGCGGCGGATCGCCGACCTGGGCTCGGGCGCGGGCTTTCCCGGGCTCGTCCTGGCGGCGGCGCTGCCCGCCGCCAAGGTGTCGCTGGTCGAGAGCAGCGCGAAGAAGTGCGCGTTCCTCGAACGCGCGGCCGAGGCCATGGGCCTGGACAACGTCGAGGCGGTCCCCTCGCGCGCGGAGGAGTGGAGCGCGGGCATCGGTCGCTGCGACCTCGTCACCGCCCGTGCGGTCGCCGCGCTGAACGTGCTCGTCGAGTACGCCGCGCCGCTGCTCGCCGACGGCGGATCGCTCGTCGCCTGGAAGGGCCGGCGCGACGCCAGCGAGGAGGCCGACGGCGACGCGGCGGCCGCGGGCACGGGCCTGGCGGCAGCCGAGGTGCGCCCGGTGCGCCCCTGGGACGGGGCCGAACATCTGCACCTGCACGCCTACCTGAAGGTCGGTTCGACGCCGAACCGCTACCCGCGGCGCGCGGGGATGGCGAGCAAACGTCCGCTACGAGCGACCACGTGAGTGGCCGCGGCCGGTTCGGTGGCGAACCGGCAACCTTCTGCGCGCTGCTTCACCGGTACCGTTGACGGCGATGGGAACCGTCTACGCGATCGCCAACCAGAAGGGCGGGGTGGGCAAGACGACGACGGCGGTGAACGTCGCCGCCTGCATCGCCGAGGCGGGCTTCGCGACGCTCCTGATCGACATCGACCCGCAGGCCAACGCGACCCTCGGCCTCGGTGTCCCCAAGGACGTCGAGCCGAACATCTACGACGTGCTCTGCGGGCGCGCGCCGATCGCCGAGGCCGAGCGCGACACGGCGATCGAGCTGCTCAAGCTCGTCCCCGCGCACCCCGATCTGGCGGGCGCGAACGTCGAGCTGCCGCGCGAGCCGGGCTCGGAGATGCGCCTGCGCGACGCGCTGGCGGGCGTGCGCGAGCGCTATGACTACGTGCTGCTGGACTGCCCGCCGTCGCTCGGCCCGCTGACCGTCAACGCGCTGGTCGCCGCCGACCGCGTGATCGTGCCGGTGCAGACGGAGTACTTCGCGCTCGAGGGCCTCGCCGGCCTGCTCGACACGCTGGCGCTGATCCAGCGCGAGCTGAACCCGCGGCTGACGATCGCCGGCATGCTGCTGACGATGCACGACGGCCGCACGCGCCTTGCGCGCGACGTCGAGCGCGAGGTCCGCGAGCACTTCCCGGCGCTCGTCTTCGACACCGTCATCCCGCGCAACGTGCGCGTCGGCGAGGCGCCGAGCTACGGCCTGCCGGTCACCCACCACGATCCGCACTGCGCCGGCGCCGACGCCTACTTCGAGCTCGCCAAAGAGGTCGTGCGGTCGGGGAGCCCGCCGTGAGCCCGCCGCGTCGCGGCATGGGCCGCGGGCTCGGGGCGATCCTCGCGGTCTCCGGCGAGCGCGCCCCCGGCGCCGAGGACCTGCGCTCGCTGCCCGTCGAGCTGATCGTGCCCAACCCCAAGCAGCCGCGTCGCACCTTCGACGACGCCGCGCTCGAGGCGCTCGCGGGCTCCCTGCGCGAGCGCGGCGTGCTGCAGCCCGTGCTCGTGCGGCCGGTCGCCGGCGGCACGTACGAGCTGGTCGCCGGCGAGCGGCGCTGGCGCGCGGCGCAGATCGCGGGGCTCAGCACGATCCCCGCCCTCGTGCGCGAGCGCGACGACACCGACGCGCTCGAGGCGGCGCTGATCGAGAACATGGCCCGCGAGGACCTCAACCCCGTCGAGGAGGCGCGCGCCTGCGCGGCGCTCGTCGAGGAGCTGGGGTTGACGCGCGAGATCGTCGGGCTGCGCGTCGGGCGCAGCCGCGTGGCCGTCTCCAACCTGCTGCGCCTGCTCGACCTGCCCGACGAGGCGCTGGCGCTGCTCGAGCGCGGCGAGCTGTCGGAGGGCCACGGGCGTGCGCTGCTGCTGGCCTCCGATCACGCCGACCGGCGCCGCCTGGCCCGCTCGGCGGTCGTCGACGGCTGGTCGGTGCGCGTGCTCGAGGCGAAGGCGCGCGAATCCAACGAGCCCGACGCGGCGCCGCCGGCGCGCGACCGCGGCGCGCGAGCGGTGCATCCCGACCAGGAGGCGGCCGCGGCGCAGATCGCCGACGAGCTGGGCGGGGCGCTCGGCATCGAAGTCACCGTCAGGGTCAGCGGAGGCGGCTATCGCGCCGAGCTGGCCTTCGAGGATCCCGCCGAGGCGCTGGCGCTGGCGCGCCGCCTGCGCCCGCGTGCGCGGGCCTGAGTCCTCGGTAGACTCGTGCACCGCGCGGGCGATTAGCTCAGTCGGTTAGAGCGCTTCTCTGATAAGGAAGAGGTCCCAGGTTCGAGTCCTGGATCGCCCATTCGCCGGCGCCGCGCCGCCGTCGCGCCCGAGGACGTAGAGTCGGCTGTCGATGCGCCGTCTCAAGCAGATCAACCCCGGCTGGATCGTCGTCGCGGTCGTCGTGCTGGTGGTGCTGTGGCTGGTGCGCCCGCTGTTTCACGGCTTCGCGCTGTTCTTCTGGACCGCGCCGTTCGTGTGGCTCCTCCCGCTCGCCCTGCTGGCGGTCGGCGCCGTGCTGCTGCGCCGCTCGCAGCGCAGCTGGGCGACGCTCGAGGACCTGCGCACCGGCGTGCGCCCGCCCTCCTGGCTGATCGCCTTCCCCGTCGGGGCGTTCATCCTGTTCATCCTCGGCGCGTCGCTCAGCGGGCCGCTCGTGCAGCGCTCGATCGTCAACGAACACGACCTACGAGGCGATCGACGGGCTGCCGGCCGGCGGCAAGGTGCGACTCGTGCCGCGCGAGGTCGCCGAGGTCAACGCCTCGAGCGCGTTCAACTCGCCGACCGAGACGCTGACGAACTTCCGCATCGTCAACACGAAGAACGGCCTCGCGTGGACGGCGCTGCGCACGCCGCAGGGCGTCTTTCGCGTCTTCACGAAGAAGAGCCAGGGCCTCGTCGAGCTCGACGCCGAGCAGACCGCCCGCTCGCTGCGCTACATCGACGGCGAGCTCGAGACCGCTCCGGGCCTGCAGATCACCGACAACCTGCGCTGGCAGCTGCTCAAGCGCCGCTTCCTCGTCTCGCTCGAGGAGCCGGTCGGGATCGAGACCGACGACGGCCCGCGGATCCTCGTGCCCTACCTCGAGTACAAGGGCATCCTGATCCGCCGCCCGGTGCTCGGCGGCGTCTTCGTCGTCGCGCCGGACGGCACGATCGAGGACCTCGAGCCCGAGGAAGCCGCGCGCCGTCCCGACCTCGCGCGCACCGGGCGGATCTTCCCCGACACGCAGGCGCGCCGCGTTCAGGACGCCTACCAGTACAAGCGCGGCCTGTGGAACGCGTGGTTCGTGCACGAGGACCAGACGCGCATCACCGACACGGAGATCAACCGCCAGCCCTACCTCGTCGACTTCGGCGACGACGGCCTCGGCCTGCAGTGGGTCACGGTGGCCGAGCCCTACGGCCGCGCATTCGCGGCCAGCGCGATCTTCCTTACCGACGCCGTCACGGGGCGCACGCGCATCTGGCGCGTGCCCGCGCGGACGTCGCTGAGCGGCAACCGGCGCGCGATCCAGGCCGTCAAGGCGGTGTCGATCCCGGGCATCGACTTCGGCGACGAGACGCCGGGCTCGGGCAACTTCCGCGTCGTCGAGCCGCGGCCGGTGTTCGTCGAGGGGCGCCTCGTCTACCTCAGCTCGATCATCCCCAACAGCGCCAACGCCGTCTCGAAGACCGTCATCGTCAACGCCGAGACGAACAAGCTCGTCGCGATCTTCAGCAACGACCGCGACGCGCAGGCGGAGGAGAAGACGCTGCGCTACATCGAGACCGGCGACGTGCCCGACGACGCCGAGGTCTCCGGCGACGCGACCCCGTCCGAACCGCCGGCGACGGCCGGCACGACGACGACGCCAGGCGCGACCACGACGACCCCGCCGGGCACGACGACCACGCCGTCCGGCGGCACCGCGAAGCGCATCGACGACATCCTGCGCCGCCAGCGCGAGCTCGTGGAGGAGCTCGAGCGCCTGCGCGAGGCAGTGCGCGAGCAGGACGCGGGCTAGAGAGCGCGCGCGGTGCGCGCCAGCGCCTCGCGCCACTGCGCGGCGCGCGGCGCCGGCGCCGCAGGGACGCCGTCCCACGCGGTGACGGCGCGGATGCCGTGCAGCGCGTTGGTCAGCCATGTCTCGTGCCCGGCGAGCTCGGCGGGCAGCGGCGAGCGCTCGCGCACGCCGACGCCGCGCCCGATCGCCAGCTCCAGCAGCAGCGCGCGCGTGACGCCCGGCAGCGTGCGATCGGCGGGGGTCGTGCAGAGCGTGTCGTCCTCCCACCACAGCAGGCTGTCGAAGAGGCCCTCGACGAGCCTGCCCCGCGCGTCGCACAGCACGAGCTCATCCGCGCCGACGGCCGTCGCCAGCGACCGCAGCTCGAGCAGCAGCTCGACGTCAGGCCCTTTCCACGTCGGCTTCGTGCGTGGATCGCCCGGCGCCCCGACGATCACCCGGGCCCCGGGGGCGGCGGGGCATGCGCGTCGCACGCGCAGCTGCAGATGCTCCCCCTCGACGACCTCGATGCGCGGAAACCAGCGCCCCGCGCGCGGCAGCGCCGCCGCCACGGCCACCTGGAAGCGCTCGACGTCCCGCGCCGGCACGCCGAGCTCGCGACACCAGCCCGCGAAGCGCCGCCGGTGGTGCTCGATCCCGCGCACCGCGCCGTCCTGAACCAGCCACGAGTCGGCCGCCAGCAGCGCCGCCGCCGGCTCGCCGGCGAGCGGTCGCAGGCCGTCGGCTGACCAGCGCAGGATGGTGTCGGCGCCGGCTGCGGCCACGGCGCTCGACGGTAGCGTGTGGCGGTGAGCGGCGACGCTGCTGATCGACGACCACGACGACGCGTACACGTTCAACCTCTACCGCTGCTGGCGCCCGTCGTCGGCGAGCAGCCCGTCGTCGTGCGCGACGACGAGATCGACCCGGGCTGCTGACCGCCGAGCCGTGGGACCGGATCGTCGTCTCGCCCGGGCCCGGGCGCCCCGAGCGCGAGCGCGACCTCGGCATCGCGGCGCTGATGGAGGGCGAGGTGCCGGCGCGCGACGTCGGCGTCGGCGTCGGCCACCAGGCTCGCTCACCCTCGGGCGCTCTGGGCTGCCTCGCGCTCAACGGCACTGCCGACTGAGCATCGTCATCCGCACGCTCGTCGCCACGAGCACCGGCGCGTCGATCGGCTCGGCATCGAGGCGACGGCGCGGGCCCGCGCCGGGGTGCTCAGGGAGCGATCAGGACCGGCGCGCCGATCGGGGTGCGCGCGAACAGCTTGATCACGTCGGGGACGTGCATCCGGATGCAGCCGTGCGAGGCGCGCGAGCCGATCGAGTATCCCTGGCCCGTGCCGTGGATGCCGACGCTGCCGGAGACGCCCATCCAGCGTGCCTTCAGCGGATTGGCGGCGCTGCCGCCGGCGACGCTCGATCCGGCCAGCTCCCCGGCCCAGGGGCTGTTCGGGACCGACCAGGTCGGGTTGACCTGCTTGCTCTGGATCGCGAAGCGGCCGTTTGGCGTCGGATATCCGGACTGCCCGACCGCGACGCCGTAGGTCCTGACGACCTTGAGGTTCTTGAACAGCCGCAGCTTGAACGCGGACTGGTCGATCGTGATGACGGTGTAGGCGCCGCGGCGCGCCTGCTTGGCCGTGATCTTCGCCTTGACCTTGCGCAGCTTGGGCTTGATGACGCGCGTCAGGCGCGGGTCGGCCAGCGCGGCGCCGACCTTCTTGGCGAGCGCCGCCTCGTCGATGCCACGCCCGGGTGAGGAGTGCGTGACCCGCACCCGGCGCAGCGTGATGACGGCGCGCGAGTCGCGGCCCGGACGATGCAGGCGCTTGGCGACGCGCGCGGCGAAGGCGCGGACGGCCTGCTTTGCGGAGGAGATCGCGAGCGGGACGTCGACCTTGGCGCCCGCCGCCTCGCGTCCGGCATACAGCGCGCGCTTCGCGGTCAGCGCGTTGTCGAAGGCGACGGCCGCGTCGCTGGGCTTGAGCTTGAAGACGATGTCGGCGGCCTGCACGAGGACGGTGGTGTCCTCGATGCGCGGGCGCAGGGCCTCGAGGCGGACGGCGGCCTCGTCGACGGTCAGGCCCGCGAGGTCGACGCCGCCCGCGCTGACGCCGCCGGCGATGCGCTCGCCGGGAAGCGGCGGCGTGGCGCTCGCGGGCGCCGCCACGAGGGCGAGCGCGGCGACGCAGCACGCGAGCAGAAGACGTCGTGAGGACACGGAATCACTGTACCCCGTGCCTCAGCGAGGTTACGCCGCACCGGCGCCACGCTGCAAGCGGGCGCCCGTTCGCGCGTGCCCCGGGCGCGATGCGGACGGGGCACGCGCATGCCGCACACGCGCTCGCCGGCGGGTCCGTCCGCGACGGGTGCGACGGTGTCGCCATGTCCGCAAAAGACCTGCAAGAGGGCACAGACGACGAGCGTGATCCTCTCGCCGGCCCCCCGCGCTCCGCGGCGCTGATGGAGGCCGACCTGCGCGAGCTCGTCGGCACGGTCCAGGACCGCGACCTGCGCCGGCTGCTGGACGCGGTCTTCGGGGCCCAGGCGCCGACGTGGCAGGACTACCGCAGCGCGCCCGCGGCCAAGCGCTTTCACCAGGCCTACCGCCACGGGCTGCTCGAGCACTCGCTGTCGGTCGCGCAGGCCGTCAGCGCGATCAGCGCGACGTTTCCGGGGATCGACCGCGACGTCGCGGTGGCCGGCGCGCTGCTGCACGACGTCGGCAAGCTCGAGGCCTACGCCTTCCAGGGGACGGCGATCGAGATGACCGACGCCGGCAAGCTGCAGGGCGAGATCGCGCTCGGCTACTACCGCGTGCGGCGCACGATCGACGAGCTCGAGGGATTCGACCCGCGCACGGCCGAGGCCGTGCTGCACATCATCCTCAGCCATCACGGCAGCCTCGAGTTCGGCAGCCCGGTCGTGCCGTGCACGCGCGAGGCGACGCTCGTGCACTTCTGCGACAACCTCGGCGGGCGCCTCGGGTCCTTCGATCGCCTCGAGAGGGAGCTGCCCTCGGGCGAGCGCTGGTCGGGCTATGACCGCGCGCTCGGCGGCGGGGCCTACTTCGCCGCGAGCCCGCAGCAGGCGCGCGAGGCTGCCTGAGCCGGGGCACCATTGCCCCCGAGCGGTTGCGTGCTCCCCGTGGCATGCAACGAAAGTGCGGAAAGAGCGGCCGGGCCAGGCGGCGGCGTGCGGGGCCTGCGGGCGACGGTCCCTATCGTGTTCGCCATGGCCAAGGACACGGAGAAGCTCATCCGCCAGCTCTCCCTGATCTCCTATCTGATGGCGGAGCGGCGGCCGGTGACGGCGCTCGAGATCCGCCGCGACGTCGAGGGCTACAGCACGATGAACGAGGACGCCTTCGCGCGGCGCTTCTACGCCGACCGCTCGGAGCTCGACTCGCTGGGCATCGCGCTGACCGTCGAGCGGCCCGTCAACGGCATCGCCGAGCAGGAGAACTACTCCCTGCGCCCGGAGAACTTCCACCTCCCGGCGATCGCCTTCACCGACGCAGAGCTCGCCGCGCTGCAGACCGCGCTGTCGCTGCTCGATGGCGAGTTCGCCTACGCCGAGCCGCTGCGTCTGGCGCTGCAGCAGATCTCCTGGGGGCGCGCCAACCCGCTGCGCGCGCCCGAGCAGCGCTCCGTCGCGCTGGGGATCACGGCTTCGGCGGGCGGCCACGACCTCTCCCAGCGCCTGGCGAAGATCGAGACCGCGATCTTCCGCAACAAGACGATCACCTTCGACTACTACACGATGGCGCGCGACGCGACCGGCACGCGCAAGGTCGATCCCTACCACCTGCTCTTCCAGGGCGGCCAGTTCTACCTCCTCGGCCACGCCCACGAGCGCGACGCGCTGCGCGTCTTCCGTCTGTCGCGCATCCAGGGCAAGGTCGCCTACGCGACGAAGTCCGAGCACGACTTCAAGGGCCGTCCCGCGGGCTTCGACCCGCGCGCCTACGCCAATCGCGCCGTCTGGCAGTTCGGCGAGGCCGACGAGACGGCCGAGATCTGGATCTCCGAGCGCATCGCCTGGCAGATCGAGCGCCACTTCGGCCGCTTCGGCAGGGTGCATCCAGCCGCGGGCGCCAATCCGGGCGACATCGTCTTCGAGACGCGCTACGCCGACCGCCGCCAGCTGGCGACGTGGGCGCTGCGCCTCGGCGAGCACGCCCGCGTGCTCGGTCCGCCCGAGCTCGAGCTCGAGCTCGCCGACCGCGTCGAGCTGTTGCACGAGCGCCACCGCGACGGCGCCGACGGCGACCGGCCGGCACTCGAGCTGGCCGCGCCGGTCGCGCGCGCCGAGCCCGAGCAGTCCGCCGCGCCCACGGGCGCCGCCACGCGCCGCACGGAGGCCGCGATCCGCCCCGAGCGCATCGCGCGGCTCGTGACGCTTGCTTCGATCTTGATCCAGGCCGGCCGTGCCGGCGAGCGCCTGCAGTCCGGCGACGTCTGCGACCGGATGCAGATCTCCGACGGCGAGCTGCGCGAGGACATCAACGTGCTCAACGTCGTGAACTTCGGCGGCGGCTCCTACGTCCTGTACGCCGAGATCGACGACGCCGGCGAGATCGAGGTCGATCCCGAGCCCTACTCGGACAACTTCGCGCGCCCCGCGCGCCTGCTGCCCGTCGAGGCCAAGGCACTCGTCGCGGCGATCGACCTGATCGGCGAGCACCTGCCCGAGGGCTCGCTCGCGTCCTCGCGCCAGAAGATCGTCGATGCGCTCGGCGCCGACCCGATGGAGCAGGGCCTGCACGTCGCCGACGCCGGCGGCGACGACTCGGCGATCGCGCGCGTCGCCTCCGAGGCGATCATGGAGCGCCGCCTGCTGCGCCTGGACTACTACAAGCCCAACGAGGACGAGTTCTCCTCGCGTGTCGTCGAGCCCTACGCGCTGATGAACGGCCGCGAGGGCTGGTATGTCGCGTGCTTCGATCCCGACCGCGGCGCCGTGCGCCACTTCCGCCTGGACCGCATCCGCCACGCGGAGGTCTCGCGAACGCACTTCCAGCCGCGACCGGAGGTCGACCCCGCCGCCGACGTCGACGGCTGGCTGCGCACCGGCGAGGTCGAGGCATCGCGGGTCGCCCGCGTGTGGGTGTCGCCCGAGCGCGCGCGCTGGGCGCGCGAGGAGCGCCGCGTCGCCGAGGAGCTCGCCGATGGCTCGGTGGTCGTCGAGCTGAGCTTCAAGGGCATGGACTTCCTCGTACGCGATGTGCTCGCCGAGGGGGGAGACGCGGCCGTGCTCGAGCCCGCGGACGCTCGCGAAGCCGTGCTGGCGGCGGTCGCGCGATTGCGTGCGCCGGCATATCGCTGACCTGAACTCCCGCGTTCATTGAGCACTCTGCTTTCTGGTGTGTCGCAACAAGCAGGAACCTCGTCAACAGATGGGAATTTCGGAGCTGGACCGAGTGTTTTTGCGTCAGGATGCGTTAGAGCTGAAGTAGTCATATAGGGGTAGGTTTCAGGTGCGTGCGTTGGCGTACCGAGGGATGGATCCCTTGGTGTACGGGGCGTTCAGTCGTCTTAAGATGAGGAAGCGCCAGGCCGCCACCGCGGCCTCGGACGCGATCACGACAGTAGGGAGACTTTGGAATGAGCCGCAAACTTCTCTTGGCCTTCGCGGTCACAATCAGCACGCTGTACGCAGCACCCAGCGCGCAGGCGTTCACGACGCTGCCCGTGTGGCAGTGCCGCGGTAGTGCGACGTACACGTCTGTGGCGGGGCAGAACCGCGTCGAGCCGATCGTCGCCAACGGCAACATCAACACGGCCAACGGCGCGAGCCCAGATCGCGCGCAGTGCGTCAACAGCGAGACCGGCCTTGGCAACACGGCGACGCAGCTCGGCGTCCCGACGAACTTCCTCGGCGCCATCACGGGCAAGGCCTCGACGACGATCACGCCCGAGCTCGGGCGCGCGATCGACCAGCGGCCGACCGCCGAGGGCCGCGTCGAGAACCTCTCGCTGCTGGTGGCGGCGGGCGCGCCGACGCTGCGAGTCGGTGCTGCGAACGCGACGGCGACCGCGACGTGCGTGGCAGGCAGCACCGTGCCGCGCTTCTCCGGCACGAGCGAAGCGGTGGGAATCCAACTGGGCGGGACGACGCTTCCGATCGACCAGATCCTGAGCGGGCTCGCGACCTTCCTGCAGCCGCTTGGGGCGCTCATCGAGATCAGGGTCAACGAGCGCATCCAGACGCCGAGCTCGCTGACGGTCAGGGCGCTGCACATCAGGGTCCTGCGCGGCACAGGCACGCCACTGGCCGACATCGTCGTGGGTGAGGCGAAGGTCGCCGCCAACACGGCCGATGCGGTCTGCGATCCAAGCAAGCAGAACGACGGCACCGGCGGCGACGACGTCTGCCCGGCGGGCTCCGTGCTCGTCATCGGCGAGCCGAGCCTGTGCATCATCAGGGGCGGGACCGGAGGCTCGAGCCTCGGCGACATCATCGTCGGGCGCCCGTTCCAGGGCCCCAGTGGCGGCATGGTCGTGGCGATCGACGTCGCCCGCAGGCGCTACGGGCTCAGCCCGTGCCTCGCGAGGGCAGGTGCGCCGAAGTTCGCGATCGTCGGTACCAACAAGAGCGACCGCATCACCGGCACGAACGTCGCTGACCGGATCATCGGCCTCGGCGGCAACGACCGGCTCGACGGCGGCCGTGGCAACGACTGCATCGAGGGTCGCACCGGCGGAGACAACATCTCCGGCGCGCTGGGCAACGACCGCATGTACGGCAGCACGGGCAAGGACCACCTCAACGGCGGTCCTGGCACCGACTACCTGTCGGCGGGCGACGGCAACGACTCGATCAACGCCGCCTTCGGACGCGACCGCGCGCTCGGTGGCAAGGGGATCGACTTCATCAACATCGCCACCGCCGGTCCGGCGGCCAGCGCGGACTGCGGCCCGGGCCGCGACAAGGTCCGCATCAACCGCAACGAGACCAGGAGGATCCGCAACTGCGAGACGCGGTACATCTTCCGCGACAAGTAGACGGATGACGGGGAGCGGGCGGGGCTGACTACAGTCCCGCCCGTGAACCGCCGCGAGCAGATCAGGATGTCGGCCGACGAGGCCGCAGCCTTCATGGAGCACGAGCGAACCGTCACCTGCGCGACCATCGGCAGGGACGGTTTTTCGCATCTCATGCCGCTGTGGTACGTGGTGCGCGACGGCGAACTGTGGTCGTGGACGTTCGCCAAGTCGCAGAAGGTGCGCAATCTCGAGCGCGTGGCCCGCGCCACGCTGCTGGTCGAGGCGGGCGCCGAGTATCACGAGCTGCGAGGTGTAATGCTCAAGACCGACGTGACGATCCACCGCGACACAGAACGCGTGGCCGCGTTCGGGCTCGAGCTGTTTCGCCGCTATGCCGGCGAGCTCACCGACGACCTGCGCGCGATGGTCGACGCGCAGGCGCCCAAGCGCGTTGTGCTGCAGTTCTCCGAGCTCTCGCGCGTGACCTGGGATCACCGCAAGCTCGCCGCAGCCATCTACTGATGAAGGGGCTCATCCTCTCCGGCGGCAAGGGCACGCGCCTGCGCCCGATCACGCACACGAGCGCCAAGCAGCTCGTGCCGGTCGCCAACAAGCCGGTGCTCTTCTACGGCATCGAGGCGATGGCCGAGGCCGGCATCGAGGACGTCGGGATCATCATCGCGCCCGAGACCGGCGCCGAGATCCGCGAGGCCGCCGGCGACGGCTCGCGCTTCGGCGTGCAGATCACCTACGTCGAGCAGGACGAGCCGCTCGGGCTGGCCCACGCCGCGCTCACGGCGGAGGCCTACCTCGACGGCCAGCCGTTCGTCATGTACCTCGGCGACAACCTCCTGCAGGGCGGCATCACCGAGCTCGTCGACTCCTTTCGCTCGAGCGAGCCCGACGCGCTGATCCTGCTGACGCCGGTCCCCGATCCGCAGAACTACGGCGTCGCCGAGCTCGACGGCGAGCGCGTCGTGCGGCTCGTCGAGAAGCCCGCCGAGCCGGCGACGGACCTGGCTCTCGTCGGCGTCTACATGTTCACGGCCGGCATCCACGAAGCCTCGCGCGCGATCGAGCCGAGCGCGCGCGGCGAGCTCGAGATCACCGACGCGATCCAGTACCTCGTCGACGGCGGTCGCCGTGTCGAGCCGCACATCGTGCGCGGCTGGTGGAAGGACACCGGGCGTCTCGACGACATGCTGGAGGCCAACCGGCTCGTGCTCGACCGCGTGCAGCGGCGCATCGACGGCGAGCTCGTGGAGTCGCAGTGCGAGGGGCGCGTCGTGATCGAGGCCGGCGCGCGCCTGGAGCGCACGATCGTCCGCGGGCCCGCGGTCATCGGGGCCGGCGCGCGGTTGACGGACTGCTACGTCGGCCCGTACACGGCGATCGGCGAGGACTGCGTCATCTGCGAGGCGGAGGTCGAGCACTCGATCCTGCTGAGCGGGTCGACGGTCTCCAACCTCGCCGGGCGCATGGAGTCCTCGCTGCTGGGGCGCAACGTCACGATCTCGCGCGGCGTGCGCCAGCCGCGCGCCTACCGCTTCATGGTCGGCGACAACTCCGAGATCGGGATCCTGTGAGGGTGAGGCTGCTCGTGACCGGAGCCGGCGGGATGCTCGGCGGCGCCGTCGCCGAGGCCGCCGCGCGCGCGGGCCACGAGGTCTGCGCGACGGGCCGCGCGGAGCTCGACATCACCGACGCCGCCGCCGCGCGGCGCGCCGTGCGCGAGGCGCGCGCCCAGGCGGTCGTCAACTGCGCCGCCTACACCGACGTCGACGGTGCCGAGTCGGACCGTGCCGGCGCGCAGGCCGTCAACGCCACCGGCGCTCACAACGTCGCCGCGGCGGCAGCGCAGGAGGGCGCCGCGATCGTCCACGTCTCGACGGACTACGTCTTCGACGGCTCCAAGGACGGCCCCTGGCTGGAGTCCGATCCGACCGGGCCGCTCGGCGTCTACGGCGAGACGAAGCTCGCCGGCGAGCACGCCGTCGCGCGGGCCAACCCGAACCACGCGATCGTGCGCACCGCATGGCTCTTCGGCGCGGGCGGCAAGAACTTCGTCGACACGATGCTGTCGCTCGGGGCCGACCGCGAGAAGGTCTCGGTCGTCACCGATCAGGTCGGCTGCCCGACATGGACGGGGCACCTCGCCGTCGCGCTCGTGCAGCTCGCGGCGCGCCCGCGCGCGACCGGCATCCATCACATCGCGGGCGCCGGCTCGTGCTCGTGGAACGAGCTCGCGCGCGAGATCTTCGAGCGGGCGGGCATGGACTGCCGCGTCGCGCCGGCGACGAGCGGCGAGTTCCCGCGTCCGGCGCGCCGTCCGGCCAACAGCGTGCTCGGCACCGAGCGCGCCGACGCGATCGTGCTGGCGCCGTGGCAGCAGGGCCTCGCCGACTACCTCGCCAGCCGGGTGACGGCATGAGGCTGCTCGTCTGCGGCGGCGCCGGCTTCATCGGCTCGAACTTCGTGCGCCTGCGCCTGGACGAGCACGACGACGAGCTCGTCGTGCTCGACAAGCTCACCTACGCCGGTCGGCGCGAGAACCTCGAGGGGCTCGACGTCGTCTTCGTGCATGCCGGCATCGAGGACGCCGAGGCCGTCGCGCTGGCGCTGGAGGGGGTCGACGCGGTCGTGAACTTCGCCGCCGAGACGCACGTCGACCGCTCGATCGCCGAGCCCGACGCGTTCGTCACGACGCACGCGGTCGGCACGTGGGTGCTGCTGGAGGCCGCGCGCGCGGCCGGCGTGCGCTACGTGCAGGTGTCGACCGACGAGGTCTACGGCTCGATCGAGGACGGCTCGTTCAGCGAGAGCTCGCCGCTGCAGCCCTCCTCGCCGTACAGCGCGACGAAGGCGGGCGCCGACCTGCTCGTCTCGAGCTACTTCCACACGTACGGGCTCGAGACGCTGATCTGCCGCGGCTCGAACAACTACGGGCCCTACCAGTACCCCAAGAAGCTCATCCCGCTGATGGTCCTCAACGCGCTGCACGGCGACCGCCTGCCCGTCTACGGCGACGGGATGCAAGTGCGCAACTGGCTCTACGTCGAGGACTTCGGGCGCGCGATCGGCCACGTGCTCGAGCACGGCACGCCCGGCGAGGCCTACAACGTCGGCGGGCCCGACGAATGCCCGAACATCGAGGTCGTGCGGCGGATCATCGATCTGACGGGGGCCGACGAGGGCTTGCTGGAGTACGTCACCGATCGCCCGGGCCACGACCGTCGCTACTCGCTGGGCTCTGAGAAGGTGCGCGCGCTCGGTTGGGAGGCGCGGACGCACTTCGCCGAGGGACTCGAGCTCACGGTCGACTGGTATCGCGACAACCCGGCCTGGTGGGAGCCGATCCGCTCCGGCGACTACCGCGAGTACTACGCGCGCCAGTACGGCTCGCGACTGGAGAACTGACCGAGCAGGCGCCTCAGGAGGCCGCGCGCAGCGAGGCGATCTTCCAATCGCTGCCGTCACGTGCGAGCTCGAGCGTGTCGGCCTTCTTCTCCGAGCCCTTGCCGGAGATGACCTTCACCGTCGCCTTGTCGCCTGCGACCGTCACGTCGTCGACCGTCAGGTCGAAGGAGTCGGCGTCGTCGATCGCGTCCTTGACGGCCGTCTTGCAGTTCGTGCCCTGCTTCTTCAGCGTCGCCAGCAGGACGTCGCTGAGCAGCGCGGCGCAGACGCTGGCGGCCTTGTCGGCACGCGCGTCGGTCTCGAGGCGCTCGACGGTCGCCGCCACCTTCTGCTCCTCGCCCTTGAACTCCTTTGCGGAGTCCTGCGCGGTGGCGCCGCAGCCGATCAGGACCAGTGCCAGCAGGCAGAGTGCGAAGAAGGTTCTCACGGCGGGGGAGCCTATCTAGACTGAGCCGCGGTGGCCGAGCTCACATCCTCACAGTCGCCGATCCCGCGCGGCCGGCACGCGCCGCCGCTCGAGGTCCGCCTCGAGGTGCAGAAGCAGCGCCTGTTCGAGGCCGCCGCGGCGGTGTTCTCGCGCAGCGGCTACGCGGAGGCCAGCGCCGAGGCGATCAGCCGCGAGGCCGGCATGTCGAAGGCGACGTTCTACGAGCACTTCGCCAACAAGGAGGAGTGCCTCGTGGCGCTGTTCGAATACGCCTCGACATCGTTCGCGCAGGCGCTCGTCGATGGCTCGAGCGGCAGCGGACTGGACTTCGAGGCGCGCCACCGCGCCGGGCTGCGGGCGATCCTCGAGGGCATCGAGGCCAACCCGGCGATGGCGCAGGCGATGCTCGTCGAGACGGTCGGCGCCGGTCGGCGCGTCGCGGAGATGCGCGACAAGGTGTTCGACACGATCGCGCAGACGATGTACGAGCAGACGGTGCGCGCTGCCAAGCGCGGCGGCGGCCCGGCCTACGCCTCGCCCGACGACGCGTTCGCGATCGTCGGCGCGACGTTCGAGCTCGTCTCGCGCCAGCTGCGCACCGGCCACCCCGAGCGCGTGACCGACCTGCAGCCGCTGATCGAGCGCCTGATCCTCGGGCTGCTCGCCCAGCCGCCCGACGCGTGAGCCTGGAGGAGCTCGAGCGCGAGATCGTCGGCTGCCGGCGCTGTCCGCGGCTCGTCGCGTGGCGCGAGCTCGTGGCGCGCGAGAAGCGCGCGGCGTTCGCCGGCGAGACGTACTGGGGCCGGCCGATCCCGGGCTTCGGCGACCCGGCGGCGCGCGTGCTGCTGCTCGGCCTCGCGCCCGCCGCGCACGGCGCCAACCGCACCGGCCGCGTCTTCACCGGCGATCGCTCCGGCGACTTCCTCTTCGCGGCACTGCATCGCACGGGCTTCGCCAACCAGCCGACGTCGGTGCACGCGGGCGACGGCCTGGCGCTGCGCGACGCGTGGATCACGGCGGCCGTGCGGTGCGCGCCACCGGCCAACAAGCCGACGCCCGCCGAGCGCGATACGTGCCTCCCGTTCGCCGTGCGCGAGCTCGACCTGCTCGAGCACGTGCGCGTGATCGTCTGCCTGGGGGCGTTCGCGTGGGCGGCCGCGCTGCGCCTGCTGGCCGCGCGCGGCGTCGTCACGGGCCAGCCGCGGCCGTGCTTCGGCCACGGAGCGCAGCTGGCGAGCGAGCCCGAGCTGCTGGGCTGCTTTCACCCCAGCCAGCAGAACACGTTCACGGGTCGCCTGACGCCCGCGATGCTCGACGCGGTTCTGCTGCGCGCGCGGGAGTCGGCGACCGCCGCGTGATCTGAGCGCACGGCCGGTCGGCTCCGGCCCAGGCCGCGTCGCGATGAGCTGTGATCGCTGGTCGTCGATGTCGCAACGCGCGCTCCATCGGCTATCGCCCCTCCAGCAGCTCCACGCACCAGCCCGGATGGGTGATCGGCAGCTGGTGGCCGGCGGTCGCATGGGTCGCCGACACGACGTTGGCGTGACGCGCCGCGAGCTCGCTCGCGCGGCCGGGGACCGGCACCGGATCGAGCGCGCCGCCGGCGAGCAGCACCGGTATGCCTCTCGTCTGCAGGGTGCGCAGCGGCGCCTCCCACCCGCCATGGCGGATGGCGCCGTTCATCGCGCCGGCGTAGGACGCCCACGAGTGGCGCACGACCATCCGCGTGACGGCCACCGGCCATCGCGGCTCGACGGCCACGGCGATCCACTGTGCGATCGCGCCGCAGCGGTTCATGCAGCCCGACAGCGTCCGCGGCACGATCCCCTGCGGTGCGTACAGCCGCTCGATCGGGCCCATCGCCGCCATCCGCGCATCGGCCTCCTCCGCGCCCTCGTACAGCGGCGCCGAGAAGCAGACGACGCGCCCGGCCTCAGCGCGGCGGGCGCCCCAGTGCAGCGCGAGCAGCGCTCCGAACGAATGGCCCGCGATCGTCATCGGCCGCCCGTCGTGGCCCAGCTCGCGCGCCATCGCGTCGAGCGCGTCGAGGTGGGCGTCCAGCGTGTGATCGGCGCGAGCGACGTCGAGCGAGCGCCCGAACCCGAGCAGGTCGGGGATCACGAGCCGGGCATCGCGCGCGAGCTCGTCGTAGCCGGCTCCGAAGTAGTCGCCGCTGGAGGCGATCCCGTGCATGAGCACCACGACGTGATCGCCGCGGCCCGCGCAGCGCACCGACAGCCCGCCGGCGCTGCGCTGCTCGCCGCCTCCGGGACGCCAGACGCGGACCATCGGCGAGCGGCGATGGCGCACGAGCCAGCGGGCGCAGAGCGCCGGCACGCCGATTCCGGCAGTCGCACGCGCCAGCTTGGTGGTCATCGGCATCTGAAGGGCTCGGTCGGCGGGGGCGAACGACAGGGCAGGCTAGCCTCCGCGCTTCGTGCGCCGCGTTCCCGAGCCTCCGCTGGCCCTGATCGTGTTCACGGTCGGGTTGAGCATTCTGGGTGCGGAGATCGCGGCGGCGCGGTTGTTGGCGCCGTATTTCGGCGCGTCGACGATCGTGTGGGCGAACACGATCGGGATCGTGCTGGTGGCGTTGTCGATCGGCTATTGGTATGGCGGCAGGCTCGCCGATCGCAACCCCACGCGCGATGGCCTGTATCGGATCGTCGGGTTGTCGGGGGTGTTGCTGGCGGCGGTCCCGTTTGTCGCCGACCCGTTCTTGGGGTTCGCGGTCGATGCGCTGGACGCGATCTCGGCGGGCGCGTTCATCGGGTCGTTGCTGGGCGTCACGGTGCTTGTCGCGATCCCGATCCTCGTGTCGGGTGCGGTCGCGCCGTACGCGCTGCGCTTGGCGGTCGGCGATGTCGCGCGGGCGGGCACGGTCTCCGGGCGCCTGTATGCGATCTCGACGGTCGGCAGCCTGCTGGGCACGTTTACGTCGGCGCTGTTGTTCATTCCGCTGATCGGCACGCGCCGCACGTTTGTCGTCTACGGGCTGCTGCTCGTCGTGCTCGCCGTCATCGGCCTTGCTCGCGCGCGCTACCTGCTGGCACCCGCCGCGCTGGCGGTGCTGCTCGCGCTGCCCGTCGGCACGCTGAAAGGCCAGACCGACGCCGGGTCGCGGGTGATCTATGAGACAGACACCGAGTATCAGTACGCGCGCGTCGTGCAGGACTCCGACGGCACGCGCATCCTCGAGCTCAACGAAGGCCAGGCCGTCCACTCGCTGCGCCGCCCGAACTCCTACCTCAGCGACAACATCTGGGACGAGTACATGATCGTTCCGCTCGCGGCGATGGACCGGCCGCCGAAGCGAATCGCGATCCTCGGCAACGCGGCGGGCACGACGGCGCGCGCGTACGGGCACTTCTTCCCGCAGACCCAGATCGACGGCGTCGAGATCGACGGCGAGCTGACCGACATCGGGCGGCGCTTCTTCGACATGCGCGCCCCCGGGCTGCGCACGCACACCGCCGACGCCCGTCCGTTCCTGCGTCGAACCGAGCAGCGCTACGACGCGATCTTCGTCAACGCCTACCGCCAGCCCTACATCCCGTTCTACCTCGCGACGAGGGAGTTCTTCGAGCTCGCCCGCGACCGGCTGCGACCGGGCGGCGTGCTCGTCGTCAACGCGGGCCAGCCCGTGGGCTCGACGACGCTCGAACGCGTGCTCGGCGCGACGCTCGCAGCGGTCTTCCCGACGGTCCTGCGTGACCCCGCGGAGCGCAAGAACACGCTGCTGCTGGCAACGCATGCGCGCGCGTCGGCGCAGCGGCTGCGCTCGAACGCGCGGGCGTTTCCCGAGCTGCTGCGCCCGCTCGCGGAGAAGACGGCGGCGCGCATCGCGCCGCGCCTGCCCGGCGGCCGCGTCTACACCGACGACGTCGCGCCCGTCGAGTGGCTGATCGACACGTCGATCGCCGAGTTCGCCGCGGGGGAAGCCGGTTGAAGCCGTCGCGAATGCGGTCGCATCCTGGCCTAGATCGTGGCTAGCCTGGACGGCGTGCCGCTGTCGCACTTCACCCCGGCCGTCCGCGACTGGTTCGCCTCCGCCTTCGAGGGTCCGACGGAGGTCCAGGCGCAGGCGTGGCCGGCGATCGCGACCGGCGAGCACACGCTGATCTCCGCGCCGACGGGCTCGGGCAAGACGCTCGCCGCGTTCCTGTGGGCGCTCGATCGGCTCGCCCGCGAGCCGGCGGCGCACACGCGGCTGGTCTACGTCTCGCCGCTGAAGGCGCTCGCCTACGACATCGACCGCAACCTGCGCGCGCCGCTGCGCGGGATCGGGGCGGACCTCAGCGTCGGCGTGCGCACCGGCGACACGCCGCAGCGCGATCGCGCCGCGATGCGCCGCAACCCGCCCGACATCGTGATCACGACGCCCGAGTCGCTGTACCTCATGCTCTCCAGCGGCGCGCGCGAGATCCTGACCGGCGTCGAGGCCGTGATCGTCGACGAGATCCACGCCGTAGCGGCGACCAAGCGCGGCGCGCATCTCGCGCTCTCGCTCGAGCGCCTCGCCGCGCTGCAGGAAGACGGCTCCGAGCCCCAGCGCATCGGGCTGAGCGCGACGCAGAACCCACTCGCGGAGGTCGGGCGCTTCATGGTCGGCCCGCGCCGGCGCTGCACGATCGTCGACGCGGGCATCCGCAAGCCGCTGGACCTGCAGATCCACGTGCCGGTCGAGTCGATGGTCGAGCCCGACCAGGCACCGCCCGGCGCCCCTACCACCGACCCGCTCGAGCCCTTGATCTCCGGCGAGGCCACGCGGCGCTCGATCTGGCCGGCGATCTATCCCGAGATCCTGCGCCTCGTCGAGCAGCATCGCTCGACGATCGTCTTCGTCAACGCGCGCCGCGGCGCCGAGCGCCTGGCGATCCGACTCAACGAGCTCGCCAACGCCGACCTGCCCGAGGGCCAGGCGCCGCGCGACATCGCGCGCGCGCATCACGGCTCGCTCGCGCACGAGGAGCGCCTCGTCGTCGAGGAGATGCTCAAGGCCGGCGAGCTGCCGTGCCTCGTCGCGACGTCGTCGCTGGAGCTCGGCATCGACATGGGCGCCGTCGACCTCGTCCTGCAGGTCGAGTCGCCGAAGTCCGTCGCGCGCGGGCTGCAGCGCATCGGCCGCGCCGGGCACAACGTCGGCGACACATCGAAGGGCCGCATCTTTCCGAAGTTCCGCGGCGACCTGCTCGAGTGCGCGGTCGTCTGCAAGCTCATGCGCGGCGGCGAGATCGAGCCGACGGTCGTGCCGCGCAACGCCCTCGACGTGCTCGCCCAGCAGGTCGTCGCGATCGCGGCGTCGGCACCGGACGAGGAGCCGGTGTCGGTCGACGACCTCTACGCGCTCGTCACCCGCACCCACTCCTACGCCGAGCTGTCGCGCGCGCTGCTGGAGAACGTGCTCGACATGCTCGACGGGCGCTACCCCTCGCAGGAGTTCGGCGAGCTGCGCGCGAGGATCGTCTGGGATCGCGTCGGCGGCACGATCCGCGCGCGCAAGGGCGCCCGCCAGCTCGTCGTCACGAACGCCGGCACGATCCCCGACCGCGGCCTGTTCAGCGTCACGCTGCCCGACGGCCGCCGCGTCGGCGAGCTCGACGAGGAGATGGTCTACGAGGCGCGCCCCGGCCAGACGTTCCTGCTCGGCGCGAGCACGTGGCGCATCGAGGAGATCGGCCGCGACCGCGTCATCGTCACGCCCGCTCCTGGCGCTCCGGGCGCGGTGCCGTTCTGGCGCGGCGACGGCATCGGGCGGCCGAAGGAGCTCGGGGAGAAGATCGGCGCCTTCAGCCGCTGGGCGGTCGAGCAGGACGCGCAGACGCTCGAGGCCGACTACGACCTCGACGCCTTCGCCGCGCGCAACCTGCTCGACTACCTGCGCGAGCAGCAGGCCGCGACGCGCGTGATCCCGTCGGACCGCACGATCGTCGTCGAGCGCTTCCGCGACGAGATCGGCGACTGGAGACTGTGCGTCCTGTCGCCCTACGGCGGGCGCGTGCACGCCGCCTGGGGCCTCGCGCTGAGCCGCCGCATCCGCGAGACCTATGGTCTCGAGTCCGACGCGATCTGGTCGGACGACGGGATCATCGTCCACCTGCCCGATGCCGACGAGCCGCCCGGCGCCGAGCTCGTGATGCTCGAGCCCGACGAGGTCGAGGAGGCCGTCGTCGCCGAGCTCGCCTCGAGCGCGCTGTTCGGCGCGCGCTTTCGCGAGAACGCCGGCCGCGCGCTGCTGATCCCGCGCGCCTATCCCGGCAAGCGCACGCCGCTGTGGCAGCAGCGCCTGAAGTCGCAGTCGCTGCTCGAGGTCGCCAAGCGCTACCCCGACTTCCCGATCATCCTCGAGACCTACCGGGAATGTCTTCGCGACGTTCTCGACGTCCCGGGCTTGACGGAGCTGCTGCGCGGCCTGCACGGCCGGGAGCTGTCGTTGGTGGAAGTCGAGACGCCGACCGCCTCGCCGTTCGCCTCGTCGCTCTTGTTCGACTACGTCGCGACCTACATGTACGAGGGCGACGCGCCCAACGCCGAGCGCCGTGCCGCCGCGCTGTCGCTGGACCGCGACCTGCTGCGCGAGCTGCTCGGCCAGGAGGAGCTGCGCGAGCTGATCGACGAGGGCGCGCTGGACCGGGTCGAGGCGGACCTGCAGCATCGCTCCGAGCGCACGCGCGCCGAGACGCGCGACGCGCTCGCCGACGTCCTGCGCCGCGTCGGCGACCTCGACGTCGAGGAGGTCCGCGATCGCGTGATCGCCGGCGTCGACGCCGACGCGATGCTCGACGCGCTGGCGGCCGAGCGCCGCGCCGTGCGCCTGCGCATCGGCGGCGAGCCGCGCTGGGTCGCCGCCGACGACGCCGGCCTGTACCGCGACGCGCTCGGGGCGGTGCCGCCCGGCGGGCTGCCCGATGCCTTCACCGCCGACGTGCCCGACGCGCTGACCAAGCTCGTCGCGCGCTGGGCGCGCACGCACGGCCCGTTCACGACCGACGAGCTGCGCGCGCGCTATGGCGTCGATCCGACCGCGGTCCTGCAGGGGCTCGAGCGCGAGGGCGAGATCGTGCGCGGCGAGCTGCGCCCCGGCGGCCGGCCGGGCGAGCCCGAGTGGTGCGACACGGAGGTCCTGCGGCGGCTGCGGCGCGCCTCGCTCGCCGCCCTGCGCAAGGAGATCGAGCCGGCGGACCAACGCGCGCTCGCGGCGTTCATGCCGTCATGGCAGGGCGTCGACCGCCATCCGTCCGCGGGCGCGGGCATCGACCGCCTGCGCGAGGTGCTCGTGGCGCTGCAGGGCCTCGCGCTGCCCGCCGAGGTGTGGGAGCGCGACGTGCTGCCGCGCCGCGTCGGCGCCTACTCGCCGACGTGGATGGACGCGCTGTGCGCCGCGGGCGAGGTCGTCTGGGTCGGCGCCGGCACGCTCGGGCGCTCGACCGGCCGCGTCGCGCTGTACTTCCGCGACGACGCCGAGGCGATCGGCCGCCCGCCGATGCCCCGCGGCGCGGGAAACGGGCAGCCCGCCGAGCGCGAGCACGAGCTGCTGCGCGAGCGTCTCGCGCAGTCGCCGTGCTTCTTCACCGACCTGCTGGCCGAGGTCGCGCTGTCGCCCGAGGAGGTCCAGGAGGCGCTGTGGGATCTCGTCTGGGCGGGCGAGGTCACCAACGACGCCTTTGCTCCTCTCAGAGCGCCGCGCCTGACGCTCGCCCGCGCGCAGAAGGCCCCGCGCCACGGCGCGCGGCGCTTCGGCGCGCGGCGCAGCGGCGCGCAGCCGACGGTGCAGGGGCGCTGGGCGCTGACCGACACGATCTTCCGCCGCGAGCCCGAGCCCGGCCAGAGAAGGCGGACCCTGGCGGAGCTGCTGCTCGAGCGCTACGGGATCGTCACGCGCGAGCAGGTGCTCGCCGAGGGCATCGCGGGCGGCTTCTCGATCCTCTACGACGCGCTGTCGCAGCTCGAGACGCTGGGCGTCTGCCGCCGCGGCTACTTCGTCGAGGGCCTCGGCGGCGCGCAGTTCGCGCTGCCCGGCGCCGTCGAGCGCCTGCGCGCGCAGCGCGCGGTCGAGGAGGCTCCGCCGCTCGTGCTGGCGGCGACCGACCCCGCGCAGCCCTACGGCGCGGCGCTGCCGTGGCCCAGGCGCGGCGAGGAGCGCCGGCACGCGGCCCGCGTGCGCGGCGCCTACGTCGTGCTCGCCGGCGCCGAGCCGGTGCTGTACGTCGAGAAGGGCGGCCGCGGCATCGTCACGCTCGTCGAGCCCGGCGACGCGCGCCTGTACCCGGCGTTCGAGGCGCTCGCCGGGTTCATCACCGCGGGACGCGGACGCAAGCTGTCGCTCGAGCGCGTCGACGGCGAGCCGGTCGTCGGCTCGGCGCACGAGCCGATGCTCGTCGAGCTCGGCTTCCGCGCCGGGCCGAGCAAGCTCACGCTCACCGCGTAGAGCCGGCCTGGCGGCGCGGCCGGCGCCGACGCAGAAATTCTTCACCCGGCATGTATCAGGCGCCGCCGCGCTCGCTCATGACTGCATGCGCAGCGAAGCGGCAAGCGACCCGAAGGAGGCGGAGCCTCACATGAAGCTGATCATCGCCCACCTCGCCAGCGATGCATTGGACGCCGTTCGCGGCGAGCTGCGTCAGCTCTGCGTGAAGACGACGATCTCCGAGATGCACAGCCCGTCGCTGAAGCTCGAGTGCGTCGCCGCCTCCGAGCAGTCACGCGCGGTCGTGCGTCTCCTGCGCGGGCACACCGACGACATCATGTCCGTGGTGCTGCGACCCGCGGCTCACCCGGCGCTGGCTACTCGTACTCCTTGAGCGAGTCGCCGATCAGCCAGAACGTCGGCGGCCACAGGCCGACGAACAGCGCGCGGCGCTCGGCGTTGCCGCGCTCAGCCTGATCGACGGTCTTCGCGCGGATCCACAGCGCGATGCACAGGCCGACCGAGCCGAGCGAGCAGACCTGCATCATCCAGCTGCGAAGCCCGGTCCGGTGCAGCGTCTTGGTCAGCATCCTCCCCGCCTACCCGGTCCGGGCGCCATCGACGTGGATCTTTGCGATCGCGGCGCGCAGGGCGGGTACACGCTCCCTCGATGCCCCGCCGCCCGCCCGCCGCCCGCCGCCTCGCAACCGCCACGCGCTGGCCGCTGGGCGTGCGCTGACGTCGTGGCGCTACCTGTGGCGCACGACGCCGATGCGCCGGCTCGAGCTTGCCGGCTCGCTGCGCCACGACATGCCGCCGGCGCTGCCCGCCGACGCCGCATGGACGAGCTGCAGCTGCCCGAGGACGGCTAGGGCCCGCTGATGCACCGCCGCTACAGCGTGCGCGTGCGCGACGCGCAGTGCACGCGCAGGAGCTGTTCGCGCGCGTCCAAGCCGACCCCGACTGCGTCTCGCCGAGCGAGTTCGCGACGTTCCAGAAGGTGCTCGGCGACGACGGCGCGATGCGCGCTCGGCGACGAGTTCGTCGTGCGCATGGCCGCGCCGTGGGACGGCCCCGTGCGGGTGATGGACGTCACGCCGACGTCGCATCGCTTCGCCACGCTCGAGGGTCACCTCGAGGCCGGGCAGGTCGAGTTCCGCGGCCGAGCTCGGACGACGACGGCTCGCTGGTGCTGACGATCGAGTCGTGGGCGCGCAGCGGCGACCAGCTTCTCGGACATCATGTTCGACCATGCGCGAGCTGGCCAAGGAGGTCCAGGTGCACATGTGGGTCTCCTACCTCGAGCGCTTGATCGACATCGCGGCGGCCGGCGCGAGGGCCTGCTGCGAGATCCGCACGCGCCGCTTGGAGGACCCGAGCTCGGCGGCCGGGCCGTGGCCGAGCAGCGAGCGCGAGCGCCGCGAGCTCGAGCAGGTCCCGAGCGCGCCGCTGAACTTCGATCCCGACGGCGACGGGCCGTTCGACGAGCAGCACGGCTGGGAGATCGATCGCTACCGCCAGCCGCTGCCGCCCGAGGCGCCGGGCGAGCCCGAGGCCGACGGCAGCTGGGAGGCCGCGCGGCGGCTGATGAGCGACTACCGCTTCGCCGACCCGACGATGATCGTCGCCGACCTATGACCCCAGCCGCCCGCTGGCGCAGCGCGACATGCTGCTGCGCGCGCGCTATCTGCGCGCTGCGCTTCAACTTCGGCGTGCGCGTCGGCGACGTCGTCGACGAGACGCGCACCGTCGACGGGCGACAAGCGCGCGTCTGGGGCTGGAGCTACCGCACGCTGGAGGGCCACCTCGAGCAGGGCGAGATGGGCTATGAGGTGTGGAAGTGGCGCGACAGCGGCGAGGTCGAGTTCCGCATCCACCGCTTCGTGCGCTCGGCGCCGGGCGGCAACCCGATCGTGCGCCTCGGCTTCCGCCTGCTCGGCCGCCGCGAGCAGGAGCGCTTCGCCCGCCGCGCCTGCGAGCGGATGGCGCAGCTCGTCGAGCTCGAGCGCGACGACCCGCCCGCAGCACGTCGCCGCGCCCGAGGACGAGCGCCTCACGGCTCCTTCTTCCGCGGGTTGAAGAGGCCCTTCGGGTCCAGCGCCGCCTTGATCGCGCGGTGCGCGGCGACAGCGCCCGGCTTCCACTGGCGCGACAGCCCGCCGCGCTTGAGCACGCCGATGCCGTGCTCGCCGCTGATCGTCCCGCCGAGGCGCAGCGCGAGCTCGAACAGCTCCGCGGCGGCCGCGTCCGCGCGGGCGCGCTGGGAGGCGTCGCCGGGCTCGAGCAGGAACGTGGCGTGCAGGTTGCCGTCGCCGGCATGCCCCCACGAGCAGGTCTCGAGCCCTGCTCGCGCACCGATCGCGAGCACCTCGTCGATCGCCTCGGCGAGATGCTCCAGCGGCACCGCGATGTCCTCGGAGAGCTTGCCCCGCGGGCGGCGGCGACCGCGTGCGAGATGCCCGCGCGCCAGCGCCACAGCGCGCGGATGTCGCCGGCGTCCTGCGGGGCGTGCAGCGCGAGCGCGCCCTCCGACAGCGCCTCGACGAGCTCGCCGCGCACCCGCCGCGCCTCGTCGCGCGAGCCGTCGGCCTCGGCCAGCACGAGGAAGCCGCGCAGCGGCTCACCCGGAAACGCCGCGCCGGCGAGGCGCATCGTCGCCGCGTCGGCGTACTCGAGCGCCGCCGCCTCGATGCCCGACGCGAGCACGCGCTGCGATCGCCGTGCAGCCGGCGGCGGTGCCGGCGTAGGTCGCCAGCACCGGCAGCTGCGCCTCGGGCGCGGGCACGAGGCGCAGCCAGGCGGCGGTGACGATGCCGAGCGTGCCCTCCGAGCCGATCAGCAGCCCGCGCAGGTCATAGCCGGCGACGTCCTTGCGCGCCGGGCCGCCGACGCGCACCAGCTCGCCCGGCGCGAGCACGGCCTCCAGGCCCGTGACCCAGTCGCCCGTGACGCCGTACTTGAACGCGTGCGGGCCGCCGGCGTTCGTCGCGATCGTGCCGCCGAGCTGCGACTGCTCCGCCGCCCCCGGGTCGGGCGGGAAGCGCAGGCCGCTCTCGCGCGCGCGCCGCGCGACCGTCGCCGTCGTCACGCCGGCCTCGGCCTCCATCCGCCACAGGCCGGGGTCCAGGTTGCGGACCGCCGCGAGGCGGTCCAGCGCGATCGCGACCGCCGCGCCGTCGAGCA
The DNA here is from genome assembly GCA_963729125.1 of uncultured Actinomycetes bacterium. Lineage (GTDB taxonomy): Bacteria > Actinomycetota > Thermoleophilia > Solirubrobacterales > Solirubrobacteraceae > CADCVQ01. The sequence continues at coordinate 143,641 of CAVSML010000003.1, forward strand.
CGGCGGCGCCGCCGGCCAGCCCGCTGCGCCCGCCGACGGGCACGATCGGCACGCCCTGGCCGTAGCACCACGCGACGACCGCGGCGACCTCCGCCGCGTCGCCGGGCCGCACGAGCGCCCGCGCCGCGACGCCGGCGACCGCGGCGTCGCCGATCACCACGTCCGTCTCGACGTGGTCGCCGCCGACGATGCGCCGCAGGTCCTCCACACCGCGGACGCTAGCCGCCCTAGGCTGAAGGCATGCCCGAGGGCGACACGATCCACTACGCCGCGCGCCGCATCCGCCCGCTGCTGATGGGGCTCGTGCCCGAGATCTCGCATCCGAGCGCGCGCCTGCGCGGGGAGCGCTGGCCGCAGAAGCTCGCCGGCCGCGGCGTGCGCGGCGTCGATGCCCATGGCAAGCACCTCTTCGTGCGCTTCGACGGCGAACTGGCGATCCATTCGCACCTGCGCATGACCGGCTCCTGGGGCACCTATCGCGACGGCCAGCGCTGGCGCCGCGCGGCACGCCGCGCCTGGCTGGTGCTGCGTACCGAGCGCGGCGAGGTCGTGCAGTTCGACGGCCCGGTGCTCGAGCTGCTGACGGAGTCGCGCACGCGCTTCGACCGCCGGCTGGCCGAGCTCGGCCCGGACATCCTCGCCGGCGAGCTCGACGAGCAGCGCTTCCTGCGCCGACTGCGCCAGGACGACCCGACGCGCTCGATCGGCGATGCGCTGCTCGACCAGCGCACGATCGCCGGGATCGGCAACCTGTGGAAGTCCGAGGGCTGCTTCGCCGCGGCGATCGACCCGTGGCGGCCGCTGTGCGAGGTGTCCGACGCCGAGGCGCTCGAGATCGTGCGCGAGACGCGCCCGCGGATGCAGCAGTCCGCGCTCGACGGGATGCAGGATCTGCACCGCGTGGTCTACGCCAAGGGCGGCCGACCCTGCCCACGTTGCGGCGAGCCGATCCGCGGCCGCGGCCAGGGCGACGACAACCGCCTCACGTACTGGTGTCCGGGGTGTCAGCGATGACGCTGCGCCGCGTCGGCCACAAGGGCGCCGACCTGATCGCGCCCGGCAACACGTTCGAGTCCTTTCAGGCCGCGCTCGGCGCGGGCGTCGACGCGATCGAGTTCGACGTCATCTCGACGCACCCCGACGGCAGCGGCGAGCTGCTGCTCGCGCATGACTTCGAGGATGCGCACGGGCGCACGCCGCACACGCTCGACGAGGGCCTCGCGCACTTCGCCGAGGCCGCCTACGAGCGCGTCGACCTGATCGTCGACCTCAAGCTGTGCGGCTACGAGCAGCGCGTCGCGGATGCGATCGCGCGCCACGGGCTGACGACGCGCAGCCTCGTCTCGACGATGGAGGAGCCGTCGCTTGCGCTGCTGCGCGCTCGCCGGCCGCATATCCGCCTCGGCTGGTCGGTGCCGCGGCTGCAGCGCGACCCGATCCGCAACCCGTTCGTCGCGCTGCCCGCGTTCGTGTTGATGCAGTACATGCGCGCGGCGCTGCCGTCGGTCGCCGCCAACCGCATCCGGCCGCGGCGAGATCGACGCGCTGATGGTGCACTGGCGCCTGGCGACGCCGCGCATGGCGGCGACGGTCAGCGGCGGCGGGCGGCGAGCTCTACGTGTGGACCGTCGACGACCGGCGGCGGATCGCGGGCCTCGAGCGGATGGGCGTCTCGGGCGTCATCTCCAACGACCCGCGCCTGTTCGCTACTTCGTGACCGTGCAGGTCGCCTCGGAGTAGCCGTCGGGAAAGGCGCCGGCGCTGGACTTGTGGCCCTTGGTCGTCAGCGTCGTCGCCTTGCGCACGACCTCGCCCCGCAGGCGCCACTCGTAGTTGACCTTGCCGCGCAGCATGATCGTCGCCTTGTTGCGTCGGCGGCGTCAGGCGGAAGTTGCGCCCCGACTGGCGCGCCTTGTAGCGCGCCCGGCCGACCCGCATCCAGCCCGAGTCGCCGCCCTGCGTGACGTTGTGCCACTTCTGGTCGGCCTCGGAGTGAAACTGCACGCGAAAGCGCATGAACATGAACTCGCGGCCGTCGCGCGCTCCCGGCATCGAGGCGCGGATGCCGATCGTGTCGGGGCCGATTCCGGCCGGCGGCTCGGCCGGATCGCAGACGTTGACCGTCGCCCACAGGTGACGCGACTTCTCGACCGTCGGGATCTTCGTCTGCGCCGTCGCGGTGGCGATCGGCAGCGCGACCGCCGACAGCAGCAGGCAGGCGAGGATCGGGCTGCGACGGCTCAAGCGGTGAGCGTAGCGAGGCGCCGTGCCGCGGGGAGCCGCCTCGCGCGCCCGATCGCCGCGATGACGCGTGATGATCTGTTGGCGGCGGCGTAGTAGTCGCATGAGCGGAGTTCTGACCATGAGTGAACCCCTGAACACGGCGACGGCGAGCTTCGATGCGCTCTACCGCGACTGCGCTCGCGATCTTTACGCCTACGTGCGCACGCTGCTGGGCGACGACGCGAGCGCCGAGGACGTCACGGCGCTGGCCTTCGAGCGCGCCTACCGGCGCCGCGCAAGCTTCGACGAGCGCCGCGGCAGCCGCCGCGGCTGGCTGTTCGGCATCGCGCGCAACGCGGCGCTCGACGAGCTGCGCCGCCGTAGCCGAGCGGCGCCGCTGATCGGGGAGCTGCCCGACGAGCTCACGCCGGCGCCCGAGGAGGAGGCTGACCTCGCGCTGCGCCGCAGCACGGTCCGCGCGGCACTGGCCGCGCTGGAGCCGCGCGACCGCGAGCTGGTGGCATTGAAGTTCCACGGCGGGCTGAGCAACGCCGAGCTCGCGACCCTCCTGGGGACGAGCGAGACCAACGCCGGGACCCGGGTCCATCGGGCAGTCACGAAGCTGAGAAAGGCCTGCCATGCGCCAGCGTGATCCCCTGAGTCCCGAGGAGCAGCGCGAGCTCGAAGCGCTCGAGCGCGCGCTCGCCGGTGACGCCGTCGACCCGGACCTGCGCGAGCTCGCCGAGCTCGTCGAGGATGTCCGCGCGACCGCGCCGCAGATGACCCCCGGCTTCGCCGCGCGCCTCGAGCACCAGGTCGCCGAGGGCTTCCCGGAGTCCGACGAGCGGCCGGCGGCGCGGAGGCTGCGCCGGCGCTGGCTGCTGCTGCCGGCGGCCGGGTCGCTCGCGGCCGTGCTCGTGGCGCTCGTCGTCGTGCTCGGTCAGCAGAGCGACGACTTCACCGCCTACAGCGCCGTGCCCGGGGACGAGACGACGTCGCAGACATCCCGGTCGCGCGAGTCGGCCCCCGCGCTCGCCGAGCCCGCGCCCGAGCCGACGCAGTCCGCCAGGCCGGCTCCCGGCGCCATCGCGCAGGACCGCGCCGGCGGAGGCGCCGGCTCGAGCGTCGAGCCCGCCCCGGCGCCGAGCATCGGCAAGTCCACAGGGTCGCGCAAGGTCCAGCGCGGCGCGGACCTCGTGCTGCGCGTGCCCAACGCCAGGGTCCAGTCGACCGCCGACGGCGTGATCCGCACCGTCGACCGCTTCGGCGGGATCGTCGCCTCCTCCGACAGCGCCAGCCAGGGCTCGCAAGCCGAGGCGACCTTCGACCTGCGCATCCCGACCGAGCGTCTCGACGACGCGCTCGCCACGCTGTCGAAGCTCGGCAACGTCGTCGAGCGCCGCCAGAACCTCGTCGACATCACCGGCTCGTTCACCTCGGTGCAGGACCGGCTGTCGGATGCGCGCGCCGAGCGCCGCGGCCTGCTGAAGGCACTGGGGCGCGCGAGCACCCAGGCCCAGATCGACAGCCTGCGGGCGCGCCTGCGCGGCGTGCGCAGCCAGATCGCGCGGCTGAACGGCGATCTCGACGCGCTGCGCCGCCGCGCCGACCTGTCGACGGTCAGCGTGACCGTGCGCGGCAGCGCGAAGGCGACCGACGACGGTGCGGGCGGCGGCGACTGGTCGCCGGGCGACGCGGCGCGCGACGCCGTGCGCGTGCTCGAGGTGATCGCCGGCGTGGCGCTCGTCGCGCTCGCCGTGCTGGCGCCGCTGGCGCTGCTCGGGGCGCTCGTCGCGCTCGGCATGCGTGCCGGGCGCCGTCGCCGCCGCGAGGGGGCGCTCGACCCGGCCTGAGGTCGCGTGTGGTATTGCTGGGGCATGGACCTCAGCGAGCAGCCGGCGATCGCGTTGCTCGCTCACGTCCCGGTCTTCGCGACGCTGGGTGCGCGTGAGCTCGAGCGCGTCGCGGACGTCGCGGTGCCACGCGCGTTCGACGCCGGCCACGTGATCTTCCGCGAGGGCGACGCCAGCGACACGTGCTACATCGTGCGCAGCGGCCATGCGCGGGCGGTGCGCGAGCACGGCGACGGGCGCATGATCACGCTCGCGCACTTCGGCCCCGGCGACATCTTCGGCGAGCTTGCGATGTTCGACGACGAGCTGCGCTCGGCGACCGTCGAGACGCTCGACCCACTCGATGCCGTCGCCGTGCTGGGGCCCGACATGCGCCGCCTGCTGCGCGAGCACTCCGACATCGCCGTCAAGCTCGTCATCTCGCTCGGACGGCGCCTGCGCGAGGCCAACGAGCGCATCTCGCGCCAGTCCTTTCAGACCGTCCAGAGCCGCGTCGCCGGCGTGCTCGGCCAGCTCGTGATCCAGGCACAGGCCGAGGGGGCGGGGGCGTCCGACGTCCTCGTCACGGTCACGCAGGCCGACGTCGCGCAGCTCGCAGGCTCCTCGCGCGAATCCGCCAGCCGGTTTCTCGCCGTGCTCGAACGGGCCGGCGTCGTGTCGCAGGGCCGCGGCCGCGTCACCGTCCACGATCCCGACGCGCTCCAGCGCTACGTGTACTGATGCCCTCGGAGTTCTCAGCCGGAGGAGTCGTCATGAACGACGATCACGAGATCGTCGTGATCGTCCCGACGCGCCGCGCCGCCGACGGCTCGCGCGTGCTCGCGCTGCCCAAGGGCCATCCCGACGGCCACGAGTCGCCGCTCGAGGCCGCGCTGCGCGAGGTCCGCGAGGAGGCGGGCGTGCGGGCGGAGTGGGTCGACTCGCTGGGCGAGGTGCGCTACTGGTATCAGCGCGGCGGCCGGCGGATCGCCAAGGTCGTCGAGTTCTTCCTGCTGCGCTACGTCTCCGGCGACGTCGAGGATCACGACCACGAGGTCGAGCACGCGCGCTGGGTGCCCGCGGAGGAGGCCGTCGAGACGCTGACCTATGCGGGCGAGCGCGACATGGTGCGCCGCGCGCTGTCGCAGGTCCAGCGCACGAAGTAGTCTGCCGACCGTGCAGGTACTCAACTTCTACTCGACGATCTTCGCCGATCAGCTCAAGCGCGGCCGCAAGACGGCGACGATCCGCCTCGGCGACAAGTCGCACAAGTACCGCAAGAACCAGGCGGTCCTCGTGACGATCGGCTACCAGCACTCTCCCCGCGAGAAGGTCTTCATGGCGGTCATCGACTCGGTCGAGGTCAAGCGCGTCAAGGAGCTCTCGCCGCGCGACATCGAGCACGACAACCCCGAGTTCCGCCGCACCGAGGAGATGGTCCACTTCCTCGAGCAGATCTACGGGCGCGACGTGACGCTCGACGACACGGTCACCGTCGTGCGCTTCTCGCAGATCGTCGAGAACCCGCCCACGATGACCGAGCGCATGCACGGCATCGGCGGCGCCCAGAACTAGCCGCGGACCCGCGCTCCGCCGCACGGCGGCTCGACGTGAAGATCCTGTTGGCACTCCCTACCCTTGAGTGCCAAGTGCGCTAGAGTCCAGACCAGAGCTTGGCACTCTGCCTATGCGAGTGCCAACCGACTTTGCAAATCGACTCTGGAGGTCAGCACAACATGAAGCTCAAGCCCCTGGGCGACCGGCTCATCGTGCGGGCGATCGAGGAGGAGGAGCTCACGGCAAGTGGCCTCGTCCTGCCCGACACCGCGAAGGAGAAGCCGCAGAAGGGCCTGGTCATCGCCGTCGGCGACGGCAAGTTCGACGAGGACGGCGGCAAGCGCATCCCGCTCGACGTGGCCGAGGGCGACGAGGTCCTCTACTCGAAGTACGGCGGCACGGAAATCAAGGTCGACGGCGAGGAGCTGCTCGTGCTCCGCGAGTCCGACGTTCTCGCCAAGATCCTCTAGGAACAGGAGACTTCATGCACAAGGAAATCCTTTATGACGTCGAGGCACGCAACGCGCTGCAGGCCGGCGTCGACGCGGTAGCCAACGCCGTCAAGGTCACGCTCGGCCCGAAGGGTCGCTACGTCGTCCTCGACAAGAAGTTCGGCGCCCCGACGATCACCAACGACGGTGTCACGATCGCTCGTGAGATCGAGGTCGAGGACGTCTTCCAGAACCAGGGCGCCCAGCTCGTCCGCGAGGTCGCCACGGCGACCAACGACGTGGCGGGCGACGGCACGACGACGGCCACGGTGCTCGCGCAGCAGATCGTGCGCAGCGGCCTGAAGAACGTCACGGCCGGCGCCAACCCGCTCGCGCTCAAGCGCGGCATCGAGCGTGCCGTCGACGAGGTCGTGGCGAACATCGCCAAGCAGGCCAAGGACGTCGCCGGCAAGGATCAGATCGCCCGCGTGGCGACGATCTCCGCCGGTGACGAGGAGATCGGCGACGTCATCGCCGACGCCATCGAGAAGGTCGGCAAGGACGGCGTCGTCAACGTCGAGGAGGGCCAGACGTTCGGCATGGACCTCGAGTTCACCGAGGGCATGCTGTTCGACAAGGGCTACATCTCGCCCTACATGGTCACCGACCAGGAGCGCATGGAGGCCGTCCTGGACGACCCCTACCTGCTGATCGCCAACTCCAAGATCACCTCGGTGCGCGACGTGCTGCCGGTCCTCGAGGCCGTCATCCAGTCGGGCAAGCCGCTGCTGATCATCGCCGAGGACGTCGAGGGTGAGTCGCTCGCGACGCTCGTCGTCAACAAGCTGCGCGGCACGTTCACCGGCGTCGCCGTCAAGGCTCCCGGGTTCGGCGACCGCCGCAAGCGGATGCTCGAGGACATCGCGATCCTCACGAACGCCGAGGTCATCACCGAGGAGATGGGCCTCAAGCTCGAGAACACGACGGTCGCGCAGCTCGGTCGCGCGCGCCGCGTCGTCGTCGGCAAGGACTCGACGACGATCGTCGACGGCGCCGGCGACCCGGCCGCCATCAAGGGCCGCATCAACCAGATCAAGAACGAGATCGAGACCACCGACTCGGACTTCGATCGCGAGAAGCTGCAGGAGCGCCTCGCGAAGCTCTCCGGCGGTGTCGCCGTCGTCAAGGTCGGCGCGGCCACCGAGACGGAGATGAAGGAGAAGAAGCACCGCGTCGAGGACGCGCTGCAGGCGACCCGTGCGGCGCTCGAGGAGGGCATCGTTCCCGGCGGCGGCGTCGCGCTGCTGCAGGCCGAGGGCGCGATCGACCTCGACAAGTACGAGGACGACGAGAAGACCGGGGCGAAGATCGTCCTGCGTGCGCTCGAGGAGCCGCTGCGCCAGATCGCGCACAACGCCGGCCTCGAGGGCTCGGTCGTCATCAACGACGTCCGCAAGGCCAAGAAGGGTCACGGCCTGAACGCCGCGACGAACGAGATCGAGGATCTCGTCGCGGCCGGCGTCATCGACCCGGCCATGGTCACGCGCTCGGCGCTGCAGAACGCAGCCTCGATCGCCAAGAACATCCTCACCACCGAGGCCATCGTGTGCGAGATCGAGGGCAAGGAGATGTCCCTCGGCGGCATGAACGAGGGCGGCGGCATGGGCGGCATGGGCGGCATGATGTAGGAGGGGGCGTTCGCCTCACGGCGAACCCGCTCCGTGCTGTGCGAAGGGCCCGTGCCACGAGCGCGGGCCCTTCGTCGTTGTGCGAGGGTCCGCCGGTGTCCGCCGACGCCGGCCTGATGCTGCGCCCCGTGACCGAGCTCGCCGCGCTCGTCCGCGACGGCGCGCTGTCGGCTTCAGAGCTCGTCGACGCCTCGCTGGCGCGCATCGAAGCGCTGCAGCCGCGGGTCAACGCGTTCGTCGACGTCGACGCCGAGGGCGCGCGCGCCGCCGCCGCCGCGATCTCGCCCGGCGACGAGCGGCCGTTCGCGGGCGTGCCCATCGCGATCAAGAACAACCGCGCCGTGCGTGGCCTGCGCCTGACGCGCGGCGCCGAGCTGACCGGCGATGGCGTCGCCGAGCTCGACCACAGCGCTGTCGCGCGGCTGCGCGCCGCCGGCTTCGTGATCGTCGGCACCACGACCCTGCCGGAGTGGGGCATCCTGCCGGTCACCGAGCCGCGGCGCTTCGGCCCGACGCGCAACCCGTGGGACCTCGCGCGCACCCCCGGCGGCTCGTCGGGCGGCGCGGCCGCCGCGCTCGCGGCGGGCATGGTGCCGATCGCCCACGGCAACGACGGCGGCGGCTCGCTGCGGATCCCGGCGGCGTGCTGCGGCCTCGTCGGCCTCAAGCCCCAGCGCGGTCGCGTCTCGCTCGCGCCCGACGCCGGTGAGAGCTACCTGCTGCAGGACGGCGTGCTGACGCGCAGCGTGCGCGAGACGGCGCTGCTGCTCGACGTGCTCGCCGGCCCCGAGCCGGGCGACGCCTCGTGGGCACCGCCGCCGCCCGAGCCGTTCGCGGCCGCCGCGGCGCGCGAGCCGGGCCGCCTGCGGATCGCGGTCACGACGCACGCGCCGATCGAGTGCCCGCTGGACGCGCAGTGCGAGCGTGCGGCACTCGACGCCGGCGCGCTGCTCGCCTCGCTCGGCCACGACGTCGAGCAGGTCGACCCGCCGTGGCGCAGGCCGGAGATGCTCAAGCACTTCACGGCGCTGTTCGGGCCGGCGGTCTGCGTGCAGATCGCGATGGTCGCCGCGCGTGCCGGTCGCGAGCCGCGCGAAGAGGACGTGGAGGCGCTGAGCTGGGGCCTGTGGCGTGAGTGCTCGTCGATCGACGCCGTCCAGGCTGCGATCGCGGGGCTGATGCTGCAGGCCTTCGCGCGGGCGATCCTCGTCTGGGCCCAGCCGTACGACGCGATCGTCACGCCGGCGCTTGCGCAGCCACCGCTCGAGCACGGCACGCTCGACCCGTGCGCCGCCGACGGGATGGACACGTTTCGCCGTTCCGCGGACTTCACCCCGTTCACGGCGGTCGTCAACGTCACCGGCTCGCCGGCGATCTCGCTGCCGCTCTACCAGAGCGACGACGGCCTGCCGCTCGCCGTGCAGCTGATCGGCCGCCCGGCGCAGGAGGGCGCGCTGCTGGCGCTGGCAGCCCAGCTCGAAGCGGCGGCGCCGTGGGCGTCGCGCCGGCCGCCGGAGAGCTGACCTTTCGTTCCCGCCGAGCACGAGGTCCCGCCGGCGCGCCTACTCCTCGACGCCCAGCACCGCGCCCATCGCCCGCGGGCGCACGCCCAGCCCCTCGGCGTCGGCCGTGCCGCTGCGGCTTGCCATCGACACGTGCAGCAGCTCCGCCTCGTCCCACGTCGCCGGCGCGCGTGACTTCAGCAGGATCTCGGCGGCGCGCAGCGCGCGCCGGACGAGCGCCGGCGGCACGCTGACCGTGCGCCGCTGGCGGCCCGCCGCGCGCAGCACGAGCTCGACGATCTCGCGATGCGAGAGCGTCTGCGGGCCGGCCAGCTCGAAGCGCTCTTGCCCGCCGGCTCGCGCGCCGAAGGCCCCCGGCGGCGCGCTCAGCACGCGCATGACGCAGTCGGCGACGTCCTCGACCCAGATCGGCTGGTAGAGCGCCTCGCCGCGCCCGCTGATCGGCATCACCGGCAGCACCATCGCCAGGCGCTCGAGCAGCGTGATCAGGCGGTCGCCCGCCGTGTAGACGATCGACGGCGCGAAGATCGTGTGGCGCACGTCGGAGGCCAGCACCGCTCGCTCCGCCTGCGCCTTGGCGCGCAGCATGCGCGTGCGATCGTGGCTCGACGCGCCGAGCGAGCTGAAGAAGACGAAGTGCTCGACGCCGGCGCGCTCGGCCGCCTGCACCATCCGCCAGGTGGCGATCCCGTTGAGCTCCTCGATCGACCCGGCGGGCTGGTCGCGGATCGCGGCAGCCAGGTGCACGACGGTGCGCACGCCGCGCAGCGCGTTGCGAAACGACGGCGGGTCGGCGAGGTCGCCGAGGGCGATCTGCACGCGAACGCGGTCGGGGCCCAGGCGCCGCGGATCGCGCACCAGGCAGCGGACCGGCTCTCCGGCGGCGGTCAGGCGGCGCAGCAGCGCGCCCCCGACGAGGCCCGTGGCACCGGTCAGCAGGAGCACGCCTGGATACTATGTCCGGCCGCCCCACCCCAAGCCAACAAGCGAAGGACACAAGACTTCATGGCCTACGTCATCGCGGAGCCCTGCATCGGCACGAAGGACAACTCGTGTGTCGAGGTGTGCCCCGTCGACTGCATCCACCCGACCACCGACGAGCCCGACTACGACAAGGTCGAGATGCTCTACATCGACCCCGAGGAGTGCATCGACTGCGACGCCTGCGTCGAGGCCTGCCCGGTCGACGCCTGCTTCGCGGAGGATCAGCTCCCCGAGGAATGGACGCACTACACGAAGATCAACTCGGAGTACTTCTCGAAGGGCCTGTCCGGCGCCTGAGGCGCCACCGCTAAACCTGATAATTCCGATCAACTTTGGGCTGATACAGTACGGCCTGAGTCCGTCGTCCCACAGATCGGAGTATCTGAATGTCAGTACTAGACGAGGTCCTCTCGGCGAACGATGCCTACGCATCCGACTTCGGCGACAAGGGCAGCCTGGCCCTGCCGCCCGCCCGCGGGTTCGCCATCCTGACCTGCATGGACGCGCGCCTGGACCCGGCGAAGTACGCCGGCCTCAGCGAGGGCGACGCCCACGTGATCCGCAACGCCGGCGGCCGCGCGAGCGACGACGCGATCCGGTCGCTCGTCATCTCCCACAAGCTGCTCGGCACGGCCGAGTGGTTCGTCATCCATCACACGAACTGCGGCATGGAGTTCTTCACCAGCGAGATCATGGGCGACCTGCTCGAGTCGAGCCTCGAGACGGCGGCGCTCGGCGACGAGGGCTTCTACGACGTCGGCGAGGGCCCCGGTTCTTCGGAGGGCAAGAACATCGACTGGCTGACGATCTCCGATCAGTCGCAGGCCGTCGTCGACGACGTCGCCAAGATCCGCAACCACCCGCTCGTGGAGGGCACCATCCCGATCTACGGCTACGTCTACCACGTCGAGACGGGGCGCCTCGTCGAGATCCCCGCCGCGACCGAGGCCGGCCGCGCCACCCAGGCGGCCGGCGCCTGAGCATCGATCTGACCGGCGTCGCGACCCTGACAGGGACCCGGGGGTCGCGGCGCCGGCTCAGCCCGCCATCGGCAGGCTGATGCCCGTCGGCGCCGGAGCCTGCAGCACCGGCAGCTCGATCGGCGACAGCGCGAGGATGCCGCGCGCGGTCTGGCGGATCGCCTGCGCGGCGGGATCGTCGGGATCGGTCAGGACCAGCGGCGTGCCGGCGTCGGCCTGCTCGCGCAGGGGCATCGTCAGCGGGACCTTGCCAAGCAGCGGCACGTCGAGCTCGTCGGCGAGCGCCTGGCCGCCGCCCTCGCCGAAGATCGCGTAGCGCTCACCGGCGGGCGTCGTGAAGCCGGCCATGTTCTCGACGATCCCGGCGATCTCCAGCGACACCTTGCCGGCCATCTGCGCCGCCCGCCGCGCTACCTTCTGCGCCGTCGGCTGGGGCGTCGTGACGATGACGAACTTCGCCTGGGGCAGCAGCTGGGCCAGGGTCATCGAGACGTCGCCGGTGCCCGGCGGCAGGTCGACGAGCAGGTAGTCGAGCTCGCCCCAGGCGACGTCCTCGAGGAACTGCGTCAGCGCCTTGTGCAGCATCGGCCCGCGCCAGACGACCGCGGCGTCCTCCTCGACGAAGAAGCCGATCGACATGACCTTCACGCCGTGGGCCTCCATCGGGATGATCTTGCGCTCCGGCGAGACCGGCGGGCGCTCGCCGCCGAGGCCGAACATGCGCGGGATCGAGTAGCCCCAGACGTCGGCGTCGAGGATCCCGACGCGCTTGCCCTCGTCGGTCAGCGCCGCGGCGAGGTTGCTCGTCAGCGTCGACTTGCCGACGCCGCCCTTGCCCGAGCCGATGCACAGGACGTTTGAGACCTGCGCCAGCGCGCCCGCCGGCAGCGAGCCGCGGCCGAGCGCCTTCTGGAGCTTGCCCTTCTCGGCGTCCGACAGGACGTCGAATGCGACGGTCGACCTTCCCGACGCCCGGGACCGTGCGGGCCTCGCGTGTGACGGCCTCGACGAAGTGGTTGCGGATCGGGCAGCCGGCGGTCGTCAGCGAGACGGTGACCGCGACGTCGCCGCCGTCGGAGATCTCGATCGAGCGGACCATGCCGAGCTCGACGATCGACTTGTGCAGCTCGGGGTCGTTGACGCGCTCGAGCGCCTTGAGGATCTCGTCGTTGGTCGCCATGCACCCCAGTCTAGAAACACCGATGCCGCGCCCGGAAGGAGAGGCGCGGCATCGGCTGGGGGAGCTGCCCTGGCGGGCGATCTGTGGGGGGAGAGGGGTGCTGCGGGCCAACCCGTCAGGCGATCGCGGCGATGCGCTCCTGGACGGTCGTCGCGGCCTTCGTCGCGGCGGTCACGCCGGTCTGCACGGTGTTCTCGACGCGCGTGCCGACGAACTCGGCGTTGCTGCGCACCGCGGTGCGCTTCTCGACGTCCTTGATCATCGCGCGCACGTCGCGCTCGATCGACTTCAGCGCGCTCGTGCCGCGGCGCTCGAAGCGCTTGAGCTCGTTCTCGGTCTTCTTGCGCGTCGAGTAGGTCGAGCGCAGCTCGCTCGATCGCGTCGCCCATGAGGTCGCGCGCGACCAAGGCGGCGCCGACCGGCACGAGGACGACCTTCTCGGCCACCTCGCCGGCACGCGCGAGGCCGGTCTTGGCGGCGCGCTTGGCCTCGGCGGCCTCCTTGGCCGCCGACGTGCGCGTGCGCGTCGCGGTCGACTTCGTCTTGCGCGCGGTCGTCTTGCGAGCCGCGGTGCCGCGGTTGGCGGCGCGCGTCTGGGCCGCCTTCTTGGCGGACGTCGAGCGCTTCGTCGCGTTCTTCTTGCGCGTCGCCGCTGCCTTCTCCTGCGGGGTGGGCGTGGTGGTGCTGGCGGTGCCTGTGGTCTCGGCCATCTGAGTCTCCTCGTTGACTAAGGAACTTACATCTAAGTTGTCGGGAGACCATACTACCCGAACGCGTGTTTGTAAACCCTGCGCCTGGGCTTCGAACGTTCGTTCCCAGATCTGGCCGGCGCCTCAGGCCATCGCGGGTGCGCTCGTGCGGCGCATCCAGGCCTGCGGGTCGTGCAGCTCGGCGACCGTCGGCAGCTGCTCGGGTCCGTCGAAGACCCGGTGCAGGCCGGCCGGGCCGGAGGCGGACGCGACCGCGTCGCAGAAGCGCTTGCCGTCCTCGTACTGGCGCATCTTGGCCTCCAGGCCGATCAGCCGCTCGAGCAGCGCGATCAGCGGCGGACGCTCGTTGCGGCGGCGGTCGAGCGCCGCGCGCAGGTCGGCGAGCGACGGCAGCGCCTCGGCGCCGACGACGTCCATGACGTGCTCGGCGTGGCCCTCGATGACGCCCATGACCGCCTGCACGCGCTCGAGCAGCTCGCGCTGTCGCGTGCCGCCGACCACGGCGATGAGGCCGTTCTCCTTGAACCCGGCGAGCAGCCCGCGCACGTCGTCCATCGACGGCAGCTTGAGCAGGGCGCGGGGATCGATCTTCATCTCCAGCGAGTCCAGCAGCTCGCGCAGCAGGCCGGCGAGATGCGCACGCAGCCACGGCACGGCCGTGAACTGCACGGCGTGGGTCACCTCGTGAAAGGCGATCCAGGTCAACAGCTCCTCGGGATCGGCCTTCAGGCGCACCGCCGCGCGGGCGATGTTCGGCTCGACGAACAGCAGGCGCGCGGGCGACCGCGGATCGACGATCACGAACTCGAACTGGCCCATCACGCGCTGGGAGAGGTAGCCGGTCAGCGCGCCCGCCTCGGCCGACAGCAGCATCGCGGTCGCCTTGCGCGCCGCGCCGGGCAGCATGCCGCCACTGGCCAGCTTGTCGCCGATCGGGTCGAGCACCGCGCCCATCGAGTTGACGTTCGCGGCGATCCAGCCGGAGTGGTCGACGGACTCGGGGATCGGCAGGGCGACGCGCGGCTTGAGGCCCGTGTAGGTCACGACGCGCAGCTGCGCGTCGGTGCAGATGGCGACGAGGTCGCCGGGAACGGTCGCCGGTGCGGCGTCCTCGGGACGCCCGGCGGATGGCACGCCGCGAGCGACGGCATTGGCGATGCGTGAGGTCAGGGCACGGTCGATCACCCATCCATCATGGCGAACGCGCGTCGCCGGCCCGTCGGGACGTCGCGCTCAGGAGACGATCGAGATCAGCTGCGCGAGGCCCTCGGCGGATCGCGCGCCGACGACCGGCGAGTGCGGCTCGAGGTCAAGCGGCGCGCCGAGCGGCTCATCGTAGGCCGGGAAGGCGACATGGGCGCCGCCCTCGCGCGCGATCAGCTGCGCCGCCGCGATGTCGACGGCGCGCGTGCGCCACAGCGTCAGCATCCCGTCCACGCGCGCGGGCGCGAGCTGGCACATCGAGATCGCGATCGAGCCGATCGCGCGCACGCGGTGCACGTGCCGCGCGAGGCCGTCCATCGCCGGCGCCATCCACTGCGGGTCGGAGGACTCGATCGTGACGAGCTCCAGGCGCCCGTCGTCCATCCGCCGCTCGGGCGGCGGGTCGACGAGCTGGTGGCCGTCGAGGTAGGCGCCCTCGCCGCGGCGCGCGGTCCACTCCTCGCCGACGCCGAAGTCATAGACGTAGCCGAAGACGACGTCGGCCATCGTCGGCCCGTCGGCGACCGCGATCGACAGCGAGTAGCTGCGCATGCCGCGCTTGGCGTTCAGCGAGCCGTCGAGCGGGTCGATGACGACGTGCACGTCCTCGGCGCCGTAGTCGACGACGCCGCGCTCCTCGCTGATCGCCTGAAAGCGCGCGCCGGCGTCGTGCAGCGCGTCGAGCTGGGTGAAGACGGCGTCCTCGGCCTGCTGGTCGATGACGAGCGTACGGTCGCCGCCCTCGCCGCGGTCGCCGGTCTCGACGATCCGCTCGCGGCTGGTCGGATGCTCCTGGAGGACCGTGCGCATCCCCGCCACGGCAGTGCGACAGGCCGTCAGCCAGTCGGCCTGCAGCGCGCTCGGAGGGGACGACATCGGGGGCATACTAGGCGAGTGTCCACGCCACCGGACGCCGCCGCACAGGCGGAGCTCACCGCCGCTCAGGCTCACGCGGTCACCCACCTCGGCGGGCCGTTGCTCGTGCTCGGGGCGGCGGGCACCGGCAAGACGACGGTGCTCGTGGCGCGCTTCGCCTGGCTCGTGGAGCAGGGCGAGGCCCCGGAGTCGATCCTCGCCCTGAGCCCCTCGAGCGCGGCCGCCGCGGCGCTGCGCAGGCGCATCGAGGACGCGCTGCATCGCCCCTACAAGGAGCTCGCCGTCCTCAGCGTGCGCGAGCTGTGCGCGCGGCTTCTGCGCGACGAGAGCGCCGACGCCGGCGTCGACCCGTTCTTCGCACCGGTCACGCGAGCCGACCGGCTCGCGCTGCTGCTGGATCGCATCGACGACCTGCACCTGCGCCGACACGACATCGGCGGGCGACCGGCAGTGCTGCTGGCGGGCGTCATCGACCGCATCGACCGCCTCAAGGACGAGCTGGTCAGCGCCGCCGACTACGCCGCCTGGGCGGATGCGCTGCCCGCCGGCGACGATGCCCAGCGCGCCCGCGCGGCGCGCGAGGTCGAGTTCGCGCAGCTGTACCTCGACCACGACCTCCTGCTCGCGCAGGAGGGCGCGCTCGATGCCGGCGAGCTCGTGCTGCGCGCGATCGCGATGCTGCGCGCGCAGCCGCACCTACGCGCTCGGGTCGCTGCCCGCTATCGCCACGTGCTCGTCGACGAGCTGGCCGACCTCGGCTTCGCGCCGGCGCTGCTCGTCGAGCTGCTCGCCGCCGAGCACGGCAGCCTGACGGCCGTCGCCGACGACGACCAGGCGGCGCGCCGCCTGCGCGCCGCCGCATGCAAGAACGTGCGCGACTTCCAGCTCGCGCACCCCGATGGCGAGGTCGTGCTGCTGGAGCGCTCGCAGCGCTGCCCCGCGCGCGTGCTCGACGCGGCGCGCGCGGTCGTCGAGCCGATCGCCGAGCGGCTGGGGACGCCGGTGTCGGGCGCGCCCGGCGGCGTCGTGCGCTTCTGGCGTGCGGCCGACGAGCGCGCGCAGGCGCAGGCGGTCGCGGCGGAGGTCGAGCGGCTCGTGCGCGACGGTGTCGAGCCCGAGCGCATCGGCGTGCTCGTGCGCTCGCTGCGCGACGAGGCGCGCGAGGTCGCGGTCGCCTTCGAGGAGCGCGCGATCGGCTTTCGCACGGTCGGCGAGGCCGACTTCTTCGCGCAGACCGAGGTCCGCGACGTGCTCGCCTGGCTGCGCTTGCTGGCCGACCCCAACGACGCCGGAGCGGTCGTGCGCGCGCTCGGCCGGCCGCCGGTCGGCCTGCGCTCGGTCGACCTCGCGCGCTGCGTGCAGATCGCGCGCAGGCGCAAGCTCGACATGGTCTCGGCGTTGGTGGCCGCGACGGAGTCGCCGCAGCTTCCGCCCGAGGCGCGCGAGCGCATCCACGTGTTCCTGCGCCTGTACCGCGCGTCGGCCGGGACCTTGGACTCCGACCGCCCGGATCTGTTCGTGCACCGCCTGATCGAGCGGCTCGGGCTGCGCCGCCAGCAGGTCTTCAGCGCGCAGGCCGACGTCGTCGAGCGCCTGTTGCACCTCGCGCGCCTGGGCGAGCTCGCGAGCTCCTACGCGCGCCGCGCGCCGCACGCCACGCCGCGTGACTTCGCGCGCTACGCGGGCGCCGTGGCGGAGACCGAGTTGCGCGACGAGGACGCGGCGCCGCCGCGGGCCGGGGCGGTGCAGGTGATGGCCCTGGATGCAGCCGCCGGTCGCGAGCTGGACTGGGTGTTCGTGCTCGGCCTGACGTCGGCGCGGATGCCGGGCGCGCGCCTGCGCGCCGCCGAGCCGATCCCCGACGCGCTGCTGCGCGAGGCGCTCGGGCCCGACGATCGAGCCGCGCACGTCGCCTCGATGCGGCGGCTGCTGCACGTCGCGATGACGCGTGCGTCGTGCGGGTTGGTGCTCGCCTACCCGGCGCGGTCTGCGAGCGGCGCCGTGCAGCCGCCGTCGCCGTTCGCCGAGGAGGCTCGGATCGCGGTCGGGGCCGAGTGGGAGGAGCTCGAGGAGGAGCTGTTCGGCCCCGCGGAGGCGCTGCATGCGACCTTCCAGGCGCTGCGCGACGAGCTGCTGCGCGACGTCGCGCGGGTCGGCAAGGGGCTGGGCGACCTGCGCCTGGACACCGATCTCGACGTCACGCACGCGGTCGCCAGATACCTCGAGCTCGTCAAGCTCGCGGCGCTGATGGAGCGTCCCGCGGGGCAGTCGGTGGCGGATGCGCTGGCGCCCGTCAACGAGCGCCTGGCGGCGTCGGTGTCGCCGATGCAGCGCGAGGTGCTGCAGACGTCGGGACTCGACGAGCTGCTGCTGGACGCCGAGCGCGACGACCGGGCGCGCGCCGCTGCACGGGCGGCGCGCAGCGAGCCGTCGCTGATCGCGTTCCTGCCGCGCCGCGGCGAGGGGCTCGCGTTGTCGGCGTCGGACATCGAGACCTACCGCGCGTGCCCGCTGCGCTACAAGTTCGCGCGCGTGCTGCGCGTGCCCCAGGAGCCGACGATCAACCAGCGCTTCGGGATCCTCGTGCATCAGGTGCTCGAGCGCTATCACCGCGGCCCGGCGGACATCCTCGGTCTGCTCGACAGCGGCTGGCCGAGGCATGGCTTCGGCGACTCCGACGAGGAGCGCCAGCTGCGCACGAAGGCGAAGGCCGCCCTGCTGCGATACGAGCAGCGGATCGCCGAGGAGCCCGTCACGCCGGTGTGGTTCGAGAAGGCCTTCACGTTCAGCATGGGGGCGCATCTGCTGCGCGGCCGCGTCGACCGCGTCGACCGCCTGCCCGACGGCGGCCACGAGCTGATCGACTACAAGACCGGCCGCCCGCGCTCGGCGGCGGCGCTGCGCGAGGACGTGCAGCTGTCGCTGTACGCGATCGCCGCACGCGAGGCGTGGCAGCTCGACGCGTCCGAGCAGTCCTACCTCTACGTGCTCGACGACGAGAAGGTCCGCGTGCCCAGCGACGAGATCGACGCCGCCTGGATCGAGGACACCGTCGGCGAGGTCGCGGGCGGCATCCTCGCGCAGGACTTCGAGCCGACGCCGTCGCACGCGGCCTGCTCGATGTGCGACTTCCGCATCGCCTGCCCGGCAACAGAGCGCTGAGCGGCGCTAGGAACAGCCCTCGACGAGGTCGATCTCGGGGATGCGCCCGGTGCTGATTCCCGCGACCTTCTCGTCGTTCATCGTGAAGATGATCTTGCGTCTGTCGCTGCGCCACACGAGCTCGTCCTCCTCGGGCGAGTAGTGCTGCGGCTGGCGCTTGAGCCTGCCCGGGTAGGCCGCGAGCAGCCGCCGCTCCGAGCTGCCGACGCGAACGCCCTTGCTCGTCGCGAAGCGCGGCGTATTGACGTAGATGCGCCGCAGTCGCTTGCCGGTGAACAGCCCGTAGGTCTTGCCCGCGAGCGGGGCGGTCCCACAGCCGGGCGTCGCGGAGCTGCTGTTGATCGCGCGCTTCGCCGCCCGCTCGACCTGGGCTTCGGTCATGCCGAGCTTGACCGGGCCGAGCCCGGAGTGGCTGATGCGGGCCTTCGTCGAAAGGGCCGCCGACGCGGACGCCGCGGCGAGCGTCGTGGCAATGGCGCAGAGCACCGCGATCCTGGCCCGGTTCACGCGACAACCATGACAGGCCGCCGTGTGCCATGACCACGGCCCTGAACACATTGCCGGCGCTCGCCGCGCCCTCGGCAACCGCCGGCTCATGCGCACGGGCCGCGGCGGGTATCGACCGTGTGATGGCCGGCAGCGAGGACTCGAAGGAATGCCCGCGATGCGAGGGTCGGGGGAAGTACGCCGATCCGTCGCGCGGACCGCTGGTGCAGATCACGTGCGAACGGTGCGATGGCTCCGGCCGGGTTCCGGCGGACTCGCCTGACGAGCCCCCGGCGAAGGAGCCCACGCAGGTTCCGTTCGGGACGGACCCCGGCTCAGACGGCTAGCGTGCCGCGACTGTCAAGCTCACGCGATGAGCGACACCACCAAACGAGGCATTCGCCGCGCGCTGCCGGTCGTCAAGACGGACGACCCCGCCGGGACGCGCGCGTTCTACGTCGACTTCCTCGGCTTCGAGGTGCGGATGGAGGAGGACGGCTTCGTGATGCTGGCCTCGCCGAGCGTCCCGACGACGCAACTGATCGTCTGCTGGGCTCACGAGACGGCCATGGACCCTTCGGTGCAGCGCATCGACATCTCGATCGAGGTCGCCGACGTGAACATCGCGCATGCCGACGCCGTCGAGCGGGGGATGGAGATCGTCTATCCCCTGACCAGCGAGCCGTGGGGCGTCCGGAGGTTCTTCGTGCGCGAGCCGAGTGGGACGGTGGTCAACGTGGCAAGCCACGTTGCGCAACTGGCCCGCGCCTAACGCCGCGCCGGGCCGGGTGCTGCATGCGCCGACAAGCGAGCCCCCCGCGCCTTGGCTGCCGCGAATGCCAGACACGGTGAGATGACGTTTTTCGGCGGATAGCGCGTACTTTCGTCATCTCACCCGCACCATCGATGCATCCGCGCCCCGCCAGCGCCACTGTCTCGCCCCCTCAGCCGCGCTCGGGCCCCTGCTGTCGCAAGAACCGCTGGAACTCCGACGCGATCGCGTCGCCCGACGGCAGGTCGCCGGGTCCCAGAGCGGTGGTGTCCTGCCCGGCGGCCTCCTCCAACCGCTCGACGAAGGCCTGCACCTCGGGATCCGACTGCACGGCGCGCGAGACCTGACGCTCGTAGTCGCCGGTCGCGTTCTCGAGGTCGGTCGCGTCGACCGACACCGCGACGAGGCTCTCGATCTTGCGGACCAAAGCAAGCGCTGCCTTCGGGTTCGGCGCCGCTGCGACGTAGTGCGGCACGGCCGCCCACAGGCTCGCCGACGGCAGGCCGGCGTCGCAGCACGCCGTGTGCAGGACGCCGACGATGCCCGTCGGGCCCTCGTAGGTCGTCTCGGCGACGGCCAGCTTCTGGACCAGAGCATCGTCAGAGGCCAGGCCCGTGATCGCGACGGGGTGCGAGTGTGGGACGTCCGCGAGCAGCGCGCCCATCGTGACGATCAGCTGCGTGCCCAGCGCCTCGGCGAGGTCGATGATCAGCTGCGAGAACGAGCGCCAGCGCATCGACGGCTCGGGGCCCTGCACGAGGATCAGGTCGCGCGGCGCGCGCGGCACCCGCGCGGCGAAGATCTCGATCCCCGGCCAGGTGATCTCGCGCTTGCGCTCGTCGTTGAAGCTGATCTGCGGGCGCGTGGCCTGGAAGTCGTAGAAGTCCTCGGGATCGATCCGCGCGAAGCGCTCCGCGCCGAGCGACTCGCCGATGAAGGTCAGGGCGGCCGACGCGGCGTCGCCGGCGTCGTTCCAGCCGCTGAAGGCGCAGATGATCGCCGGGGCACGGAGCCCGTCGGGGCGACTCTCCCAGATCAAAGGCTGCATCCGATTCAAAGTACATCATGGCTCGATGCGCCTTGACAGCATCGCACCTTGACGACGACGACGATCGCCACGCTGCGCGCGGGGCAGGAGCTCGAAGGCGTCTTCGCGTGCACGCGCAAGGACCGCCTGATGTCGCGCGGCGGCACGCCCTACCTGGCCGTCGAGCTGCGCGATCGCACGGGCGCGGTGCAGGGACGCGCATTTCGCGACGCCGACGTCCTCGCGGGGCGCTTCGAGCGCGGCGACCTCGTGCGCGTCGCGGGCCGCGTCGAGCGCTTCCGCGAAGAGCTGCAGGTCGACCTGCGCGCGATCGGCCGCGCGCCCGACGGCGAGGCGGACCCGGCCGCCTTCCTGCCCGCCGCCTACCGCGACCTCGACGAGCTCGACGGCTTCCTCGAGGCCTGCCCGCTTCACCCGCGCCTGGACTGCGACCTGCTCGTCGCGGCCGCGCTCGTGCACGACATCGGCAAGACGCGCGAGTTCACCTACGGCGCGGAGATCGGCATCACGGACGCCGGCCGGCTGCTCGGTCACGTCGAGCTCGGGCTGGCGCTGTGCGCGATCGCGCCGCGACGCTCGACACGCTCGACAACTCCCGCTTCATCGCGCTCGCACACTGCGTGCTCTGCCATCACGGCGCCGACGCGGCGCCCAACCGGCGCTTCGGCTCGGCGGAGGCGCTGGCGCTGTATCGCCTCAACGCGCTCGACGCCTCGGTCAAGGAGGCGCTCGAGCACGGGCTCCGCGCCCCGCTCTTCGTTCTGACGCGCCGCGAGGCGTAGGCTCGTCGGCGTGCGGCGACTCGCCCTTCCCGCAACGGTCGCGCTGCTCACGCTGCTTTGCGCCGGGACGCCATCGGCGGCGCGGACGATCACGCCCGTGCGCGGCGATGTCCGCGCGCTCGCCTTCGGCGGCGACGCGCTCGTCGTCGCGCGCCAGCCCGCCGGGCGCGGCCTCCTCGTCGAGCGCATGGTGCCGGGCGCACCCGCGAGCGTCATCGTGCGCACGAAGCTCACCGACGACGACGATCAGGTCGCGCTCGCCGCTTCGCCCGAGGCGCTCGCGTTCGCGTTCAACCCCGATGACGATGCTCCTCCGGCCGCCGTCATGGTCGGGCCGGCCGCCGGCCCGTTGCGCGAGGTCGCCGCATGCACGACCGGCCTGCTCGTGTCGCCGGTCGCGGTCGCGGGCTCGCGGATCGCCTGGCGCGAGGGTGGCTGCGGCGAGCCGGCGGACAGACCCCGTGCCATCGGGCCGTCGGCGATCGTGGTCGGCGGCGCCGATCCCGGCGCGCCGGTGCGGCGATCGCCCGTCGACGGATCGGGGATGTTGACCTCGCTCGTGCTCGGACCCGGCGACGCAGGGTTCGCGGGGGTGCTGCTGCCGTCGTTCTTCCTGCTCGACGGCGAGGTCCGCCCGTTCGGGCCGGCCGGGGTCGGTGCGCCGGTCGTGACGGAGCGCGGCCGTGCGGTGTCGCCGGCCGGCATCCTCGGCGACGGCACACGCGTCCTGGCGCTGTCCGCCGAGGCGGGCGGCGAGAGCGAATCGTGCATGACGGAGGTGGCCACGATCGCCCCCGGCGCAAGCGCTCGCCGGACGATCCAGACCGGCGTCTGCGCCAGCGGCGAGGACGACTTCGGTGCGCCGAGCGGGGTCAGCGTGACAGCCGACCGGATCGTGATGCGGGTCGCCGAGCCGCCGCCGTCCAGCGACGCGCGGATGCGCAAGGTCTTCGTCGTCAGCGTGCGCGGCGACGGCGGCGACCGGCGCGTGCTCGCCCGCGGCGGCTATCGCGTGCCGCTCGGCGTCGCCGCCGAGGGCGATCGCAGCGCGTGGTGGCAGGAGCGCTGCACGGCCGGCAGCGAGCTCGTCGTGCAGGACCAGGCCGAGAGCGGCACCCTGTCGATCGCGCCATGTCGCGTCGAGATCCGCACGCGGCGCGCGCGGGTGCGAGACGGCCGCGTCGCGGTGCGCCTGCGCTGTCCCGCGGGGTGCTCGGGCAACGCGGACGGCGCGCGGCTCGGACGTGGCTCCAACTCGTTCGAGTTCGGCCCCGGCAGCCACGTGCTGCGCCTGCCGGTCTCGCTCGGGCGGCAGACCAGACTGCGCCTGCGCTTGGACCTCACGATCAGGAATGGTCCGTCGCGGAGAGGGTCGATCCGGGTTCGTCGTTGAGCGCCCGGCGCACGAGCTGCGCTGCGACGAACAGGATCAGCAGCGCGAAGCCGACCTCGAGCGCGCGCTGCGCCACGGCGTTGGCGAGCATCGCCCCGCCCGCGGCGCCGAGCGCGGCCAGGGCGCCGAGCGTCAGGCCGACGCGCAGGTCGACGTTGCCGTGCCCGTGCTGGCGCCAGGCGCCGACGAGCGCCACGGGAATGATCGCCAGCAGCGACGTCGCCTCGGCGTCGAGCTGGCTGAGCCCGAGGCCGATCGTCAGCGCGGGCACGAACAGCGCGCCGCCGCCGACGCCGAGCAGGCCGGCGATCACGCCCCCGACCAGCCCGATGAGCAGCGCCTCGATCACGGCAGCAGCAGGTGGATGGCGACGGCGACGAGCATCGCCGCGAAGATCAGCGAGATCGCGCGCGTCGAGATGCGCTGCTGCAGCTGCGTGCCGGCGACGACGCCCGCGACGGCCGGCAGCCCGACGAGCAGCCCCTCGCCGACGTGGACGTTGCCGTAGGCGCCATGCACGACGGTCGCCACTGCGGCGATGACGGCGATCGCCGCCAGCGACGTGCCGGTCGCCTCGCGTTCGCCGAAGCCCAGCCACAACACCAGCAGCGGCACGATCACGATGCCGCCGCCGACGCCGAACAGGCCGCTGAACAGCCCCGCCACGGTGCCGATCGCCGCCAGGCGCAGCGTTCGGCTGTGCGGCATGCGCGCCATACTAGAAGCCATGCCAGCCGCCCCCGCGCTCGCCGAGGCGCTCGCCCCCCTGCGCGCCGATCCGGCTCGATCGGCGATCCTGCTGGACATCGACGGTACGCTCGCGCCGATCGTCCGCCACGCCGACGACGCGCACGTTCCCGAGCCCACGCGAGCGCAGCTGATCGCGGTCGCCAAGCGCTACGGCCTCGTCGGCTGCATCAGCGGCCGACAGGCCTCGATCGCCCGCAGGATCGTCTCGCTCGGATCGATCGCCTACGTCGGAAACCATGGCTCGGAGCTGCTCGGCCCGGGCGGCACGGAGGTCGTCATCGACCCCGAGATCTCAGAGCACGAGCAGGCTGTGCGCAGCTTCGCGCGCGAGGTCTGGACGCCCGAGCTGCAGCGCCTGCGCGTGCGGGCCGAGGACAAGAAGGCGATCGCCGCCTACCACTGGCGCGGCGCGCCCGACGAGGACGCCGCCGAGGACGCCGTGCGAGCGATCGCCGAGCGCGCCGAGTCCGCGGGGCTGTTCATCCACTGGGGGCGCAAGGTGCTCGAGGTGCGCCCGCCGGTCGTCATGAACAAGGGACGCGGCGTGCGCCGGCTGCTGGCCGAAAGCGGCTTCGATTGCGGTCTCTATGTCGGCGACGACAAGACCGACATCGATGCCTTCGAGGGCCTGCACGAGCTCGTCGGCGAGGGCCTGCTCGGTGCCGCGGTCTGCGTCGGCGTGCGCTCCGACGAGACGCCGGCCGAGCTCGAGCAGGCATCCGACCTGCTCGTCGACGGCCCGGTCGGCGTGCGCGAGATGCTGACCGCCCTGCTTGGGTAGGCCCCGGCGATGCGCTTCGTCGACTTCCTGCGCTCGGCCGTGCTGCTGTGCGCGGGCTCGGCGACCGCGCTCGCCGCCGTCACCGTGCTGGCGGCCGGCGCGACCGAGGCCGGGAACGTGCTCGTGCTGGTCGTCGCGGGCTGGTGGCTGATCGCGTCGCTGATCGGCGGCTGGCTGGGGCGCCTGGCCGAGACCAACCCGCCGATCGCGCGCCTGCTCTCGACCGCCAAGTCGACGACCTCGCTGCCCGAGCAGCGCCCCGGCGCGCTGCTGCTCAACCGCATGTGGCCGCTGCTGCTGTCGACGATCCTGGCGCTCGGCCTCGGGGTCTTCGCGCCGCAGGTCCCCGGCATCGCGACCGGCTTCGCGATCATCGCCGCGCTCGCGTGGCGCCGCCAGGAGGCGGCCGTCTCGGCGATCGAGGAGCGCGACGGCATCGCCTTCTACGTCGAGCGCACGCCGCCCCTGAAGCCGATCAAGCTCATCCGCGCGCCGGGCTTTCGCCGCGACCTCGCGACGGTCAACGGCACGGTGCGCTGAGGCGGAGCCTCACAGCAGGCTGACGAGCCCGACGAGCAGCGGCGCGAGCGCGAGCGCCGGCAGGAAGTTGCCGACCTTGACGTCCTTGAGGTCGAGCAGCTTCAGCGCGATCGCGATGATCAGCACGCCGCCGGTCGAGGTCATCGCGCTCAGCGCCTCGCCGCGCAGGAGGTCGTCGAAGAGCCCCGCGCCGAGCGTCAGCGTGCCCTGCACGACCAGCACCGTGACGGCCGCGAACGCGACGCCGAAGCCGAGCGTCGAGGCCAGCGCGATCGATGCGAAGCCGTCGAGCAGCGACTTCGTCGCCAGCGGCTCGAGGTTGCCGCGCAGGCCGTCCTCGAACGAGCCGATGACGGTCAACGGCCCGACGCAGAACAGCAGGCTCGCGGTGAAGAACGCCTCGCTGACCGTCGAATGCCGGTCCTCGCGCTGCGTGCGCGCCTGCAGGCGGTCGCCGAGACGGGCCAGGCGGCCCTCGATGTCCAGCGCCTCGCCGATGATGCCGCCGAGCAGGATCGCGCCGAGCACGTACAGCGCGCTCGTGTCGCGCCAGGCGAGGGCGAGGTCGATGCCCACGACCGCCGTCACGAGGCCGAGGCCCGCGAGCACGCGCTGCTGCACGCCCGGGGGCAGCCGCCCGCCGGCGGCCACGCCGATCGCCGTGCCGGCCAGCACCGCAGCGACGTTGATGACCGTGCCCATCATGCGATGCGAGAGGATGCCAGGCTCGATGCCCGCGGCCGACATCCTGTTCGTCTCGCTCGGCTCGACCGCCGGGCTGCGCGCCGCCGAGCATGAGATGGTCGGCGCGCTGCGCCGCGCGGGCGCGGTCACCGCGACGGTCGGCGCGACGCAGCCGCGTGAGCTGCGCACGTACGCGCTCACCGACCTGGCATGGGCGCGCGCCGCGCGCGCCGCGGCGATCGAGGGCATCGCGGCGCACACGCCGCGCGTGGTCGTGTACTCGACCGTGACGTCGGCGCTCCTGTGGCCGCGTCCCGGTGCGATCCGCTTCGACGCGCCGGCCGCCGCCAACCGCCCCGGCCGTCACGGGATCTGGCAGCGCCCGCTGGAGCGCCGCCGCCTCGCGCAGGCGTCGCTGCTCGTGCCGCAGGACGCGGGGGCGCTGGAGGAGTCCCCGCGCCCGTGCGCGGACGCCGTCGTCGTGCCGATCCCGGTCGAGCCATCGGGCGGCGCGGCGGTCGAGCGCGACGTCGCGGCGCTGACCTATGCGGCCAACCCGCACAAGAAGGGGCTCGATCGCGTGCTCGCCGCGTGGTCCGGCATGCGCCGCGAGGGCGAGGAGCTCGTCGTCGCCGGCGCCGATCTGCGCCTCGACCTGCCTGGCGTGCGCGTCGCCGGGCGGATGGAGCCCGCCGCCTACCGCGCGCTGCTGCGCCGCGCGCGGGTCTTCGTCTGCGCGCCACGGCGCGAGGACTACGGCCTCGGCCAGCTCGAGGCGCTGGCCGACGGCTGCATGCTCGTCACGAACGCCGCGCCCGGCCCGTACGCGGCGCTGGAGCTCGCGCGGGAGCTCGACGCGCGCCTCGTCGTCGGCGCCGATGGCGCCGGGCTGGCGCAGGCGCTGCGCACGGCGCTCGACGACCCGTCGCCGGATTACGCCGAGCGCGCGCTGCTCGCGATCGCGCCGTTTCGCCGCGCGGCCGTCGACGCCGTCGTGCGCGACGAGCTGCTGCCGCGGCTGCTGGCCTAAGGACAGCGCCGCACGCCGAAGCGGATCGTCGCGCGCGCCACCGGCCGGCCGGCCGCGCGGGCCTCGAGCGGGACGCAGCCGGGCCGCTTCAGGACGAAGCCGCCGGGAAAGCCGGTGAACGGTCCGATGGGGCCGTCGTAGCTGAACGCCGGCTGATCGGCCGAGCAGGCCTGAAAGCGGATCGCGTCGCGGAGGCGGCGCGGCTCGCCCGGTCGGCGCGGGGCGTAGTCGAGCGACGCCCAGCTGCGCGCGCGGCCGGCGATCGACAGCGTCGCGCGCACGCCGGCCGGCAGCAGGACGCCGGCCTTGACGCCGTAGAGCTCGCCCGTCCGGTGGAGCTCGAGCTCGCGCCGACTCGCGAGGCGCGCGAGATCGCCGAAGCGAAACGGGCCGACGGCGACCTGTCCGGGCAGCGGCGATCGGTCGGGCGGCTTGCCGCCCTCGGCACGATCGGCGCAGCGGCGCAGCGGCGGCGGGGGCGGCGAGCAGCGGCGCCCCAACTCGATCCGCACGCGCCGCGGCGTCGAGGCGCCGTTGACGTAGACGTCGAGTGGCACGCAGGCCGGCGCGCGCAGCGTGACGAAGCCCGACCAGAACGTGACGCGCCCATCGGCGCGGCTGTCCGACCGGTTCTCCGAGCAGGCGACGAACGTGATCGCGTCGTACGTCTCGGTCGACCGGTCCTCGGCGCTGCCGTAGTGCAGGCCGGCGTTCGCGCGCGCGCTCGGCGCAATCGCGACGGTGACCGCGTGGCCCGGGCGCAGGAGCAGCGGGTACTTGTTGCCGTCGAAGCGGCGCGCCGTCGCGGCGTCGGTGAAGGTCGCGCCGCCGATCATCGCCAGCGGCCCGACGACGAGGTTGCGGCGGTCGCGGTACGCGCCGGGGAAGCGCGCACCCGACTGCTCGCGGCAGGCGACGGTCCGCTCGGCGGCCGGCGGCGCGGCCGCGACCGGAGCCGACCCGCGGACGAGCAGCAGCGCAGGCGACAACGCCGCCGCGGTGGCCGCGATCGCCGTCAGGATGCGTGCTCGAAGCGTCATGCATCCTCTCTACACCAACCGCCGGCCGCAGGTTCCCGGAACGCCGCGGCCGCCGGCGGTGTAATCGCATCGTGGTGGGCCGGCCACAGTCCGAGCACGACCTCGTCGATCGCGCCAGGCGCGGGGACGTGGACGCCTACACGCAGCTCGTCCGCATGCACGAACAGATCGCCTTCCGCACGGCCCACCTCATCACCGGCAACCCCGCCGACGCCCAGGACGCCGCCCAGGAGACGTTCGTCAAGGCCCATGACGCGCTCTGGCGCTTTCGCCCGGAGACGCTGCTGTGGCAGCACGGCCCCTTGACGCTGCGCCTCGAGGGGGCGCGCTCGAAGGCGACCGCGCTGCGCATCGCGCGGGCGGTGCGCTGACGCGCGCTCAGCCGGCCGAGCGCGCGCGCTTGCGCAGCGCCGCGAACTCCGCCCACGGGCGCGTGTTCGCGACATGGCGGGGCTCGAGCCACGCGCGCCGCGCGGTCGCGACGCCCCAGCGCATGTTGGGCAGCGTCGCGACGCGGTGGGCGTCGGAGTCGATCAGGATCAGCACGCCCGCCTGCGCCGCCTGGCGGGCGTGGACGTCGTCGAGGTCGCGGCGGTCGGGAGCCGCGTTGATCTCGAGCATCGTGTGCGTGCGCGCCGCCGCCTCGATGACCGCGTCGATGTCGATCGCGTAGGGCCCGCGCGTGCCGATCTTGCGCCCGGTCGGGTGGCCGATTGCGTCGATCCACGGGTGCTCGATCGCCGTGACCATGCGCCTGGTCTGCTCAGCCGACGGCGTCCCGAACGCCGTGTGCAGCGAGCCGATGACCCAGTCAAGGCGCGACAGCAGGTCGTCGTCGTAGTCGGGCTCACCGCTGGGCAGGATGTTCGTCTCGGTGCCGGCGAGGATCGTGATCGCGTCGACGCGCGCGTTGGCCTCGGCGACGAGCTCGATCTGGCGCTCGAGCTCGTCGGGCGTGACGTGGTTTCCGAAGCCGTGCGTCGCGGAGTGGTCGGTGATCGCGACGTACTCATAGCCGCGATCGCGCGCGGCGATCGCCATCTCCTCGATCGAGGCGTGGCCGTCGGAGGCGGTCGTGTGCATGTGCAGGTCGCCGCGGATGTCCTCGAGCGTGACCAGCCGCGGCGGCTGGAAGCCCGGCGCGAGCTCGCCGCGGTTCTCGCGCAGCTCCGGCTCGGGGTATGCGATCCCGAGGCGCGCGTAGACCTCCTGCTCGGTCGCGCAGCGCAGCGTCTCGCCCGTCTCGTCGTCGAGGATGCCGTATTCCGAGACATGCAGGCCGCGGCGCACGGCCGCCTCGCGCAGCGCGACGTTGTGAGACTGCGAGCCGGTGAAGTGCTGCAGCAGGTTCCCGAACAGCTCAGGCTCGACGACGCGCAGATCGACGGGCAGGCCGGTGTGGGTGCGCCCGCGCGCCGCGTGCTCGTTGGGAGCCGTCGCCGACTCGATCAGGTCGAGCTCGCCGAGCGCGCGCGCCAGCGCACCGGGGTCGCTTGCGGTCGCGATGATGTCGAGGTCCTTGACGGAGTCGGCCTGGCGGCGCGCGGAGCCCGCGAGCTCGACGCGCTCGGAGGCCGGGTGCGCGCGCAGCGCGTCGACGATCGCCTCGCCGATGATCAGCGCGCGATGCAGCAGCACGCGCTGCGCCGGGCGGTCGCCGATGCCCGCGGCCAGCGACGACAGCACGGAGGCCTCGAACTTCGGCCCGAAGCCCTTGACGTCGCGCAGTCCCTGGCTCTCGGCCGCCGCTCGCAGCTTCTCCAGCGAGTCGATGTCGAGCTCGTCGAAGAGCTTGCGCGCGCGCTTGGGGCCCAGGCCGGGCAGGCGCGTCATCTCGAGCAGGCCGGGCGGGTACTTCGCGCGCAGCTTGACCGCCGCCGGGATGCTGCCGGTGTCCAGCAGCGCGACGAGCTTCTCCTCGAGCGTCTTGCCGATGCCCGGCAGCGAGGTCACGGCGCCCTGGCGCGTCAGCGCGGAGATCGAGACCGTCGCCTCGCGCGCGGTCTTGGCCGCGCCGCGGTAGGCCAGCACGCGGTGCACGACCGCCCCGTCGAGCTCGTAGAGGTCTGCCAGCTCGTCGAAGGCGGCCGCGATCATGAGGTTCGAGGGGTCCGCGCTCAAGGTGTCCGTAGGGTACGCGCGGCCGATGCCCGGACACGCCTGGCTCATCCTCCCCACGTTCGACGAAGCCGAGAACATCGAGGCGATCGTGCGCGCCGCGCTGGGCGTGCTCGAGCGCGCGGCGCCGGGAACGCACCGGATCTTGATCGTCGATGACGACTCGCCCGACGGCACGGGCCGCATCGCCGACCGGCTCGCCGCCGAGCTGCCCGCCGTCGAGGTGCTGCACCGCAGCGTGCGCGAGGGCCTCGGTCCCGCCTACCTGGCGGGCTTCGCCCGCGCGCTGGATGGCGGCGCCGGCCTCGTCCTGGAGATGGACTCGGACTTCTCGCACGACCCGCGGGACCTCGCGCGCCTGCTGGCGGCCGCGCAGGACGCCGACCTCGTGCTCGGCTCGCGCTACGTCGCCGGCGGCGGCGTGTCGGATTGGGGACTCGTGCGGCGCGTGGTCAGCCGCGGCGGCTCGGTGTACGCGCGGATCGTGCTGGGCCTTCCGGTGCGCGACCTGACCGGCGGCTACAAGTGCTTTCGCCGCGAGGTGCTCGAGGCGATCGACCTGCCGACGATCCGCTCGCGCGGCTACGCCTTCCAGGTCGAGCTCACGCACCGCGCGCTGCGCGCCGGCTTCCGCGTCGTCGAGCTGCCGATCGTCTTTCGCGACCGCCGGCTCGGCACGTCGAAGATGACGTGGCGGATCGCGATCGAGGCCGCGATCCTCGTCCCGCAGCTGCGCTTCCGTCGCATATCCGGCCAGCGCGGGCGCGGCTGACTGTCCGCCGGCCGCGCGCTGCCGACTACCGAGGCGTGCAGGCCTCAGACCTCGTGCTCGTCCGCGGCATCGCGCACACGCGCCAGACGCTCGGCGAGTGGAACCACCAGCCTTGGCCGGTGCTCGCGCGCTGGTTCGCGGGCGCGCTGGCGATCGCGGGCCTGCTGCTGAGCGCCGTGTGGTTCGTGGCGGCCAGCGTGGCCCCCGACACGACGGCGTTCACGCTGCCCGGCCTGCACACCGATCCAAGCGGGGCCCAGGTCGGCGAGGTGCTGGTGCGCAACGGCCTCGTGCTCGCACTGCACGCGATGGCGTGCGTCGCGGGGTTCATCGCCGGCAGCTCGCTGCCGGCCGAGGCCGAGCGCTACAGCGGCACGTGGCGCTGGATCCACGACCGCGCGGGCCCGGCGGCGATCGCCTTCGTTACCGGCGCGACGCTGTTCAGCCTGCTGACGCAGAGCTTCGTGCTCGGCGCGGCCGCGAGCACGCTGTCCGCGCAGCTCGGCGTGACGCCGGGGCGCTGCTGATCGGCCTGCTGCCGCACGCGCTGCCCGAGCTCGTCGCGCTGTTCCTGCCGCTCGCGGCGTGGATCATCGCCAGCCGCCACGGCGACTGGCACCAGCTGCTGGCGGCGACCGTCGTGACCGTGATGCTGGCGGTGCCGATCCTCGTCGCGTCGGCGTTCGTCGAGGTCTACGTCACGCCGGGGCTGCTGCGCGCGCTCGCCGGGTAGATCGGAACCACCCGCTTCACTTTGTATAGTAGGGTCTCCACCTTCCAAGGAGTCCGAGACATGGCGCAGGTCACAGAGGTCACCGACAGCAACTTCCAGGCCGAGGTCATCGAGGCCGAGACGGCCACGCTCGTCGACTTCTGGGCGCCGTGGTGCGGCCCGTGCCGCGTCGTCGGCCCCGTGCTCGAGGAGATCGCCGAGGAGCGCGACGACCTGAGGATCGTCAAGCTCAACGTCGACGACAACCAGCAGACCGCGGCCCAGTACCAGGTGCTGTCGATCCCGACGATGATCCTCTTCCGCAATGGCGCCGAGGCCAAGAAGATCATCGGCGCGTTCCCCAAGAAGAAGATCCTCGAGCAGCTCGAGCTCGAGCCGGCCGCCTAGCGGGAGGCGCTCAGGCGCGCGCGACGGAGATGCGAAGCTCGCGGCCCTCGATGCTCGCGGGCTCGCCGTCGCCGTTGCGGTCGAAGTGCACGCCGACCGCGAGCACCTCGCCGGCGAGGTAGCGCTCGTGCGAGCGCGCCGCGGCGAGCAGCTCCTCGTCGCCGCCGAGCGTCAGCACGATGCGGTCGGCGACTGCAGGCCCGCGTCGCGGCGCGCGTTCTGCACGGCGTGGACGACCTCGCGCGCGAGGCCCTCGCGGCGCAGCCCGTCGTCGAGCTTGCAGCTCCAGCGCGACCGCGTGCGAGCCCTCGCGCTCGAGCTGGTAGCCCTCCAGCGGCGCCATCGACGAGCTGCAGGTCCTCCTCGGCCGAGCGCGTGGTCGTGGCCGTCGATGAAGATGCCGACCGGCCGGCCCTCGCGCAGCGCGTCGGCGACGTGGCCGGCGTCGAGCGCGGCGACCGCCGCGGCGACCTGCGGCATCGCCTTGCCGAAGCGCGGGCCGAGCGTGCGGTAGTTGGGCTTCAGCGTGTAGGAGCCGAGCTCGTCGGTCTCCGAGACGAAGCGCAGCGCGCTTGACGTTGAGCTCCTCGCGCACGACGTCGGCGAGGCGCTCGATCGCCTCGCGCTCGCGCCCGGCGGCGACGACGACCGCCTCGTGCAGCGGCTGGCGCACCTTGAGCTTCGCGGCGCCGCGCGCGGCGAGGCCCAGGCGCACGGTCTCGCGCGCGATCGCCATCGCCGTCTCGAGCTCGACGTCGATCGCGGCTCGGGCTCGGGCCAGTCGGTCAGGTGCACGCTCGGCTCGGCCCCCGTCGAGGTTGTCGTAGATCTCGTCGGCGACGAACGGGACGAACGGCGCGAGCAGCTGCGCGGTCGTCACGAGGCAGTGGCGCAGCGTCTCGTGCGCGGCGCGGTCGCCCTCCCAGAAGCGCCGCCGCGAGCGGCGCACGTACCAGTTGGAGAGATCGTCGACGAACGCCGCGATCGCGCGGCCGGCGATCGTCGCGTCGTAGTCGTCGAGGCGCTCGGTGACCTCGCCGACGGTCGCTGCCAGGCGCGAGCGGATCCAGCGGTCGAGGTCGGTCCGTCGAGGCGCCTCGGTCGCCTCGCCCTCGGGCTCGTAGAGCGTCGAGGAAGGCGTAGGTGTTCCACAGCTGGCGCAGGAACAGGCGCACGCCCTCGCCGATCGCCTCGAGCGAGAAGAGGTAGCCGTCCCACGGCTGCTTGGAGGTGAAGAAGTACCAGCGCAGCGCGTCGGCGCCGAAGCGGTCGATGACCTCCCAGGGCGCGACGACGTTGCCCTTGGACTTCGACATCTTCTGGCCCTCGGCGTCGAGGATCAGGCCGAGGCAGACGACGTGGTCATACGGCTTGTCGGCGCCGCGCAGCAGCGTCGAGACGGCCAGCAGCGAGTAGAACCAGCCGCGCGTCTGGTCGAGCGCCTCGCAGATGAAGTCGGCCGGGTAGGTCTCGTCGAGCGTCAGCTCGCCGGCGAACGGCTCGTGGCGCTGGGCGAACGGCATCGCGCCGGAGTCGAACCACACGTCGATGACCTCGGGCACGCGCGTCGCGGCGTCGCCGCATCGCCCGCAGGCGAACGTGACGTCGTCGACGTAGGGGCGGTGCGGGTCCTCGAGGCGCACGCCGGAGCGCTCCTCGAGCTCGGCGAGGGAGCCGATCACCGTCACGTGGCCCTCCTCGCAGCGCCACACCGGCAGCGGCGTGCCCCAGTAGCGCTCGCGCGACAGCGCCCAGTCGACGTTGTTCTCCAGCCAGCGCCCGAAGCGCCCGTGCTTGATGTGCTCGGGATGCCACGTGATCTGCTCGTTGGCGGCCAGCAGCTCGTCGCGCAGCTTCGTCGTCGCGATGTACCACGACGGCTTGGCGTAGTAGAGCAGCGGCGTCCCGCAGCGCCAGCAGTGCGGATAGGAGTGCTCGTAGGACTCCGCGCGCAGCAGCCGGCCGCGGCGCGCGCAGGTCCTCGATCGAGGTCGGGGTCGGCGTCCTTGACGAAGCGCCCCTCGTAGCGGCCGATGCGCTCGTCGTAGGTGCCGTCGAGTGCGCACCGGGTTGACGACGTTCAGGCCGTACTGCGCGCCGAGGCGGAAGTCGTCCT
Source organism: uncultured Actinomycetes bacterium (assembly GCA_963729125.1). Lineage (GTDB taxonomy): Bacteria > Actinomycetota > Thermoleophilia > Solirubrobacterales > Solirubrobacteraceae > CADCVQ01. Next base: position 177,422 of record CAVSML010000003.1, read on the forward strand.
CGCCGAAGGCGATCGCCGTGTGCACGAGGCCGGTGCCGTCGTCGGCGGTGACGAAGTCGGCCAGCAGCACGGTGTGGCCGCGCTCGCCGTAGACGCTGGCGGGCAGGTAGCCGAACGGCGGCTCGTAGCGCACGCCGTCGATCGCCGCGCCCGGGAAGCGCTCGAGGATCTGCACGTCGGCGTCGCCGAGCACCTGCTCGACCAGCGCCTCGGCGAGCACGAACGGCGCCTCCAGCGCGCCGGTCTTGGCGCGCACGTAGGTCAGCTCGGGGTCGACGGCGACGGCGGCGTTGGAGACCAGCGTCCAGGGCGTCGTCGTCCAGATCGAGCAGCTCGTCGCCGGCCTGCAGCGGGCCGCCGTCGCGCTTGACCTTGAAGCGCACGTAGACCGACGGGTCCTCGACGTCCTGGTAGCCGAGCGCGACCTCGTGGCTGGACAGCGCCGTGCCGCAGCGCGGGCAGTAGGGGACGACCTTGTGGCCCTCGTAGAGCAGGCCCTGGTCGGCGATCTGCTTCAGCGCCCACCAGACCGACTCGATGTACGTCGGCGTCGAGCGTGCGGTAGGCGTCGTCGAGGTCCAGCCAGAAGCCGATGCGCTCGGTCAGCGCGTTCCACTCCTCGAGGAACTGAAAGACCGACTCGCGGCACTTCTGGTTGAACTCGGCGATGCCGTACTCCTCGATCTGCTCCTTGGAGGAGATGCCGAGCTGCTTCTCGACGGCGATCTCGACCGGCAGGCCGTGGCAGTCCCAGCCGCCGCGGCGCTCGACGAGGTAGCCGCGCATCGTGCGGAAGCGGGGGAAGATGTCCTTGAACGCGCGGCTCAGGACGTGGTGCACGACGGGCGGGCCGTTGGCGGTCGGCGGCCCCTCCCAGAAGACCCACGGCGGGGCGCCCTCGCGCCGGCGCAGCGACTCGGCGAAGACGTCGCGCTCGCGCCAGCGCGCGAGCACCTCCTGCTCGAGGTCGGGGAACGACTGCTGGGGATCGACGGGCCGCGCTGCCATGGATGAAGCAGTGTAGGAAGCACCATCCCCCGGCGGTGCCCCGTCCGTCAGGCGGCGAGCTTGCGGCAGATCTGCGCCAGGGAGCGCTTCTCGGCCTCGTCGAGCACGGCGAAGGCCTGCGCGACGCGCTCGCTGTGCTCGGGAAACAGCCGGTCGACGATCTCGCTGCCGTTGGAGGTGATCGCCACGGCCGCGGCGCGGCGGTCGCTGAGCAGCCGCCGGCGCACGACGAGGCTTCGGTGCTCGAGCGTCGTGACGACCTCGGTCGCGTTGGCCTTCGAGGTGCGCAGCCGTGCGCGCAGGACGCGCAGCTCGAGCTCGCCGCCGGCCGTGGTCAGGATCACGAGCGTCGAGAAGCCCGTCGCCGACAGGCCTTCGCGCTCGAGGTCGGCGCTCAGCCGGCGCCGCACGGAGGACTCCGCGCGCAGCAGCGATTCCAGGGCACGATGGGCCAGCGGATCCCCGGGCACGAGCGTCATCTGCGCGGCACCGTAACGGCCGCGCCGGACGCCTCTACAGCGCCTGCTCCAACGGCGTTCGGCCGCCCACCCCGGGGTCGCGATCGTTGAGCTGCCCCAGCAGCAGGTCGCGGGCGCCGAGCGCGCTGGCCCCCAGCCGCGGGACCTGCGCCGCGCCGGACCCGTCGAGCGCTCCGCGGAAGTCGACGACGTCGACGCGCTCGTCGGCGTGGCGCGATTGGTAGGCGATGCGCGACAGCGCGGCGAGCCAGTCGCGGCGACCGGTCAGCACGACGATCTGCGGCGTCAGCGCGCGCAGGACGTGGGTCAGGCGGCTGGCGTCGAGCTCGGCCGTCAAGGTCAGGCTGCGCACGCCGGTGCGTCGCAGGCACAGCTCGAGCGCCTGGGCGTGCAGCGCGTCGATGTCGCACGGGCCGCTGGCGTCGAAGATCAGCACGCTCTCGGAGCGCGTCGGCGGCGGAGCGACGCGCTTGGCGGCGGCCAGCCAGCCGTTCGCCCAGCGCCAGGCGAAGCCCAACTCGGCCGACGGCGCCTCGCCCGCCGGTCCGCAGAGGCCGTCGACGGCCGGCAGCAGCACCTCTTCCACGGTCCGCTCGACCGAGCGCACGGCAAGGCTCTCCTCGAGGATGCGATCGGCTTCGAGCTCCTCGAAGCGCCGCAGGGCCGACCGCAGGCGCGCCGGAGACGACGGGCCGCTGCCGCGCTCGCGCGCGATCGAGATCGCCGAGGACACGTTGTGGGTCTCCTCGAGGGCCTGGCGCAGCGCCTCCACCTCGGAGAGGTCGTACTGGCGGTGACCGCCGGCGGTGCGCAGCGGCGTCGGATAGCCGAAGCGCCGCTCCCAGGAACGCAGCGTGTTCGGGCTGACGCCGAGCATGACCGACGCGGCGTGGGTGCGGAGAAGGCTCATGTGAATACGCTCGCCCGTCGCGGCGCTCTCTGCTGAGCCCGCCGATCCGTTCGACGCCGAGGGCCAGCCTAGACGAACTCAGGCCGTCAGGACCAGCAGGGCGGCATGCGGGGGACCGCACGAGCCGATCCGGGCGTGGAAGCGCACGCCGAACTCCTCCCGCGGGCGCACGACCGTGGTGCGTGGCTCGCCGGAGCCGGCGGCGGCGTCGACGAGCAGGGCGTGCAGGTTGTCGGCGCCGGGAGCGTCGGCATCGGCGGGCACGAGGAAGTCGGCGATATGCCGGTTGACGGCGTGGGTCTCGTCGATCCGCAGCAGCTCCTCGGCCTGCGCGGAGACCGCGCACACCGACAGCGACGAGTCGACGACGAGAAACGGCTCGTCATCGACCGGCGCGACGGCCCGCGCCGCGCTCAGCACGAGCCCCAGGCCGCAGCGGCCGCAGACGCGGGAGCGAGGCTCGGCGGCGGGCAGGGTCGGCGCCGAGCCGCAGTGCCCGCAGAAAGACGCCAGCGCGTCACGGCGGAGGCCGTCCTCGGGCGCGTCGACCGCGCGCAGGCGCCTCATGCCGTGTTGGGGCGGACGTTCGGCGGCGCTGCCGCCGCACTGGTTTTCAGGTTGCGCACGCACCGGATGATGGGAGTTCGAGACACAGGTTGCAACCGCCCACCACAAACGCACTGCTTGTCGCCTCGAAGTGAGCAGCCGGTCAGCGGCGCGCGCGTCGTCGCAGGCGCTGTCACAGGAATGCAGGGCCCTGGGGGTACCGATGTCCCGCCTCGAGTGTCGCCCCTATCCGTTCCTGATCGCCGCAGTTGGTGTGTTCGCAGCCACCGGTGGCGCCCGGCGCGCGCGCCGAGCAGGCCTGCGAAGCGACCGTGGCGGGGAGGCCTTAGGGTTTCCCCGTGACGGTCGTTGCATCACCGACCTCCCGCCGCACGGCCACCGGGATCGAGCTGACACCCCCCGGGGGCAAGCGGGCTCGTGCGCCGCGGCGGATGCCGTGAGGCCGGTTGGCGTCGTGACGATCGCGGCACTGGCGCTCGCCGGCTGCGGGTCCTCGAAGCCCGAAGCGATGCCGGCCTCGTGCCTGGGCGACCGGGCCGCGCTCGAGACGGCGCTCGCCGGCGCTCCGGCGCGCGTCGTCCTCGCGGACGGCACGCGGCTGTCGCGCTGCGTCAGCACGGCCGGCGCGGAGGGAGACCTGCAGGCGCTCGGCATGACGCTGACGCGGGTCGCCGACGGCCTGCGCGCACGTGCCGGAGCCGACGCCGACGCGGCGCTGCAGCTCGGCTACCTCGTCGGCGCGGTGCGGCGCGGGGCGGCCGCGACGCCGGGGATCGCCGCGCAGCTCGCGCGTCGCGTCGAGGCGTCCTCGTCGCCGCAGCTCGCCGAGCCGCGGCCGCGCGCGCAGCTCGAGCGCGGCATCCGCCTCGGCGAGGCCGGCGGATGAAGCTGCGCCTCTTTCATCACCGCGACGGCGCGCGGATCGCCTACCGCGAGGCGGGGGTCGGGCCGAGCCTGTGCCTCGTGCACTCAGCGGCCCTGTCGCACCGCGAGTTCGTGCCGCTCGTCGAGCACCTGACCGACCGCTTCCGTCTCGTGCTGCCCGACCTGCCCCTGCACGGCGACTCCGAGGACCGCCCGCGCCACCCGTACACGCTCGACTGGCTCGCCGAGGTCATGGCCGCCTTCTGCCGCGAGACCTGCGGCCCGCATCCGCTCGTCGGCGGCCACGGCGCGGGCGCGGAGATCCTGCTGCGGGCGGTCGTCACGGGCCAGCTCGCGCCGGCGCGGCTCGTGCTGATGCCCAACCGCCTGCATCGCCCGCCGCAGCGCTCGCGCCTGTCGCTGCCGCTGCGCGCGCTGGCGCCCGCCGCCTCGCTGCCCGGCCTCGACCGCGCCGCCGCGCACACCGTCCACCTCGTCTACCGCCCCGAGCACGGGATGCGCCTGACGGCGCGTGGCAATCCCGCCGCTCGCGACCTCGTGCGCCACGCGACGGCCGACGTCGGCGGCAACGCCAACCTCGCGCGCTCGTGGTCGCGCTGGGTGCGCCGCTGGCCGGCGGGCGCGCAGACCGACCTGCTCGAGGCCTACCCGCGCGTGCACGCCAGCGTGCTGCTGCTGTGGGCCGACCGCGACCGCCTGCACCCGCTGGCCGGCGCCGAGGAGGCGCGCGACCTGCTGCCCGACGCGTTGCTGCGCGTGCTGGCGGGAACGGGTTTCCTGATCGCCTACGACGACCCGGTCGGGGTCGCTCGCGAGCTGACCGCGTTCTGCGCCTAGGTGCCGCCGATGCGGCTCGGCGGCCAGTACGTCGCGACCGCCTTGCCGATGATCCAGGCGCGCGGCACCGGACCCCAGAAGCGGCTGTCGTTGGAGTTGCCGCGGTTGTCGCCCATGAGGAAGTACGCGCCGCGCGGCACGACGATCTCGTCGAGGTTGCAGACCGGCTGCTCGCACGAGCTCGCAAACGGCTCGGCCGTCGGGCGGCCGTTGCGGATGACGTGGCCGTCGCGGATCTCGATGCGGTCGCCGGGCAGGCCGACGACGCGCTTGATGTACGTCTTCGACGCGCGCCGGGAGGTCGAGCGCGAGCACGACCGCGTCACCGCAGGGCCGCTGTCGTAGGACGGGCCCTCGCCGGGGTTGCCGCACTGCTCGCGGTCGACGGCGGCGCCGCTGGGCGCGTTGAAGACCGTGATGTCGCCGAGCTTGGGATCCGAGCCGATGCGGTGCGAGAAGCGGTCGACCAGCACGCGCTGGCCGACGTTCAGCGTCGGCACCATCGACGGCGACGGGATCAGGTACGGCTTGACGGCGAAGGCCTGGATCGCGAGCGCGAAGAACAGCGCGCCGGCCACGATGAGCACGAGCTCGACCTTGGATCCGGGCCCGCGCCTGCTGTCGGCCTCGCGGCGTCGTGGGAGCACCCGACGAGCATATGGATCGGGCGAAGCAGCCCCGCCGGGTCCGGATGGATACCGTTGGGGGCACGGTGAGCGACGGGGTGCCAGGACTGAGGAGTTGAGCGTGGCCGAGCAGCGACTGTGGGGCGGCGAGACCGACAAGGCGGTCGCGAACTTCCCGGTCTCCGGCGAGCGCGTGCCGGTCTCCGTCGTGCGCTGGCTCGCGGCGATCAAGGGCAACGCGGCGCGCGTCAACGCCGAGCTCGACAAGCTCGACCCCGAGCTCGCCGAGCGGATCGCGACGGCCGCCGAGGCGGTCGTGGCCGGCGAGCACGACGACCAGTTCCCGATCGACGTCTTCCAGACCGGCTCGGGCACCTCGACGAACATGAACGCCAACGAGGTGATCGCGAACCTCGCCGGCGAGGGCGTGCACCCGAACGACCACGTCAACATGGGCCAGTCCTCCAACGACGTCTTTCCAAGCGCCGTGCACCTGGCCGCGCTCGACGAGGCGACCAACCGCCTGCTGCCCGCGCTCGAGCACCTCGAGCGGGCGTTCGCGGCCAAGGCCGACGAGCTCGCGGACGTCGTCAAGGCCGGGCGCACGCACCTCATGGACGCGGTGCCGGTGACGCTCGGCCAGGAGTTCGCGGGCTACGCGGCGCAGATGCGCCTCGGCGCGCGGCGCGTGCGAAACGCGCTCGCGCAGGTTGCGCAGATCCCGCTCGGCGGCACGGCCGTCGGCAACGGCCTCAACACGCACCCCGACTTCGCAGCCCACGTGCGCGCGCTGCTCAGCGAATCCAGCGGTCTCGAGATCTCAGCTCCCGAGGACCCGTTCGAGGCACAGGCCAACCGCGACGCGCTCGTCGAGCTGTCGGGCGCGCTGAAGGTCGTCGCCGTGTCGCTGACGAAGATCGCCGGCGACCTCGCGCTGATGGGCTCCGGCCCGCGCGCCGGCATCGGCGAGATCTTCCTGCCCGAGCTGCAGAAGGGCTCGTCGATCATGCCCGGCAAGGTCAACCCGGTGCTGCCCGAGGTCGTCCTGCAGGTCGGCGCGCAGGTCATCGGCAACGACACCGCGATCACGATCGGCGGCCTGCAGGGCAACTTCGAGCTCAACGTGCGCATCCCGCTGATCGCGCGCAACCTGCTCGGGTCGATCGGCCTGCTGAGCACGACCTGCGAGCTGTTCGCCACGCGCTGTGTCGAGGGCATCGAGGCCAACCGCGAGGGCTGCGAGCGCTCGTCGCAGTCGACGCTCGCCGCCGCCACCGCGCTGAACCCCTACATCGGATACGACAAGGGCGCCGCGATCGTCAAGGAGGCTGCGGCGTCGGGACGGATGCTGCGCGACGTGGCGCTCGAGCACGGCGTCGACCCCGAGACCTATGACACAGCGATGGACCTGCGCAGGATGGCTCGCGGGTCGTCAGCCTAAGGAGCCCGCATGATCCGCACCAAGCTCTCCGTCCTGCTGGCGCTGCTCGCCGCGATGCTCATGCTCGCGGCGTGCGGCGGCGACGACGACTCGTCGGACGGTGGAGGCTCCGACAAGCCGGCGGCGCGCGACGAGGCGCAGGACCGCAAGGACATGGCGCGACTGATCGAGCAGGGCTTCGGGCCCAACGCGAAGGCCAAGTCGGGACGCATCGACGGCACGATCGACCTCGAGGTCAAGGGCGTGCCGCGCTACAAGGGCCCGATCGAGATCACCGCCAGCGGCGGCTATGAGCTGCAGGGCGGCGCGGATGTGCCGGACTTCAACATCGACGTCGGCCTCGTGCTCAACGACCACGCGATCGGCGGCTCGCTCGTCATCGCCGACAGCCAGTCCTACATCCAGCTCGGCACGACCGGCTACAAGCTGCCCCCCGACGTCAACGCGAAGGTCATCGCGCCCGCCGCGGCGCTCGACAACGGCCTCGCGAAGACCGCCGGCATGTTCTTCATCCGACCCGACCGCTGGCAGAAGAACGGTCACATCGTCGGCGACGAGGACGTCGCCGGCGTCGAGACCGAGCACGCGATGGCGGAGATCCGCCCGAGCCGCTTCTTCGAGGACGTCGCACGCCTCGTGCGGCTGCTGACGGCGCTGCGCGTGACCGAGGCCGTCGGCCTGCCGCAGGCCGTCACGCCTCAGCAGCGGGCCGCCCTCGGGCGCTCGGTGACGGTGGCCAAGGGCGACGTCTGGCTCGGCAAGTCCGACCACGTGCTGCGCAAGGCGCGCCTGCGGGGAGCGCTGAAGGTCGCCAGGAAGGACCGCAAGATCCTCAACGGCATGACGAGCGCGACGCTGACCGCCGAGGTCAACGTCTCGGAGGTCGGCGACGCGCAGAGGATCGGCGCGCCCAAGCAGCTGGGCTCCTACGCCGACCTGCAGCTGTCGCTCGACGCGCTCGGCGAAGCGATCCGCAACGAGCTGCGCGGCAAGTAGTGCGCCCCTCGCAAACGTTGTGCGTGAAACGTCGGGCGCCGATCACCGCCAGGCGGCGTCCTCGGATCTCGATGGCCCAGTGGGCCACCTTCGATCCTGCGTCCATGCCTGGCGGCGCCGGCATCCCGGCGTTTCACGCACGACGTCCGCGAGAGACGCACTAGCGGTGGCGCCGACCGACACCGCGGCGCTCGACGCGCCGACGCTCGTCGTGCAGGGCGTCGGCAAGTGCTTCGGCGATCGCGAGGCCGTGCGCGACGTGAGCTTCGAGGTCGCGCGCGGAGAGCTGCTGGCGATCATCGGGCCCAACGGCGCCGGCAAGACGACGCTGCTGACGATGCTCGCCGGGATCCGCAAGCCCGACAGCGGGACGGTCGACCAGCAGGGGCCCAACGCCGACAAGCGCATCGGCTGGGTTCCCCAGCAGACGGCGGTCTACTCGAAGCTCACGGTCGCCCAGAACCTGCGCCTGTTCGCCCGCCTGGAGAAGGTCGAGGAGATCGAGGAGGTCGTCGACCGGATGCTCGAGCAGACGGCCCTCTCCGAGCGTGCCGACGACGAGCTCGGCAGCCTGTCGGGCGGCAACCGCCAGCGCGTGAACATCGCCGTCGGCCTGCTCGCGGACCCTCCAGTGCTGCTGCTCGACGAGCCGTCGGGGGCGCTCGATCCCCGCCAGCGCCAGCGCCTGTGGTCGTTCATCACCTCGCTGACAGAGCGCGGGACGAGCGTCGTCTTCGCCACCCACGACATCGCCGAGGCCGAGCGCCACGCCGATCGCCTGCTGATCCTCGCCGACGGCGAGCTGCTCTTCGACGGCCCGCCGGCCGAGCTCTACGCCGCCGCCGGCGCGAGCGAGTCCGAGGACATGGAGCAGGCGTTCGTGGCCTTCCTGCGCGCCCGGGATCACTGAGTGCGCTGGCTGCTGCTGAAGGACCTGCAGATCCTGTGGCGCTCGAAGCTGCTGCTCGGGCTGCTGATCGTCTACCCGATCGCGATCGCGACGCTGATGGGCCTGGCGCTCTCCAGCGGCCCGGAGAAGCCGCGCGTCGCGTTCCTCAACCAGGTGCCCGAGAACCGCAGCACGATCCGCCTCGGCGATCAGAAGCTCGACATCGAGACGTACACCGACGAGCTCTTCACGGCGATCGAGAAGGTGCAGGTGCAAAGCCGCGACCAGGCGCTGGACAAGGTGCGCTCCGGCGCCGTGCTGGCCGCGATGATCATCCCGCCGGACTTCACGCAGAAGCTCTCCAGCGGCGGGCTGGCGGGCGCCAACGTCGAGGTCGTCTACAACGGCGACGCGCTGAAGCAGTCCTTCGTGCGCTCGACGATCTCCTCCAAGCTGGCGGCGGCCGACGCGTCGCTGGCCAAGCAGGTCAACCGCCTGGGCAGCGGCTACATCGACGTGCTGCTGGAGGGCGGCAACCTCGACCTGCTCGGCACGTCGCTGAAGATCCTCGGGCTCAAGCCCGCCAAGAGCCGCGTCGACGCCGTGCTGAGGGACTCGCCGAGCGCAGCGAACAAGCGCAGGCTGCAGCCGGTGGCGAACTTCGCCGAGCTGACGCTCGCCAACTCCAGCCGCGCCAAGGACCTGCTGAACACCGTCGAGAAGCCCGTCGTCGTCGAGGAGACCGTGCTCAGCGGCCGTCGCACGCCGCTGGACACGTTCGCGGTCGCAGTCGCGGTGACGATCTCCTTGATGTTCGTCTGCGTCCTGCTCGCGTCGGGCCTGCTGGCGCTCGAGCGCGAGGAGAACACCTTCTCGCGGCTGGCGCGCGGGCTCGTGCCCGGCGGCCAGCTGATCGCCGAGAAGATCGTGCTGTCGGCCGCCTGCGCGTTCGCGGTGTCGCTGGCGATGCTGATGGGCGTCAGCTTGTTCGTGCCCCTGGACTGGGGGAGATCCCCCCTCTGGGTGCTGGCGCTCGCCGGCGGCTCGCTGGCGTTCGCGGCGCTCGGCGTCGCGATCGGCAGCCTGGCGCGCGAGGTGCGCGCCGCGTCGCTGCTGGCCTTCCTGCTGTCGCTGCCGCTCGCGTTCCTCGCGCTGGTTCCCAGCGGCGGGGTTTCGCCGCTGCTCTTCGACGTCATCCAGGTGATCTCGGCGATCTTCCCGTTCAAGGCGTCGCTGGACGCCATCAACTCCGCCGTCAACGGCGCGTCGCCCGGCCTCGGCGTCTCGCTCGCGCACCTGGCGGTGCTGATCGCGGCCTTCGGCGCGGCCGCGCGCCTCGGCCTGCGGCGCTTCGCCTGAGGGCAGGCGCCGCGCGGGCTACGGGCTCTCGGCAGCCGCCTGCGCCGCGAAGCGCCCGTTGACGACCTTGACCGACGGCTTGGCCTTGTAGCGCACGTCGAACAGGCCCTTCTGGTTGAGGCCGCGGACGAGCTTGATGTTCGGCACCTGCTTGCGGATCGAGCCGCCGAAGAACGTCGGCGCGACGGCGAAGTCGCGCAGGTTCCAGATCAGCGCGCCGGACAGGTTGGGGATGCTCCCGTAGGTCTGCAGGTGCAGGTCGAGCAGGTGCGACTGGAAGGCGTAGCCGCCGGGCGAGGTCGTCGTCGTTGCGCCCGTTGGCCTCGGCGCCGAACTCCGTCACGGCGATGACCTTGTCGGGGAAGACGTCGCGCAGCGCGCCCAGGCGGGTGCGGATCTCGTTGCGGAGCTGGTCGGCGCCGGCGCTCGTCGACTCATACCAGCCGATGTAGTTCGTCCAGCCGATCATGTCGACGTTACGGTAGATCCGCGACGGCTGGCGCGGCGGATGCGCGCCCCAGATGTCCAGCGCGACCGGGCGGCTCGGGTCCTTGCGCTTCAGTTCGGCGGCCATCTCGTCGACGTACGGGATCTGGCCGCGGGGGTGGCCGCCGCCGGCGACCTCGTTGGCGAGGTTCCAGGTGATGATCGACGGGTGCAGCTGGCTCGGTGCGCACGGTCGTGCGCGCGCGGATCTTGGCGGTGCGCACGCGCTCCGCGCCGACCGACGTCCAGGCGCCGGGCGCGTCGGTCGGCCCGATGCCCTGCCAGACCATGATCCCGGCGGCGTCGAGGCGCTCGAGCATGCCGGGGTCGAGCGGGTGCTGCGAGCGCGTCGCGTTCGCGCCGACCGCCTTGAGCTGGCTGACGATGCGGTCCTGGTCGGCCGGTCGCAGCCCGTCGCCGCGGCCGAAGACGTCCTCGTGGAAGGACGCGCCGCGAAGCTTGACCGTGCGGCCGTTGAGCAGCAGGTCGGTGCCCTCGGCGCGCACCTCGCGCAGGCCGACGCGGGCGCGGTAGGTCGACTCGCCGGGCACCGCGAGCTCGAGGTCCCAGAGGTTCGGCGCCTCCGGCGACCACAGCTCGGGGTTCTCGACGCGCACCTGCGTCTGCGAGGACCTCGGTGCCGAACTTGGCCAGCGGCTCGGCCGGGAACTCGAAGTCGACGCGCCGGTCGCCGCGCAGCAGCGCGCCCTTGACGCCGATCGCGCGCGGGTCGAGGTTGTTGCGCAGGTGGACCTTGAGGTCGACGACCGCGGAGCTGCCCGTCAGCGTCGTGTTCATCTCCGGGATGCTGATCTCGCTCGGTCCGATGCGGCGGATGCTGACGCCGCGGTTGATGCCGCCGAAGTTGAACCACAGCCGGTGCCAGCCGTCGCGCTTCATCGCCGCCGGTCCGCGCCAGTCGGCGCGCACGACGAGCTTGTGGCGCACGCCGGCCGTCAGCGCCACGCGCACCTCGAATGGCAGGTACTCGCCCTTGTGCTTGCCCTCGAGCTTGCCGTCGACGTAGACGCGTGCGCGGTGGTTGACGGACTCGAAGCGGATGACGTAGATCCCGTCGACCGGCACGTCGACGTGCGTGCGATACCAGCCGACGTTGCCGCGGAAGACGTAGATCCCCTTGCGCCCGCCGATCTTCGTCGCGTCGGGCACGAACGGCGTGCGCACGAGCGCCGCCGCCGAACTTGCCGCCGTGGTAGCCCTTGTCGAAGCCGACGCTCCTTCGGGTCCTTCTTGAAGCGCCACAGGCTGTTGATCTGCGCGCGGTCGCCGGGTCCGGCGTAGACGACGGCGGCGCGCCGTGGGGCGGCAGGACGACCGTGTTCGGGGCAGCATCGGGCGCGGCTGCCGAGACCGCCACGAACCAGGCGACCGCGATCGAGCGCGACGGTGCCCAGGGCGGCTGCCAGCGCCCCGATCAGTCCCCTGCTCACTCGTCCCTGTTCTGTGTCATGTCCCGGTCCCCAGCGCCGCTGGCACGCGCGCCGCGTCAGTGCGCGCGCGGAGGATCTGCTCGCCGCGTACACGGCGCAGCCCGCAGAATGTAGCGTTCATGGTCGATGCACAAGCCACCCCTCCACCCGTTCATGGCGCGTCGGCGCTGACATGGCCCGCAGTCTACGAGGAGATCGACGACCACATGGCGCGCTGGATCGCGGCGCAGCCGCTGTTCTTCGTCGGCAGCGCGCCGCTGGACGCCGACGGCCACGTCAACGTCTCGCCGAAGGGGCCGATCGGCTCGCTGCGCGTGCTCGGGCCGCCGAGCGTCGCCTACCTCGACATCGTCGGCAGCGGCGCCGAGACGATCGCCCACGTGCGCGAGAACGGGCGCATCGTCGTGATGTTCTGCGCCTTCGAGGGCCCGCCGCAGATCGTGCGCCTGCACGGGCGCGGCGAGGTGCTGCTGCCCGGCGACGACGGCTACGACGCGCTGCTCGAGCGGGCGCAGTTCGAGGACGCGTCGATGCCGGAGGGGCGGCGTGCGATCGTGCGCGTCGACGGTCACGCGGATCGCCGACGCGTGCGGCTACGGCGTGCCGCTGATGTCGCACGAGGGCCAGCGCGAGCATGCGCCGCTGTGGGCGCAGAAGAAGCTGCGCACGGGCGGCGTCGCGGCGATCGACGCCTACAAGGCGCAGAAGAACACGCTCAGCATCGACGGCCTGGCGGCCGTCGACCCCGCCTGAGCCGATGGCCAAGCGCTCCGACGCGAAGGTCGTCTGGTCCTCCGACGACGGCGACCGGCGCAAGGCGCTCGACGCCCGCGACGCCGCTGCGCAGCCGCCGGCCGGCGGGCGCGTGAAGGTCCGCCGCGAGACGGCCGGGCGGCGCGGGAAGGCCGTCACGACCGTGTCCGGCGTGCCGCTGGGCGACGCCGCGCTGCGCGAGCTCGCGGGGCGCCTGAAGAAGCGCTGCGGCGTCGGCGGCTGCGCCAGGGACGGCGTGATCGAGCTGCAGGGCGATCACCGCGAGGTCGTCGTCGAGCTCCTGCGCGCCGACGGCTACGACGTCGTGCTCGCCGGCGGCTGAGCCCGCCGCGGCGGGCTCATGGCGGCGCCAGCGCCACGTACTTCGTCTCCAGGTACTCCTCCATGCCCTCGTGGCCGCCCTCGCGCCCGAAGCCCGAGTGCCCGATGCCGCCGAACGGCGCGCCGGCGTTGGACACCACGCCCTGGTTGAGGCCGACCATGCCGGTCTGCAGGCGCTCGGAGACCCGCAGCGCGCGCGCAAGATCGGACGTGTAGAGGTAGGCGACGAGGCCGAACCGCGTGTCGTTGGCCTCGGCCAGCGCCTGCTCCTCGCCGTCGAAGCTCCGCACTCCAGCGACCGGGCCGAAGATCTCCTCGCGCAGCAGCCGCGCGCCGCAGGGGACGTCGCAGAGCACCGTCGGCTCGTAGAAGTGCCCGGGCCCGCCGACCCGCTCGCCGCCGCACAGCAGCGTCGCGCCCTGCGAGAGCGCGTCGTCGACGAGCTCCTGCACCTTGGCGAGCCCTTGCTCGTCGATCAGCGGGCCGACATCGACGCCGTCCTCGCTGCCGCGGCCGATCGTCAGCGCGCCCATCCGCTCGGCGAGCCCGGCGGCGAACGGCTGCGCCAGCGAGGCGTGCACGTGGAAGCGGTTGGCCGCCGTGCAGGCCTCGCCGACGTTGCGCATCTTGGCGATCATCGCGCCGTCGAGCGCGGCATCGAGATCGGCGTCCTCGAAGACGAGAAACGGCGCGTTGCCGCCGAGCTCCAGCGAGACGCGCAGCAGCTGCTCGGATGCCTGCTCCATGAGCCTGCGACCGACCTCCGTCGAGCCGGTGAACGACAGCTTGCGCGTGCGCGGGTCGCGGATCAGCGGCTCCATGACGCGACCCGAGGACGACGACGTGATGACGTTCAGCACGCCGTCGGGCAGGCCCGCGTGCTGGAGGATCCGCGCCAGCGCGAGCATCGACAGCGGCGCGAGCTTGGCCGGCTTGACGACCATCGTGCAGCCCGCTGCGATCGCCGGGCCGATCTTGCGCGTCCCCATCGCCAGCGGGAAGTTCCATGGCGTGATGAAGACGCACGGCCCGACCGGCTGCTTCATCGTCAGCAGGCGCCCGGCGCCGGTCTGATGGGTCGTGTAGCGCCCGTCGATGCGCACGGCCTCCTCGGAGAACCAGCGCAGGAAGTCGGCGGCGTAGGTCACCTCGGCGCGCGACTCGGCGACGGTCTTTCCCATCTCGAGCGTCATCAGCAGCGCGAGCTCGTCGGCTCGCCCGATCAGCGCCTCGTAGGCGCGGCGCAGGATCTCGCCGCGCTCGCGCGGCGCGGTCTCGCGCCACGACGCGAAGGCGTCGGCGGCGGCGCCGAGGGCCTCGAGCGCGTCGGCCTCGCTGGCGTCGGCGACCCGCGCGATCGTCTCGCCGGTTGCCGGGTCCTCGACCGCGACGCCGTCGCCGTGCTCGCCGTCGCGCCAACGCCCGCCGATCAGCAGCTGCTTGGGGACGGCGTCCAGCACGGCCTGCTCGGAGTGCGACTGCGCGGCGCTCGGATCCGTACGCTCGGAGGGCACGTGTGCGAGCTACCCGTCAGCGCATCCGGCGCAACTCTCGCCACGTCGCGGTGTCACCGCCAGCGATGAACAAGCGCCTGCTGACGATCGCGCTGGCCACGGCGCTCATGGCCGCCGCCGCGACGGTGCCCGCGCACGGCGCGTCGCGCCTGATCGTGCGCGGAGCCGGCTTCGGCCACGGCGTCGGCATGAGCCAGTACGGCGCCTTCGGCTTCGCCAGGCAGGGCCGCGACCATGCCTTCATCCTGGCCCACTACTACTCCGGCACGCAGCTCGCCGACCTCGGCGCGTCGCCCGACGTGCGCGTGCTGCTGCGCACCGGCACGCGCATCAGCTTCTCCGGCGCGAGCAGCGTCGCGGGCGGGCGCCGGCTGTCGCCCGCGACCACCTACGCCGCGACGCGCGCGCTCGGAGGCGACGTCGTGCTGCGCGCGCCGTCGGGGCGCAGCCTCGGCACCTACGCCGCGCCGCTGCGGGTCACCGGCGCGCCGGCGGGCGTGCTGGTGCGCGGACGCGCCCAGAACGACCGCACGAACGGCAGCTACCGCGGCGACCTCGAGCTGCGCCCGACCGCGCTGGGGATGTCGGCGATCAACGTCCTGAGCCTCGAGGACTACGTCCGCGGCGTCGTCGCCGGCGAGGTGCCGACCGGGTGGCCCGCCGCGGTCCTGCGCGCGCAAGCGATCGCGGCGCGTACGTACGCGATCGCCACGAGCAAGGACGGCGACGGCTTCGACCAGTACGCCGACACCCGCTCGCAGGTGTACATCGGCGTGGCGGGCGAGGTCGCGAGCACCGACGCCGCCGTGGCGGCGACGCGCGGTAAGGTCGTCGCCTACCAGGGCCGGCCGATCGTCACGTACTACTTCTCGACGTCGGGCGGGCGCACCGAGGACGTCGAGAACTCCTTCCTCGGCGCGGAGCCCAAGCCGTGGCTGAAGTCGGTCTCGGACCCCTACGACAACGCCTCGCCGCGCCACCGCTGGACGGTGCGCATGTCGCTGGGCACGGCGAGCCGGCGGCTGGGGCCGCTCGTCAAGGGCCGCCTGCGCCAGATCAGGGTGCTGCGGCGCGGGCGATCGCCGCGCGTCGTGCGCGCGCAGGTCGTCGGCAGCGCCGGCACGACGAACGTCACCGGCCCGCAGCTGCGATCGAAGCTCGGCCTGTACGACACGTGGGGGCGCTTCACGGTCATCACCTCGGGTGTCGTGCGCGGCGACGGCAACACGCCCCGCGACCCGCAGCCGCCGGCGCCGGCGCCGGCGGGCCCGGGCACCGGCGGCGCGCAGCCCGGCGCCGGCGCCGCGAGCGCGACGTTCGCGCTCGCGCGGGCGGTGCCGGTGATGGTCGCCGGCGTGATCGCCGGACGCGTGTCGCCGGGCGGCGCCGGCCGGACGATCGTCGTCGAGCGCCTGCGCGGCGGCTCGTGGTCGGAGCACCTGCGCACCGCCACCGCCGCCGCCGGGCGCTACCGCGCGCCGATCGGCGAGCCCGGCGTCTACCGCGTGCGCTACCGCGGCCAGGCGGGCCCGGCGGTGCGCGTGCGTCAGTCGGTGTAGAGCCGGCTCAGCGACTCGGCGACGCAGACGGGCTTCAGCGCGCCCTCGCCCTCGAACGTGAGCTTCGTCGTGATCTGCACGCCGCCGAGGACGTCGTCGACGGCGACGAGCGCCATCCGCATCCGCACGCGATTTCCGACCGGCAGCGGCGCCGGGAAGCGGACGCGGTCGAAGCCGTAGTTGACGGCGAACGCGAAGCCCTCGTAGGCGATCAGCTGGGCGGAGAACATCGGATGCAGCGAGAGCGTGTAGTGGCCGTGGGCGATCGTGCCCCCGAACGGCGTCTGGCGCGCGCGCAGCGGATCGACGTGGATCCACTGGTCGTCGCCGGTCAGGCGCGCGAACTCGTCGATCGCCTCCTGCGTGACGTCGTGCCAGTCGCTGACGCCGAGCTCCTCGCCGGCCCTCGTACGCAGCTCGTCGATGTCGCTGATCGTGATCATCGGCCGCAGTCTAGGCGTGCTCCGATGAGTTTCCCCGCCTGCCGCCGTCTGAAGGAGCATGAGCACCGACACGTCGCTGTGGCCAAGGCTGGCCGAGCTGCCGCTCGTGATCTCGTCCTACGAGCTCGAGTCGCTGCGAGCGGCGCCGGCGGGCGGCATGGACCGCGCGACGACGCAGATCCGCCTGCTCGGCCTGCGCGTCGACGGCGCCGGCGAGGACGTCAGCCGCTACTTCGACGAGGACGACGCGCAGCTCGCCGCCGGGCCGTGCCTGCCGCTCGAGGGCGAGTGGACGCTGGCGGGATTCTGCGAGCACCTCGCCACGCTCGAGCTGTGGGCGCAGCCGCCGGAGTGGGATGCCGCGCGCGGCTACCGCAACTGGGCCTACGAGTCCGCGGCGCTGGACCTCGCGCTGCGTCAGGCGGGCCTCCCGCTGCACGAGGCGCTGGGCCGCCAGACCCGGCCGCTGCGGTTCGTCGCCTCGTTCGGCCTCGGCGACCCGCCGTCGATCGAGACGCTGCGCCGCCGGCTGGCGCACTACCCGGACCTGCGCCTCAAGCTCGACGCGTCGGCGGACTGGACGCCGGATCTGATCGAGCGGATCGCCGCCGCGCAGCGTGTCGACACGATCGACTTCAAGGGCTGCTACGGCATCGAGGTCAAGGACGCCGGCCTGCTCGAGACGATGTACGACCGCGTGCTGGAAGCCTTCCCCGACGCGCTGCTGGAGGATCCGCACGACCTGCCGGCGATCACCGAGCGCGTCGCCCCGCACGCCGGCCGCGTCTCCTACGACGCGCCGATCCACGGCGCCGAGGACCTCGCGACGACGGCGATCGCCGCCGCCACCGTCAACGTCAAGCCCATGCGCACCGGAGGCCTGCGCGCGTTGCTGGGACTGTATGAGCACTGCGAGGCACACGGCCTCGGCATGTACGGCGGCGGCATGGGCGAGCTCGGCGTCGGGCGCCACCAGATCCAGCTGCTCGCGTCGATCTTCCATCCCGACGCGCCCAACGACGTCGCGCCGTCGCCCTTCAACGAGGACGATGTGCCCGAGGGGCTGCCGCCCAGCCCGCTGCCGGCGCGCGCGGCGAGCGCCGGCTTCCGCCGCGCCTAGATGGTTCCTCCGGTAGGTCCTTGCGTGCGAGGACTTGCCGGAGGGGCCACTAGGTTGCGCGCGACACCATGCGCGTCCAATGCACGTCGGTGCGCCAGCGGACGGCGCAGGCGGGCGCTGTCAGCCGTCTCGCGCTGTCGAGCAGCGCCCGGCGATCGGGCTCGGGCAGCGACGCGACGTAGCTCCAGGAGGCGATCTGCGCGACGAGTCCCTCGCGGTCCAGGCGCTGCTCGTGCTCCGCGCAGCCCCTCGCCAGCGGCTCGAAATCGTCGCTGTCGTGAAGGGCGCGCCTCCAGATGCCCGAGCTGTAGCGCCGCTCGTCGCTCAGCGCCGCGGCGCGGTGGCGCGCGACGATCGCGCGCAGCTCCGCGTCCCACGGCGGGTCGAAGGCGAGCAGCACGTTCCACAGCAGCGCCAGGCCGCCGCCCGGGCGCAGCACGCGCGCCAGCTCGCTCACCGCCGCCGCACCGCAGAACCAGTGGAAGGCCTCGCCGATGACGATCGCGTCGACCGAGCAGTCGGCCAGCGGCAGCCGCTGCGCCTCGCCGTCGAGCACCTGCGCTTGCGGCACCCGCTCGCGCAGCACGCGGCGCATCTCGGCCGACGGCTCGACCGCGACGAGCGAGCCGACCGTCGCCACGAGCAGGCGCGACAGCTGGCCCGTCCCGGCCGCCAGGTCGAGCAGCCGCGACGCGCCGCTCAGGCCGAGCTCGCGGCGCACCAGCGCGAGCGCCTGCGGCGCGTAGCCGGGGCGTCCGCGGTCGTAGGCGTCGGCCGCCGATGCGAAGCCGCGCCGCGCCAGCGGGTCGAGGGTCATGCGCACACCGTGACACGGCCCGTAGGCTTGCGCACCGTGCCCGGCCCGCTGCTCGCCGTCGACGCTCCCGTCGCTGCTCTACCGCGCGTTCTTCGCGCTGCCGCAGAGCATCATCGACGGCGACGGCCATCCGGTCAACGCGCTGCTGGGAATGGCCAACCTCGTGCTGTTCGTCATCGAGCGCCATGCTCCGCGCGCGGTCGTGCTGTGCTTCGGCGCCGAGAAGGCCGCCTACCGCGCCGAGCTCTACGCGCCCTACCACGCGGACCGCCCGCCGATGCCGCCCGAGCTCGAGCACCAGTGGGAGCAGGCGCAGGACTTCTTCGGCGCGTTCGGCTGGCTGAGCGAATCGCACCCCGAGCTCGAGGCCGACGACCTGCTCGGCTCGCTGGCGACGATCGAGCAGGCCGCGGGCGGCACGGTCCTGCTGTTCACCGGCGACCGCGACATGTTCCAGTGCGTCGACGAGCAGGTGACGGTGCTGTTTCCGCGCGGCGGCAAGGACGGCCCGGAGGTCGTCGATGCCGCCGAGCGTGCGCGAGCGCTACGGGATCGAGCCCGAGCAGGTGCCCGACTTCATCGCCCTGCGCGGCGATCCGTCCGACGGGCTGCCCGGCGCCAAGGGAATCGGCGCGAAGGGCGCGCGCGATCTGCTGCGCGCGCACGGCACGCTCGACGCCGTCATCGCGGCGGCCTCCAAGCCGGGTGCGATGACGCCGCGGATGGTCGGCGCGCTGACCGGCGATCCGGACGCGCTGCGCGCCTTCAAGGACATCGCGACGCTGCGCCACGTCGAGCTCGAGCGCCCCGCGGACGCGCCGACGGACGGCGCAGCGGCGGCCGTCGCGGCGCGTGAGCAAGGGCATGAACCGGCTCGCCGAGCGCCTCGAGCATCTCGCCGGCTGAACGATCCCCCTGCTCAGCGCGGCGGTCGGCGGACCCCGATGCGCCGGGCAACCGGCAAGCGGCCATCTCGGACCTCCTTTGCGCCATCATGTGCGCCAGGTGCCCCGCGTCCCGCTTTCAGTGCTCGCGATCGTCGTCGCGCTCGCGTTCCCTGCCGGTGCGCTCGCGGCCGACCCGCCGACGCCCTATGCGATCTCCCAGGGATGGCAGTACGCCCCCGATGCGAGGCGACGCCGGCCTGGGCGCCAACTGGCAGAGCGGCGCAGCGGCTCGGCCTGGACGCCGACGACGATCCCGCACGTCTTCGAGGCCGAGCCGCTCGAGCAGTTCTTCAAGGGCACGGTCGGCTGGTATCGCGTCGCCTTCACGGGACCGCCGACGGCTGCGGGCGCGGGCTGGTGGGTGCGCTTCGACCAGGTGCGCCGGACCGCGCGCGTGTGGCTCAACGGCCGCGAGATCGGCAGCCACCGCGATCCCTACACGCCCTTCGAGCTGCCCGCCAAGGGGCTGCTGCCGGGCAAGCCGAACATGCTCGTCATCCGCGCCGACAACCGCCGCCCGGCCGGCACGCGCGAGGGCTGGTGGAACTGGGGCGGCATCACGCGCAACGTCTCGCTCGTCGCGCGCGGCCCGGTCGTGCTGCACGACGCCGGCGTGCTGCCGCGCCAGCGCTGCGAGGGCAAGACGATGCCGCTGGGAGACGATCGTCGACGGCTGGCTGGAGAACCGCAGCTCGCGCTCGCAGCGTCCCGCGGTGCGGCTGGCACTGCGCTCGCCCGAGGGCGAGAGCTCGTTCGGCGGCACGCGCGCCCGCACGCTGCGTCCCGGCGAGCGCGTGCGCGTGCGCTTCACCGTCAAGGTGCGCGGCAAGGCGCAGGTCGTGGGCGCCCGAGGACCCCGCAGCTCTACGCCGCCACCGTGCGCACCGTGCTCGACGGCGCCACGATCCAGGCCGACCAGCGGCGCGTCGGCCTGCGCACGGTCAAGGTCGTCAACGGCGCGCTGCGCCTCAACGGCCGCACGCTGGACCTGCGCGGCGCGTCGATCCAGGAGGACATGCCCGGCCGCGGGCCCGCGCTGACCGACGCCGACATCGAGACGACGGTCTCGGAGCTGAAGTCGCTCGGCGCGAACGTCACGCGGGCGCACTACCTGCTCGACGAGCGCCTGCTGCGGCGCTTCGACGAGGAGGGCATCCTCGTCTGGAGCCAGGCGCCCGTCTACCACCGCGACGCGATGCTCAAGACGCCCCGCCAGCGTTCGTTCGAGCTCGACAACCTCCGCAACACGATCCTGGCGGCGCGCAACCACCCGTCCGTCATCACGCACTCGGTCGCCAACGAGCTCACGCCGCGCCCCGACGACGTCAAGACGACGCGGCTGTGGATGCTCAACGCCGCCGAGCTCGCGCGCGACCTCGACTCGACGCTGCCGGTCTCGATCGACGTCCTGAGCTATCCGCGGATCTCGCGCCAGAAGACCTACGAGGCCTTCGACATGCTCGGCATCAACTCGTACTACGGCTGGTACGCGGGCAAGCCCGAGCGCTCGACGGCGAACCTCGACGACCTCGCGCCGTACCTGCGCGCGATGCATGCCAAGTATCCCGAGACCGCGCTCGTCATGACGGAGTTCGGCGCCGAGGCGACCGAGGAGGGGCCGGCCGACGTCAAGCAGACCTACGCCTTCCAGTCGCGGTATCTGAAGCGCAACCTCGACATCATCGACCGGCTCGGCTTCATGGGCGGGGCGATCTACTGGACAGCGCGCGAGTTCGCCGTCAAGCCGCACTGGGACGGCGGCGCCAGGCCGATGCCCGTCAGCGGCCGCGACTCGATCCACAACAAGGCGCTGATCGCCTACGACGGCACGCCCAAGCCGGCCTTCGCGGTCGCGCGCGACGCCTTCCGCGCGACGCCGCTGTATCGCAACGACCCCGCCGCGGTGGCGCGCGCCCAGCTGTCGGAGGAGACGTCGATCGTCTTTCGCACGTTGCTCGTGGTCGCCGCGCTGGCGTTCTTCGCCGCCCTGCTGGCGCTCGACGCGATGTGCCTGCGCGACATCTGGCGCTACCGCCCGCGCGAGGCACAGGTCGTCGAGCTGCAGCGTCGCCGCGCCGCCTGACGGCAGGCGGCGTGCGCCTGCCGTCAGGCGCGTGTGAGGCTGGTCACGGACGCTCCTCAGATCGCGGTGGGGTTGTTAGGTTGCGTCGACAGCCCTGCGAGAGGAGCACCCAATGGCCAATGGCAGCTCTGCCTCAGTCGTGTCGCAAGCCCCGAACGCGGTCCGCCAGGCGGTCCAGCTGGGGATCGTCCGTGTCCGGCGCAACGTCGAGCAGGCCAACATCCCCGCGCTCAAGGACGCCTACGCCAAGATGCAGGCGCGCTCGGAGAACGACAACCGCAGCTGGATCTACTGGGCCGAGTACCACGGCTTCAACCGCTTCGACTGCTGGCATCACTCGAGCGTCGGCAGCCAGAACTTCCCCTACGACCTGTTCCTGCCGTGGCACCGTGCCTACCTGCTCTACTGGGAGCGGACCGCGCGCGCCGCGAACGCCGCGGCGATGCTGCCGTGGTGGGACTGGACCTCGACCGTCTCCCATCGGGTCGGCATCCCGGCGGCGTTCACCTCCAGCCAGGCGGGCGACGCGCTCGCGAGCGGGCCGGTGCCGCCGGGGCTGCGTACCAGCCCCAAGCGCACCCGGCGCAACCCGGGCAGCCCCTCGCAGCTGCCCAGCGCGCGTTCGATCAGCAACATGCTCGCCAACCTGACGACGTTCGACGACTTCTCCAGTCAGGTGCAGGGCGTGCACGACGGCATCCACGGGTGGTGCGGGGGCGACATGGGGGTCGTGGCCGCGTCGGCGTTCGACCCGATCTTCTGGTCGCACCACTGCATGATCGACCGGCTGTGGTACCTGTGGCAGGTCAGGCACGGCGTCAACAACATCCCGCCGAGCTACCTCAACCGCACGCTCGCGCCGTGGGACGTCAAGGTCAGGGACGTGCTCGACGTGCGCCAGCTCGGATACACCTACGGAGCCTCGCGGGTGCGCATCGAGGCGAACGCCTTCAACGCGACCGTGCTCCAGCAGAGCAACCAGTGAGGAGGCTGCCATGCCGATCGCAGTCAGGGCCACATCGCCCAAGGTCAACATCGAGGATCTGGGCGCGGACTTCCAGCGCGCGGACATCGAGTTTCACGGGGTCGACCACTCCGGCTCCTCCTACGAGGGCCGCGTGTACCTCAACAACCCCGATGCCGATGCCGACACCGAGACGACCGACGAGAACGGCTACGCCGGCTCGTACCACATCTTCGGCCACGGCGGCTGCTACGGCGACGAGGGCCATTGCGACGTCAAGCCGCGCGGCCCCTACGACCCGCGGCCGCCGCACGAGCTGTGGCCGATGCGCAAGGTCGTCATCGCGACCGACGCGATCCGCCGCGCTGCCGAGCTCGGGCCGACGATGACGATCACCGTCGTGCCGATCGTCAAGGCGACGACCGACAAGGTGCCCGAGGACGAGGAGCTGCCGAAGTTCGAGGCGGTTTCCGTCATCAGCTACCAGTGACGCCGGCCCCGCGCGTGCTGCACGCCGTACCGGTGACGAGCGGTACGGCGGACGCGGCGCGGATCGCGCGGGCGGACATCGAGGTCGGCGGCCTCGAGCAGGCGGGGCCGTCCTTCGAGCTGCGCGTGTTTCTCAACAACGCGGAGGCCGGCGCGGACACCGAGCCGGCGGAGGACAACGGCTACGCCGGTTCGATCCACGTCTACGGCTACGGGCAGCCACCGCCGGAGCTCGCCGAGTCCACGGCGCGCCCGCGACTGCCGATGACGCGGTCGATCATCGCCACCGACGCGGTGCGCCGCGCAGCGCGGGCGGGAGGCAGGGCGTCGGTGACGCTCGTGCCGGTCGGCTACGAGGGCGCCGGGGACGAGATCGACCTCGTGCCGGTCGAGGTCGCGATCCTCGTCGACGAGGATCCGGCCTCCTACGCGCCGGGGGAAGTATGAGATTCCTCTGAGGATTCCGCGGGCGCGGCCCGGGGGCCGGGCAAGACCTGCCTACGTCCCCAAGACAGGAGGCCTCATCGCATGTTCGCCGACGCCGGACCCCCGCTCATCCTGATGGCCCTCGGCCTGATCCTCTGGCTGGCCGTCAGCGCCACGGTCGCCGGGATCTCGATCCAGACGATCGGCGTCATCCTCTTCGTCGCCGGCCTGGCCTGGCTCGTGATCGAGATGTTCCGCTCGCGCGCCGTCGCTCCCCGTCATGGCGTCGTCGAAGAGCCCGTGTACCGCGAGCGCACGTTCTAGCGGATACACCGCGCGGCGCCTGAGATGCCGCCGCGAAGCAGGCTGCGAGGCCGGGCCCACGCCCGGCCTCGTTTGCGTCCGGGCGCGCCTACGGCGTGAACTTCACCGTGATCACGTCGCCGTCGCGCATCGCGTAGTCGCGGCCCTCGAGGCGCAGCGTGCCGCGGTCGCGGGCGCCGGCGTAGCCGCCGGCGTCGATCAGCTCGTCCCAGCCGACGAGCTCCGCACGCACGAAGCCCTTCTGGATGTCGGAGTGGATCTGCCCGGCCGCGTGCCACGCCGTCAGCCCGCGCCGCAGGTGCCAGGACTGCGCGGGCTTGTCGGCGCCGGCGGTGAAGAACGCGATCAGGTCCAGCAGCGAGAAGGCGCCGCCGACGACACGCTGCAGGCCGGACTCCGATACGCCGAGATCCTCGCGCATCGCCGCGGCATCCTCGGGCTCGAGCTCGGCGAGCTCGGACTCGATGCGGCTGGAGATCGCGACCGCCACCGCGTCGTGGGAGGCGGCGTGCTCGGCGACGGCGGGCGGGACCTGCTCGTCGCCCTCGTCGACGTTGGCGACGAACAGCACCGGCTTGGCCGTCAGCGGGCCGAGGTCGCGCAGCGCGTGCGGCGCTTCGACCGGCGCGGGCACGGTTCGCGCCGGCCGCCCGGCGTGCAGCGCCGCGATCAGCTCGCGCAGCCACGCCTCCTCGGCGACGGCCGCGCGCTCGCCGCCGCGGGCGTCGCGCACGACGCGAGCGTGGCGTCGCTCGGCCTGCTCGAGGTCGGCGAAGATCAGCTCGGTCTCGATCGTCTCGATGTCGGCGAGCGGGTCGACGCGGCCGTCGGGATGGATGACGTTGGGGTCGTGGTGCGCGCGCACCACGTGGATCAGGGCGTCCGTCTCCCGAATGTTGGCAAGGAAGCGGTTGCCCAGGCCCTCGCCGCTGTGCGCGCCCGCGACGAGGCCGGCGATGTCGTGGAAGTCGACCGTGTCGTGGACGAGGTTCGAGGCGCCGAGCAGCTCGGCGACCTTGTCCAGGCGCTCGTCCTGCACGGCGACGACCGCGACGTTCGGCTCGATCGTCGTGAAGGGGTAGTTCGCCGCCTCGATGCCGGCGTTGGTCAGCGCGTTGAAGAGCGACGACTTGCCCGCATTGGGCATGCCGACGATGCCGACCTTCATCAGCGCCCGGCCGCGCCGACGGCGGTGCCGAGCAGCGCGCCCGCGGCGATGTCCGACGGGTAGTGCACGCCGAGGTAGACGCGCGACAGCGCCATCGCCGTGGCGACGACGTACAGCGGCGCCCCTGGCATCAGCGACGAGTAGGCGCGCGCGGCGGCGAAGGACGACGACGCGTGCGCCGACGGAAAGCTCAGCGACGTGGGCGTCGAGATCAGCGCCGGCAGCTTGTCGAGGTGCGGGCGCTTGCGCCGCACGACCGTCTTCAGGGCCGTGTTGAGCAGGTAGGCGAACATGACCGTCCCCGCGGCGCGCAGCCAGCATTCCCGGCGGGGGCGGTCGACGGCGGCGCCGGCCACCCCGAGCACGAGCCACAGCGCCGCGTGCTCGCCGAGGCGCGAGAAGCGGCGGATCGGCTCGCCGAGGCGTCTGCTCTGCGCATCCTCGCGCAGCAGGCGGTAGAGGCGCACGTCGACGCGGCCGATCGCGCGAGCCAGCGGGCCGCCGCGCAGGCGCGCGCGCAGCGACTGTCGCGCCTCTGGATCGGGACGCGACGGTGGGTCGGGGACGGTGCTCACGCGCGCTCACGATAGAGCGCGCGCATCGGCAGCGGACGCGCAGGCGGCCGTCCGGCGGCGCCCTCGACGTCGTGCCGAGCCGGGCGCCGTGTCAGAGCGCGGACGTCGGAGATCTGTCCGCGCCGGTTTCCCGCGCACGCCTTTCAGGCAGGATCAGCGAGATGCGCATCGCCCTGGTCGCCAATCCGAAGTCCGGCACGGCCCCGCCGCCGCAGCGCCTCGCGCGGCTGCTGGCGACCGACGGCGCGCATGTCGGCGTGACCTCGATCCAGGAGATCAAGGCCGACGAGGAGGGCGGGCTCGCGGGCCATGGGCTCGCCGCCGCCGTCGCGGCGCTGAGCGCCGACGGGCCACCTGGGCGGATCGTCGTCGCCGGCGGCGACGGCTCGATCGGGCTGGCGGCGCTCGTCGCCGCCGAGATGGAGGTTGCGCTGGCGGTCGTCCCCGTCGGCACCGCCAACGACTTCGCCCGCGCGCTGGGGCTGCCGCTGGAGCTCGAGCAGGCGTGCGCGCTGGCGCGCGACCCGCACGCCGCGACCCGCCACGCGGAGCTTGCGCTGGCCGGCGAGCGGCCGTTCGTCAACGCCGCGGCGACAGGACTGTCGGTCGTCGCCGCGCGCGAGGCGCGCCCGCACAAGTCGCGCCTCGGCCCGCTCGCCTACGCGGTCGGCGCGATCAAGGCGGCGGCGACCGCCACGCCGCTGCGCTGCCACGTGCACTGCGACGGCGACCACTGCTTCGAGGGCTCGGCCTGGCAGGTCGTCGTCGGCGCGACGGGCGCCTTCGGCGGCGGCAGCGAGATCGGCGGCACGTCCGCCGAGGACGGGCTGCTGGACGTCGCGATCGTCCCGGCGGGCTCGCGCGTGGGGCTCGCGCGGCATGGCTATGCGATGCGCAGCGGCCGCCTGACCCGGCAGTCGGACGTCACCCACGGCCGCGCTTCGACGATCGACGTCGGCGTCGAGGACGCCGAGGCGACGTTCAACGTCGACGGCGAGGTCTGCCGCTGCGCGCCGGCGCGCTTCTCGCTGCGCCCGGGCGGCTTCCGGGTCGTCGTCGCATGAGCGTCAACAAGCGCTGGCCGGCGGGGATCGCCGCGTTCGCCGTCGCCTGGTATGCAAGCGACTCGCTGCGCCACCGCCGCGAGCAGGCCTCCGGCTACGACCTGCACGGCGAGGAGCTCGAGGCCGGATCGGCCGCCTTCCTGCGCGCCGCCGAGGCGATCACGAGCTCGCCGATCGCGCCGGGCAACAAGGCCGAGCTCCTCATCAACGGCGACCAGATCTTCCCCGCCTTCGTCGAGACGATCGCCTCGGCGCAGCGGTCGGTCAACCTGCTGACCTACATCTACTGGCACGGCGAGATCGCGCGCACGATCGCCGACGCGCTGTGCGAGCGCGCCGCCGCCGGCGTCGAGGTCAACGTCCTCTTCGACGCCGTCGGCAGCGCGAAGATGGGACGCGAGCTGACCGGACAGATGCGCGAGGCCGGGGTCAACCTCGCGATCTTCCGCCCGCCCAAGCCCTACGCGATCCGCCGCCTGAACAACCGCACGCACCGCAAGCTGGCGATCGTCGACGGGCGCGTCGGGCTGATCGGCGGCGTCGGCATCGCCGACGAGTGGAGCGGCAACGCCGAGGATCCCGATCACTGGCGCGACACGCACGTGCGCGTGCGCGGCCCCGTCGTGCGCGGCCTGCAGGGGGCGTTCGCCGAGAACTGGCTCGAGGCGACCGGCGACGTGCTCGTCGGACCGGACTACCTGCCCGAACTGGATCCGATCGCGGGGGGCTGCAAGATGCAGCTCGTGCGCTCGTCGGCGGGCGTCGGGGACACCAACATCGAGGCGCTGTACTTCCTCGCGATCGCCTGCGCGCGCGAGCGCCTGCACCTGACGGCGGCCTACTTCGCGCCGCGCCCGGCGTTCATCGAGGCGCTCTGCGACGCCGCCGAGCGCGGCGTGGACGTGCGCGTGCTCGTGCCCGGCGAGCACATCGACAAGCCGTTCGTACGCAAGGCCGGGCGCGGCACCTACGACGAGCTGCTCGGATGCGGCGTGCGCATCTGGGAGTTCTGCCCGACGATGCTGCACGCCAAGTCGCTGACGATCGACGGCCGCTGGACGTCGATCGGGTCGGTGAACTTCGACAACCGCTCGTTTCAGCTGCAGGACGAGGCGACGCTGTGCGTGTCGTCGGAGTCCTTCACCGGCGTGCTCGACGAGCAGTTCGCGCGCGACCTCGCCCGTTCTGAGGAGATCGAACTCGAGCGCTGGCGCGAGCGCCCGCTGCGCGCCAAGCTCAACGAGCACGCGCTGAAGGCCGCGCGGCGCGAGCTGTAGCGCGGCTCAGGTCGCGTCGGCGGCGCCGAAGCCGACGCGATGCTCGTCGAGGTTCGTGCGCACGTAGACGACCTGGCTGAGGTTCATGCGGATCGTGCCGTCGTCGACGGTGAGGTCGTGCCAGTCGCCGGCGGCCAGCGCCTCGAGCAGGCCGTCGAGGTCGGGATCCTCGAGCCGGACGCCGAGGACCTGGGTGCCGGTGAAGCCGATCGTGACGCGCTGGAGAGCCATGGGTTCAGTGTCCCTTCGCAGGTTGGACGATCTCGGTCAGGACGCCGCCTGAGGACTTCGGGTGCAGGAAGGCGACGCGCGAGTCGCGGATGCCGACGCGCGGCCGCTCGTCGATCAGCCGCAAGCCGGCGTCGCGCAGCGACGCGAGCGTCGCCTCGATGTCGTGCACCTGGTAGGCGACGTGATGCATCCCCGGGCCGCGCTTGGCCAGAAAGCGCCCGACCGGCGTGTCGGCGTTCAGCGCAGCCAGCAGCTCGACGTGGTTCTCGCCGACGTCCAGCAGGACCGCCTCGACGCCCTGCTCGGAGACGACCTCGCGGTGCACGAGCGTCATCTCGTAGTCGCGCTCGTAGAGCGCGAGCGCCTCGTCGAGATCCTCGACGGCGACGCCGATGTGATCGACGCGGGTGAACACGCGCCCATCGTAGTGGCCTGGACGGGGCGGCTACTCGCCGTCGCTCTCGCGCGCCTGCGCGGCGACCATGCGCAGACCCGACACGCCCGGCGGGCGCTCGATGCGCTCGACGCCCTTCATGATCGCGTCGATGTCGTCGCGCTCGAGCACCTCGCGGTCCAGCAGCGCCCGCGCGAACTCCTCGAGCTTGTCGCGCTGGCTGGTCAGCAGCTCCATCGCGGCGCGCTGCGCCTGGAAGGCGAGATCGTGCTGCTCCTCGTCGCGCACCCGGCGAAACTGCTCGGACGTGCCGTCGTCCTCGGGCACCGCGCGCTGCGCGGCCCCGGGCGCGCCCATCGCGTAGTCGTAGACCATCGCTCGCGCCACCTGCGCGACGCGCTTGAGGTCGTCCGAGGCGCCGGTCGTGACCTCGCCGAAGACGATCTGCTCGGCGACGCGGCCGCCGAGCAGCACGGTCATGTGGTCCAGCAGCTCATCGCGGGTCTTCAGGTAGCGATCCTCGGCGGGCAGGTTGAGCGTGTAGCCGAGCGCCTGGCCGCGCGGCACGATCGAGATCTTGTGCACGCGGTCGACCCCGGGCAGCATCTCCGCGCACAGCGCGTGGCCGGCCTCGTGGTAGGCGATGACCTGCTTCTCGTGCGTGTTGAGCACGCGCCGCGATTGGACGCCCGCGAGCACGCGGTCGAGCGCCTGGTCGAAGTCGGCGTCGGTCAGCTGCTCGTCGCCGCGCCGCGCGCAGCGGATCGCCGCCTCGTTGCAGAGGTTGGCCAGGTCGGCGCCGGTCAGCCCGCTGGTCTGCGCGGCGATCTTCGTCAGGTCGACGCTCGCGACCGGCTTGTCGCGCGTGTGCACGTCGCAGGATCCGCTCGCGGCCGGTGACGTCCGGCGGCGAGACGAAGACCTGGCGGTCGAAGCGCCCGGGGCGCAGCAGCGCCGGGTCGAGCTTGTCGAGCAGGTTGGAGGCCGCCATCACGACGAGGTCGCCGCTGGTGTTGAAGCCGTCCATCTCGACGAGCAGCTGGTTGAGCGTCTGCTCACGCTCGCCGTTGTGGTCTGAGCCGCGGCGCCCGCCGACGGCGTCGAGCTCGTCGATGAAGATGATCGCCGGGGCGTGCTTGCGCGCCTCGCGAAACAGCCGCCGGATGCGCGCCGCGCCGAGACCCGCGAACATCTCGACGAACGAGGCGGCCGACTGCGAGAAGAACTGCGCCCCGGACTCGTGCGCGACGGCCTTCGCCAGCAGCGTCTTGCCGGTGCCCGGCGGGCCGTGCAGCAGCACGCCCTTGGGAACGCGCGCGCCGAGCGCGGTGAAGCGCTTGGGATCGCGCAGGAAGTCGACGACCTCGCGCAGCTCGTCCTTGGCGTCGTCGACGCCGGCGATGTCCTCCCAGCCGATCGACGACTTCGTGTCCGGCTTGATCTGCATCGGCTTGGTGTTCGGCATGCGCTTGAGCGTCTTCCACATGAAGAAGACGATCAGCGCCATGAACAGGATCATGAACGCGCCGGACCATTGGTTGCCGAAGTCCTGGACCCTCTCGAAGAAGCTGGGCTCGGGCATCACTACACCCCTTCGGCAGCGGGCTCCCGAAGCTCAAGCCTCGCTGGACGACTGTCGCGACGTCAGCTCGAAGCGGGCGCTTCGACGCGCAGGATCTCGGCCAGCGCGGCGCGCCCGACCTCGAGCTGCTCCTCCGACGGCTCGCGCGTGCCGAGCAGGCGCTGCAGCTCGTGGCCGGGGCGGCGCAGGGCGCGCGCGATCGCCGAGTCGTGGTGGCGCTCGCTCCAGACGAAGACCTCGACCGCGATGCCAAGCGAGGCGATGCCGACGGCCAGCTGCGCCGCCGGCCCGGGCCGGTCGAGCGTGTGGCGCAGCAGCGCGGCGCCGGCGAGGTTGGAGGCCAGCAGCGGCGCCATCAGGTGCGAGCCGCAGCGATCGTGCTCCTTGGCGGCGTCGGCGGCGTCTGGCTCGTCGGTCTCGTAGGCGGCGATCGCCTTGTGCTCGACGCCGTGGTACTCGGCGAGCTCGCCGCCGCGCAGCGCGACGAAGCTCGGCAGCAGCGAGATGGCGGCGATCGCCGTCTCGGTGCCGGCGCCGGCCTTCATCGTGCCGCGCATCACGCGCCCGCCGGCGGCGGCCGCGAGCATCGTGCCCAGGACGCGGGCGTCCTGGAAGGGCAGCTTCGCGGCGGGCAGCGCGCGCTTGACGAGCGGGATCACGAGCATCGCCTCGCCGAGGCGCACGACACCGCGCACGCCGGCGACCTTGTCCAGGCCCTTGACGCGCGGCTTGCGACCGGACGCCGCCTCGATCGTCCCGTCGCTGCGGCGCACGGCGGCGGCCCAGTGCGTCGGGCCGTGGACGAGCAGGCCGTTTCGCAGCGCCATGCCGCCCAGGCGCAGCTTCACGGTCGTCTGGGAGTTCGTCTCGGTCATCCGAGCATCTCCTTCGTGATGTCGCGGAAGAAGCCCGCCGCGAAGCCGAGGTCGCGCACGTCGATGCGCTCGTCGGCGGAGTGGATCAGCGGCGAGGTCTCATACAGCGTCATGTGCCGCTGGGGAAAGAAGCCGTAGGCGACGCACTCGGGAAAGGCGTCGCGGAAGGTCCGCGAGTCGGTGAAGCCCGGCAGCACCGTCGGCACGACCCGCGCACCGGGGTCGTGCTCGCCGATCCAGCCGTCGATCGCGTCCATCAGCGGCGAATCGACGGGCGACTGGTTGCCGATCACCTGCTCGGTGAACTCGAGGCGGTAGCCGTCCTCGCCGAGCACCTCGTGGATGCGCTTGAGCGCCCCTTCCTCGCCCATCCCGGGCGGGATGCGGCAGTCGACGCTCAGCACGGCGCTCGCGGGGATGACGTTGATCTTCGCCGAGGCGGTGATCTTCGTCGGCGCGAGCGTCACGCCGAGCAGCGGCTCGACGAGCAGCGCGAGCCCAGGATCGCGCGCGCGCAGGCGCTCGAGCGCCGCGGCCGGATCGCCGTCGGGCTCCAGGCCGAGCCCCTGCAGCAGCGCGCGCGGGCCGTCGGTGAGGTCATAGCCGGGCTGGTGGGCGTCCATCGCCGCCAGCAGCGGCGCCATCTTCAGCAGCGCGTTGTCGCCGATCCTCGGGATCGAGGCGTGACCGGCGATGCCGTCGGTCGTCAGGCGAAAGCGAAAGACGCCCTTCTCGGCGACGCACACGCCGTAGTAGCGCCCGCCGTCGTAGGGGATGACCGCGCCGCCGCCCTCGTTGAGCAGGTAGTCGCAGCGCACGAGCTCGGGATGGTGCTCGCAGATCCAGATCGCGCCGAGCGTGCCGCCGACCTCCTCGTCGACGACGACGACGACGAGCAGGTCGCCGTGCGCCGGGCGCCAGCCCTCGCGCGCCAGCGACAGCGCGGCGCTGACCTCGGCCGCCGTCTGGGACTTCATGTCCAGCGCTCCGCGGCCCCAGACGCAGCCGTCGGCCTCGTCGCCGGACCATGGGTCGTGCGTCCAGTCGGCGGGCGTCGCGAGCACCGTGTCGACGTGCGACAGCAGGCACAGCGTCGGGCCGTCGCCCGTGCCGCGCAGCCGCGCGACGAGGTTCGGGCGCTCGGGCTCGGCGCCGTGCAGGTGGACGTCGAAGCCGGCCTCGCGCAGCTCGGCGGCCAGCATCTCCTGCGCCACGCGCTCGGCGCCGGGAGGGTTGACGGTGTTCAGACGGATGAGGCGCTGCAGCAGCGCGGTCGTCTCCTGCTGGAGGTTCGACACGCCGGCCATGGTAGGGCTCACGACGAGCGGGCCACGAGACCGCCGCCCTGTTCACAGGAGCGGGCGTGGCGGCCGCTGAGCCGCCGGCACGCGGCCCGCAGCCTGACCGGGTCGGTCACGAGCGAGGCGAGCACCGAGCCGACGCCGGAGTAGCAGCGAGCGCGGTGGCGAGCGGCCAGCTGCGCGCAGAAGCGCGCGCCGCGCTCGGGCGCCGCGTCGGAGTTGACGATCTCGCGCACGACGCCGTAGAGGCAGTCGCCCTCGCCGCGGCCGGCGAGGCGGCAGCTCGCGCGCGCCTTGGCGGCGCTGCGCCCGGCGATCCCCGAGACGTCGCGCCCGAGGGACTCGTAGCACGTCCTCACCCAGTCGGGCTCGCTGCGCTTGCAGCCGGCGGCGGTCTTCTTCTGGTCATAGCCGGTCGTGCGAAGGAGGTTCGCCGTCACAAGCCCATAGCACTGCAGCTTGTGGCGTTCGGCGGCGTCGTTGCAGGGATAGATCGGGTCGTTCTTGCGCAGGTACTTCGACGTCACGCCGTAGGAGGAGTTGAAGTTCTCCATGAAGACGCCGCCGCTGCAGGAGACCTGGTCGAAGTCCTCCTTGAGGCCGTCGCAGGTCTTCAGCGATACCGGCAGGTCATAGCCCGTGTAGATCATCAGCCCGTGGCCGAGGCCGTGGATGCACTGGTAGAGCAGGAAGCGCTGCTCGGCGATCTTCGAGTCGCTGCACAGCTGGCCGGCGACGACGGCGAGCTTGCTCGTCGGCTGGCCGAGGAAGGCGCGCTCGATGATGCCGTGGTAGTAGCCCGACGCGCAGATCGGCGAGCCGGCGATGAACGCCTCCGCGACCTTGTCGTCGAAGCGCGACAGCGCGGCCGATCCCATCCGGTGGGAGATGCGATGGCAGTTGCCGGCGACGGCGGCGTCGGACGAGACCATCGTCTGCAGCCGCGCCAGGGCGGGCTTCGGCCCCTCGTTGTAGGTCAGGTTGCCGAACGCCTGCTCGAGGCAGGCGTAGTTGCCGTCGCGGCAGTCCGCCAGGCGCTTGGAGTCCGGGCGAAACGGCGCCGCCACGGCCTTGCCCGAGCTGTCCGAGGCGCCGACGAAGGCCGCGAGGTTGCGCTTCTCGGCGGCTGACAGCTTGTCGGCGAAGCTCGGCATCAGCCCGCCGGGGTGCTCGAGCTGGCGCATGACCTTGGCGACGCTCGGGCGCGCCGCGTCGAGGTCGGGTCCCTGCGTGCCGGTCGATGCGGCCGCCTTGAAGGTGTGGCAGCCGTCGCAGCCGTTGTCGGCGAACAGGCGCTTGCCGGCGACGGGGTCGCCCTTCGAGGCGCCCTGGTCGCCGGAGCACGACGTCAGCATGAACGCGGCCAAGACGATGGCGGCGCCCTGGATCGGCATGCGACCGCGCGGCATGGGTCCGACGATACCGGCGCCCTCGTGCGGCCGCGACGGTCGGGCGTCAGATCAGCGCCTGCACGGCCATCGCCGTCGCCGCGACCAGCAGGATCAGCGCGATCGCTCGGATCAGCTGGGCGTCCGACAGGCGCCCCGTCAGCCGCGACCCCAGCAGCGCGCCCGGGATCGAGGCGCCGGCGCCGACGGCCGCGACGCCCCAGTCGGGCGCCTGCGAGGGAAGGTGGCCGAGCGCGCCCGCGATCCCGACGCAGACGCCGACGCAGACGTTCGTGCCGACCGCGCGCTGCGGCGTCTCGCCGACCCAGCGGATCAGCGCCGGCACGCGCAGCGTTCCGAGGATCAATCCGACCAGCCCGCCGAGCACGCCGATCAGCGCGCCGCTGAGGACGGCCGCGCGGCGGTCGAACCCCGTCGCGGGCGGCGCGTCGCCCCCGCCCCCGCCCGGCGCGGCGGGGCGCGGCTTCCAGCGCAGCAGGTCGATCCCGCCGTAGAGCAGCACGGCGGCGATGCACAGCAGCAGCAGCCGCTCGTCGACGATGCCCGACAGGTAGCCGCCGAGCAGCGCGCCGGCGATCGACGGCGGCGCCATCCAGGCGAACAGCGGCCAGTTCACGCGTCCGGCGCGGATGTGGGCGACCGACGCCGTGCCCGCCGCGGCGGCACTGACGATCAGGTTGGCCCCCGTTCCGGCCGCCGCGCTCTGCGTGACGAGCAGCGTCGCGGGCAGTCGGATGTTGCCCAGCACGAGCCCGACGAGCCCGCCCGCGAGCGCGACGAGGAAGCACCAGACGGCGAACGCGAGGAGCTCCATGGCGCGTGCCGACGATATCGGCGGCGGCGGGCTTGGATGTGAACGCCTGCGACGCGGCGATACTGCGTGCATGGAAGGCCAGCTGTTCACTCCCGATGAGGGCCCGCGGCGCACGCGCACCGGCGTCCCCGCGCGCGAGGCGCCGCTCGCGGTGCGGATGCGCCCGGCGAACGCCGACGAGGTCGTCGGCCAGCAGCACCTGCTCGGCGAGGGCACGGCGCTGCGGCGCGCGCTGACCGAGGGGCGCCCGCATTCGATGATCCTCTACGGGCCTCCGGGGACGGGCAAGACGACGCTCGCGCGCCTGGTCGCCGCGACCGCCAGCGCCGCCTTCGAGGAGCTCAGCGCCGTCGAGGCCGGCCGCGCCGAGGTGCGCAAGGTGCTCGAGCGCGCGGCGCACCGGCGCAAGGCCAGCGGCGAGCCGACGATCTTCTTCCTCGACGAGATCCATCGCTTCAACAAGGCCCAGCAGGACACGCTGCTGCCGGCCGTCGAGGAGGGTCTCGTGACGTTGATCGGGGCGACGACGGAGAACCCGTACTTCGAGGTCAACGGCGCGCTGCTGTCGCGCAGTCAGGTCTACGAGCTGAAGAGCCTGAGCGCGGCCGACGTCGAGCTGCTGCTGCGCCGCGCGCTGGATCGCGGCGAGCTGCCGGGCGCGAGCGCCGACGACGAGGCGCTCGCGTTTCTCGCCGATCGCGCCGGCGGAGACGCGCGCACCGCGCTCGCGGCGCTGGAGCTCGCGGCGGCAACCGCCGACGACGGCCACGTGGCGCTCGACGGCGCCGAGGACGCGCTGCAGCGTCATGCCGTGCGCTACGACAAGGGCGGCGACCAGCACTACGACCTGATCTCGGCGTGGATCAAGGCCTGCCGCGCTTCGGATCCCGACGCCGGCCTGTACTACCTCGCGGTCATGCTCGAGGGCGGCGAGGACCCGCGCTTCATCGTGCGGCGGATGATCATCCTGGCCTCCGAGGACATCGGCAACGCCGACCCGCAGGCGCTCGTGATCGCGACGGCCGCGGCAGCCGCCGTCGAGCACGTCGGCCTGCCCGAGTGCGAGTTCGCGCTCTCGCAGGCGACGATCTACCTCGCGCTCGCGCCGAAGTCCAAGCAGGCGGCGAAGGCGATCTGGGCCGCCCGCGAGCACGTGCGCCAGCACGGCGCGGCCGCGCCGCCGCCGTGGCTTCGGTCAAGCGGATACGCCGGCGCGGCGGCGCTCGGCCGCGGGCGCGGCTACGACGATCCGCACGGTCATCCGGGCCACGTCTCCGAGCAGAGCGTCATGCCCGAGGAGCTTGCGGACGAGCGCTTCTGGCGCCCCGACGAGCAGGAGGCGGCGCTGCGCGAGCGTCACGAGCAGATCCGCAAGGCACGCGGACTTACAGCGAAACCCACACCACCATCACACCGGTGATTAACGGCAAACGGGCGCGCACCCCAAGGTGCGCGCCCGGTCGGCCGGATCGAGACCGCCGGCTAGAAGCTGCCGTTGCCCCGGTCGCGGCCGTCGGCGTCGGCGGTGTACGGATCGCGGCTGCCGGACTTCGCCAGGCCGCGGCTGATGAGGTACGCGCCGGTGACGATCGAGACGTACAGCCATGCCTGACGGGCGATGAACTCGTCGGTTCCGCCGCTGTCGCCACCCTTGATCACCATCGCGGCGATGAGGATGCCGAGCACGACGACGACGAACGCCGCCAGCTCGCTGGTCTTCGAGGAGTGCTTGGTCTCGGTTGAGAGGCGGGCGGCGGACGGCCGTGTGACAGACCTGCTCGCCGTGCCGGTGGTGGGTGCAGCAGCCATGATGCGACCTCCTGAAAGGTGAGTTTCCGATGACGCGCCAGTGCGGCGCGACCGCTGCTTACCCACCGCAATCGGCGTATATGCGGCAATGTCAAGGTTTACGTCAGCGCGCATACATGAAGGCCACCAGCTGCTCGTCGCGGGTCATGACGACCCGCTGCGTGCCGCCGAAACCCTTCACCCGCACCGCGAAGCGGTGAATCGCGCCCGGCCGGTTGGTCTTCGCCCAGTCGCGCGCGATCGTGAGCGCGCCGGGGCAGCGCAGCCCGGTGCCGCGGGCGCGCACGTCGCGGATCCCCCGAGCCGCGATGTCGCCGCAGCGCCGAGCGGCCTTCGGCGCGGGGACCGCCTGCCAGTCCGGCGACTCGTCGATGCCGTCGTAGGACGTCAGGCGCCGCAGGTGCCTTCCCGTCGCGGTCATGACGTTGATGTCGCCGTGCGTGTTGTCGGCGCCGCTGGTGTAGGCCAGCATCCGGCCGCCGTCGGGCGACCACGTCGGTCCCTCGTCGTGCAGCGCGTTGCGCGTGAGCTGCCGGCGGCGCGTCCCGTCGGCGTCCATCGTCCAGATCTCGAGGTCGCCCTCGGGGTTGGCGCCGGCGACGTTCGCGGCGCTTTCGAACGCGATCCGCCGGCCGTCGGGCGACCACGCCGGCGCCGAGTCGTAGCTGCCCGGCACGTCGAACAGCGTCGACAGGCCGCCGCCGTCGGCATCGACGCTGAAGATCCCGCGGTCGCTGTCGCCCGTCGGGGACGTGATCGCCGCGAACAGCAGCCGCCTGCGGTCTGGTGACCAGGTCGGATACAGCGGCGGATGCGGCGGCTGGAAGCGCAGCGTCGGGTCCTCGCCGAGCAGGCCCATCCGCCAGATGCCGGCGATCCGCCCGGGACCGCTGCGCCGGAACAGGATGCCGCGCCCGTTGGGAAACCACGACGGCTGGGTCGAGGCCTGGCCCTCCGGGCTCGTCGTCAGCCGGCGGTGCTCGCGGCCGGCCGCCGTCATCCGCGAGACCTCGAAGTTCGCCGCCGAGCCCGGCCTGCGGATCGAGTAGGCGATATCGGTGCCCGACGGCGACCAGTCGGGCTGGCGATCGGCCTCGGGGTTCGTCGTCAGGCGCCTCGGGTCCGAGCCGTCGGGGTTCATGCTGAAGATGTCCCCGCTGCGCTGGAGGCCTGCGGGCGGATCGCTGCGGAAGCTCGTGAACGCGATCCGGCCGTCGAAGACGTCGGCGACCGCGGGCGCCGCGGCGGACGCGGCGACGGCCAGGGCTGCCGCGAGCACGGACAGGCACCTCGTGGTGCGTCCCATTGCCGAAGCATGCCGGGTCGCGCCATAAGCTGCCACCCATGGCGCCAGCCGATGCCATCGCACCTGCGCGGATCGCGTCGGTCAGCCCGATCGACGGGGCGCATCTGGGCAGCGTCGCGGCGACGGGGCCGGCGAACGTCCACGCCGCCGTCGCGGAGGCGGCGGAGGTCCAGCGGCTGTGGGCGCAGCTGCGCCTCAGCGACCGCGCGCGCTACCTGACGCGCGCCGCGCAGGCCGTCATCGACGAGTGGGACGAGCTCGTCCGGGTGATCGTCGCCGAGCAGGGGCGCCCGCTGGCCGAGGCGCAGAGCATGGAGCTGCTGCCGGCCGTCGAGACGCTGCAGTGGCTCGCTGCCGCGGGGCCGCGCGTGCTCGCGCCCGAGCGGATCGGGCTGTCGCGCACGCTGCAGCCGGTCAAGCGCGCGCGGCTGACCTTCGAGCCGCTCGGCGTCGTCGCCGTGCTGACGCCCGGCGCCGAGCCGTTCGCGACGCCGCTGGGCGACGTCGCCGTCGCGCTGATGGGCGGCAACGGCGTCGTGCTGCACCCGTCGCCGCTGGCGGCGCTGGCAGCCGAGCGCATCGGCCGCGTCTTCGTGCGCGCGGGCCTGCCCGAGGGGCTGTTGCAGATCGTCCACGGCGGTCCCGCGACGGCGCGCGCGCTCGTGTCTGCGCCCGAGATCGCGCACGTGCGCTTCACGGGCTCCTCGCAGGCCGGGCGCGATGTCGGCGAGGCATGCGCGCGCGAGCTCAAGCGCGCGACGATCGAGGTCGGCGGCAAGGACCCGATGCTCGTGCTCGCCGACGCCAACCTGCCGCGTGCTGTCGCGGGCGCGCTGTGGGGGGCGTTCGCCAACGCCGGGCAGTCCGGTGGCAGCCTCGCTCGCGCGTACGTCCTGAGCGAGCGCGTGGAGCGCTTCACCGACGCTGTCGTCGCGGGCGCCCGGGCACTGCGCGTCGGCCATCCGCGGGAGCCCGGCACCGATGTTGGGCCGCTGCTGGCGACCGACCGCGTCGCACGGCTCGCGGAGCTCGTCGACGAGGCCGTCGCCGGCGGCGCGACCCTGCACTGCGGCGGGCCGCTGACGGGCGCGTACTTCGCGCCCGCCGTGCTGACCGGCGTGCCCGCCGGCGCGCGCCTGCTCTCAGAGGACGCGCCCGGCCCGTGGCTTGCGATCTTCGAGGTCGACGGCGAGGAGGAGGGGATCGTGCGCTGCAACGAGGGCATCGGCGGTCTCGGCGCGTCGGTCTGGACGGCCGACGAGCACAAGGGCGCGCGCGTCGCGCACGAGATCCGCGCCGGCATGGTCTGGATGAACGACCACGTCGTCTCGCGCGCCGAGCCGCAGCTGCCGTGGGGGGCGGTGCACGGCTCGGGCATCGGGCGCGCGCGCGGTGCCCCGGCGCTGCGCGCGTCCGTCGAGCCGAAGCTCGTCACCTGGGATCCGCCGGCCGGGAGGATGCCGTGGTGGCAGCCCTACGACCCCTCGCTGGTCGCCGCCTGGCGCGCGCTCGCACGACTGCGCTCGGTGCGCGACGCCGACCGCGAGCGCGGCTGGCGCTCGGGCGCACGGCCGCTGGCGCACGTCGCCCTGCGCTCGCTGCGCGCGGCGCGGCGGCGCTAGCGGCGCCGGGCAGCCGGTCGTGGCGGATTTCCCCCTCTATGCGGGGTGAATGCGCCACGATCCCTCGCTGCGCACCGACCGGGGCCTGAGCCGCGTCGCCGCTAGGCCGCGCGGGCGCTCGGGACGAGGCGCAGGCGCGGCGGCGCGAGCGGGACGAACACGCGCTTGGCGTACTCGGCGCCGCCGCGCAGCGCGAGCGAGCGCAGCGGGTCCCATGCCAGGCCGTACATGCGCCGCAGCTGCGCGGGCAGCAGCCCGACCGTGATGAAGTTCACGAGCTCGAGGACGGGCTTGCGCGCGAGCGGCACCGGCGGGCGCATGACGATCTGGATCGCCAGCTCGCGCGCGGCCGGGGTGACGAACAGGTCGTCGCCGTTGAGCATGCGGTGGACGTAGTCGTCGAAGGCGTCGATGTCGGCCGGCATCTCGTCGTCCTCGAGGCCGAACAGCCCGCCGACGACGCGGTAGTCCCGCCAGTAGGCGTCGCGCTCGGCATGCGACAGCGACGACACGTAGCGCTCGTAGACGACGAGCGCCGAGTCGGCGAGCGATGCCAGGACCCACAGCAGCAGCACGGGATCGTCGGCCGCGAACGGGGTGCCGGCCGGAAAGCGTCCCGCGGGCTCGCTCAGCTCGCCGCGCACGCGCCCGTGCATCGCGCGCACGCGCCGCGTGGCGCGGTCTGCGTCTGCGCGCGAGCCGAACCCGATCGTGTCCATGACCTTGGCCGTGCGCTGCAGGCGCTCGTAGGGCGCGTCGAGCATGCCGGTGTGGGCGAAGAAGCCCTCGAACGCGACCGGATGCGTGGCCTGCATCAGCAGCGCGCGCGGGCCGGAGAAGGCCACGGCAACCTCGCGGTGGACGCGGCGCAGCATCGAGGCGTTGGTGAAGTAGGAGTCCATGGAGGCGCTCGGCACGGAAGATACGTGTGACTACCCTTCCTGGTTCATGCCAGCTCAGGCCTACGCCGGCAAGGACTGCGTCTGCCAGCTCCGCAAGGGGATCTGCGACCAGTCCTGCGTCCAGGGGATGCTCGACACACCCTTCTACATCGCCTGCCTGAAGCTCTCGGGCCGGCGCTGTCTGGTCGTCGGCGGCGGCGAGATCGGCCTCGAGAAGGTCGAGGGGCTGCTGGCCTGCGACGCCGACGTGACGCTCGTCTCGCCCGCCGCGAACGATCGCCTGCAGGCGCTCGCCGCCGAGGGCTCGATCGGGTGGGAGCAGCGCGAGTACGCCGGACCGCAGGACCTCGAGGGCGTCTTCATCGTGATCGCGTGCACGGACGACACCGACATCAACATCCGCGTCTTCGACGATGCCGAGCGCCGCGCGATGCTCGTCAACATCGTCAACGTGCCGCCGCTGTGCAACTTCATCCTGCCGGCGATCGTGCGCAGCGGCCCGCTGGCGATCGCGATCTCCACGGCGGGCGCCTCGCCGGCGCTCGCCAAGCGCATGAAGCGCGAGATCGGCGAGCTGTTCGGCGACGACTACGCGCGCCTGGCGATCATGCTCAACGACGCCCGCGGCTGGGCCAAGGGCACGCTGCCGACCTATCAGGACCGCAAGCTCTTCTTCGAGTCGATCGTCCACGGCGATCCCGATCCGATCGAGCTGCTGCGCGCCGGCGACGAGCGCGCGGTGCTCGACCTGATCGCCGCGGCGCAGCGCACGCACGCCCCGGCCCGAGTCGGTCGCGCCGCGCAGGCCGGCTGACGAGCGCAACTTCTCGCCGGCCGGCTCGTTTCCCGGCCATGCGCCTCCTCCTGCTCTCGCTCACCGCGGCGCTGATCGCCGCGGCCGCCGCCGCCACGCCCGCGCTTGCGGACGACGTCGTCGCCGACGACCTGACCCGCGACACGCCGATCGCCGCCCGCTCGGGCGTGCTCGCCTGGTCGCACTTCGATGCCGCCACCGGGCGCTACCGCCTGATGCTCAAGGGCGCCGGCGCCGCCGCGCAGGCGCCGATCGCGGGCTCGCTGCAGCCGTTCGACGTCAGCCTCGGCAACGATCGCCGCGGGCGCCTGGTGGCGCTCTACACCCGCTGCGCGACGGCCAAGGGCAAGCGCTGCGACGTCTACCGCTACGACGTCCGCAGCGGGGCAGAGCAGAAGGTCAAGTCCGTCTCCGGACCGAGCGAGGACGAGGCCTGGCCGGTGCAGGCGGGCGACCTGCTGGCGTTCGCGCGCCGCCGTCCGTTTGGCGCGAGCAAGCGCGCCGAGATCCGCGACTGCGACCTGATCTTCATCAAGCGCCTGTCCTCCCGCGCGCCGAGCAGGCGCCTCGATCGCGGCGCCTGCTCGAGGACGACGGGCCTGTCGATCCGCGGCACCCGCATCGTCCAGGTGACCTTCGGCTCGCCGCCCGGAACGCGCTTCGCCAGCCAGGTGCGCCTGCTGTCGGCGCGCGGCGGGGCCGTCGAGGTGCTCGCGCGCCAGTCCTCCGGCGAGGAGTCCAACCGCTTCGAGTCCCCGAGCCAGTCGGCGACATCGATCTGGCTGACGCGCACCGGCGTGCACCCGACCCACTCGTTCGTGCGCCTCGACATCGCCTCGCGCAGGCTCACCGAGGTCCCCGCGAGGGTCGGCCTCAGCGGCTCGTTCGCCCGCGACGAGAAGCAGGGCACGTTCTTCTACGTCGAGACGCCCGAGCGCTTCGCGCAGGACTGCAGCGACGCCGGCTCGGCGCCGTGTCGCCTGACGCGCGCCGGCCCGAGCCCCTTCTCGTCGGCCGAGCGCGTGCTGACGCCCGTCATGACGATCAGCTCGTCGGCGAACGCCGGCAAGAGCATCTGGGGCGACCCGTTCACGGTCTCCGGGCGCTTGACGCGTACCGTCGTGCGCCGCGGCGTCATGCTGCGAGCGAACCCGCTCGCGGGCACGATCGTACGCCTGCTGCGCCGCGTCGAGGACCCGTCGCAGCCGGGCGGCCTGCGCGAGGGCTTTCAGCCGACGAACCTCGTCGCCGTCACCGGCGCCGACGGCGGCTGGTCGATCCCGATCGCCCTGCCGCCCGCGCGGCCATGGTTCTCGGCCGTCACCGAGGGCCGGCCGGAGCGCACGTTCGCCGGCCGCGGAACGGTCGGAAGCGTCGAGGCGCGGATCACGCTGAACGTCGCCGGCGGCACGTTCGCCGGGGCCGTCGCGCCCGCCCAGCCGGGTCGCACGGTGAAGATCCAGCGGCTCGCGAAGCGCACCTGCCAGACGGCTCAGAGCGGCCAGCGCATCTGCCAGGACGAGTGGACGACGGTCGCCGACGCGCCGCTGA
The DNA here is from genome assembly GCA_963729125.1 of uncultured Actinomycetes bacterium. Lineage (GTDB taxonomy): Bacteria > Actinomycetota > Thermoleophilia > Solirubrobacterales > Solirubrobacteraceae > CADCVQ01. The sequence goes on from CAVSML010000003.1 coordinate 219,831, forward strand.
ACGCCGCCGGCACGGCCTTCGCGGCCACCGTCGCGAGCCCGGCGGCCGGGATCTACACGGCGGCGCTGCCGTTCGCCGACCAGCAGGCCAACCCCGACGCGTTCGCCGGGCGCAGCCCGGAGGTCACGGTGGGAGGCTGATAGAACCGCCGCGTGAGCCCGCGCGCCCCCGCTCTCGCCTGGCTGGCGGTCCTCGCGATCGCGGGCTGCGACGGCGACGACGCCGGCGAGAGCGCCGCGAAGAGGACCGGTCCCGGCGCCGGCGCGCGGCCGGATCCGCAGCTCGTGCAGGGGCAGAGCATCGTCATCCGATCCGGCTGCCTGGCCTGCCACCGGATCGGCGAGCGCGGCAACCGTGGGCCGGGCCAGGACCTCAGCGCCGTCGGCGGTCGCCTGCCTGCAGCGGCGATCCGCCGCTCGCTGGTCGACGCCGAGGCGCCGATGCCCTCCTACCGGGCGCTCGGGCCATCCAAGCTCGCTGCGCTCGCCGCCTACCTGTCGTCGCTGCGCGGCTGAGCGCTCCCGACTAGCGTCCGGGGCGTGCCGGACCCAGAGCCAGCCGTCAGCCTGCGCGGCGCCGGTCGCCGCTACGGCGAGCGCGCGGCGCTGCGCGACGTGTCGCTCGAGCTGGCCGCGGGCCAGACGCTCGTCGTCTTCGGGCCCAACGGCGCGGGCAAGACGACGCTGCTGCGGCTGCTCGCGACGCTGCTGCGCCCGCACGCCGGCGAGGTGCGCGTGCTCGGCAGCTCGTTGCCCGACGACGGCTACGCCGTGCGCGGGCGGATCGGCTTCCTGGGCCACGACCCGCTGCTGTACCGCGAGCTGTCGGGGCGCGAGAACCTGCGCTTCCACGCGCGCCTGCACGCTGTCGCGAACGGCACCGCCCGCGTACAGGCCGTGCTCGAGGCGGTCGGGATGCAGGCGCGCGCCGACGATCCCGTCGCCGAGCTCTCGCGCGGGATGGTCCAGCGCCTGGCGGTCGCGCGCGCGGTGCTGCACGAGCCCGAGCTGCTGCTGCTCGACGAGCCGCTGGCGAACCTCGATCCGGCCGCCGTCGCGCAGGTCATGCCGCTGATCGGTCCGGGACGCGCCACCCGCGTGCTGACGAGCCACGATCCCGTCGGCGGGCTCGTCGGCGCCGACGTCGCGCTCGGCCTGAAGGGCGGGCGCGCGCAGCTGCTGGCCCCCGCCGCCGACGTCACGCCAGCGCAGATCGCGGCGCTGTACGCATGAGGCGCACGGTCGCGGCCCTGTTGAGCAAGGAGCTCTCGCTCGAGCTGCGCACGCGCGAGTCCGTGCCGGCGATGGTGCTGTTCGCGATCACGACCTACGTCGTCTTCCACTTCGGCCTCGATCGCAACTCGATCGACGGCGACCTCGCCTCGGGCGTGCTGTGGGTGACGCTGCTGTTCGCGGCGATCCTCGGCATCAACCGCCTGTTCGTCGCCGAGCACGAGCAGGGCGGCTTCGACGGCTTCCTGCTGGCGCCGGTCGACCGCACCGCGCTGTTCGTCGCCAAGGCGATCGCGCTGTTCTCCTACCTGTGCGCCGTCGAGCTGTTCGCCGTGCCGGCGTTCGCGGTGCTGCTGCTCGGGCCGTCGCTGGGCCAGGCGCTGCCCGAGCTCGCCGTCGTGCTGCTGGCGGCGAACCTCGGCATCGCCGTCGTCGGCACGCTCGTCGCCGCGCTGGCGATCCAGACGCGCGCCCGCGATCTGATGGTGCCGCTGCTGGCGCTGCCGCTGCTCGTGCCGGTCGTGCTCGGCGCTTCGAGCGCCACCGCGCCACTGCTCGCCCAGGGCGGCGCCGGGGCGCTTCCGGGCGACTGGCTGGCGCTGCTCGCGCTCTATGATCTGCTGTTCGCGCTGATCGCCTATGCGATCTTCGACTTCCTGCTGGAGGACTGACCCATCGTCTACGGCAAGGGCCTCAAGGGCCTGTCCATCGCCACCGTCGCCGTGCTCACGACATCGTTCGCGCTCGCGTTCTTCTACGCGCCGATCGGATGCCGACCAGGGCGTCATCCAGAAGATCTTCTACGTCCACGTGCCGATGGCGATCGTCGCGCTGTTCGGCTTCATGGCGGGGGCGGTCTTCGCCGTCATGCACCTGCGCACGCGCGACCGGCGCTGGGACATGCGCTCCTACGTGACGATCCACCTGTCGATCGTGCTCGCCGTCGGCGTGCTGCTGACGGGCTCTATCTGGGCGCGCGCGTCGTGGGGGCAGTGGTTCGTCTGGGACGAGCCGATGCTCGTCGTCTTCCTGATCGTCTTCCTGCTGTACGCGACCTACCAGCCGCTGCGCTTCTCGATCGAGGACCCCGAGAAGCAGGCGCGCTACGCCTCGGTGTTCGCGATCACGGCGGGCGCGTTCGTGCCGCTGTGCTTCGGCGCCGTGCGGATGGCCGAGAACCTGACCCACCCGCAGGCGGGCACGATGACGACGAGCGGCCCGGCGAGCGTGTCGCTGACGTTCCTCGTCTCGCTGATCGGGATGGCGCTGCTGTTCGTCACGCTTGTGCAAGTACGAGATGGCGTCCAAGAACGCGACCTCCAAGCTGCGCTCGCTGCGCCGCAGGCTGGCCGGCGACGACGACTTCGCGGCGCCGGGTGCGCGCAGCGCCGCACCGCAGCTGCCATGACCGTGCTGCGCCCTCTCCGGCGGCGATCGCTACGTCGCGGCGGCGTACCTCGTCTTCTTGTTCCTCGTGCTCTCCTACCTGGCGATCATGGCCGTCAAGCTGGGTCGCATCGAGCGCCAGGTCGTCGAGATCTCCGAGATCGTCGACCGCCGTGGCGGCGCTGCCGAGACCGCCCGCGTCGAGGAGCCGGTGGCATGAGCGAGCTGATCACGCTCGGCATCTCGCACAAGACCGCGCCGGTGCAGCTGCGCGAGCGCCTGGCGCTGACCCAGAGCGCCGTGCGCGGCTTCCTGCAGGAGGTCGCCGGGCACCCCGAGGTCCACGAGGCCGTCGTGATCTCGACCTGCAACCGCACCGAGCTGACGCTCGTCGTCGGCGATCCCGTGCTCGCCGAGAGCGGCGCGCTGGGCATGCTCGCCCAGCGCGCGCACGTGCGCCCGACCGAGCTTGCCGAGCGGATCTACTCGCCGCGCAACTGCGATGCCGCGCGCCAGCTGTTTCGCGTCTGCAGCGGCCTCGAGTCGATGATCGTCGGCGAGGCCGAGATCCAGGGCCAGGTCAAGCGCGCCTACGAGGAGGCGCTGGCGGCCGGCACGGCCGGGCCGCTGACCAACCGCCTCTTCACGGCCGCGCTGCAGACCGGCAAGCGCGTGCGCTCGGAGACCGCGATCGGGTCCGGCCGCGCATCGATCTCGTCGGTCGCCGTCGAGCTCGCGATGGACGTCCTCGGCGGCAAGCCCGACCCGCACGTCGTGATCATCGGCGCGGGCGAGACGAGCGAGCTGACGGCGCGCGCGCTGGCGGGCAGCGGCGTGCGCACGATCTTCGTCGCCAACCGCCATGCCGACCGCGCCCGCGCGCTGGCCGAGCGCTTCGGCGGCGGCGTGGTCGCGCTCGACGAGCTGCCCGCGCAGCTCGACGCGCGCCGACGTCGTCGTCGCCTCGACGGCATCACCGCATCCGATCCTCGGCGAGGAGGAGCTCGAGCTCGTCATGCGCGCCCGCGCGGGGCGGGCGCTGCTGCTCGTCGACATCGCCGTGCCGCGCGACATCGACGCCGCCTGCGGCGACCTGGCCGGCGTGACGCTGTACGACATGGACGACCTGCAGGCGCGCGTCGCGCACACGATCTCCAGCCGCGAGGTGGAGGCCTTGCGCGCCGAGACGATCGTCGAGGACGAGATCACGCGCTTCGCCGAGTGGCTCGGCCAGCTCGCCGTACAGCCGACGATCCGCGCGCTGCGCGACTACGGCGACGCGATCGTCGAGCAGGTGCTGACCGAGAACGAGGGCCGCTGGGAGACCGTCTCCGAGCGCGACCGCGCGCGCGTCGAGGCCGTCGCGCGCTCGGTCATGAACCGGCTGCTGCACGAGCCGACGCTGCACCTGCGCACGCTCGGCGAGGGCCGCAGCCACGGACGCCTGCAGATCATGCGCGAGCTGTTCGGGCTCGAGGGCGCGCCCGATGCCGCGCCGGCGGAGCAGCCGGCTGCCGAGCACGGCAACGTGCGCCCGCTGCCGCGCCGCGCGCAGTCCTGACGATGCGCGTCGGCACGCGCGCGAGCCCGCTGGCGCTCGCGCAGGCGCAGACCGTCGCCGAGCTGCTGGGCGAGGACGCCGAGCTCGTCCCGATCACGACCAGCGGCGACCGACATCGCGCCGCCACCGACAAGCAGAAGTGGGTCAAGGAGCTCGAGCTCGCGCTGCTCGGCGGCGACGTCGACCTCGCGCTGCACAGCGCCAAGGACGTGCCGAGCGAGCTGCCCTCGGGCTTGGAGCTCGTCGGCGCGCCCTTGCGCAGCGAGCCGCTCGATGCGCTGGTCGGTGCCGCGTCGATCACGGCGCTGCGGGCGGGCGCACGCGTCGGCACGGCGAGCGTGCGCCGCGCGGCGCAGTTGAGCGCGCTGCGAGAGGACCTCGACGTCGTCGAGATCAGGGGCAACGTCGACACCCGCCTGCGCAAGCTCGCCGAGGGCGAGGTCGATGCGCTGGTGCTCGCCGCGGCCGGCCTGATCCGGCTCGGCCTCGAGGCGGAGATCGGCTGCCTGCTGGGCGAGCTCGTGCCGTGCGCGGGGCAGGGGACGCTCGTACTGGAGGGACGCGCGGACGACGACGACGCGCGCGCCGCCGCCTGGGGGATCACCGACATCGCGACGTGGGTCGCGCTCCGCGCGGAGCGCAGGCTCGTGTCGGGCCTCGACGCGAGCTGCAACACGCCGGTGGGCGCGCATGCGTCGATCGGCGACGACGGCATCGTGCTGCGCACGTTCGTCGGCCTGCCCGACGGCTCGGCGTGGCTGCGCGACGAGACGCCCCCCGCTGCCACCCCGATCCAAGCGGGTGAGCTTGCCGCCTCGAGGCTGCTGAGCGCCGGTGCAGCCGATCTCCTTCGCCGCGCCGAGGAGCTCCTCCCGATGACCGCCTACCTCGTCGGCGCGGGACCCGGCGACGCGGGCCTCATGACGGCGCGCTCGCTGGAGCTGATCGCGCGCGCCGACGTGATCCTCTACGACAGGCTGATCCCCGTCCGCGCGCTCGACGGCGCGCGCGCGGACGCCGAGCTCGTCGACGTCGGCAAGGTCGGGGGAGGGGCGCAGGTCTCCCAAGAGGCCACGAATGGCCTGCTGCTGCGCCACGCCAGGGCCGGGCGCGAGGTCGTGCGCCTGAAGGGCGGCGACCCGTTCGTCTTCGGGCGCGGCGGCGAGGAGGCGCAGCTGCTGCGCGCGGCGGGCCTGGACTACGAGGTCGTCCCAGGCGTGACGGCCGGCGTCGCGGCGCCCGCCTACGCGGGCATCCCGGTCACCCAGCGCGGCGTCTCGGCCGCGGTCGCGTTCGTCACCGGGCACGAGGACCCGGCCAAGCCCGAGACGCTGATCGACTGGCCGGCGCTGGCGGCGTTCCCCGGCACGCTGGTCTTCTACATGGGCGTGCGCAGCCTCGAGCGCATCGCATCGCAACTGGTCGCCGGCGGCCGGCCGCACGGCCAGCCGGTCGCGGTCGTGCAGCGCGGCACGCTCGCCGACCAGCGCACCGTCAGCGGGACGCTGGCCAACATCGCGCGGCTCGCGGCCGAGGCGGGCGTCGAGGCGCCGGCGATCACGGTCGTCGGAGACGTCGCGGCGCTGCACGAGGAGCTGGGATGGTTCGGAGCCGGACCGCTTGCCGGCCGCACGGTCGCGGTCACGCGGGCGCGCGCCCAGGCCAGCCCGCTGGCGGCGCGCCTGCGAGCGCTCGGCGCGAACGTCGTCGAGGCGCCGGCGATCCGCATCGAGCCGCTCGAGGCGACGCTGCCCGACCTCGCCGGATTCGACCTGCTGTGCGTCACGAGCCCCAACGGCGCGCGGCGGCTGCTCGAGCTGCTGCCGCGACGCGCGCGACCTGCGCGGGCCCGCGATCGCGGCGATCGGGCCGGGGACGGCCGACGCGCTGCGCGCGGGCGGCATCGAGCCCGACGTCCTGCCGCCGCGCGCGGTCGCCGAGTCGCTCGTCGACGCGCTGGCGGACAGGCCGGTGCGTCGCGCGCTGATCGCGCGCGCCGAGCAGGCCCGCGACGTGCTGCCCGACGCGCTGCGCGCGCGCGGCGCCGAGGTCGAGATCGTGGCGCTCTACCGAACCGTCGCGCGAACCGCTCAGCGAGGACGCGCGCGCGGCCGCGCTCGGCGCCGACTTCGTGACGTTCACCTCTGCCTCGGCGGTGCGCTTCTTCGTCGAGGCCGCAGGGTCGAGCGGACTCGGCGCGCAGCGGATCGTCTCGATCGGCCCGATCACGAGCGACGCGCTGCGCGAGCACGGCCTCGAGCCGCACGTCGAGGCCGGCGAGCACACGCCCGACGGGCTCGTCGCGGCGCTGCTCGAGGCGGCCCTCCGGGCGCCGATAGACTCGGCCGCCGATGGCGGTGCTGACGTTCCTCAGCGACTACGGGTCGACGACGACTTCGTCGGCGTCTGCCACGGCGTCATCGCGCGGATCGCGCCCGAGGCGCGCGTCATCGACATCACGCACGGCATCGCGCGCCACGACGTGCGCTCCGGGGCGCTCGTGCTGCGCCGCGCGCTGGCCTACATGCCCGCCGGCGTGCACCTCGCCGTCGTCGACCCGGGCGTCGGCAGCGAGCGCCGCGCGGTCGCGCTGCGCTGCGCCGGCGAGGACGGCCGCATGCTCGTCGGGCCGGACAACGGGCTGCTGACGCTGTCGGCCGAGCGCTTCGGCGGCGTCGCCGAGGCCGTCGACCTCGAGCGCTCGCCGCTGGCCCTGCGAGCCGGTGTCGGCGAGCTTCCACGGGCGCGACCTGTTCGCGCCCGTCGCCGCGCACCTCGCCGCCGGCACGCCGCTCGGGCAGGCGGGCGAGCCGCTGGACCCCGGCGAGCTCGTCGCGCTCGACCTGCCGCGGGCGCAGGTCACCGCCGCGGGCCTCGTCGCACACGTGCTGCACGCCGACCACTTCGGCAACGTCATGCTCGACGTCGAGGCCGCCGATCTCGCCGCCGGCGGCCTGCGCCCGGGTTGCGCGGTCACCGTCAACGGCGTCGGCGCCGCGCACGCGACGACGTTCGCCGACGTGCCGCCGGGCGGGCTGCTGCTCTACGAGGACGCCTACGGGGCGCTGTCGCTGGCGGTCAATCGCGGCTCGGCGGCCGACGCGCTCGGCCTGGAGATCTACGGCCGCGTGCAGATCGTCCGCGAGGGATGACGGCGCGCCTCGGGTCGCCGCGCCTGCACCTGCGCACGACCGACTCGACGAACGACCGCGCGCGCGCCCTGGCGATCGCCGGCGCGCCGCACGGCACGCTCGTGACCGTCGGCGAGCAGCGCGCCGGTCGCGGGCGCCAGGGTCGCACGTGGAGCGCGCCGCCCGGACGCGCGCTGCTGGCGTCGCTGGTCCTGCGCGAGGTGCCGGCGCTGCCGACGCTCGCAGCCGCCGTGGCGGTGGCGGACGTCGTCGGCGCGGACGCGCAGATCAAGTGGCCCAACGACGTCCTGCTCGGCGGGCGCAAGGTCGCCGGCATCCTCGCCGAGGGACGCCCGCAGGAGGGCTGGGCGGTGCTCGGCATCGGCGTCAACGTGGCGCTGCGCGAGGGCGACCTGCCGGCCGCCGTCGCCGCCGGCGCGGCGGGGCTCGGCCTCGAGCCGGCCGACGTCGAGCCGACGCTGGCCGCGCTGCTCGTGGCGCTCGAGCTGTGTCTGAAACAGGGGCCGGCGGCGATCCTCGCGGCCTACCGCGAGCGCGACGCGCTGCTGGGGCGCGCGCTGCGCTGGCAGCACGGCGCCGGCGTCGCGGCGGGCCTCGACGAGGCGGGCCGGCTGCTCGTCGACCGCGACGACGGCGGGCGCGCGGCGCTCGACGCCGGCGAGGTCCACCTGCTCGGCTGACCTTCACATCGCCCGCACGTCGCCTTGAGGCGCGCCACAGGCCGGCGGCTACTCTCGGACCGATGGCCCGCCGCCCGTCGATCCTGCTGGCGCTGGCGTTCGCGAGCGCGATCGGGGCGCTGGCGGTGTGGTTCGCGGCGATCCACGTCGGGGCCGGGCGCACACTCGACGCCCATGCGCTGCAGACGTTCACCGGCGTCGACAGACCGCGGCTGACGCCGTCGATCGAAGGCATCGCCGGACTCGCCGATCCGTGGCCGTTCATCGCCATCGGGTCGGCGCTCGTCGCGGTCGCGCTGCTGCGCCGGCGCTGGTGGATGGCGGCGGTCGTGCCCGCGATCCTGGTGGCGGCGAACGGGGCGACCCAGCTGCTCAAGCCCGCGCTCGGCGACCTGCGCGTCGTGAGCCTCAACGGCTACGACGGCATCTATCTCGGCTCGTGGCCCAGCGGCCACTCGACCGCCGCGATGTCGCTGGCGCTGTGCCTCGTGCTCGTGGTCGGCCCGCGCCTGCGCCCGCTCGCGGCGATGCTCGGCGCGGGCTACGCGATCGCGGTCGGCTACGCGCTCGTCGTGCTCGGCGACCACCTCCCCAGCGACGTCTTCGGCGGCTACCTGATGGCGGCCACGTTCACGCTGCTCGGCGCCGCCGCGCTGTCGGTGCTCGAGGCGCGCCTGCCCGCCGCGGCGACCGCCGCGGATCCGCCGCCGGCGCTGTCGGCGGCGGCGCTCGCGGCATACGCCGCGGCCTGCGCCGCGCTCGTCGGCGTCGCGCTCGTCGTGCGCCGCCCCGGCACGCCCGTCGACGCTCTGCAACACCCGACGGCGGTCCTGGTCGGCGTCGGCATCGCGGCGCTCGGGCTGGCGCTGACGACCGGCCTGGACCGCCTTCTGCGCCGCTGATACAGCTCAGCGCTGCCGCGTCAGGCGGCGGATTCGACGCCGTCGTCGACCGCACCCGGCTCGTCTGTGGCGACGACCTTCGGCTTGGGCTTTGCCCGGGGCTTTGCGGCGGCCTTCGGCTTGGTGGCCGCCTTGGCCTTGGCCTCGGCCGCGCCCTTCGGCTTCGCGGCGGCCTTCGGCTTCGCGGCGGGCTTGGCGGCGGCCCTGGGTCTCGCGGCGGCCTTCGGCTTGCCTGCGGCACTGGACGTGCCCTTGGGCTCGGCGCCCGCCGTGGCCGCGGCCTTCGGCGCGCGGCTGCGCTTCGGCTTGGCCTCGGGTCCGGCGGCGGCGGGCTCAGCCGCGGCGGGCTCGCGGCGCGAGGAGCGCGACCCGGCCTTGGCCGAGCCGGGCGCGGCGTCGTCGACCTTGGGGCCGCGCATCGCGGCCAGCGCCGCGGCCGCGCCGGCGATCGCCTCGACCGCCCGGGCCTCGTCCTTCGCGTCAACGGCGGGTTCTGCGGCCTGAGGAGCGTCCGGCTGCGCGGCGGCGTTGCGGCGCCCGTTGCGCGAGCGCGTGCGCTGCGAGTCCTGCGAGGAGTCCTGCGTGCGGGCCGGATCGTTGTCCTGCGCGGCGGCATGCCGCGCGGCGCGCCCGTTGCGCGACCGCGAGCGCCGCGAGCCCGACCGCGGCGGCTGCTGCGCCTCGTCGGAGCCCGTCGCGTCGCGCGAGCTGCCGCCGGCCTGCACGACGAGCGTGCTCTCCTCGACCTCTGCGCCGCCCTTCTTGCGCCGACGGCGCGAGCCGCGCCGGCCGCGCGACTTGGGGAAGTTGCGCAGCAGCTCGCGCGACAGGGCGCTCGGCTTGCGCGCCAGGCGCGTGCGGGCGCCGCGCAGGATCTCCTCGCCCTCGGGCGAGTGCGCGATCGCGGCCGCCAGCAGGGCGGCGCTCAGGCGCCGGTCCTGCTTGCGCGCGGCGTGCACGAGGCGGCGGGCGTTGCGCGCGTGCGCGGCGCCGGATGAGTTGACGAGCAGCCCCAGCAGGCGCTTGGTCTCCGGCCAGCGCTGCACGGCGTACTCCTCGTGCACCTCGCGCGTGTAGGAGGCCAGGCGCCAGATCCAGGCGTTGGCCTGGTCGCGGCGGCCGATGCGCTTCTCCGCGAGCGCGAGCAGCATGACCTTCGTGCCCTCGCGGCGCTCCTCGCGCGTCCAGCCGCCGATCTCGTCGATCGCCGTGTCGAACGCCTCGCCGTCGCGCGACGCCGCGATCTCCTGCAGCGCGCGAACGCGCAGCTGCGGGTTCTTGTTGCGCTGCACGGCGGTCAGCAGGAAGGCGCGCTTGATCGCGCCCTCGCGGTCGAAGTGCAGCATCGCGCGGGCGCGCCGCCAGCCGCTCGGCGCGACGCGCGCGCCGGCCAGCGCCGCCCACTGGATCTGCTCGCCGTAGGGCAGGTGCTCGACGGCGATCCGCCACAGCTCGCGCTCGAAGACCTCGATCCGGCGGTCCTCGTCGGAGGTCACCGGCAGCACGCGGCGCTCGACGCGCAGGCGCCGGCCGCGGCCGCGGCGCACGGGGCCAACGACGATCGCGCCGCCGCGGTAGACGTCGCGGTCCAGCAGCGAGTGCAGCGTCACGACGGCGTCGTCGTTCTTGGTGTCCGGGGCGACGAAGTCGACGACGATGCCGGCCTCCTTGCCCGGGTTGCGGCGCGTGACGCGGCCGACGCGCTGCTGGTAGATGCGCTTGGAGGCCGTCGGCGCGAGGTGCATGCAGACCGTCGCGCGGGGCGAGTTCCAGCCCTCGGCCAGCAGCTGGGCGTTGATCAGCACGTCGATGTCGCCGCGCTCGTAGCGCGCGAGGATCTCGGCGAGCTCGCGCTTGCGCGTCTCGCCGGAGACGGCCATCGCGCGCAGCCCCTGCTCGCGGAACGCCTCGGCGAGGTTGTAGGCGTGCTTGACGCCGGCCGCGTAGACGACCCCGGGGACGCCGTTGAAGCGCGTCTTGTACAGGTCGGCGGCGGCGAAGTTGAACGGCGCCTGGTCGAGCAGCTCGGCCAGCATCTCCTGGTCGAACTCGACGTCGACCTCGCCGCGGCGCAGCGGCACCTTGGCGATCGTGCGCACGCCCGGGCCCGGTGGGATGCGCACGCAGCGCAGCGGCGAGATGACGCCGCGGCGGGCTGCCTGCGCGAGGTCGAAGCGCGAGGTCTGCGTCGGGAAGAGGTCGGTGACGTGGCGTGCGATCAGCGCGCCGGTCGCCGTCATGCCGATGAAGATCGGGCCCGTCCACTTGCGGATCGCGGCGCTCGTCTTCTCGCCCAGCGCGGTGTGGGCCTCGTCGCAGATGACGATCGCGTAGGAGTCGGAGATCTTGCCGGCGTTGCGCACGAACCACTGGTAGGTCTCGACGGTGACCGGCCCGTTGGCGCGGTCCTGGCCCTGCAGCAGCGCGGGGGTGATGCGCTTGGCGTAGCCGCGGTCCTTGAGCTCGCCGTGGAACTGATCGACGAGGTTGCGCCGGTGGGTGAGGATCAGCACGCCGCCGGTGCGCGAGGCGTCGACGAAGCCCATCGCCGCGACGGTCTTGCCGGCGCCGGTCGCGTGCTCGAACCAGAAGCGCTTGTGGGCGTTGGGGTCGTCGGGGGCCTCGTCGAGCTGGTCCTCGTCGATCGGACCCTCCGCCGCGTCCTCGTCGGCCTCCTCCTCGACCTCCTCGTCGTCGTCCTCGTCGTCGTCCTCGTCGTCGCCGATGTCGATGTCGATGTCCAGGGGCGTGAGGTCCTCGGGCTCGTCGTCGTCGTCCTCGTCGCCGTTGAGCTCCTCGTCGTCCTCCTCGACGACGGCGGCAGGCGGCTCGTCCTCGTATTCGTCGGGCTCGTCGTCGAGGGCCAGCACCGGCGCGGCCGACGCGACCGGCGGCGTGCCGCCGTTGCGCTGCGCCTCGGCGAGCAGCGCCGTCAGCGTGCCCGACAGGGCATCGACCTGGTGGGGGTTCAGCGACGTGCCGTCGGCGAGCTTGGGCTCGTCGTCCGACAGCACGCGCTCGAGGCCGAGCATCAGCGAGTAGCGCCGCCGCCACTCCGGCGAGGGGACCTTCGCGCCCGCGTCGATCTCCACCAGCGCGGCTTCGAGCGCGCGCCGGCGGGCGCTGCCGCGAGCGAGCGCTTCCTCGTTGGTCTCTCCCGCGTGCACGAATGCTTCGCGGGTGAACGATTCGGCCCGCGCGATGTCGCCGGAACTGGGAAAGGACGTGGCCGATGAGGCCACTGGCGTGGGATCAGCCAAGATCGGCTTCCTGCTCGGGGTGATGCGGATCGCGCGCAACGTTCGCCGCGATCCGGGACGCCGGGACTGTGCCCGGTCGATGCGGGGAGGCGTCTCGTACGGAGACCGGTCCTTACCCGCGTAGCCCGCAGCATAGCGAACACCCATGTCGGAGGACAGGCCCGCAGCGAGCGTCTGCCACGCTTTTCGCATGCGCAGGGCCATCATCGCCGCCTGCTCGATCGCCGTGGCGGTCGCCGTCGTCGTCGGCGTGCGCCAGGCGCGCGAGAGCTCCGGGCGGCCGGCGTCGGCGCCGGCCGCGCTGACGCGCGCCGAGGTCTCGCGGCCGATCGCCGGGGCGCCGGCGCAGCTGGCGGGGCTGCGCCGCCGCGTCAGCGTCCTCCAGGACGGTGGCGCGAAGTCCTTCGCCGCCCAGCTGCGCGCGCTGCGCGGCCGCCCGGTCGTCGTGAACATGTGGGGCTCGTGGTGTGACCCCTGCCGCCGCGAGCTGCCGTTGTTTCAGCGCCAGGCCAACACGCGGGGCGGGAAGGTCGCGTTTCTCGGCGTGAACGTCACAGACGATCGCGACAACGCCGTCGAGCTCCTGCGCGCGATCCCGATGCCCTACCCCTCGTTCGCCGATCCGCGCTCGAACATCGCAACCGGCCGCTTCCGCGCGCGCGTCTTCCCTACGACGGCGTTCTACGACGCGCGCGGCACGCTGACGCTGCGCCAGGGCGAGTTCGCCTCGGAGGCCAAGCTCGCCGAGGCGATCGAGCGCTACGCCCTGCGATGAGCGCCGCCGAGATCCGCATCGACCCGCTGACCGGTCTGCGCGCGATCGTCGTGACGGACGGTCCGCTGTCGCAGCTCGCCGCCGTGGCGCCCCCACCGGCCGAGGACGGGTCGTTCGATCCGCTGCTGTCCCCCGGCGCCGCCGACCCGCCGCGCCAGGAGAGCCCCGACTTGTTCGGCGCGCTGGCCGCGCGCGGCGCGCACGAGACGATCGCCCACGCCCAGCGGCCGGGAGTTCGCGCGCTCGCCGAGCTGAGCGGGGAGGAGGCGCGGGCCGCGGCCGAGCGGTGGCGCGAGCGGATGCGCGCGCACGACGACGCCGCGTATGTGCACCTGAGCGTCGACGAGCCCTCCGCGCACGCCGAGCTGCACGCGTTCGCGTTCGTCCCCGCGGCCGTGGCCCGCGAGCGCGAGCGCTTCGGTGCGCACGCGCTGCGCACGATGGGCTCCAACCTGCTCGAGGACCTCGTCCAGGCGGAGGTCCGCCGCCGCGATCGGATCGTCGCGATCGACGACGAGGCCGTGCTGTGGTGCCCCTACGCCTCGCGCCACCCGTTCGCGCTGGCGCTCGCGCCACGCCGCCGCCGCGAGCGCTTCCAGGACGACGGTGCCACCGGCGCCGCGCTGCTGCACCATGGGCTGACGCTGCTGCGCGAGCGCTTCGGCTCCAGCCCGCCGCTGAGCCTGTGGGTGCGCACCGCCCCGCGCGGCGCCGAGCGCTTCTGCTGGCACATCGACGCGGTCCCGATCCTGTCGCCGGCGCGCGGCCTCGAGCTCGGCGCCGAGATCGCCTGCAACCCGGTCTCGCCCGAGCGGGCAGCCGCCGAGCTGCGCGCGCTGCGCTAGCCGGCGCGAGCACATACGATCGCGCGATGGCACGAATCGGACTTCTCACCGGCGGCGGCGACTGCCCCGGACTCAACCCCGTCATCCGCGGAATCGTCCGCAAGGGGATCGACACGTACGGCCACGAGCTGTACGGCTTTCGCAGAGGCTGGAAGGGCGTCCTGGAGAACGACGTCATCGAGCTCACGCGCGAGAACACGAGCGGCATCCTGCACAGGGGCGGCACGATCCTCGGCACCTCGCGCACGAACGTCTACAAGACCGAGAACGGCGAGGAGCGCGTGCTCGCCTCGCTGAAGGAGCGCGGGATCGACGTGCTGATCCCGATCGGCGGCGACGACACGCTCGGCGTCGCGCGAAAGCTGTTCGCGGCGGGCTTTCCGACCGTCGGCGTGCCGAAGACGATCGACAACGACCTCAACGCGACCGACTTCACGTTCGGCTTTCAGACCGCGGTGCAGATCGCGACCGAGGCGATCGATCGCCTGCACTCGACCGCCGAGTCGCACGACCGCGTGATCGTCTGCGAGGTCATGGGCCGTGACGCGGGCTGGATCGCCTGCTACGCCGGCCTCGCCGGCGGCGCCGACGTGATCCTGGTGCCGGAGCGCCCGTTCGACGTCGACGATGTCTGCAATCACCTCACGCACCGCCACGAGACGACCGGCAGGAACTTCTCGATCGTCGTCGTCGCCGAGGGCGCGACGCGCGCCGACGGCGGCGACGCGGCGACCGCCGCCGACAGCGTCGACTCGTTCGGCCACGCGCGCCTCGGCGGGATCGCGTTCGAGCTCGAGAAGGAGATCGAGGAGCGCACCGGCTTCGAGAGCCGCGCGACGGTCCTCGGCCACATCCAGCGCGGCGGCGCGCCGGTCGCCTTCGACCGCGTGCTGGGCAGCCGGTTCGGGGTCGCCGCGATCGACGCGGCCTCCAACGGAGAGTTCGGCATGATGACCGCGCTGCATGGCACGTCGATCGAGATGGTGGCGCTCGAGGAGGCGCTCAAGGAGCCCAAGCTGCTCGATCCCGAGCTCTTCAAGACCGCGGAGGTGTTCTTCGGTTGAGAGCCCTCGTCCAGCGCGTGACGAGCGCCGCGGTCCACGTCAACGGGAAGACCGTCGCCGCGATCGGGCCGGGACTGCTCGTCCTGCTGGGCGTCACGCACGACGACACCCAGCGCCAAGCCGACCGGCTCGCCGACAAGGTCGCGGCGCTGCGCGTCTTCCCCGACGCCGAGGGCCGCATGAACGAGCCGCTCGGCGAGCGCGAGGTCCTGTGCGTCAGCCAGTTCACGCTGTACGCCGACACGCGCAAGGGCAACCGCCCGTCATACGTCGCGGCCGCGCCGGGCGAGGTCGCCGAGCCGCTGTACGAGCGCTTCCGCGAGCGCCTCGGCGCGCAGGGCGGCGTGTTCGGCGCGCAGATGGCCGTCGAGCTCGTCAACGACGGCCCGGTGACGCTGCTGCTGGAGGTGGCGTCCTAGACTCCGGCGCATGCCAGTCGAACCCCACGTCGTCCCGCGCTACGTCGCCGAACCGCCGCAGGATCCGCTGCCCGAAGGCCGCTGGGCCGCCACCCTGAAGCGCCACTTCCTCGGCGCCTGCGACCCGCTGAGCGAGGAGGAGGAGGGCCTCGGCGAGCCCGGCGAGATCACGTTCTATCCCGACCGCACGTGGCACGGGCGCACCTATGTGCCGGCCACCGCGCCGACGTCGGAGGGCTATGAGCTGTTCGGCTATGTCTCCTTCCGGCCGGGCGGCGAGGAGCGCGAGCCGAGCGAGTTCGCGGCGGTCGCGGACTTCACGCCCGAGACGGCGGCCGAGAACCCCGACTGGCGGCTGGACCTGTGCGAGCAGGTCGTCGGCATGTGGCGCGGCGAGGACGGCGACAGCGCCGACATGACGCTCGTCTGGGGGCGGCCGCTGCTCGAGGGCGGGACGATCGTGACGGCCGACCTCGGCGACCTCGCGGTCGATCAGTGCGAGCTCGTCGAGGATCGCTTCACGCTGCTGGCGCCCGACGGCATCCACGGCGACACGCTGTCGTGCAGGCTCTTCGACGCCGCCGGAGAGCAGCTGGCGAGCGAGTCGCTGTACGAGGACGAGGACGAAGAAGGCTGATGGAGCTCGACGAGGCGATCCGCACGCGGCGCACGCACAAGGCGTATGCGCCCGAGCCGGTCGGCCGCGAGACCCTCGACGAGCTGTTCGAGCTGGCGCGCTGGGCGCCGAACCACAAGCTCACCAACCCCTGGCGCTTTCGCGTCCTCGGACCGCGGGCGCTCGAGCGCCTGAAGGCCAGCTGCGACGACCCGGTCGCGGCCGCCAAGCTCGCCCGCGCGCCGACGCTCGTCGCCGTCTCCGCGACGCAGTGCGGCGATCCGCTGGCCGACGAGGAGGACGTCTGCGCGACGGCCGTCGCCGCCTACGTCGTGCTGCTCGCCGCGCATGCGCGCGGGCTGGCGGGCTACTGGCGCACCCCGGCGCAGCTGCGCACGGCCGAGGGCCGCGCGGCCGTCGGGATCGAGCAGGGCGAGCGCGTGCTCGGGCTGCTGCACCTCGGCCATCCGCGTCAGGAGATGCGCCCCCCTGAGCGCGCGCCGCTGCGCGACGTGGTCGAGTACCTCGATTGAACGCGCCGCCGCCACGCTGACCCTTCGCCTTCTGGTCGGCGCGGTCGTAAGGTACCGCCCGTGAGCACCGCCGCTCCGGACGTCCTGGGAGATCCGATCGACGTCGCGGGCCGAGGCGCCGACGTCACGGCGAGGTCTCCGCTGCAGCTCTTCTGGATGCGCTTTCGCCGCGACCGCGTCGCGACCGGCGCGCTGGCCTTCATCGCGCTGCTGATCGTCGTCGCGATCGCCGCGCCGCTGATCATCTCGCTCGCCGGCGCGCCGGGCCCCAACGTCCAGGACTCGGCGGCGCTGGATCCGACGTTCGGCACTCCGACGGGGCCGTCCGCGACGCACCCGCTCGGCGTCGACGGCAACGGCCGCGACGTCTTCGCCCGCGTGCTCTACGGCGCGCGCGTCTCGCTCCAGGTCGCGCTGATCGCGACGCTGCTGTCGATGCTGATCGGCGTCGCGGTCGGCATGATCGCCGGCTTCTACCGCGGCTGGGTCGACGGCCTGCTGTCGCGCGTGATCGACGTCGTGCTGGCGTTCCCGATCCTGCTGCTGGCGCTCGGCATCGGCGCGGCGTGCTCGCTGGGCGACGGCTGCCTCGGCGGGACGATCAAGCCGGGCGTCGGCGTCGTGATCCTCGTGATCGTCGTCGTCAACTGGACCTTCATCGCGCGCATCGTGCGCGGGCAGGTGCTGTCGCTGCGCGAGAAGGAGTACGTCGAGGCCGCGCGCTCGCTGGGAGCCTCCGACCGGCGGATCCTCGTGCGCGACATCCTGCCCAACCTCGTCGCGCCGATCATGGTCTACAGCACGCTGCTGATCCCCCAGAACATCCTGCTCGAAGCCGCGCTGTCGTTTCTGGGCGTCGGCGTTCAACCCCCGAACGCCACCTGGGGCGCGATGATCGCCGATGCGATCGCGACATTCGACTCGGCCTGGTGGTACATGACCTTCCCGGGCATGGCACTGCTCCTCACGGTGCTGGCCTTCAACCTGCTCGGCGACGGAATGCAGGACGCCCTCGACCCGAGGGCCACACGATGATCGATGAGCGGAAAGGATCGGCAATGCACAGGTTCTCAAGCGTCATGGCGCTCGTCGTCTGCGCGGCGCTCGTCGCCGCAGGCTGCGGCAGCGACAACAAGAGCGCCGACGCCCCGCCCGACGTCAGCGATACGAGCGGCAAGCGCGGCGGCAGCGCCACGGTGCTGTCGATCGACGATGTCACGAGCCTCGATCCCGGCTACTGGTACTACGCCTATGACTACCTGGCCCTCCAGCAGCCGACGCAGCGCTCCCTGTACGGCTGGAAGCCGTCGGACACCAAGCCCTCACCCGACCTCGCCGCGGGACCGCCGACGACCTCCGCCGACGGCAAGACCGTCACGATCAAGATCAAGCCGCAGATCCGCTACAGCCCGCCGCTGGAGGACCGCACGGTCAAGAGCGCCGACGTCAAGTACGCGATCGAGCGCACGTTCCTGCCCGCCGTCCAGAACCAGTACTCGGCTGTGTACTACGGCGCGATCAAGGGCTCTGCCGCCTACAAGTCCGGCAAGGCCGACGAGGTCTCGGGCATCGAGACGCCCGACGACACGACGCTCGTGCTGAAGCTCAACTCGCCCGTCGGCGTGATCTCCAACGGCGAGTCGCTGACGCTGCCGGGCACGGTGCCGATCCCCAAGGACTACGCCCGCAAGTACGACGGGGGCAAGGTCTCGACCTACGGCAAGCATCAGGTCTTCACCGGGCCGTACATGATCGCCAACGACGGCAAGGGCAACCTCACGGGCTACAAGACCGGCCGGCGCATCGAGCTCGTGCGCAACCCGAGCTGGGATCCGAAGACCGACTATCGCCCGGCCTATCTCGACAAGATGACGTTCCTCGGCGGCAACGACATCGACGTCGCCAGCCGCAGGATCCTCGCCGGCAAGAAGCTGATCAGCGGCGACTTCGCCGCGCCACCGGTCAACGTCCTGCGCTCGGCGCTGTCGACGCGCCGCGGCCAGATCGCGATCACGCCCAGCCAGGGAATCCGCTTCGTCGCGCTGAACACGACCGTCAAGCCGTTCGACAACGTCAACGTTCGGCGGGCGGCGGCGGCGGCGATCGACCGCACGACGCTGCGCCTGACGCGTGGCGGACCGACGCTCGGCCCGATCGCCACGCACTACCTCGCGCCCAAGGTCCCCGGCCACGAAGAGGCCGGCGGCACGGAGGGCACGTTCGACTTCATGAAGAAGCCGAAGGCCGACCTGACGCTCGCCAAGGACTACATGAGGAAGGCGGGCTATCCGAGCGGGCTGTACGACGGGCCGGCGCTGCTGATGGCCGGCGACAACCAGCCGCCGTCGTCGAAGACCGGCGAGGCGGTGCAGAGCCAGCTCGCGAAGCTCGGCTTCAAGTTCAACTACCGCCAGGTGTCGCGGCCGACGACGTTCTCGAAGTTCTGCGGATCGCCGAAGGCGAAGGTCGCCGTCTGCCCGAACGGCGGCTGGGGCAAGGACTTCTTCGACCCGCAGTCGCTGCTGGACCCGGTCTTCAACGGCAAGAACATCGTGCCGGTGGGCAACGTCAACTGGTCGGCGGTCGACGATCCCGAGCTCAACGCGGGACTGGACATCGCCGTCGCGGAGACCGACCCCGAGCGGCGCGCGCGGGCATACGGCGAGATCGATCGCACGATCACGGGCCGCGCGTACGTCATCCCGTGGCTGTGGGACAACAACATCAACTTCGCGTCGGAGGACGTCAAGGGCGTCGTCAACACGTACAACGCGGCCTGGGACATGTCGTACATGTCGCTGAAGTGAGCCGCCACGCCTGAGCTGCGCCGATGACGGCATACATCGTCCGCCGGCTGCTGTGGGTCGGCGTGCTGGTGTTCGCCGTCAGCCTGCTGACGTTCGTCATCTTCTACGTGTTCCCGTCGGCCGATCCGGCGGTCGTGCGGGCGGGCCGCAACCCCAACCCGGAGGTCATCGCGCAGATCCGCGAGCAGCTCGGGCTCGACCGGCCGTGGCCGGTGCAGTTCGGCGACTACCTGCAGCAGCTCGTCCTGCACTTCGACCTCGGCTACAGCTACCAGAACGACGTCGCCGTGCGCACGGAGATCCTCGAGCGCCTGCCCGCGACGTTGTCGCTGGCGCTCGGCGCGCTCGTCGTGTGGCTGGCGTTCGGGATCGGCGTCGGCCTGATCTCCGCGACGCGGCCCGGCACGTGGATCGACCGCCTGGCGATGGGCGGCGCGCTCGTCGCGATCTCCGCGCCGGTCTACTGGCTGGGCCTCGTCGCGCTGTACCTGTTCGCGTCGGACATCGGCGTCGTTCCGATCTTCCCCGGGCAGGGCAGCTACGTGCCGCTGACCGAGGACCCCGTGCGCTGGTTTCAGGCGCTGCTGCTGCCGTGGTTCGTGCTGGCGGCGACGTACGCCGCGATCTACGCGCGGCTGCTGCGCTCGACGATGATCGAGACGCTGTCGGAGGACTACATCCGCACGGCGCGCGCGAAGGGCCTGCGCCCGCGTCGCGTCGTGCTGCGCCACGGGCTGCGCACGGCCGTGACGCCGGTCGTCACCGCCGTCGGCCTGGATCTCGGCGCGCTGCTGGGCGGCGCGATCCTCACCGAGAGCGTCTTCAACATCCCCGGCATCGGCCGCCTGGCATACAACTCGATCGTCGTGGCGGACCTGCCGATGATCCAGGGCACCGTGCTCGTCGGCGCGCTGTTCATCATCTTCGCCAACCTCGCCGTCAACGTCGTGTACGCATTCCTCGACCCGCGCGTGCGCTACTGATGGCGGCGCTGCTCGAGGTCGGCGACCTGCATGTCTCCTTCGACACCGAAGACGGCGTCGTGCGGGCCGTCGACGGCATGAGCTACAGCGTGCAGGCTGGCCGCACGCTGGGCATCGTCGGCGAGTCGGGTTCGGGAAAGACCGTCTCGAGCCTGTCGGTCATGGGGCTGACCCGTGCGAGCAACGCGCGCATCTCCGGCTCGATCCTGCTCGCGGGCCGCGACCTCGCGACGGCATCCGACGACGAGCTGCGCCGCGTGCGCGGCGACGACATCGCGATGATCTTCCAGGACCCGCTGTCCTCGCTGCACCCGTTCTTCAAGATCGGCGACCAGCTCGTCGAAGCCGTGCGCGCGCACCGCGACGTGTCCAAGGCCGAGGCCACCGAGCGGGCGCTCGAGATGCTCGACCTCGTCGGGATCTCCGACGCGCGCAAGCGTGCCGGCAGCTATCCGCACGAGTTCTCCGGCGGCATGCGCCAGCGCGTGATGATCGCGATGGCGCTCGTCAACGATCCCAAGCTGCTGATCGCCGACGAGCCGACGACCGCGCTCGACGTCACGGTGCAGGCGCAGATCCTCGAGCTCATGGCCCGCCTGCAGGCCGAGCGCGGGATGGCGATCGTGATCATCACCCACGACCTCGGGATCGTCGCCGAGCTGGCCGACGAGGTCGCGGTGATGTACGCGGGGCGGATCGTCGAGCAGGCGCCGACGGCGGCGATCTTCGCGGCGCCGGAGCATCCCTACACGTGGGGCCTGCTGCAGTCGATCCCGCGTCTGGAGCGCCCGCGCGAGGAGCAGCTCGTCGCGATCCCCGGCCGGCCGCCGAGCCTCATCAACCGCCCGAGCGGCTGTCACTTCCATCCGCGCTGCGCCTACGTCCGCGAGGCCCACAAGCGGACCGACCCGGCGCTCGAGCCGGTCGACGACGACCCGCGCCACCTGGCGGCGTGCCTGCTGCCCAGCGCCCAGCGCCGGAGGCTGTGGGCCGCGCTGCGTGCCGGCGCGGCGCCGGCGGATGCCCGCCGCCAGGCGGGGGTCGCGGAGGACGTCCCGCCGCCGGAGCCGCCGCCATGAGCCGCGCGCTGATCGAGGTCCGCGACCTCGTCAAGCACTTCCCGCTGACCGAAGGGGTGCTGCGGCGCAGGAGCGTCGGCGCCGTGCACGCGGTCGACGGGCTGTCGTTCGACGTGCACGAAGGCGAGACGCTCGGGATCGTCGGCGAGACGGGCTGTGGCAAGTCGACGACCGCGCGCCTGCTGCTGGCGCTGCTGGAGCCGACGTCGGGCACGGTCGCGCTCGACGGGCGCGTGATCTCGGAGCTCTCGCGCACGGAGCTGCGCCCGCTGCGCCGCGAGATGCAGATGATCTTCCAGGACCCCTACTCGTCGCTGAACCCGCGCCGCACGGTCGGGTCGATCATCTCCGAGCCCTACGCGATCCACGCCATCGCGCCCGATCGCTCCGAGCGCAAGCGCCGCGTGCAGGAGCTGATGGAGAGCGTCGGGCTGAACCCCGAGCACTACAACCGCTACCCGCACGAGTTCTCCGGCGGCCAGCGCCAGCGCATCGGCGTCGCGCGCGCGCTGGCGCTCGGGCCGCGGATCGTGATCGCCGACGAGCCGGTGTCCGCGCTCGACGTCTCGATCCAGGCGCAGATCCTCAACCTCCTGCGCGGGCTGCAGCGCGACCTGGGCCTGACGATGGTCTTCATCGCTCACGACCTGTCGGTCGTGCGCTACATGTGCGACCGCATCGCCGTGATGTACCTCGGAAAGATCGTCGAGCTCGCGACGGCCGACGAGCTGTTCGCCCACCCGCGCCACCCCTACACCGCGGCGCTGCTGTCGGCGGTGCCCGTCGCCGACCCCGAGCTCGCCGGCGCGCGGCGGCGCCAGATCCTCGCCGGCGATGCGCCGTCGCCATCGGATCCGCCGCCGGCGTGCCGCTTCCACACGCGCTGTCCGCGTTTCGCGCCGGGGACGTGCGACGTGCGCGAGCCGCTGCTGGAGGCCAAGCCCGGCGGCAACCTGGCGGCGTGTCACTTCCCGCTCACCGACGACGCCGCGGCCCTATCCTCCTCCTCGCAGCGCCGGCCCCGATAGCTCAGCTGGACAGAGCGTCCCCCTCCTAAGGGGAAGGCCGCTGGTTCGAATCCAGCTCGGGGCACTGCGGCGCGCCGACTTGCGCCCGATCGCCCCGGCGGGGGCTGTCGCGGAACTAGACTCGCGGCCGTGCCGACGGCGTCCGATCGCAAGCGCCGGCTGATCACGGCCTTTCAGGTGCGCGTCTTCAACCCGCCGATCAGGGCGCTCGCCGCGCGCGGCCTGGCGCCGACGGTGTCGCTGCTGGAGACGACCGGGCGCAAGAGCGGCCAGCCGCGCCGCACGCCCGTCAGCACGGGCCTGGATCGCGCGACCGACACGTTCTGGATCGTCGCCGAGCACGGCCGCAAGGCCGCGTACGTGCGCAACATCGAGGCCGACCCGCGCGTACGCATCAGGATCGGCCGCCGCTGGCGCAGCGGCACCGCGACCGTCCTCGCCGGCGACGACCCGCGCCCGCGCCAGCGCCACATGTCGCGCCTGAACGCCGCGACGGTGCGGGCGATGGGGACGGACCTGGTGACCGTGCGGGTGGATCTGGACGTGTAGCGAGCGGGGTGGTCCCGACCCGCCGCACCGATCACGATCCGCAGGTGATCGTGCCGATGCAGCGCGTCGTGACCCCCGGCGTGATCTCCTCGCGCGACAGGACGCGCGCTCCGGGAAGCTCCTGGGCGACCGCGGAGCGCAGCGCACGGCGGATTCGCGAGCTCGTGAGAATCACGGGCTCGGGCGACGGGATCGCACCCAACCCGCGCCAGACGTCGTCGCGCAGCGCGGTCAGGGCGTCCGCCGACGGCGCTTCCCCGGCCGTCGCGTACGCCGCCCTGAGCACCTCGTCAGCGCGCGCTTCGAATGACCCGTCGGTCTCGAAGACGCACAGCCGGGCGTCGCCGATCTCGGTCAGCCCGCCGGTGTCGAAGCAGACGCGGTCGGCGATCTCGGCTCGCACGAACGCGAGCAGCTCGCCGATCTCACGGCCGGTCCTCATGTCCGAGTGCGTCCTGATCACGTCGCCGAACTGAGACGGCACCTCCTCGGGAAGCTCCGCGTAGCGCAGCGCCGCGTTGAGGATCCGCGACGAGTCGCGGATCGATATCTGCTCGCGCACGAGCTCGCGCAGCAGCTGGGTGATCTCGGCCAGCCGAAATCGTGACAGCGTCCCGTGCACCAGGCTGGGCAGCTGATCCTCGACGCGGGCCAGCTCGGCCTCGACCGAGTCGATCGTCGTGAGCCGGTGGGCGCTCGGCGTGATCGCGCGGGCGAAGGCGGCGGCGACGTACCCGCCGAGGGTGACCGGCAGCAGGCCGACCGCGCGGACGGCGTCGGCGTCCTGCACGCGAACGGCCGCAAGCTCGTTCGCTGTGACGGCATCGACGAGCGGTCGCGCGGCGATCCCGTGCTTCGTGAGCTCCTGGCGCGTGGCCGAGACGCCGACCTCGTCGCTGCCGGGAATCGGGATCGGCGGGCCGATCCGGTCGTTGAGACGGATGCAGATCTCGTCGTCGCCGATGTCGGGGTCGCGAACGAGGATGGCGCGGTGCGTGATGCGAAACTCGAGCAACCGATGCTCGCGCACGACCGACATCGTGCGCGACAGGTGCTGGTCGACGCGCTCGTCGGCGATGTCGAGCTCGGTCACGTCGGCGTTGACGTCGGCGAGCTCGTGGAACAGCCGGTCGTTGACCAGGATCGCCAGGGTCGGCGCGCGCATGCGCGCGTAGATCTCTTCGAGCGTGCTCACGACGCTGTGTCCGGCCGCCCGGTAGGACTGCATCAGGCGCAGCAGCTGCGGGCCGTCGGCGACGCAGACGCCCCGATCGAGGAGCTCGCGCATGATCGTCGTGGCTTCGTCGAGGTCGAGTTCGGGGGCCCCGCCGAGCCGCTCGGCGCTCGTCTCGAGCGTCAGCAGGCACGACGGTTGCAGCGCCATGACCTCCGGGACGAACTGCACCAGCATGCTCAGGATCGCCGCGCGTGCTTGTGGATCGCCGCTCGAAGCGGCCTCGCGAGCACACGTGACCAGCCAGGCGTTCGGCCGCCCGAGGACGCCCGCGGCGTCGAATGCCGCGTCCTGCATCTGGGGCGGCGCGAAGCCGTGCCACAGGCGCCGGAGGAAGGCCGGCGGAAACGGCGTGCTCGCGTCGCCGGCGAGGATCGAGATCGCCCGGCCCTCCGTCGCAGGCTCGATGACGACGTGCGCTGTGCCCGGGACGCCGAACGTCCGCATGACGACCGTGACCCCGGCGGCCACGTCGTCTGCGAACTGCTCGCGGCCGGCCGCGTTGACGAGCCCGAGCAGCGCCCTGTGCATGACCAGCCGTACCTGTGGCTGCACGCACCCGCCGACGGTCATGGCGTCGCCGCGACGTCGTCGGCCGTCACCATCGGCGCAGGGAGCGCCAAGCTCTCGAGCTCGCTCTCCGAGACGACTGCCACCGACGCGAGCCGCTGTTGCAGCTCACGCTGGATGACCTGCCGGCAGGCGGCGTCCGAGGTCACGAGCACGTAGCCTCCGGGCGCCGCGAGGCCGTGTTCGTCGAGCAGGTCCAGCAGCGCGCACGAGGCCGCGTCGAGCGCGTCGGCCGAGGGCGCCGCGTCCGCGCTGCGAAAGGCGGCCTGCAGCTCCGGCGGAACGTCGATCGGGGGCCGCCTGTCGCGCACCCCCGGCAGCGACAGAAGCAGCTCCCTGCGGACGGTCTCGGCGAGCTCGGCGAGCGGCGTCTCGCGTGGCGCGCCGGCGATGACCCGCAGGATCGCGTCGAGGTCGTCGACGGCGACGTGCGCACGGACCAGCCGCCGCATGAGCGCGACGAGCCGGACGCGGGCGCGCTTGCCCGGCAGCGCGCGCCGCATGAGGTGATAGCGCTCGTCATCGCCTCCCGTCTCCCATTCGTGCAGCTGAAACTCGACCTCGGCGAGCCCGACGAAGCGCGCGAGGTGCAGGCGCACGAGGCCATCCAGGTGCCAGGTGAGGGCCTCCAGCGGATCGAGCAGCTCCACGCCCGCGGCCTCCACCGCCAAGGCGTCGTCGCCGTCGAGGCGCATGCCCGGCTCGCCGCTCCAGGGGTGCACGACCTCGGTGCCGCCGATCCCGAGGCTCCGGCACGCGGACACGTCGAGGCACAGCTTTGCCGCGAGCGAGCCGCTGCCGTAGACGATCTCGTCGAACAGGATGCGATAGCGGCCGTGCGTGAGGACGTTGGAGGATCGCACGAGCACCCCCGGGAGGCGCACGCCGGTCGCGGCGAGGACGCTCTCGCGCAGGCGAGGGACGAGGCGATGGGCGAACCTGTCGGCGCGATCGCGGTCCCTGCCGGCGTCGAGCGCGGAGGCATCGGTCTCGACCACCAGCGGCCAGATCATCTGTACGGCGGGCTCCGGGTTGCTGTCGCGCAGGGCGGCGAACCGGGCGGACGTCAGGTGACGGCGCTGCGCCGGAGCGAGCGCCGGATCCTCCGCGGCTGCCCGCAGCGCACATTCCATCGCGGGCGAGACGCCGGCCAGGCCCTGCAGGCGCACGCACTCTGCGATGACGTAGCGCCCGGACGTCTGGACCTCGGCGTCCTCGCGCAGGATGGTCGTCGCCCGCCGCAGGCGTGCTCCGGCGGCCGCGAGATCCTCATCCTGGGTGTCCAGCAACGCGAGCCGGATCTCGAGATGCGCGACCTCGAACGCGTGGGCAGGTCCGCTCAGGGCCAGTCGCCGCGCCTCTTCGTAGGCGATGCGTGCGTCGCTGCCGCGATCGGCCGCGATCAGCACGTCGCCGCGCATGCGGTGGGCGTCCGCCAGCACCGGCGTCTCCGTCGCGCTCGTGAGCACGAGCTTGAGCTCGTCGAGCGCCTCGTCGAGCTGACGCGCGGCCAGGTGGGCAGCGGCCAGCGCGATGGAAGCGTCGACCTCGGTCGCGCTTCCAAGGGCGACCAGGCGGTGCTGAGCCGAACGCAGCCGCGCAAGGTCATGGTGCTCGTCGGCGTCGGCGCTCACGTTGCGCAGGACGCGCACGAGCGCTTCACGGGCGGCCGCGGCGCCGCCCTCGTCGCCGTCGGCCAGCAGCCATTCGTATGCCTCGGCGGCGTCGTCGAGCCGTCCGGCCTCGGCGAGGATCCGAGCGCGCGCGGCCCAGGCGACGTTGGAGCGCTCGTCGCCGGAAATGCCGTGCGCAAGGACGGCGCTGAGCTCTTCGAGCGCCTCGTTGACGTCGAAGGATCGCGAGCGCAGCTGCCGCTCGCAGGCGTCGAGCACCCGCCGCAGCGGCGCGCAGCCATCTGCCGTGCCGGGCTCGAGCGCGACGACGAGCTCGACCATCAGCTGCGCGAATGCCACCTGGGCCGGCTGCACCGCACGGCCGGCGAACGTCGTCATCTCGCGTTCGGCGGCCGGCGCGTCGCCCTGCAGCAGCCGCGTGCAGGCCAGGCATGCTCGCACCTGCAGGCGATCGACCCAGTACGTCTCGAGCAGGTCGGTGAAGATCTCAGCGGCCTCGTCGCGGCGCCCCAGGATGAGCGCCGCGAGACCCCGGTCGTCGCGGCTGCCGATGGCGTCGGCCGGCCCGCCCGGCTCGGTGATTCGCAGCAGCGTCTCCGCGTGACCGGCGGCTGCGGCGCCGTCGCCCGCGCGCGCGGCCGCCAGCGCCGCGATCAGGTGAGGCCACGTGAACGAGTCGTCAGCCGCCACGTTGAACGAGCGATTGCATGCGGCGCGCGCGGCGTCGAAGTCGCCGCGCAGGAGGGCGTCATACGCCGTGACCGCGAGGATCCAGCTGCGGTACTCGGGCAGCTTGTCCGTGTACGTCGCGAGCAGGGCCTGGGTGTCCGGCGCCATGATGTCGACGTGGGCCATGAGGTGCTCGATCTGCGTTCGCGACATCTCGGGCTTGCGGTCGCACGCGGCATCCGCCGTGACGCGCGCGGTGGCCGGGTGCAGGAGCAGGCGGTGATAGGCCGCTGCCACGGCCCACGCCTCGGGCGCGCCAGGGTCCAGGGCGACCGCGCGCTCGGTCTCCAGCGCCGCCTTCCACAGCAGACGGCCGTCGGGATTGCTGCCGCGCGCCAGCGTCTCGAGGATCAACGCACCGCTGAGGTGCACCCATGCGTACTCCGCAGCCGGCTGCGCGATGGCCATGCCGGCGCGCCAGGCCGCGTCGGCGGCCTCGATCGTGTGCTCGTCGCCGAACGGCCAGCTCGGACGCTCGGCCGTGAGCCGCCTGGAGTCAGCGAGATACCAGAACGCGACGGCGCTGCGCGGATCGACGCGAGTCGCGCGCTCGAAGACCTCGATCGCCGCGAGGTGGTGCTCCATGAGGCTGTACAGCCGCCCGGCGGCGATCAGCGCCTCGGCCGCCGCGCTCGGACGATCGCCCTCCAGCAGGTCCGCCCTGAGGGTGTGAAGCGGGATCTCCGACGCGGGGTCGGCGTCGCGCAGCGTCGCCCGCAGTGCGGTCGCGATCTCGGCGAGCGCCGGTTCGACGGCGCCGACCGCCGCGTAGACCTCGGCCCGCAGCGCGTGTGAGGCGTGTGCGTCGCACAGCAGGCGCTGCGGCAGGCGATGGGACTCGAGCAGCTCGTGTGAGACCGCCTCCGCAACATCCCGAGCGTCGTGCGCGAGCTCGCGCAGCAGCGCCAGCGCACGGCGGTCCTGGTCGCCATACAGGCAGATCCGCGCGGCCAGCAGCGCGCAGCCCGCGCGCTGGGACGGCGCGAGCGCGTCGCGCAGCAGCGGATACCACTCGTTGACGATCCAGCGCCCCTCGGCAAGCGCGACGGGCTCGTCGACGAAGCGCTCGCCGCGACGTGCCAGGCGGTCGGCCTGTGCCGGGTCGTGCAGCGCACGGACGAGGTCCGCCACCAGCGCGTCCCCGGTGGCGCCTGCCCGCTCGGCGGCGTGACTGAGATCCGCCAGCACCTCCTGATCGACGCCACCCTCCTCGAGCGCTCGCACGAACGCCTCGGACGCGGCATCGAAGTCGCCGCGATCCGACAGCGCGCTGCCGAGCCTCGCGTACAGCTCGGCGATCGAGCCTGTGCTCGCCTTGCCGTCGATCGACTTCACGCGGGCTGCTCGCGAGGGCGGCCTGGCCTGCGCCGGTACGTCGGCGGGTCGTCGGCCGGAGGCGCTCGGCGAGGCCGTGTCCAGCGGCTGCGGAGGTTGCACGATCCGATCGCCGCACTCCGCGCAGAAGCGGTCCTCTGTCGGATGGACGTAGCGCGCCGCGCAGGCGGGACACGCGAGCTCCAAGCGGCACGTGTCGCATCGTTGGGCCCCGTCCGCAATGGTCGCTGCGCAGCGGGGGCAGTGCGACGTCACAGCAAGCCGCCGGTGCCTCGCAGGAGGCTGAGCGCGCCGCGCGCCGGCTCAGCGTTAACGTCGGGGGCGGGACCGGCGATGTCGTCCGTGGCGAACGGCACTTGCTTGAGGGGTTCGCCGCACTGGCTGCAGAAGGCGTTGTTGATCGGATCGGCGTGCGGCGCGCCGCACGCGAGGTTCGAGCAGACGAGCCACAGCCGACAGCGCGGGCACACCCGCGTGCCCTGTTCGAGCTGTGAGCGACAGCGAGGGCAGGCCCGCACGTTTGCCGCGTCGTGGCGGTCGACCGTGACCATGTGCGTCGGGCCCGGCGTCGTCTGCGGCACGAGGAACGAGGCCTCCGAGCCGAGGTACAGGACGGGGAGCCCGAAATCGCGGCCGTGCGACTTCGCGTCGATCTTCTTGCGGCCGGCCTGCACGGCCGACGAGATCGGCAGGGTCCGGTCGAGCAGCGCGTCGTAGAACTCGCGCGCGAACGCGTTGGCGGTCGACGACGTCACGCGGTACTGCATGCCGATGATCGCCGGGATGCGAGCGGCTGCGAGGGTGCGCGCGACGCCCGAGAAGCCCACGTAGGGATCGGGCAGCGCGCTCTCACAGGCCTGCAGGAAGACGAGCTTCAGCTGCGTGCTTGCGCTGAGCCAGCCCTTGATCGTCGTGTCGCACACCCAGTCCGCGCGACCGTCTTCGTCGGAGAGCGCGAGTTCCCCGGCACCGTTGTAACAGCGTCCGTGACCGATGAAGTGAACGATCTGCGGGTTGAGCCTCGCGATCGCCGCTTGAAATGCCTCGCCCGTGACGCGCGGCTGCCACGTCGGGCTCGGGCGCGATGGTGGCGGATCCTCGACGATCGACTCGAGCGTCACGTACCCCGCTCGCTGCAGCTCCTCGAGCTTCTCCAGGACCGGGGCGGCATCGACGGGACGAAGGCCGTCGTCGGTCGGCGGGCTGGAGCAGACGAGCAGGATGCGAACGGGCAGGCTCGCGCCGAGCTCGCGGTGCTTGACGGCGACCCGGCGGCTGAGCAGCAGCTCGGCCATCTGCGACAGAAAGCGGCCTCGCATGTCGAACTGCTCGTCCGGTGGGGTCCGCGTGTACTCCCAGGGCAGGCTTGCGAGCCACTCGTCGACCAGGCAGAGCTTGATGCGCAGGCGATCGATCTCGCCATCCGCAAGCCGGGTGAGCTGTTCGAAGATCGCTTCGCGCAGCATGCTGCCGCGCGGGAACAGGAGGTCGAAGAGCTCGTGTCCGACGACCTCGAGCAGGTCGCCGTAGATCATCCGCTGGCCACCGCGGCCGAGCGTCTTCTCGAGGTCCGTCGCGACGCGTTCCATGTCCGTCGACTGCTCGAGCAGGTCGACCAGCAGGCTGATCATCTGCTTGCGCCGCGTGGGTAGGTGAAGGTGCCCGGACTCCTGGGTGTCGGTGTCCAGCGACCAGCCGATGACCGTGCCGTCAACGCGCAGGTCGAGCGTGGCGATCCGGTCCGAGTCTCCGGCGGGCTCTCCACGCGTGGGCGCGTCGGTCGCGCTCACAGGTCAGCGCTCATGTTCCAGCTCGCGGACGTGACGAGCGGCGTCCCGTCGCTGAAGAAGCTCGCGATCGCCTTCGGAAGGTCGCGCACCGCGCGGCGCAGGCCGGCGTCGAGCAGGTTGAAGTACCGCGTCGCCTCCATGGCCGCGCCGATCTGCAGGTGATCGAGTGCGGTCGGGACCCGCAGGATCACGCGCAGGCCCGGATCGTTCTCCTGCTCGAAGGAGGATTCATCCAGACGCCATCGCACGTGTGACATCCCGGTGGCCGTCCGCGTGATGACCGGCGTGCGAAGGGCGCAGCGAATCGGCCCGAAGATGAGCTTGTTGCTCGTTTCGATGCCGGCCTCGGCCCGCGCATGCGCGCTGAGTCCGAGCAGCGCGCCATCGATCGGGATCGGCAGCGGCGGAGGCTCCGCGCTGAACTTGAACGCCGCATCCACGCCTAGCAGGACCTGCGACTCGGCTTGGAAGCGCGTGGCGAACTCTTGATCGGGCAGGGCGTCGAAGGCGATCGGCCGGCGCGCCTCGTCGTCTGACTCGTTGAACGTGACCGCGATCTGCAGGCGGTTGAACGCGCGCCCGGCGCGCGTCCACAGCGAGGTCGGAAACTCGAGCCAGTAGTACCTGAAGCCGCGCGTAAGATCCGCCCGCGCGACCGGCGTCCCGCGCCGGGCCACGTTGGCATCGGGCAGGTCCAGCGGATGCATGATCGGCCGTCCGAGTTCGGCGCGATCCTCGGCGAAGAGGCGCACGATGTCGCCTTCCGGAGACTGCCCCAGCTCTTCTCCGGGCCCGAGCGTCACACCCCGGCGATCCAGCAGCGTCGCAGCGGAAAGGAGCAGTTCTGCTCGTTCGTCCTGGGCCATCGCCGGCACCTCGTGGTCTCACCCATCCACCCGTGCGGCTCCCAATAACCTGAACGATCTGGTGACGTCACGCAGATCCAGAGAACCGCTGTGACCCTATACGGGCGAACCGCCCATGTGTGTGACGGGAGTCACAACGCCGTGAGACGGATGCCACAACCACCTGTCGATCCGGGCAACGTGACCGCCGGCTATGTCCCAACCCGGTCGGGGCGCTCCGGATACACGTCGTCGATCGTCACCAGCGCCGCGTACGGCGCGCCCGCCGCAGCCTCGATCTGCTCGCCGCCGCCGGCGAGGCGGTCGAGCACGCTGACGACGCCGCAGATCTCGTGGCCGGCCTCCTGCAGGGCCTCGATCGCCTTGATCGTCGAGCCGCCGGTGCTGACGACGTCCTCGACGACGAGGCAGCGGTCGCCGGCGTGCAGCAGCGGGCCCTCGATGCGCCGCGACAGGCCGTGCGCCTTGACCTCCTTGCGCACGAAGAAGACCTTGACGTCGGCGCCGCCGGCGAGCGCCGCGCAGGCGACGGGGTCGGCGCCCATCGTCATGCCGCCGACCGCGGTCGCGCCCCAGCTGCCGGGCATGCTCGGCGACGAGCTCGCCGAGCGCCAGAAAGCCCGCCGGGCGCAGGATCGCGCGCTTGGCGTCGACGTAGTACTGCGCCGACCGCGCCGCTCGTCAGCGTCACCTCGCCGATGATCAGGGCGTGCTCGCGTAGCTGCTCGGCCAAACGTCCAGTGGCATCCATAGGGCTGGAAACCTTAGAGCGCGTGCTCGAACGCCCACTCCGGACCCTCGCGATCGTCCTCAGCGTGATCATCGCGGCGGGCTTCGGCCTGTTCGCGCTCGACGAGCTCGACCGCGCCTCGACGAACCAGACCGACGAGCTCGCGGGCTTCGAGCGCGCCGACCCGACGCCGGCCGGCGAGTCGCAGCGCGAGCGGCGCAACTCGAACGTGCGCGAGTACATCGACGACGCCAACGACGTCCTGCTCAAGCCGTTCGCCGGCGTCGTGCAGTCAGGCTCGCGCTGGGCGCAGCGCTTCGTCCCGACGGCGCTCGGGCTGTTCTTCTACGGCTTCGTGCTCGCCTACCTGGCGCGCTTCGCCAGGGGCCGCGGCAAGGCTTCGCCGCTGCGCTTCGCGCCCGGGCGCACCTGACGAGCCCCGGATCAGCGCGGCCTGGGGCCGTAGTAGACGTCGACCGGCGTGCCGATGGCGATCCAGTCGAAGAGCGCTGCGCGCGTCGGGGATCGGCACGCGCAGGCAGCCGTGGCTGGCGGGGTAGATCGGCACGGAGTGATAGCCGTGGGTCGCGTAGCCGCGGATGAAGTACGCCGAGTGGACCATGCCCTTGGCGTTCGTGCCGGGCGTCTTGAGGTAGACGCGGAAGCGAGCCGAGCACCGTCGGCGTGCTCGGCGCGCCCGACGAGGTCGGGTAGATGCGCTCGACGCTGCCCGCGCGAGATCAGCGCGATCACCTGGCGCGTGAGGTCGGCCTCGATGTGGCGGCCGTGGTCGGGGCGGCGGACCCTGAACGCGCCCTTGCCGCGGGCGATGCCGGCGCATGACCTCGGTCGAGGCGCTCGCCCGAGCGCCGCATCCCGGTCACCTTGCGGAAGGCCAGCACGGCGCGAGCGGTGCGCCCGTCGTACCTGCCGCGCGCGCCGACGACGTATCCGAGCTTGTCGAGCCGGCGCTGCAGCGCGCGGACGGCGCGCTTGCGGCTGCGCGAGCCGACGCTGCGCGGGATCACGTCGACGGCGCGGGCGCTCGCCGCCAGCGCGCCGAGCGCCGGCGTCGCCTCGTGCACCGCGCGGACGACGAGCCTGCCGGAGCGGTCGGGGCGGTAGGACATGAGGAACGTGCCGCTGCCGTCGGGCCCGGGGACGATCGCGATGTTGCGGCTGCCGAGCTTGCGCCTGGCCGTCGTAGAAGCGCAGCGTCACCTGCTCGCCGGGGACGTACGCCCCGACCGTGCCGCGGACGTGGATCTTCGAGCCGACGATCGCTGTCGAGCGCTTGCCGCCGACGCGCTCGATCGCGAGCGACAGCTGCGTCTGCACGGGCTGGGTCGCCGGCGCGACGGCCGGCTGCTGGGCCGCGGCGGCGGAGGGCGCCGCCAGGAGCGCCGCCAGGGTGCAGAGGACGACGATGCGACGCACAGGCGGGACTATCGCATGCTGCCGCGACGAAGGCGCGCGAAGCGCCGCGGGCGTGGCGCGTCTGCGCTCACCCGGCGGGCTGGGCGAGCGGCGGGGCGAGGCGCGCGGCCTTGCCGTCGAGAACCCGCGCCAGCAGCCGCGCGAGCGCCAGCGACGCGATCACCGCACCGACCATCAGCGGTCCGATCTCGGCCGCCGACCACTTCTGCGTCAGCCCGAGCGCGACCGAGTTGTTCAGCGCGTGCAGCGCGATGCACGGATACAGCGAGCCGGTGCGCTGATAGAGCCAGCACAGCCCGAAGCCGAAGAACGCCAGCGGCACCGTGAAGCCGATCGGCGCCGAGCCGATGTGGATCGCGCCGAAGACGGCGCCGGTGATGATCGCCGCCGGCCAGAAGCCCTTCCAGTTGCGCAGCGCGCCGAAGAAGTAGCCGCGGAAGAACAGCTCCTCGCCGAGCGGCGCGACCATCGTGATCAGCACGATCACGAGGATCAGGTTGAGCGTCGATCCGGCGACGCCGAGCTCGTCGGGCAGCGTCTGCCGCTCGTCGAGCCCCAGCGCCGTCACCCAGATCGCGCTGACGACGTAGAAGCCGAACCAGACCGCCAGCAGCAGGCCGAACGCGCGCCCGGCGGGGGTCATGCGCAGGCCGAAGTCCGCGCGCCCGCGGCGGCCCCGCCAAGCGCGCGAAGATCAGCGCCGCGCAGATCAGCGAGGCGTTCTGAAAGAAGGTCAGCCCGATGTTGATGCCGGGCGACGGGATCCTCGATGTCGCCGCCCGACACGGCCGCGACGATCGCGACGATCATGCCGCCGACGACCGTCAAGCCGAAGCCGGCGAGGATCGCCGTCCACGCCGTCCACGGGCGCCAGCCGGCCTGGCCCCGGGGACGAGGCCCGGCCGCGGCCGGCGCCGGGTCTGCCTGTGGCGCGTCGGGCGAGGGATCGGCGGCGGGTCGCGCGCGCGTCGGGCGAGGGATCGGCGGCGGGTCGCGGCGCGTCGGCCCGCCACGGCTCGACGGCCGGGTCGTCGCCGGGGGGCGGGATGCTCGTCACGATCCGGAGATTACGCGGCCAGCTCCAGGAGCTCCGCCAGCGACGCGATCACCGCGACTCCCGGCGGCACCGCCGCGGGCCGGCCTTCGCGCGCGACGAGCACCGGCCGCAGACCCGCGGCGAGCGCTCCGGCGACGTCGTGCTCGAGCGAGTCGCCGGCGTGCATCGCGCCCTGCGCCTCCCCGCCCGCGAGCGCGAGCGCGCGCGCGAAGATGCGCGGGTCGGGCTTGGCGGCGCCCGCCTCCGCCGAGCTGATCGCGCCGTCGACCAGGCCCGCAAGGCCCGTGCGGCGCAGGGTCTCGTGCAGCGACACGTCCCAATTGGAGACGACGACGAGCCGGTGGCCCGCGCGGCGTAGCGCCTGCAGCGCGGCGGGAACGTCGTCGTAGGCGCGAAAGCGCAGCGCCGCCAGCAGCGCCTCGCGCAGCTGCCCGGCGTCGAGCTCGCGCACGTCGGCGCCGGCCCGCGTCAGCGCCGCGCGCAGCACCTCCGCGCAGCGATCGCGCAGCAGCGCAAGCGACGCGGCGTCCGAGGCCGAGTCGTGGTTGGCGCGATAGAAGGCGATCTCGCCCGCGAGCGCCGCGGCGGCCTGGGCCTCGCCGACCGCGACGCCGCGTTCGCGCAGCTCCTGCACGAGCAGCGGCGCGGGCGCGAGCAGCTCGACGAGCGTGCCGAGCGCGTCGAGCGTGACTAGTGCCACGTCACTACGCGACGAAGTGCCACGTCGCGAAGATCCCCGTGTAGACGGCGAGGCCGGCGGCGAAGCACGCGAGCAGCAGGCGCTCGCGCCAGGCGCGCCCGGTCATCCACAGCGCCAGCCAGATGGCCAGCGGAAACAGCACCGCGGCGAAGCGCGGCAGCGACATCAGCGGCTGCGGGGCGACGGGATAGGACAGCGGCAGCGCGAGCGCCGCCAGCACGTAGGCGCCGTAGGCGGGGGGCAGCCGCCGCAGCACGCCGACCGTCGCGCCGATCGTCAGCCCGAGCCACGCCAGCAGCTCGATGTTGTGGCGCGCGGCGAGAAACGGATCGCCGCCGGCGGCCGTGAACAGCACCGGCTCGCGCGCGCCCGACAGCAGCTGCCGCGCGCCCTGCACGCCCGCGACGACGCCCTCCCAGGCGCCGGCGAACGGGCCGGCGAAGGAGCGAAACCACACCTCCTGGGCATGAAAGGGCGCCAGCGCGTCGCGGCCGCTCAGTGCGAGGTAGGCACAGAACGCGGCCAGCCCGAGCGGCACGAGCGCCAGCCACAGCACGTCGGCGCGCAGTGCCCGCGGGCGCCGGCGCAACGTGCCCGCGTCCCACAGGTAGAGGATCAGCAGCGGGACCAGCAGCAGCACGCCGGCGCTGCGCGTCGCTGCCGCGAGCCCGCCGAGCGCGCCCGCCCACGCCCAGCGATCGCGCCGCGCGGCGTAGATCGCCCCGACCGACACGCACAGAAACAGCGACTCGCTGTAGACCGCCGAGAAGAAGAACGACATCGGAAACAGCGCGATCACCAGCACGGCGTTGCGCGCGACGGCGCGCCCGAAGTCCAGCGCCACGAGCCGGTGCAGCAGCACGAGCGCGACGGCGAACAGCGCCGTCGACGCCAGGGCGCCGCCGATCAGCGCCGAGCCGACGGGCACCCCGGCGATCCGCACGACGAGCGGATAGAGCGGAAAGAACGCCTCGCGCGCGCCGCCGCCGTAGCCGTCGTCGGCGATCGCCAGGTACCAGACCGAGTCCCAGCGCGCGAACGGCGCGGCGAGCAGGTCGCCGGTCGCGCCGAACGGCGACGTCAGGCCGGCCGGGTCGAAATCGCCCTCGCGGCCCGACAGGCCGAAGAGCGCGACCGCCGCGACGCCGGCCGCCCACACGAGCAGGCGCGAGATCCACAGCGCCCGCCAGACGTCGGCGAGCGCGTCGTCGCGCGAGGCCACGCGTGCGAGCGCGGCGGGAAGGGCGCGCGACTGCATCGGGTGATCTTGGCAACCGGGAGTGCAGGAGGGCGCCTACTGCACGGCGAAGTTCGCCCGGTCCCTAGAATCTCCCGGAGCGCGCGCCTGCACGCGCCGCGCCGACCGACCCACCCGATGTCCGCTCGCCAAGAACGCCAGCGACGACGCCGCCGCAGAGGCGGCGCCGCCCGCGTCATCATCCTCACCGTCGCGGTGCTCACCGCCGGGACGGTCATCGCCGCCCTCAGCGCCGTCGGCTACGTCGTCGGCATCGCCAACTCCGCGCCCGAGCTCAACACGCTCAGCCCCCAGGATCCGGGGCGCATCTCGACCGTCCTCGCCGCCGACGGCTCGCGCCTGGGCTTCATCCAGAACGACGTCCTGCGCTTCACGGTCAAGTCCTCGCAGATCCCGCAGACGATGAAGGATGCGACCGTCGCGATCGAGGACCAGCGCTTCTATCAGCACAAGGGCGTCGACTTCGAGGGCGTCGTGCGAGCCGCCTTCAAGAACGCCAGCTCGGGCAAGACGGTGCAGGGCGGCTCGACGCTGACGATGCAGCTCGTCCGCACGCTGTATCCGGGCCTCAAGCAGAGGACCTTCAAGCGCAAGGTCCACGAGGCGAAGCTCGCCGAGGAGCTCGAGAACGTCCACGCCGGACGCAAGGGCAAGGCCTGGATCCTCGCGAAGTACCTCAACTCCGTGCCCTACGGCACCAACGGCGGGCAGACCGCCGTCGGCGTGCAGGCCGCCGCGCGCGCCTACTTCAACAAGCCCGCCTCCGAGCTGACGCTGTCGGAGTCCGCGCTGCTGGCCGGCCTGCCGCAGGCGCCCAGCCAGTACAACCCCTTCCGCCAGCCGGGGCCGGCCGTCAGGCGCCGCAACGCCGTCCTGCGCAAGATGGCCGACGTCGGCTTCATCAGCCGCAAGGCCGCGCTGGCGGCGATCGCCAAGCCGCTCGAGCTCGAGTCCAACGGCTACTTCCGCCAGAAGCGCGAGAGCTTCTTCTTCGACTACGTCACCGACGAGCTGATCAAGCGCTACGACCTCAAGACCGTGCGCACCGGCGGCCTCGTGATCAAGACCACGATCGATCTCGACCTGCAGGAGAAGGCGCGCAAGGCGATCAACAAGGACCTGAGCTTCCAGGGCGCGCCGTCGTCGGCGATCGTGACGATCGATCCGGCCACCGGCAGCATCCTCACGATGGCCTCGTCGGCGAGGTACGAGAACTCGAAGTTCAACCTCGCCGCCCAGGGCAAGCGCCAGCCCGGCTCGACCTTCAAGATCATGGCGCTGGTCGCCGCCGTGCGCGACGGCATCAACCCGGCGACGACGACCTACGCCTCCGGGCCGCTGCCGCTGCCGCCGATCTACGGGCCCAACCTCGTCATCAACTGCTACGGCGGGCGATGCAAGGGCGGCTCGCCGAACCTCGTCGCGGCGACGCTGCGCTCCGACAACACCGTCTACGTCCGCCTCGCGCTGGACCTCACCCCGAAGAAGGTGGTCAAGGCGGCGAAGGACCTCGGCATCACGTCCAAGCTCGACGGCTACCCGTCCGAGACGCTCGGGGGCCTCGAGCGCTGCTGCTCGCCGCTGGAGATGGCCAACGCCTACGCGACGATCGCCTCCGGTGGCTGGCGCAGCAAGCCCAAGGCGGTCACCGAGGTGCGCTTCCCCAACGGCGACGTCAACGACCTCTCAAAGCCCCAGCGCGTCAAGGCCTTCGACTCCGCGGCGATGTACGAGGTCACGAAGATCCTCGAGCAGAACATCTACAACGGCGGCACCGGCGGACGCGCCAAGACCGGCTGCCCGGCGGCCGGCAAGACCGGCACGACCGACGAGAACTCAGACGCCTGGTTCGCCGGCTACACGCCGAAGCTCGCGACGGCGGTCTGGGTCGGCTTCCCGAAGGGCCGGATCCCGATGGGCAACCTCTTCGGCGGGGGCCCCGTCAACGGCGGCACCTTCCCCGCACAGATCTGGGGGCGGTACATGAAGGCCGCCAAGCGCGGCTTCTGCGGCAAGTTCAAGAAGCCCGACCATCCGTTCAAGAGCAAGGCCTTCAGGGGCAAGAACGCCTCGCAGCCCTACAAGAACGCGATCCCGGTCAACCCGAACATCGATCCCGGCACCGGTACGGTCAAGCCGCCTCCCGCGCCCGCGCAGGGCACGGGCGGCGCGCAGCCGCAGGTCGTCGCCCCGCGGCCCCCGGCGCCAGGCATCGATCCGGACATCAACGACCCGGATGCCAACAACGACCCGGAGCCGGAGGCCACCGGCGGCACCGAGGACGCGCCGCCCTGATCGCCGCGCACCGCGCTGCTACCGTTGCAGCCCAATGGCCAAAGAAGAGAAAGTCGAATTCGAGGGCGAAGTCATCGAAGCCCTGCCGAACGCGATGTTCCGCGTGAAGCTCGACAACGAGCACGTCGTGCTCGGTCACGTCGCGGGCAAGATGCGCCGCTTCCGCATCCGGATCCTTCCGGGCGACCGGGTGCGCTGCGAGCTGTCGCCCTACGACCTCGACCGCGCGAGAATCGTCTACCGCCACAGGTAGCGCCCGCAGGTCCGGCCCGCCCCACGCGCGTGGACGAGTTCGACCTCATAGCCGCGATCCGCGAGCGCTTCGGCGCGCCGCCCGATCGGGTGCTCGTCTCAAGCGGCGACGATGCCGCCGTCGTGCGCGCGCGAGCGCTGTCTGTGACGTCGACCGACGCCATGGTCGACGGCGTGCACTTCCGTCTCGGCACGACCGCGAGCGCCGCCGACGCCGGCCATCGCGCGCTCGCCGGCGCGCTGTCGGACCTCGCCGCGATGGGCGCCGACGCGGGCGAGGCCTATGTCGTGCTCGGCCTGCCGCGGGGCTTCGGCGATGCCGCCGTGCTCGAGCTCGCCGACGCGATGGCGACGCTCGCCGAGCGCCACGGCGTCGCGCTCGTCGGCGGCGACGTCACCTCCGCGCCCGTGCTCGTGCTGGCGGTCACGGTCGTCGGCTGGGCCGACGACGGGCAGCGGCTCGTCTGCCGCGACGGCGCGCGCGCGGGCGATCTCGTCGGCGTCACGGGGACGCTCGGCGCGTCCGGCGCGGGCCTGGCGATCCTCGACGGCCGCGCGCCGGGACCCGCCGCGCTGAGGCTGCGCCACCTGCGCCCCGAGCCGCGCCTGGCGGAGGGCAGGGCGCTGGCGCGGGCCGGGGCGCACGCGATGATCGACCTCTCCGACGGCCTCGCCTCCGACGCCTGGCATGTCGCGCGCGCGAGCGCCGTCGCGATCGAGATCGACCTGGACGCGCTGCCGCTGGCCGACGGCGTCGCGGGGGTGGCGAACGTGCTCGGCATGCCCGCCTGGGAGCTCGCGGCGGGCGCGGGCGAGGACTACGAGCTGTGCGTCTGCGTGGCGCCGGAGGACCGCGGCGCGGCCGAGGACGCCGCGGAGCTGACGTGGGTCGGCGTCGTCGCCGACGGGCCGCCCGGCGTCACGCTGTCGGCCGGCGGCGTCGCGCGCACGCCGGGAGGATTCCACCACCGCCTCTGACTGATGGCGTGGCGCAGCATCGCGTCGGCGACCGCACGCGGATCGATCGAGTACTGCGATCGCTCGATGCGCAGCCTGAGTTCCTGTGTTCGGATCACAGAAGCGCTATCGAACGCGGTTGGCTTCCGCTTGAGCGGCTGACCGCTGCGGTCCGCAGGTGTCATGTCGGTGCGCATGCAGCCTCTCCAGTCGGCACGACGCCGTACCCGGCGCTACAGAAGCGATCCGAGGACGTGCCGCGGCTCCTACAACACTGGGCGTCGCCCTACAAAACGTTGACGTAGCAGTAGATAGCCGATACAGTCGGGAAATGCCCAACCGGTCAAGCCCGCGGACGCATGGACCGCGATCGCCGTATCGGATCCTCGAGGGGTAGCTCGTGTGTGATCAAGACCACTCGGACTCGCACGTCTCGAAGGCGGTCCGACGAATGCTCGTGTCGTGGTGTGGCGAATGTGGCGTGCAGCGCGTAGACGATGTCTTCAAAGCCGCAGTACCTGGGCTAGCGAGGTGCATGGTGGCGGTGTGCTTGATGGTCTCCTTCTGCGTGGTATTCGTCGTGACGGTTTGCGTGCTCACGCTCATGCACGTCGACCTGCCCAACGCCCTCGTGGCCGCATCGATGTTGTCGGCACCGGTCTCGGTGTTGTCAGGGTTGGCCTGCTGGTGGCTTCCGCGGCAGCAGCCAGCAAACACCAAGCGTGCCGATCACGCCTCCGCGGATGGCTCACGCGGCGGCAATCCTGCGAGACCTGACGATGAACCCTGCGAGGTGGGTCCAACGGAGCCGCAGCCCTTCCAGCCGCAGTTGATCGAGGAGGCGTAGATCATGCTGTGTCCGTACTGTCCCGCCGGCACTCCCGCTAAGTCCAGCGTAGTTGAGACGCAACGAAGCGAGGACGGTCGGTCGATCGTTCGCCGGCGAGAGTGCTCTAGCGGCCACCGGTTCTCGACTGAGGAGATCTACAAGTCCGGATTCGTCGTCAAGAGGGGTGGCAGGCGCGAACCATTCGACCGGATCAAGCTCCGCAACTCCATCGAACTGGCAGTCAACAAGACGGAGGTCGATGCTGATGCGGTAGAAGATATCGTCCGCGACGCCGAACGGCTGGTGCTCAAGAATGGCGCGGTGTCCGGCCACGAGATCGCAGGCTTGGTGCTAGATAGATTGAGCAATCTCGACGATGTCGCGTATTTGCGGTTTCACTCTGTCTTCAACCGCTACAGGAACGCATCGCAGTTCACCGAGACGGCAGAACTGCTCAAGGTTCGGCGGATCGTGGTCAAGCGTAACGGCTCCACACAGCCGTTCCGGCGCGACAAGTTCGCGCGGGGACTCATGGCTGCCTCCAACCGGAGGCCAAACCTTCCGCCTCAAATCATCGAGGCGACCGTGGACCGCGTAATCGGAACCTTCGGTAACGAACAGATCATCCATGCTGACGAACTCGCAAAGCGGGCTCTCATCGAGCTTCTCAAGCTAGACGAGGTCGCCTATCTGCGCTTCGCAAGCTTTGCCAACGACTACACGTCGTTCGACGATTTCCTGGCTGAGATTGATGCTGTGCGAAGTACGGACCAGCAGCGATGAGCCCCAAGCCGTCGACAGCCAATCCCACGCGAGGGATATCGCCACTTGGTCGTCATTTCACGACGACCGGCGTTCATCCATACGACACGATGGAGTGGACGGTACGCGACGTGTACATCGGCCCACGCGATGCTCCTGCCTTTGAACAGGCAAGTGTGGAGTTCCCATCTTCGTGGTCTGAGACCGCGGCAAGCATTGTGGCGGCGAAGTACTTCCACGGGCATCTTCATTCTCCGGAGCGTGAGTACTCGCTTCGCCAACTGATCGACCGAGTCGTTAGCAGCATCACGTCGTGGGGCATGCAGCAAGGCCATCTGCGAGTTGAAAGCGAAGCCGAAACGTTTGCGGCTGAGCTAACGCATCTCTTAGTTCACCAGATGGTCGCGTTCAACAGCCCAGTCTGGTTCAACGTTGGAGTTCAGGAGCAGCCGACCACATCCGCATGCTTCATCTTAGGGGTCGAGGACACGATGGCGTCGGTCCTTGACTGGAATTCGATCGAAGGACGCATCTTCGGGGGCGGTTCCGGTGCCGGTGTGAACCTCTCGCGCGTCCGAGCCGATGGCGAACCCATCAGCGGCGGCGGATTCGCCTCCGGCCCCCTGTCGTTTATGCGCGGTGCCGATACCTGGGCGGGGGCAATTAAGTCGGGCGGAGCTGGTCGTGGCGCCAAGATGGTCGTGCTTGATGACAATCACCCGGATATCGGGTCGTTCATTACCGCCAAAGCTGCAGAGGAGGCTAAAGCTCAAGTACTTCGGCAGGCCGGCTTCGATGTAGGACCGAATGGTGAGCACGCATTTTCTCTTCACTTTCAGAATACAAATCACACTGTGCGGCTGTCCGATGCCTTTATGAAGGCCGTGGATGATGACCGATTGTGGCACTTGACAGCACGCGCCTGCGGGGAGGTCGTCGATGAAGTGTCGGCACGGCATTTGTTGTCGAAGATCGCCACCGCGGCGTGGCAGGTTGGAGATCCAGGCGTGCAGTTTGCCGACACGGTGAACGCATGGCATACGACGCCAGCCGCCGGACCCATACGATCCTCGAATCCGTGTGGTGAGTTCCTGCACGTCGATGATTCAGCTTGCAACCTCGCGTCACTGAACCTCATGGCCTTCGCGTCGAGGGATGGGATCGTCGACATAGTCAGCCTGCGTCAAGCCGTTGACGTGATGCTTACGGCTCAAGACATTTTGATCGACGCGGCTGCGTATCCGACGACGAGCATCGAGTGCAATAG
Organism: uncultured Actinomycetes bacterium; assembly: GCA_963729125.1. Taxonomy (GTDB): domain Bacteria; phylum Actinomycetota; class Thermoleophilia; order Solirubrobacterales; family Solirubrobacteraceae; genus CADCVQ01. The sequence goes on from CAVSML010000003.1 coordinate 262,404, forward strand.
CCGGCGGTTGCGGCCGCTAGGTCTAGGCTTCACCAACCTCGGCGCGTTGCTGATGAGTGCGGGGGTGCCGTACGATTCCCATGAGTCGCGGCATATCGCAGCCGGCATCGCGTCGTTGGTGACTGCTCGAGCCTACCGCCGGTCGAGCGAGCTTGCTCGCATTCTCGGTTGTTACGAGGGATTCATGGAAAATCGCACTGCGCATATTGCTGTGCTGACCGCTCACCGAGAGGCTTCGCGGCATCTCGACCTTTCACGAACCTTTGCGGATGTTGCTCTGGCTGCGTTCGAGGATTGGACGACGGTGTCCGACGAAGCAACGAGAACTGGCATTCGCAATTCGCAGGTCACGGCGCTCGCGCCTGCAGGGACTATTTCGTTGGTCATGGATTGCGATACGACAGGCATCGAACCCGCGTTTTCGCTGGTGACAAGTAAGGCTCTCGCCGGAGGCGGGACAGTGGTGAGGGCCAACGGCACCGTCGCGGCTGGTTTGGCCTCGCTCGGATACGAAGGGGAGTCAGTGGGTCGGTGGTTAGATCACGTTCGCCTCCACGGTTCTCTGACAGATGCGGCGCTGCCGGCGAAGCACCGCCAGGTCTTCGCGTGCGCTGTCGGCCGGGATGCCATCTCCTGGCGTGGGCATGTCGAGATGCTTGCCGCCCTACAGCCGCATGTTTCGGGCGGTATCTCGAAGACCGTGAATCTGCCAACGGAGGCGACGCCCCAGGATATCTACGACCTCTACGTGCACGCGTGGGGGCGTGGCGTGAAGTCGCTAACCGTCTACCGCGACGGCTGCAGGGGGACGCAGGTCTTACACGCGGTGGCGACCAGAGCCGATGGGACAAGACAAGCAAGAGGATCCAACGAGGAGACCCCGAAAGAGGATCGCCGGCTGGATTCAGTGCGGGGAGCGACGTGCAGCGTGATGCATGAGTTCTGCATTGGCGGGAAAGTTGGCACCATCGTCGCGACTGTTGATTCCGCCGGCGCCGTTCGACAGGTGTCCATAGAAAGCTTCGGCGGTGATGACTTGAGGATTCGGGGGCTGAGCACTGCGTTCGCGTGCGCGCTCTCCAGTGCGCTTGATGGCGGGGTTCCTTTGGGGGAGGTCTGCCGCAGTTTCGTCGGAAGGCGCTTTGAGCCTCAGGGAGCTACGACTACGCCTGAACTACCGGAAACGAGCTCGCTGCCCGACTACGTTGTCCGTTGGCTGGCCCTGCGTTTCGGCTCGGTCGAGCTGCAAGAGGAGCTAGGGCTGGCGACGCCGGATGTGATGCAGGTTCGAGCGTGCCGCACGGGCGGCTGCTCCTAGGCGGCGCGGCGGGCATCAACACCGATCTCGCGTTCCGTGCTCGTTGCAAGCAGCACTCGGGCGGCCTCGGAGATGAGACCCTCAAGCCGCCGGATATCCGAGTTCAGTGCTGTTCGGTGCGCTCGCAGTTCCTCGGCTGGCGTGACCTGACGCGCAATGACTTCGGACAGATCACGTAGCTCGGCTTGGCGCTCCGAGAGGTCCTTGTGTAGGCGCGACGGCGCATCGAGATCGATCGCGTAAGTCCCTGGTTCGCTTCCGCGTACCACGACTGGCGAGCGGTTCAAGTTCGTGAGGAACGTCGCCATCGGGTCCTTCCCGCCGACCTCGACCCCCTCCTCTAACAGCAGCTCGAACCAGCGCCGGTAGTGCATAGCCTTGCCACTGCCGTGCGTGACGAAGAAGCGTCTCGCGGCCCGCTCGCGGATGGCCGCGCCTTTGAGAGTTGGCCGACGATGACCGTTGGAACTGGATGTGTCGGAGGCTGCGCTCGAGTCCGAGGGGTCGTCCACGAGCTCAGCGAGAAGCCTCGCTCGGTCGGCTAGCGCATCAGGCTCGCCGGCCAGGCGGGCTAGTTCTTCGCGTAGCGTTTCCCGGCGCCTCTCGATTCGCTGACGAGCGCGTTCCAGACGCGCGCGCTCAAGCATTGCAGCGCGGCGGAGGGTGTTGGATGGGGCGAGTTCGGGAGGCACAGCACGTATCTACATGGCGGGTCCCGCGAACCGCCGTCAGCCTACCAAACATGGCCGATACCAGGCTGTTTCCACTTCTCCACAGAGGCTCTGCACAATTGTGCATGTAGAAGCGCCTTGAAGTGCGGGAGGGTTTCGACGCCTGTGCATAACTCGAGACGGCCTGTGCAAAACAATTCGCGGAGCCCTTCCCGCAAAGTGCGCAAGAAACCTGGCAGGAACACGCGACCGAGATCCGTTTGGCGGCGTCGAACACCTAAGCCGGTTTGCGCGCTTGAGGGCAACGGTCTGCGCGGTGCGGACGCTGCTGACGGGTCTCCGTCCGAACCGAGGCGCAGACTGGGCGTCCAACGAATGCACTTGTAGCGCACTTTGCTTCTACCGAATGCCTGGGATTCGTCGCGACGGATCGAGCGCAGCCGGGAAATGTAGCGGCGGTTCGCTCGCAACCGGGAGGTCCGATGAAGGTCCACATCGCAGTCATCGACGTTGATCCAGGTGCCGACCCGCGTAGCACGCCCTTCTGCGTGGTTTGGCCAATCGATAACGACGTTGCGCAACTGTCCGCGGATCTTGTCCGCAGAGCGAGCGCGTCCGTCAATGGGCTTCCCATCGTCGTCCTAACCGTCGATGCTCGCGGAGCAATCCGCACGTACGGAACCCAGGAGCGATCGATTCAGGCGGCCAAGCTGATACTCACCAACGTCGCCTGGCGGTTCCTCGAGATCGCGTCTCCAGCTCACGACCCTGGTGCCGAGCGAATTGCCGTTACGTCGTAGCTCGGCCGACGGACAAGAGCTCATCCCTTCAGCGCCTGCCCGCGCGGCTGCGCGGACTGAAGGCGCGCGAAGACGACGATCCGCTTGGCGGCGCTGTAGAGCGGGTGGCAGGCCGACAGCACGAGCCGGTCGAAGGTCACCCGGCGCACGACCGAGACCTGCGTCGGGTCGACGATCCGCGAGCGCTCGACGCGGTAGGTGAACAGGCCGTAGGGCATCTCGATCGTGACCTCGTCGCCCTTGCGCAGGCGGTCGATGCGCCGGAAGGGGGCGCCATAGGTCGTGCGGTGCCCGGCGACCGCGACGGTGCCGGGCGCGCCGGGGAAGGGATGGTCGTCGTAGAGGCCGGGGCCCTTGTGCAGGGAGGTCGCGTCGGTGCCGTTGACGACGACGCGGTCGACGTCGATCCTCGGGATGCGGATCCGCGCCACGGCGGTGCCGCGATCGGAGCCCCGGTGCAGCGCGCGCGCCAGGAACGCCAGCCTCGCGCGCTCGCTCTCCAGCGACCGCAGCGCCGCGAGGTCGATCTCGTCGGGCCGGGCCAGCTCGAGCTTGCGCAGGTCGTCGTCGAGGCCGTTCTGCACGACGTGCGCGTACAGCGCCGACACCGGCTCCTGCCATGCGACGGTGAGCCCGGCATCGCCGAGCATCAGCAGGCCGGAGGTGATCAGCACCGTCGAGAGGGCCCGCAATGGCCTGCGCACTCAGTGGTCCCTCACTCGTGCCCCGGCTCCATCGCGGGCCTATCTTCTCAGAGCCGATTCGGTGCCGCCGAGCGACCCGGGCCCCGCGTAGCTGCGCGGACCGCGCACCGTGATCGGCTGGTTGGGCCCGGCATCGGGCGTGCCGCCACGCACGGCGATCAGCATGCCGCCGGCCGCGCAGCCGCCAAGCAGGCTCCACAGCAGCAGGTTCAGCACGGAGACATGGCCGCCGGCGACGAGCAGCAGCGCCTCCCAGGCGGCGTCCAGCGGCCCGAGCCCGAGCGCGCGCGCGACGAGCGCGCAGACGAGCAGCACCGGCACGACGCCGAGCGCCGCGAGCGCGACGCGCAGGACGCGCCGCATGCGCAGCTCCGAGGCGAGCGCGAACAGCCAGATGTGCAGCGCGGGCAGCAGGATCGCGGCCGCGTACGGATTGAAGGCCCACACGACGATCGCCGCGAGCACCGCCACGAGCAGCACCGCGACGCCGGCCGCCGGCGCGGACGGATCGCCGTCGGAGCCCGTGATGCGCAGCAGCGCGGGGCGCAGCCACATCCAGCCGAGCACGAGCACGAGCGCGACCGCCAGCAGCGCGGGCGTCTGCGCCGGCAGCGCCTGCGGCGGGGTGGGCGCGCGCGGGGCCGCCGACAGCAGGCCGACCGCCCCCAGCGCGATCGCGAACAGCGCCGCGACGACGAGCGGCACCGCGCTCAGCAGCGTCCAGCGCAGCCAGATCAGCAGCGGCTCGCGTGCACGGCGCACGGCGGCGAGCGCGTCGACGGCGACGATCAGCGGCGCCAGCAGCAGCGCGCCGGTGAACAGGCGCAGCGCCCAGCCCGGCACGACCTTGCGGTGCGTGACGAGGTCGCGGCTGGAGGCCTCCGGGCTGGCCGGGCGCCCGCGCGCCGCGCCGTCGAGCGCGGTCACCGTGCGCAGCGCGACGCGGCCCAGCGTGCCCAGGCGCTCACGCGAGATCGCCGCCGCGGCGGGCGGCGGGCGGTCGCCGCCGATCGACAGCATGACCGCAGGCAGGCCGCGCGCGAGCAGCACGCCCTGCTCGCCATAGGTCACGGGCAGGGCGAAGCGGGCGAACTGGCTCAGCACGCGCGGCTGGCGCGGGGGCGTGCCGGTCTCCTGGCGCAGCGCCTCCTCGAGCGTGCGGCGCAGGCGCTGGGGCGTCGAGCCCAGGTGATTGGACCACGGCGCCAGCAGCGGGCCGCGCGCGCGCCGCGACGCGAGGTCGCCGAGCACGAGCACGCCGGCGAACGGCCCGCGCAGGACGTCGGCGAGCGCCGCCGCGCCCGCCGCGCCGCCGCTGCCGCCGCTCGTCGAGACGAGCGTCAGCGTGCGCTTCGTGCCAAACGGCGCGCCGAAGACGCGCGCGAGCTCGAGCAGCACGGCGGTCGCCGACAGCTCGGCCTCCGCACGCGGGCCGGCGGCGTCGCGGTGCGCGACGACGACGATCCGCTCGTCGATCGTGCCCTGGCGCTCGGCGATGACCGTGCGCAGCGTGCGCCGGCCGTCGATCGTCTCGCCGTCGTGGACCGTCGTTCTGACCTGAAAGCCGCCCGCGCTGCGAAACTGCGCCTCGACTTGCGCCGCCAGCCGCTCGTCGCCGGCAGAGCCGGGGCGGCGCTCCGCGAAGCGCGCCGCGAGGCCCGTGCGCCCGGCAAACGCGCGCTCGAACGCGCGGTCGGTGCCGAACGCCTCGGGAGCGAGCGTCGTCGTCAGCGGGCGCGGGCGGTTCTCGAGCGAGAAGGCCAGCAGCACGAGCGCGAAGAAGACCGGGATCAGCGCCGCCCGGTAGAGGCGCGGGTCCGACATCAGCGCTTGACGGAGGTGCCGGGCATCGTCGTTGTCACACTATTGGTGATGGTGGATCGCGCCCCACGCATCCTTCTCGTAGACGACGAGCATGCGATCCAGACGCTGCTGTCCTATCCGCTGCGCAAGGACGGCTACGAGGTCGTGCAGGCGACCGACGGCAGCGCCGCGCTCGCCCGCTTCGCCGAGGGCACCTACGACCTCGTCGTGCTCGACCTCATGCTGCCGCGGATCGACGGCCTGGAGGTCTGCAGGCGCATCCGTGCGCGCAGCACCGTGCCGATCATCATGCTGACCGCTCGCGCCGAGGAGATCGACAAGGTCGTCGGCTTGGAGATCGGCGCCGACGACTACATCACCAAGCCGTTCTCGATGCGTGAGTTCCGCAGCCGCGTCAAGGCGGCGCTGCGGCGTGCCGAGATGCGCCCCGACAACGGCGTCGTCGTCAACGACGGCCCGCTCGAGGTCGACGGGCTGACGATCGACTTCGCCAAGCGCGCGGTGCGCGTGCGCGGCGAGCCGGTGCAGACGACGTTCGTCGAGTTCGAGATCCTCGGCGCGCTCGCCACGCATCCGGGCCGCGTGTTCACGCGCGAGAACCTGCTGACGCGCATCTGGGGCGACTCGGCCTATCGCGATCCGCGCACGATCGACGTCCACATCCGCCACCTGCGCGAGAAGCTCGAGATCGACGCCAAGCACCCGGAGTACCTCTTCACGGTGCGTGGCGTCGGCTACCGCTTCCGCGACACGGAGAACCGCTAGGTGGCCCACTGATGCGCCTGCGCTCGCTGCGCACGCGGCTGACGCTGCTGTTCTTCGCGGTCACGCTCGTCGCGATCGGCGCGGTCCTGTTCTACGTCGCGCCGCAGCTCGAGTCCTCGCTGAGCGAGCAGAAGCTGCGATCGATCGCGCGCACGGCGCGCGACCAGACGCCGCGGATCTCGCGCATGGTGCTCGAGAACGGCACGCTGCGCCAGATCAACGGCCTCGTCGCGCAGATCGACGACGTCACGAACACGCGCGTCACGGTGCTGACCGTCGGCAACGGCACCGAGGGCCTGCAGGTCACGCCGTTCGCGGACTCGACCAAGGAGGTCCAGGTCGACGACCTGCGCTTCGAGGTCGCCGAGGTCGCGGCGAGAACCGGCCGCGAGGCGCGCTCGACGGAGTCGCGCGGCGACGTGCTGCTCGGGCGAGGTCGCCGAGCCGATCCGCTCCGAGGGCGACGTCAGCCGCGTCGTCGTCTTCTCCTCGCCGCTGTCGGACGTGCAGGGCAACGTCGCGCTGATCCGCCGCCAGATCCTGATCGCCGGCGCGCTCGGGCTGCTGCTCGCGCTCGCCGGCGGGTTCGTCGGTCTCGAGCGCGATCGCGCGCCGCGTGAAGCTGCTCGAGCAGGGCGCCGAGCGCGTCGCGTGCGGGCGACTTCACGGCGGTCTTCCCGGCCGGCAAGGACGACGAGCTCGGCCAGCTCGCGCGGGCGCTGGACGACATGCAGCGCCAGCTCGCGCAGGTCGAGACGCGCGCGGCGGCGCTTCATCGCGACCGCCTCGCACGAGCTGCGCACGCCGATCTTCTCGCTCGGCGGCTTCCTCGAGCTGCTCGAGGACGAGGAGCTCGACGACGACACGCGGCGCGAGTTCGTCGCCGTCGTGCGCGAGCAGGTCGCGCGCCTGGGCAAGCTCGCGACCGACCTGCTCGACCTCTCCAAGCTCGAGGCCGGCTCGCTGGAGCTGCGCCCCGAGCCGACCGACCTCGGCGACCTCGCCGGCCAGGTCACGTCGGAGTTCGCGCCCGCGCTCGTCAAGCACGGCTCGGAGGTCGAGCTGCGCCTCGGCTCCGGCGAGCCGATCGAGGCCTTCTGCGATCCTGAGCGCGTGGCGCAGATCCTGCGAATCCTGCTCGACAACGCGCTGACACACACGCCTCCGGGGACCGACGTCGTCGTCACCGCCGGACGCGCGACAACGGCTCGGTGCGCCTCGGCGTCGTGCGACGACGGGCCGGGCATCGGCGCCGACGCGGCGAGCCGCGTGTTCGAGCCGTTCTTCACGTCCGACGACGTGCAGGGCTCGGGCCTCGGCCTGGCGATCGCGCGCGAGCTCGCCGAGCGCATGCGCGGCTCGCTGGAGGTCGACATGGCACCCGGCCATACGACGTTCTCGCTGGAGCTGCCCGCGTGAGGATGCTCGCCGCGCTGCTCGCCGGCGCCGCGGCGCTGGCGCTCGGCGCCTGCGGCGGCAAGGACACCGGCGGCGGCGAGGCGTCCTCGTCCGGCGGGCCGGTGCGCACCGTCGAGCGCGTGACGACGGTCGAGGTGCTGCGGGGCGCCCGCGACGACGGCGGGTTCGACGCGCGGGCCGTCTACCGCCGCGACGCGCCCGGTGTCGTGACGGTCTTCAGCGTGCTCCCGCGTGCCGGCGCGGACGTCGGCGAGGAGGGCTGGACGGCGTCGGCTCGGGCTTCGTGGTCAGCGGCTCGGGCGAGATCGTGACCAACGCGCACGTCGTCACCGAGGGCACCGGCGCTTCGATCCGCAAGGCCAAGGAGGTCTACGTCGCGTTCGCCGACGGCAACGAGGTGTCGGCTCGGATCGTCGGCTTCGATCCCAACGCCGACGTCGCGCTGCTGCGCATCGACCCGGCGGGCCTGCGGCTGCGCCCGCTGAAGCTCGGCAGCGCGCAGGACCTGCGCGTCGGCTCGCCGGTCGCGGCGATCGGCTCGCCGTTCGGCGAGCCGCAGTCGCTGTCGGTCGGCGTCGTGTCGGCGATCGACCGCTCGATCAAGTCGCTGACCGGCTTCGAGATCGCCGGCGCGATCCAGACCGACGCCGCGATCAACCGCGGCAACTCCGGCGGTCCGCTCGTCGACGGCCGCGGTGACGTGCTCGGAATCAACTCGCAGATCCAGACGTCCAGCGGCGGCGGCGAGGGCGTCGGCTACGCGATCCCCGTCGACGCGGTGCGCCACACGCTCGCCGGGCTGCGCAAGGACGGCAAGGTCGACTACGCCTACCTCGGCGTGGCGACGACGCGCATCTACCCCCAGCTCGCGCGCCGCTTCAAGCTGGCGGTCTCCAAGGGCGCGTGGGTGCAGGAGGTCGTCGACGGCGGCCCCGCCGACAAGGCCGGCCTGCGCGCCGGCAAGGAGCGCGAGCGCTTCCAGGCGCGCGGGGTCGTCGACGGCGGCGACATCATCACGGCCGTCGACGGACGCCCGCTCGCCGACGAGGAGGCGCTCGGCGTCGCGCTGCTGCGACTCGAGCCGGGCTCGCAGGTCGTGCTGCGCGTCTACCGCGACGGCAGGCCGCGCGACGTCCGGCTGAAGCTCGGCGCGCGGCCGACGCAGGTCCGGTCGCCGTAGCTTTCGGGTAGGGGTTCGCTGTGTCGAACCACGCGCCCCTCGTGCTGGTCTCCAACCGCGGACCGGTGACCTTCGACGACGACGGCTCGTTCACGCGCGGCGGCGGCGGCCTCGTCACGGCGCTGACCGGCCTCGCCTCGCACCGCGACGCGGTCTGGATCGCCTCGGCGATGACCGACGGCGACGTCGCCAAGGCCCGCGAGAGCGAGGACCGGCCGTTCCGGATCGAGGCCTCGGGCGACAGCGACTACCACGTGCGCTTCGTGCGCTCCGATCCCGAGGCCTACGACTCCTTCTACAACGTGATCTCCAACCCGATGCTGTGGTTCATCCAGCACTACCTGTGGGATCTCTCCAACGCGCCGGACGTCGCCAAGCACGAGGTCGACGCCTTCGAGCACGGCTACAAGGTCGTCAACGACGATCTCGCCGCGGCGGTGCTCGATCAGATCGACGGCGAGCAGGACCCGATCGTGATGGTCCACGACTACCACCTCTACACGCTGCCGGCGGTCGTGCGCGCGGCGCGCCCGGACGTCTTCCTGCACCACTTCATCCACATCCCGTGGACGCAGCCCGACGCCTGGCGCGTGCTGCCGACGGCGATGCGCAACGAGATCTACGAGGGCGTGCTGGCCAACGACATCGTCGGGTTCCACACGCGCTCCTACCGCTGGAACTTCCTGCAGTGCTGCCGCGACCTGATGGGCCTGGACGTCGACTTCGAGCGCGGGATCGTGCAGCACGGCGATCGCGAGGTGTGGGTGCGCGCCTACCCGCTGCCGATCGACTACGAGGCCACGCGCAAGGTCGCCGCCGGCGAGCGCACGCTCGAGTTCGAGGTCGAGCTCAAGCGCCGGCGCCGCGACCACGTGATCCTGCGCGTCGATCGCGCCGACCTGTCGAAGAACGTGCTGCGCGGCTTCGCGGCCTTCGACCAGTTCCTCGAGCAGCACCCCGAGTTCCTCGAGCGCGTGACGTTCATCGCCCAGCTGATGCCGTCGCGGATGGACGTCGAGCAGTACCGCGACTACCTCGAGCGCATCGAGACGCTGGTCGCGCTCGTCAACCACAACCACGGCACGCCGGACTGGATGCCGATCCAGCTCAAGCTGCGCGACGACCTCGAGGAGGCCGTCGCGGCCTACAAGAACTACGACCTGATGATCGTCAACGCGATGTTCGACGGCATGAACCTCGTCGCCAAGGAGGGCCCGCTCGTCAACGAGCGCAACGGCGTCTCGATCCTGTCGGAGAACACCGGCGCGCACGAGGAGCTCGGCGAGTTCGCGCTGAGCGTCAACCCGTTCGACATCTGCGAGACGGCGGAGGCGATCCACCGCGCGCTGACGATGAGCGACGAGGAGCGTGAGCGCCGCTGGACCGGCCTGCGCGACGCCGTCACCGCACGCGACCCCGGCGACTGGATCGACGAGCAGCTCGAGGACATCCGCGAGAAGCGGGAGTCGGGGGCGGGCGCGCTCGGCTGAGGTCGTTGGGCTGCTGCGCCGCCGGGTGCGCCGCCGGGCGGGCACGCCGATTCACGCATGCCATGCGTTTCGCGCCATCCGCCGCGGTGCGCGGCGTGAGATGTCACTCATGCATGCGGCTCGCGGGGCAGCTTCAGCCGTCTGCAAACTCGGGCGCGGCGCGGCCGCCGGGGAACTCGGGAGCCTGAACCGATGCGGCGGGAGGGGGCGCCGGCCCGCGATCGCGAGGCTTCGGGCCCGTCCTCGGAGCCGGCCGGGGGCGTCGCGAGCCTGGCGCGTGGCGGCGCGCGGCGGGGCGCGCGCGGCGGTTGCGCGGCGTCCGCTTGGCGCCCGAGCGCCGCCGGGCGCTGCGCGCCTGGGCGGCGTCCCCGCGCGACCCGGCGTCGCGGCTGCGGGGGCGGCGGGCGCGCGGGCGCCCCCCCGGCTTCGCCTCGCCGCGCGGCGCGGTTGCCTGCGCGCCCGGCGGCGGCATCGCGAGGGGCGCCGGCGCGGGCGCGACGGGCTGTACGGGCGCCACCGGCACCGGCTCCGCGGGCGGCAGCTCGGGCTCGCGCGGGCGCAGCGCCGGCCACGCCACGATCGTCGCGGCGAGCGCCACGAGGGCCACTGCACGGGCGACGTTCGCCCAGCGGATGCGGGCACGCAGGGGCGCCCGGCGATCGGAGTCCACGTCCGGTAGAGGAGCGCGCGACGGGTGGCTCGCCCCCCGCTCGCTATCATGCGCCGCCGAATGCCTGCCGCCGACCCCCTCTACGACCTCGTGCTGATGCTGGACAGCGCCGCTCCGGACGAGCAGCGCCAGAAGGTGCTGACGGGCGTCGAGCAGCTCATCGGTCCCGCTCGGGATCGTCAACACCCAGGACTGGGGCGTCCGCCAGACGGCCTACGAGATCCGTCACAAGACCGACGCGGAGTACCACCTGCTCCAGTTCCACGGGGTGCGTGAGACGCTCGAGTCGCTGCAGCGCACGCTGCGCATCGCCGACGGCGTCGTCCGCTTCCGCATCATCAAGCTCAAGCCCGGAACGCCGGCGCCGCCGTCGACGCGCCCCGAGCCTCGCCCGACGGGCATCGTCGACGCGCCCCCCGCAGAGCCGGTCGCGGTCGCCGCAGCAGCGCCCGCCGACGAGTAGCGGCCCCGCGAACCACCCTCGCTTCGCCACGACTCTGCGCAAAGAGCGCGGACGAGACGCCCCAACGCGGGGCGCCGCCGGACGCGGCTCTAGACTCGATCCACGATCGTTCGCCGCCGAGCGAACGAGGACCGGACTTCCACGAGAGAGCGCGCCCGCGGCCGTCGAGCGCGCGGATGAGGACCTTCACATGAGCGGATTCGACATCAACACGGTGACCATCTCGGGCAACCTGACGCGGGACCCCGAAGTGCGAAACCTTCCCAGCGGGCAGGCCGTCTGCTCGCTGCGCATCGCTCACAACGAGCGCTTCAAGGACGCGTCGGGCGAGTGGGCCGACCGCGCCGCCTACTTCGACGTCACGATCTGGAGCGGCCTCGGCGAGTGGATGGGACGCAACCTCACCAAGGGCCAGAAGGTCGTCGTCTCCGGGCGCCTGCGCTGGCGCGAGTGGGAGCAGGACGGCAACAAGCGCCAGGCGGTCGACATCACGGCCGACAGCGTCGTGCCGGTCGTGCGCGACGGCGACTCGCGCGGTGGCGGCGGAGGCTCCAACGGCTACGCCGCGCGCTCCGATGTTCCCGCGGACGTCAGCGACTTCCAGCCGGTCGCGGTCGGCGGCGGCGGCGGTGGCGGCGGGCGCCAGAGCTCCGACGACGACATCCCCTTCTAGCCGGGCCGACCGGCCGCCCGCGTCGCCCGTCCGCCTCGCGGGCCGCGACGCCGGGCTTTGTAACCTGTCCGCAGCGCGTGATACGCACGTGACCTGCCACAATGGCTCGTCGCGTGCGGCTTCGCGTGCGCCCCCCGGCATCGATACGAAGGACTCTCTTTAGTGGCTAAGCAGCGCAACCGTGGCAAGCCCACGCGCCGTCGTGACAAGAAGGGCGGGCCCGGCAGCGGCCGGCGCAAGCCGTGCCCGTATTGCAAGGAGAAGATCGCGCAGGCCGACTACAAGGACACGGCCACGCTGCGCAAGTTCATCTCCGAGAAGGGCAAGATCCGCTCGCGGCGCATCACCGGCGCCTGCCGGCGCCATCAGAGCCAGATCGCCCGCGCGGTCAAGCGCGCCCGTGAGCTGGCGCTGCTGCCCTACGTCAACGAGGGCGGACGCGACGACGCCGAGCGCGAGGGCGGTCGTGGCCGTCGCGGCCGCGACGATCGTTAGATGCCCTCCGCCATCCTCATGCAGGACGTCGAGCATCTCGGCTCGAGCGGAGCCGTCGTCGACGTCTCCAAGGGCTACCTGCGCAACTACCTGATCCCGCGCAAGCTCGCGCAGCCCGCCACCAAGGGCGCGCTCGCCGAGGCTCGCCGTCGCGGCGAGGCGGCGGACCGCGAGGCGCAGGTCATGGTCGCCAAGGCCACCGAGGACGCCGACATCCTCAACCGCACCGTGCTGACGATCAGCCAGCAGGCCGGTGACGACGGGCGCCTGTTCGGCTCGGTCACCAACCAGGACATCGCCGACGCGATCGAAGAGGCGCGCGGCGTGAAGGTCGACAAGCGCAAGGTCCACCTCGAGGAGCCGATCAAGAACGTCGGCACGTACGTCGTCGTCGTCGAGGTCGCCGAAGGCGTCAGCGCCTCGATCAAGACGATGGTCGTCGAGAAGAAGTAAGTCTCTCTGCCGCTCGCGTCGCTCGCCGACCTGATCTGGAGCGTCGTCGGCGTCGTCGGCGGCATCGCCTCGATCGCGGTCCTGGCCTGGTTCGCGAGCCGCGGTCACCACGACCGCGACGACGAGGACGCCGCGCGCGACTTCTACGACCTGCACGGTCGCTGGCCCGACGAGGACGCGACGAGCTGAGCCGGCGCGGCCGGCCCCGCGCTACAACCTGCGCGTCGGCTCGGTCGGCTGCACGCTGCCTCCGGGCGGTACCCCCGGACCGGCAGGCGGGTCGACGTGCTCCGCGCCTCCCGGGCCACGCCCGAACAGGCCGCTGCCGGGCCGCGCTGCCCCCGGACGATGTCCGACCGAATCGTGTCCCGGGCCGTCGGGGTTGAAGGCCACGGAGATTCGCGCGACCGCCATCAGCGCGCCCGCGGCCATCAGGATCGACGCTGCGAGCGCGAGCCACAGGCCCGTGTCGGGATCGCCGTCGATCGTGCGCGCCAGCGGCGGCGGGTTGACGATCGCGTAGAGCACGATCACGAGCGCCGCGATCGCGGGGCCGATGAGCCAGCTCGAGGGGCGGGGGCGCCCGGCGCCCATGCGGCTCGCGACCGCCACGAGCGCGAGGATCGCCAGCGCCGCGAGCACGAGATCCCAGACCTCGAAGATCTCCCAGGCATCGACCTCCGGCTGGTACCACGTGAGGAAGAGGCTGATGAGCAGCAGGATCGCGCCAGCGCCGATCAGCAGCATGCCAAGCTCGAGGTTCCTCCCGGCGGTCGACCTGTGGGGGGATGCGGGAACTGACATGCGAGATACCTGGCTTTCGTCGTCGTTGCGAAGCTGGCGCTTGCGCTGCTACCCGGCGGGGGCCGCGGCGAAGCACGTCCGGCACTCGTGCGAACATGCGTTCGTGCGCGAGACCTCGACAGAAAACTCCCCCAGCGTGCGGGAACCCTCTGCGAAGCGCCGTCCGGCGGGACTTAGTCTCAGACGGTCGTGAGCACCTACCCCGACTCCCCGCCACGACCCTCCGCGCAGATCGCCACCGGCGTCGCGCCGCCGCACTCGCTGGAGGCCGAGCAGTCGGTGCTCGGCGGCATCCTGCTGTCCGATCGCGCGATGTACGGCCTCGTCATCGAGGAGGGGCTGAAGCCCGAGCGACTTCTACCGCGACCGCCACCGGGCGATCTACGAGGCGATGCTCGCGCTGTACCGCGAGAGCGAGCCGATCGACGTGCTGACGGTGTCCGAGCAGCTGCGCACGGCGGGCCGGCTCGAGGAGGCCGGCGGCAAGGCCTCGATCGACGAGCTCACCGGCGGCGTCCCAGACCTCGGCGGCATCCGCCGCTACGCGCAGATCGTCCGCGAGCACGCGCTCATGCGCCGCCTGCTGAGCACGACGTACGAGATCCAGGCGTCGGTCCTCAACCACCAGGGCAGCCCGCGCGACCTCGTCGAGCAGGCCGAGCGGGCGATGCTCGAGGTCGCCCACGACGATCGCCAGAAGGACTTCCGCACGATCGACGAGATCCTCGACGACGAGCTGCGAAGATGGAGAAGCTCTCGCGCGAGGGCACGTCGCTGACCGGCACGCCGTCGGGCTTTCGCGACCTCGACGAGATCACCGGCGGATTTCAGCCAGGCAACCTGATCGTCATCGCCGCGAGGCCATCGATGGGGAAGTGTCTCAAGGGGTCGACACTCGTCTATGAGTCGTCGACGGGACAGCGGCGTCGCCTCGACGAGCTTGTCGAGCTCCACGAGTCCGGCGAGGAGGTATGGGTGGCCGCGGTCGGCGCCGATTTGCGCCTGCGGCCAGCGCGTGTCTCCGCGACGTTCCGCAACGGTGTGAAGCCGCTGTTTCGCGTGACGACGCGGCTCGGACGGCGCACCGATCTCACCGGCAACCATCCGCTCCTGACGCTCGATGGCTGGAAGCGAGTCAACGAGCTCGCACCGGGCGCGAGGATCGGCGTGCCGCGGATGCTGCCTGCGCCTGATCAGCAACAGACCATGCCCGACGACGAGATCGTGCTGCTCGCTGGGCTGATTGCCGACGGTGGCCTGACCCAGACAACTCCGCGCTTCACCTTCGAAGGATCTGTAGTCGCCCACGAGATGCAGCTGGCCACAGAGGAGATCGGCGCCAGGTGGAACGCGCGCCGCAAGTTGCCCGGCCGGAATTTCGACGCGCGGCTCTGCCGCCTCAGCCCGGCTGTGAGCAACCCGGTGACCGAGCTGTGCCGCCGCCACGGCATCTGGGGCAAGCGCTCGGAGGACAGATTCGTTCCCGACGCGATCTTCGGCCTCGGCGAGCGCGACATCGCCCGCTTCCTCGGGATCCTCTACGCCTGCGACGGGCACATCTATGCGACCGAGCGGCTGCGCCAGGTCGGCTACACGACGATCAGCGAACGGCTCGCGCGCGACGTCCAGCACCTGCTCCTGCGCCTCGGCATCGTCTCGTGCATCCGCACACTGAAGCGCGCCGTCTACGAGGGCACCCGGAAGGTCGCGCGCGAGGTGCGCATCACCGGTCAGGACGGTGTCAGGCGCTTCTGCAGCCTCGTCGACGTCTGCGGCAAGGCGCCGCAGGCGGGACGGGCGCTCGCGGGCCTGAAGACGGCCGGCCGTGGGACGAACGTCGACACGCTGCCGGTAGCGATCTGGGACAGCGTCCTCGCCGTCAAGGGCGAGCGCCCATGGAGCGAGGTCAGCCGCTCCGCGGGGCGCTCCCCGACCCACGACCGGCACGTGCACAAGCGTGGCCTGTCGCGCCCGCAGCTGCAGAAGATCGCCGACTGGTCCGCGGACGAGGAGCTCGGCCAATTGGCGACCTCGGACCTGTGGTGGGACGAGATCCTGTCGATCGAGCCGATCGGCGAGGAGGAGACGTACGACCTGACCGTCCCGGTGCACCATAACTTCGTGGCGGACGACCTGGTCGTCCACAACAGCGCACTCGTCACGAACATCGCTGAAAACGCCGCTATCGACCACGGCCTCCCGGTCGCGCTGTTCAGCCTCGAGATGTCCGAGACCGAGCTCGCGCAGCGCTTCGTGGCGTCGCAGGCGCGCATCAAGGGCGACGAGCTGCGCAAGGGGCGCGTGCCCGACGGCAAGTGGCCGAAGATCCTGCAGGCCTCGGCGAAGCTCGCCGCGGCGCCGATCTACGTCGACGACTCCTCGGACGTCGGGATCATCGAGATCCGCGCGAAGGCGCGGCGGCTGCATCAGCAGCAGCCGCTGGGCCTGATCATCATCGACTACCTGCAGCTCATGCGCCCCGACGGACGGGTCGAGTCGCGCGTGCAGCAGGTCGGCGAGATGAGCCGTGGGCTGAAGATCCTCGCCCGCGAGCTGCACGTCCCGGTGATCGCGCTGTCGCAGCTCTCGCGCGCCGTCGAGACGCGCGGCCAGTCGATCGACACCAAGCGCCCGCTGCTGTCGGATCTGCGCGAATCGGGATCGATCGAGCAGGACGCCGACCTCGTCGCGTTCATCTTCCGCGAGGAGTACTACGACAAGGAGACCGAGCGAGCGGGGATCGCGGACATCATCATCGCCAAGCACCGCAACGGCGCGATCGGCGACGTCGAGCTGACGTTCGCCAAGGAGTATCCGAAGTTCCTCAACTACACCTCGCCGGATCGCTACGGATGACCGACGACATCTGCCCGCTCAAGCTCTGCGACGGCAGCGGCTTCCTGATCGACGAGGAGACGAACACCGCGCGCGACTGCGAGTGCCGGCCGCAGCGCGTCAGCCGCGCGCGGGCGCACTCGCTCAGCGGCGTGATCCCGCGCAAGTACCGCGGCGTGTCGTTCGACCGCCCGCCGGTGACCGAGATCGACCGCTCGCGCGTCGCCGTCGTGCGCGGCTACGTCAACCGCATCGACGAGCGGCTCGACGCCGGCCGCGGGCTGTGGTTCTTCGGCCCGGTCGGGACCGGCAAGACGACGCTCGCGATGCTCGTCTCCAGCCACGCGCATCGCCGCCGGGCGCAGCGTCGCGATCTACTCGCTGCCGCGCCTGCTGGCGCAGATCCGCACGACGTTCGACGACGACCGCGGCAACTCCTACCTCGACTTGCTCGACCGCCTGACGGCCGTCGACCTGCTGCACATCGACGACGTCGGCGCGGAGAAGACGAGCCCCTGGGTGCTCGAGCAGCTCTACGCGATCGTCAACGCCCGCTACGAGGATCAGCGCTCGATCATCATCACGACGAACCTCGAGACGCGAGGCGCTGGCCGAGCAGATCAACGAGCGCACGGTGTCGCGGCTGGAGGAGATGTGCGAGCTGCTGCCGCTCTACGGCGCCGACGCGCGCCGCTCGGGACCCGACGTGCGCTCGGCCTGAACACGGCCACGACGCCCCGCCTCCTAGACTGAACGCCGTATGCCTGGAATCTGCATCGTCGGCGCCCAGTGGGGCGACGAAGGCAAGGGGAAGGTCGTCGATCTGCTCGCCGAGCGGGCGGACGCGATCGTGCGCTTTCAGGGCGGCAACAACGCCGGCCACACGATCATCCGCGACGGCGAGGTCTTCAAGTTCCACCTGATCCCGTCGGGGATCCTCTATCCCGGCAAGCGCTGCATCATCGGCAACGGCGTCGTCGTCGATCCGCACGTGCTGACCGACGAGCTCGACGCGCTGCGGGCGCGCAGGATCGACACGAGCGGCCTGCGCATCTCAGCCAACGCGCACGTGATCATGCCCTACCACCTGCTGCTCGACACCGCCGGCGAGACGAAGCTCGGCAAGCTGCAGATCGGCACGACGCGGCGCGGCATCGGCCCCGCCTACGCCGACAAGGCCGCGCGCCTCGGCATCCGCATGCAGGACCTGCTCGACGAGAAGATCCTCAAGAAGAAGATCACCGCGGCGATCGACCCCAAGCGCCTCAGCCTGCGACCCTACGCCAAGGACCCGTCGCTGGACCTGCAGTCGATGACCGAGGCCTACCTGACCTACGGCCACCGCCTCGAGCGCCACATCGCCGACACGGCGCGGATCGTCTGGGACGCGCTGGACGCCGACAAGCTCGTGCTCTACGAGGGCGCGCAGGGCGCGCTGCTGGACATCGACCACGGCACATATCCCTTCGTCACGTCCTCCAACCCGATCGCGGGAGCTGCCTGCGTCGGCGCCGGCGTCGGCCCGAAGGACATCCACGAGGTCTGGGGCATCGCCAAGGCCTACGTCACGCGCGTCGGCTCGGGCCCGTTTCCGACCGAGCTCGACGACGACGTCGGCGAGGAGATCCGCCGCCGCGGCGGCGAGTTCGGCACGACGACCGGGCGCGCGCGGCGCACGGGCTGGCTGGACATCCCCGCGCTGCGCTACGCCTCGCGCATCAACGGCCTGACGTCGCTGGCGATCACGAAGCTCGACGTGCTGTCGGGCTTCGAGAAGATCAAGGTCTGCATGACCTACGCGGGCCAGGACGGCGCCGAGTTCTCCGACTTTCCCTACCACCAGACGGTGCTGCACCACGCCCGCGGCCAGTACATCGAGCTCGACGGCTGGACGGAGGACATCACCGAGTGCCGCTCGCCCTCGGACCTGCCGCGCGCCGCCCGGGAGTACCTGAGCTTCATCGCCGAGCACGTCAAGGTGCCGGTCGTGCTCGTCGGCGTCGGCCCCGGCCGCGAGCAGATCATCTGGATGCAGGACTCGCCGCAGCTCGCGGCGGTGGCGTAGCGGCTCCGGGCTCAGCTCCAGCGCTCGAGCAGATCGTCTTCGGGTACCTCGCGCACGACGCGCGCCGGCACGCCCATCACGACCTTGCGCGCGGGCACGTCGCTCGTGACGACCGCTCCGGCGGCGACGAACGCCTCCTCGCCGATCTCGACGCCGGGCAGCAGCACCGCGCCGCCGCCGATCCGGCAGGCGCGCCGCAGCGTCGCCCCGCGCATCGGCGCGCCCTGCGGCAGGCGCGCCATCGTGTCGTCGTTGGTCGTCATCGCGCACGGCCCGAAGAAGACGTCGTCCTCGACGACGCTGTAGGCGGTCACGTAGGCCTGCGACTGGATCCGCACCCGCGCGCCGATGCTGACGTCGTTGTCGACGCCGCTGGCGCGCCCGACGACGCTGTCGGGGGCGATCGTCGTGCGCTCGCGAACGTAGGCCTGGTCGCCGACGATCGTGCGCGCGCCGATGCGCGAGCCGGCGAAGACGATCGCATGCGAGCAGATGACGACGCCGTCCTCGAGCACGAGCTCGTCGAGGTCCTCGCGCGACGCGGTCGAGCGGCGCGACAGGCTCGGCGGCTTGCCGAGCACGGCGCCATCCTGGATCGTGCAGCCGTGGCCGATGACGACGCCGTCGTGGATGACGACGTGCGCGCCGAAGACGACCTCGCGACCGATCGATGCCGTCGGGGCGAGGACCAGGCCGGGAGCGTGCGTCGGGCTGAGGACGAGCCCGGGCGGCGGCAGCGAGTCGCTCATCGGGCCGTGAGCCTAGCCATCGCCGCGACCACCCGCTGCGCCGCGCGGCCGTCGCCGTAGAGCTCGGGGCGCTCGCCGGGGAGCGGGTGAGCGAGCGCGGCGCGGGCCGCGCCGGCGTCGAGGTCGACGAGCGTGTTCCAGCCCGCCTGCACGGTCTCGACCCACTCGGTGCTGTCGCGCAATGTCACGCACCGCACGCCCGCCAGGTAGGCCTCCTTCTGCACGCCGCCGGAGTCCGTCAGCACGGCGAGCGCGCGCGTCAACAGCGAGGTGAACGCCGGGTAGCCCAGCGGCGGCAGCAGGATCGCGCCCGCGGCGAGGCGGTCGAGCAGGCCGGCGTCCTCCAGGCGCGAGCGCGTGCGCGGGTGCAGCGGCAGGACCACCGGCTCGTCGAGCGACAGCAGCAGCTCGACGAGCTCGAGCAGGCGGGCGGGGTCGTCGACGTTGCCGGCTCGATGCGCGGTGACGAGCAGGTACTCGCCGGCGTGCACGCCGGCGGCCTCCAGCGGCCCGTCGTCGGCGCGAGCGCGCGGCGCCACCAGCTGCGCGACGTCGACCATCACGTCGCCCACGATCTCGACGCCGCCCGTGATGCCCTCGAGCGCGAGGTTCTGCGCGGCGCGTTCGGACGAGACGAGCAGCAGATCTGCGAGGTGGTCGGCGAGGACGCGGTTGAGCTCCTCGGGCATCGCGCGGTCATAGGAGCGCATGCCGGCCTCGACGTGCGCGAGCGGGATGCGCCCCTGCGCGGCGGCGAGGGCGCCGGCGAGGGTCGAGTTCGTGTCACCGTAGACCAGCACGGCGTCGGGGGCCTGCTCGGCGAGCAGGTCGCCGAGGGCCGCGAGCATGCGCGCGGTCTGCTGCGTGTTGGTCCCGCCGCCGAGGCCGAGCTGCACCTCCGGGCGCGGCACGCCGAGCTCGGTCACGAAGATCGTCGACAGCTCGTCGTCGTAGTGCTGGCCGGTGTGCACGAGCACCTCCTCGTGCTTGGCGCGCAGCGGCCCCGAGACGGCGGCGGCCTTGACGAACTGCGGCCGGTTGCCGATGACGGTGACGATCTTCACGCCGGCGGCGCCGCCGTGAGCGCCGCCGCGATGTGCTCGCGCACCCGCTCGGCGGCCGCCACGGCGACCGGTCCTGGAGCCTCGGGCACAGCGCGGCCGTCGATCGAGCGCACCGGATGCACTTCGCGCAGCGACGAGGCGAGGAACGCCTCGCTGATCGACTCGAGGTCGTCGAGCGTCGTGACGCGCTCGCGCGCGTCGGTGACCTCGAGCAGCACGCGACGGCTGATCGAGTCCAGGATGCGGTCGCTCAGCGGCGGCGTGCACAGCTCCCCGCCGAGCACGTAGAAGAACGACGTCGTCGGGCCCTCGAGCACGCGCCCGTGCGGCGTGACGAGCAGCGCCTCCTCGGCGCCGGCCTCGACAGCGAGACGGGTCGCAAGCATGTTCGCGCCGTAGGACAGCGACTTGACGCCGTCGAGCACGCGCGTCGGCGCGTAGGCGATCGTCGCCAGCGAGATCGTCGGCGGGAAGGTCTTCGGCGGATGCAGGATCGCGATCCGCCGTCCACCCCGCGTGACGACGAGGCGCAGTGCGGCGTCGACCGCTCCAGCCTGCGCGAGCAGCGCAAGCGCGTCCTCGCGCAGCTCCGTGGAGTCGAAGGGCAGGCGCAGGCTCGCGGCGCTGCGGGTCATGCGCTGGAGGTGCTCCTCCAGCGCGAACGGGCGCCCTTCGTAGATCCGGATGACCTCGAAGACGCCGTCGCCGCGCAGCAGCCCGTCGTCGAGAACGCTGACGTGCGCGTCGGCGGCGTCCATGACGACGCCGTCGAGGCTTGCGAGGAGGTTCATGTCGCGAGGGTATCTCGCGCCGGCGCCTTGAACGCGGCGCGACGCGGCGCCAGCTACAGCGCCGGCTGCACCCCCCAGCAGTTGGCGAGCTGCTGCGGGATGTCAAACGGCGCCCGCTCGCCGCCGCGCGCGACCCACCCGAAGCCGTCCAGCAGCTGCTTGCTCAAGCGCGCCGCGACCTTGGCAACGATCGGATCGACGTCCCCGGCTGCGTCGGTGCCGCGCGCGAGCAGCCGCAGCGGACCGGCGAGCACCGACGTCCAGGAATGTCCCGGAACGTCGAGGATGTCGGCCAGCTGATCGCCTCCGAGGTAGCGCAGCAGGTAGGCCGGGAAGCCGTCGAAGACCGTGCCCGGGATCGCGTGCTCCATCGCGCCGAGCAACGCATGCGTCATCGCCGCGCCCTCGGGACACGGCTCCCAGTTGCGCTCGGTGATCCGCCGCCAGAGCCTGCGGCTGTCGGCGATCGTTGCGGCGATCAGCGCATCCTCGATGCCCAGGACGTGCCCGACGCAGTTCCAGCAATGGAAGTAGGCCTCCGCGTCGTCGTCGGAGAACGTCCTGCCGAGCTTCGCGATCGAGTCGAGGACCACGACCGAGAACGTCAGCAGCGTGAAGGCGAGGTCCTCCTGGTTGATCGGCACGCCCCAGTCGGGATCCCATTCGTCGCATGCCAGCGCAAGGTGACGGACGGCCCCGTGCATCAGTCGCACCTTCTGGGCGTCGCGGATGCCGGCTCCGCCAGGGGCAAGACCGCCGGCGGACATGGCGTGCAACGTCATCTGAGCGGTCTCGCCGATCCTGCGGACCGGATCGGTCTGCAGGCGCGCCGTCAGGCTCAGGACCTGGACGCCTCTGCGCATGGCGTAGCACGCGGGCAAGGACGCGCACGCGAGCGCGACGACGCAGAACGGGCCGTGCAACTCGAAGAACCGCTCCCCCGCGCAGATACGCTGCGCATCGGCCCACGGCGGCAGGTCGTCCGTCGCGTCGAGGTAGTCGCGCACGGCCCGCGGCAGCTTTCTCGTCGGCACGCCGTCGTTGCGCACGAGCGTCTTCATGAGCGTGTTGACCGCCCCGACCTTGCCGCCGTCGAAAATCTCGTCGACGACGGCGTCCGCCAACGGATCACCGATCTCGCGCATCTCGTCGAGGAACTTGTGCGTCCACGGTGAGCGGCTCATACCGTGCCAAACCGCCGCTGGCGCGAGCGATAGACGTCGACGGCCTTGCGCAGGTGCTCGCCGCGAAAGTCGGGCCACAGCACGTCGGTGAACACGAGCTCCGAGTACGCAGCGCGCCACAGCATGAAGTTCGAGATCCGCTGATCGCCGGCGGTCCGCACGACGAGATCCGGGTCGGGCATGTCGGGATAGGGCAGGTGACGGGCGATGTTCTGCTCGGTGACGTCGGCGGGCTGCACGCCGGTCTGCAGGATCGAACGCAGCGCGTCGACGAGCTCCGCCCGCCCGCCGTAGTTGAACGCGATCGTGAAGGTGAGCCCCTCGTTGTCATGCGTGCGCGCCTGGATCTCGCGCATGTCGCGCATCAAGGTGGCGGGAATGCGGCTGTCCGGCCGGCCCAGATAGCGGATGCGCACATCGCGCTCGTGGTAACGCTGGCCGTGACGGTCGATCAGGTTGCCGTTGAGGTGCATGAGAAACTGCACCTCAGCCACCGGTCGCAACCAGTTCTCCGTAGAGAACGCGAACACGGAGAGCCACTTGATGCCCATATCGATCGCCGCGTCAACGATGTGGTGCAGCGCGGTCTCACCCGCGGCATGGCCCTCGGTGCGCGACAGGCCCATGCGCTTGGCCCAGCGTCCGTTGCCGTCCATGATGCAGGCAACATGCGTCGGCATGTCATTGTGATGACGCCCCACGTCTGCCGGACTGTACAGGCGGGCGTAGCCGCGGAAACTCGCAAACATCGGCTCTTCACGCCCCCGGGAGGAATCGAACCTCCGATCTTCGGCTTGAGAGTTGGCCCATTTGCAGGGCTTTTCCCGTGGGCACCCCCCGCTGTTCATGTTCTACGGGTGGGCTTTGGCCGAGAGTTGAGTGCAGTCTGCTGAGGCTGCCTCGCAACGCGTTGCGTCAGCCGGAGACCCCGACCTTTGCGGCACGCGCCGACGTCGGTACGCTCGGCACGCGACCTACTCGAAGGAGCAGCTAGGGAATGCTCGCGAACGAACATCGTCCGAGCGAGCCGGGCATGGCACACCCCGCGAGCCGGGCGCGCGTGCACGCCGAGCCTGCGGCTGCGCCCGCGACGGGGCGACAGACGCCGCAGCCCGAGGCACACACCGATGCACTGGCCGGTCAGTTGGCGCGCGCTGTGCAGCGGCGCGCCGTGCGCGCGCCGGCGGTGATGATCGCCAGGATGCAGATCCAGTACGTCCCCGACCGCACGAACATGTCGGCGAAGGTCAAGACGTCGACCATGGCCATGACAGACGCGGAGTTGCACGACGTGGTGGCCAACCTTCTCGTCCCGTACACGGCGTCCGAGGTCCGCGGTGCGAAGACGGAGTTGGACGAGCGCGCCAGGATTGGACATTCAGGGCCGCGGTTGATGGTGACCGCCAAGACGCCAAGAACGGGGCCCGATCCGGCGGAGGTCCTGAAGGTCCAAGCGCTTGTACAGCCGACGATGGACAGGATCGACTCAGAAGCGGCCGCGATCGTCGATGTTCTCAACGAGCCGGCCACGCTTGACGCCGACTTCACGCAGAAGTTCTTGGAGCTCAAGAAGCTCAAGGTCGATGTGTTCAAGGACTTCAACGACGCGATCGGCAGCGCTACCGTCGACGAGCCGGCGCTGAAGGCCGTTCGGGCCGACTTTGTGTCGCGACTGAACATTGCGGTCACGCGCACGGCCGAGATCGTCAGGGACGCCCCTACGACGAAGGAGCGCGTCGCCATGCTCGCCAAGAAGGCGATCAAGTACCCGGGTGCGAAGACGCTGATGGTGAAAAATTACGAGGCGCCGACGACCGAGAGCACCATCGCCGTGAGCCGTCCCGGCGTTGTGGCGCTCAAGACGCTCGGATTCACCGATAGCGAACTGCACCACGTCGTCAACGCCATCCGCCAAGGCTATGAGAAATCCAATGATCCCGATGCCATGGTCGAGCGCTGGTTGGTCAAGCTCGACGAGATGGCGGGGCTGTGGAGCCGTGTCAAGCCGGGCTCGGCCGAGGCGTGGTTGCGCAAGGCGCTGCTGCCGAAAGGCACCGACCTGTACGCGCACTTCAAGGGGATGTACGGGGAGTTGTGGGAAACGCACCGGGTCCTGGCGGAGAGCGAGGTCGCCGCGGGCACGCTGATTCGCATGGGCAAGGACAAGGTGCGCCCCGAGGCGCCGGGGATGAAGGCCGCCGCGACCACGACGCAGGACATCGATCTCTCGTTCCACGGCGTCGAGGGCAGGCGCCACTACCACGAGATCAAGGCGGATCCGGACACGATCGTGGGCAAGATCGGCGGCGACGAGGCCAAGACAGCGGTGGTCGCGGGCCCGCTGGGGCCGCCGGACCCGGTGCTGGCGTCCACGCCCGACCAGGTGCTGAGCTACGCAAGCGCGCGCGATGCCCACAACCTCAAGTCGGCGACGCGCTATCCGGGCGGCAAGAACATCGTGCTGATGTACGTCTCGCCGGGCACGAAGAACTGGTTGCGGATCTTCACGAGCAAGGCAGCGCAACGATTGATCGCACACGGCTTCGAACTGCGTGTCGCGGACGTCCTGTTCGACGCGGCGCTGCTCACGCTCGTGCAGGCGAAGGTCAACAAAGAGGCCCCGCCGGGGCCGGGCGACGTGCGCGACGACTGGGCGAGGGACCACTCGGGTCTGGCGACCCACGCGTACTACGACCCGAAAAAGTACCTGGCGACGCTTTGAGTGCCCCCGCCAGGAATCGAACCTGGAACCTTCGGATTAAGAGTCCGCTGCTCTGCCAGTTGAGCTACAGGGGCGGGATCGGCTCCGGCATCCTAGTGGACGTCCGCTAGCCGCTTGGGTTCGGCGTGCCCTGGCCCGTGTCCGGCGTGGCGGTGGCGGGCGGTTGCCCGGCCTGCGCCCGGAGGCCGTCGAGCGCCTTGCGCAGCTCCTTGCGCTTGTCGGCGGGCGCGAGCTCGACGGCGCGGTCGGCGGCGAGGTCGCCCGTGCGCTTGTCGTTCGCCGTGTAGGCGAGCTGCGCGAGCTGCGCGTAGAGGTTCGTGCTCGGCGGCTTCTCCGCCGCCGTCACGAGCTCCATCGCGCGCACCGCCTTGATCGGCTCGTTGACGCCGTTGGTCCCGTAGGCCTGCACCATCAGCCGTGCCACGCGGGCGCTCGGCGTCTTGGGATCCAGGGCGAGGTAGCGCTCCCAGGCCTGCGTGGCGAGCACCAGGCGCTCCTTGCCCTTCTTCGTGTACGTCAGGTCGTCGGCCGAGATGCCGTCGATGCCGGCGCGCTGGAAGCGCAGGCGTGCCAGCTCGGCCCACGCCGCGGGCTCGCGTGGCTGCGCGCGGGTCTTCGCGTAGACGGTCTTGATGCGCTTGTCCAGCGAGCCCGTCGCGCTGTCGCCGCCCGCGCCCTCGCCGACGACGGCGTCGAACAGGCCGCCGCCGCTGGTGTTGCCGCCGATGCCGAACAGCACGAGGCCGCCGCCCATGAGGATGGCCAGCGACAGGTAGATGGCTTGAATCGTGCGGCGACGCCCACGCCCGCGCAGATCGAACAGCATTCGGCGATCAGTCCTTCGGTTCGGGGTCGTTCCTGTCCCTCAGCTTAGGGGGATCGCCCTGCGCGGCGCGTTGGACCGCCGCGGCGGCATCGGCCAGGTCCGGCGGCGCCGTCTCCTCGTCCTCGTCGTCGTCCTCGTACTCGCGCAACGGGTCGTCGTCGGGATCGTCCGCGTCGTCGTGCGGCTCGTCGTCGGGATCGTCCGGGTCGGCGTCGTCCTCGTCGTCGTCGTCCTGGTCCTCCGGCGGCTTGATGCGGTCGATCCAGCGCGCGAGCAGGATGCTGAGCTCGAAGAGGATGATCAGCGGCGCCATCGCCAGCGTCATCGTCACGGGGTCCGGCGTCGGCGTCGCGACCGCTGCCAGGATGGCGATGCCGAGGATCACGTAGCCGCGGTTCTTGGCCAGCTGCTTGGGCGTGAAGATGCCAAGCCGCGTGACCGCCAGCACGCCGACCGGGATCTGGAACAGCAGACCGATGCCGGCCAGAAAGAAGACGGCGAACTTCAGGTAGTCCTTGGCCTGCAGCAGGATGTCGAAGTCGTCGTCGTTGAAGTTCTGCAGAAACTGCACGGCTCGTTCGAGCACGACGAAGTAGCCGAACATCACGCCCATGGCGAACAGCACCGGCACCATCAGCATCAGCGGCAGCGCGACGTTTCGCTCCTTGGGGCTGAAGGCCGGCAGCACGAACGCGTAGAGCTGGTAGAGCAGGAACGGCATTGCGAGCAGCAGCGCCGCGTAGAAGGCGGTCGTGATCGTCGTCGTGAACGGCTCCGCCACGCCGAGCGTCACGAGGCGGCGCGTGTTGTCGCGCGGCAGCGCCTCGGCCGCCTGGGCGACCTGGGTCGCCGCCGTGGCCAGCGCGGCGGTCGTCCTGTCGAGCTGGCGCTGCTGTGCCGCCGTGAGGTTGTCATCGCCGCGCAGCGATCGCAACGTCTGCCCGGTCAGCGACAGCGCTGGCACGATCGCCTGCAGCGCCTGGCCCTGCTGGCGCTGAAAGCGTCCCGCCTGCTCCAGCGGGTCCTTGCTGTTCTTCTTCGGATTCTCGAGGTTCTGCGTGCTGCTGACCGGCTTGGTGATGATCTTCAGCACGGCCTCGTTCTGCCAGAAGCAGAACGAGAACGCGGCGACCAGCGTGATGATCGCCGTGATGAGGCGCCGGCGCAGCTCGTCGAGATGTTCGACGAGGGCGAGGCGATCCTCGTGCCCGATCGGCCGCAGCCTTCGTGCCATAGCTGCTGGGTGTGCGCCGCGTGGATCTAGCCGCGGCGGCGGCTGATGGCGTCGTCGTGCTGCTCGGGCGTTGCGGGCTCGTCGTCGTCGGACGCCGTCAGCTCGTGCTTGTCGTCGTCCTTGCTGCTTCCGGTGATCGACTCCTTGAACTCGCGCATGCCGGTGCCGAGCGAGCGGCCGAGCCCGGGCAGCTTCTTCGGGCCCAGGATGAGAAGGGCGATGACGAGCACGACGATCAGTTCGAGAGGGCCGATGTTCGGCACAGGTACTCCTGGTTCGGGGAGAAGGAGAGCGTAGCGCGAGCGCCGAGCGTGGACGACGCGATGAGCATCGGCGGACGAGGGTCAAGTTCCAGCCCCGCATGCCGATGTGTTGGTCATGCAGGAGTTCGAACATAGCCCCGCTCCGGATCACAGGCAGTACGTCCGCAAGGTCCAGCTGCCGTCCGGCAAGACGATCGAGGTGATCTCCTTCGAGCACCTGACACCGGCCCAGCGCCGG
Source organism: uncultured Actinomycetes bacterium (assembly GCA_963729125.1). Lineage (GTDB taxonomy): Bacteria > Actinomycetota > Thermoleophilia > Solirubrobacterales > Solirubrobacteraceae > CADCVQ01. The sequence goes on from CAVSML010000003.1 coordinate 290,104, forward strand.
CTGCACATCTGCCCCGACTGCACCTGCGATCTCGTCTATCCCGTCTCGTGGAAAGAGGCCGACAGATCGCGCTGGGAGGTCAGCCTGCGCTGTCCCAACTGCGAGTGGAGGGTCACCGACACCTTCGAGGAGGACGCGATCCAGGAGTTCGACGAGACGCTCGACAGCGGCACGCAGGCGCTCGTCAACGACCTCCGCCAGCTGACGCGGGCCAACATGGAGGAGGACGTCGAGCGCTTCATCGGCGCGATCGACGCCGGGCACGTCCTGCCCGAGGACTTCTAGATTTCTCAGGCGTGACGGTCGACGACCGAGTCGGCCACGAGCGTCAGCGCCTGCCGCTGGCCCTCCTCGAACTCCAGTGCCGCGAGCCCCCGCTTGGCCTCGACGACGATCGCGAGCGCCCGTGCCGTGGCGTCCGCCACGGCCCCGGTCGCCTCGACGCGCTCGCACAGCTCGGCGGCCTGCTGCGGCGTGACGATCTCGCGCAGATCGATCGCGGCGATCGCCTCGTCGCTGCGGCGCGCGAGGATCAGCGGCAGCGTGACGGTGCCGTCGAGCAGATCCGTGCCGCGGTGCTTGCCGGTCTGCTGCGCGGCGCCGGAGACGTCGAGCACGTCGTCGAGCAGCTGAAAGGCCAGCCCGATGCGCAGTCCGAAGGCGCCGAGCGCGGAGACCTGAGCCTGCGGCTGGCCCGCCGCGAGCGCGCCCAGCTCACAGGCGGCCTCGAACAGGCGCGCGGTCTTCAGCTCGCAGCGGTAGAGGTAGCGCTTGACGGTCACGTCCGCGTTCCATGCGTCCTCGCGCTGCAGCAGCTCGCCCTCCGCGAGCGCCGACGAGGCACCCGACAGCGCCCGCACCGTCGCGATCGTCCCGACCGCCGTCAGCTCGGCGAAGGCGCGCGAGAACAGCAGGTCGCCGGTCGCGACCGCCATCGCGCGCCCGCCCTGCGCCCAGACCGTCGGTAGCCCGCGGCGCAACGAGGCGGTGTCCAGCACGTCGTCATGGACGAGCGTCGCGCTGTGAACCAGCTCGACGGCGGCGGCGCAGGCCAGCAGCTCGCGCGGGTCGGCGGGCTCGCGGCCCGCGGCCAGCAGCACGAGCAGCGGGCGCAGGCGCTTGCCGCCGGCGGCGATCGTGGAGCCCGCATGCAGGCCGAGCTGCGGGCCGTGGCTCTGGGCGATCGCAGCCAGGCGTTCCTCGACGCGTGCCAGCAGCAGCGGCACGTGCGGCCCCGCGGCGCGCACGATCGCCGCCACGCTGCCCGAGACCCTCGAGGCCGGCACGCTCGTCACGACGGCTCCTCGGGCCGGCGGGTGCCGACGTGCAGCGCGATGATCCCTCCCGCCGTCAGCACGTAGCGCACGTCGAGGCCGCAGCGATCCATCTTCGCCGCGAGCTCGCGCGGGCCGGGAAAGCGCTTGACGGAGTTGGGCAGGTACTCGTAGGCCTCGGGATCGCCGGCGAGGCGCCCGATGACCGGCACGACGCGGTCGAACCACAGGCGATAGAAGGTCGACAGCGGCGGCCGCGCCGGGGTCGTGATCTCGAGCACGACGACCCTGCCGCCGGGACGCACGACGCGCGCCATCTCGGCCAGCCCGAGGTCGAGGTCGGAGAAGTTGCGCGCGCCGAAGCCGACGGTCGCCGCGGCGAACTCGCCGTCCGCGTAGGGCAGCGCCATCGCGTTGGCCCACTCGAACGTGACCGGTGCCCGCGCGGCGGGTGCCTTGGCGCGGGCGTGGGTGAGCATCTGCTCGGAGAAGTCCGAGCCGACGACCTCGCCGCCGGGGCCGACGCGGCGGGCGAGCTCGAGCGCGAGGTCGCCGGTGCCGGTCGCGACGTCGAGCACGCGGTCGCCGGGCCCGGCGCACGCCAGGTCGGCGGCACGCCGGCGCCAGCCGTGGTGCAGGCCGGCCGTCATGACGGAGTTCATGACGTCGTAGAAGCCGGCGATGCGATCGAACATCGCCCGCACCTGCGGCTCCTGCAGGGTTCCCTTGTCGGCCGGCGGGGTCAGGCGGCTAATGGGCGGACTTCAGTTGCGCGAGGAACTCGACGAGGTCGTCGCGCTTGTTGTCCGGCAGCTCGGCGTAGGCGGGCATCGGCGCCGTCGGGTTGACGAGCGTGCGCTGGATCGCCTGGCGCGGCAGCTTCGCGCCGACGTCGGTCAGGTCCGGCCCCGGCCCCGTGTTGCCGTTGTGGCCGATCTTGTGGCAGGCGAGGCAGCCCGACTGGGCGACCACCTGCTTGCCGGACTCGAACTGGCGGATCGACTCGGTGCCGCCGGCCATGACGCTCTTCGGGGTCTCGATGTCGATCTGGTTCGGCGAGCCGGCGTTCGCGCCCTCGTAGGTCAAGAAGGCCATCGCGGCGATCGTGAAGAAGGCGGCCGCCATCGCGATCGGCCGGCGCTCGGGGCGGCGCTCGGGGCTGCGGTCGTAGAACGGCAGCAGGAACAGCAGGATCATGCAGATCGTCGGCACGCCGATCGAGGCCAGCGGCGTCAGCGACGACGGCTTGATGATCCGCAGGACCTCGAACAAGAAGAAGAAGTACCACTCCGGCCGCGGCACGTAGGTCGTCGTCGTCGGGTCGACCTTCGGGCCGAGCTCGGCGCCGAGCACGATCGCCAGCACGATGATCGTGATCATCACGATGACCGCCATCCAGCTGTCCTTCGCGATCGCGTAGGGGAAGAACGGCTTGCCCTCGGACTTCAGGATCGAGTACTCGCGGAGGTAGGCCTCCTTCTCGCGCTGGTTCACGCCTTGTCCTTGCGCAGCTCGGGGCTCGTGTCGGCGCGGATCCACGGCGGCGCTGTCGTGCCCAGCCGTGCGACGAGATACAGGTGCGCGCCGATCAGCGCGGCGATGATCCCCGGCAGCAGCAGCATGTGGATCGCGTAGAAGCGCGCCAGCGTCGTGACGCCGAACTCCGGCCCCGCGCGCAGGAAGTCAGACAGGTAGGGGCCGACGAGCGGGCCGGTGCCGTTGATCGCCACGCCGACCGTCGTCGCCCAGTAGGAGCGCTGGTCGAAGGGCAGCAGGTAGCCCGTGAAGGACATCATCAGCGTCAGGATCAGCAGCACGACGCCGATCACCCAGTTCAGCTCGCGCGGATACTTGTAGGCGCCGAAGAAGAAGGTCCGCGCCATGTGCAGGAAGATCAGGATGACCATCACGGTCGATCCCCACTTGTGCATGCCGCGCACGAACTCGCCGAGGAAGACCTCGTTGGTCAGGTAGCGCACCGACTCGTAGGCGCGCGTCGCCGACGGGTCGTAGTACATCGCCAGGAAGACGCCGGTCACGGCCTGCGAGAGGAAGGCGAACATCGTCGCCGAGCCCAGCGTGTAGAACCAGTTGGTCCCGCGCGGGATCTTGCGGAACATCAGCCAGCGCGCGCCGGCCGACATCGAGGTGCGCTCGTCGAGCCAGTCGACCGTCGAGATGCCCTTGTCCGCCAGCTTGTCCTTCTTCGTGGGCGCCGCGGTCGTCTCGGCGTCGTCGGGGTCCGGCCCCTTGGGGCGCGGGCGCAAGCCGGTGGTGGGCAGCTTGGCCATCGCTAGGTTCCCGGGATCTTGCGGACGGAGGGGCGGGCGGGGTACATGTACTGGCCGACGCCGTCGATCGGCATACCCGGGTCGCGCGGCGAGAAGCGCCGCAGCTCGGAGTTGAGGCTGTAGCGCGGGCCGACCTCGACGTTGCCGTTGCGCACGCGGGTGTAGAAGCGATCCAGCGGGCGCACCGGCGGGCCGTCGGAGACCTTGCCCTCGAAGTCGTAGACGCCGCCGTGGCATGGGCAGATGAAGCGCTCGGAGGCCTCGACGTAGCGCACGGGGCAGCCGAGGTGCATGCAGCGCGTCGAGACGGCGACGTACTCGTTGTACTCGTCGCTCACCTCGCTGTCCTTCGCGGGGTCGTACTGGCGCACGTAGACGGTCGTCTTGCCGACCTCGCCGATGCCGCGCGAGATCGTCAGCGTGCGCGGGATGTAGGTGTCCTTGGGGAAGTCCTCGGTCGGGCCGACGGCCTCCCAGTGCGCCTCCGTCTTCTCGAACACCGGCCCGAAGGCCATGCCGAGCGCGGGCAGCGTGAAGGCCGCCGTCGCGATGCCGCCGGCCGTATGGGCGCTGGCGGTCATGAAGCGGCGGCGCGTGACGGTCTCGCCCTCGTAGGACCCGGGGATCTTCGCGTCCGCGGTCGTCTTGGGCTTCTTCTTGCGGTCGTCTGGCACGGGCATAGGAATCTACCGACCGCGCGCTTGAAACGACCCCGTCCTCGGAGCGCCGATGCGTCAGGTCACGTCCGGGCGGCCTGGCGAAGAGCCTCCGCGGCCTGCGGATCGCCCTCGCGTGCACGCCGTTTCGCCTCGCTGTGCTGCGCTCCGGCGCTCCCGGCGATCGCCGCCACGCCGGCCTCCCAGGCCGCGCCGGCGAGCTCGCCGTCGTCGCCGGCATGCGCCTGCGCGCTGAGCGAGATGATGTCGGCCAGCTCGGCGATCGCGCTCATGTCGCCGATCGCCGCCAGCCGAGCAAGGCCGAGCGCGAACATCCGATCGCCGGCCAGCAGCGCGAGGTCGGCATCGTCGATCGCGAGCGCGCGCGAGCGGCCGTAGTGCAGGCGGTAGCCCTCCTCGACCGCCGCGACCGCGACCTCGACGTCGGCGCGGTGCTCGGCCACGCGCGGCCCGGCGGCCGCCTGCAGCGCGAGCTCGCGCTGCTCGCAGGCCGGCTCGTCGGCGCCGAGCGATGACTGCAACGGCGAGCTTGACTCCCGCACGGCCGCGCGAAGGCGCACGATCGGCGAGCTCATGCGATCTCGGCGAATGCGGCGGTCGCCGCGGCGACCGTGCGCGCGATGTGCTCGGGCGTGTGGGCGAGCGACGGAAACCAGGCCTCGAACTGCGAGGCGGGCGCGTAGACGCCGCGCGCCAGCAGGCCACGACACCAGGCCGCGTAGGCGTCGAGGTCGCACGCCTTGGCGCCCTCGTAGTCGCTCACCGGCTGCGCGCTGAAGAAGACCGTCAGCAGGCCCGGCGCGGTGGCGATCTGGATGCCCTCGTAGCCGGCCGCCTCGGCGGCGCCTGCCAGCCCCTCCGCGAGCGCCGTCGTCGTCGCGGCGAGCTCGAGGTAGGGCGCCTCGCCGTCGAGCAGCGCCAGCGATGCCAGGCCGGCGGCGACGGCGAGCGGGTTGCCCGACAGCGTCCCGGCCTGGTAGACGTCGCCGGCGGGGGCGATGCGGCGCATGAGATCGCGCGGGCCGCCGTAGGCGGCGGCGGGCAGCCCACCGCCGATGACCTTGCCCATGATCGTGAGGTCGGGCATCACGCCGGAGAGACCCTGCGCGCCGCCGGGGGCGACGCGAAAGCCCGAGATGACCTCGTCGAAGATCAGCAGGGCGCCGCCGTCGTCGGCGCGCCGGCGCAGCAGCTCGAGGAAGCCCTCGGCCGGGGCCACGAGCCCCATGTTGGCGGGGTAGGGCTCGGCGAGGATCGCGGCGAACTCGTGCTGGGCGAGCGCCGCGTCGAGCGCCGCCGGGTCGTTCCAGGGAGTGACGATCGTGCTCGCGGCCACCTCGGCCGGCACGCCGGGCGACGCCGGGATGCCCTGCGTCGCCAAGCCGCTGCCGGCGTCGGCGAGCAGCCCGTCGACGTGGCCGTGGTAGGCGCCGGCGAACTTCAGCAGCTTCGTGCGGCCGGTGGCGGCGCGAGCGAGGCGGATCGCGCTCATCGACGCCTCCGTGCCCGAGGAGGTCATGCGCAGCATCTGCACGCCGGCCATGCGGTGGCTGACCTCCTCGGCGAGATCGACCTCGCCGCTCGTCGGCGCGCCGAAGGTCGTGCCACGCTGCGCGGCCTCGCAGATCGCGGCGATGATCTGCGGGTGCGCGTGACCGTGGATCAGCGGCCCCCACGAGCACACCCAGTCGACGTAGCGGTTGTGGTCGACGTCGATCAGCTCGGCGCCCTCGGCGCGGTCGACGAAGATCGGGTCGCGCCCGATCGAGCGCATCGCGCGGACGGGCGAGTTCACGCCGCCGGGCAGGTACGCCAGCGCTCGGGCGTAGTGCTCGGCCGAGCGCGTGTCGGTCAGGGAGGCGGTCATCGGAGCATGCGGAGCCTCAGGCGCCGTGCTCCCGTTCCCAGTTCGTGAAGTCGTCGGTGAAGTACAGCAGGCGGATCTTCTTGAACTCCGTCGAGGAGTACAGCGTCGCGCGCTCGGTGATGTCGAACTCGCCCGCGATCGCGTCGAGGATCGCGTCGCACTCCTCCTTGGAGCGCCCGTGGGCCATCGTGAAGACCGAGTAGGGCCAGTCCTCGTAGGTCGGGCGCTGGTAGCAGTGCGAGATGCCGCGGAAGGACGCCATCCGCGGGCCGAGCTCGGCGATCCTCTCCTCGGGCACCTTCCAGACGCCCATGCCGTTGGCCGAGAAGCCGGCGCGGCGGTGATAGAGGATCGCGGCGACGCGTCGCAGGATCCCGCGCTCGCGCATCCCCTCGAGGTGCTCGAGCAGCTCCGGGACGGTCATGCCGAGGCTCGCGGCCGAGTCGGCGTAGGGCTCGGAGATCACCGGCAGGTCGCCCTGGGTGGCGCGGATGACCTCGCGGTCGCGCTCGTCGTAGGGCACGCCCTCGAGCTCGACCGGCGCCTGCGCGACGCCCTCGGTCGACAGCGACTTCGTGTCGCCGTCCATCTCGAGCTCCATGCGGATCTTGAACAGCTTCAGCGTCGGCAGCTGGCGGATCGACGTCGCGCCGGTCAGCTCCTGCATGCGGTCCAACGTGCCCTGCAGGCCGAGCTTGGAGTCGCGCTCGACGGCGAGCGTGAACCACATGTTGAACTCGTGGTTTCGCAGGTAGTTGTGGCTCACGCCGGGGTGCGAGTTGATGATCTTGGCGGCGCGCCAGGGGTGCTCGGGATCGACCTTGGCGGCGACGAGCATCGAGCCGTAGCCGAGCGCGCGCGTGTCGAAGATCGGGGTGACCTGGCGAATGATGCGCTCGTCGAGCAGGCGCCGGACGCGGCGCAGGACCTCCTCCTCGGAGATGTGAGCCTCGGCCGCGACCGCGGCGTATGGCCTGGCGGCGATCGGGAAGCTGCCCTGCATGAGGTTCAGCAGGCGCCGGTCGAGGTCGTCCATGTCGACGGCGGCGCCGCCCTTGCGTGAGCGGATCTTCGGTGTGGCGGTCACGTCTGTAGCCACAGGGCGGCGTCCTTCGCGTGGTAGCTGATGATGATGTCGGCGCCCGCGCGCCGGATGGAGGTCAGCGTCTCCAGCACCGCGCTGCGCTCGTCGAGCGCGCCGGCGGCGGCGCCCGCCTTCACCATCGCATACTCGCCGCTGACGTTGTAGGCGGCGACGGGCATGCGCGTGGCGTCCTTGACCCGGCGGATGACGTCGAGGTAGGCCAGGGCGGGCTTGACCATCACGACGTCCGCTCCCTCGGCGACGTCGAGCAGCGCCTCGCGCACCGCCTCGTCGCCGTTTGCGGGATCCATCTGGTAGGCGCGCCGGTCGCCGAAGGCCGGCGTCGAGCCCGCCGCCTCGCGAAACGGGCCGTAGAAGGCCGACGCGAACTTGGCGCTGTAGGCGACGATCGGCACGCCGGAGAAGCCGTCCTCGTCGAGCGCGGCGCGGACCGCGCCGATGCGCCCGTCCATCATGTCGCTCGGCGCGACGACGTCGGCGCCCGCGCGGGCGTGCGAGACGGCGGTGCGCGCGATCAGCTCCACGCTGGCGTCGTTGTCCACGGTCCCGCCGTGACCGAGCAGGCCGCAGTGGCCGTGATCGGTGTACTCGCACAGGCAGACGTCGGTCATCACCAGCAGCTCGGGGTGCGCGTCCTTGATCGCGCGCGTCGCGAGCTGCACGATGCCCTCGTCGTCGTAGGCGCCCGTGCCCGCGGCGTCCTTGCGCTCGGGGATGCCGAACAGCAGCACGGCCGGCAGTCCCAGCGCCCGCGCGACGGCGGCCTCCTCGACGGCCGAGGTGATGCTCAGACGCTCGACGCCGGGCAGCGCTGCGATCGGCTCACGCCCGGCTTTCGCCTGCACGAACAGCGGCAGCACGAGGTCGGACGCGTGCAGGCGCGTCTCGCGCACGAGGTCGCGCAGGACCGGCGTCGAGCGCAGCCGGCGCAGGCGGGTGGCGGGAAAGGCCATCTGGACAGAGGGTAGCTCGGGCGGGGCCCCGTTCGGGCTGCATCGCGGCTTCGCTGACGTGGCGCGCTACTCGGACTTGATCGCCGGCTTCGTCTCGGCCAGGCGCCGCTGCTGTGCCTCGATGTAGATCTCGGAGCGAAAATGCAGCACGGGATCGTCGGAGGGCTCGATGCCGGGCGGCACGTTGATCGGATCGAACATCGACGCGTCGACGGACTCCTGATCCTCGTGCAGCCGGTCGACCACGAGCCGGCCGGCCGTCAGCAGTGGCCGGCTCTGCGGCCACCCCTTGGTCATGTCGTCCACCGGATCCCCCGGCTCGGCCATCTGCAGGACGAGGTCCCAGGCCACCGGCTCGCGCTCCACGCGCAGCTTGACCTCGGAGATGAGGTAGTGCGAGGGCAGGAGGCGGTCCTCCTCGGGGGTGATGCCGGCGGGGCCGGCGAGCGGGATCCAGCGGTAGCGAAACGCGCGCCGCGTGCCCTCGGCGTCGACGAGGTGGTAGGCGTGAAGCCCGTTGTAGCGCGCGTTGGCAAAGCTGCGCGTGGTCTCGGCGGTGAAGATCTCCTTCGCCCCGGCCAGGCACTGGGGGTGCGTCGCGAGAAACGCGACGAGCCGCGTCGGGTTGGGCAGGCCGGTCGGCAGCCCCTTGCGCTGTGCCGACAGCATGCCGAGGAAGTCGTCGGGCGTGTGCGCCGGGAAGGCCGAGACGGTGAGGGCGGCCCATTCGGAGTCTCCGCCGGAGGGCAGCGCGAAGCGGACCGCAAGCCCCAGCACGCTGCCGCGCTTGATCGACGAGCGGTCGACGGCGTAGGGGGTTCCGGACCCGTTGGACAGGCGCACGACGGCCGGCACCGTGTCGCCGCGCATGTGCTCGGCGATCGTCAGCGCGGCCACCTCCGGGCTCGCGGTGAAATGTCCGCGGAAGGCGACGCCGCGACCGTGCGCGCGACGAAAGCCGGGGAGATGGCCGACGTACTGCTCGATGTTGCGTATCGTCCGCCGGACGCGCTCCGGGCCCCCGAGTTCCTGCGGGGTCTGACTCATACGCGGTGGCTCCTCTCGCGCTCGGCCGGGGCTCGTGAGGGTAACATCGGGCGCCGCTCGGACATGGAGAGTGCACGATGGACCCTGGAGCGCCGCGGCTCACCGGCGAGAGCGTGCTGATCACCTTCACGCACCGCTCGACGTCCGGCGCCGGCTCGTGGAGCGACTACGAGTGCGAGACCCTGATGCCGCTGTTCGCGCGCTGGCAGGCCTCCGAGTTCGCGTCGGGCACCGTGCACTACATGCGCGAGAACAGCCACCACGGTCTCAGGACCGTCCTCGGCAACCTCACCCGCAGCTGGCCCGTGGAAGCGCTGCGGCTGGGGCTGGCCGGCAAGCGCGTGCCCCGGCCATACCGCCTGCCCGTGCTCGGTCCCTCGATCGACCTGCTGGTGAAGATCGACCTGGCCGGCGGCCTGACGGAGGCGCAGACCGACGCGCTCCAGGCCCTCCGCAAGCAGCTCGCCTGCGCGGGGAGGGTGCACATCGCGAAGTCGACGAACTATCGCTGCTACGAGCACGGCACCCCGAGGGAATCGGACACCCCGATGGGCTTTCTCACCCGCTGGCGGCCCGACAAGAGCCTCTCGGAGCAGGACGAGTACTGGAAGGAGGGCCACGGCCGCTACGCCGTGAGCTTCGGCTTTCCGCCCGAGATGCGCTCCTACGACCAGCTGCACCACGGCACCCGTCCCGCGGACGGCGTCTTCGACGGGGCGGCGGTCGGCGGGCCGTCGGGATGGTCCTTCGAGGTCGTCGGGGGGCGCCTGCCGATCCTCAGGCTGGCGCTGAACCCGAGGATGGTCAAGGCGAACTGGAAGCTCGTCGCCGACGAGCGCAAGTTCACCCTCTCGCCCGAGTGGCTGGTCTTCGAACGCGTGAGCGTGACCGATGGATGAAGCGGCCGGACGCGACTGGCGCCTGCATGGCGTGCGCGTCGTGCGCGCCGGCGAGCTCGACCCGAACACGCCGCAGACGCCGGGCATGCGCCGCGAGGCCGCGATCACGACCGCGCGCGCCGGCGCCGAGAAGCTGTGGGCGGGGACGGTCGTCATCCACCCGGGCGCGAGGACCGGCGCCCACCACCACGGCCCCGTCGAAAGCGTCATCTACGTCGTCAGCGGCAGCGCGCGGATGCGCTGGGGCGAGTGCCTGGAGTACGTCGCCGAGGCAGGGCCGGGCGACTTCATCTTCGTGCCGCCCTACGTCCCGCACCAGGAGATCAACGCCAGCCCGCGGTCGCCGCTGTCGTGCGTCGTCGTGCGCACCGGCCAGGAGGCGGTCGTCGTGAACCTCGAGCTGCCCGAGATCGAGCCCGACCCCCGGCCCGTGCGCTGGGTCGACGACCTGCACGCCTAGCCCCGGGGCTTGACCGGCTCCTCGGGTTCGGGTTCGGGTTCGGGCTCCGCCGCGCGCTCCACGGCGCGCGCCGCGGCGACCGTCTCGATCGTCGTCGAAGGCTGGCCGACGAGGATCGGCTGGCCGGTTCCCCATGGCTCGAAGACGACGTGGTCGCGCAGGTAGACGAGCGTCTCGCGCAGTACGGCCGCGATCGGCAGCGCGACGAGCGCCCCGACGATGCCGTAGATCTCGCCGCCGAGCAACAGCGCGAGGATCACGAGCAGCGGGTTCAGTCGCAGCGACCGGCCGAAGACGTTCGGCGCGACGACGTGCCCCTCGAGCTGCTGCAGCGCGAGGAACAGCAGCGCCACCCAGACCGCCGTCAGCGGGTCCTGCACGAGCGCGACGATGATCGGCGGCAGCGCGCCCAGCACCGGCCCGACGTACGGGATCAGCTCCATCAGCCCGAAGAACAGGCCGAACGCGAACGCGTAGGTGCGCCCGTCGGGAAAGATCCCGATCACGCCGAACAGCCACAGCGCGACCCCCGCGCTCGTGCCCATGATCAGGCTGAAGAGCAGCTGCCCGCGGACGTAGCCGAAGACCGCGTGCTGCACGCGCGTCGGGAAGTCGTCCGCGGGCGTCCCGTCGCCCGGCGGCATCGCCTTGCGCACGAGCGCGCCGATCTGCGGCCCGTAGATCAGCATGTAGATCGACAGGACGAACACGAGGATGACGTAGAACGACAGCTCGATCAGGCGGCGCAGCAGCTCGCCGGTGACCGCGACGATCTCGCCCGAGCCCTCGACGACGCGATCCTGCAGCGTCGCCAGCGCGCTCTCGCTCTGGCCCTTGATCTGGACGTCGATGCCCTTGTCGTCGAAGAACTCCTGCACGTCGTCGAGCGAGGCGCTGGCGTCGTCGACGAGTCCGGGGACGTCGTCGGCGAACGTCGTCGCCTGGTCGGCGACCGGACCCGACAGCAGGAAGCCCGCGACCGGCAGCGCCGTGAAGAAGACCGCGTAGACGGCGATCACCGCGAGCGTGCGCGGCAGGCGAGCCCGCTGCATGAAGCTCACGAGCGGGTTGAGGATCAGCGCGACGACGGCGGCGACGATGAACAGCAGCAGCACGACGCCCGCGGCGTGCGCGAGCGCGTACAACGCGAGCACGCACAGCGGCAGCATGACGAGCTGCACCCAGCGCGCGATGACCACCGGCGCGACCGGCGGCGGCACCGGGAGTGGAGGGGTCTCGGCCTCCTCAGCCATGCGTCAGAGTATGCGCCGTGCCCGATGCCGCCGCGACCATCCTGTTCGTCGGCGACGTCGTCGGATCGCTGGGCAAGCACACGCTGCTGGGGCTGCTGCCCGTGCTGCGCGAGCGCCATGCGCCGAGCTTCGTCGTCGTCAACGGCGAGAACGCCGCCGGCGGGCTGGGCATCACGCCGAAGATCGCCGACGAGCTGTTTCGCGCCGGCGTCGACGTCATCACGCTCGGCAACCACGCCTACCACCGCCGCGACATCCTGCCCTACCTCGACGCGCGCCCCGAGATCCTGCGCCCCTACAACTACCTGCGCAACCAGCCCGGCCACGGCGTCTGCGTCGTCGAGCGCGACGGTGTCCGCCTCGGTGTCGTCAACCTCAGCGGCAACCTCTTCCTGCGTGCCGGCCACCCGGCCTTCACCTCCGTCGACGCGGCGCTCGGCGAGCTCTCCGGCCGCGCCGACCACGTGCTCGTCGACTTCCACGCCGAGGCGACGAGCGAGAAGGTCGCGCTCGGCTGGTATCTGGACGGGCGCGTGTCGGCCGTCGTCGGCACCCACACCCACGTCCCCACCGCCGACGCGCGCGTGCTGCCGGGCGGCACGGCCTACATCACCGACGTCGGCATGACCGGCCCGCGCGGCGGCGTCATCGGCGTGGTCAAGGAGCAGTCGATCCGCGGCTTCGTCACGCACATGAGCGAGCGCTACGAGACCTCCGACGAGGACCCGTGGCTGATGGGCGTCGTCGTGCGCTGCTCGCAGGCGATGCGCGCGGATGCGATCGAGCCGGTGCTGCTGCCGGCCGCGTGAGAGTCAGCGGCGGTGCCGTGAATGGGGAGAGTGCCGCGTTTCGTCGACAAGCGCCCCCGCGCCTTGGCGGCCCGCGAATGCCAGACACGGTGAGATGACGTTTTCAGCGCATCGCGCGTACTTTCGTCATCTCACCCGCACCATCGGTGCATCCGCGCCCCGCCAGTGCCACCGTGCCGCTTTGGGGCGCTTCTGATCGTCGCGTGAGCTCCTGTGTCCGGCGTCTCGGTCGGCAGCGCGGCCGAGAGCGCCGGAAACGTAGCGTGCGCTACCACGAGTGATAGCACCGGCTGCTCATCGCTGTTAACGGAGGGCGCGGGCTCAGCGACCGCGATCCCAGGCGCGCCTGCGCGCGCACCGAGCGCTCTCCCCGGCGGGGCATCGCGCGTCGCTTGGCCCAAGCACGAGTGGGTGAGCCGAGCCCTACTCGCGGCGACGGTAGGTCACCTTCAGGTCGTCCTGCCACTCGCCCGGCGTCTCGGCGAGCTGCCATTGGCCCTCGAAGCAGTCGTGCTCAAGCGTGGCGGAGAAGCGCTGGGCGAACCCCGGTTGGTCGCGCCAGAAGCGCAGCACGCCGTCAGCGAGCGAGACGCCGTAGGTCCGGCGCACGCCGCGCGAGTCGAAGTACTCCATGACGAGCCCCTCGCCGGCCTCGGGGGCGCCGATGACGCTGATCGCATCGGGAAACAACTCGTGGTCGTTGCGCGAGCGCTGGACGAGGAAGCGGCCGCCCTCCAGCCACTCGAACGTGATGCTGCCGGGCACGACGATGTCGAGTAGCGGGTGGGTCGCGTCGGTGGTCCAGGTGCCGATCAGCGCGTCGAACGGCTCGAGGGCGGGATCTCGCTCGTTCATGTACGTAGGACCATCGCATCGCGTGGAACTCATCGCTCGACGAGCGGGGGCCGATGCAGCGGCGCCGCTCCGGGGACCGCATGGCAATTGCCGGCAGTTGCGTCGGAGGCATCACGGCTGGCGAGGAGTGCCTTGCGCGCGTGCGAGCGTGGCCACCAGCAGCACGAGCGCCGCAAGCAGCAGCGCGTTGCGCGCCGCCACGATCCAGATCACGCCGGGCTGCTCGTTGATGAGGTCGAAGTAGCGGCTCGGGAACTCGACGTGCGTCAGCACGATCGCAGCGCCGACGAGCAGCGCGACCGCGCGGCGGCCCCAGACCCACGCCAGCGCGGCGAACGGCGCGAGCCAGATGACGTACTGCGGCGAGAAGACCTTGCCGAGCGTCACGAACGCCAGCAGCGCGGCGAAGCCGCACAGCACCATCTGGCGGGGCTCGGGGCGCCGCGCGGCAAGCGCGACGATCCCCGCCAGCGCGAGCACGAGCAGCAGCGCGAAGATGAGCTCGACCGTCTCGGCGTGGCCGCCGTCGAGGCCGTTGGACTTGAAGCGGTCGGGACGCAGGTTCGTGCCCGTGACCTCAGAGCCACCGAGCGCGAACAGCACGCTCGCCGCGGAGGACTCGATCTGCACGGGCCGCTCGACGTGAAACTCAAACGAGTCGACGTAGCCGGAGCCCGCGAACGGCAGCGAGATCGCGAGCACGATCGCCGCGAAGATCGCGCCGCCGCGCAGCGCCGCGCGAAGCTCGCCGCGCCCCAGCAGCCAGGCGAGCGCGACGACGGCGAGCAGCCCCGGAAAGAGCTTGGTCATCGTGCCGACGCCCAGCAGCACGAAGCCGAGGTCCGCGCGCCCGCGGACGAGCAGGAGCAGCCCGCCGAGCGCGATCGCGATCGGCAGCGCGTCGAAGTGGGTGCGCACGGACGCGCCGATCACGATCGGGGCGAGCGCCAGCAGCCACGCCACGACGACGCGCTCGCGGCCGGTGCCGGCCAGCCGCGCGGCGAGCTGCTGCCCGGCGAGCGCGCAGCCGCCCATCGACGCGCCGAAGCTGACCGCGTATGTCGCCTCGCCGGTGCCCGGCAGGCCCGCGAGCGCGAGCGGCAGTGCCGCCAGCGGCGGGTACTCGAACTCGAAGTCGAGGTAGGGCAGCAGGTCGCCGGCCAGCAGCAGGTCGGCATACGTGCGATAGACGTAGAGGTCGTTGACGGTCGTGTCGGAGAACGGTCCGACGGTCGTCGCCAGCCCCCACACGACCGTCAGCGCGACGCCCGCCAGCGTCAGGTGCGCGCGGTCGCTCACCTGACGCCGACGGGAACGCGAACGGGCGCGCCCGAGCGCCCCAGCAGCGCGATCATCACGAGCGGGAAGAACCACGGGATGTAGAGGTAGAACCAGTGCGTGACGCCGAGCTGCAGCGCGATCAGGATCGCCGCGCTGAGCGCCGCCAGGCCGACGAGGTCGCGCCGCCGTGGTACGAACGCCAGCAGCACCGCGCCGGCGACCGCCGCGATCTGCACGCCGCGCTGGACCGTGTCGATCCAGGCGCCCTCGTACAGTCCCCAGACCGAGAACGGCGAGCCGCGCTCGGCCTGAAAGGCGATCGAGGCGTCCCAGAAGCTGCGCAGGTCGTTGTGGGCGAGCACCGGCACGAAGACGAGCGCGGCGGCGAGCGCGAAGCCGATCGCGAAGCGCACCGGCGCCCGCCGGCCGTCCACCGGATGGGTCGCGTACAGCGGCGCGAGCACGAGCGGCGCGAACTTCGTCAGGCCCGCCAGCGCGAGCATCGCCCCGCGAGCGAGCGGCCGCCCGGCCGCCCACAGCGCCGCCAGCACGAGCGCCGCGACGAGCGCGTCGTTGGCGTTGGACATCGAGGCGTAGAGGGTGAACGGGAACGTCGCCCACGCATAGGCCAGCACGATGCCCAGGTCGGGCCCGCGAATCTGACGACCGATGAGAAAGCACAGCAGGCAGGCCAGCAGGTCGAAGCCGATCGCGGCGGCGTGCGCGGCCGGCAGGTCGTCCCACTTCCCGCTCCACGTCAGCGCCTGCTCGAAGGGCACGTAGGCGGCGTAGGCGGCCGGGCCGTAGGTGTCGCCGTTGGGGTTGTCGCTGGGAAAGGCGCCGTACAGCGCGCGCCCGTCTACGAGCCGGTCGGCGCCGATGACGCCCGCGTAGCCGACGTCGATGACGTTCGAGCGCGTGACGTTCAGCGCGACGCGAAAGCCGAGCAGGAAGATGACCGCGATCGCCAGCCAGCTGACCGGAACCAGCAGCTCGAGCGGCCGGCGCGCGTGGCGCTCGGCGTCGCGGGGGCGCAGCCCGATCCACAGCATGCGCCCCAGCAGGTACAGCAGCAGCGGGTAGACGAGCGGCACCGACCAGCCGATCTCGGCCGCGTTGAAGCACGCCAGCGAGATCGAGAAGGCGCTCAGCACGAGCAGGTCGAGGTGCAGCATCCGCCGCGGCCGGCGCGGGTGCACGAACGGCGCGACGAACAGCAGCGCCAGCGGGATCCAGACGATCGGCGAGTTGACCACGCGCCCGAAGGCGCCGGGATATCCACGTGCCATCGTCCAGGCGACCTTGTAGTCCTTGTAGGCCTCGAGCACCGCGCCGCCGCGGTCGTCGATCAGCACCTGCGCGACCTCCTTGCGCGGCTTGCCGGCGGGCACCCTGGCGAAGTAGGACACCTGCCACTGCGACGGCCCCTTCAGCAGGACCTCGCGCGTCGCGCCGGGATACCGGCGGCGCTCGCCGCGCACGAGCGCGAGGCGGTCGGCGATTGCGCCGACCGCGTCGGCCGACCGCCGGCGGCCGAGCGGTGCGACGTCCTGGCGCGGCGGCGGCCGGGTCTCGTCGGCTCGCAGCGGGGTTCCCGGCAGCGTCGGCAGCTCGGCCGTGGCACGCTGCGCGGCGGCGGACCCCGCCGCTACGGCGAGCAGCACGATCATGAACGCGGCGCAGCACGCCGCGCGCCTCACGTCCTGAAGCTCCAGAGCCTGTTGCCGAGGAAGTTCAGCGGCGTCGCCGCGGCGATCGCGACCGCCTGTGCGGGAACCTCGGCGACGCCGCCGAACTCGACGAGCGCGAACAGCACGAGCAGGTTGAAGCCGAATGCCGCGAGCGAGACGACGACGAAGCGGGCGGCCTGAAAGCCCGCGTGCCCGTCGCCGGCGCGGAACGTCCAGCCGCGGTTCCAGAAGAAGTTGTTGGCCAGCGCGACGACGAACGCCGCCGTCGCCGCGACCCAGTAGGCGAATCCTGCGCCGTGCACCGCCGCGGTGAAGACCACGAGGTTGACGACGTAGCCGCTCGCCCCGACCGTCGCGAAGCGGAACAGCTGCAGCCAGTTTCCCGGCGTGCGCAGCGCTGCCCGCACGCGCGTGCGCCTGCGCCCGCGGGGCGCCTCGGCGACCGGCACCACGAAGGCCTCGTCGGTCATCGCCGGAAAGGCTAGTGGGCCGAGGGCCCGGCGTCGCCGCCAGCGCCGAAGTGGCCGAGCACCATCGGCGCGACGTCGCCCACCGACCACGGACCCTGCTCGCGCTCGGGCGGGCAGTCGACCCCGCAGAACAGCAGCGCGCCGAGCGAGTCGACGCGGTGCAGCGAGCCATGGCTGCCGCCGCGCACGTGGGCGCGCTTGCCCCAGTCGGGGAACTCGTATGCCGGCTCGGCCGACAGCAGCACGTCGCCCGACGTCTCGCAGCTCAGCGCCGCCCACACGCGCCGCAGCGCGTCGGGGTAGTGCTCGCACGTCAGCATGCCGTCGTCGACCACGGCGAGCAGCGCGTCGAGGTCGCCGTTGACGTCCCAGCGCAGGCCGCGCTCGTCGGTCACGCCGTCGCCCGGCGCAAACGACAGCTCCCCGCGCTCGCCCGTGACGTGCGCGCGGCCCTCCGCGTCGCGCCACATGACGAGGTCGACGCCCTCGATCCGATTGGCCGTGTCGACGATCCGCGGCAGCGCGCTCGTGCGCGACTCGAGCAGCAGGTAGATCATCGCCGAGCGCTGTGCCGGACACAGCGCGAGCTCGGCCGCCATCGCGTTGGCGCCCGAGGGCTGCAGCACCTTCCAGTCGCCGAACGGCCCGGTGAAGTCGATCACGCGCTCGATGTGGGTGTGCGAGTGGTCGGCCATGACGATCATCGCGTGCTCGTCGAGGAACTGCTCGACGCCCCCGCCGGCCTCCATCAGGCGCCACAGCTCGGCATCGGCGGAGGCGATCGAGGCGATCTGGGCATGCGGGCCGTTCTTGTGCGAGTGGGCGTCGTTGTCGGGCAGCGACAGCAGCAGGAAGTCGAACAGGTCGTGCTCGACGAGGTAGCTGCCGACGCAGCCGGCGTGCTGGTCGCGCATCCCCGGGATGCCCATCCGCGACCAGCAGCCGGTCCTGCGGCTGGCGAAGATGTCGGCGTAGAAGAGCTCCTTGGGTCCTTTGACCGAGCGTTTGAACAGCGACGATGCGACGCGCGTCAGCGCGAAGTCGCGCGAGACCTCGTGCTCGTGGCGCCCGCGGAAGATGAGGTAGGAGGTGCAGGCGGTGCGCACGCCGGCGTCGTCGAGCGTCTCGAAGATCGTCGGCACGTCGGCCGGCAGGTGCTCGGCGTTCATGTTGAAGATCGTGTCGACGAGCTGGCGGTTGAGGCCGAACTTGCGCGAGGCCTGAAACGAGGAGCCGTACTCGACGTAGCGCGCCTCCTCCCGCGAGTACCAGTTCATCGACGGGATCCGGTGTGAGTCCTGCAGGCGCCCGGTCGCGATCGTGCCGGCGCAGACCGGCGTGACCGACGGAAACGCCGCCACGCACTCGCTGACGTAGCGGCCGCGGTCGCGGATCGCCTTGAGCGCGGGCGCGCTGCCGGCGCCGATCGCGCGCTCGAGCATCGTCGGCTTCATCCCGTCGATGACGGTCAGGACGAGCTTCGGAGCGATCACACTCACCTGAGGATGCGCAGGCCCGCGTACTTCTCGCCCTCGCGCCGGCGCCCTCCGCGCAGCAGGAAGGCGAAGAAGCCGAGCGCTACGGCGGAGACGGGTGCCGCGACGACGGCGAGCGCCGCGAGCAGGACGGCCGTGCCCTCGAGGTAGACCGGCAGCGCGCCGCGCGCCTCCTCGTCCAGGCGCGCGCGCACGCGGGTGACGAGCGACAGGGTGGCGGCGCCGGCGAGCGCGGCGCACGCGGCCCCGCCGAGCAGGCCCGGCCACCAGGCGTAGCCCTGGTCGGCGAGCGTGCCGGCGAACAGCAGCGCGCCGAGCCCGATGCCGATCCCCGACAAGGACGAGTCGAGCGCCTTCTCCGCCAGGCCGCGGCGCTGCAGGATGACCGCGACGATCAGCGCGAGCACGACGGCGAGCAGCCAGCCGGGCTGCTCGAGGAACGCAAACGACGTGTTCTCGTAGTCGATGCCGACGTCAGCGGTCGCCAGCGCGCCGGCTACGAGTGCAGGCAGAAACGGGCGGATGCCCGCCGCGCCGGCCAGACCGGCGCCCTGGAGAATGTCGATCAGCAGTCGCAAAGCGTCCGGTAGCGTGAGGCGCATGACGATAGACGACAGGGGCCCGCAGCCCCCTGGCGAACACCGCCTGATCACGCCCACCCCGCATGCCCGCAGGACCTCGCGCGACCTCGAGCGCTACGCCGGGCTGTTCGCCGAGCGCACGAAGGTCATGCGCTCCTCGGCGATGCGCGACCTGATGGCGCTGACCGAGCGCAGGGACATCATCTCGCTCGCCGGCGGGCTGCCGGACACGTCGTCGTTTCCCGCCGAGTCCTTTGCCGCGATCATGAGCCGCGTCGCCGTCGACTCGTGCGCGCGCTCGCTGCAGTACGGCCCGACCGAGGGCCTGACCGCGCTGAAGAACTGCATTGCCGAGGTGATGGCGGAGGAGGGCACGGAGATCGATCCCGAGGACGTGCTCGTCACGACCGGCGGCCAGCAGGTCATCGACCTCGTCTGCAAGACGCTGATCGACCCCGGCGACGTGATCATCGCCGAGGCGCCGACGTACCCGGGCGCCGTGCCGACGTTCTGCTCCTATCAGGCCGAGGTCATCCAGATCGAGGGCGACGAGGACGGCATGCGCATCGACGAGCTCGAGGCGACGCTCGAGCGCCTCGACCGCGAGGGCAGGCGGCCGAAGTTCATCTACACCGTGCCGACGTTTCAGAACCCGTCCGGCACGACGATGTCGCTGCCGCGCCGCCGGCGCCTGGTCGAGGTCATCCGCGAGCGCGAGCTGCTCGTGCTCGAGGACAACCCCTACGGCCTGCTGCGCTACGAGGGCGATCCGCTGCCGACGCTGTACTCGCTGGACGGCGGCGACTTCGTCATCTACCTCGGCACGTTCTCGAAGATCCTCTCGCCGGGCGTGCGCCTGGGCTGGAGCGTCGGGCCGCGGCCGGTGCTCGAGAAGATGAACGTCGGCAAGCAGGCGGCCGACCTGTGCTCGTCGTCGCTGACGCAGTTCTTCGTCGCCGCGTACTTCGCCAGCGGGCGCTGGCAGGACTACGTGCAATCGCTCAAGCAGATCTATCGCCGCCGGCGCGACGTCATGCTCGACTCGCTGGCGGAGTGCTTCGGGCCCGAGTGCCGCTGGACGCACCCGCAGGGCGGCCTGTTCATCTGGGCGACGCTGCCCGACTACATCGACACGACCGACCTGCTGGCGCGCGCGCTCGACGAGCACGTCGCGTTCGTGCCGGGGCGTGCGGCCTTCCTCGACGGCCGCGGCGCGAGCTCGATGCGGCTGAACTTCTCTGGCGTCGGCGAGGCCGACATCCGCGAGGGCGTGCGTCGCATCGGCGAGGTCGTGCGCGAGCAGATCGAGCTCTACGGCACGCTGACCGGCACGTTCCCCGCTGTCCCGGCCGCCGCCGAGCCGGTGCCCGCCGAGCTCGATGACGAGCTCGCCGACGTGCTGCACCTGCCCGCGCCCGAGCGCCGCCGGCGCGACGCGCGCGAAGGATGACCCGCGTAGCGGTCTTGAAGGGCGGGCGCTCGCTGGAGCGCCAGATCTCGCTGAAGTCCGGCGCGCGCGTGCAGGACGCGCTCGAGCGCCTCGGCCACGACGTCATCGGCATCGATGTCGGCCACGATCTCGTGGCGCGCCTGCGCGAGGCCGCGCCGGACGTCGCGTTCGTCGCGCTGCACGGGCGCGACGGCGAGGACGGCACCGTCCAGGAGCTGCTCGAGGCCGTGGGGATCCCCTACACCGGCTCGGGCGTGTCGGCGGGCATCCGCTGCGCCGACAAGGTTCTCGCCAAGCACCACATGCTCGACGCGGGCATTCCGACGCCCGACTTCTTCGCCTTCAACGAGACCGCGTTCAAGGAGCTGGGCGCCGCGGACGCCCTGCCCGCGATCGAGCAGCGGCTCGGCTTTCCGATCGTCGTCAAGCCCCACAACCAGGGCTCGGCGCTGGGGATCAAGCTCGCGCTCTCGGCGGCCGACGTCCCGGGCGCGCTCGTGGCCGCGTTCTCCTACGGCGACAAGGTGCTGCTCGAGCGCTACGTCGATGGCCGCGACCTGGCCGTCTCGGTGCTCGATCGCGCGGACGGGGGGAGCCGCTCGTGCTGCCCGTCGTCGAGGCGATCCCGCACGAGGACGATCGCTACGAGGCGCGCTATGAGATCGGGCGCACGGAGTTCGTCTGCCCCGCCGACCTGCCGCCGGAGGTGACCGCGCGCGCGCAGGAGCTGGCGCTCGACGTCTGGCGGGTGCTCGGCTGCGCGGGCTTCGCGCGCGTCGACCTCATGCTCGACGACGCCGGCGGCGAGCTGTACGTGCTCGAGGCCAACGCGATTCCCGGGCTGACGGACACGTCGCTGCTGCCGCAGGCCGCCGATGCGGCGGGGATCGGCTTCGACGAGCTGATCGGGCGGATCGTGGAGCTGGCGCTGACGCCGGGCTGAGGCTCGCCGGGTTGCGCCGGTCGGTACGACCGCGCATGCTGTGACCGCGATGGCCACCGTCACGGATGAACGGCTTCGAGGATGACCGCGTCGCCGCGGGCCTGCGCCCACTGCGGATCCGCGCTGACGGTGGATGCCCGCTTCTGTCGGGAGTGCGGGACCGCGGTCGCCCAGGCACCGGCGGCGGAGAAGCGCTGTCCGGGGTGTGAGACGTCCAACGCGCTCGCCGCGCGCTACTGCCGCGAGTGCGGTCACGCTCTGCAAGTGGCAGCGGCGACGAGCGCAGCTGCGCAGCCGCCGACGGCTCAGCAACCGCACTCGGGACCCGAACCGAATGTGCCGGCCGCCGCGGAAGCGCAACCGCCGCCAGAACCCGACCCCATTGCGGCGACGACGGCCACACCGGTGCCCGCGCCGGTGTTCGCGGAGCCCTTCGTCGGGGGGGCGGCGCCGGCCCCGCCCGGTCGCGCGCCGCGCTGGCGGCCGCCCCGCAACCTTGCGATCGGTTTGGCCGTCCTGCTTCTCGCGTCGGTGGCGACCGGCGGGTATCTGGTGTCGCGCGGTGACGACTCCGGTGATGTGCGCAACGCGGCTGGAGCACCGACGCAACCTGCGGAGCAGCCGCCACCGGCCGACGTGGAGGAACCAGAGGTCGTGACCACCGACCCCGAGACCGATGCGACGGAGAGCACGACGACGGCGGAGGAGCCGCCTGCCGAGCCCGAGATCACATCGAACTCGCCGACCGGTGTGATCCGCGCGCACTGGAGTGCGATCGGCGAGCACGACTACGAAAGCGCGTTCGACCTGCTGTCCTCGGGCTACCGCGCAAACGTGTCGCGAAGCCGCTGGGTCGACGATCACGCAACCTACGCCCCGCGGGTCTACGTCAAGTTCGTCGGCTTCCTGCAGGCGCTCGCGGGCGGGCAGGCGTACGTCTTCGCGGACGTCTACACCCGTGACACCGGATCGCGCGGTGACGGCTCCGTCTGCAATCGCTTTGCGGGCAAGGTACGGGTCATCAAGAGCGGCGGGGAGTGGCGCTACGCGCCCGACGCGACGGGGGACACGTTCGACAGCAAGGGCACGATGTCGCGCAGCAACCCGAGTTGTCGCCGCCTCTTTCGCTGAGGTACTCGGAGTCAGAGGTAGATCGAGACGATGTCGCTGCCGGTCTCGGCCCCGACCCGCACCGTGAGATCGAGGTTGCGGAGGATCTTCGAACGGATCGACCTCCTCGCCGGCCGGGGGCGGCATGCGATCAGCCGCGCGGCGCAGCTCGCCGGCCGATGCCCAGCCGATCGACGGGTACTCCGCCCACGTCAGGCCTTCGAGCGGCCGCCCTAGGAGGTGGTCGATGAGATCGGGGCCGAGCCGCCGTGCCGCAGGGCCGTCGAGCAGCTCGCGAAACTCCTCGCCGCCGGACGAGGTGTGGTCGAGCGCCTCCATGTGCTCGCCGAGCGTGCGGACGACGGCCACGACATACAGCGCGCGATCGCCGTCGACCTCGCCGCCAGAGCCGAGGATCGCCGAGACCTCCTGCGCGAGAGCCTGCCAGCGTTCGAGTACCTGCGGCGCGGCGTGGTCACGAGCGCTGTCGGGGCCCAGTGTGGGCGCGCGCAGCTCGTCGAGCAGACGTCGGACGGGCAGCCCCCAAAGCTCGAGCGTGTAGCCCATCAGCGCGCCTCGGCCAGCTCGGTGGCGAGGTAGGTGTGGCCGGACGGCAGCCGCAGGCCAAGCGCGCGGGCGATGGCGGCGACGGACGCGCCAGGGAGATCGAGCAGCCCGTGGCGGTGTCGGCGCCCCTCCTCCGATCGGTCGTATCGCGCGACGACCGAAGCCGTTCGGATGCTCACGGCCTGGTCGAAGCCCGCTTGGTCGCGCGTAGCAGTCGCCCCGACAAGCTCGCCGAGGCCGGCGAACTCGCGAGCTCCGGCGAGCGACCGCCGGGGCCCGCTGCTCGCCTCCGCGACTGCTATCGACAACCGCTCGGCGTCCTCGAGCCGGCGCTCGACGAGTCGGGCCAGGGCGGCGAGGAAGTCGCGCGCGACCGGGACCTGGATGTCGAGCTCCTCGATCTCGTCGGGGATCCGCCCCGCGACCTCGAGCGCGAGTGCGCTGTCGCCCGAGAGCAGCGCCGTCTCGAGCCAGCGGTACGCCTCGAGCCCGTCGAGCCGCATGCCCCAGTCGAGCGCTTCGCGCGCCCAGCCGGCAGCCTCGTCCAGCCGTGCGCGGAGCTCGTCCACGGGCTCGCCGAGCGCCCAGCCGTCCTGGACGCGCTCGACCGCGTAGTTGACCGCCGTGTCGAACATCGGCTCGTTGAGGCGCCCTTCGGCACGTTCGCGGTCCAGCGTTCGCCGCGCGCTGTCCACGAGCCGCTGCGTGATCGTCGCCTGACGCGCGATCCAGTCGGCGTCGAGGCCGTGGTCGTAGCGTCTCATCGCTGGCGGTCGCCGGTGTTCGTCATGGGCCATCCGGGCTTGTGAAAGACGCGGTCGAGCGTGACCGCGAGCGTGCCGTCGACGATCGCGCTGCGGGGGCCCGCACGGACGCCGACGTACTGCACCCGATTGGCTGCATACGCCCGCTCGATTGCGTCGCCGACCGCCTGGCGGCCGTCGCGAACCATCGAGTTGCGCATATCGGCGGCCACCTCGCGAGGGTAGACCGGATTGGTCTGCTTGATTCTCCGGTCCGGAAGCTCGTGGCGTGAGTTGCGCTCGCTGTAATGCGAGTCGCCGCCCTTCGCCTCGACGACGTGCATCGTCTTGCCGTCGAAGTACACGACGTTCGTTGCCCGCGCGCCGCCGAACGCCACGGGGTGGTCCCACGCCTCGCCTCGCGTGACCCGTTCGGCGTAGTCGGCGACGTCCGCGGCGCGGTCCGAGTTGGCCCTCAGGAGCGTCAGGTCGCGGCCTGTCACTGCGCGCAGGTAGTCGACGGCCCCTTCCTCGCCGAGCGTCTCTGAGATCCGTCGCTTCCCTGCGGTCACCTGTTGGTCCTCGTTGTACGCCTCGATGAGCCTCCTGTAGCGACCCTCGTCGCTGCGTGGGATCTCGTCGCCGCGCTCGAACAGCTGCCCGTCCTCGCGCGAGACCTCCTCGCGACGGAACTCGGCCCCGTCGTTGTCGCTCTCGTGCCCTCCATCCTGGCGATCTGCATCTTGACGGCGTTCGGCGTCGTCGTTCTCGGGGTGAACGCTTCCCTCCGGGTCCTCCTCGCCGCCGGCGTCCTCGGGCGTGCGCTCGGCGTCCTCGGCGTCCTCGGTGTCCTCTCCGTCCTCGGGGCTCCCGTCGTCTCCGTCGTCTCCGTCGTCTTCGTCTTCGTCGTCTTCGTCGTCTTCGTCGTCTTCGTCGTCTTCGTCGTCTCCGTCGTCTCCGTCGTCTCCGTCGTCTCCGTCGTCTCCGTCGTCGTTGTCTCCGTCTCCGCCGTCGGCTTCATCCCCGCCCCCGTCGCGCTGGTCATCGCCGCCGTCGCCTCCGCGACCGTCGTCAACGTCGCTATCGCCGCTCCCATCGTCATCGGTCGGATCCTCATCGGCAGGCGCTTCCGCGTCGGGACGTTCGTTCGGCGGCTCGGCGTGGCCCTCGTCCTCCGGTTCGCCCTCGATCGGCGTGTCGCCTGGTGATGGGGCGGCTTCGTCGTCGTCGAGTGGAGCTTCGTTGTCCGCTGGGGTGTCTGCGGGCGGTTGAGCCGGTTCGTCGGGGTGGGTGTCGGCCGGGTGGTCGGTCTCGGGTGGCGGTTCGTTGTCCGCTGGGGTGTCTGCGGGCGGTTGAGCCGGTTCGTCGGGGGGTGTGTCGGCCGGGTGGTCGGTCTCGGGTGGCGGTTCGTTGTCCGCTGGAGCGTCTGCTCGCGGTTGAGCCGGCTCATCGGCCGGCGTGGCGGGCTCGTCGGTCTCGGCTGGTGGCTCGTTGTCGGCCGGCGGGTCGGTCGGCGCCGCAGGCCGGTCGGGCGCGGGAGCGGCGGTTTCGGCTTCCTCCGGCGGTTGGTCGTCGGCATCGGCGTCCCGACCCTGACCGTGACCCGCCGCCTCTCCATGCTCGGTGCTGCCGTCGCCGTCCTCGCCGTCCTCCGGGGTCCCGTCACCTTGCTCGTCGCTCTCGTCCCACTCGCCGTCGTTCACGGCGCGCGATCAGTCCGCACCGGAATGGCACAGATCTGCTCGGACGTCAGGCGGTTCCATTCGAGTGGCACGAGCCCGTCGAGGGCATGCACGACGGCGCACACGGCAGCGGCCCGCTGACGCTCGGGCTCGACGAGCGCACCGTATCGCTCGGCCTCTCCCAGGGCGGCTGCCGCCAGATCGATCGGGATCGCGCGCTTGTCGTCATCGCGACGCCGTTGCTCGTCGGGGTCTTCGGGCCGAGGCTTGTCGAGCAGGGCGATCGCGGAGTCCGCCGCGCGTGCGACCGCCCCGCGCCGCGACAGGGCCAGGCCGGTCGAGCGGTGCTCGCACGGCTGCGGGCAGTACACACATCCTTCCATCGGCATGCGACGATCGACCTGAGGCTCGGCCAGCTCCGTTTCGATGGTGCGGAGGGCCGCGATCTCCGTAGTGTTGGCCAACTCGTCGGAGTAGACCAGCGCCTGGCCGACCGTCAACCGCGCGGCCTGGATCATCTGCTCCGGTGCGAGCGCCATCGCCTCGCCGAGGTACGTGCGCTCCTCCTCGCTCGTGAGCCGGCACATGACCTTGAGGTTCGTGTTCTTGACGGCGTCCTCGACGAGCTTGGACGGGATCTGCTCGGCGATGATCACTCCCTCGCCGTACTTGCGGTTCTCCGCCAGCACGTTCGCGAAGGCCTCGGCTGCCTGCTCCTTGGCCTGAGCCTGGGCCGAGCCGCCGGCGGAGCCCTTCACCCGCCCGAGCAGGCGGTGGGCTTCCTCGACGACCGTCACGTGCTGCAGATGTGCCTGCGCGCCCCGGGTCGCCTTGTAGTGCTCGGTGATCGCGTTGAGGACGAGCGCGATCATCAGCGCTTGCTCGTCACCGCTGCCGAGCGACTTCAGCTCGAGGATCACCGGACGCGACATGAGGTGCTCGATGTCCAGCGGCAGATGCGTGCGAAACGTCGTAGCACCCGGCCCGAAGACGAGCTGCTTCGCGCGGATCGTCGAGGCCGCCTCGAGGTTCGCCTTCACCTCGCCCGCGTAGCCCAGACCCTGTGTCGCGCGATCCATGGCCCGCCGGAAGTGGACGACCGTCGGCCACGTACGGTTCGCCAGCGCTCCGGCGACCTCCCCCGGGAGGATGCCGTGGCCCAGATAGGTTTCGGCCAGCGCCTCCTCGTAGATCGCGGGCAACGGGTCCCACAGCCCGAAGGCGGCCTTGAAGCAATCCAGCAAGGCGGCGGCGTGCTCACCGACGAGGACGCCATCCGGGACGGCGAACGGGTTGAAGCGCAGCGGACGGAAGCGCTCGTCGCCGACCGTGTAGATCTCGAGATCCTCGAAGCCCGGAAGCGATGCGAGCTTGCGGTAGTCGTCGGCGTCGCTGTTGACCGGCTCGATGACGAGGAACGGCACCCGCTCCGTAAGCTCGCCCCAGAGCTGGCGCAGCAACTCGAGTACCACCGTCGTCTTGCCGGACCCGGTGCTGCCCGCCACGAGCGCGTGCTTGGACAGCGAGTCGGCGTCGACGAACAACGAGCCGCTGCCGTCATGGAGCCTGCCCAGCAGCAGCGGTCGTCGCCCGCCGAGCGCGGCCTCCGTCTGGCCGATGCGACCGCGCCGCACCCGTAGGCCAGGCAGGTCGCCGGTGTGGGCGATCGGCAACCGGAAGGCGCAGGCGGCATCGCGGGCGTCGCCGATCAGCGGCAGGTCGGCAAGCTCGGGAGGCGGTGGATGGGAGGTCTCCCAGATCGCCGGGTCCCCGCCGGGAGAACAGATGTCGACCGCCTCCAGGTTCCAGGCGGCGATCGCACCGGCGTTCTCCTCGCGCACCGCGAATCCCGAGCCTGCGCGGCGTCCTTCGAGATGACCGGCGCGGCTTGAATCGATCGACGAGATGGTGGCCCCGATTGCCTGAATCAAGCCCGGCGGCAGCGGCTCGGGTGAGGCCAGCATGATGCGCATGACGAAGGACTGCGAGCGCAGCCTCTGGGCGTAGTCCGCGAACGTGGGAGCCGCGTCGACAGCGAAGGACTCGGGCGGGAGCGCGCGATCGCCGGAGTACAGCGTGCCCTGCATTCGGTCGGGCGTAGCCCACTGGCGATAGCGCGCCGCGAACGTGGCCAGCAGGCGAGCCAGTTGCGGATCCGTCGCGCGCGGCATCAGCGCGACGCTCAGCACCAGCGGCTGCGCGGCTCGGCTCAGCCGCGAGTACACGGGGCTCCAATCAGTCGCCGAGAAGCTCCATGGCAGCACCGAATAGTGATAGGCGATCTCTTGGCGGACGTCCGGGCGGACGGGGTGCTCGGTCACCTCTGCGCGGGACACGAACGCCGCATGGAGGGGCTCGCTCGTACGCGGAAGCGGGTCCAGCAGCAGCGAGAGCTCCGCGTCGCTGGACGGCTGCAAGAGGACGTGGTCGGGCGCACCTCGCAGCGCACCCTCCGTCAGGCTCAGTACACGGCTTCGCGCGGTCTCAGCAGTGGGGGCCCAGCTGCGAATCACGATGCCGGCGTCGAGCTCGCTGCCCTGCTCGGGACGGGCGATCAAGCGCAGGTCGTAGACCACGTCGGCGCCGGGCGCCAGCAGCGCGTTGATGAAGGCGCGCTGGTCGCCGAGGGCGGATTCCAGGCGCGTCTGCACCGGCTGGTCGCGGAAGCGGCGGTCCTCGGCCAGGTTGACCGCGGCACGGATCGACAGTGCCGCCACCGCGCTCGCCGAGTTGGGCCCGTGCTCGCCGAAGCGCAGTGCCGGCGCGGGCGCCTGACAGAGCTGCAGGCCGGGCTCGCTCACCCTACTTGCGTCGATGTCCGACCGTCTGATCGAACGACGGCGAGGTGGCGAACTTCGGAGCCTCGCCTTCGGGCACGGTGCTGCCGATCGTGCCCTTCCCGCGCATTGGGACAACGCCGACGGCTGCCTCGACGCCCTGACGGGTCACCGCATGCAGACATTCGCGAAGTGCCTTGACCTCGTCGTACTGGTGCACGTAGGCAAGCTCGTACGTGCTGCCGCGGCCCTTGACCATGTCGCTGACGAGCTGCCAGGGGAGCGTCAACAGCGCCACCAGCCCATCCTGCCGGTTGGCGCGGCGATAGGCGAGCCACGACCCCGACCACCACAGCGTCCAGCCGATGTAGAGGTCCTTTCCGAACGGAAAGCACGTGATGAACCCGCTGTAGGTCCCCATGCGGACCTGGAGGTACCCGCGCCACCAGATCTCTGGGATTCGCACGGCGCGATACTGAGCGGGCGAGTTGCGCGCCACCAGAGCCCCTCCGATGTGGTCGTAGACGGCGTCAGCCGATTGGCCCTTGTCGTCGAGCAGCAGCTTCCACTCGGAGATCGCGAAGCTCTGGTTGCGCAGGAACGGCGTGATGAGCAGCGCGATGTTGAACACGCCGACAGCGATCCCCAACACCCCGCCCAGCAACGCGCCCGGAGCTTGCAGCACGAAGGCCAGCACGACAAAGGCCAGACCACTCGCGATCCACAACAGCAGGGCGACGAGGAACAAGAACCTGAACTGCGCCACCGTGCGCCTGCTCAGCAGGTCGCCGACGTCAAATGTCTCAGCGCCATCGACATACTGCAGGCGCTGTCCGAGGTACACCGCGTTCGGCTCGGATGTCCCGAGCACGGAGATATCGCGCATCGCGCCCGCGACCTCGTCCGGATGCACGCGCGAAGCGTCCTGAACGCGAGGTGTCGTCGGGGATGGCGGGGGTGGTTCGAGGACGGGAATCGACAAAGCAGCGAGCGCTGACTGCCGGGTCCCGCACACGTCGCAGAACTTGCTACCCGCCTCGAGCGCGGCATCGCAGCTTGCGCACCTCACGGGCACCACCTTCCCTGATGGATGCTGAACCTGGCGACCCTACGCGGCGATCGTAGAGCAGCGGCTCGGGGCAAGTAAAGGCGATCCGGTAGTGCGGCCGCGGGCTCAGCCGTCGTCGCCGGCGAAGTCCTCCGGCGAGACCTGGTCGAGGAAGTCCTTGAACTTCTCGACGACCTCCTCGGTGTCCTCGACGTCGTGCTCGAACTCGATCGCCGACTCGGCGATGACCTCCTCGGCGGCGAAGATCGGCGCGCCGGAGCGCACCGCGAGGGCGAGCGCGTCGGACGGGCGCGAGTCGATCTCCATCTCCTTGCCGTCGACGGCGAGCGTGATCGAGGCGAAGAACGTGTTGTCGCGCAGTTCGGTGACGGCAACCTGCGTGCAGCGCACCTCGAGCTCGCCGAGCACGTTGACGAGCAGGTCGTGCGTCATCGGCCGGGGGGTCGTCGCTCCCTGCAGCTTCATCAGGATCGCCGCGGCCTCGGGATGGCCGATCCAGATCGGGAGGAACTTGTTGCTGTCGACGGTCTTCAGCAGGACGATCGGCTGCTTGCCGACCATGTCGAAGCTGACCCCGTAGATGACCATCTCCTGCATCCAGTGGAGCATAGCTACGGCCATTGCCCACCGATCGCGGGACCGTCCGCGTCGCCGGCGATCGTGCGAATAGGCACACACGCACGGCGCGCGCGCCTATAGTCCGCGGATGCCCGAACGTGACACGCAGGCGCTCACCAAGTCTCGCAGCGGCCGCGACCGCATCCTCGATGCCGCGTACGACCTCTTCAGCCGCGGCGGAGTACGCGCGATCGGCGTCGACACGATCACGGCCGAGGCCGACGTCGCGAAGATGACGCTGTATCGCAACTTCGCCTCCAAGAGCGAGCTTGCGTTGGCGTTCCTGGCCCTGCGCGAGGAGCGCTGGACGGTCGGCTGGGTGCAGGGAGAGGTCCAGCGCCGCGCCTCGACGCCGGCCGGCCAGCTGCTGGCGATCTTCGAGATCTTCTCCGAGTGGTTCGCCCGCAAGGACTTCGAGGGCTGCGCCTTCGTGACGTCGCTGCTGGAGTTCGACAACCGCGAGGACCCCGTCCGCCAGGCGTGCGTCATGCACCTGGCGAACATCCGCGCGTTCGTCCGCGGGCTGGCCGCGGCGGCCGGCGCCGAGGACCCCGAGCGCTTCGCCGGGCAGTGGCACATCCTCATGAAGGGTTCGATCGTCGCCGCCCACGAGGGCGACAGCGACGCCGCCATGAAGGCCCGCGAGCTCGGCGAGCTGCTGCTCGAGCACAACGGCGTCGCGCTGCCGGCCTGAGTCAGGCCGTCAGCACGAGCGGCGCGCCGTCGCGGACACCCGACGAGGCTGGTGCGCCCGGGTCGCCACGGGCAACTCCGGATTGCGGCCGATCGCCGGACGGTGCAAGCTTCGGCGCCTCATGGCCTTTGACCCCGTTCAGCAGGCCTACCTGCTCGAGGCGCGGCAGATGCAGGCGCTGTCCTTCGCGGTGCACATCCCGCTCGTCTGCTTCGGGATCGCCTTTCCGGCGATGGTGCTGCGGGCCGAGTGGCTGTGGATGCGCACGGGCGACGAGATCTACCGCGTGCTGGCGATGCGCTGGACGAAGGTCATGGTCGCGCTGTTCGCCTGCGGCGTGGTCACCGGCACGATCCTGAGCTTCGAGATGGGCCTGCTGTGGCCCGGCTTCATGGGGACGTTCGGCGCGGTCTTCGGCCTCGGGTTCGCGCTCGAGGGGTTCTCGTTCTTCATCGAGGCGATCTTCATCGGCATCTACGTCTACGGCTGGAACCGCATGTCGCCGCGCGCGCACTTCCTCTGCGGCATTCCGATCGTGCTGGCGGGGATGACCGGCTCGCTGTTCGTGCTGGCCGTCAACGGGTGGATGAACGATCCCGGCGGCTTCACGCTCGTCGACGGCAAGGTCACGGACATCGATCCGATCGAGGCGCTGTTCGGCAACAGCCACGTCGCCTTCGAGCTCGTGCACATGTACCTCGCGGGCTTCATGGTCACGGGCTTTCTCGTCGCCGGCGCCTACGCCGTCGGGCGCCTGCGCGGCAACTGGGGGCGCTACGAGCGGATCGCGCTGACGATTCCGCTGACGGTCGCGGCGCTCGCCGCGCCGGTGCAGGTGCTCGTCGGCGACTGGGCGGCGCGCGAGGTCGCCGAGAGCCAGCCGACGAAGCTCGCCGCGCTCGAGGGCGTTGGGCACACCGAGAAGGGCGCGCCGCTGCACCTCGGCGGCTGGTATCAGGACGGCGAGGTGAAATACGGGATCCCGATCCCGAAGGGGCTGTCGCTGCTGGCATTCCACGACCCGGACGCCGAGGTCCAGGGCCTCGACGCGGTTCCCGAGGCCGACCGGCCGCCGGTCAACGTCGTGCGGATCTCCTTTCAGATCATGGTCTCGATCGGCACGTTCCTGGCGGCGCTCAGCGCCTGGTACCTGTTCACCCGCGTGCGGCGAAAGCGCGCGCCGAACGGGCGCTGGTTCTACCGCCTGCTCGTGCTCGCCGGGCCCGCGTCGGTGGTGGCGCTGATCGCCGGCTGGGTGACGACGGAGGTCGGCCGCCAGCCATGGGTCGTCTATGGGGTCATGCGCACCGAGGAGGCCGTGACCGCCGCCGAGGGCATTCCCGTCGGCTACGCGACGATGGCCGCCTTCTACGCCTGCCTGATCGTCGCGGTCGCGTGGATCCTGCGGCGCCTGGCGCACGCGCCGATGGCCGATCCCGAGCCGCCGCCGATTCACAAGCCGGCCGGGGCTCGCTGACCGTGCTCGGGATCGGCATCGAGGAGCTGCCGCTGGTGTTCGCGCTGCAGGGCGTCGCGCTTTACGCCGTCCTCGCGGGCGCGGACTTCGGCGCCGGGATCTGGCAGCTGCTGGCCGGCCGCGGCGAGCGCGCCAAGCGCATGCGCGAGCACGCCCACCACTCGATGGCGCCCGTCTGGGAGGCCAACCACGTCTGGCTGATCTTCGTGCTCGTCGTCGTCTGGACGGGCTATCCGCAGGCCTTCGCCTCGATGGCGTCGACGCTTGCGATCGCGCTGACGGCGGCGGGGCTGGGGATCATCCTGCGCGGCGTCGCCTATGCGCTGCGCTCGGCCACGAGCGGCCCGGCGGAGGTGCGCGCGGTCGACATGCTGACCGCGGTCGGGTCGCTGATGGCGCCGTTCGCGCTCGCGGCGGCGGCCGGCGGGATCGCCTCGCAACGGGTGCCCGTCGGCAACGCCGCGGGCGATCTGTGGTCGAGCTGGCTGAATCCGACGTCGCTCATGGCGGGGCTGCTCGCGCTGCTGTCGAGCGCCTACCTGGCCGCCGTCTACCTCGCCGCCGACGCGCGCCGCGAGGGCGACGAGGAGATGGTCGAGGCCTTTCGCTCCCGCGCGCTTGTCGTGGGCGCGCTGGCGGGTGCCGCGGCGATCGCGGGGGCGTTCGTCGTGCGCTCGGACGCGCGCTGGATCTTCGACCGCCTGGTCGACACGCCGGCGGTGCTGAGCGTCGGCGTGTCGCTGCTGGGCGGGGCGGCGACGATGGCGCTCGTCGCGCGCCGCAGCCTGGGGGCGGCGCGCGTCAGCGCCGCGATCGCCGTCGCGGCGGTCGTCGGCGGCTGGGCGCTGGCGCAGAGCCCGCTGCTGCTGCCGGGGCTGACGGTCGATCAGGCGGCGGCGCCCGACAACGTCATGGTGCTGCTGGTGATCGCGATCCTCGGCGGCGGGCTGATCCTGTTTCCCTCGCTGGCGCTGCTGTTTCGCCTGCTGCTGCGCGGCAGCTTCAGCGCCGAGCCGGCGGTCGCACGCGATCCGATCCAGACCGGCCCGACGGGCGGCCTGACGGCGGCGCTCACGGCCACGCGCCTGGCGGGCGGATGCTTCGTCGTCGGCGCCGCGTTCCTCGTGATCGGCGAGGGCGCCTGGCCGCATGCGATCGGCGTCGTGCTGCTGGCCGGGTTCATCGTGCTCGGGCTGTCGGCGCTGGCGGGCGAAGACGCGCGCGAGTGACCGGCTACCGGTCCGACGTGACGCCGAGCTGGCGCTCGGCCGCCTTCGTGAACGCCTTGACGCGCTTGCCGGGCAGCAGGACGTCGCGCGGGCTGCTCGAGCCGGGCATCTCCACGTCGCCGACGGCGCCGCGCAGCTTCCACACCATCCTCACGACGTCGCGCTTGGTCATCTCCTCGCGCGGCTTCGTGACGACCCTGGCGTGCGCGTCGGCGGCCATCCGGGCGAACACCGACAGGCCGCTGCCGTCGATCGCCGCCTTCGCGCTGTCGAGGTCGGGCATCGCGTTCCACAGCACCAGCAGGTGCGCGGCGAGCTCCTCGTTGGCCGGCACGAGGCGGTGGCGCTCGGCGACGTCGCAGAGGATCTCCGCCTCGCAGTAGAGGCTCGCGAGCTGCAGCCCGACCGGTCCGCCCGCCGCGCCCGCGGCGCCCGCCAGGCGTTGGCGCTTCTTGGCGGCCTTGAGCACGTCGCGGTCGGTCAGCTCGCGATCGGCCTCGCCGTTGACCGCGTCGACGAGCATGACCAGCAGCCTCTCGGGGCTCATCGGCCGGTCGTCGTCGATCCGCACGATCGCCAGCATTCGAACGACGGCGTCGCTGCCGGCCACGGTCTCGCGCGCCTTGGCCGCGGCCGTGCTCGCGACGCGGGCGGCCTGCGCGGCCATGCGGTCCCTGAGCGCCATGCCGCCATCCTGCCGCGCGCGGCGCGCGGCGTCCAGGCCAGGCCAGGCACCATCATGCAGGCGGCCATGGAGATCGACGTCGTCAGCGAGATCGAGATCGCCCTCCCGCGCGAGCAGGTCGCCGAGTTCGCCGCCGATCCCGGCAACGCGATGCTGTGGCGCCAGGTCTTCGAGGAGATCGAGCCCGAGCACGCCGGCCCGCCGGCCGTCGGCTACCGGATCGTGTTCGTCTCGAAGGTCCTCGCCAGCACGCTGACCTACACCTACGAGGTCGTCGAGCACGTCCCGGGCGAGCGCCTCGTGATGCGCACCGAGGACGGCCCGTTTGCCGTCGAGACGACCTACGTCTGGGAGGACGCCGCCGGCGGCGCGACGCGGATGACGCTGCAGACCAACGGTGAGCCGAGGAAGCTCTCGACGAAGCTCGCGGTGCGCCTGATGGCCAAGGCGATGCGCAAGGCCGACGCCAAGGACCTGGCCAAGCTCAAGGCCGTGCTCGAGCGCGGCTCATGAGCCGCCCGACGCGCGGTGCTTTGCGATCCGCGCGATGTCGGCCCGGAACGCCTCGCGCTCGGCGTGGCGAGCGTCGTCGCCGCGCGCGCGCAGGATCGCCGACGGGTGGACCGTCGCGGTCACGTAGGGCGCAAGCTCGGAGTCGATCCGGGAGCCGCGCACGTCGCGCAGGCGAAACCCGGAGCCCAGCAGCGCCTTGCCGGCGGTCGCACCGAGGATCACGAGCAGCTCGGGCGCGACGACCGCCAGCTCCTCGCGCAGCCATGGAAAGCAGGCGTCGATCTCGGACTTCTTCGGCGTCGCATGAATGCGCCGCCGGCCGCGCTCCTCGAACTTGAAGTGCTTGACGACGTTCGTGATGTAGACGTCCGCGCGGTCGATGCCCGCCAGCTCGAGCGCCTCGTCGAGCTCGCGCCCGGCCGGGCCGACGAACGGGCGCCCGGCGCGGTCCTCGCGGTCGCCGGGCATCTCGCCGACCAGCATCAGCCGCGCCCGCGCGCGACCCGCGCCGAAGACCGTCTGCGTGGCGGGCTCGTGCAGATGACAGCCGCGGCAGGCGGCTGCCGCCTCGCGCAGCGCCTTGATGTTGCGCCGCGGCGGCAGGTAGGGCGTCGCGTCGCCGCGCTGCTCGGGCTGCGCCATCGCGCGAGCGGATACCCGAATCGGGCCGCGGGTAGGAGCGTTCAGCATGACCGCGCCCGCAAAGCAACCACTCGAGGCCCTGCCCGAGCTTGCCGGCAGGCTGTCGGCGCTCGACCCCGTCGGCAAGAAGGTCGCCAAGGCCGTCCGCAGCGGCCTCGGCCCGGGCACCGCCAAGGACCTGCTCAGCGGCGTCTGGATGGGCCACGCCCTGCACCCGCTGCTGACCGACGTCGTGATCGGCAGCTGGACGAGCGCCAACCTGCTCGACCTGCTCGGCGGCGAGGACTCGGGCAAGGGCGCCGAGACCCTGATCGCCGTCGGCATCGCCGCCTACCCCGCGGTCGCCGTGACGGGCCTCGTCGACTGGGCCGACGGTGAGCCCGTCGGCGACGACGTGCGCCGCATCGGCCTCGTCCATGCCGCGCTGAACTCGGTCGCGCTCGGGCTCTACGTCGCCTCGCTGACCAACCGCCGCAAGGGCAACCGCGGGCTCGGCGTCGCGCTCGCGCTCGCCGGCTCCGCCTGGATGGGCGCGGCCGGCCACCTCGGCGGCCACCTCGCCTTCCGCCTCGGCCAGGGCGTCGACCAGACGGTCTTCGATCAGGGCT
Source organism: uncultured Actinomycetes bacterium (assembly GCA_963729125.1). Lineage (GTDB taxonomy): Bacteria > Actinomycetota > Thermoleophilia > Solirubrobacterales > Solirubrobacteraceae > CADCVQ01. Next base: position 325,920 of record CAVSML010000003.1, read on the forward strand.
CGGACGATTGGAGCGACGCGCTCGCGGCCGAGGATCTGCTCGAAGGCGAGGCCGCGGCGGCGCAGGTCGGCGACACGCCCGTCGTGCTCGTCCGCGACGGCGAGGACGTGCTCGCGCTGCACGACCGCTGCTCGCACCGCGGCTGCTCGCTTGCCACCGGCGAGGTCGGCGACGGTGCGATCACCTGCCCCTGTCACGGCAGTCGCTTCGACCTTCGCAGCGGCGCGATCCGGCAGGGCCCCGCGACGGCGCCGCAGCCCGCATTCCAGGCGCGCACGCGCGCCGGACGCATCGAAGTGCGACTTCATCGGTGATGCTGGAGGAGTAGGGATGCGCGTCGCGATCACCGGTGCGACCGGCAACGTCGGCACGAGCCTGCTGCGCGTGCTGAGCGCGGACGACGCCGTCGACGAGATCGTCGGCATCGCGCGGCGCACGCCGCAGCTGCACTTCGACAAGACGACGTGGGTTAGCGCCGACGTCTCCCGCGACGACCTCGCCGGCGCGTTCGCCGGCGCCGACGCCGTCGTGCATCTCGCCTGGCTGATCCAGCCCTCGCGCGACCGCGCGACGACGCGCGCCGTCAACGTCAACGGCTCGCGGCGGGTCTTCGAGGCGGCTGCCGCGGCGGGCGTGCCCGCGCTCGTGCACGCGTCGTCCGTCGGCGCCTACTCGCCCGGCCCGAAGGACCGCTTCGTCGACGAGAGCTGGCCGACGGGCGGGATCCGGACGTCGTTCTACTCGCTTGACAAGTCCGAGGCCGAGCGCATCCTCGACGACGTCGAGCAGGCCAACCCGCAGTTGCGCGTCGTGCGCCTGCGCCCGGGCCTGATCTTCAAGGCCGAGGCGGCGTCGGGCATCCGGCGCCTGTTCGCCGGCCCTCTGCTGCCCAACGCGCTGCTGTACCGCAGCCTGATCGCGATCGTGCCCGCGATGGAGCGCCTGCGCTTTCAGGGCGTGCACTCGCTCGACATCGCCGAGGCCTACCGCCTTGCCGTGACGAGCGACGTGCGCGGCGCCTTCAACGTCGCCGCGGAGCCCGTGCTCGACCCGCCCGAGCTCGGCCGCCTGCTCGGCGCCAAGCCGGTGCCCGTCGCGCCGCGCGTCCTGCGCAAGCTCGTCGACGCGTCGTGGAAGCTGCGCCTGCAGCCGACGCCGTCGGGTTGGCTGGACCTGGCGCTCGGCGTTCCGCTGATGGACGTCACGCGGGCGCGCACGGAGCTCGGCTGGGCGCCGACGCGAAGCGCCGGCGAGGCGCTGCTCGAGCTGATCGACGCGATGCGCCGGGGCGAGGGCCTCGACACCGCGCCGCTGCAGGCCGGTGGCGCCGGAGCGCTGCGCGTGCGCGAGCTGCTGACGGGCGTGGGCGCGCGCTCGCGCGGCTAGCTGACAAAGGACCAACCCGGCACCTTCTGACCTATGCTCAAAGCAGGAGAAATCCGCTGTTCAACCGGCAGACGGGGAGGTCCGAGATGTTTCGATCGATAGCGCGAAGCGGGGCGACGATGGCGGTGATCGCCGCCTCGATGTTCGGGGTCGCGGCCTGCGGCGACGACGACGAGTCGGCGTCGACGACATCGACCGCCTCCGGCGGCGCCGACGCGCAGCTCGCCGCCTCGGTCCCGGCCGACGTGAAGTCCAAGGGCACGCTGACCGTCGCCGCCGACGCGAGCTACGCCCCGAACGAGTTCATCGCGCCCGACGGCAAGACCGTCATCGGGATGAACGCCGACCTCGCCAAGGCGCTCGCCGAGAAGCTCGGTCTCAAGGCGCGGGTCGTCAACGCCGGCTTCGACGGGATCCTCCCGGGCCTGACGTCGGGCAAGTACGACCTCGGGATGTCCTCCTTCACCGACACCAAGGAGCGTGAGGAGACCGTCGACTTCGTCACGTACTTCAGCGCCGGCACCTCGTTCTTCGTCAAGAGCGACGGCCCCGCTGTCGAGACGCTCGACGACCTCTGCGGCGAGAAGGTCGCCGTCGAGAAGGGCACGACGCAGGCCGACGATTCGCAGGCGCAGAGCAAGAAGTGCACGAGCGCCGGCAAGAAGGCCGTCAACGTGCTCGTCTTTCCCGACCAGAACGGCGCCAACCTCGCGCTGTCGAGCGGGCGCGCCGACGTCGGCATGGCGGACTCGCCGGTCGCCGCCTACCAGGTCAAGCAGTCCGACGGCGCGTTCAAGCTCTCCGGCGACTCCTACGGCACGGCGCCGTACGGCATCGCGATCCCGAAGGGCAACGGGATGGCCGAGCCGCTGCTCGGCGCGGTCAAGGCGGTGATGGAGGACGGCAGCTACGAGAAGATCCTCGCCAAATGGGGCGTCTCGTCCGGCGCGATCGACGACCCGGTGATCAACGGGGCGATCGACTAGTGACCGCCTCGAACTGACGCCGGGACGCTCGCACGTCCTCCACCGACTCAGGCGACATGGCGCCCGCGCCTGCGCGCCCCGCGGCGATCAAGGCCGTCCCGGTCAGGCGGCCGGGACGCTGGATCGTCGCGGGGCTCGTCGTCCTGTTCGCGGCCGAGCTCGCGCGCTCGGTCGCGACCAACCCGCGTTTCGGCTGGGACACGGTCGGCGACTTCCTGTTCTCGGGGCGGATCCTCAACGGGCTGCTCGTGACGCTCGAGCTGACGGTCATCGCGATGGCGATGGGGATCGTCCTCGGGGTGATGCTGGCGGTCATGCGGCTGTCGCCCAACCCGCTCGTGTCGGGCGCCAGCTGGTGCTACATCTGGTTCTTCCGCGGCACGCCCGTGCTCGTGCAGCTGTTGTTCTGGAGCTTCATCTCGGCGCTCTACCCGCAGGTCTCGCTGGGGATCCCGTTCGGCCCGGACCTGATCGAAGGCGACGCGAACCAGCTGATCACGCCGTTTCTGGCGGCGATCCTCGGCCTCGGGCTCAACCAGGCGGCCTACCAGGCGGAGATCGTGCGGGCCGGCGTCGTGTCCGTCGAGGAGGGCCAGACGGATGCCGCGAGCGCGCTCGGCATGACGCGGCTTCAGACGATGCGCCGCATCGTCCTGCCGCAGGCGATGCGGGTGATCATCCCGCCGACGGGCAACGAGGTGATCTCGATGCTCAAGACGAGCGCGCTGGTCAGCGTGATCGCCTATCCCGAGCTGCTGTACTCCGCCCAGCTCATCTACGCGGTGAACTTCAAGCAGATCCCGCTGCTGCTGGTCGTCTGCATCTGGTACCTGTTCGTCACGACCCTGCTGTCGATCGGTCAGTACTACCTCGAGCGGCGCTTCGGTCGCAGCAGGGCGTCCGAGCTGCCGCCGACGCCGCTGCAGCGCCTGCGCCGCGGCCTGGCGATCCGCCACGCGGTCGTGCCCGGCGCCTCGGGGGATCGCCGGTGAGCGCCGAGCCGACACTGCGCGCGGAGGACGTCCACAAGCGCTTCGGGCGCTTGGACGTGCTCAACGGCGTGACGCTCGAGGTGCGCCAGAGCGAGGTCATGTGCCTCGTCGGGCCGTCGGGGTCGGGCAAGACGACGTTCCTGCGCTGCATCAATCACCTCGAGCGGATCGACGCCGGGCGGCTGTGGGTCGACGGCGAGCTCGTCGGCTACCGCCAGGCCGGCGACAGGCTGCACGAGCTGCGCGAGGTCGAGGTCGCCCGCAAGCGCGCCGAGATCGGGATGGTCTTCCAGCGCTTCAACCTGTTTCCGCACATGACGGCGCTGCAAAACGTCGTCGAGGCGCCCGTGCGCGTCAAGAAGGTCGCTCGCCGCGTGGCCGTCGAGCGCGCGACCGAGCTGCTCGCGCAGGTCGGCCTCGCCGACAAGCTCGGCGCCTATCCGGCGCAGCTGTCGGGCGGCATGCAGCAGCGCGTCGCCATCGCGCGCGCGCTGGCGATGGAGCCCAAGCTCATGCTCTTCGACGAGCCGACGTCCGCGCTGGATCCAGAGCTCGTCGGCGAGGTGCTCGACACGATGCGCCGGCTCGCCGCCGAGGGGATGACGATGGTCGTCGTGACGCACGAGATGGCCTTCGCGCGCGAGGTCGGCGACACGCTCGTGTTCATGGATCAGGGTCGGGTCGTCGAGTCCGGCCCGCCGCGGGAGATGATCTCGAACCCTCGGCACGAGCGCACGAAGTCGTTTCTCGCGAAGGTGCTGTGACACCGGGGGCGCCCGGTGGGCACTAGCGCGAGATGCGCTCGCAGTCGCGCGCGACACGGTCGTCCGCGTCGGCGAAGACGCGGTCGTCGCCTGTGCCGCAGCGCACGACGTCGCGGCCACCGCCGACGACGTTGATGCGGTCCTTGCCCGCGCCGCCGGCGATCGCGTCGTCGCCGAGGTTGCCGAAGATCGTGTCGGAACCGCCGCCGCCGTCGATGCCGTCGCGGCCGCGATCGCCGGTGATGCGGTCGTCGCCCGCGTCGCCGAAGATGCGGTCGTCGCCGTTGCGTCCGGCCATGATGTCGTCGCCGCCGCCGCCGTGCAGCTCGTCGTCGAGGTTGCCCCCGTCGACGTAGTCGTCGCCCGCCCCCGCGAACAGGCGGTCGTTGCCGCCGTTGCCGAGGATCGAGTCGTCGCCCGCCGTGCCGCGGATCAGCTCGGGGTCGACGGTGCCGAAGAACAGGGACGGCGGCGTGGTGTCGTTGGCCGCCTCGGGCGGGATCTGCACGACGGTCTCGCAGTCGCGCAGCGTGTCGCGCTGGGGGAAGTCGGCCTCGACGTAGACGGTGTCGCCGCCGGGCCCGCAGTCGACGCTGTCGGTGCTGTCGTCGGCGGCGCGGATCGTGTCCTCGCCGTCCCCGCCGGCGATCGTGTCGGGGTCCGGGCCGCCGGTGATCGCGTCGTCGCCGGGGCCGCCGGTGACGATGTCCGGTCCGGATCCGCCGTCGAGGCGATCGGCGCCGTCGCCGCCGTCGAGCGTGTCGTTGGCGGCGTCGCCGCGCAGCTCGTCGTCGCCGTCGTCGCCGCGCATCCGATCGGTCGCCCGGCCGCCGTCGAGCAGGTCGTTGCCGGGACCGCCGCTGATCGACTCCTTGCCCGGGCCGCCGTAGAGGCGGTCGTCGCCGTCCTCGCCCTCGATGATGCGATCCGAGCCGCGGCCTCCCTCGACGAGGTCGTCGCCTGGACCGCCGTTGAGGCGCTTGTCGTTGCCGAAGCCCTTCTCGATGATGCGGTCGTTGCCGGGACCGCCGAGGATCGTGTCGTCGCCGTCGCCGCCGTCGAGGCTGTCGTCGCCGTCGGCGCCCTCGATCGTGTCGTTGCCGGTGCCGCCATCGGCACCGTCCGCACCGCCGTCGCCGAGCAGGCGGTCGTCGCCGGCGCCGCCGAGCAGGAAGTCGTCGCCTTGGCCGCCGTTCAACTCGTCGCTCTGCGCGCCGCCGGACAGGCGGTCGGCGCCCTCGCCGCCTTCGATGACGTCGCGCCCGCGCGCGCCGCGCAGGTAGTCGTCGCCGCCCGCGCCCCGCATGCGGTCGCGCCCGCCCGTGCCGGTCAGCGAATCGGCCGCGTCAGTGCCCGGCAACAGCGCGAGGCCCGGCTGCTCGGCGACCGCCAGCGGGGTCGCGCCGGCCAGCTCGAGCAGGCCGAGCCGGCGCCCGCTGCCGGCGCCGGCGATCGAGACCGACGCCGCACCGCCGTCGGCGAAGTACACGCGCGTGGCATCCAGGCTCCAGGCGGGCGAGCCGGGCCCGGCGCCGGAGATCAGCCGCCGCACCGTCGCCCTCTCGGTGTTGACGATCGCCCCGCCCGCGGCGCCGGGGAGCGCTCCGATCGCCAGGCGCGCGTCGCGCGGAGCCGCGGCGATCGCGCCGCGAGCCCCGCGCGGCAGGGCGATGCGCGGGCGCTTGGCCACGCGCCGCCGGCCCGCCGGAACGACGCGCAGGTACCGCCCCGCCGTGACCCACGTGCGACCGGCGCCGTCGACCACGGCTCCGCTCGCACCGCGCACGCGCGCCGTGCGCAGCAGGCGGCGCTCGTCGAGGGCGAGGATCGCGACGCGGCCGCCGTCGAGCACGACCGTGGCGCGACCCGCGACGCGGCCGGCGCTGAGCCGCAGCCCGCCACCGCCGAGCGCGATCGACGCCTGCCGCGCGAGGCCGCCCGGGTCCAGCAGCGTGACGCGATCGCCCTGCAGCGCCAGCAGCCGGCCGTCGCGCGCGGTCGCGAGCGTGGACACGGGCGCGCCGGGCAGGACGACGCGGCGCGTCTCCGATCGCCTGTCGACGTCGATCTCGACGATCGCGTTGCCGGCCGCCGCGTAGCCCCTGCGACCGGACGGGCTTGTCGCGACGCCCGTCACCGGGCCCGGCATCGCGATCCGCGCGACGACGGCGTCGGTCGACAGCTCGACGAGCGTGAGCTCGGGCGTGTTGCCGGCGACGAGCAGCACGCGGGCGCTCGCGGAAGGCGCCAGCATCAGGACCGCGGCGAGGGCGCCCGTCAGGACGGACGCGCCCGGCCGGCGGAGTCGTCGCACGACCGCGACGGTAGCCGACTCGGGCAAGCCCCGGCGCCGGACGGTGTCCGGCGCCGGGACGCCGTCGCTCCTCAGCCCTGTTGCACCTTCGCATCGGCCTTGACGGCGGCCTTCTCGGCCATCTCGCCGACCTTGCCGCCCTGCTGCTGGGCCTGCTCGCGGACCGCATCGGCGGCCGTCGCGGCGGCATCCTGCGCCCGGCGCTTGATCTGCTCGACGGTCTCCTGCGCGCGCTGCCGGACCTGCTGGCGGGCGTCCTGCGCGGCGGGCGCGAGCTTCTGGCGCTCGATCTCGGTCTCCGGCAGCGCGAGCCCCGCCGCCAGTCCGGCCACCGCGGCACCGGCGGCGAGCGCGATCGGGTGCTCGCCGGCGGTCGAGGCCGCGTCCTGCGCCTTGGCCTTGACCTCGCCCGCGGACGGCGTCGCGTCGCTGATCCTGCCGGCCGCATCGCCGACGCCGTCGGGCATCCTCTCCTTCAGCGCGTCGACCTTCTGGCTCATGCCCTCCCCCGAGGGGAGCCTGTCCTTGAGCGTGTCGCCGATCGAGCCCTGGCCGTCGCCGTTTGCGCCGCCGGGGCCGGGCACGTTGTCCTTGAGGTCTTCGACCTTCTCCATCAGCTGCTCCTTCTTGTCCTGGACGACCTCTCTGCCGCGGTTCTTGACGTCGGCCTTGTAGGCGAGCGCCCCGACGGCCTCGCCGAGGTTCTCGCGCGTCTCTTCGATCTGCTGGCGAAGCTCGGCTACCTCGTCTGGCCCAGACCCCATTTGGCCTCCTCCTTCACGGTCTCGATCGTCTGCTTGACGGATTCGATGGTCTCCTTCGGAAGCGGCGGTCCCGCCTCTTGGATGCGCTTCTTGGCGGTCAGGGCCAGGACGCCGGCAATCGCCACGAGCACGGCGGTCACGATCAGCGCGGCGAGCCACGCCTCCATCGCCGTCGACAGCGCGAAGATGATCGTCAGGATCAGGCCGAGCGCGGCGAGGTGCGCGGCGTAGCCGGCGGCGCCGAACATCCCGGCGCCGATGCCGACCTCCTTGACCGATCCGGTGACCTCGGCCTTGGCGAGCTTCAGCTCCTGGCCGGCGAGCGTCCTGGCCTCGTCGGAGACCTGCTTGACGACATCGGAGATCGGCGCGTCGCGCAGGTCGCCGTGTGAGCCGTTGGACCCGCCGTCGTGCGAAACGCCGCCGCTGGAGCCGGCTGGCTCGGCCACCGCCATCGTGATGCCGTAGTGGCCGTAGACGGCGCTGACCTCCTGGTCGGAGGGCTGGTCGTCGGGATCGACCTGTGGCGCATCGTCGACGACGTCCTTGCCGTAGCCGATCTTGATGCCGTCGTCGACCGGCTGCGCGCTGGTCAGCGGCACGAGCGTCTTGTGGGACTTCAGGCGGCCGACCTTGACCAGCGCCCACTCCGGGCGGCCGGTCTCCTCGACGAGGAAGATCTCCTCGATCTTGCCGATCTTCTCGCCCTGGCGGTCGAGCAGGGTCTGACCCTCCCAACTCAATGCGTTCGGGGGCGGAGGCGTCATGTCAAGCGGCTCCGCTCGTGCCGGCGGGCGCGTCGTCGCCGGTGGCGGCCTTGATCACGCGGCCGGCGACGAAGCCGGCTGCGGCGCCTGCCGCGGCGGCCAGCGCGGGGTTCTCCCTGGCGGCGTCGGCGGCGGCGTTGACGAGCGACTCGCCGTCGGCCTGCTCGAGCTTGCCGGCGACGCTCTTGACGCGCTCGCTCGCCTGCTCGGCGATCTTCGCGGGAGCATCGTTACCCTGGCGGCGCAGCTCGTCGGCGACGCCGTCGATCGACTCGGCCTGGGTGCCGATCTGCCGGCCGAGCTGCGTCGTGCGCTCGTCGACCTGCGCGCTGGCTCTGTCCCTGGCCTGGCCTGCGACCTCCCTGGCCTTCTCGGCTGCCGGGGCGCCGATCTCCTGTGCCTTGGCGGCGGCCTGCTGCGCGCCGGCCTTGACGCTCTCGGCCTTCGAGGAGTCGTCGTACGACGGGGGCGCAGCGTCACCGCCGTCGTCGATCATGTGCTGCGGTGGGCCCGATTCGACCCTCAGTCGTTGCTCTGTCATCGTCAGCCTCCCGACGTGTTCTTGATGCGATCGGGCGGCCGTGTACCGCGGCCCGGCACCCCCCGAAACCCCTCGTCGGGGCAACCCGGCGCGGAGGCGCTGACTCGCTGGCGTGCAGGCGCCAGGCTGCGCGCGAGCCGCGAACCGACGGATCTCGGCAGCCGGCGCCGCGTCCGGTTATGGTCGGCTCACCGATCAGTCAAGGGGGACGTGTGATGCAGGTCACCAGCAGAGTCCATCGCCGGTCGCGGCTGGTCGCGGCGCTCGCGACCGCCGCGCTTGTCGCCGGCTGCGGGGGCGACGGCGGTGACGACGCCAAGCCGGACACCGCGAAGTTCGAATCCGGCGCAAAGGCCGCGACGGCCGAGACGGCGAAGATCGGCTCGGACATCGGCACGGCTGTCCAGGCCGCCAGCAAGCAAAGCGACGCGGAGCTCGCAGCGATGTTCACCGACCTCGCATCCCGCGCACGCGCGGTCGTCGCCGACCTCAACGCACTCGAACCCCCGGCTGCCGCGCGCGCGAAGGTCAACGCGCTCGTCGGAGCGCTCGGCACCGGCGCTCAGGATCTCGACGCGATCGCGGCGGCCGCGCGAGGGCACGACGCCCCTTCGGCGCGCTCGGCAACGGTGACGCTCGTGCGTGACTCGCCGGCGATCACGGCTGCCAAGGACGCCCTCGACGCAGAGCTTGAGAAGGACGCGAACTAGCCGCGGAGCCGGTCGGCCCCCACCGGATGGCGAGACCCGTACTCGAGCCGTCCGGACGATGTCCCCGGTGTGGGCACGGATGCCTTGACGCATGACGAGACCCGGACTCGAGCCGTCTGGACGATGTCCCCGGTGTGGGCACGGATGCCTTGACGCATGGCGAGACCCGGACTCGAGCCGTCCGGATGTCCCCGGTGTGGGCACGGATGCCTTGACGCATGGCGAGACCCGGACTCGAGCCGTCTGGACGATGTCCCCGGTGTGGGCACGGATGCCGTTGACGCATGGCGAGACCCGGACTCGAACCGGGGACACCACGATTTTCAGTCGTGTGCTCTACCAACTGAGCTATCTCGCCGCGGCGCGGAGGATATCGCCGCTGCGCCCGCGGCCCGGCCGCGGTGTCCGGTCAGCCCGGCGCCCAGGCGCGCAGCTCGGGCAGCGGGTCGATCGGATAGCCGCCCGGAACTCGCCAGCCGGCGAGCCAGATCTCGAAGTGCAGGTGCGGGCCGCTGGCCGAGCCGGTGCTGCCGACCTGACACAGCGGCGCCCCGGCGCCGACGACGGCGCCCTCGGCGACGGTCGTCGAGCCGCGAACGCAGTGCGCGAAGAAGTAGTCGCGCCCGTCGGCGCCGTCGAGCACGACGTACTCCCCCGCCGCGCTCGCCTGGTAGCTCGTGCTCGAGATCGTGCCGCCGTAGGGCGCCACGACCGGCGTCCCCCTCGCCGCCGAGATGTCCTGGCCCTCGTGGGCGTGGCCGGTTCGACCGGCGCCGAAGCGCCCGTCGGCGGCGCCGAAGCTGAACGCTCCGGCCACCGGGAAGACGCCCAGCCCGCCCGGCGAGACGCCCGGCGCCGGCAGCACGGCCGTGTGCGGTGGCGCGATCACCGGCGCCGCCGGTCGCCCGCGCACGACGAGCCGCGTCCGGCCGGGGACGCGCGCGCTGCGCTTGAGGTTGTGCCCCCGCGAGTCCTTGGCGTGCAGCCGCACGACATACCGACCCGCGCGCAGCTTGAGCCCCGCGGGCCAGCGCGCGGTGATCGGCCGTCCCGTCTTCACCCACCCGAGCGGCATCCGCGCGACGGGCACGTTGCGCGGCAGCCGCAATACGACGATCCGCGCGCGCACCTGCTCGATCCCGCGCTGGCGCACGCGAAAGCGCAGCCGCGGCAGCGGGTCGCCCGCCACGAGCGTGCGCGGCGAGACCAGCAGCTGGCTGACGACCGGGCGCCTGGCCGGCGGCGGGCTGCCGTCGCCGAAGCGCGCGCCGCCGCTCGCCGCGCCGGCGGCCTCGCCTGACGAGGCGGGCGCCGGCGCGGCGGCCACCAGCAGGAGCGTCACGAGCGCGGCCGGTAGGGCGAGGGAAGGGAACCGCACGCCACCCAGAGTCGGCGGTCGCCGCAGCCGCATCAAGCCCTGCAAGAAATCGCGCATGCGCAGGAAACACCACGATCACGTCGATGCCTCCGGCGAGCTCAGGAAACCCTCATGAAACCCGCCCCGCGCCGGTGCTCAGCGTTCGAGCATGCGCGCCATGACCTCGAGCGCTCCGGCCTTGTGCAGCGGCTCGTTGAGGTTGCCGCACTTCGGCGACTGCACGCACGACGGGCAGCCTTGCTTGCACGGGCACTCGGCGATCAGCCGGTGCGCGTCGGCGACGAGCGTCTCGAAGGCATGGAAGCCCTGGCGCGTGATGCCGACGCCGCCCGGGTGGCCGTCGTAGATGAAGATCGTCGGCCCGCCCGTCTGCGGGTGGGCGTTGGTCGACAGGCCGCCGATGTCCCAGCGGTCGCACATCGCCAGCAGCGGCAGCACCGCGATCTGCGCGTGCTCGGCGGCGTGGATCGAGCCGAGCAGCACCTCGAGCGGGAAGTCGTCTGCCAGCAGATCGCCGTCCAGCTCGTACCACAGCGCCTGCGTGGCGAACGTCGTCTCGGGCAGGTCGAGGCCCTGCAGGTCGACGATCTCATGGCCGGGCAGCTTCTTTCGCTGGTAGGCGAGCACCTGGTCGGTCACCAGCACGCGCCCGAAGGACAGCGTCACGCCGAGCGTCGAGCGCCGGTCCAGCAGCGTCTCGATCTCGGTCATCGTCTCCTTCTTGGGCTGCGTGTAGAAGGCGCCGTCGAACGGCTCGACGAGCGCGCGGCGCAACTCGAGATCCAGTCCGCGGACGATGTACGGGCGCGCCTGGTGCAGGTAGACGGCGCCATCGTGAACGGTCATGTGCGAGCGCGACGCCTCGACGGTGCCCAGCAGCTCGCCGCTGGAGACGTCGACGATCGCGACCGTGTCCGGCGACGCCGAGCGCAGCGACACGCGCGCGGCCGGGTAGTCCTCGGGGTGGCGCAGCACGTAGCCGTCGTCGCGCTGCACGAGCTCGCCGTCGGTCACGAGCGCCTGCGCGTGCGCCTCCCAGCGCGGGCCGAGCGTGACGGCGTCCGTCGCGCTGAGCGGCCCCTCGTGCGCGGCGCACAGCAGGTGCGCGAGGTGGATCGGCTCGTTCTCGTACTCGAGGATCGCCGCCTCGACCGGGCGGTCGAGGAACTCGTCTGGGTGGCGGCAGAAGAACTGGTCGAGCGCGTCCTCGCCGGCGACGTAGACCGCCAGGCCGCGCCCGCGGCGCCCGGCGCGGCCCCACATCTGGCGCAGCGAGGCGACCGTGCCCGGGAACGTCACGACGACCGCCGCATCCAGGGCGCCGATGTCGATGCCGAGCTCGAGCGCGTTCGTCGTGATCACCGCCAGCAGCTCGCCGCGCATGAGCTTGTCCTCGAGGTCGCGGCGCTGCTGGGGCGTGTAGCCGGCGCGGTAGGGCACGACGAGCTCGGCCAGCTTGGGATCCGCCAGTCCGACGAGCCGCGCGACGAGCTCGACGGCCTTGCGCGACTTGATGAAGCAGATCGTGCGCGCACCGCGGTGGGCGAGCTCGGTCACGATCTCGGCCGCCTCGCCGAGTGCCGACGCCCGCGTGCCGAGCGCGACGTCGGTCAGCGGCGGGTTCCACATCGCGATCTGGCGGCGCGCGCCGGGTGAGCCGTCGCGGTCCACCAGGGAGATCTCCTCCAACCCGGTCAAGCGCTCGGCGAGCTCGAGCGGGTTGGCGATCGTCGCGCTCGCCAGCAGAAAGCGCGGCTCGGTCCCGTAGGCGTCGGCGATCCGCCGCAGGCGGCGCAGGACGTTGGCGACGTGCGAGCCGAACACGCCGCGGTAGACGTGCGCCTCGTCGACGACGACTACCGCGAGGTTCGAGAAGAAGTCCCCCCACGCGCGGTGGTTGGGAAGGATGCCCATGTGCAGCATGTCGGGGTTCGTCAGCACGACGTTCGCGCGGCGGCGGATCTGCAGGCGCTGCTCGCGAGCGGTGTCGCCGTCGTAGATCGCGGGGCGCACCTGCTTGCTCAGCCCGAGCGCGTTGATCGCCCGCGCCTGGTCCTGGGCCAGCGCCTTGGTCGGATAGAGATACAGCGCGCGCGCCTTCGCGTCGCGGCACAGGACGTCGAGCGTGGGGAGGTTGAAGCACAGCGACTTGCCCGAAGCGGTGCCGGTCGTGACGATCGTCGGCCCCGCCCAGCCGGCCTCGAGCGCCTCGGCCTGGTGGCTGTACAGCGAGCCGATCCCGGCGGCGCGCAGGGCCGCGACGAGCGCCGGGTGGAGCGTTTCGGGCAGCGGCTCGACGACGGCCTCGCGAGCGCCCTCGAAGGCCTCGCGGACGAGCCGCTCGTCGGCGCGCCCGGCGTCGAGCAGCGCGCTCCAAGGCTGGGTGTCGGGGGCGACGGACAAGCCAGGTGAGATAGTACGAGCGCCTTGTCGCTGCGCAGCTTGCACCATTCCGAGTTTGCGGCCGATCGTCTGCGGGCTGGCTGAAGTCCCTACGCGAGCAGGCGCTCCCACATCGCCTCGAGCGCCTGCGTCGCGCGCCGCCGCGCGCCCGGCTGGGCCCGCCCGTCGCCGAACGTGTCGAGCAGGTAGGCGCGATGGGCCGCCATCAGCAGCCGCGCGGACTCCTCCGGATCCGGCGGCGGGTTGGCCGCCCCGGCCAACAGCCGCGCGATGAGCGCGCGCGGCGCCTCCAGCACGGCGTCCAGGCGCGCGCCGACGTCCGCGTCCTGCGACCCGGCGGCGTCGATCGCGCGCAGCAGCGGGCCGTGCTCGGCGAAGACCGCGACGAGGCCGGCGATCATCTCGCTCACGACCTCCTGCGGGCGCTCGCGCTCGACCTGCTCGACGCGCTCGACGAGCGGCGACTCGGCGTCGGGCAGCAGATCCGGCGTGAGCTGCGGCAGGTCGCGGAAGTGGCGGTAGAAGATCGTGCGCTTGAGCCCGGCCTCGGCCATGACGGCGTCGACCGTCAGATCCGAGAACGGGCGCTCGAGCAGCAACGTGCGGGCCGCGTCGAGGATCCGAGCGCGTGCATGCGCGGAGGCGACGCGTGGGCTGCGGGGAGAAGTTGACACGGTGTCACAACTATGGCACGGTGAGCGTTGTGACACAACGTCGCAATACGCCAGCGAGATCGGAGAACCCCATGGCAACCCTCACCACGGCCACCACTGTCATCGCCCCCGACCGCGCGCCCTCCAGCGAGGGGCACGTCGACCTGCCCGACGGGCGCCGGCTCGGCTACACGACCTTCGGTGCCGCCGGCGGTCCACTCGTCGTCGTCCTCGACGGCCCCGCCTCGCGCGGCCTCGCTCACGCGGCGGCGCCCGCCGCGATCGCGCTGGGCATCCGCCTCGTCGCGCCCGACCGCCCCGGCGCGCGCTCGAGCACGCCCTCGCCCGGTCGCGGCATCGCCGACTGGCCGCAAGATCACGCCGCGCTGCTGGACGCCCTCGGCGCCAGCCGAGCCGGCATCCTGTCGCAGTCCGGCGGCACGCCGTACGCGATCGCCGCCGCCGCGGCGCTGCCCGAGCGCACGATCGCGCTCGCCGCCGTCGGCCCCGTCGCCCCGTTCGACGAGCGCGCAAGCGTGCGCGAGCTCGGCGGCGAGCTACGGACGGCGGTGCGGCTCGCGCGCCACGCACCGTGGCTGCTGCGCACGCTGCTCGGGCGGTTCTCGCGCGCCGCGGCGAGGGACCCCAAGGCCACCGCCGCCAGGGTCGCCAAGGACGTGCCGCCCGCCGACGCGCGCGCGCTCGAGGATCCGGCGAACTGGGCGATCCACGAGCGCGGGACCGCGGAGATCCTCGCCCAACCGCGAGCGATCGGGCACGAGATCGGGCTCCTGGCGCGTCCGTGGGGCGTCGATCCCGGCACCGTCTCGGTACCCGTCAGCTTCTGGAGCGGTTCGGGCGACACCCGCCACCCGACGACCCAGGCGCGCCGCCTCGCCGCGCTGCTTCCGGGCGACCCGCCCGTGCACGTCGTCGCCGGCGCAGCCGCGTTCGGGCTGCTCGCGATCTACTCGCAGGCGCTGCGCTTCGCGACCGGCGACCAGCCGTAAGCCCGCGCCGGCGTAGGCCGGTCCCGTGGGACCCGTCGTTGAGATAGTACGAGCGCATTGACGCTGCGCAGCTTCCACCATTCCGAGTTTGCGGCCGACCGTCTGCGCGCGGCGCGCACCGAGACGATCTCGGTCTGCGTGCCGGCCCGCGAGGAGGCCGCGACGATCGCCGGCGTCATCGCGCCGCTGATCGAGCTGCGCGCGGCGGGGCTCGTCGACCAGGTCGTCGTCGTCGACGCCGGCTCGGCCGACGGCACCGCCGCGATCGCCGCCGGCCTCGGGGCGGACGTCTACGACCAGGCCGAGCTGATGGCCGACTTCGGGCCGGTCGCCGGCAAGGGCGATGCGATGTGGCGCGCGCTGAGCGTGCTGACCGGCGACCTCGTCTGCTTCGTCGACGCCGACAGCGAGGACTTCGGCGCGCACTTCGCCTGCGGTCTGCTGGGACCGCTGATCTGCGAGCCGGGCGTGCAGTTCGTCAAGGGCTTCTACCGGCGCCCGTTCAAGGACGCAGGCAAGACCGCGCCCGTTGGTGGCGGCCGGGTCACCGAGCTGACCGCGCGCCCGCTGCTGCAGGCCTTCTATCCGCCGCTCGCGCAGATGCGCCAGCCGCTGGCGGGCGAGATGGCGGCGCGCCGTGAGCTGCTCGACCGGACGGCGTTCTGCACCGGCTACGCCGTCGAGATGGGCTTGCTGCTCGACGTCCACGCCGACGCCGGCCTCGGCGCGATGGCCCAGGTCGACCTCGACGTGCGCCAGAACCGCCACCAGCCGATCGCCGACCTCGCGCCGATGGCCGACGCCGTGCTGGCCGCGGTCACGAGCCGCCTGCGGCGCGAGGGCCGCCTGCTCGACGCCGCGGCCGTCGAGCTGCTCGAGCGCCCGCCGCTGGCGCAGCTGCGGGCGCTGCGCGACGGCGGCTGAACCCGGCCCCCAACGACCGCGGGTCCCCCCGGAGGAGGACCCGCGTCAGGTCGTTGCCGTTCGCCGGCGGCCTAGCGCAGGATGCGCCCGGCCTTGTTCCTGACGGTCAGCGTCAGCGTGCGCCGCGAGGTGACACGCGACGTGTTGAGGTTCGGCCGGTAGGCGTACTCGATCCTGCGGGTCTTCAGGTCGACCGGGAGGATCAGCGTCATCTTGCCCGCGGCACGCGACCGTAGGCCCGTCTTGCGGCGGCGCTTGTTGCCCGGCAGGATGTGCACGACGTCGATCCTGGCGCCGACGATCGGGCGCGGGTTGGAGCCGCACGTCACGAGCGTGCCGCGCGTCACGGTCCGGTTGCCGAATCGACTCGTGAAGCTCGAGCCGAAGTTGCGCGTGCCGCGCACGAAGCGCACCGCAAGGCGCCCACAGGTAGGCCGCGGGCCGTCGGCGCTGCCGATGCCGCCGTTCTGGCCGCTGCTGGCGACCGTCGTGCCGCCCGGAACCCTAAGGACGCAGACCCTCGTGGCCGGATCGGGCGTGCTCCCTGTCGGGCATGGTCGCTGGACCAACAGGACGCATGTATTCGTCGTGGGTTCGCGCGTGGTCCCAGCGGGGCAGGTGGTCGGCGTCGCGACGCACACGCCGTTGGTATTGGTCGTGCCGGCCCCGCACGGGGTGGTGATCACGCATGCGCCCCCGGTCCCGGCGGTCGATCCGGCGGGGCACACGAGCACGCAGGTGTTCGGGACGTTCGGGTTGGGCGCCGAGCCGGGCGCACACTGGATCACGGTCAGCTGACAGACCAGCGGGTCGGAGTTCGGCACGGGGACGGTGTTGACCGGACACGTGGTCGGCGGCGGTGCCGCCGCGCAGACGTCGCCGTCGGCGAAGACCTTGGCCTCGCCGACCACGACGGTGGCCAGCGCGTCCGTCAGGGGCAGGCCGAGCACCGTGACCCGCAGCGCCTGCTGGGTCAGCGACTCATCGACGCCCGGCGTACCCGAGGTGAGCTGCTGGTTGACGGCAACCTCGACGAGCGGCGCGAGGGCGATCGGGACGGACGGCACGCCGTTGAGGATCGGGATCTCGAGGCCGTTGATGCGCAGGTTGACGATCGTGCTCGTCCCGTCGAGCGTCGCCTCCGTGCCCAGGCAGGTGCCCGTCGCGTCGGCGTTCACGGCGTCCAGCTGGATGGTGATGCCGGCGACGACGATCCTCAGGGGATCGGTGACGCCGCCCTCGGAGAGCACGTCCTGGTCGCGGGCGTCGCCCAGCGGCGGGGTCAGCGTGGTGCGCGCGAACGCGCCGTTCAGCTCGACCAGCGGCGGTGCGCCCGGAAGGCCGCCACCGGCGGGGAGCAGGCTGACGTCCGTCGCGCCCGCCTCGGCGTTGACGCACTGCTCGTTGTCGGCCGCGGCTCCCCGCATCGGGAAGCCGTTTGCGAGGATCGGCTCGACGCGAGTCTCGCCGAGCAGCAGCGGGATCTCCACGTAGGCAGCGCTTCCGCGGCAGCCCCAGACCGGGAGATCGGTGTCTGCGCTCGCCTGCGGCGCGATCGCTGCGAACAGGCTGAGCGTGGCCAGCATGAGCCATCTCGTCCTTGTGGATTGCTGCTTGCTCATGCGGTTCTCCCCCATCGTTCCGTGTGGTCCGGGTTATAACGCACAAACCGGGCGATACATGCGGCACAGTCCGATTTATCGAAGATTCCGTGCGGTGCGCGCCAGGCTGTCAAGCGTCGGTCCCGGCGCCCGTGCGCGAGGATGTCGGCTGTGCGCGCGCTCTACGTCGACCTCGACTCGACCCTGCTGGGCCCCGACGGCGCGCTCCTGCGCGGCGGCGACAAGTCGTTCTCGCTCGCCGGCGTGCGGGCGCTCGAGGCCTGCCATCGCGCGGGCGCGGAGGTCGTGCTGATGTCCGGCCGGCGCAAGGTCACGGTCGCCGAGAACGCGCGCCTGTTCGGGCAGCGCTCCTACATCTACGAGGCCGGCTCGTGCCTCGTGCTCGACGGCGAGGAGCTCTGGCTGACGGGCGACCTGATGCCCGGGCCGCAGGGAACGATCCATGATCAGATCGAGGCCTCGGGCGCGCCGGCGATGCTGCTCGAGCGCTACGCGGGCCGGCTCGAGTACCACGACCCGTGGCACCACGGGCGCGAGGTCTCGCACCTCTTCCGCGGGCTCGTCGACGCACGCGAGGCGGACGCGCTGCTCGAGCGGGAGGGCCACGGCGCGCTGCGACTCGTCGACAACGGCGGCGTGCACCGCCGCTCGCCGGCGCTCGTCGGCCTGTCGGACGTGCGCGCCTACCACCTCGTGCCGCGCGGCGCGTCGAAGGCCGCCGCGGTCGCGCGCCACATGCGCGCCGCGCAGATCGGGCCTGAGGACGCGATCGCCGTCGGCGACTCGCGCGAGGACCTCGAGACGGCGGCTCACGTCGGCGCGTTCTGGTTCGTCGCCAACGCGCTGCAGCGCGACCCGACGCTGCGCGAGGCGATCGCCGGCAGGCCCAACGTCCACGTCGCCGAGGAGACCCATGGCGCGGGCGTCTACGAGGCGGTCGTCACGACGCTGACCGCGCGCCGTCGTCTGTCGTAGCTGACGACGGCGCGGCGCTGGACGGACAGGCCCTCGTGTCGCGGGCGGTCGATGCCGATGGACCTCCATGGCGACCAATGGCGGGCGGCGGTTGGGCGGCACGATCCTCGCCGTCCTCCTGCTGTGCCTGACCCTGCCGGCGAGCTCGAGCGCCGCCACCATCGACGCCGGCGAGCTCGACGTGTCGACCGCCGAGTCGGGCGGGCTGCAGTCCTACTACGGCAGCTCGCGGCTCTTCTACGGCATCGGCTGGTCGGGCTTCTTCCTGCGCTTCGCCGACGGACCGCTCGCCGGCCAGGGCGCCGGCCCGGGATGGGTGTCCTCCAACGCGCCCTTCACGCCGGTCAGCCAGTCGCCGGTCACGCGCAGCGACGACGTCCAATCCGAGCGGATCGTCTACGCGGCGCGCAGCGGCGACGCCGAGGTCGCGCGCGTCACCCAGACGACGCGCGTGCGCGACGGCGCGCGGACCTTCCGCGTGACCTACGACGTCGAGAACCGCACCGCACAGCCGCTGCGCTTGCGTGCGATCAGCGGCGGCGACCTCTACCTCGACGGCAACGACGGCGGCATCGGCTTCTCCCGCGCCGGCCCGCCGCGCTTCGTCGGCCAGGAGAACACGACCTCGGGCGTGCGCGGAGGTGCCGAGCAGGTCCTGCAGTCACAGCTTCCCGGTGACGCCGTCCCCGTCGCCGTCGCACCGTGGACCGCCGCGCGGCAGGGATCGCGCGACGCGATCGAGAGCGCGCTCGGCGGGTCGACCACGCTCGGCGACGCGATCGGAGCGTCCTACTCCCACGACACGGCGGTCGCCGTGCAGTGGGACGACCACCTCACCGAGGGCACGGGCATCGAGCCCGGGGCATCGGCGCGCTACGAGGTCCTGTGGCACGCGAACATCCCGGCGCGCCTGACCGTCGCCAGCGGCCAGACCACCCGCTACACCGGCTCGTCGCACACGTTCGATGCGACGGTCCGCGACGAGCTCGCAAACCCCGCCGCCGGCGCCGCGCTGCGCTGGTCGGTGACGGGCGCGCACCCCCGCTCCTCCGCCGCGCTGCACGCCGATGCCAACGGCCACGCGCAGATCGCCTACCCGGGCGAGCGCGCGGGCGACGACGTCATCACGGTCTTCGCCGACACCGACGACGACGGCGTGCGCTCCGCGGACGAGCCGCAGCGCACGATGACCGTGCACTGGCAGTCGCCGCTGACGGTCCGGCAGATCGGTTGGGACGCGCGCGTCGGCAACGAGATCGGCATGAACGTCACCCTGCGCACGCCCGACGGCGTGCTGCGCGCGGACGCCGAGCTGCGCTGGAGCGTCACCGGCGCGAACCCTTCGACCACGACCGGCACCCTGCATACGAGCGAGAGCGGGACCGCGACGTTCACGCTGAAGGCTCGCCATGCCGGCACCGACGTCGTGACGGTCTTCGTCGATTCGGACGGCGACGCGATCGCCGACGAGGGCGAGCTGCAGCACACGCTCAGCATGTACTGGAACCCCCCTCCGCCGCAGATATCGCTCGACAGCTGGACCTATCTCAGCGTTCCCAATCCGAGCGTCGTCAGCGTGGTGCTGCGCGACGAGTGGGGCGTCGCGATCGCCGACGGCGCGCTGCGCTGGTGGGCCGTCGGCGCCAACTCGCGCGCCCCCGCGATCGTCCGCTCGTCGGCGACCGGCTCTGCCTCGCTGTCGGTTCCCGGCGCGCACAGCGGCAGCGCCACGGTCTGGGTGCACTACGACCGCGACGAGGACGGCGAGCAGGACGCAGGCGAGCCGGCGACCAGCCGGACGGTGTACTGGGACCCTGCGCCGCCGCCGCCCGTCACGCTCAAGACGCTCGACGGCGCCGGCCTGGACGTGACCGTCAGCAGCGTCGGCGGGCTGCAGGCGCGCTTCGACGCGCTGCCCGGCATCCCGGCGCGCAACCTCTTCGACGAGTACTACGGCGGCGTGTTCGTACGCGTCCTCGACGGACCGCAGGCCGGCCAGACGTACGCCACCAGCAGCGGCGCCGGCCACCCGTTCTACGGCGATCCGCAGGGGGAGCCGACCCGCGCCGGCGACACGGTCGTGCAGCGCAGCTCGTGGACCGCGCGCCGTCACGATCGCGACTACCTGCGCCTGCATCAGGTCGCGCGGCTGCGCGACGGCGACGATGCGGTGCGCCTGACGTGGTCGGTCGAGAACCTCGGCGACGATCCGGTGCGCCTGCGCCTCGGGACGCTGGGCGACGTGCAGGTTCAAGGCAGCGACACCGGCGCGCCGGTCACCGACGAGGGACCCCGCTTCATCGGCATCGAGCACCCCTCCGGCTTCGCCGCCGGCATCGAGGCCGTGACCGAGTCGCGGCTGCCCGGCGAGACGGCCGGCACGCCCGTGGCGGACTGGAGCGGCTCGTCGTTCGGCGCGGGCAGCTGGACGCTGTTCGACAGGCTGTGGACGGGCTCGCTCGCCTCGAGCGCCGCGCCGCCCGACGTCGCCGACACCCTCGGGGTCGAATGGGACGATCACGCGGGCACGGGCCAGGGTCTCGCGGTCGGCGCCGACGCGGCCGCGCGCTACGAGGCCGTCTGGCGCCTGCGACGTCCCTCCGCGCTGCGCCTGTCGCCGCCCTCGGACGTCGCCGAGACCCGCCACCAGCATCGCGTCACCGCGACGTTGCTCGGCGACGATCTGCTTCCCCGAAACGACGTCACGCTGCGCTGGTCGATCACCGGCGTGCATCCGCAACAGGGCTCGGCGCCGAGCTCCGGTCTCGGCCAGGCCGTCATCGCCTGGACCGGTCGCAACACCGGCAGGGACACGCTGTCGGTCTTCGCCGACGAGAACGACGACGGCGTGCGCGACCCCGGCGAGACGCAGCGCACGGTCACCGTCGACTGGCGTGCGGAGACCGCCGTCGATCCGCCGACGTTCGCGCCGTTGATCACGCCGGGCGGCGCGCCGGTTGCCGTCAACCTCGTCACCCAGGGCGCTCAGCAGTTCTTCCAGGTGATCCCGTGGGCCGTCTCGAGCTTCCCGAAGTGCGCCGACGGCAGCCCGCGGGTGAACGTCACGATGAGCGTCAACATCGACGGCGCGGCGGGCTCCATCGTCGCCGGCAGCGTGACGCTGCTGACGCTGGACCCGTCGACGCTCGACCTGCTGCATCCGATCGACTCGATCCTGCCCGTGGGACCCGCGGTCGACGGCGTCTTCGAGTTCGTCATCGACTGCCTGCGCGAGACGTCGATCTACGTCTGCTACGAGCTCGAGGAGCTCGGCCTGCCGATCGAGCGCTTCTGCGTGCAGCTCGGCGGCATGGGCTTCTGGGACCCGTCCGGGACCGTCTACGACGCCCCGGCGGCAGCCGAGCTCGTCGCGGCCGGGGTACCGGCCGCGGAGGCTCGCCGCCAGTCGGCGATCGAGGGTGCGAGCGTGATCCTGCAGCGACGCCACGAGGGCGAATTCCGGCGCGTGCTGTCGGGCGACCCGTTCGTGACGCCGAACGTCAACCCGATGGTGACCGAGTCCGACGGGCGCTTCGCGTGGAACGTCTCGCCCGGCACCTACCGCGTGGTCGCCGGCGCCGACGGCTACCGGACGGCCACCAGCCGCTCGGCGACGATCCCGCCGCCCGACCTCGACGTCCACGTCGGGCTGTATCCGGAGGGATCGCCCGAGCCCGAGCCCGTCGCCGACCCCGTGACGCCGCCGCCCCCGCCGCCACCGGCGGCCGCGCCGCCCCCGCCGCCACCGCCCGCGGCCACGCCGCCCCCGGCGCCACCGGCGGCCACACCGCCGCCCCCGCCGCCACCTGCGATCGCGCCACCTGCGCCCGCACGGCCCGCCGCTCCGCGCACCACGCCATCGGCCCCGGGCGCGCCCGTTGCGGCCGGCGCGCCGCGGACCGCCCCCTGTGAGCTGCGCGCCATCGGCAAGCCCAAGGTCGACCGCCGCGGCGTGGTGCGCGTCACCATCGCCTGCCGGGAGGCCGGCCTCGAGTGGACCGGCAAGATCAAGGTGCAGGGCAGCGGCCGCCAGGCGCTCGGCAGCGTGCGCACCGGCGTGCCGGCCGGCGCGGGACGCAAGGTCACGCTGCGCCTGAGCTCCAAGGCCAAGGCCGCGCTGCGCCGTAGCGGCGCCCAGCGCGTCAGCGTGATCGCGCTGTCGCGCGGCACCTCGTCGGTGCTCGGCACCCCGCGCGTCGCGCTGACGTAACTAGGACGGCGCCGTGCCGGGGCGCCCGACCCTGCCGCGCGTGCGCTCCTGCAGGCGCGTCCAGAAGCCGACGGCGACCGGCCGCCAGCGTGCGGGCGGCGGGGGGACCGTCGTGCGCACGAGCGCGACCCAGTCCTCCAGCGGCAGCTCGCCGGAGATGAGCTTCGCCAGACCGTCGGTGACCGGCGCCTCGAGGCCGGCGTGGTTCAGCGCGCGCGCCAGCAGCGGCACGGATTCCAGCGATTCGACCGTCTGCCCGATGCGCTCGGGGATCTCGGCTGCCGGTACGCCCGCGGCCAGCAGCTCGCCGGCGCGGCGGTTGCGTGACTGCGGAGCGAGCACGGTCGCCACGAGGTCGCCCGTGCCGGCGAGACCCAGCAGCGACTCCGGCCGCGCGCCCTGGGAGTCGGCGTAGCGCCAGACCTCGGCGAAGATGTGGCCCGCGGCGGCGCCCGCGGCGTTCATGCCCTGCGCCTCCGTCGCGCCGGCGGCGAGGCCGGCGGCGTTCTTCGCCGCGCCCGCGAGCTCGACGCCGATCGGGTCGTTGGACTGCTCGCAGACGACGCCCGCGCGCATGAAGACGCCGGCGATCGCATGGGCGAGGTCCTCGTTGGTCGACGCGGCGACGAGCCCGGCGCCCTCGCTGACCATCTCGCGGGCATGCGACGGGCCGCCGATGCAGGCCACGCGGCCTTCGCCGAAGCGCTCGCGCAGCAGGATCGTCGGCGCCAGCCCATGCGGCGGCGTCAGGCCCTTGGCGAGCGAGATCACCGCGCTGCGGCCCGTCAGCCCGGCCTTCGTCAGCCCCGCGATCGTCCGCGCGACGCCCGTCGAGGGGACGCCGAGGAAGACGTAGTCCGCGCGCCCGAGGCCCGCCTCGACGCTCTCGATGCGCAGCTCCTTTGGCAGGTCGACGCCGGGCAGGTAGACGCGGTTCTCGCGGTCCTCGAGCAGCCGCCGCGCCTGCTCGGCGGTGCGCGTCTGCAGCGTCGTGCGAAACCCGCCGCGCGCCAGCAGCACCGCCACGGCCGTGCCGAAGGAGCCCGCTCCGACCACGATCGCGCGACGCGTCGGCAGCGACAGGCTCGGACGGTTTCGCACGTCGGGCACGCTGGCGAGGGTACGGGACCTCGGGCGCGATGGGATCATCGGCACGTGGGCCTCTCCGAAACCGCGACGCTGCGTCACGCCGAACCAGCACGCGACGCCGCCTCCTGCGCGGCGATCTACGCGCCCTACGTCGACGACAGCACGATCTCCTTCGAGGAGGTCGCGCCGGACGCCGCGCAGATGGAGGTGCGGATCGCGGCGACGACGCTGACGCATCCCTGGCTCGTGCTCGAGCGTGACGGCGAGGTCACCGCCTTCGCCTACGCCGCCCAGCACCGCACGCGGGCCGCCTACCGCTGGGCGGCAGAGGTCGGCATCTACGTCGGGCCCGCCCATCAGCGCCGCGGGGCCGGGCGCCGGCTCTACGAGGCGCTGTTCGAGCTGCTGCGCCGCCAGAACCTGCGCATCGCGTGCGCGGGCATCACGCTGCCCAACGACCCGAGCGTCGGCCTGCACCGCGCGCTCGGCTTCGAGCCCGTCGGCACCCAGCGCGAGATCGGCTTCAAGCACGGCGCCTGGCACGACGTGTCGTGGTGGCAGCTGGCGCTCGTGCCGGATGACCACGGGCCACCCGGCGAGCCGCTCGAGCCCCAGCGCCTCGAGTCCTAGGCGCGACCGCCCGCCGCGCGGCGATAGCGCGAGACCGCCAGCGGCGCGAAGATCGCGATGATCAGCAATGACCACACGAACGCGCCCCAGACGCTGTTGTGAGCCGGGTCGCCGATCCACAGCGCCCGCATCGCGTCGACGACGATCGTGAACGGGTTGATCTCCGCGAACCACTGCAGCGCGGACGGCATCGACTCCGCCGGCACGAATGCCGACGAGATGAACGTCAGCGGGAAGACCGCGATGAAGCCGAGCGAGTTGGCCGCCTCGGGCGAGGAGACCACCAGGCCGAGCAGCGCGAAGACCCACGAGAACGCGTAGCCGAACAGCAGCAGCAGGACGAAGCCGGCGACGATCTCGACGAGGCTCGCGTCGAAGCGAAAGCCGATGATCAGGCCCGTTCCCAGCAGCACGGCGATCGACAGCGCGTTCGTGAAGATGTCCGCCGTCGTGCGCCCCGCGAGCACCGCCGCGCGCGCCATCGGCAGGGAGCGGAAGCGGTCGATCAGGCCCTTCTTGAGGTCCTCGTTCAGCCCCAGCGCGGTCACGAAGCCGCCGAAGGCGATGTTCTGGACGATGATCCCGGGCAGCAGGAAGTCCTTGTACTCGTGGCCCGGCGTCTGGATCGCGCCGCCGAAGACGTAGACGAACAGCAGCAGGAACATCACCGGCTGGACGGTGAACGCCAGCACGAGATCGGGCGCGCGGGTGAGCCGCACGAGGTTTCGCTCCGTCACGACCATCGTGTCCGACACCAGTCGCCTCATGCCGCCATCTCCTCGTCGTCGGCGCTCTCGGCCACGCGGCCGGTGAGCGACAGGAACACGTCGTCGAGCGTCGGCCGGCGAACGTTGAGGTCGTCGACCCCGACGCCCGCCTCGTCGAGGCGGCGCACCGCGTCGACGATCGTCCCGCTGCGCCGCAGGACGCTGAGCTTGACGATGCCCTCCTCGGCGACCGGCGTCCCGTCGGACATCGGCGTCAGCGCGCGCACCGCGACGTCCGCCTGGCCCGGGTCGGTCAGCGTCACCTCGAGGCGCTCGCCGCCGACGCGGTCCTTGAGCTCGTCGGGCGTGCCCTGGGCGATCACCTTGCCGTGGTCGATGACCGCGATCCGGTCGCAGAGGCGGTCGGCCTCGTCGAGGTACTGCGTCGTCAGCAGCACGGTCGTGCCCTCGGCGACGAGCGCCTCGATCGTCTCCCACAGCGCGATCCGGCTGCGCGGATCGAGGCCCGTCGTCGGCTCGTCGAGAAACAGCACCGGCGGCTTGGCGACCAGCGCCGCCGCGAGGTCAAGGCGCCGGCGCATGCCGCCGGAGTACGTCTTCGCCGGGCGACCCGCGGCATCGTCGAGCTCGAAGCGGGCCAGCAGCTCGGTTCCCCGCGTGCGCGCGTCCTTGCGCGTCATGCCGTACAGCCGGCCGACCATGACGAGGTTCTCCAGGCCCGTGAGGTTCTCGTCGATCGCCGCGTACTGGCCGGCGAGGCCGATGCCGTGGCGCAGCCTCGTCGCGTCGGCCACGACGTCGAGGCCGACGACGCGGGCCGTGCCGGCGTCGGGGCGCAGCAGCGTCGCGAGCACGCGCACGGCCGTCGTCTTGCCGGCGCCGTTGGGCCCGAGCAGCCCCAGCACCGTGCCCGCCGCGACCTCGAGATCGATGCCGTCGAGCGCGCGCACCTCGCCGAAGGACTTCACCAGGCCGCGCACGCTGATCGCCGCCTCGTCGGGCGGCGCTCCGTCGCCGCGCTCGCTTGAGTCCGTGACCTGGGCTGTCGAAGGCATGCGGCACCCATCTCTCGTCGTGGGGGGTGGGGAACTGCTGCTGGCGCTACAGACGTCGGGCGGGCGCGAAACTCATCGTCCCTCGCTCCGGAAAGCGGATCCTAGGATAGGATTAGGCCAGTTTGTGACCGCAATGTGTGCGATCGTGGAATCGATGCACGGCACCTCAGGTCGGCTGCTGAAGCTCCTGTCCCTGCTGCAGACGCGGCGCGACTGGCCGGGCACCGAGCTCGCCGAGCGCCTCGACGTGTCGCCGCGCACGATCCGTCGCGACATCGAGCGCCTGCGCGATCTCGGCTATCCGGTCGACGCCTCGACCGGGCCGGCGGGCGGCTACCGCCTGCACGCGGGCACCGCGATGCCGCCATTGCTGCTCGACGACGAAGAGGCGGTCGCGATCGCCGTCGGGCTGCGGACCGCCGCCGGCGCGTCGGTGACCGGCATCGAGGAGACCGCGATCCGCGCGCTCGTCAAGCTCGAGCAGGTGCTGCCGTCGCACCTGCGCCGCCGCGTCAACGCGCTCGGCACGGCGACCGCGACGCTGCCCGCCAGCGGCCCGACCGTCGATCCGCAGACGCTGACGGCGATCGCCGGCGCGTGCCGCGACCGCGAGCGCCTGCGCTTCGCCTACAGCGCCCGCGACAAGACCGCGTCGACCCGTGTGGTCGAGCCGCACAGCCTCGTCAACCTCGGCCGCCGCTGGTACCTCGTCGCGTGGGACTGCGACCGCGACGACTGGCGCACGTTTCGCGTCGACCGCATCGAGCGCCCGGCCCCCGCGGGCGCGCGCTTCGACGCTCGCGACGTGCCCGGCGGCGATGCCGCGGCCTACGTCGCCTCCAACCTGTCGGGGGCGCAGAGCCGCTTTCAGGCACGCGTGACGTTGCACGCGGCGGCTGCTGAGCTGATCGAGCGCTGGCCGCACCTGCGCCGTGGCCTCGAGGCGACCGGCGAGCGCTCGTGCGAGTACCGCACGAGCGACGACTCGCTGGACTGGCTTGCTATGCGGATCGGCATGCTCGGCGTCGACTTCGACGTCCACGAGCCGCCCGAGCTGGCGAACGCGATCCAGGCGCTGGCGCGGCGCTTCGAGCGCGCCGCCCGCCCTTGACATATACCTATATCGGTATATATTGCGCCGCATGGCACGAGCAGCGACGACGGCGGATGCGTTCAACGCGGTCGCCGAACCCCGGCGCCGGCAGATCCTCGATGTCCTCGCCGGCGGCGAGCGCCCCGTGAACGATCTCGTCGCAGCGCTCGGGCTCGGCCAGCCGCAGGTCTCGAAGCACCTGCGCGTGCTGCGCGACGTCGGCGCGGTCGACGTGCGCTCGGACGGTCGGCGGCGGCTGTACCGGATCAACGGGCAGGCGCTCAAGCCGATCCACGACTGGGTGAAGAACTACGAGGACTCGTGGTCGGCGCGCTTCGAGCAGCTCGACGTGGTCCTCGAGGAACTCAAATCGGAGGAGCCGGGAGATGACGATGACGAGTAGCGGTTCGGCGAAGGTGACCCTTCCCACGGACGAGCAGATCCTGATCACGCGGGAGTTCGACGCTCCCAGGCACCTGGTCTATCGGGCCTACACGACGCCCGAGCTGGTCCGGCGCTGGTGGAGCGGCGGCCGCGGCGAGGTCACGGTCTGCGACATCGACCTGCGTGTCGGCGGCGCCTGGCGCTACGTCATGCTCGCCGGCGGCGACTTCGAGGTCGCCTTCCGCGGCGTGTACCGCGAGATCGTCCCGAACGAGCGGATCGTCTTCACCGAGATCTACGAGGCGATGGACGACGGCGGCGAGGGGACGGTCAACACCGCGACGTTCACCGAGACGGACGGTCGCACGACGTTCGAGCTGCTGACGCAGGTCTCGAGCAAGGAGATCCGCGACATGATCATCGAGTCGGGCATGGAGTCCGGCATGCAGGACGGCATGGACCTCATGGAGCAGGTCGCGATCTCGCTGCGCCCCTAGGCTCGTTCAGAGCGCCTGCGCCAGGAGCTCGCCGGCGTCCTCGAGCGCGGCGATCGTGCTCGCCTCGAGGATCGCCTGCAGGTCGAGGATCCGGACGTCGAACGGGTCCAGAGCGATCGCGGCCGCGACGGCGTGACAGGGCACGCCGGCCTGGCGCGCGCGGATCGCGGCCTCGCCCGCGACGCGGCCGCCGAGCGTGCCCGCATCCAGCCGCGCCTCGCCGACCACCAGCGCCCGCGACGCGCGCATGCGCGCGTCGAAGTCCAGCTGCTCGAGCACGAACGCCGGGCCGTGGAGAAGCGGCGCGGCGTAGCGCTCGGCCAGTGCGCCGGCGATGGCGCCCGGCGCGGTGGTGGCGGTGGCCCGGGTCTGGCACAGCACGACGATCGCCGCGCCGCGCAGCCCGCCGCCGTCCTCGATCGCCTCGACCACGGCGCCGCCGCTGCCCGGCCCGGCGCTGGCGCCGGCCGCCAGCAGCACGACCTCCGCGCCCGCGCCGATCGCGGCGAGGATCCGCGCCGCCGTCGCCCGCGCCGTCTTCGCGAGCTCGACGATCGCCGTGCCGCCGTCCTCGATCAGCGCGAAGCCGTCGCCGGTCTCGCCGCCGAGTCGCGGCAGCAGCACCTCGATCGTCCCGCGCCCGCCGCCCGTCAGCGGGCACAGGTCCGGCGGCGCGAGCCCCGCGCGCTCCAGGCCGCGCCCGATCGCCGCCGCCACGGCGGGCGCCGACAGCCCCGGGCCGAGGGCGGCGGGCGCGACGAGGACTGGCATGCTGTCGGCCATCGCGCACAAGCAGTACACGACCCCCGCCGTCGCCGGTGCGCTCACGGCGCCGGCGCGCCTGGCTCGCACGCGCCTGGTGTGGCTGGCGATGCGTCTCGTACCGCATGAGCGGATGGCGCGCTGGGCGGCGCGCGGGCTGCTGGCGCCGCTGACGGCGCTGACCGGCCGCGGGGAGCTTCAGGTCCTCGGCGGCCTCGGCGCCGGCCTGCGCATCGACGCGCGCGGCTTCGTGCCCTGGGGCGCGCAGGCCTACGCGGTGCTGACCGGCACGCACGAGATCCAGGTCCAGCAGGCGCTCGTGCGCTCGCTGCGCGCCGGCGACCACGTCTGGGACGTGGGCGCGAACCTCGGCTCGCTGGCGCTCGTGGCCGCGCGCATCGTCGGCCCCGGCGGGCGCGTGCTGGCGATCGAGCCCGATGCCGGATGCGCCGCCGCGATCCGCCGCAGCGCCGCGCTCAACGGCCTCGATCAGGTGGCGGTGCTCGAGGCGGCGGCGGCCGCGCGCAGCGGGCGCGCCGACCTCGTCGTCGTGAGCGACCGCCTGTGGACGCGGCTTGCGAGCGTCGGCGACCACGCGCTCGGCGAGCGGCGCGTCGAGGTCGCGACGGTCGCGCTGGACGACGTCGAGGGACCGCCGCCGGCGCTCGTCAAGATCGACGTCGAGGGCGCCGAGCTCGAGGTCCTCGCGGGCATGACGCGCCTGCTGCGCGAGGCGCGGCCGATCGTCGTCTGCGAGATGCACGGCCTCAACGCGCAGTTCTGCGCAGTCATGGAGGAGGCCGGCTACGCGGTCGGCAACCTCGACGGGCCTGAGCCGGTGGGGGAGGCGGGCGTCAACGTGCACGCTCTGTGCGTGGCGCGATAGCGCGCAGACCTCATGCCGAGTTCGAAGTCGTCGAGAAGTGGAACGCCACCGCGCCTTGGCTGCGCGCGAATGCCAGACACGGTGAGATGACGTTTTTCAGCGCATGGCGCGTACTTTCGTCATCTCACGCGCACCATCGGTGCATCCGCGCCCCGCCAGCGTCACAGTGCCGCCCCTCGCGCGAAGCGCAACCGGTCACGGGAGACTCAGGTGACCGCCGGAGCGGGAAGTTCTGGCGGACGCCTCAGGGAATCCCAGTCTCGTCCGATGCGGGAGGCTCGATCTTTCCTTCGGCAATCTCGCCAAGCCGATGCGGGGTCTTGGAATCCATGAGCGCGCGCCACGTTGGCTGAAAGCGGTGGCTGGTCCACGGAGGTCCCCACAGCTGCGCGAGGGCCGTCCCGCAGGTCGAGACGAGTTCGAGCACGTACCAGCCGAAGTGGTCCACCGCGACGGCGCGCACGCTCCAGTCGGGATGGGAGCCGATAGGCGTAGCTCGTGGTTTCCCCAGACGTCGGCCACGCCGCCTTGATCATCTCAACGCACATCCCTGCCTCCTGACGCTTCTGTGCGGCCATGTGTCGCCGCGCCCGACGCTCTTGTCACGCAACCAGCGGTGCTCGAGGTCCTCTCGCCCTCGAAGTCGAAGACCTCGAGGAGCCTCGCCGCCTCGTGCATAGAGCGCAGCACCGGCACGACCTCCACCACATACCCGTCCACGGCCAGCCGATGAGCGGCGCGGCCGAGCCCAAGGCATCGACCCGTGATAAGCCACATCGCCGAATCACGGGAGCGCCCATCGAGTTCGAGCGCCGTCTCGTCGCCGACCCGGCGGTGGGCCTCGGCTAACTCCGCTTAGTGCCGCGTCGTGGCAGGTCAGGTGCAGCTCAATCAGTCCTTCAGGAGCTTTCCGTTCGCGGCGTCGACGCGCCGCCATTCCTCGCGGGCTTCGCAGACGCCGTCGGGCAGGGGGCGCTTGAGCGGCATCGACTCGATGGTCCTCCGCCCGGCGGATGAACTGACGCCGATCTCGGCGGGACCACCGATCCAGCGCCGCCGCGACGACGCCGGGTCAACCGCCAGGTATGGGGTCGAAAGGAAATCAGCGACTGCCGCTTTCGCGTGGCGAGAGCGCTGTGACGGAGCGCTCTCGCGCACAGCGACAGTCGGGGTTGTCGCACGAGGTGGCACGATCTCGCGTGAGCAGCACGGACTACCGGCATTGATAGCCCCGGCTGCCCATGCCTGACCAGAGATGGCAAGGGCTCGCGACAGCGAACCCCGGCCGCTCCTTCCTGAGCGTCAACGCAGCGCTTCGAGCGCTAGCCATGGACGACCCATTCGCCGATGACGGCGCGTGCGGCGTGATGCGGGCCCCGAAGGCGCCGCCGCCGTCCATCCTTTGCGGACGCTCCACCCCGCCTGACATGCTCTCGTGGATGGCGCGCGAGCACACGACGATCGAGGTCGCAGGCCCACAGCTCGCGGTCAACCTCGGCAACATCGACTGGATCCCGCGGCCGGTGCGCCGCTCGGACCTCGACCATGACGAGTTGCGCGAGACGTGGGCGCCGCCGGTCGCCTGAAGCGGCTGCTGGGCTGGCCGCTGCGCCGCGCCCTCGACCCGCGCGTCCAGATGACCGTTCATGAGATCGACGCGCGCCTGGGCAGCGAGGACCTCGCCCGCCCGACGATCCACCACCGCCTCGACGATCTGGATCGGATGAGCCGCGACATCCTGGCCGGGCTCGGCTGGCGCGACGTGCCCGAGCCGGGCGGCGGCCTCGAGCGCCTCGACACGCCGCGCGCGGCCTACCTCAACTGGGCGACGGGTCCAGAGGGCTACGCCTCGCAGGCGGGGGCCTGGTTCAACCCGCCCGGTGCCCGTCCACCATGAGGCGGGCCGCGTCGAGCCG
Organism: uncultured Actinomycetes bacterium; assembly: GCA_963729125.1. GTDB lineage: Bacteria > Actinomycetota > Thermoleophilia > Solirubrobacterales > Solirubrobacteraceae > CADCVQ01. The sequence goes on from CAVSML010000003.1 coordinate 357,359, forward strand.
CTGCTCGTCAACGAGCGGATCGTCGAGCAGCCATTCGTCTTCGCCGCGTTGGCGGGCCTGGCCGGGGGCGCGCGGATCCTCGACGTCGGCGGCAGCGAGAGCACCGTCGGCCTGTCGCTCGCGACGCTCGGCCATCGCGTGACGCTCGTCGACCCGCGGGGATCTCCATTGCGCCACCCGAACCTCACACACGCCGCCTGCCGCCTCGATGAGCTGCCCGGCCCTGCGGCCGGCGAGCGCTTCGACGCCGCCGTCGTGCTGTCTGCCGTCGAGCACTTCGGGCTCGGCCACTACGGCCTCGACGCGGTCGACCAGCGCCTGGACCTCGCCGCGCTGGCGCGCGTGCGCGAGCTCGTCACGCCGGGCGGCGTGCTCGTGCTGACCGTCCCGTTCGCCGAGCGCCCGCAGGTCGACGACTTCCAGCGCGTCTACGACGAGCGCGGCCTTGACGAGCTGCTGGCGGGCTGGGACGTACGCACGTCGCTGCGCGTCGGGCGGACCGATCGCCTGACGTGGCAGCTCGGCGTCGCGTCGCGCGAGCGCCACGGCGTTGCGCTCGTGACGGCCACCCGGCGCGCTGAGCGCGCGGGCGTTCACACTGCACGTGTGGACGACCTGAAGCCCGGTGAGCGCTTCGCCGGCTGCCGCATCGAGGCGGTGGTCGGACGCGGCGGCATGGGCGTGGTCTACCGCGCGACCGAGCTCGCGCTGCAGCGCCGCGTGGCGGTGAAGGTCGTCGCGCCGGACAGCGTCGCCGACGAGGGCTTCGGCGAGCGCTTCGGCCGCGAGGGGCGCCTGGCGGCGTCGATCGACCACCCGAACGTCGTGCCGGTCTTCGCGGCCGGACAGGAGGGCGAGCGGCTGTACCTCGTCATGCGCTACGTCGACGGCACCGACCTGCACGCGCTGATCGGCCGCGACGGGCGCCTGCAGCCCGCGCGCGCGGCGGCGATCGTCGCCCAACTCGCCGCGGGCCTGGATGCCGCGCACGCCGCCGGGCTCGTGCACCGCGACGTCAAGCCGGCCAACGTCCTGCTGACGAGCTCGGGCGCGACGCCGGGCGGCGACCACGTCTACCTGACGGACTTCGGCCTGACCGTCGAGGTCTCCTCGGACGCGCGCATGACGACGACCGGGCACTGGATCGGCAGCGTCGACTACATGGCGCCCGAGCAGTTGCGCGCCGAGCCCGTCGATGCGCGCACCGACGTCTACGCGCTGGGCGGCGTGCTGCACGCGGCGCTCACCGGCCAGGCGCCGTTTCGCCGTGGCACCGTCCCGCAGACGATCGCCGCGCACCTCAACGACGCGCCGCCGCGGGCGACGGCACTGGCGCCCGTCGACCCCGTCTTCGACGCGGTCATCGCGCGGGCGATGGCCAAGGATCCGGCCGAGCGCTACGGCTCGGCGGGCGATCTAGGCCGCGCGGCGCTGGCGGCCGTCCGCGGCGAGCGCGTGACGATCGCCGAGCGCGTGGTCGCGCGCGGGCCCGCCGCGCCGAGCGAGGACGCCACGACGCGTCAGCCGCGCACGCCGCCGCCGGTCAGGCGCACGGCGCCGACGCGCCACGCCGACGCCTACGCGGACGTCGTCGTGGCGCCGGTCGCCGGCAGGCCGATCGCGCCTGCGCCGCCGCGATCCTCTCGGCCGGCCGCGCCGCCGCCGCCCGCCGCGTCGCCCGCGCCCGCGCCTGCGCGTCACGGTCGCAAACGCCCGAGCATCCCCTTCCTGCTGGCCGCGCTGGCGGTGCTCGCGGCGACGATCGGCACGATCGCGGCGTCGAGCGGCACGGGCGGCGCAGGTGGCACGGTGTCGGCGTCGCTGAGCGAGGACGAGATCCGCGCGGTCGCGCTGGACTTCGCCGCCGCCTACGGCAACGAGGACTTCGCGTCGCTGCGCTCGACCCTGACGCGCAACGTCCGACGCGTCGGTCCCGACGGCGGCCAGGACAGTCGCGCGGGCGTGCTCGCCGTCTACCGCCGTCAGTTCGCGGCTGACGACATCGACGACTACGAGTTCGGCGACGTGCAGATCGTGCCCGGCGCGGCCGGCCGGGCCGCCGGGCGCTACACCGTCAAGCGCTCGCGCCGCGACGACATCACCGGTCGCGTCGCCTTCGGCGTCGTGCGCGAGGCGGGCCACCCGAGGATCGCCCTGATCGCCACGCAGCCCGACTAACCAACTACCTTGACGATCGAGTCGACTCTTGTGGGCGCTGAAGACCCACAAGATTCGACTCGACGCCTCAGCAGGTCTTCGACACGACGACCTGGACCTCGCTGCCGGGCACGAGCTCCGTGTCGGGGGCGGGGTCGGTGCGACAGATGACGCGGGGGCGGTCGCGCAAGGCGTCGAGCAGGCCGTCGTCGTTGGTCACGCGAACCTCGAAGCCGCGCGCCGCGAGCGCCCGCACACCATCGGCCGTCGCGCGGCCGGTGACGTCGGGCAGGCGGATCTTCGAGTCGCGGATGACGCGCAGCGCACGCCAGGTGGCTCGCCAACCCGGCGCCGCGGCTCCGACGTCGATGACGTTCGTGCCCTCGCGCAGGTCGACCGGCGCCGAGAAGCGCCCGCCGCTGACCGCCACCCGCAGGCCGTACACGAGCACCCGCGAGGTGGCCGGCACGACGCTGCCCGACACCTGCACGGCGTCCTCACGCGTCGTCGCGCCGTCCTGCGGCGAGGAGAGCGTCAGGACGACCGGCTCGCGCGGCGGCGGCGGCGGGTCGTCCCCGCATCCCGCCGCGGTCGCCGCGAGCAGCACGAGCAGGAGCGAGAGCGGGCGCCGCACGGTCGCGTCAGCGTAATCGCCCGGGGTTTCCCCGAAGCCGGGCCGGGCTATCAGCGACGCCATGGCCGCCCGCGTGATCACGATCGGCGTCTACGACTTCGACCTGGCGTCGTTTCTCGCGGCGCTGCGCGCAGCCGGCGTCGGCCTCGTGATCGACGTGCGCCAGCGCCGCGGCGTGCGCGGCCCGCGCTACGCATGGGCGAACTCGCGCCGGCTGCAGGACGCGCTCGCCGGCGCACAGATCGCCTACAGCCACCACCGCGAGCTCGCCCCGACGACCGAGCTGCGCCACCTGCAGTACGCCGCCGACGACCGCCTCGGTGTCGGCAAGCGCTCGCGCGAGCTACTCGACCCCGCGTACCGCGAGCGCTACGTCCGCGAGATCCTCGACCGCGCCGATCTCGACGCGCTGGTCGCCGAGCTGCCCGCCGGCGCGGCGTCGGCGCTGTTGTGCGTCGAGGCCGATCCCGAGGCCTGTCATCGCTCGCTGATCGCGCAGCGCCTCGCCGAGCGCTACGACCTGCCCGTCTCGCACGCCAGGCCCGCGGCGTAGCTCAGCCGTCGAGCTGCTCGTACAGGCACTCCGACGGCTGCTTGTCGTCGCGCCAGCGCAGGACCTTCGTCCCGTGGCGGATGCGCCCGTCGCTGACGTGGTCGTAGGTGACCTCGACGACGAGCTCGGGTCGAAGCGCCACCCACTCGAGGTCGCGCCCGCCGCTCCAGCGCGACGGCTCGCCCGACCCGCGCTCTCCGGTCTCGTAGGGCCGCAGCTCGGCGACGAGCTCGCGCTTGCGCGCGACCGTGAAGCCGCTGGAGTGCCCGACCTCGCGCAGCCGCCCGTCCGGCGCATAGAGGCCGAGGACGATCGCGCCGACCGTGTTCTCCTCCTTGCCCGGCCGCCACCCCATCACGACGGCGTCGATCGTGCGCACGCGCTTGACCTTCACCATCGCCTTGCGCTCGCCGGGCATGTACGGGCAGCGAAGCTCCTTGGCGATCACGCCCTCCTCCTCCTGCAGCCAGCCGCGGGCCTCGTCGACGCTGTAGACGACGGGCGTCAGCTCGAGGCCGTCGATCGTCTCCAGCAGCGCGCGGCGCTCCTCGTAGGTGCGTTCGAGCAGCGCCTCGTCGCCGAGCGCCAGCACGTCGAAGGCGACGAAGCGCGCGGGCGTCTCCTGTGACAGGCGCTCGATCCGCGAGGCGGCGGGGTGGATGCGCTGGCCGAGCGTGTCGAACGACGACGCGACGAGCTCGCCGTCGATGACGTAGCGCCCGGGCGGAAAGCTCACCTCGGGGAAGTAGCGCGACAGCGGCTTGCCGTTGCGCGACTGCAGGTAGACGTCGTCGTCGTCGACGAACGCGATCGCGCGGAAGCCGTCCCACTTGGGCTCGTAGGCCCAGCCGTCACCCTCAGGCAGCTTCGCACGCGGGCGTGCGAGCTGGGGCATGACCGGGGGATGGAGGGGAAGCGCCATCACCCGCAACGCTAACGCCCGCCTCGGCGCGCCGTGACTGCAATGCGGTCACCGCGCCGATCATGAGCGCCCGCCGAGCGCCTGCGCGGGGGCGCCCAGCCCGTTGGAGCGATCGCCGAGCAGCTGCGCATCGCAACCGCCGCGCCGGCGCGCGCCATCTGGCGCGTAGGCGATCTCAAGCTTGACGGCGTTACGCCGATATCCGGGGCGACGACACCATGTCAGCCGAGCCCAACCGAGCACCCGCAGCGCCCCCGGTCGCCTCACAGGCGCGCCTCGAGGCCGCGGTCTCACGACCCGCGCGGCTGGCGGCGCTGGCCTCCGAGCGCGTGCTCGATCGCGGCCCCGAGCCGATCTTCGACCGCTGGGCGCGACTTGCCGCGAGGGTGGCGCAGACGCCGGTCGCCACCGTGACGCTGATCACCGAGGACCGCCAGGTCTTCGCGGGCATGTGCGGCGTCGGCCAGCCATGGGCCGACGCGCGCCAGACGCCGCTGTCGCACTCCTTCTGTCAGCACGTCGTCGCCAACGCCGCGCCGCTCGTCGTGGAGGATGCGCGTACGGATCCGGTGCTGCGCACGAACCCGGCGATTCGCGACCTCGACGTCATCGCCTACGCGGGCGTTCCGATCGTCGGTGGCACGGGCGAGGTGCTCGGCAGCCTGTGCGCGATCGACGACCGGCCGCGCGCGTGGGAGCCCGAGCAGCTCGACGGCCTCGCCGACGTCGCGGCGCTGATCGGCAACGAGCTCGAGCGTCGCCGGCTCGTCGACCGCCTCGCTGCCGACGCGCGCACCGACGCGCTGACCGCGCTTCCCAACCGCCGCGCCTGGGACGACGGGTTGACGCGCGCCGTCCAGCAGGCCGAGCGCCTCGGCCACGAGCTGTCGCTGGTGCTGCTGGACATCGACCACTTCAAGGCCTACAACGACCGCCACGGCCACCCCGGCGGCGACAGCGCGCTGGCGCAGATCGGCGCCCGCTGGGGCGCCCGCGTGCGCGACATCGACCTGCTGGCGCGCATCGGCGGCGAGGAGTTCGGGTTGCTGCTGCCCGGCTGCGACGCCCACGAGGCGCTGATCGTCACCGAGCGGATGCGCTGTGCCATGCCCGCCGGCCTGACGGCCTCTGCCGGGATCGTCACGTGGGCGGCGCCGGTGACCGCCGCAGGGCTCGTCGCGGCGGCCGATCGCGAGCTCTACCGCGCGAAGAGCGAGGGGCGCGATCGCGCGTGCCTGACGGCGCTGATCGTGCCGTCTCGCGCGCGCTCGAGCAGCTAGTCGCGGCGCGGCGCGGCGCTGTCGCCGCGCAGGCGGCGGAGCGCCCGGTCGGCCCAGCGCGGGGAGATCCCGTGCAGCACCCCCATGCCCTTGACCGGCGCCTTCCAGTAGAGGTCGCGGCGGTCGCGCTCGATCGCCTTGACGATGCGCACCGCGAGCTCCTCCGCCGGCGCCGCGTCGTCGCTGCGATACCAGTCGGGCATCGTGCGCGAGGGCTGGCGGTCCAGCAGCGATGTCGCGATCTCGCCCGGAAAGACCGTCGTCAGCCCGACGCCGGTGCCGCCGAGCTCGTGGCGCAGGGCCTCGGCGAACATCCGCTGCGCGGCCTTCGTGGCCGAGTACGCCGCCGCGCCCGGAAACGGGCGCAGTCCGGCGCCCGAGGACATCACGACGATGTGGCCGCGGGCGCGCTCGAGCAGGTGCGGCAGCGCGGCCTTGATCGTGTAGACCGTGCCGAGCCAGTTGACCTCGGTCATGCGCTCGATCTGCTCCATGTCCTGCGTCGCGACGGGCTCGTAGTGCGCGATGCCCGCGTTGACGATCAGGATGTCGATCCCGCCCGCGGCCTCGATGAACTCCTCGACCGCCGCCTGGACGGACTCGGGCAGCGCGACGTCGCAGACGAGCACGTGGTGGGCGCCCGCGATCTCCGCCGCGACGGCCTCGAGGTCGTGCACCGAGCGCGCCGCCAGGCCGACGGTGGCGCCGCGATCGGCGAGCTCGTGCGCGAGCGCGCGACCGATCCCTCGGGAGGCCCCGGTGACGAGCGCTGTCGTGCCAGAGCCGATCCGCACGCCGCGATGCTACGCGCGATCCTCGCGGGGCACTGTGCGGTGCCGATAGGATCGCTCGAAGATGACGACCGAGCACGCGACCGTCGCGGAAGAGGAGTACCTGCAGACGCTGTTCTGGCTGCAGGAGGCCAAGCTCCCGATGACCGGCGCAAACGTCGCCCGCGCGATGCAGCTTTCGGCGCCGACCGTCCACGAGATGATCGGCCGCCTCGAGCGCGACGGCTACATCACGCGCGCCAGCGACAAGGCGATCAGCTTCACCGACTCCGGTCGCGACCACGCCGAGGGCGTCGTTCGCCGCCATCGCCTGATCGAGCGCTTCCTGACCGATGTGCTCGGCATCCCCTGGGACGAGGTCCACGAGGAGGCCGAGCGCCTCGAGCACGCGATGAGCCCCGTGCTCGAGGAGCGCATGCTGGCCGCCATCGGCGACTCCAAGACCTGCCCGCACGGCCACCCGATCGCGGGCGGCAACCGCATCGAGGGCGTGCCGCTGGCGGACGTCGTCGAGGGCGCCTCGGTCCAGATCCTGCGCTTCGAGAACGAGGCCGAGGACCTGCTGCACTACCTCAAGGAGGCCGGCGTCGAGCCCGGCCTGAAGGGCACGCTGACAAGCAGCTCTCCCGAGGAGATCACGTTCACCACCGACGACGGCGGCGAGTGACCGTCACGTTCTCCGTCGCCGAGACGGTGTCGGTGCTCGCCGATCCCTCGCCGCCGCCGCGGATCGCGCTGCCCGAGCAGCTCGTGCTGGCCCGCGAGCGCTACGGTCGCTGACATGAAGACGCAGATGGTCTGCCTGGAGGACGGCATCACGTCCTGCGGGTTTCGCAAGATGGCGGCCTACGTCGCCCAGCTCGAGCCCGACACCGAGTCGGTCTACATCTCGACCGAGCGCTACCGGTCGGTCAAGGCCGCCGTGCGCGGCATGGGCGACAAGGGCCGCATGCCCGACGAGCAGGTCGACGAGATCGCCCAGGGCCTGAAGGGCTCGGACCTCGTCGGCTTCTCCTCGATGACCGGCTACGCCGACCTCACGCATCGCGTGATCAAGCGCCTGCGCGAGCTCAACCCGGCGGCCTACATCGTCTGGGGCGGCATCCACCCGATCATCCAGCCCGAGGACGCGATCCTCGGCGACGTCGACGCGGTCTGCACCGGCGAGGGCGAGTTCGCCTTCGAAGAGCTGTTCCAGGGCCTCAGAGAGGGCCGCGACGTCACAAGCACGAAGAACTTCTGGTTCAACCCGTCAGACGGCAACGGCGGCCAGGAGATCATCAAGAACCACTTCCTGCCGCTGATGACCGTCTCGGAGATGGAGTCCCTGCCGTTTCCGCAGTACGGCGTCGACAGCGAGAAGATCTACCTGCCCGGACGGGGCTTCGTGAAGACGACGGTCGAGGACTACCTGCTCAACGACGGTCTCGGCTACACGACGCTGTGGTCGATCGGCTGCCCGTTTCACTGCGCGTACTGCGGCAACACGAAGTTCATCGCCAACGACGCCAAGTACAAGCGCATCCGCCACCCGAGCGCGCGCTACATGGTCGACCAGGTCAAGGACGCCCGCGCGCGCTTTCCGCACCTCAGCCAGGTCTCCTTCCACGACGACAGCTTCATGGCGATCCCCTACGGCCAGCTCGAGGAGTTCGCCCAGCTGTGGCACGACGAGCTGAAGCTGCCGTTCGCCGTCTACGGCGTGATCCCCAACTACGTACGCCAGGACAAGTTCGAGCTGCTCTCGTGGGCGGGCATGAACCGCATCCGGATGGGGATCCAGTCGGGCTCGAAGAACATGCTCGACTTCTACAAGCGCCCGACGCCGCCGGAGAAGATCCTCAAGGCGGGCGAGGTGATCGCATCCTTCGCGCCGAAGTACCACATCCCCGCGGCCTACGACATCATCATGGACAACCCGATCGAGACTCGGGACGACGTCAAGTCGACGCTCCAGCTGCTGTACATGATGGACCGCCCGTACACGCTGTTCATCTACTCGCTGAAGGTCATCCCGAACACGGGCCTGGCGGCGGCGATGGAGGAGCGCGGCGTCGACCTCGACGAGATCGACGACTCGTACCTGGCGATCCCGCCGAAGTGGGCGAACCTCATGCTGTACGTCATCGCCCTGTGGCGCCCGCCGGCATGGCTGTGGAACAGGCTGATGGGCCACGTGCGCGCGAGCCACGAGGAGCAGAAGCTCTACCCGCGCCTGGGCATGCTGCTGCGCACGCTGTACCTGACCAAGCGCGTGCTGTGCCACGTGCGCGTCATGGACTTCTCGATCACGCCCGGCAAGACCGGCTACTTCGCCTGGAAGGTCGGGCTCGTCGGCTTCTGGCAGCGGCACCTCACGCGCCGACCGCCGCGGCCCGCGCGCACGGTCGTCAAGCCGCCCGAGGTCAAGGTCGGCTTCACCGTCATCGCGCCGCCGGACCTGCTGGCGGACTGATCGCCGTGCGCGGCCGGCCTGCTCGCGATCGTGCTGAAGGGCTACCGGCGCTTGGCCGGCTTGAGCTCCAAGCGCTACCTGCGCGGTTCTACGACGCGGCTGGCAAGACCTGGCGCTACCCACAGCAGGTGGCTATCAGCTCACGCCCGAGCCGGCCCGTGAGGATGCAGCTGTCGCTGTTCGCCGGCCAGCGCGTCGACCGCTTCGGCTCGGACTTCGGCGGCTACCTGTCGCCCGAGGGCACGCCCTATGCCGCGCGCGCGATCCCGCCGCAGAGCCTCGACAGCGCCGAGCGGCCGTCGCGCTGCAACTACTCGCGCTTCAGGGTGCTCAAGGACATCGCGGTCTGCTCCGGGCCGATCGCCGCCGGCCTCGGCCAGCCCGGCTTCGGCCTGCAGTACGTCCTCGACGCGGCGATCTTCCCGGGCGCGCCGGCCAACACGCGGGACTTCAACGTCGGCTACCTGCTGACCAACGGCTACCTGCGGCGCATCGCCGGCTGACGCTGCTGCGCGTCGGATCGGCGTCGCGTCGCGGTCGGCGCGCGGCGGGTCGGCGGGCGTAGCGCGCGCCGCGCCGCCTGCCGATACTCGCGTCATGCCCACCTTCCACTCCGAGGAGCGACCATGACCGAGCACCAGCACAGCACTCCCGGCCCGCTTGCCCGCCTTCGCGAGCGCCGCCGTGCACGGCGCCAGGAGACGCTCGAGCGCCGCTACTTCGAGCACGAACGGGCCTGCTCATCACTGGACATCGACACCGCCAACAGGTCGGCCCGGGCGACCGCCTACGGCACCGAGGGCAGCGCCGTTCTCGGGGGCTTCGACGGCGGCGGCGGCGGCGGCTGATCCAGGTGACTCACGGCGGCGGCAGGAGCGGATCGACGCTCCTGCGCTGGCGCAGCGGCGGCTTCTCGCGCAGCAGGCCGTTGCGCACCGTCGCCGTTCGCGCCGGGGTCGTGGGGATCGTTCGGGGTCCACGACCCCCGTGCCACGGTAGGCCGGTTCCTTGCCGTCGCCATCCCGGGGCACAAATGCGATGCCGAGGTACCCCTTCGGGCAGGTGAGCCGCAGCTTCGTGATCGTGAAGCGTTGACCGGCGGGAGGCGCAGGGTCGCGTCGACCAGCGCCGTGTCGGCGGGCAGCCGGCCGCCCTTGACGACCTTGTGGGAGAAGATGTTCTTCGAGCCGGGCACCACGCGCGGCGCGGGCTCGCCGGCACCGAGCGTGCGGTGCTGGGTCAGGACGACCCCGGCGGCGCCGGCGGTCACGGCCACCGTCGCGGTCGCGAGCACCGCCGCCGTCTTGCTGCCGCCGGGCATGACCCCGGCGCTGCCGAGCTTGGCGAGCCCGAGCAGGCCGAGGATCGCCGGGCCGGGATGCACCAGCGCCACGTGGCGGCGCACGTCGTGCAGCTGTCGGCGGTAGGAGCGGCAGGCCCGCAGCCGCGCACGTGGCGGCGCGCGTGCTCGCTGGGGCGGTGGCGCGCGTCGTGCGCTCCGGCGAGGTCGGCGCGGATGTCCAGGCACGCCGCGTCGCGCGCGGCCGCCGCCTTGACGAGGTTGTCGCGGGCGCGGAAGACGAGCTGCCTGGTCGCCTGCGGCGTGACCCCGAGCTGCGCGGCGACGGCCTCGTGTGACAGTCCCTCCAGCTCGCGCATCAGCAGCGCGTCGCGCTGCTGCTCGGGCAGCTCGGCGAGGTCCGACAACACCGCGCGCAGGCCCTCGCGGCGTCCGAACGCCTGCGCGGGATCGGCGGCGGCCGTCGCCGCCGGCTCGGCCGCGTGCTCGGAATCGAGCGAGAGCACGTGCCGGCCGTGGCCGCGAAGGACGTCGATGACGCGGTTGCGCGTCAATGCGAAACAGCCACGGCTTGAGTGCCAGCTCGCCCACGGGTCGATGATGCTCTACCGCTGGGACGGGCGCACGTTGACGGTCTTGACGATCACGGGACCGCCTTCGATCGCGATGCGCACCTTCGTCGGGCCCGCCTGCGACCAGGCAATCGTGTCGATCGTGCGACCGGTGCGGCCGCTGCGACACGACGGGCGCTCGGTCGGCGCCGGCGTGATGCACAGCTTCAGGCGCTGCCCGGCACGCTTGGTGTCCTTGACCGTGATGTTCGAGATGCCGCCGACGTAGACCGGTCCGGTCGCGGCCGTGCCCGGATCGATCCGGACGCTGTATCGCTTGGACTTTGCGGACGAGCCCGCGGCGCATAGGTCGGCGACCTTCACCCAGCCGCCATCGAGGTGGGCGTGCTTGGAGCCGCGCGGCTGGCCGTAGGCCCACTGTCGCGACGGGCTGTAGCGCTGCACGTCGACCGTCTCACCATCGAAGAGCGAGTCCAGCGGGATCGATAGGTCTGTGCCGCGCAGACGTCGCGGGCCTGGGTTGAAGCGGCGGAGGCGCCGGCCGGAAGGGCTGCGGCGGCGGTGGCGACTGCGACGGTGGCGATGGCGGTGAGGCGGTTGCGCAGCATGGTGACTCCTTGGTGAGGTGGTGTCGGCGCCCCAACGCGAGCTCACCGCAGCCGTCCCGGACCTTCCCGAAGCTGGCGCGTTGCCGCTACGACACGGGCTTTCGTGTGTCATCCGTCACACGTGCGTCACATCGCGGCAGGTCGGACGTTCTCCTGGCCACAACCCCGACTTAGGAGTCCCGCCGACATGACCCTCACCCGCACCCGCGGATGTTCGATGGCAGGCGCGATACTGGTCCTCGCGCTGGGCGCCGGCGCCTGCGGCGGCTCGGACGAGGAGGACATCCGCGCAACGGCCACCGAATGGTTCGAGCTGGATCGCAAGGCGGACGCCAAGCGCGCGTGCGCGCTGATGACGCCGCGGGCCGAGGGCCAGTTCATCGGGCTGCTCGGCACGTTTGGCGGCAGCGGCAGCTGCGTCGAGCTGTTCGCAAAGTCCGAGTCCGACGACGATCAACCCTCGGCCCGCGACATCGAGAAGGGCAATGTCGCGATCCGCGGCGACCGGGCGGTGCTGTCCATCCGGGGGGAGGAGCAGTCCATGGGGCTGCGGAAGGTCGACGGCGAATGGCGGATCGACAACGTCCTCAACGCCTCGCTCGACGAGCCGCCCAGGCGCATCGATCCCCGGCTCGAGCAGGGCAGCGACGAACAGCAGCTGCGAGCCACCTACAAGGCGCTCAGCGAGGCGTTCGCCGGAAAGGACTACGAGCGTGGCTGCAGCCTGTTCAGCTATGCCGTGGAGGGACAGTTGCTGCTCGGCCGGGCGTTCGCCTCGTTCGCCGAGACCGACAAGCCCGAGACGATGCCCGACCTCTCGTGCCCGGCGACGCTGCGAGCGCTCGCGAAGCTCGGAGACGGCGATGAGGATGACCTGTCGTTTCCCGACGACGTGCCGTCGGCGTCAGAGCTCGCGGCGGCCAAGGTGTCGATCCGCGGCGCCGGCGCGACGGTCCGCGTCTCCGGTGAGGACACTGCCCACTTCATCCGCGAGGAGGGTCGCTGGCGTGTGGCAGCCGATGGCTCCACGACCACCCCGGCATCGCTCGAGCGCTGCTGGCGCCGCGCCGGAGCTGCGATCGCCTCGAACGCCGCTGACCTGCGCTTCGCCGTCGGAAGCACGGCCCGCAACATCTCGATCAGCACCGGTCGGATCTCGGTCAAGGGCGAGGACTGGCGCATCTTCTACACGCTGCCCTCCGACGGCGAGGACCCCGGCCTCGCGACGGTGCTCGCCAAGCCGAGCACCGTGAGCGCCGTTGCCTACGTCGAGGACGCACCGGCACACGCGGGCATCGTCGCCAAGACCCGCGCGTGCGGCGACTGAACGCTACGCGGGCGCCGGCGCCCCGCTGACCGAGCGGTAGGCGTCGGCGAGGCGGGCGATGCCCTCGTCGATGCGGTCGGCGGTGACGCCCGAGTACGCCAGGCGCAGCGTGTTGCGCCCGCCCTCCAGCAGGAAGTCCGAGCCCTTGACGAACGCGACCCCGCGCTCGTTGGCGGCGTCGAAGAGGGCGTTGACGTCGGCGTCCTCGGGCAGCGTGACCCACATGAAGTAGCCGCCCTCGGGCAGCGTGTAGACCGCCTCGGGCAGGTGCGACGAGAGCGCCGCGTCGAGCGCCTCGACACGCTCGGCGAGCGCCGACTTGACGGTCTCGATCGAACGGTCGATCGCGCCCGAGACGCAGAACTCGTGGACGATCGACTGCGACACCATGCTCGGCGAGATGTACGTGTTCGTCGCGAGCTTCTGGATCTTCGCGATCAGCGGCTTGGGGCCGACGAGGTAGCCGACGCGGATGCCGGGGCAGACGGTCTTCGAGAACGACGACGCGTAGACGACCGCGTCGCCGGAGTCCATCTCGATCATCGTCGGGATGTCCTCGCCCGAGAAGCGGATGTGGCGGTAGGGGTCGTCCTCGAAGATCACGAAGTCGTGCTCGGCGGCGAGCGCCAGCAGCGCGCGGCGCTTGTCGAGCGACAGCGTGTAGCCGGCCGGGTTTTGGAAGTTCGGGATGATGTGGACGAGCTTGGGCTTCAGGCCGCCCTCGAGCAGGCCGCGCAGCTCGTCGACGTCGATGCCGTCGGTCCCGAGCGAGACCATGCGCACGTCGGCGCCGAGGCTGCGCAGGTTCAACAGCGTGCGATCGTAGGTCGGCTTCTCGACGACGACCGGATCGCCGGCGGAGACGAGCGTCGCGAACAGGAACGCGTCGGCCTGCATCGAGCCGTTCGTGACGAGCACCTGCGCCTCGTCGACGCCGTGCTGCTCGGCGATCCAGCGGCGCAGGGGCGGATAGCCGATGCTCGTGCCGTAGCCGGTCACGCCGCCGGGGTCGTTGGTGAACGCCGCGACGGCGCTGTCGCGCAGCCCGTCGACGTCGACGATGTCAAGCGACGGGGCGCCGCGGGCGAAGGAGATGGTGTCGGAGGGGGCCATGCGACGAGGGTACCGAGCGTCCCCGGGCGATGGCCGCCGTCAGCGGCTGCGGTCGGCGACGACGCGCAGGTGACCGGCGTAGCACTCGGCGAAGCGGCGGGCCGCCGCGGGGCCGAACAGGCGATGCGGGTAGCGGAACGTCAGGTGCAGGCGGTCGCCGATCGTGACCGCGCCGATGCACAGGCTCAGCGGCGAACGCGACGGCGGCGAGAACCACAGCGCCTGGGTCTCGCCGGCGCCGGGCCCGAACGACGGCGGGTCGTCGGCCCAGCCGAGGTTGCAGATCATCGCGGTGTCGATCATGCGGTTGGCGGCAAGCGGCTGCAGCACGACGACCGACTGCTTGGCCCACAGCGCCAGCAGGCCAGAGCGCCGCAGCGCCTCGATCAGCGCGATCCCGCTGCGTGCGCGCTGCGTGCGCCCGATCTGGACGGCGACCTCCCGCAGCGCCGAGCGGACCCGCCGCCGCTCGAGACGGCTCGTCGAGATGCGCGTGACGACCGAGAAGTTGCCGATCTTCGTGTCGTCCCAGCCGTCCGGTCGCAGGTCGACCGGCGCCAGCACCCCGACCGTTCCGCCGGGCGTGCCGTGGCCGCGGTTCCACTCGCCGATCGTCACGTGCAGGGCCGCCATCAGCGCATGACGGTCGCTCGGAGAGCCCTCTCCGCGTCCGAGCCGCTGCGTGTCCTCGGCCGACAACGCCAGCAGGCAGAAGCCGTAGCCGTCGCGGTCCTCCGAGTCCTCGGCGGCGAGCAGCGCGGGCCGCGCGAACGCGTCGCGCAGCCGCTCGACCGCGTTCTCGAAGAGCCGTGCGACGGCCGGCTTGGGCACCGCCGACGGTCGCACGGGCAGCGGGGTCGCGGCCATCCAGTCCAGCGACGCGACGGTCGGGCCATCGCCGGCGTAGGCGCGGGCGATGCAGTGCAGGACGTGCATGGCGCCGGGGCCGTCGATCGCGGCGTGGTTGAAGTTCAGCATCAGCACGTCGCCCGCCGGGCGGCGGCACAGGCAGGCGCGCAGCGAGGGCGGTGGGGAGATCGGGACGGGCATGCTCTGCAGCCGAGCGCGGGCCGCGTCGAGGGCCTCGTCGTCGGGGCAGTCCGCGACCTCGAGGCGGTCGCGCACCGCCTCCTCGTTGCCGAGCGCCGCCCGCAGGCGTGCCAGATCGAGCGATCCGCTGACGCGAGCCTCGAGCTGCACGCTCCACGCCGACGCGGCGGGGTCGAGCAACGGCCCCTGCAGGCAATCCTCCTCGTCGGCCACCCACTCGCAGTCGAGCCTGCAGGTGTGGTCGCCCTGGCGGCCGCGCAGCAGCAGCACGAGGTCGTGCGCCATGCCGGCGAGGTTGTGCGCGACCGTGCGCGGGGCCGAGTACCGCGACCGCCCGCGCGGGTCTGCGTGCAGCGGCGAGACGACATCGACGTGCGCGGACAGGTGGTTGCCGTGGAGTGCGATGTGCAGGCTGTTGGACGGCACGTTCTCGCGCAGCGAGACCTGACCGCGGTGGTAGATGCGACCGAAGGGGCCGTCGCGATGAAAGCGGCCGCTGACGTCGAGGCGGCGCAGCAGCGCGACGGGGTTGGCGATCGACGGCAGCGCGCCGGGCTCGATGCCGTCCTTGGCGGCGGACTCGAAGCCGGTCTGCAGGGTGGCGGAGCCCTCGTCGGCGCGTTGCACGCACGGAGCGTAGCGACGAGCCGCCGCGTTCAGTCGACCCAGGGGCGCGCCTGCTTGACGACGAGCGTTCCCGCCTCGTCGACCTTGAACTCGATGTCCATCGCAAACGCAGGGTTGCGCTGCGCGCGGTAGATCACCTTGAAGCGCTCCTGAATCGTCTCCATCGCCGTCGTCAGTCGCGCGATCTGCTCGGGCGTCATGACGTGCGCGCCGCCGGTCGTCAGCGTCGAGTGGCGGATGTACTGGGTCTCGTACTCGCCCTCGGGGCCGATCGCCGAGACGAGCAGCTCGTCGGGCGTCGCGTTGGGGTCGGGGTTCGTGACGAGGCTCTCGCCGACCTGGACGTTGACGTAGAAGCCCGGCCAGTTGGGATCGAACGGGTTCTTCGTCACCGCGACGCCGTTTGCGACCTCGTCGTCGAAGTTCGGGTGCACGAGCACGCCCATCGCCGCCGCGAGGTGGTCGATGCGGTGGAAGTCGCGCTCGTCGTAGGCGCGCAGGTTCCACAGCGACGCCCACACCTGCTTGACGGTCTTCGCCAGGTCGCCCTCGTCGGAGCGGTGGGTGAAGGAGTCGTACAGGCCGGCGCCGTTGAACCCCTCGAGGTCCTCGTTGGTCGTCGAGGAGCGACAGCGGATGCCCTGCCCCGCGGGAAAGCGCGCCTGCAGCTCGCTGATCGCCTGCGCGATCTCGGGCGGCGGGTCGGCCTTCTTGATCTGCTTGCGCAGCGCGTCGAGCGCCAGCTCGCGCGCGGTCGGGTCGGCGGCGAGCGCGGGGTCGGCGATGATCTCGCGCGCGCGGTCGTAGAAGCCGTGCGCGGTCATGAACGCGTCGTAGAGCGCGAACGGGACGGCGTAGCCGTCGGGTACCGCGCCGGCGGGCAGCATCCGCCGCAGCTCGGCGACGTTGGCGGCCTTCGCGCCGACGCGCTGCACGTCGCCATGGTCGAGCGCGTCGAGATCGCGGATCTCCGTCGCCGACAGGTCGCGCGCAGGCGTCTGCGGCTGCGTCGGGCGGATCCTCGCCAGCCATTCCTCGACCTGCCCGGGCGTCGCGGCGGCGAGCTCGAAGTCGTCGGGCGTGACGGCGTAGCGCACGACCTGGCCGAGCAGCCCGGCGATCCGCGGCTCGGTCAGCGCGCCGCGCACGTAGGCGTTGGGCGTGTCGTTCTGCTTGGCCTTGAGGTTGATGTGCGACAGCGGCGTCTGCGGCGCGGCGCTGATCACGCCCGCGACGTGGCCGAGGTCGTTGGGCAGCGTCTGAAACAGCGCGACGTCGCGGATCGTGGGCGGGCGTCCGGCCGCGGGATCGATCGCCGACAGCACGCCGAAGCCCTCGCCGAGGTTCAGCGCGACGTAGGAGACGTCGGCGAACAGCTCGGACGTCAGCACGACGCGCACACCGGCCGCGCGCAGCGCTTCGGCGTCCTGCTCGAACAGCGCCTCCTGCGTGTCGCCGGCCGGGTGGTAGGCGATCTTGGCGGCGGCGAACGGCATCGCCCGGGTCACGAGCTCGTAGGCGAGCGCGACGTGGCGCGCGCGGACCGGGTCGGTCGGCCAGAACTCGAGCGCGTAGAGTCCGGCGTCGCCCGGCGTGGGCTCGAAGCGGTCGTTGGCGACGATCGTGCCGGCGAGGTTCGAGCGGTCGTCGCGGAAGTACGTGATCGAGTTGAACTCGCCGAGCCCGATGCCGATCTCGAGCGCCTCGCTGGCGAAGTCGAAGTGGAAGGCGAACGCCTTCGTGTTGAGGAAGTACAGCTCCGGCGCGGGAGTGTCGACGCCGATGATGAGGATCTTCATCTCCTCGGCGCCGAGCTGGCCGGGGACGTCGTCGGAGCGCGCGAGCGTCTCGAACGTCGCGCGGTCAGCGACGAGCCGCGCACCCTGCTCGATCGGCAGGTCGCGACCGGGCGGATCGAACGGCGGCTGCTCGGCGACGGGCGGCTCGGGGTCGACCGGCGGGGTCGTAGGGTCGACGATCGGGTCCTCGACCGGGGGCTCGGGGTCGATCGGCTCGGGGTCCTCGACCGGGGGCGGCGGATCGACGGTCGGGTCGATCGGGGCCGGCGTCTCTGCGTAGGGCGTGTCCTCGTACCTGGTCATGTCGCGACTCTAAGTCGGTCGCGGGGGGCCGTGTGTGGCTTCCGGCACGCTGGCGGCCTCAGAAGGCCGTCGCGAGCACGAGCGGGTACACCTCGCCCGCCCCGCGAAGGCGCAGCTGCCCGCCCGCCATCGCCTGCGTCCAGCCGCTGTGGCGCAGGTCGTCGACGAGCAGGCACGGACCGGGGGGCGGGTCCGTGATGACGGCGAACGCTCCGCGGACGTTGGCGACCTGCTGGACGCTGTTGGCCATCTCGCGCTGCGGCGGGCGGTCCTCGACGCGCTGCAGCGCCGCCACGTACTCGAGGCCCAGCGCCGCCGCCAGGCGTCGCGCGAAGTCCGGCACGAGCTCGCCGCTGCGCGTCGACGGCACGGCAGCCACCCACGTCGCGGGCGGACTCCAGTCGCGCACGAGCGCCGCGGCGGCGCGCACGAGCTCGTCGTCGAAGCGGCCCTCGCGGCGCCCGGACCGCACCAGCGGATCCCACCCTCCGTCGCCGATGCGTGCCAGCGCGCGACCCTCGCCGACCTGAACGTCCGCGCCGATGCGGCGCATCTTCCCGTCCGCGCCGGGGCTCATCTTCTTCGGATCGAGCGTCAGCGGGCGCGAGCGCAGGTGGTCGAGCGCCGCGCGCACGAGCTCGGGCTCGGGCGGGGCGCCGTAGCGCGGCCCGGCGCAGACCGAGCAGCGCCCGCAGTCCTGCGGATCGGGATCGTCGAGCTCCTCCTGCAGGGCGCGCATGAGACAGCGCCCGTCGGCGCCGAAGCTCGCCATCGTCGCCTGCTCGCGGCGGCGCAGCTCGGTGACCTTCGCGTAGCGCTCGGCGTCGTAGGCCCAGTCGGCGTCGCGAGCGCGCAGCCAGCGCGTGCCCGAGCGCGTGACGGCGCCCTCGACGTCGAGCACCTTGAGCGTCGCGTCGATGCGCCCCTTGCCGAGGTTCACCAGCGACGTCAGCTCGGCGGTCGTGGCCCCCTCGTCGCCGGCCTGATCGAGGTGGGTGAGGATCGTGTCGACGACGTCGCGGCGCGGAAACGCCTGCTCGATGAAGAAGTCCTGGATGCGGCGGTCCTCGCGGCCGCGCAGCAGCACGACGTCGGCGCGTTCGATCGCGCGGCCGGCGCGGCCGACCTGCTGGTAGTAGGCGATCACCGACCCCGGCGCCTGGTAATGCACGACGAAGCCGAGGTCGGGCTTGTCGTAGCCCATCCCCAGCGCGCTCGTCGCGACGACGACCTTGCGCTCGTTGCCCAGCAGCCGGTCCTCGGTCGCGATCCGCAGCTCGGTGGCGGTCTCGCCCGTGTAGGCCTCGGCGGCGATGCCGCGGCCGTTCAGCCAGACGGCGACCTGCTCGGCATCGCGCTTGGTCAGCGTGTAGACGATCCCCGAGCCCGGCAGCGTCTGGATCCAGGTGGCAAGCCACGCCAGGCGGTCGGCCTGGCCGGGCAGCTCGACGACCTCCAGGCGCAGGCTCGTGCGGCCCAGCGGCCCGCGGTAGGCGACGAGCGGGGCGCCGGCGTGCCCGATGCGCAGCTGCTCCTCGACGTCGGCGACGACGCGGTCGTTGGCGGTCGCCGTCGTGCACAGCACGCCGACGCCGGCGGGCAGGCGCTCGAGCATGTCGGCGATGCGCCGGTAGTCGGGACGGAAGTCGTGTCCCCAGTCGGAGATGCAGTGCGCCTCGTCGACGACGAGCAGGCCGACCGCTCGAGCGAAGGCGGGCAGCATGCTCGCGCGAAACTGCGGGTTGTTGAGGCGCTCGGGGCTGATCAGCAGCAGGTCGACGGCGTCGGCGTCGAGCAGCGCCTCGATCTCGTCCCAGGCGTCGCGATTGGTCGAGTTGACGGTGTAGGCGCGGATGCCGAGCCGTTGGGCGGCCGTGATCTGGTTGCGCATCAGCGCCAGCAGCGGCGAGACGATGAGCGTCGGGCCCGCGCCTCGCTCGCGCAGCAGCGCCGTCGCGATGAAGTAGACCGCCGACTTACCCCAGCCGGTGCGCTGCACGCACAGCACGCGGGCGCGGTCCTCGACGAGGTCGCCGATCGCCTCCAGCTGATGCTCGCGAAACACGGCGTCCGGGCCGGCGAGCTCGTGCAGCAGCTCGCCGGCCCGGGTCGCGATGTCGGTCGTGGACGGCATCCGCCCACTGTAGGCGCGGGGAGGGCGGTGCTCGCCCCCCGGTCTATGGGATCAGCGGCGTGAAGAGCTTCTGGCCCCTGTCGTTGACGTCGACGTCGAGGATCGAGAAGTTCGTCCCGGTCACGGGCGCGTGGTTGGTCATCAGGATCTGGCCGGTGCCGTCGAACGCGATGTTCGCCGGCCCGTCGAAGGGCACGCTCGTGAAGGGCTGCGGGTTGGTCAGCTGCGCCTTGACCGTGCCATCGAGGCGCAGGACGATCACGCCCGGCTCGGCCGGCGATGCCATCGAGACGAACAGGTCGCCGTGCTCGCCGAATGCGATGCCGTCGGGGAACTCGTCGGGCTCGAAGCTGTGCTCGAGCTTCAGCGGCCCGAACGCCGGGAGGTACGGCAGGCGCCACATCGAGTAGACGCTGGCCTTGCCCGTCAGGTCGGACGTCACGGTGACGAAGAGCCGCGTGGCGCTGCGGTTGAAGCGGATCCCGTTGATGCCGATGCTCGCCGAGGCGAAGCGGGCATCCTGACGCCACACCTGCGGCGTGCCGCCACCGCGGCGAATGCGCCAGATCGTCGCCTGCAGCGAGTCCGTGACGAACGCGTCGCCGTTGGGTGCGAACGCGATGTCGTTGGGCAGCGCCGGCGCGTCGAAGGGCGTCGGAGAGCACGGCTTGACGACCGGCTGGCCGCACATCGGCAGGTCCGGGAATGGCGTCGTGTAGGCGGTCTGCTGGTTCGTCGCGACGTCGAGACGGTAGATGCCGAGCTGCGTGTTGAGGACGTACAGGCGTCCCTGGCCGTCGAACGCGATCGACGAGTTCGCGTGCTCGAAGGCGAGGTTCTCGCCGACGGTGTCGACGCGCTTGATCAACGCGCCCGTGGCGCGGTTGTGGACGACGACGGTCGACGGGCCCTTGTTCGCGGTGCCGAACGTCGCGGCGCCGGCGGAGTAGACGCGGCCGTTGCGCACGGCGACCCCCTCGGGGTAGCCGGGGTCAGCCGGGAACGGCGCCAGGACCTCGACGTCGCCGAAGGCGGCGGACGCTCCGGCGGGAGCGGCGAGCGCTGCGACGCCGCAGGCGAGTGCGGCGCTGAGCAGGCGGCGGGCGGTGGGAGTGGCATGCATCGACGATCTCCTTCAAAGCGGTGCTTTGGTGGGGTAAGGCCCAGCCTCGTCTACTTCGCGTGCGCTGTCACCCCGGGGAGACCCCCCGGCCGTGGTGCGGTTTGCCTCCCTCCGGGGCGAACTTCCTCCTCGAGGAGCCTCTTCGGGGACATGGACGACGAGCCCGAGGAGGCCTACGATGGACGGCGTGACGGCGACAGCGCGGACGACGGCGGCCGAGTTCCTCGCGCGCGCGGTGGACCCGCCGAGCCAGCGGTGGGAGCTGATCGACGGTGAGCTCGTGATGAACGAGCCCGGCCTGGCGCACAACGACGCCCAGGGCTCGATCTTCTATGCCCTGAAGTCGTGGATGCGCGATGCCCCCGGCCGGGGGTGGGTCGGGCTTCCGCTCGACATCCTGCTCGACGAGCGCAACGTGCATGCACCCGATGTGGCGTGGTACAGCGAGCGGCGTGCGCCCCGTCGCGGCGACACGGCGCCGTTTCCGGCTCCCGACATCGCCGTCGAGGTGCGGTCGCCGTCGACCTGGCGCTTCGATGTCGGCGCGAAGAAGTCCAACTACGAGCGCCACGCGGTCGCCGAGCTGTGGCTCGTGGACACGTCGGCCGACGTCGTGCTCCTGTTTCGCCGTTCGACGTCGCACGCCCCGGTCTTCGACGTCAGCCTCGAGCTGACGGCCGCCGACACCCTGACCTCGCCCCTGCTGCCCGGATTCTCGCTGCCCGTCGGCGAGATCTTCGCCGGGCTGAGCTCCTAGCCCCCGAGCACCTCGACCGCGATCGCCGCGACCTGCGTCGGGGTGCGCCCGACGCGGACGCCGACAGCCTCCAGCGCGTCGATCTTCGCCTGCCCGCCGCCGCTGGAGCCCGACACGATCGCGCCCGCGTGGCCCATCGTCCTGCCGGGCGGCGCCGTCAGCCCGGCGACGTAGCCGACGACGGGCTTTGAGACGTGCTCGGCGATGTACGTCGCCGCCTCCTCCTCCGCCGAGCCGCCGATCTCGCCGCTCATGACGATCAGCTCGGTCTGCGGGTCGGCCTCGAACAGGGCGATGACGTCGACGAAGCTCGAGCCCGGCACGGGGTCGCCGCCGATGCCGACGATCGTCGAGTTGCCGAAGCCGCGCAGGGCCAGCTCGTTGCCGATCTGGTAGGTCAGCGTGCCCGAGCGCGAGACGACGCCGACGTTGCCCCGCTTGAAGAACTGGGCCGGGATGATGCCGACGTTGGCCTCGCCGGGAGACAGCACCCCGGGGCAGTTGGGGCCGATCAGCCGCACCCCGGGCCGGTGGGCGAGCGCGTTGTAGACGAGCAGCTCGTCGTGCGCCGGGACGCCCTCGGTGATCGCGATGATCGTCGCGATCCCGGCGTCGGCGGCCTCGAGGATCGAGTCGGCGGCGAAGCGCGCGGGCACGAACACCATCGCCGTGTTCGCGCCGCTCTCGGCGACGGCCTCGCGGAAGGTGTCGAACACGGGGATGGCCTCGACGTCCTGGCCGCCCTTGCCCGGCGTCACGCCCGACACCACCTGCGTGCCGTAGGTGCGGTTGTTGAGCGTGTGGAAGCGCCCCTCACGACCGGTGATGCCCGCCACGCACAGGCGCGTGTCCGTGCCGACGATGATGCTCATGCGCTCGTCTCGCGGGCGAGCTCGACGACGCGCGCGGCGGCGCCGTCCATCGTCGTCTCCGGGTGCACGCCCGGCAGCGCGGCCGCGGCCAGCATCTCGCGCGCCTCGACGTCGTTCGTGCCGTCCAGGCGCACGACGAACGGGACCGTCGGCTTCAGGATCCGCACCGCCTCGATCAGCCCGCGCGCGACCTCGTCGCAGCGGGTGATGCCGCCGAAGACGTTGAACAGCACGGCGCGCACCTTGTCGTCGGAGAGGATGACCTCGCACGCCGCGACGATCGAGTCGGCCTTCGCGCCGCCGCCGGCGTCGAGGAAGTTCGCCGGCGCGCCGCCGGCCTGCGCGACGACGTCGAGCGTGCTCATGACGAGGCCCGCGCCGTTGCCGAAGATCCCGATGTCGCCGTCGAGCTTGACGTAGGTCAGGCCGCGCTCGGAGGCCATCGCCTCCTGCGGGTCGACGTCGTCGCCGGCCGCGAGCTCGGCGTTGTGCGGGTGGCGGAAGAGCGCGTTGTCGTCGAGCGTGACCTTCGCGTCGAGCGCCACGACCTCGCGCTCGGGCGTGACGACGATCGGGTTGACCTCGACGAGCATCGCCTCCTCGCCGTGGAACGCCGCGTACATCTGCGCCAGCAGCACGGCGACCGGCGCGACGACGTCGGCGTCGACGCCGGCCTCGAACGCCAGCCGCCGGCCGTGGAAGGGCATGAAGCCGACGAGCGGGTCGACGTGCAGCGTGGCGATCGCCTCCGGCGTCTCGTCGGCGACGGCCTCGATGTCCATGCCACCGCGCGTGGAGAGCATCACGAGCGGCTTCTTGGCCGAGCGGTCGAAGACGACCGCCCCGTAGTACTCGTCGGCGATCTCGGTCGCGCGCTCGATCCAGATCTCGCGGACGGTGAAGCCGCGGATGTCCATACCGAGGATGTCCGTCGCGTACGTCGCGCGCCTCGTCGGCGTCGTGGGCGATCTTGATCCCGCCGGCCTTGCCGCGCCCGCCGATCTTGACCTGCGCCTTGACGGCGCACGGGTAGCCGACCGCCTCGGCCGCGGTGACCGCGGACTCGATGTCTCGCGCCGCCCGGCCGGGCGCCTGCGCGATGCCGTAGCGCTCGAAGAGCTGCTTGCCCTGGTACTCGAGGAGGTCCATCGGGCGGTGACGATAGTCCACGGACGGCGAACGCAGGCTCCGTCGTATGATGCCGCCGCAATGGCACTACCGAAGCAGATCAACCTCGTCACCTTCGATGTCTACGGGACGCTCATCGACTGGGAGCAGGGCATCGTCGACGCGTTCGCCGCCGAAGCAGCCCGCGACGGCTTCACGATCGATCGCGACGAGCTGATCCGGAACTTCCACGAGATCGAGCGCGATATCGAGGGCGGCTCCTACGAGCTCTACGCCGAGGTCCTGCGCCGCACGGCCGTCGAGATCTCCAAGCGCGTGGACTGGCCGCTGGAGCCGTCGCGCTCGGGCTTCCTTCCCGACAGCGTGCAGCGCTGGCCGGCCTTCAAGGAGACCAACACGCAGCTCAACAAGGTCGTCAAGAAGTACCAGACGGGCCTGATCTCGAACATCGACGACAAGCTGCTCGGCCAGACGCGCCGCCACATCCCGCACGACTTCGACCTCGTCGTCACCGCCCAGCAGGTGCGCTCCTACAAGCCCGATCTCGCGCACTTCACCGAGTGCGCGCGGCGCATGGGCACGAAGAAGGGCTGGGTCCACGTCTCCGCCAGCTACTACCACGACGTCGAGCCAGCGACGAAGAACAAGATCCCCGTGATCTGGGTCAACCGGCACAAGGAGACGCTCGAGCCGGGGATGAAGAAGCCGACCGCCGAGGTCAAGAACCTCGCCGAAGCGGTCAAGCTGCTCGGCCTGTAGGCGGAGCTTGCGCGCCGTCGGCCTGCACCGCGACGTGCTCGTGGTCACGAGCCGCATCTGGCAGACGACCTGCACCATCGTGCGCGGCGGCGCGGAGTGCTTCGTGATCGACTCGCCGGTGCTGCCCGACGAGCTCGAGATGCTGCCCGCGGTGCTCGAGCACGCGGGCTTTCATCTCAGCGGCTTGCTCGCAACGCACGCCGACTGGGATCACCTGCTCGCGCGGCAGGCGTTCCCCGGCGCACCGCTCGGGGTCGCCGAGACGACCGCCGCGCGGCTGGCGTCCGAGCCGGGCGCGGCGGCGCGCGAGCTGCGCGACTTCGACGAGGAGCACTATGTGGTGCGACGGTCGCCGCTGTCGCTGGGCCAGGTCCAGGCGCTGCCGGTTCCCGGCCGCTGCGAGATCGGCGACGGCGAGATCGAGCTGTACCCCGCCGACGGCCACACCGCCGACGGCATGGCGGCCTGGATCGGTTGGGCGAGGACGCTCGTCTGCGGCGACTACCTGTCGCCGGTCGAGATCCCGTGGCTCGCCGAGGGCGGCTCGCGGGCCGCGTACCTCGCGACGCTGCGGCGGTTGGCGCCGCTTCTCGACGCCGCCGAGCACGTCGTGCCCGGCCACGGCGAGGTCCTCGACCCGGCCCGCGCCGCGGCGATCCTGCGCGAGGACGTCGCCTATCTCGAGGCGCTGCCCGACGCCAGGCTGCCGATCGCCCGCCGCTCGGCGGCGCAGCGCACGATCCACGCCCAGAACGTCGCGCGCGTCGCGCCGCCGGCCCGGTAGGGCGGTTGGCCACGTCCGGTGCGGCGAGCTTGGGCGAACGCGCCGGGCTTGCGATGCTCTTATGACCGTCTTACGCACGACGCCCTTCAACTTAAGGATCGTTCACCGATTCGTCCTACCGTGACCGCATGACAGAAGATCCCTCGGCCGGACGCGGCCGGCTGTGGACGGATCCACGCGAGGCGGAGGAGCACCAGCCGTGGCTCGAGCCGAAGCGGCGGATCGGCCCTCCGCCGCCGCCGCTTCGCCCCGCAGACGACGAGCCCGACGAACGCGAGAGGCGCGCCGCCGTGCGCCGCCAGCGCGCGGTCAGCGTGCTGATCGGCACCGCCATCGCCGCGCTGCTCGTCGGCGCCGGCGTGCTCGGCGCCAACCTGCTCAGCGGCGACGATGCACGGGACCGCCCGGCCGCGCTGCCGATCGTGCCGGGCGCCGCGCCCGCCGACCAGCGCAGCCGCTCGATCCGCGCGATCTACGCGCGCGCCAAGGAGAGCGTCGTGCCCGTGCGCGTGCGCGGTGTCTCCACGGCCGGCAGCGGCACGGGCTTCGTGATCGACAAGGGCGGCGTGATCGTCACCAACGCCCATGTCGTCGACGACGCCCAGCAGGTGCAGGTTCGCCTCGACGACGACGGGCGCTACGTCGACGCCGACGTGCTCGGCACCGACGTCTCGTCCGATCTCGCGGTGCTGCGCGTCGACTCCTCGGAGGCCGGCAAGCTGCGCCCGCTGGCGCTGGCGGACTCCGATGACGTGCAGGTCGGCGACCTGACGGTCGCGATCGGCTACCCGTTGGGGATCAACCGCTCGGCGTCGGCGGCGGCGGGCATCGTCTCCGGCCTCGGCCGCTCGATCGACGCGGCCAACAACTTCTCGATCGAGAAGGTCATCCAGACCGACGCGGCGATCAACCCCGGCAACTCCGGTGGGCCGCTGCTGGACTCCGCCGGCCGCGTGATCGGCGTCAACACGGCGATCCTGACCGCCGGCGGCGGCGGCAGCGTCGGGATCGGCTTCGCCGTGCCCTCGAACTCGCTGCGCGAGGTCGTGCCGCGCCTGGAGAGCGGGCGCAAGGCGCTGCACGCCTACCTCGGCGTGCAGACGCGCGAGAGCCAGACGGGGCCCGGCGCCTACGTCGCCGACGTCACGGCAGGCGCGCCCGCGGCCGCGTCGGGCCTGCGCGTCGGCGACACGATCGTCGCCGTCGGCGGCAGGCCGGTCACCGTGCCCGAGGACATCAGCGGCGCGATCGACGCCCGCAAGCCCGGCGACCGCGTCGAGATCGAGGTGCAGCGCGCCGGCGCGCGCAAGAGCCTGCAGGCGACGCTCGGCACACGCCCCGAGAGCGCCCCCGGGACGGCTGCGACCCCCACGACTCCTTGAGCTTCGCCCAGCCGCTGTTCCTCGTCCTGCTCGTGCTCGTCCCGCTCGGCGTGCTCGCGTACCTGCGCCACGAGCGCCTGCGCCGAGCCGCGGTCGCGTCGTTCGCGGCGCCCGGAGTCTTCGCCTCGGTCGCGCCGCGCACGCCGGGCTGGCGGCGCCACGTGCCGCTGGGCGTCTACGCGATCGCGCTCGTCGTGCTGCTCGTCGCGCTGGCCAAGCCGCAGACGACGGTCGCCGTCCCGATCGAACGCGCGTCGATCATGCTGACGACCGACTACTCGGGCTCGATGCAGGCGACCGACGTCGCGCCCAGCCGGCTCGTCGCGGCGCGCGTCGCCGCGCAGCGCTTCCTCGACGACGTGCCGAAGTCCGTGCGCGTCGGCCTCGTCTCCTTCAACCAGGCGGCACGCCTGGTGGCCGCGCCGACGACCGATCGCGACCTGCTGCGCGGGTCGATCGGCACGCTGCAGCCCAGCGGGGGAACGGCGACCGGCGAGGCGCTCGCGGTCTCGCTGACCGCGCTGGCCTCCGAGGCCGACGACCAGGGCGCGCGCGTGCCCTCGGCGATCGTCCTGCTGTCAGACGGCAAGTCGACGCGCGGGCGCAGCCCGCAGTCGCTCGCGGCTCGCGCCAAGAACCTGAAGATCCCGATCTACACGGTCACGCTTGGCACCGCCGCCGGCACGATCCGCGTCCGCAAGCCCGACGGCAGCGTCGAGACGCGCCCCGTCCCGCCCGACCCCAGCGAGAGCCGCGAGGTCGCGTCGATCTCCGGAGGTCGCGCGTTCACCGCCGACGACGTCGAGGAGCTCAGCACGGTCTACAAGCAGCTCGGCTCGCGGATCGGCTACCGCGACGAGCCGCGCGAGCTGACCGCCGCCTTCTCCGGCGGCGCGCTGGTCCTGCTGGGCGCCGGCGCGCTGCTGTCGCTGCACTGGTTTCGCCGCCTTGTCTGATGATCGCCTTCGAATGAAACGAGCCACCACATGAGCACGATGTATCCACCGCCGCAGCCCGACGACTTCGACGGCCGGGCACCGCGCCAGGCCCTCGAGGAGGCGCTGTATGAGATCAAGCGCGTGATCGTCGGCCAGGACGCGATGCTCGAGCGCCTGCTCGTCGCGCTGCTGGCCGGCGGCCACGTGCTGCTCGAGGGCGTCCCCGGCCTGGCCAAGACGCTGACCGTGCGCACGCTCGCCGATGCCATGGGCGGCACGTTCCGGCGCATCCAGTTCACGCCCGACCTCGTGCCCGCCGACCTCGTCGGCACGCGCATCTACCGCCCGGACACCGGCCGCTTCGACGTCGAGCTCGGTCCCGTCTTCGGCAACTTCCTGCTCGCCGACGAGATCAACCGGGCGCCCGCCAAGGTGCAATCGGCGCTGCTGGAGGTCATGCAGGAGCACCAGGTCACGATCGGGACGCAGAGCTTCCCGGTGCCCGACCCGTTTCTCGTGCTGGCGACGCAGAACCCGATCGAGTCCGAGGGCACCTATCCGCTGCCCGAGGCGCAGATCGACCGCTTCCTCTTCAAGGTGCTCGTCGACTACCCGACGCTCGGCGAGGAGGCCTCGATCGTCGGCCGCTCGCTGCGTCCGCCCGAGGACGTGCAGGAGCGCCTGTCGATGGCCGAGCTCGTGAGCTACCAGCAGGCGGCTACGGAGATCTTCGTCGACCGCGAGGTCGTCGCCTACGCCGTGCAGCTCGTCGACGCCACGCGCAACCCCGAGCGCTACGGCCTCTCGGACCTCGCCGGGCTGATCCAGTACGGCGCCAGCCCGCGCGGCGCGATCGGCATGGTCCAGGCGGCGCGCGCCCTCGCGCTGCTGCGCGGGCGCCGCCACGCGCTCACAGACGACGTGCGCGACCTCGCGGCCGACGTCCTGCGCCACCGCATCGTGCTGTCCTACGACGCGCTGTCGGACGGCGTGACGACCGACGAGATCCTCGAGCGGATCCTCGGCGCGCTCGGCGACGGGCGCGCGCCCGCGCCGGCGCCGCTGCCGATGGGCCAGGAGTACGCCGCCTAGTGCCCGCGCCGCGGCCGCACGGATCGCTGCACGTCCCGCCGGCCCGTCAGGGGCCGGGGCCAGCGCCCGCGCCGCTCGTCGACGCGCTCGCGCTGTCGCTCGCGCGCCGCGGCGCCGGCGTGCTTCCCGGCGATCGCCTCGCGCCGGGTGTCGGCAGCGGCACGGAGCTCGCGCAGCTTCGCCCCTACCAGCTCGGCGACGACGTGCGCCAGCTCGACCCGGCGGCCAGCGCGCGCACGGGCATCGCCCACGTGCGCCTGCAGGTTCCCGAGCGGATCCTCACGACGTGGCTCGTGCTCGACGTCTCGGCCTCGATGGCGTTCGGCACCGCCGACCGGCTGAAGTCCGACGTCGCCGAGGGCGTCGCGCAGGTCGTCGCGCGCGCCGCGACGCGCCATGGCGGGCGGCTGGCGGTCGTGACCGCCGGCGGGCCCGAGCGGATGCTGCCACCGCGTGGCGGCCCGCACGCGAAGATCGGGCTGCGCCGGCTGCTCGAGGAGGGCGTCGCCGTCGACGGCGTCGCCGACCGCGGCCTTGCGCCGGTGCTGCATCGCGTCGGCCGCCTCGCTCGCCAGCCGGGCCTCGTCGTCGTCGTGTCGGACTTCCGCGGCCCGCTGGACTGGCAGCGCGCGCTGGCCGGCCTCAACGCGCGCCACCGCGTGCTCGCCATCGAGATCCGCGACCCGCGCGAGGAGCGCCTCGAGCCCGCCGGGCGGCTGTCGCTCGTCGACCCCGAGACGGGCGCGCTGCTGGAGATCGACACCTCGCGTCGGGGCCTTCGCGAGCGCTTCGAGGCCGCCGCCGCGCAGGAGCGTGCGGGCGTCGCGACGGCGCTGCGCCGTGCCGGCGCCGGTCACGTGGTGCTGTCGACCAAGGGCGAGTGGCTGCGCGCGCTCGGGCGGGCGCTGCGCTGATGAGCTTCGCCTCCCCGCTTGCGCTGCTGTGCCTGGCCGCGGTGCCGCTGGCGCTGCTCGCGCACGCCTCCGCCCAGCGCCGGCGCCGGCGCTACCCCGTGCGCTACACCGCGCTGTCGACGCTTGCGGCGATCGCCGGGCACGAGCCCGGCTGGCGTCGCCATCTGCCGTTCGCGCTCTTCACGCTTGCGCTGGCGGCGCTGGCGCTGTCGCTGGCGCGCACGGAGCGCACGGTCGCCGTGCCCGTCGAGCGCGCGTCGGTCGTGCTCGTCACCGACGTCTCGCGCTCGATGTCGGCGACGGACGTCAGCCCGACGCGCCTGGAGGCCGCACGCCGCGCCGCCCAGAGCTTCCTCGACAAGGTGCCCGGCGAGCTGCGCGTCGGGCTCGTCACGTACTCCGACGCCGCACAGACGCTGCAGGCGCCGACGACCGACCGCCGGCTCCTCTCGCGCGCGCTGAAGACGCTGCAGCCGATCTCCGGGACGGCGACGGGCGCCGGGCTGCGGACCGCGCTCGACGACCTCAAGGTCTCCGGCGACAACCAGGCGCGTCGCCCACCCGCCGCGCTCGTGCTGCTGTCGGACGGCTCGGCGACCGACGGCACGGCGCAGTACGACGTCGCGGCCCAGGCGCGGCGCCTGAAGGTGCCGATCTACACGGTCGCGCTCGGCACGCCCAGCGGCACGATCACGCTCAACGGCCAGGTTCTGCAGGTGCCGCCCGACTCCGAGGCGCTGAAGCGGATCGCGTCGCTGTCGGGAGGCGACGCCTTCCGCGCCGAGGACTCCGACGAGCTCGGTGCCGTCTATGACCGCCTCGGCTCGCAGATCGGCACGAAGCCCGAGCAGCGCGAGATCACGGTCGTCTTCGCCGGCACGGCGCTGCTGCTGCTGGCCGGCGCGATGGCGGCGTCGCTGGGCCTGGGCGGCCGCCTGCCGTAGGTCCGGCTCAGTCCAGCGACCGGCCGAGGAACAGGTCGCGCCCGCTGCCGCCCTTCGATCTTTCGGAGAAGCCGCTTGCGCGGTACAGCGCGAGCGCGACGTCGTTGTCCTCGTTGGTGTCGAGCTCGATGCGCTTGGCGCCGCGCTCGCCGGCGCACTCGACCGCGAGCGCGAGCAGCGCATGGCCGACGCCCGCGCCGCGCGCGCCCTCGCGCACGAACAGGTCCTCCAGCCAGGCGTCGGGCGCCGCCGTCCAGACGCTGAAGCGGAAGCGCAGCTGCAGCACGCCCTCGGGTGGCGAGTCGTCGTCGCGCGCGGCCAGCAGGAACTCGGCGTCGCGGTCCTCGAACAAGCGCTCGACCGAGGCGAGGAAGGCGTTCGCCGATGGCCAGTCGTGGCCGTTGTGGTCGCGGAACTCGACGAGCAGCCCCGCGACGGTCTCGGCCTCCTCGGGGCGAGCGACCCATGCGCGGGCCTGCGTCGAGCGCGGGCTCACCCGGCGTCCTCGATGACCGCGAGCACGTCGCCGCTTCGCACGGAGTCGCCGACGGAGATCGGCAGGTCGGCGATCACGCCGGATTTGTGGGCGGTGATCTCGTTCTCCATCTTCATCGCCTCGATGATCGCGACGACGTCGCCCTCGGCGACCTTCTGGCCCTGCTCGACGGCCACGCGCCAGACGTTGCCCTGCATCGGCGAGGCGAGCGTGGCGCTGCCGCGCTCGGTCTTGGCACGCTTCTTGGCCGGGATCCGCACGGGCTTGCTGGCGCCGGCGAGCGGCGCGGCGCCGTTCGCCGCTGCGACGCCGAACGGGGGGCCGATGACGCGCACGTCGAAGCGCCGGCCGGAGACCTCGACGCTGTAGGTCTGCTCGACCGTCTCGTCGTCGGATTCGTCCCGTCCGCCCGCAGGGGCCGGCTCGAAGGCCAGCGTCGCGAGCCACGCGCGGTCCTCGAGCAGGTCGCGGCAGGTCTCGCCGCGCGCCCACTGCTCGGTCGCAAGCAGCGCGCGGTGAAACCCGATCAGCGTCTTCAGGCCCTCGATCCGGTACTCGCTCAGCGCGCGCAGCATGCGCGCCGTCGCCTGCTCGCGGTCGGCGTCCCAGACGATGAGCTTGGCGACCATCGGGTCGTACATCGGCGAGACGACGCTGCCCGCGCGCACACCTGAGTCGACCCGCACACCGGGGCCCGACGGCTCGACGTAGGCGCCGATCGTGCCCGGCGCCGGCGCGAACCTCTGCGACGCGTCCTCGGCGTTGATGCGGCACTCGATCGCGTGTCCGCGCAGCACGACGTCGACCTGCTCGACCGACAACGGCTCGCCGGCGGCGACGCGGATGCCCTCCTTGACGATGTCGACGCCGGTCGTCATCTCGGTCACGCAGTGCTCGACCTGCACGCGCGTGTTCATCTCGAGGAAGAAGTACTCGTTCGTGTCCGATGACAACAGGCCCTCGACGGTGCCGGCGCCGCGGTAGCCGACCGCGCGCGCCGCGTTGACGGCGATCGTGCCGATGCGCTCGCGCAGCGCCTCGTCGACGACCCACGCAGGCGCCGGGGACTCCTCGATGAGCTTCTGGTGGCGGCGCTGGATCGAGCAGTCGCGCTCGCCGAGGTGGATCGTCGCGCCGTGCGCGTCGGCGAGGATCTGCACCTCGACGTGGCGCGGGTCGGGCAGGTAGCGCTCCAGGTAGACCGTCGCATCGGAGAAGAAGCGCTGCCCCTCGCGCGCGGCCCCCTCGAAGGCCGCCTGCAGCTCCGAGACCTCGAGCGCGACGCGAAAGCCCTTGCCGCCGCCGCCGCCCGCCGCCTTGACCGCCACGGGGTAGCCGATCTCCTCGGCCACGCCGCGCGCGGCCTCGAGGTCGGGCACCGGCTCGACGGTACCCGGCACGATCGGCACGCCGGCAGCGCGCATCAGCTCACGGGCGCGCGTCTTGGATCCCATGGCGTCGATCGCGCTCGCCGGGGGGCCGATGAAGACGATCCCCGCCTGCTCGCAGGCGCGGGCGAAGGCGGCGTTCTCGGCCAGAAAGCCGTAGCCGGGATGCACCGCCTCGGCGCCCGACCCACGAGCCACCTCGAGGATCCGTTCCACGTCGAGGTAGCCGTCGGCCGGCCCTTCGCCGCCGAGCAGGTAGGCCTCGCCGGCGCGCAGGACGTGCGGCGCGTCGCGGTCGAGCTCGGAGTAGACCGCGACCGACGCGACGGCGAGCTCGTCGCACGCCCGGATGATCCGCACGGCGATCTCGCCCCGGTTGGCGATCAGGATCTTCGAGAACATCGTCCTCGCACCCTAAGCGCTCGGGCGTGCCGTGTGGGGTCAGGAAACGCCTGCTGCAGGACGCCCCGGCCGGAGCTCGGCGACCGGCACCGGGTGCCCGACGGAGAGGTCGACGAAGCGCGTGCTCTCCTCCTGCGCGGCGCTGCTGGGTGATGTCGCGCGCGATGCCCAGCGAGCCGATCGCGCCCGGCGCCGTAGCTTCCCAGCAGGCGCGTCAGCCCGTCGGAGCCAGCCGCTCGTCCACGACCGTCCCGCCGCTCTCCTCGTACGAGGCCATCACGTGGGTATCGGCCGCCCGCGGCCGTTGACCCCAGGGTTTGTTCGTCAGGCCCAACGCGGCGGATCGCCCCACGGCGGGGTTTCGCCCGGGGCATGGCCGGTGCCCTCGAGCAGACCCGCGCGCCCCCATGGCGGGGGCGCCGCGGGAGCCGGAGCGGCGGCCGGCGCGGTGTCTCGCATGAAGCGCTCGAGCGCCGCGACGACGGCCGCCGCCTCCTGCGGGGAGGCGGCGGGCGCGACGATGCGCAGCTGCGGTCGGCGGTTCACGGGGCGCAGACTATGTCACTGCCTGGCACGCCGGAATGCACCCATTGGTCCAATCGGGGCGCCGCGAATCTGTCTCTTGGTCGGTAAGCCGCGCCGCGTCATGGAGCTCGCCGACGAGCTCGTCGTCTGCGTCGATGTCGGCATGGCCGTCGAGCAGGACCGGCGCGGCCGACAAGCCGACCGACGATCGCCGCGACCTGCGCCCCGACGTCTATCGCGTCGCCGAGCCCCTCGTGGCCGCCTGATGGCGCTTGCGGAGCGGATCGCAGTCGCGATCGTCGGCGGCGGCCAGGCCGGCCTGTCGATGAGCTGGAACCTCACGCAGCTTGGCATCGAGCACGTCGTGCTCGAGCGCTCGCGCGCGTTTGCGGCCTGGCACCACGAGCGCTGGGACGCGTTCACGCTCGTGACGCCGAACTTCCAGTGCCGCCTGCCCGGCCATCCCTTCGGCCGAGTCGCCGCCGGTGGCCGGTGTCGGTCTGGAAGCGCGCGAGAGGGGGTTGGGCGGATTGCGTCAGCATGCTTGACGTTTCTCGCCCAACCCCATTCCGGGCACGTCCCTAGACGATCATCCCCGCGCCGACGGTGTCGTTCGTCGTCTCGTCGATGAGGATGAACGAGCCGGTCGCGCGGTTTCGCTCGTAGGGATCGAAGGCGAGCGGCTTGGAGGTGCGCAGCCGCACCCGCCCGATGTCGTTGAGGGCGAGCTCGACCGCGGCGCGATCGGGCGACAGCGTGTGCACGTTGACGCGGTCGACGACCTCGTCGACGATCGCCCGCGCGGCGTGCGTCGCGTGCTTGATCGCGTAGCGCGCGCCGCCGCGCAGCGGCTCGTCGGTCATCCAGCAGACCGTCGCCTCGACCGAGCGCTCGAGCGACGGCGCGTCGTCGATCCCGCAGAGCAGGTCGCCGCGCGAGATGTCGATCTCGTCGTCGAGCACGAGCGTCACCGACATCGGCGCGAACGCCTCGGCGACCGGCCCGTCGAAGGTGTCGATGCGCGTGATCCGCGAGCGCTCGCCGGAGGGCAGCACCTGGATCTCGTCGCCCGGGCGCAGGATGCCGCCGGCGACCTGCCCGGCGTAGCCGCGGTAGTCGCTCTCGTGGTCGCGGATGACCCATTGCACCGGCAAGCGCACGTCTTCGAGGTTGCGGTCGTCGGCGACCTGCACGGATTCGAGGTGCTCGAGCAGCGGCACGCCGCCGTACCACGGCATGTGCTCCGAGCGGTCGACGACGTGGTCGCCGTCCCGGGCGCAGATCGGCAGGTAGGCGATGTCGCGCACGCTCAGGCCGCGCGCGAAGTCCGAGAAGTCGCGCACGATCGCGTCGAAGACCTCCTCGTCGTAGTCGACGAGATCCATCTTGTTGACGCAGACGGCCATGTGCGGGATGCCGAGCAGCGACGAGATGTAGGCGTGGCGCTTGGACTGCTCGAGCACGCCCTTGCGCGCGTCGACGAGGATCACGGCGAGGTCGGCGGTCGAAGCGCCGGTGACCATGTTGCGCGTGTACTGCACGTGGCCCGGCGTGTCGGCGATGATGAACGTGCGCCGCGCGGTCGCGAAGTAGCGGTATGCGACGTCGATCGTGATGCCCTGCTCGCGCTCGGCGCGCAGGCCGTCGACGAGCAGCGACAGGTCGACCATCCCCGCGCCGCGGCGCCGCGAGGCCTCCTCGACGTGCTCGAGCTGGTCGGTCAGGACCTGCTTGGAGTCCAGCAGCAGGCGCCCGATCAGCGTCGACTTGCCGTCGTCGACGGAGCCGGCGGTCGCCAGGCGCATGAGGTCGGCGGCTGCGAGTCCCATCAGAAATAGCCCGCGATCTTGCGGTCTTCCATCGCGGCCTCGGATACGCGGTCGTCGGCGCGCGTCTCGCCGCGCTCGGTGATCCTCGTCCTGGCGATCTCGGCGACGACCGAGCCGAGGTCGGAGGCGGCCGACTGGACCGCGCCCGTGCAGCTCATGTCGCCGACCGTCCTGTAGCGCACCGAGGTCGTGAACGGGACCTCGCCGTCGATCAGCTCGACCGCTTCGGAGACGGCGTAGAGCATGTTGTCGCGCGCGAACACCGAACGCTCGTGCGCGAAGTAGATCGAGGGCACCTCGAGCTGCTCCTCGGCGATGTACTCCCAGACGTCCAGCTCGGTCCAGTTGGAGATCGGGAACACGCGCACGCTCTCGCCGCGGCTGATGCGCCCGTTGTACAGCGACCACAGCTCGGGGCGCTGGTTCTTGGGATCCCAGCCGCCGAAGTCGTCGCGGAAGGAGAAGATCCGCTCCTTGGCCCGCGCGCGCTCCTCGTCGCGCCGCGCGCCGCCGAACGCCGCGTCGAAGCCGTACTGCTCGATCGCGTCGAGCAGCGTGGTCGTCTGCAGGCGGTTGCGCGAGGCGCGCGGCCCGGTCTCCTCCTTGACGCGGCCGGCGTCGATCGACTCCTGCACCGACGCGACGATCAGCCGCTCGCCGAGCTCTGCGACGCGGCGATCGCGAAACTCGATCACCTCGGGGAAGTTGTGGCCGGTGTCGACGTGCATCAGCGGGAACGGGAAGCGCCCCGGGCGAAACGCCTTCTCGGCGAGGCGCAGCAGCACGATCGAGTCCTTGCCGCCGCTGAACAGCAGCACCGGCCGCGACAGCTCCGCGGCGACCTCGCGCATGACGTGGATCGCCTCGGACTCGAGCTCCTGCAGGTGCGTCAGGCGTGCGGTCATGCCGGCACCACCTCCACGTCGTTGCGGGACAAGCGCGAGCGCCGTCCGCGCTCGAGCGCGTAGGCGAACAGGCCGACCGTCAGCGGCACGCCGATCAGCGCCGCCGCCGGCACGTTGACGCCGGCCTTCGACAGCACGCCGAGCGCCGAGCCGAGCAGCACGCAGCCGAGCGCGGGGCGCAGGCCGGTCGCGGGAACGTGGGTGATCAGCGCGGTTCCGACGAGCACGCCCGGCAGCGACCCGGCGAGGATCGTCGCCATCAGCAGGAAGTCGACGTTGCCGCTGGCGATGTGCGCGAGACCGGCCGCCCACAGCAGGATGGCCGCGTGGAAGACGTCGGTGCCGACGACGCGGTGCGGCGTGAGCTTGAAGACGAGGATCAGCGCGAGACCGATCAGCGCGCCGCTGCCGACCGAGGTCACGCCGAGGATCAGCCCGAGAAACGCGCCGATGCACACCGCCGTGATCTTCGTGCGCCGCGTCTGCTCGATCGCGTGCTT
This sequence comes from uncultured Actinomycetes bacterium, assembly GCA_963729125.1. GTDB lineage: Bacteria > Actinomycetota > Thermoleophilia > Solirubrobacterales > Solirubrobacteraceae > CADCVQ01. Next base: position 393,722 of record CAVSML010000003.1, read on the forward strand.
CTCGCGCGCCACGAGCTTGGGCATGAACAGCGCCCGCCCGAGGATCGTCAGCGAGACGATCAGCAGCGCGATCGCGATCGCGACCAGCAGCGTCGGCTCGAAGCTGCGCCCGTAGGCGGCCTCCAGGACGCCCAGCAGCCAGACGCCGACGAGCGCGCCGGGGACGCTGCCGACCGCCAGCCACTTCGAGACGCCGAGGTCGACGGTGCCCTTGCGCAGGTGTCGCCAGCCCCCGAGCGTCTTCGTGACCGCGCCGTAGGCGAGGTCGGTGCCGATCGCGACGACCGGCGGCACGCCCGCGAACAGCACGAGCAGCGGCGTCATCAGCGACCCGCCGCCGATCCCCGTCAGGCCGATCAGGATCCCGACGCCCAACCCGAATGCGATGACCATCGGGTCCATCAGGTGTGCAGTCCGCACTCGGTCTTGTCGCTGTGAGCCCAGCGGCCCTCGCGGCCGCTTCCGGGATTGGTGCACGGCGCGCAGCCGATCGACTCGTAGCCCGCGTCGTGCAGCGGGTGGTAGGGCAGGCCGCGCTCGTGGATGCGCGTCCACAGGTCGCGCTCGGTCCAGTGCGCCAGCGGCGAGTACTTCGCGATGGCGCTTCGCTTGTCGTCCACCTCGACGCAGTTCGTCGCCGCGCGCGTCGGTCCCTGCTCGCGGCGCAGGCCGGTGATCCACGCGTCGGCGCCCGCCAGCGCCCGGTTCAGGGCGTCGACCTTCTGCGATCCGCAGCAGTGCTCGGGGCCGGTCCACGGCGGCGTGCCGAATGCCTGCTCGACCTCGATCCGGACGCCGAAGCGCTCCTCGAAGCGTCGCCACGTGTCGAGCGTCTCGGCAAAGAGGACGCCGGTGTCGATCGTCACGACGCGCACGTGCGGCGCGATCTGCAGCAGCTCGTCGAGGATCACCGACTCCTCCTTCTGAAACGAGCACAGGAGGACGAGCCGCTCGTGGGCGGCCGCCTGCTGCAGGGTCTCGGTCAGAGACCCCGCGGCGTCGGTCGTCAGACCGCGCACTCGCCCTCGCCGCGCACGACGGCGAACGGGACGTCGCGATTCCAGTCGATGAACGTGTTCATCGTCTCGAGGTTGAACTCGACGGGCAGCGACAGCTCGCGGACCTTGTCCTCGAAGGCCTTCGTCCCGACGCGTGCGGCGAAGTCGTTGAAGGCCTCGCCCTCCGTCCGATCGCTCTCATACCAGCGCAGCCAGCGCTCGACGGCCTCGGGGATGCGCTTGGCGGGCAGGCGCACCTTCAGGCGCGTCCCGTAGACGATCTCGCCGCCGTCGAAGTTGCCGGCGACGTGCGCCACGTACGCCGGGATCGTGTGCTTGCCGACCTTGATCGACGCGCCGTAGAAGCCGATGTTCGCGATGTGGTGCTGGCTGCAGCCGTTCGGGCAGCCGCTCATCTTGATGTGGATCGCCCGCGTCAGCGGGTCGGTGATCCTCATCGACTCCAGGCGCTCCTGCAGCGCCGCGTTCAGGCCCATCGAGGCCGTGATGCCGAGCTTGCAGGAGTCCGTGCCGGGGCACGAGACGACGTCGGTGATCGTGTCGGGCCCGGTGTCGGACAGGCCGAGCTCGGCCAACGCCTGCCAGACCTCGTAGACGGTCTCGTCGCGCACCCAGCGCAGGACGAAGTTCTGATGCACGGTCGTGCGCATGAAGCCGCCCGAATACCGGCGCATGACGTTCGCGATCCCGCGCAGCTGCTCGGGCGTCAGGTCGCCGCGCGTGACCTTCGCGTGCACGCTCGAGAAGCCGTGCTGGCGCTGCGCCGTGACGTTGTCGGCGACGAAGCGCTCGTACTCCGACAGGTCGCCGTTCGGCGAGGCGTAGGCCGCCGGAGCGGCTGGCGCGAGCGCCTCCTCGTCGACGTCGAAGCGCAGGCCGTTGACGTCGAAGTCGCGCTCGGCGACCCAGTCGCCGGCGAGCTCCTCGTCGACCATGTCGCGGAAGGCGTCGATGCCGACCTTGTCGACAAGGACCTTGATCCGGGCGCGGGCGCGGTTGACGCGCAGGAAGTCCTGGCGGTCGAAGATCCGGAAGCACGCCTCGGCGACCTTGAGGTACTCGCCGTCGTCGAGGCCGACGAACTCGTACAGCGTCGGCGCGATGCGCGGCATGATCGACGTGCCGCCGCCGACGCGCACCTCGACGCCGCGCACGCCGTCGCGCTCGCGGGCGAGGAAGGCGATGTCGTGGATGCCGGTCAGCGAGCGGTCGGCGTCGGGCGCGCCGTCGAAGGCGGTCTTGATCTTGCGCGGCATCATCTGCGTCGTCGGGTGGCGCACGAAGTAGCGCACGTAGGCACCGGCGTAGGGCGTCAGGTCGAAGACCTCGTCCTCGCAGACGCCCGCCCACGGGTCGCCGGTCACGTTGCGCACGGTGTTGCCGCAGCCCTCGCGCGACGAGAGCCCGCAATCGGACAGCTCGCGGATCGCGGCGGCCGCGTCCGGCAGCGGGACGTGGTGCAGCTGGATGTTCTGGCGCGTCGTGATGTGCCCCTTCCTCAGCGGCACGTACTTCTCGATCACGTCGGCGAAGGCGTCGAGCTGCTCGGGCGTGATCCCGCCGAAGGGCAGCTTGACGCGGATCATCTGGACCGCGGCCTGGCGCTGGCCGTAGACCCCCTGCTTGAGGCGGAACTTGATGAACTCGGTCTCCTCGACGTCGCCGCGCAGGAAGCGCTGGGACTCCGTGTCGAAGTCGTCGAACTCGCGCTGGATGATCGGGATGATGTGGCCGGGAACATCCTCGCGAACCTCGGGGTTCTCGAGTGTTCCCTGGCGGCCGGCTGATGAGCTGGGCTCCATGGGCGTCAGGACTCCGTGGTGGCGTGCGGGGAGGCCGGATCATACACCCGATTTCCAGTCGCTATTTGGGGTTTTCGGTTTCCCGCATCATGGCGCTTGTGGAGTGATCTGGTCCGCAATGGTCGCTCGTTAGCCTCCTTGCATGCCCGAGCTCTGCGTCCTCGATCACGAGTCCGTCCTCGCGTCGGTGTCCGCGGCGGCGGCGATCGGCGCCGTCCGCGAGGCCTTCCTGCGCCACCACGGCGGCGAGTGGACGATGCCCCCGAAGGTCTATCTGCTGAGCCCGCCCTACGGCGACTTCCGTGCGATGCCCGCGCTCGGCGGCGGCTTCGCGCTGCTGAAGTGGGTGGCCTCGTTTCCGGCCAACCTGGCCAAGGGGCTGCCGATGGTCAGCGGCGTCGTCTGCCTGTCGGATGCGACGACCGGCGTGCCGCTGGCACTGCTCGATGCGCGCGCGGTGACGGCGCTGCGCACCGGAGCGGTCGCGGCCGTGGCCTCGCTCGCGCTCGCGCGTCCACAGGCGGCGAGCGTCGGCATCGTCGGCTGCGGCCTCAACGGGGCGTGGGCCGCGCGCTGCATGGCCGCGGCGGGGTACGGGCCGGGGGTCTGCTTCGACCCGCGCGAGGAGGTCGCCGAGGCGCTCGCGGCCGAGCTCGGCTGGAGCGCCGGCGATCGCGCCGAGGCGCTGGGCTGCGACATCGTCTGCACGATCACCCCCGGGGCGGAGATCGTCGTCGACGTCGCCGATCTGCGCCCGGGCCAGCACCTCAACATGCTCGGCGCCGACGGCTCGGGCAAGGCCGAGGCGAGCCTCGCGGCGGTGACGGCGTGCGAGCTGTACTGCGACGAGTGGGAGCAGGCCGCGCACGGCGGTGAGCTGGCGGGAGCGGTCGCCGCGGGCCTGGTGACGCGCGATCAGGTCACGCCGCTTGGCGCCGTGCTCGCCGGCGAGGTCGGCGGTCGCAGCGGGGCCGAGGCAATCACGATGTTCGACTCGACGGGTCTTGCGATCCAGGATCTGGCCGTTTCGGTGGCCGCCCTGCAGGCCGCCCGCGAGGGACGCGCGCCGGCCGGGACGCTGGCGCTGTAGGAGCGCGTCGAGCTCGCGGCGGCGTACGCCGCCGTCGGCTCAGACCGGCGCGATCGGGATGTCGCCGAGCAGCGCCCACGCGACGACGGCGGCGCACGCGAGCACCCCGGCGATCGCCGTCAGCACGCGCTGGGTCTTCGAGGTCGCCGCGGCCTTGGCCTTCGCCTGCTCGCCCTTCTCGACAGCCTTGCCGAGCAGCCGGCCGGCCCACGCGAACTCGAGCGACAGCATCGCGAGGCCGATCGGGATGATCACGAACGCCGGACCCGGCGTGATCAGCGTGATGACCCCGAAGATGAGGACGGCGAAGCCGGCGAGGACGAACAGCCCGCGGACGACCTTCGGACGCCGCTGATGGCGCTCGCGCTGGCCCTGCAGTCGCTCGACGAGCGTGGGCTTGGGGGCGGGGGACTCGGTTGCCACGCCGGTCAGCGTAGTCGTGGGCCGAGTCCCGGCGTGCCGGGTCAGGCGGCGAGCACGGGATCGGCCGTGTCGTCGAGCGACGCCGCGCCGGCGGCGGGCACGAAGCTCATCGCGCGCTCGGCGAGCGCGGTGATCGTCAGGCTCGGGTTGACGCCGACGTTCGCCGGAAGCACGGAGCCGTCGCAGACGAGCAGGTTCTCGTAGCCGAAGACGCGGTGGCGCGCGTCGACGACGCCCTCCTCGGGCGAGCGCGCGATCACCACGCCGCCGAGGATGTGCGCCGTCGTCGGGATGCTCGCGAGCGCCTCGAGGATCGAGCTCTGCGGGATGCCGTCGATCTCCCCGGCGATCCACTTCGCCGCCTCGTTGGCCACCGGGATGAACGTCGGAGCGGGCTTCAGCGGGTCCTGCTCGGTCTGCAGGCGCATCGCCCCGAAGCGCCCGGGCCGCGGGCGCAGGGCGATCGCGTTGTCGAGCGTCTGCATGACGAGCAGGATGATCGTGCGCCGCGACCAGCCGCGCGGGTCGAACAGGCGCGCGAACATCAGCGGGTGGCGCAGCACCGCGGCGAGCAGCTTCAGCGGCCGCGTCACGCGCGTGCCGTCGCCGACGAGCATCGTGTGCAGCAGGCTCATCCCGTCGCCGGCATGGCCGTAGCTGACCGTCTCGATGTGCGTGTCCTGGTCGGGGTAGATCGACCCGCTGATCGCCACGCGCTTGGAGTAGTCGACGCTGTCGTCCTTGGCGGTGACGGCCAGCAACGCCTCGCTGTTGGTGCGCACGAGCTCGCCGAGGCGGTCGGAGACGAGCGGCAGCGAGCCGGCGTGCTTGCAGCGCTGCAGCAGCTTGTTGGTGCCCAGCGGGCCGCCGGCGAGCACGACCGCGCCGGCGGTGTGCACGCGGCGCTCCTTGCGCAGCCAGGCGCCCGTGCGTTCCGTGACGACCTCGTAGCCGTCGGCGCCGTCCGTGCCGTTGCGCGGGCGTACGTCGACGACCGTACGATCGGCGACGATCTGCGCGCCGCCGCGCTCGGCGAACCAGAGGTAGTTCTTGGGCAGCGTGTTCTTCGCGCCGACCTGGCAGCCGACCATGCAGCGCCCGCAGCCGATGCAGCCCGTACGCGGCGGGCCGTCGCCGCCGAAGTAGGGGTCCTCGACGGTCTTCCCCGGCTCGCCGAAGAAGACGCCGACGCGCGTCTTGGCGTACGTCTCCTGAGCGCCGATGTGCTCCCCGAAGCGCCGCAGCATCTCGTCGGCGTCGTCATCGGTCGTGACCGTCGCGACGCCGAGCATGCGCTCGGCCTCGTCGAAGTGCGGCGCCAGCGCGGCCTCCCAGTCCTCCTCCAGACCGGCCCACTGCGGGTCCGCGTAGAAGCGCGGGCGCGCGCGGTAGAGCGTGTTGGCGTAGCCGAGGCTGCCGCCGCCGACGCCCGCGCCGCTGACGATCGTGACGTCCTTGAACAGCGACAGCCGGAAGATCCCGCGCAGGCCGATGCGCGGCGCGAAGAAGTAGCGGCGCAGGTCCCAGGTGGACTTCGGAAACTCGTGATCGGCGAAGCGCCGGCCGGACTCGAACACCCCGACGCGGTAGCCCTTCTGGGTCAGGCGCATCGCGGAGACGCTGCCGCCGAAGCCGGAGCCGACGACGATCCAGTCGAAGTCGTGCTCGGATACCGACCGGGACATGAGCGGAGCGTATCTAAAACATGACGGGGGCGTCACATTTGGCGTCAGCGCACCGGGTAGGGCGGAGGGCCCGCGTCGATCAGGTTCTGGGTGCCGCTGACCTGCATGTAGACGGCGTAGCCGACGATCATCGCCGCGCACGCCAGCAGCGTCGGCGCCAGCAGCCGCGGGCGGCGGTCGAGCGTCCAAGCGGCGGCCGCGTAGACGACCGGCGCGGCGACGAACGCCACGCGCCCCCAGTCCAGCGCGAACGTCATCGCGACCGCGCACAGGACGGCGAGCACGAGCCCGCGGCGCGCGAACCACGAGCCGCGCAGCGCCAGCGGGGCGAGCAGCCACAGCGGCCCGTAGATCGCCAGCAGCCGGCGGGCCTCGACGTCCCAGGCGCTCAAGCCCTCGCCGATGACGTCCAGGCGCCCGCCGAGCAGCGAGCCGTCGTAGCCGGGCACCTGCTCGCGGCCGACGGTCGGGATCGCGAGGCGCAACGTCACGAACGCCGCGAGCGCGGGCGCGCACACGGCGGCGACCCGCAGCAGCGCGGCGCGATCGAACCACCGCTGCGCCCAGACCGCGTAGGCCAGCGGGCCCAGGAACAGCGCCGACTCGCGGTTCAGCGCCCCGATCAGCATCGTCAGCGCGAGCGCGCGCGGGCGGCGCTCGACGATGAACAGCGCGCCGGTGACCATCACGAGCACGGTCAGCGGGTCGGGGTTGCGGCCCTGGCGCACGCTCGCCACGAGCAGCGGCGGCGACAGCACGAGCACGAGCGCGAGCGCGATCGAGACGCGCCGCGAGACGCCCAGGCGCTCGAGCAGCACGAACAGCACGGCGCCCGCGGCGCCCGAGCACAGCCAGGCGATCAGGCTGAAGGACAGCTCATGCTCGAACGGCAGCACGTGCACGAGCCATGGCACGGCGATCCGGTAGGCGAAGACGAAGGTGTGCGGGGCGAACGGGTCCTGCGCCATGCGCTCGTAGATGAGGTCGTCGTCCTGCGGCGTCGGCTCGTCGCGCACGAGCGCGTCGAGCAGCACCAGCGCCAGCGTTCCGGCGGCGCCGACGGCGAGCGAGAGGCGCCGCGGCGACCAGCGCGCGTATGCGGTCACGAGGCCGGGACCGCCGTCAGCAGGATCGGCACGCCACCGTCGAGTCCGCGCACGAGCGCCCCCGCCGCGACGGCCACGGGCGCCGGGGCACGCAGGCGCACGACGGTGTAGGTCTCGCCGTCGGTGCGCCCGGCGATCCGAAAGCCCGGCGGCGCCGCCGGCACCTGCGGCGGGCGCGCCGGCGTCGCGAGCCGTCCGGGCGCGCGCACGGTCAGCGTGAGGTAGTCGATCTCGGCGACCCGCGGCGCCTCCGTGGCGGGCACGGGCCGCAGGCCCGGCACGTAGTAGCCCAGCGGGATCGGCGCCGAGCCGGGCGCGACGATCAGCCGTCCGCCGGGATCGGCGCCCAGCGCCGCGGCGGCGGCGCGCCAGTCGTCGCGCTGCTTGCGCGGATCGCGCGCGACGCCGGCGATCGCGACGAGCCCCAGCAGGCAGCCCAGCGCGCCGGCGGCGACGGCCGGTCGCAGCGCGACGTGCGACAGGGCGCCGAGGCCGGCGCCCGCGAGCACGGCCGCGAGCGGCAGCACGGCGATCGCGTTTCGCGTCAGCAGGTGGTCCTCGCCGCCGATCGAGGCCGCCAGCAGCAGCGCGACCGCGGCGGCCGTGACGCTCGTGAGCCGCGCGGCCTCCGAGCGCGCCGCCGCGGGCGCCGCGATGCGCCCCGCGATCATCGCGCCGAGCCCGGCGAGCCCGGCCAGCACGGCCAGCGCCGTGAGGATCGTCAGCAGCGTCTCGGCGGGCGCGTCGTAGCCGACGAGAAACTGCTTGGGCACCTGCGCCAGGCGCGTGCCCAGCGGCGTGTCGGTGATGAAGGCGGCCGTGTCGTTGGAGCGCTGGGCGAGCGCGAGCGGCAGCAGCGCCGCCCCGGCGAGCACCGGCAGCGCGAGCGTCGCGGCCCGCTCGCGGATGCCCGGCGCGCGCACGAGCAGCCACAGCGCCTGCGGCGCGACGAGAAACAGCGCGTAGTAGTGCGTCGCGAGCGCCAGCGCGGCGACCGCGCCCCACGCCAGCAGGCCGCGCGCGTCATCCGGCGCACGCATCGCGCGCAGCCACAGCAGCGCGCCGAGCATGGCCAGCGCGATCAGCAGCGCGTATGCGCGCGCCTCCTGGCTGAACCACCACAGCAGCGGGTTGCAGGCGATCAGCGCGGCGGCCGCGAGCGCCGCGCGCTCGCTGCCGAGACGGCGGCCGAGCATCCAGGCCAGCGCGATCGCCGCCGTCCCGAGCAGCGCCGACAGCGAGCGCATCCCCACCTCCCCGGTGCCGAGGACGTGCGTCCACAGCCACGCCAGCAGGTAGTACAGCGGCGGCGAGGACTCGCTGTCTCCAATTGCGTGCAGCAGGCCCGAGAGGTCCATCCGCAGCAGCCGCGCGGTGACCGCCTCGTCGTACCACAGGCTCTGCAGGTCGAGCGTCGCGAAGCGCAGCGCCGCCCCGGCGAGGCACACGAGCGCCAGCGCCGGCGGGATGCGTCCGCTCATCAGAGGGGAATGTTGCCGTGCTTGCGCTTCGGCGGCTGAGCGCGCTTGGTCTGCAGCGCGTGCAGTGCCGCGATGACCTTGGGGCGCGTCTCGTGCGGGCGGATGACGTCGTCGACGTAGCCGCGCTCGGCGGCGGAGTAGGGGTTTGCGAAGCGCGCGCGGTAGTCGTCCTCGAGGCGCTCGCGGCGATCGTCGGGCGTCGGCGATCCGGCGATGTCGCGCTTGTAGATGATGCTGACCGCGCCCTCGGGCCCCATCACCGCGACCTCCGCGGTCGGCCAGGCGAAGTTGAAGTCCGCGCCGAGGTGCTTGGAGGCCATCACGTCGTAGGCGCCGCCGTAGGCCTTGCGCGTGATGACCGTGATCTTCGGGACCGTCGCCTCGGCGAAGGCGTACAGGAGCTTGGCCCCGTGGCGGATGATGCCGCCCCACTCCTGCGTCGTGCCGGGCAGGAAGCCGGGGACGTCGACGAACGTCAGCAGCGGCACGTTGAAGGCGTCGCAGGTGCGCACGAAGCGTGCCGCCTTGACGCTCGCGTCGATGTCCAGCACGCCGGCCATGCTCGCCGGCTGGTTGGCGACGACGCCGACCGCGAAGCCGTCGAGGCGGCTGAACCCGCAGACGATGTTCGTGGCGAAGTGCTCGTGGACCTCGTAGAACTCGCCGTCGTTGACGATCGGGCGGATCACGTCGCGCATGTCGTAGGGCTTGTTGGGCTGCGCCGGGACCGCGTGGTCGAGCTCGGCGTCCATCCGCTGGGGGTCGTCGGTGGCGAGCACGCGCGGCGCCGTCTCGAGGTTGTTGGATGGCAGGAAGCTCAGCAGGTAGCGCGTGTCGGAGAGGCAGTGATCCTCGTCCTCGCAGGCGAAGTGCGCGACGCCGGACTTGGCGTTGTGCGTCATCGCGCCGCCGAGCTGCTCGAACTCGACCTGCTCGCCGGTGACCGTGCGGATGACGTCGGGACCGGTGATGAACATGTGGGAGCTGTCCTTGACCATCGAGATGAAGTCGGTGATCGCGGGGGAGTAGACCGCGCCGCCGGCGCATGGGCCCATGATCAGGCTGATCTGCGGGATCACGCCCGAGCAGTTGACGTTTCGCATGAAGACCTCGCCGTAGGCGCCGAGCGACACGACGCCCTCCTGGATGCGCGCGCCGCCGGAGTCGTTGATGCCGATCATCGGGCAGCCGATGCTCGCCGCGAGGTCCATGACCTTGCACATCTTCTCGGCCATGACCTCGCCGAGCGAGCCGCCGATGATCGTGAAGTCCTGCGAGAAGACGCACACGCGGCGGCCGTCGATCGTGCCGTGCCCGGTCACGACGGCGTCGCCCCAGGGGCGCTTGCGCTGCATGTCGAAGTCCGTCGTGCGGTGGCGCACGAACGTGTCGAGCTCCTGGAAGCTGCCGGGATCGAGCAGCTTCTCGACGCGCTCGCGGGCGCTGTAGCGGCCGCGGTCGTGCTGCTTTCGCTCGGCCTCGCCGGTGACACGGCCGGCGGCCTCGCGCAGCTGCGCCAGCTGGGCGAGCTTCTGCTCGGCGGTCTCAGGGGCCTTGGAGCGTCTGGACATCGCCGGTCGATGGTAGGCGAGGTGGCGGGCTGCGGCACGCGCCTCGCCTCGGGGTGGGAGCCACCGTTCCCGAGACGAGGCTCTGGCCGTGAGCTGAGGTCAGTCGCGCTCGCGCAGGATCGCCGGGCGGTGGTGCGCGGAGCCGAGCTCGTCGAGCACGTCGCTGAGGATCGCGGCGCGGCGCTCGGCGGTCGGCGCGGCGCGGATCTGCGGGGCCGGCGGCTCGGGGGCCGGCGTCGGCGGGCTGGGGTCGGGCGCCGGCGGCAGCGGGCCGGGGCTCGGCGACGGCGCCGGCGGGCTGGGGTCCGGCGTGGGCACGGGCGGCCCGGGAATGCCGGCGGCCGGTTCGGCGGCGCGGCGGGAGAACAGGCGCGCGAAGAAGCCCCGCCGGGGCAGGTCCTCGGCGGGCGCCGCCCATGCGGCAGGCGCGGGTCGTGTGTCGAATTCGTTCGGCTCAGCCCCACGTTTTCGATACACCCCTTCGAGCGGCGGCGGGCGATCGGCCGCGAGCATCCCTTTCGCGAGCACGGGCTGTGCGGCCGGCGGTGCGTCGTGCGGCCTGGCCGTCAGGACGACCTTCGTCCCCCATCCGGCCGCGGCCAGCTCCACCGTGCCGCTGACGCGGTCGCCCTCCCAGGCAACGGTGCTCTCCGGATCGACGCGGGTGATGCGGATCTCGCCGAACGCCGCGAGATGACGGCCCAGCGAGTCCTCGCTGCCGAGCTCCGCCCACAGCTCGGGCGGTGACTTCACGAGACGGCGCGCGGCCGTGGACTGCTCCATGGCTCCGGGGTTCGCCCGCCCGCAGCCGATCCCTGCCGGTTCGGCGCCTGCAAGCGGGCGCCCGCCACGTTGGCGCGAGTCGCTGCGCGCGCTCGGCTACGCTCACGTCCAGAGCCGACGATGCAGACGATCCGCGTCCTTCATTGCAACAGCCACGACGACGGCTGGACCGCCGACAGCCCCGACCTCGCGGGCTGGAGCATCCGCGCCGGCTCGTACGGCGAGAGCAAGACGCTCGCCGAGCAGGCCGTGCGCGCGAAGCTTGCCGGCGAGGCGCAGATCACGCATCACATCGCCTGTTCGCGCTGAGCCGCCGCGCGTAAGATCGTGGGTCATGGCCGGGCTTCGCCTGCCCCTGCTGGTGCTTGTCGCGCTCCTGCTCGTCGGGGGCGCCGTCGCGCATGCCCACCCCGAGCCCAACGACGTTGACGGCGACAACGTCCTGAACGTCAACGACAACTGCCTCGACACGCCGAACGGCAGCCAGCTGAACAAGGACGGCGACGCGCAGGGCGACGCCTGCGACGCCGACGACGACAACGACCTCGTCCCCGACACGGCCGACAACTGCCGCCTCATCGCGAACCCCGGACAGGAGGGCGCGCCCTACCCCGGTCGCGGTACCGCCTGCCCCGCCGCCCACAGCGACAACGACGCGATCAACGACGACGACGACAACTGCGACCTGATCGCCAACCCCGACCAGCGCGACCTCGACGGCGACGACAAGGGCGACGTCTGCGACGGCGACGACGACGGCGATCGGATCGACGACGGGTTCGACAACTGCCCCGTCGTCTACAACCCCGAGTATCCGCAGAACGACTTCGACCGGGACGGCATCGGTAGCGCCTGCGACGCCCAGGAGCTGATCGCCGGCGCGGCGGCGACACCTGCAGGCGGCGCTCCCGGCGCGGCAGGCTCGGCGGCGGACCGCAGCGCTCCCGCGGTGACCGTCGCCGTCGACCGCCGCCAGCGCCTCTCGGACGCCGGCCGCTCGCTCGTCGTGCGCGTCTCGTGCTCGGAGGCCTGCAGCCTGCGGGCCGAGCTCGCGGCCGCTGCGAGCGCCGCTCGCAGCGCGCGGCTGGGCCGGCTGCGCGTGACGCTCGCCCGCGGATCGTGGTCGCTGGCCGGACGCGGGCGAACCTACGTGTTCGCCCGCTGGACGCCGGCCGCGCGCCGCCTGCGCGCGGGCCGGCTGCTGTCAGCCGCGCTGCGGGTGACCGCCACCGACGCGGCGGGCAACCGCCGCACGGTCACGCGTGCGGTGCAGCTGCGCCGCTGACGGCGGCGCAGCTCAGCCGACCCCGATCGACACCGACTTGTTGCGCGTCAGGCCGGTGCCGCCGGTCGCGGTGAACGTCACCTGCAGCACGCCGCTCGTGCGACGCGTGGAGCGGCGCGCCAACGTGCGTCGCAGCAGGCGGTTCGTGCTCGCCGACACGCGAACGGTCAGGCGTAGGCTCCCCGCCCTCGTCGCGGTCGCCGTCGTCCTTCCGAGCGTCATCACGCGCTTGCCCACGCGGCCCTTCAGGACGACCTTCGCCGTACCCGCGCCGGGCACGGTGATCGTTGCGCTCGCTCTGCGGTTTCGGATCGTCAGGCGCTTCAGCGAGCCGAACTTGAAGAACGACGCCGGGACGGCCTTCGGCGGCAGCGGTGCCGGGGCCGGCGGCGCAGGCGGCTTGGCGAGCACGGCTCCCGGACCGGTGTACTTCGCGATCACGAGGCCGAAGTCGCGATCGGAGGCCGCGATCAGGCGGTTGCCGGCAGCGTCGGTGAACTGCTCGACGCCCCAGATGTTGCTGCCTTCGGGGTCGATGAACGCGCCCACCTGCTCGAGGCCGGCAGCGCGGCTGAAGCGAAAGACGCGCAGCCCGCCTGCGTAGTAGGACGCATAGGCGAGGTTCGTCTCGGGATCGGTGGCGAACTCGTGGATCGTGAGGTCGCCGAAGCCCTCCGCGTAGCGCTCGTCGAGCGCCTCGGGGATCGCGAACGCGCCGATCTCCTCGCTGGTGTTGGCGTCGTAGAGGTGCGCGTAGCCCCAGCCGTCGAAGATCGAGTCGGCGCTGATCCGCTCCCCGACGGTCCCCAGTGGTGGAGCGTCGCCGGCGGGGACCGGAAGATCGAAGTTCGGCGTCGTGCCGAACAGCCGGTGGAAGGCCTCGTGCGTCGTGCAGACCGCGATGACCGCCCTGTCGAAGCCGCCGGAGCCGCAGTTGGCATCGTCGAGGTCGGCGTTGCCGTGATGACGATTGACGAGCAGGACGGCATCCCATCCGGCCTCGTCCGCGTTGGCGGCCTTCTCGCCCGGGAAGCACGCCTCCTCGGTGGCCGAGGGATCGTCCACGGGACCGCGCTGCAGGACCAGGATCGCCTCCTCGCCCGCCGCGAGCGGCCCGACGTCCACGGCCGCGCGCAGCGGAACCGGCGCCGACATGTCGCAGCCGTAGCCGCCGTAGACCACGGGCCCGTTGAGCGTGCGGTCGGGCAGGGAGACGACGGACTGTCCGCCGGGGACCTGCGACGAGGGGTACTCGCCCGCGTCCTCACCGGTCGTGATCGAGAAGTCGTCCGCGCGATAGATGCGGAAGTCCTCGTCGGCGGCCAGGAAGAACTGGTTGTCGTGCGAGTACTCCGCCTGGTGGGCGTTGCCCTCGGGCGGATCGAAGCCCGTCAGCGTGTCGGGCTCGTCGAAGTTCGTGTCGGTGATGTACTTGGGGTCGGCCGGGTCGTCGACGTTCAGCTGCAGGTAGCCGGCGTCCCAGTAGGAGACGAGCATCCGCATCTGACCGGCGATCCGCTTGACGACGACGTCGTGGTGCAGCAGGTTGCCGCCGAGCGCCGCGAGGCTCACGATCTGCTCGCCCTCGGGCAGGTCGAAGGTCGGGTCGAGGTCGGCGATCAGCTCCGGATTGCGCGGGTCGGTGATGTCGAAGATGTCGACGTCGTTGAACTCGACGTTGTCGGAGGCGACGAGGTAGGCCCGCGGCCCGTCCTGCCAGACGAAGACGCTGTGGTACGAGTTCGGGATCAGGGTGTCGTCGGTCGCGCTGGTCTCGTGCTGGTCGCTGGCCACCTGCACGAGCGTCCTCGGGTTGGCCGGATCGCTGACGTCGTAGAGGTCGAAGCCGCCGCGCGTGAGGTTGTCCGGCTCGCAGTCGTTGACGGTGTTGACGTTCGAGCCGTACGTCTCGTCGTTGACCGCCAGGATGTCGCCGGTGAACTGGGGCGTGGAGATCGACACCACGTGCGCGCCCTCGCCGTGGTAATACGGCTCGAGGGCGGGGATGAAGGAGACCTGCCGCGGCGCTGCGGGGTTGCGGATGTCGACGACGAACGTGCCGCCGCCCTCGCACGTCACGCTGTCCCACGCGTTGAGGTAGGCGTATCCCTTGTGGACGGCGACGTCGGCGACCTGGGCCTCGACGACGGGCTGCCCGGTCTGCGGGTGGATGAGGTTGAGCTTGCTGACGATCTCGATGTTCTCCTGGACGGCGGGCAGGTGGCCGAACGGCGTGCCGTGCAGGTCGAACGGCGAGATCGCATTGGGGGTGCTGTCCTCCGGGCGGTCGCCCGCACGCTCGAGCAGCGACGGCGCGGCACGCTTCGCGTCCGAGCGGGCCAGCGCCGCGGGCGCCGCGATTGCCGTCAGGGCGAACAGCAGAGCGATCAACGCACCTACGCGACGAGCTAGCACGAACGGCCCCCTTGAGATCGGCAACGCTGAGCGCCAGGCCGGACCTCCCGCCGGCGAACGGCGCCTCCGGGCACAACAATACGCCTCCGTTCGCGCGATCTCCAGACCTGCGCGAAATCAGCGCAGCAGGCGGATCGTGACCGGCCGCGCCTGGCGCGAGTTGCCCGCCCGGTCGGTCGCCACGACGGTCAGCCGGACGCTCACCGGCCGGCGCCTGCGCAGCGCCCGCAGCGCCTGGCGCCAGTGCGACTGCGACAGCGTGAGGGCGAGCTCGGCGCCCGCGCCGCCGACGGCGATGCGCTTGCGCGCGACGTTCAGGGGCAGCGACAGGCCGGCGATGCGCAGCGCGCCGGAGGCCGCGACGTAGCCCGCCTCGGTCGAGCTGGCGAACAGGTGCACGCGGCGCGAGCGCCCGATCCGCCGCCGCGCCGGCGCGCCGACCTCCACGCGCGGGGCGACGCGGTCGCGTGCACCGCCCGATCCCGGGGGCGCGGGCGTCGGCGTGCGCGTGACCGCCTCGCAGTCGCCGGCGATCTCGTCGAGCGTGTCGGCGTCGACCCGGTCGGCTCCGTCACCGCAGCGCACGAGGTCCTGGATCCCGTCGCGGGCGCGGACGTCGTCGTCGCCCGCGTCGCCGCGCAGCTCGTCGAATCCGAGGCCGCCGATGACGACGTCCGAACCGGCCCCGCCGGCAAGCGTGTCGTCGCCGTCGTCGCCGCTGAGCTGGTCGGCCGCCGGTCCACCCGTCAGGCGATCCGCTCCGGGTCCTCCGAGCAGCGTCGTCGCGATGGCGATCGAGACCGTCGCCGTGTCCTCGCGCTCGCCGAGGTCCAGGCGCACCGACTGCACGCCGGCGCTCGCACAGAACGTCTGGATGATCCACGCGTTGGCGTCGGGTGTGATGTCGCCGGGCGTGCAGTCGCCGGGATCCATGCCGCCGTCGACGGTCGGGTCGCGAAACTCGATCCGCGACCCGCTCGCGCGCACGGTCAGCGTGTTCAGCGACGTCGCGTCGGCGGAGATGTAGGAGACGACCGCGCCGGCGGGCCGCACCAGCGAGTGCGCTTGCGCGTCGGCCGCGCCGAGCAGCACGGCGCAGGCGACCGGCGCCACGCAGCGCAGAGCGCGTCGTCGCCTCATGGCCGGAAGACCGCCTTCCAGGTCTTCGCCGCGTCGGTCGTGTGCATGATCGTCCCGTCGCTGAGCGCGAGGTACAGCTCGTCGGCGCCGATCGCGTGGAACTTGTAGGGCTCGCCGTCGACCGAGCCGGCGTCCTGCCAGCTGTCGCCGCCGTCGGCGGAGCGCTGCACAGCGCCGTCCTTCAGCGCGCGGTACAGCGCGTCCGGCGCCGGCCACGCCAGGCGGATGCCCTCGCGGCGGTCGATCGGGCGCCACGACGCGCCCTCGTCCTGCGAGCGAAACAGCTCGCCGCCGTTGGAGGCGACGACGCGACGCGGATCTGCCGGGTCGACCTCGAAGTCGATGATCAGCCCGCGCGGAGTGAAGTTCTCGGCGAACGTCCGGCCGCCGTCGCGGGAGATCAGCAGTGCGCTGAGGACGGCGTCGAAGGCGTACATGCGGCCGTGCGCGAGCACGATCTTGTGCAGGTCGGCGTCGCCCAGGCGCGAGATCACGCGCCACGTGCGGCCGGCGTCGTCGGAGCGGATGACGCCGAGAAAGGCCGGCAGCGCGCCCTGACGGTCAGGATGTCCCGAGCCGATCAGCCGCCCGGGGCCGGTGACGAGCAGCTCGAGGAACGTCCCCACCGGCGAGCGCCTGTCACCGGCGGCGACCGTTGCGCGAACGCGCCGAACCCTGCCCGATCCCGGCGCGATCCGAAAGAAGCCGCGATTGGTGGTCAGCAGGAAGTCCTTCGTCCGCGGGTCGACGTCGAGCGCGTTGACGTACGGCGGCTTCTTGGAGAAGTCGACGAGGCGGTCAGATCGCTCACGGGCGCCGTCCGGCGGGGAGGAGGAACCGCAGCCGCCGGCGGCGAGCGCGATCGCGGCCGCCGCGGCGAGCGATCTCATGCCGTTCCCGCCTGCGCCAGCAGCCACAGCGCCAGCGTCGTGAAGCCGATCATGATCGCCAGCATCGCGTACTGCGAGCGGGCGGCCGCACGTGGCTGGCCGTACAGCACGAGCGCGCGGTCGTGCGCGAGCGCCAGCGCCGCGACGTGCCCCAGGACGACGCAGGCGACCTGGGCGTACCAGGCCTGGTTCTGCGAGATGACGCCGTAGTCGACGGCCGCCGACGCCGTGCCGAGGAGATCCCAGCCGCGCCCGAGCGGGTCTGACAGCAGATAGGCGATCCCCTGGCCTTCGAAGAGCAGGAACGTGAGGTAGTGCGCGGCGACGTAGACGAGCGCGATCGGCACGAGCGCGTGCACGAAGCCGCGACGCAGGCGTTCGGCGGACAGGTCGGGCGCGAGACGGTGCGCGTAATGGCTGCCGAGCGCGTAGAAGCCGGCGACGAGCGCCACGCATGCCACCAGCCCGAGCGTCGCGGCGAGCTCCTGCGCCGCCTGCGCCGTCGCGCCGCCCGCCCTGAAGAGGTCCTCGAGCGGGCCGCTGACCTGCGCCCACGCCGTGCCCTGGCCGAGGCCGTCGAAGGTGACGGTCCCGATCATCACGGCGACGAAGGCGATCGTCCCCGGCACGACCTCCAGTCGCGGCAGACCGGCGAGCGGCGGGCGCACCCCGACGACGCGCTCGCGCGTCTCGAACGGCGAGATCCGCGCGAAGAGGCCGAAGTAGATCGAGAACGCCTCGCCGCGCCGCGTCCAGCACTCGACGCCGTAGAGCGCCTGTCCGGCGAGCATTCCCGCGCTGTAGAGCGTCACGACGACCGCCAGCGTGCGCGGCTGCTCGCCCCAGCCGGAGACGAGCTCGATCCACGTGAAGGCCAGCAGGCCCGCGACCGCCGGCCAGCAGCCCGCGCGCGCCGGGTACGCGCGCCGTGCGGGCGGCGCCGCGCCGCGCCGCCCGCGGCCGATCAGCCAGCCGGTCGCGCGGCCGAGCGCGCGCCACGGGTTCAGCGCGCGGAAGAGGTCGCCCAGCAGGGCGCTCGCGAACGCCATGCCGACCCAGAACGTGATGAAGACGAACGTCGGCGCGATGTTGCTCAGCGGGTTCAGCGATCCGATGAAGCCGGCGACGATCACGAGCGCGAGCAGCGCCACGCCAAGCGCGCCCGCCGCCACCTCCACGGCGCGGCTGCCGAGCAGCCGGCCCACGCCGGACAGCGGACGCCAGTGGTCGCGCTCCAGGCGCGGCTGCGGCCACAGCACCGCGAGCGCGACGAACGACACCACGAGCACCGTGGCGGCGGCCCAGGCGAACAGCCACTCCGGCAGCGGCAGGTTGGCGCGCTGGACGAGCCCGTGCGCGGCGGCCGGCGCGGGCAGCGCCGCGGCTACGGCGGCCAGCGCGACGGCCAGCCCCAGCGCGCGTCCGCGATCCCGCCAAGCGCTCACCGCCTGATGGCGAAGAAAACCTTCACCCCGCGCGAGCAGCGAAACTTCAGCTTCGTCCGCGCGTCGTAGTCGCGGCAGCGATAGCCGGTCGGGCGCCGGTGCGCGGAGAGGTAGCGCCTGGCGTGGGGCCGCGCCGTGGAGCAGCGCAGTTGGTCGGCCTTGATGTTGTAGCGCTTGGCCTTGACGGTCAGCATGCCGCAGTCGCTCGGCGGCACGATCGCCGCGCTGCTGCCGGCCAGCATCGCGATCGACACGCACGTCGCGACGAGCGCCACCGAGACGAGCCCCGCACGCCGCGGGAACGGCCGACCGTGCACCAGCGTCCTCCCTGTCAGACGAGCTCGCAGCGTAGCGCGCTGCGACGTCAGCGCATGCCGATCGACAGCGACTTGTTGCGCGTGCGCTTCGTGCCGCCGGTGGGCGTGAACCTCACCTGCAGCACGCCGCTCGTGCGCCGCGTGGGACGGCGCGAGAGCGTCCGGCGCAGCGTCCGTGCCGTCGTCTGCGACAGGCGGAACGTCAGCCGCAGGCTGCCCCGGCGGGTCGCCCTGCCCGTCGCGCTCGCGAGCTGGATCACGCGTCCTGCGACGCTGGCCTTGAGGACGCCCGTCGCCGTGCCCGCCCCGGGAACGGTGATCGTCGCGCTCGCCCGCCGGTTGACGATCGTCAGGCGCCTCAGTGATCCGAACGTGAAGAACGACGAGGAGACCTTCGGCGGCGTGGCCGCGGGCGGCGGCGGTGGCGGTGGCGGCGGCGGTGGCGGCGTGACCTCGATCCGCGGCGCCGGCGCGTCGAAGACCGGCTTGGTCGGCGTGCCGAGATGCTCGAGCACCGCCTCCATGAACGCGTTGCGGTTCTCCGCCCCCGTGATCGCCTCGAACCCGAAGCCCGTGTAGACCGTGTCGGTGGTCGTCACGATCGGCGCCTCGACGAACGGCGCGCTCTGTGCGCGTTCCCAGCCGGTCTCCGTCGACTGGCCGCCGCTGCCGGGGGGTCCGGGGGGTCCGGGCGTCGTCCAGCCGTCCGGGCCCGACTCCAACGAGGGATCGGGCGAGTTGATCGGGTTGTCCGCGCTGTCGACGACGCGCAGCTCGTCGACCCACGTGCCGAGGCCCTGGACGGCTGGGTCGGATGCGACCGAGATCGCGATCTCGACGTTCTTGCCCGCGTAGACCGCGGGGATCGGCAGCGACCACTCCTGCCAGCCGCCGGAGTTGCCGGTCGCGGCGTGCCATGCGCCCGTCGTGCCGGTCGACAGGCAGGCGTTGCCGCCGTCGGTGACGGTCTGGTAGTGGGCCAGGAACGGGTGGTTGGTCTGCCACGCCGAGCCGTCGCCGGTCGTCAGGCACGACTCTCCGACGTCGGTGTCGGTGTGGTCGTTGTCCTCCTCCAGCGTCGTCCAGTCGTCCTCGCCGACGGTGTGGATCTCGACGAACATGTAGTCGTAGTCCACCTCGAGGTCGTAGGAGGTCCAGAACTTCACCGTGCCTCCGCCGGCCGGGATCGTGAACGGCTTGAGCAGCCGCTTGTAGGCCGCGTCGTGGTTGCCCGCCGAGAAGAACCACTCCCCCTCGTGGGGCTCGAACGGCGGGGCGCCCGGCCGCTGCCACTCGGCGACCGCGCGCGAGTCCGCGAACAAGGGGTAGCGCGCCGGATCGAGCA
Organism: uncultured Actinomycetes bacterium; assembly: GCA_963729125.1. Taxonomy (GTDB): domain Bacteria; phylum Actinomycetota; class Thermoleophilia; order Solirubrobacterales; family Solirubrobacteraceae; genus CADCVQ01. The sequence goes on from CAVSML010000003.1 coordinate 413,519, forward strand.
CCGACGACGTCGTCAGCAGCGTCGACGTGCTGTCGTTGTTCCGCGCCGAGTCGGGGCCGTTGAACGTCAGGCTCAGCGGGTCGAACGGACCGAACGTCCCCTCGACGGGGAACGGCTCCGCGTCGGCGTCCTCACCGGCGCCGATGACGTTGCGGTAGGCGCCGAGGTAGTACTGCAGGAAGTCGTCCTGGGCGATGACGCAGCTCGGGTTGGCGTTCTGGCAGTACGTGCCCTCCTCGACCTGGAACGGGTTGTAGGAGTAGATGCCCTCGGCGAACACCTGGCCGGCGTGCTTGCCCGTGAAGAAGAGCTTGCCGCCGTCGTTGATGAAGTCGCGCACGGCGTTCTGGGTGTCGACGGCGCCGCGCGTGATCCCCGATCCGCCCGGCGCGTCGGGCTCGCGCGGGACGAAGTCGTCGCCCGTGTACCAGACGACGTGGGAGTAGTGCGACAGGATCCCGAGCGGATCCGGCGGGCGGCGGCCGTGGGCGTCGACGTCGTAGATGTCGTAGGCGACGCCCGCCGCGTCGAGCGCGTCGGTGTAGTAGTCGAGGTAGGTCGGACCCGTCTGCGGCGTGAGATTCGGCTGCACGCCGGACCAGTCCTCGTTGGCGAGGATCAGCAGCGGCTTGTTCGACTCGACGGCGGCGGCGTAGGTGAAGTGCGCCGACGCGCGACCGCCCGCCGTGAACCAGACCTCGACCGAGTCGCCGGGGTCCGTGCCGACGACGAAGCCGCGCACGCGGTGGTAGTAGACGCCCGCTTCCTTGTAGTAGCGCTCACCGCCGCGGTACTCGGCGGTCGGCACGATCTGAGTCGCCCCGCCGTTGACCTTGAAGCGCATCTCGACCGTCCCGAGCTTGCGCTTGACGACCGCGCCGACGGCCTGCGGGTCGCCGTAGGACTCGGTGAACGTGTCGACGGTGAAGTCCTCGGCGGTGTTGTCGAGGTGCGAGTCGGGCTCGGACGGGTCGTCGGCGGACTTCGCGAGGTCCAGCGCGAACGGCAGGTGGCGCAGGAACTCCTGCTGGATCTGCAGCGGCGAGTCGGGGTACTCGAAGCCCGTCAGGTCGGGATCCTCGGCCTGCGTCCCCTCGGGCGTGAACGACAGCGAGCCCTTGATGTTGTAGGCCCAGTCGGTGAAGTCGCCGTTGGTGATGTAGAGGCCGGCCGAGAGCTCGGGCAGGAATCCCGGGATCGCGGGCTTGTACGGGTCGCCGGCGAGCGCGGTGAAGATCTCGTGGTCGGCCGTCGGGGTGTCCTGCTGGAAGCCGTTTGGATAGAGCAGCAGCTCGGCGGCGGTGTGGTCGTTCTTCTGGAAGACGGGATGGATCTCGTCGAACAGCGCGTGCATCGCCTGCGTCTCGGGCTCGGATGCGGGCGACGGCCCGCGGTAGGTCTCCGATGCCGGATCGGGCGACGAGCCGTCGTCGTCGCGGCCCCAGTTGGAGGAGAAGTTGCGGTTCGGGTCGACGCCGTCGCCGATCGTGATGACGCCGTTGTTGTCGTTGTCGCGCAGGTTCTTGCGCCACAGCCGGTTGCCGGGGGTGAACGTGTACTCGTAGCCGTCGGGGTTGTTGACGCACACGAACCACAGCTCGGTGCTGTCGACGAGCGCCGTCACCTCGTTGCCCGCGCTCGTCGTCTTGCCGTAGTTCTGGACGAAGTACTCCAGCGTGCGCCGGCAGGTCTCGCCGGCAAGCCACTCGCGCGCGTGCTGCATCGCGTTGTAGAGCACCGCGGGCCGGCCGGCGATGTCGGCGCCGGTCGCGTCCTTCGTGACCTGCAGCGCGACGATCTCGCGGCCGTTGACCGACGTCCCCGCCACGCGCTTGGCGACGAGGTCTGGGTTCTCGTCGACGAGCCGCTCGTACTGCTCGGTGTACTGCTCCTTCTCCTCGCCCTCGGGCTCCTCGACGGCGTCGTACTTCGTCCAGACGTCGAAGGCGGAGTCGGTCGCGCCGAGGGTCGCATCGGGGGCCAGCCGCACGCGTCCGTTGGCGGTCATCTTGCGCGCGTCGACCTTCGCCGCGCCGATCTGCTCGGCGCTGCCGACGACGTCGATCGTCCCGCGGTCGAGGTTGCGGCCCTCGGTCAGGTCGAAGCCCTGCGCGGCGAGCGCGCGGAGGTTCTCGCCCGTGGCCTTGACGCGATAGGCGTTCATGCCCGTGGCCGCCTGCGCCGATCCGGCGAGGACGGTCATCGCGAAGATCGCTGCGAGCGCGGCGGCGCGAACGACGAAACCCTGCATGAGCGCATCTCCCCGTGGCGACGAAAGAACGTGAATGTTCTGTCGAGCATGGTGCGCCCGACGGGAGGCGCTGTCAACCCCGTGGCTTGTAGGCCCCGAAGACGTCGCCCATCGCCGCGCAGACCTCGCCCATCGAGCAGCGGTCCTTGAGCGCCTCGCGGATCGTGTCGACGAGGTTCTCCGAACCGCGCGCGCTCTCGCGCACCTGCTCCAGGCGCCGCGCGACGAGCTCGTGGTCGCGGTCGGCCTTGAACGTCTGCAGGCGCGTGAGCTGGTCGCGCTCTGACTCGGGGTCGACGCGCAGGATGTCCTCGACCTCGATCGCGTCCTCCTCGTAGGAGTTGACGCCGACGACGATGTCCTGCTTGAGGCGGTAGCGCTCCTGATAGCCCCACGCGGACTCGTCGATCTCGTTCGTGATGAACTCGATCGCGTTGACCGAGCCGCCGAGCTCGTCGACCTTCTCGATCAGCTCGTAGGCGCGCGACTCGATCTCGTTGGTCAGCGCCTCGACGTAGTAGGAGCCGGCGAACGGGTCGACGGTGTCGGTCGCGCCGCTCTCGTGCGCGATCACCTGCTGCGTGCGCAGCGCGATCTTCGCCGCGCGCTCGGAGGGCAGCGCGAGCGCCTCGTCATAGCCGTTGGTGTGCAGCGACTGCGTGCCGCCGCAGACGGCGGCGAAGCCCTGCAGCGCGACGCGCACGACGTTGTTCTGGGGCTGCTGGGCGGTCAGCGTGACGCCGCCGGTCTGCGTGTGGAAGCGCAGCTTCATCGAGCGCTCGTCCCTGGCGCCGAAGCGGTCGCGCATGATGTGCGCCCACATCCGTCGCGCGGCGCGGAACTTCGCGACCTCCTGGAAGACGTTGTTGTGGCCGTTGAAGAAGAACGCCAGCCGCGGCGCGAACTCGTCGACCTCCAGGCCGGCGTCGATCGCGGCCTGCACGTAGGCGATCGCGTCGCACAGCGTGAAGGCGATCTCCTGGACGGCCGAGCAGCCCTTCTCGCGGAAGTGATAGCCGGAGATCGAGATCGTGTTCCAGCGCGGGACGTGCTGCTTGCAGTAGGCGAACAGGTCGGTCGTCAGCCGCATCGAGCCCTCGGGCGGGTAGATGAAGTTCCCGCGCGCGATGTACTCCTTGAGGATGTCGTTCTGCGTCGTGCCGCGCAGCGCGTCGCTCGGCACGCCCTGCTCCTCGCCGACGAGCGAGTAGAGGCTCAGCAGGACCGCCGCCGGCGCGTTGATCGTCATCGACGTCGAGACCGTGTCCAGCGGGATGCCGTCGAAGCACATCCGCATGTCGTCGATCGTGTCGATCGCGACGCCCGTGCGCCCAACCTCGCCGAGGCAGCGTCCGTCGTCGGAGTCCAGGCCCAGCTGCGTCGGCAGGTCGAAGGCCATCGAGAGGCCGGTCGAGCCGTGCGCGAGCAGGTACTTGTAGCGCTCGTTGGTCTCACGCGAGGACGCGTAGCCGGCGTACTGGCGCATCGTCCACGGCCGCGAGCGGTACATCTCCGGGTGCACGCCGCGCACGAACGGGAACTCGCCGGGATCGCCGAGCTCGAGCTCGGCGGGCAGGTCTTCGGCCGCGTAGCGGCGCTCGACCTCGATGCCCGAGTCGGTGAAGCGCCGCGGATCGTCCGGGCCGACGATCGGGGCGACGGTCAAGCGCTCTTCTGTGGCCATGGGTCGAAGCTTATTCGTGCCAACGTCGCGCGACGGCCCGCGCTCTCGCCGTTTTCTTACGTGCCCCTGAGCGAGTCTTGGGCATCCGGGTATTGGCTGATGCACATGGCACCCTCATCTCGCTCGAACTTCCTCTCCGCGCTGCTCGGCGCCCTGGTCGTCGCCCTGCCGATGGCGGGGCTGGCGATCGGCGGCGCGTTCTCCTCCGACTCGACCACCGTCACGACGACGACCGAGGCCCCGCCGCCGGCGGCCGCGGCGGCGCCGGCGCGCAGCGCCACCGACGTCGCCGCGCTGTATGAGCGCGTCAGCCCCGGCGTCGTCTCGGTCGAGGTCACGGGCGCGCAGGGCGCCGGCGCCGGCTCGGGCTTCGTGCTCGACCGCGAGGGCTACATCCTCACCAACGACCACGTCGTCGAGGGCGCCCGGACCGTGCGCGTGCGCTTCGCCTCGGGCGCCCCGGTCACGGCGCGGGTCACCGGCGCGGACCCGTCGACCGACCTCGCGCTGCTGAAGATCGACGCCGGCGACCGCCGCCTGACGCCGCTCGCGCTCGGCTCCTCGAAGGACCTCAAGGTCGGCCAGCCGGCGATCGCGATCGGCAGCCCGTTCCGCCTCGAGGGCACGCTGACGACCGGCGTCATCTCCGCGCTCGGGCGCTCGATCAGGGCGCCGAACGACTTCTCGATCGACAACGTCGTGCAGACGGACGCGGCGATCAACCCCGGCAACTCCGGCGGGCCGCTGCTCGACGCGAGCGGCCGGGTCGTCGGCATCAACGCGCAGATCGCGACCTCGACGCGGGCCAACAGCGGGGTCGGCTTCGCGATCGCGATCGACACGGCCAAGCGGATCCTGGCGCAGCTCAAGCGCGGCGAGGAGATCGAGCGCGCATACCTCGGCATCGAGACCGCCGACGCGGCCACCGGCACGGGCGCGGTCGTCGGCGGCGTCGTGCCCGGCGGCCCCGCCGCCGATGCCGGCCTGCGCGAGGGCGACCGCATCGTGTCCGTCGCGGGCAAGGCGGTCGACGAGTCCGCCGATGTCGCGGCGGCGATCTCGGACGCAAAGCCCGGCGACGAGGTGAAGGTCGCCGTGCGCCGCGGCGGCGGCGAGCGCACGCTGACCGCCAGGCTCGGCACGCGGCCGGCGCAGGCCGGTTAGCGCCCGAGCGCCTCGATCCAGTCGAAGCGGCGCCCGTCGCACAGGCGTCCGGCGTCGGCGGGCGCCAGCCGCGTGACCGGCTGGCGGCCGTCGGTCTGCGCGGGCGTGAGCGCGATCGGGCCGAGCGCCGCGGCGGACCCGTCATGGGTCAGCCGGACGGCGCTCGTCCCCGCCGGCAGCGCCAGCGTCCGCAGGCGCAACCACTGTCCCTGGTGGGCGAGCTCGTGGCGCGCCGAGCCCGCGTCGCGGCCGCCGATGCTCGCGCGCAGGCGGCCGGTCGCGCTGCCGCCGACCCACAGCCGCCAGCGGCCGGCCGCCGGCAGGGCGGCGGGGACCTCGGCCCGGCCGCCCGCGAGGCCGGCGGGCGAAAGCCGCGCCACGATCGGCGGCGCTCGCGTGACCGCGGCCAGCGCGCGCACGCCCGGGGTGCGCGCGAGCTCGCGCACGCGACGACAGTCGGGGACGGCGGTCGGGTCCAGCCCGGAGCCGAGCGCCAGCCGCGCGAGCGGCGCGGGAGCGTCCCGGCCGCGCTGCCAGACCTCGAACGCGCGCCCCGCCCAGATGCGCCGGTAGGCGCTCGGCGGCCGGCTCGCGATCGGGCTGCGGCGGCGAACGATCGTGCGGTAGACCCACAGGCCCGCCGTCGCGACGTCGTCGATCTCGGCGGTCGTGCGCTCGTGAAACAGCCCGCCGGAGCTGCGCGCGACCTGGCGGTAGCGCAGGTCGGTGGCGCCCTCGGGATCGGCCTCGCGCAGGAAGTGGCGCCCCGCGTAGATCTCGAAGTCCAGCACGAGCGTCGGTCCCTGGCCGGCGATGCTCGCGGCGATCGTCCGCAGCTCCTCGAAACGTGCGCGCGGCGCGACGTGGACGTCGCGCGCGACGGCGACCGTTGACGCGACGCAGCCTGCCCCCAGCGCGATCGCCCCGGCCACGGCGGCGGCGCGGACGGCGCCTGCCCCGCCGCGCAGACCGGCCGCGACGAGCGACGCGGCGCCGAGCAGCAGCACCGGAGCGATCGTCGCGAGCGCCTTGGCGTCGATCCACGGCGAGCCGATCAGGAGCGCCGGCAGCGCTCCGCCGGCGGCGATCGCGATCAACGCGACGAGCGGCCAGACGCGCCGGCGCAGCGCGAGCGCGAGCGCCCCGGCCGCCGCGAGCAGCCCGCCCAGCGCGAGCGCGACCGCCGGCCACAGCGGGTCGGGCATCACGCGGAAGTCGCCCGCCGGCCACAGGCCAGCGCCCTGCAGCAGCGACAGCGGCTCGATCAGGTTGCCGAGCTCGGCCTGCGCGGAGATCGACCCGGCTGTCGTCTGGCGCACGAACCCAAGCTCGGTGAGGGCGGGCAGTGCGGCCAGCGCGAGCAGCAGCGCGAGACCGACGACGACCGCGATTCGCCGCGACGCCGCGGCCGTGGCCGCGCGCCACCAGACGATCAGGCCCGCGAGCAGCGCCGGCGCCGCCCACGTCATGCCGTTGAGCCCGAGGATCCCCACCAGCGCGCCGGCGCTGACGCACGCGAGCGCCGGCCCCGGCACGCGCCCGGCGCTTCCGGCCGCGACCGCCGCGTATGCCAGCAGCGGCAGCAGCGCCGCGCCGGCGGGCTCCTTGATGGCGCCCCATTGGGCGTAGCCCGCGAACAGCGACGCCTGCACGGCGACGAGCGCCGCCGCGGCGGCGAGCGCGCGCGAGCCGACAAGCGCACGCGCGCAGGCGTAGAGGCCGAGCGCGAGGATCGAGGCGTAGACGGCGATCGTCGACTGGTAGGTCCCGGCGGGATCCTGCGCGGTCAGCTTCGAGACGACGCCCAGCGGCAGCAGCGCGCCGACCGGATAGCCGCTGCCCAGCCAGGCCTCGAGCGTGCGCCGGTAGGTCGACGGCGCGAGGCCGGACAGGTCGCGCCCGTGCGTCATCAGCCGGTCGGTCAGCGCCAGCCAGGTGGCGGAGTCGTCGAGGCGCACGTAGCCGGCGATCGACGCCTGGCCCGTCAGCACCGACGGCGCGGCGAACAGCGCGTAGGCGCCCCCGGCGACGATCAGCGGCCACAGCCAGCCCGCACGCAGGCGCGGGTCGCGCCACGGCGCCGCCACCGCGAATCCCGCGAGGGCGGCGAGCGCGACCGCCGGGGCCGCCAGCTCGGCGGTCGCGTCGAGCAGCGTCAACGGACCGGCGAGGACGATCGTGCCGGCGAGGCCCGCGGCCGGCAGCAGCGCGGCGGGCATCCGCCGCTGCCAGCAGCGCTCGATCAGCAGTCCGACGCCCGTGCACAGCAGCGCCAGCACCAGCGGCGCGAGCAGCCATCCGGCGGGGACGCTCATGGCGCCACCCTACGAGCGCGCGTGGGAGGGCGGACCCGGTCCGGCGGGCTCCTAATCGTGCGAGCGGACGGGGACGCTCTCCCCCTCGGCCAGCGTCCAGTCGTCGGCGACGCACGTCAGGCACAGGGCGGCGTCGCCCTCGATGTGCCAGCCGGCATCGGCGAGCTCCTGGGGGTCGCGCGCCTTGCCCGATCGCCCGCACACCGCGCAGGCCAGCGAGCCGCGGCGGCGCTTGCGCCCGAAGCCGAGGCCGCGCTTCGGCGGCGGCTCGCTCTCGCGGGGCGGGGCGGGCGGCGCCGGCGCTTCGGCCTTGCGCGACGCCGGGGCGACCGGCTTCGCGGGACGCTGCGCGGCCGAAGGCTCCTCGACCGCCGGCTGGTCGGCGGTATCCGCGTCGGGCTCGGGCTCGGGCTCCGCCTCGGCCTCGGACTCGGGCTTGGGCTCGGCTTCGCCGGCTTCGGGCTCGTCGAACGCCGGCTCGTCGAGCACGATCGGCGGGGGCTGCTCTGGCGCCGGCTCGGCTGCGGCCAGGTCCGCCGGCGCCGGCTCGAGCGCCATCAGCTCGATCTCGCCATCGTCGCCGAGCGTGCTCTCGGTGAGCACGTCGCGGACGTCGGCCGCGGTCTGCTGGACCTGCTCGTGGACCTCGTCGAGGGTCTCGCGGGTCTGCGCGATCGCCGCCGTCGACACGCGCAGCGTCTGCGTGAGGTTCGACAGCTGGGCGCGCTGTGCCTCGAGCAGCCCGCGGGCGGTGCGCTCGGCGGCGGCCAGCGCCTGCTGGCGCGCCGCGGCCGCACGGCGCTCCCCGTGCATCCGGCGTTCGAGCTCGTCGCGCTCGTCACGCGCTCGGGCGGTCGCCGCGCGTTCGGCCGTGAGCTCGCGCTCCAGCGCGGCGACGCGCTCGGCGGCCGCCGCCGCGGCGCGGTCGTAGGCGTGGCGCACGCGGCGCTCGGCCTCGAGCGCGGCCCGCACGAGCGTCGACTGCTCCAGATCCTCGAGCCCCGGCTCGGCGGACGGCGGGGGCTCCTCGGCGGGCGCGGGGGCGCCCGCGGCCTGCTCCGCCTCGCGCTCGGTGATCTCGAGCGTGACGACCTGATCGGCGCTCACGTCGTCCAGCGCGGGTCGCACCCGCAGCCCGACGCGCGTCAGGCGCGACTCGATCTCATCGGCGGCGCCCGGCCGCAGGCTCGGATGCCCGAACTCCTTGAACAGACGCTCGGCCTTGACCTCGAGCGGTCGCCCGCGCCGCTCGATCGTGCGCCGCCAGCGTTCCTCCGGGGCGCCCGGCGAAGGGGTGCTCACGTGGCACCGCGCGCAGCGCCGCCCGACCGGGCGGTTCGGTCGAGGCGTGGGGTTGTCTGATGCTCGGAGGCCATGTGACCGCAGGTCCCTGGTCGCGGTCGGTCGCCCGGCCGCGCGAAGAGCGTAGTCGACGCCTGGCCTGTCCCGCCGGTCATTCGGACTCCAGCAGGCGCACGAGCGCGGCGCGGTCGATCTTGCCGTTGGCGTTCAGCGGCAGCTCGGGCCAGCGCGCGCACGCGGCGCGGGACCATGTGCCCGGGCAGGCGCTCGCCGAGCGCCGCGCGCACCGCGGCGACGTCGACGTCGCCGGCTCCGACGAACGCCTCGACGCCGTCGGCGCCGACGAGCGTCGTCGGCCAGCCGAGCGCCGCCACGGCGTCGACGCCCGACGGCGTCGCGCAGCGCGCGCTCGATCTCGCCGAGCTCGATCCGCACGCCGCGGATCTTGATCTGCGGTCGTCGCGGCGCCCGAGGAAGGCGATCGGGCCGCCCGCCTCGCGCGGGCGGCGCGACGAGGTCGCCGGTGCGGTAGTGCACGACGTCGCTGCCCGGGCGGCACGACGAAGGCCGCGGCGGTGCGCTCGGGGTCGCGCCAGTAGCCGAGCGTGACCTGCGGGCCCGGACACCAGCAGCTCGCCCTGCTCGCCCGGCGCGACCTCGCGCAGCTGCTCGTCGGCGATCAGCACGCCTCATGCCCGGCAGCGGATGGCCGATCGGCAGCGGTCCCGCGCTCGCACTCGGCGGGCGAGGTCCGCGGGTCCCAGCGGTAGAGCGTGCACGCCGACGGTCGCCTCGGTCGGGCCGTAGAGGTTCTCGATCGTCGAGTCGCGGCGCCGCCTGCTCCCACGCGCGCACGATCTCGACCGGCAGCGGCTCGCCGGCGAACAGGCTCCAGCGCAGGCCGGGGTAGCTGCCGGGCTTCAGGTCGCCCAGCCGGCGCATGAACATCGCCACCGAAGGCAGCGAGAACCACACCGTCAGGCGCGCGTCGCGGATGCAGGCGCCGGGGTTCAGCACCGCGCGCTGGCCGGGGCAGCAGACGCACGCGCCGCGCTCCCACGCGCACGAACAGGTCGAAGACCGAGATGTCGAACGTCAGGTCGTGCGGTCTGCGAGAAGCGGTCGTGCTCGTCGATCTCGTAGCGCTCGGCGAGCGCGTCGACGTAGTGCAGGGCGTTGCGGTGGGTGACCATCACGCCCTTCGGCTGCCGGCGCTGCCGGAGGTGAACAGCAGGTAGGCGATCGCCGTCGGATCGACCGCGGCACCGCCTGCCACGCCCGGTCGCCTCGAGGTCGCCGCCGCCGAGCACGCGGTGCGCGGGCAGCGCGCTTGCGCAGCTCGGCGACGTCCTCGGCGTCGGGCACGAGCACGAGCCTGGACGCCGTCGTCGCTCCCAGCAGCTCCGGCAGCTGAGCGGCCGACGCGGCGTCGGCGACGATCGCTTCGCAGCCCGCGCGCTCGAGCATCGTGCGCGTGCGCGCGACGGGCAGCGTGCGGTTCAGCGGCACGTAGCCGTGGCCGCGCATCAGCGCTGCCGAGCAGACCGGCGAACGCGGTCGCGCCGCGGTGGGCGAAGACGGCGGTCAGCGGCGGGTCGGCGGCCGGCGCGTGGCGCTGCAGCGTCGCGGCGATGCGCGCGGCCTGTTCATGCAGCGCGGCGAAGTCGTACGTCTCGCCGTCGACCTCGAGCGCCGGGCGGGCGGGGAACGTGTCGGCGCTGCGCAGGAAGCCGGACACCAGCGTGCGCGCCATCGCCGCGGGCTCGGAGGCGGGCTCGACATCGGCGATCACCGCACGCTCGGGCGCCGCAACCGGCCGCGGCACCGGCGCCTCGGCCTCGACCGCCGCCTGCGCCGCAAGCGGAAGCTCGAGGCGGCGCCTCGCGATCCCCAGGCCGCTCGAGATCTCCGCCATCCGCCGCTCGACGCGCGTCAGCTGCAAGCGCTGCGCGCGCGCCGTGCGCCGCTCGAGCTCGCGCTCGGCGAGCGCGGCGCGCTCGGCTTCGTCGCGCGCGTTCAGGCGCGCCTCCAGCACCCGGCGCGCCGCCTCGGTGCGATCGCGTTCTGCCGACACCGAGTCCAGCGCGCGCTCGAGAACCCCGATGCCGTCCTCCGCCTCGGCGAGGCAGCGTGCGAGCCGGCTCGCGCGCGTCACCGCGTCAGCGAGCTCGTCCTCGACCTCCGCCCGTCGCGCCTCCGCCGCCACCAGGCGCTCCTTGACGCCGTCGAGCTGTCGCCACGCGCTCTGCTGATCCGTGCGCGCCGCCTCGAGCGCCGGCTCGAGCTCGGCGATCCGCTCCCGGGCAGCCTCGGACTCCTGGGCGCGCACCTGCTCCAGCGCCCGCTCGGCCTCCGTCAGCGCCGCGACCTGCAGCTCGAGCTCGGCACGCGCGGCGCGCTCGTCGTCGAGCGCCGCCTGAACCTCTGCGAGCCCGCGCGCGGCGCGCGGGCGCATGTCCTCCTGCGCGACCTCCCGCTCGGCTCGCAGCGCCTCGGCATGGCTCGCGGCCTCCGCGAGCTCCTCGGCCAGGCGCCCTTCGAGCTCGGCGATGCGCTCGGCGTCGGCCGCGCGCGCGCGCTCGTGCTCGGCGCGCTCCTCGTCGGCCTCGCGAGCCTGCGTCTCGAGCTGCTCGGCGAGCGCACGCGCGCGGCGCTCGGCCGTTCCGATCTGCTCGCCGCGCTGGCGCTCGCGCGCGGAGAGCTCGACGGTCAGCCGTCGCTGCAGCTCGTCGCGTTCGGCTTCGGCGCGGGCACGGACGGCCTCGGTTCCCGCCAGCACGCCCTCGACCTCGGCCACGCGCCCCTCGGCGATGCTGTGCGCCTCGAGGATCCGGCGGTTGGCCTCGGCCTCGTGCTCGAGCAGCTTCTGCAGTTGCTCGTGCTCGGCCTCGACGTGTCTCAGCCGCTCGAGTACGGAATCGAGATCGGCGTCGGCGGCCTCTGGCGGTGGCTTGTCGCCGTCGGTCGGCACGGCATGGCCTCCTGCTCGCAAGTTGCGTTGTGCCGGGCCGAAGAACTCCGGGTGCTGGCTCGAGGCAGCATACGCTAGCGCCCGCTGCCCGTTGCTCCTGCGATGGCGCTGTGAGACCGGTTAGCGTTCGGGTGCGCGTCCCGATCGAGCAGCCCCCGTCGCCGTCTTGAGCTCCTCCAGCCCCCAGCTTCAGCTGCATCGCTTCGAGCGCATCGACGCGACCTCGAGCATCGCGCTGCTGCGGGTGTCGGGGGCCTGGCGCGCGGATCCGGCGCTGCGTCTGGCGCGTCCGATGCTGCTGATCGACGACGGGCGCTACACCCACCGCGTGAGCCAGCTGCTGGGGCCCGACGAGCGCACGCCCGACGCGACGCCGGAGGGCAGCCCGTGGCGCGGCGCGTTCTCCGTCGCGCTGGGCCTGCTCGACCACGCGCAGGTCTCGTTCGCGCTCGACAGCGGGCGCGGGATGATGCTCCTGCCGTCGCCGGTGCGGCTGCCCAGGCCGGGCTCGGGCGCGCCCGTGCCGGTCGCCGAGCCGACCTTCGAGGACGACGCCCGTCGCCTGCGGCGCTCCACGCGGGAGCTGGCGGCGCAGATCGCGACGCTCGGCGAGCGAGCATCGGACACACGCCGCGAGCTGCTCGTCGCCTCCGAGCAGGCCGCTCACGGCGCCCGCGCCCGTGCCGAGCGCCAGATCGCCGCCCTGCGCCTGGCGCGCACGCAGATGCAGCAGGCGATCGATCTGCGAGACCGCGCGCTCGCCGAGGAGCGCACGCGGCGCGCAGGGATCGCGGCAGACGCGAAGGCGCTCGCGCGCGATCGCGACGAGGCGCTCGAGTACGTCGACGAGCTCGAACGCGAGCGCGAAGGTCTCGCCCGGCGCCTGGGCTCGCTCGAGGAGGAGCACGGCAGGCTGCTCGGCCGCCACCGTGAGCTCGAGTCCGAGAGCGCCACGTCGGCGGCGCGCACCCGGCAACTCGAGTCCGAGCGTGCCGCGGCTCAGGCTCGCATCGACGAGCTGGAGGCCGGGCGCGCGGCCCGGAGCGGGCGCCTCGAGCAGGTCGAGCGTGAGCGCGACGAGACGGCGGCGCTGATCGCCGAGCGCCAGGTCGAGCGCGACGACACGGCCGCTCGTCTCGCCGAGCTCGAGCAGCGCCACGGCGAGCTGATCGGCCGCCACCAGGCGCTCGAGGCGCAGCACACGGCGGCGCGCGCGCGTGCCGAGGAGCTGGAGGGCGAGCGTGACGAGGCGCTGGCGTGCGCCGAGCTGCTGAAGGGCGAGCACACCGAGGCGCTGGCTCGCGCCGAGCTGTTGCAGGGCGAGCGCGACGAGGCGCGCCGGCGCGCGGAGGACGCGAAGACCGAGCGCGACGAGATCGCGGCGCGCGTGGGCGAGCTCGAGGAGGAGCACGGTACGATGATCGGGCGCCTGCACGCTTTGCAGATCGACGGCGTCCGCGCCACCACGCGGCTGGCCAAGCTCGAGCAGGAGCGCGACGACGCCGTCGGGCGCGCGGGCCGGCTGGAGGACGACGTCGCCGCAGCGGCCGAGCGGATCGCCGTCGTCGAGCGCGAGCGCGACGACGCACGCGTGCGGGTGGGCTCGCTCGAGCAGGAGGGCGACGGCGCGCGCACGCGCCTCGACGAGCTCGCCGCCGAACGCGACGACGCGCTGCGGCGCAGGGCCGACCTCGAGAGCGGACACGAGGAGCTCGTCGGACGCATCGCCGCGCTCGAGGCGGAGCGCGAGGATGCGCTCGGCGAGCGCGACGCCGCCGTGGCCCGGATCGGCGTGGTCGAGCGCGAGCGCGATGCGCGGGTCGAGGAGCGCGAGGCGGCGACGGCGCAGATCGCAGAGCTGGAGGCCGAGAGCCTGGCGGCGTCGGCGCGGATCGCCGAGCTGTACCTCGAGATCGAGGCCGAGCGCAACGCTGGCGCCGAGCGCGCGGCCGAGCTCCGCGCCGAAGCCGACGCGGGGCACGAACGGGTTGAGCAGCGGGTCGCCGAGCTGCGCGCGGAGGTCGAGGCCGAGCGCGAGCGCGCGGAGGCGCAGGCGGCGGAGCTGCGCGCGGAGGTCGAGGCCGAGCGACGGCGCGCGGAGCTGCAGGCGGCGGAGCTGCGCGCCGAGGCGGAAGCCGCGCGCGAGCGAGCGGGCGCACGGGCGGCCGAGCTGCGTGCGGAGGCGAATGCCGAGCGCACGCGCGCGGAGGTGCAGTCAGCGGAGCTGCGTGCGCAGGCGGATGCCGTGCGCACGCGCGCGGAGCTTCAGGCGGCAGAGCTGCTGGCGGAGGCGGATGGCCAGCGCGAGCGCGCGGAGGCGAAGGCAGCCGAGCTGCGCGCGGAGGTCGACGCCGAGCGCGAGCGAGCGCGGACCTACGCGGCCCAGCTGCACGCGGCGCTCGCGGAGCGCGTGTGGGCCGAGGAGCGCCTCGCGGAGCTGCGCTCCGAGGCCGGGGCCGAGGCCAGGCAGGCCGCGGAGCGCGCTGCCGAGTTGCGCAGCGAGGCCGCCGAGATCGACGGCGAGCGAGCGGGCGAGCGCCTGCAAGCGGCCGCGCGAATCGCCGAGCTCGAGCTGCGGCGCGACGAAGCGTCGCAGCGCGCGATCGAGGCGGAGGCGCAGCGCAACGACCTGCTGCGCGACCGCGACGCGCTGATGGGCACCGTCGGCGACCTGCGCGAGCAGCTGCGCGGCCTCGCCCGCCGCAGCACCGAGCTCGAGGGCGAGGTCGCCGAGGCCCGCGGCCGCGCCGACGCCGTGCAGCGCGCCGCGGCGGAGGCAGGCGAGCTCGTCGCCGCATCCGTTCGCGGCGAGCTCGACGCCGGCAGCGCGCGCGCCGCGCGGCTCGAGGACGAGCTCGAGCAGGCCCGTGGCGCGGCGGCCGGGCTCGACGCGCGCATCGGCGAGCTCGAGCGCGAGCACGCCGCGGAGCTGCAGGCAGGCGAGCAGGATCGCGATGCGGCGCGAGCGCGCGTCGCCGAGCTGTCGAGCGAGCTCGACGCACTGACCGAGCTGCGCTCACGACACGACGAGCTCGAGTCCAACGCCGCGCGGCTGGCCGATCGCGCCAGGGCGGCGGAGGCCGCCCTCGCCGAGGCGCGCGCCGACGGTGAGGCGGCGCGCGAGCGCGCGACCGAGGTGGCCACCGAGCATGCCGCCTCGAGTGCCGAGGGCGAGCGCCTGCAGGCCGCCCTCAACGCCCGGGCGGGCGCCGCCGAGCAGGCGCGGGCCGAGCTCGAGGAGGAGCGCGAGGCCCATCGCGAGGCCCGCGAGCAGCTCGAGCGCGCCCGCGTCGAGCTCGGCGACCGCCTGCAGGCTCAGGCCGGCGCCCGCGCCGACCTCGTCGCGCGCCTGGAGGCCGCCGCGCAGGAGCGCGCGGAGCTCGAGGAGCGCCTGCGCTCGACCGCGTCGGGCGCGGCGAGCGCGCGGTCGCAGCTGGCCGAGGACCTCGACATCGCCCGTGAGGAGCAGCGCGCGCTGCACCGCGAGCTCGAGTTGGCTCGCGAGGAGCGCGACAGGGTGCTCGCCGAGATCGATCCGCTGCGCGTCGAGCGCGACGGGGCGCTGTCCGAGCTGCGCGCGATCAACGCCGAGCGCGGTCGCCGGCAGGCCGAGCTCGTCGAGCTGCTCGAGGCGCGCGACGCGGACGTTCGCCGCCTCGACGAGCTGGCCGCCGAGCGCGACGTCGCCTACGCCGAGCTCGCGGGCTTGCGCGACCAGCTCGCGGCGCGCACGCGCGAGTTCGAGCGCCAGCGCGATGCGGCCCACGCGCACGCGGCGCAGGCGGCGGAGGGCCGCGAGAACGCCCTCGCAGCGCGCGAGGCGCTCGAGCAGCGCTTGGCGGAGATCGCCGGCGAGCGCGACGAGCTCGCCCACCGCGTCGAGCGCGCGGCCGCCACGGCCGAGGCGGCGCAGCGCGAGACGGCCGGCGCGCGCGACGCCGCGGCGCGCATGCAGCGGCGCATCGCCGAGCTCGAGGACGCCGAGCTGCGCGCGGCGGAGCTCGCCGGCGAGGACCACGGCAGGCGCTCGGTCGAAGAGCCCGCCGGCACGTAGTCACTGGTCCTCGCCGGGCATCAGCCACGGCGACAGCTCCTCGCCGGCGTCCAGCAGCGCGGCGCGCGTGATCGCCGCGGTTCCGAAGCGCTCGCGAACGTCGTCGAGGACGCTGTCAAGCGCCGCCTCGTCGCGGTCGAAGGGCAACGTCAGCTGGACGGGGCCCGCGCGCTCGAGGCCGGAGATCGTGATGCCGAGCAGCGTGATGCCGCGGCGCTCGATCAGCGGCGTCGCGACGCGCAGCAGCGCCCGCGCGGTGAACAGCACCGCCGTCGTGGCGGCGCTGGCGTGCGCCATCGTGCGCGAGCGCGTCGCGCGCGCGTAGTCGCCGAAGCGCAGCCGCAGCACGACCGTGCGACCGATCCGCCCGGCGCGCGCGCATGCGGCGCGTGACGCGATCGACGAGCGCGACGAGGACGCGCGTCCAGCTCGGCCGCCGATGCGCGCCGAGCGTCCGAGCGAACGCTGGGATCCGAACGAGCCGCGGCGCCGCGCCCGCGCGCACGCGGCGCACGTCGCGGTTGTGCGCGGCGCCGTGCAGGTGGCGCCCGTGCGCGCGCCCGAGCAGGGCGATCAGGCGCGGCTCGCCGATGCGCGCGAGGTCGCCGACCGTGGCGATGCCGTGCGCCTGCAGCTTGGCGGCGGTGACCGCGCCGACGCCCCACAGCTTGCCCACGGGCAGCGGGTGCAGGAACGCGAGCTCGTCGCCGGGCGCGACGAGCAGCAGCCCGTCGGGCTTGGCCTCGCCGCTGACGATCTTCGCCAGCAGCTTCGTCGTCGCGATCCCGACGCTCAGCGGCAGGCCGACCCGATCGCGCACGTTGCGGCGCAGCGCGACGGCGATCTCGCGCGGCGAGCCCGCAGATGCGCCCGAGGCCGCGGACGTCGAGGAAGGCCTCGTCGATCGAGATCCGCTCGACGACCGGCGAGGCCTCGTCGAAGATCTCGAAGACCGCGCGGCTGGCCTCGACGTAGGCCTGAAAGCGCGGCCGCACGACGATCGCCTGCGGGCACAGCCGGCGCGCCTGCGCACCGCCCATCGCCGAGCGCACGCCGAACGCGCGGGCCTCGTAGCTTGCGGCGAGCACGACGCCGCCGCCGACGATCACCGGCCGTGCGCGCAGCTCGCGGGTCGTCGCGCTGCTCGACCGACGCAAAGAAGGCGTCGAGGTCGGCATGCAGGATCTCGGCCTCGCCGGACACGAACACATGTTCGCATCACGGCGGGCCGATGACAAGGTTCGGAGCCGAACCTCAGCTCAGGCGGGTACGCGCTCGGGCTCGGCGCGCGTCCTGTCGGACTCTGCCACGTCGACCTCGGCGGGCGTCGTCGCTCCGGGGCTGCGCAGCAGCGTGGCGGCGACGATCGCGGCAGCCGCGGCGAACAGCGCGCCGACGACGAACGCCACGTGGTAGCCGCCGGTCAGCGCGGCCTGCGAGGCCGTCGCCGGCCGACCAGCAGGCTGTCCTTGCGCGACTCGGCGAGGCTCGCGAGCACGGCGAGGCCGAGCGCGCCGCCCATCATGAAGGCGGTGTTCACGAGGCCCGACGCGAGCCCGGCGTCGCTGCTGCTCCACGTCGCTCATCGCGGCCAGCAGCACCGGGTTGAAGGCGATGCCGGCGCCGAAGCCGAGCAGCAGCATCGCCGGCAGGACGTCGACGACGAAGTTGCCGTCGACCGGCGCGCGGGCGAACAGCAGCAGCCCGATCGACGCCGAGCCCGAGCCCGACCGCGAGCGGGATCTTGAAGCCGAAGCGCATGACGAGCTTCGCCGACAGGCCGACCGAGAGCACGCCCATGACGAGGTTGGCGGGCAGGAACGCGAGGCCGACCTCGAGCGGGCTGTAGCCGAGCACGAGCTGCAGGTACAGCGCCGACAGGAAGAACCAGGCGAACATCGCCGCGGCCCACAGCACGCCGACGACGTTCGCCGTCGCGACGTTGCGCAATCCGGAACAGGCCGAGCGGCATCAGCGGCGAGCTCGAGCGCGACTCGATCGCGATGAAGAGCGCGATCAGCGCCACGGCGACGCCGAGCAGGCCGAGCGTCTGCGCCGACAGCCAGCCCGTCGCCGTTGCCGTTGACGATCGCGTAGACGGCGAGCATCAGCGCGGTCGTGATCGTCACCGCGCCGGCGACGTCGAGGCGGCCCTGCAGCGCCGGCTCGCCGTCGGCGGGCAGCAGGCGCAGGCACAGCACGACGACGAGCACGCCGACCGGGAGGTTGACGAGGAAGATCCAGTGCCAGTCCAGCGCGTCGGTCAGGACGCCGCCGAGCAGCACGCCGATGCTGCCGCCGCCCGCCGCGACGAAGCCGATCACGCCCATCGCCTTGGCGCGCTCGGCCGGTTCGGTGAACAGCGTCATGACGAGCGACAGCGCGACGACCGCGACGACGGCGCCGCCGAGACCCTGCACGGCCCGCGCGGCGATCAGCATCTCCTGCGAGTAGGCCAGCCCGCAGGCGAGCGAGGCGACGCGTGAACAGCACCAGGCCGATGAGAAACAGCCTGCGGTGCCCGAACAGGTCGCCGAGCCGGCCGCCGAGCAGGAGGAAGCCGCCGAACGTCAGCAGGTAGGCATTGACCACCCATGCCAGCGACGTCTCGGTGAATCCAAGGTCCTCGCGGATCGACGGCAGCGCGACGTTCACGATCGTCGTGTCGAGGACGATCATCAGGTCGCCCAGGCACAGGACGATGAGGGCGAGCCAGCGGGTGCGGCTGTCGAGCGAGGCGGTCATGCGGAGCTTCCCTTCGGTCGGTTTCGCGGTTGCCAGAAAGACCGCGTCCGGGACCCGAATTCATCGGCTGCGCGACCGATGAATTTCGACCTTCGCGGGCCGTCTGAACCCTTGATGGCCTTCCCTGCGCCACCCGCGCTCGACTTCGCGATCACCGGCCCGATCGCGCGTTCGGACCTGCCCGGTCTGTGCGACCGCGTCTGCGCCCTGCTCAGCGACAGCCGCGCGAGCGTCGCGTGGTGCGACGTGCGCGGCATCGACCCCGACGCGGTCACGGTCGACGCGCTCGCGCGACTGCAGGTCGCCGCGCGCCGCCACGAGCTGCACCGTGCGCCTGCGTCACGCGTCGGCGGAGCTGCTCGAGCTCGTCGCCTTCATGGGCCTCGCCGACGTCGTGGCGCAGTAGGCGCGCGCTACGCGTCCAGGCGCGGCGGCAGCCCGAAGCGCGGGAAGACCGAGTCGGTGTCGAGGAAGAACGTCAGCTCGACGATCCTGCCGTCCTCGATCTCGAGCACCTGCAGCGCCCACGGCTCGTAGCCGCCCTCGGGGTCGGGCTTGTACTGCCCGAACGCCCGACGGCCGTTGGCGTCGGTCGTCGCGATGACCTTCGAGCCGCGGCAGGCGGCGCCCTGCCCGACCCACCAGGCGAGGATGTGATCGCGGCCGGCCAGCCAGTGCTCGAAGGGCGGCATCGACTGCTGGGCGTCCTCGTGGATCAGCGACGTCAGCGCCTCCATGTCGTACTCCTCGAAGGCCCGCACGTAGCGCGCGAGCAGCTCCTCGTCGGCCTTCTTCACCGACGCCGGCGTGCCGGCGACGGAGACGTCGGTGGTCTCGAGCGTCGCGCGGGCACGCTGGAGGGCGCTGTTGACCGAGGCGACGCTCGATTCGAGCAGCTCGGCGACCTCGGCCGCCTTCCACTTCAGGACCTCGCACAGGATGAGCACCGCGCGCTGGCGTGGGGGAAGGTGCTGCAGGGCGGCGACGAACGCCAGGCGGATCGTCTCGCGCGCGACCGCGACCTCGGCCGGATCGCCGTCGGCGGGCACCGCGACGCTGTCGGGGATCGGCTCGATCCAGGTGACCTCGGGCAGGCCGCCGTCGATCGGCGCTCTCGGGGTCGCGCGCGGGGCCGAGATCCATCGGCAGCGCGCGGCGCTTGCGCCCGTCGAGCATGTCGAAGCAGACGTTCGTCGCGATCCGGTACAGCCACGAGCGCAGCGCGGCACGGCCCTCGAAGCGATCGAGGTTGCGCCAGGCGCGGATCAGCGCCTCCTGGACGGCGTCCTCGGCCTCGTGCGGGGAGCCGAGCATGCGGTAGCAGTGGGCGGTCAGCTCCACGCGGTGAAGCTCGAGGCGCAGCTCGAGGTCGGCGGTCGAGATGGCCGATCCGTCCATGGCGGTCATCCTAGAAGGTGTGCGGGCGCCCGAACGGGCAGTTGTCGGAGCCTCCGCGGACGTCATCGACAACTGAGACCGCCGCGGCGCCGCAAACTCATCGCCAATCGAAGACGAATCGCGTGGCGTCGCGCGGAAAGCGCTGCCAGCTCAGCGCCCGCTGCGGTCGCAGGCACCAGATCTCCTGCTCGGCGTAGCTCGCGGGATCGACCGGATAGCCGTACTTCGCCTGCGTCGCCTGCGCCAGCACGGCGGCCAGGTCGGCGTCGGGCCGCACGAGCTCGCAGGCGCCCTCGACGATCACCGCCCGCCGGGCGTCCTCGAGGTGCAGGACGGCACGCGGGTCGGCCTGCAGGTTGCGGTGCTTGACGGCCTGCGGGCTGCCGCCGAAATACCAGCGGTCGTCGTGCCAGATGCCGTCCAGCGGCACGACGTGCGGCCGGCCGTCGGGACGCACCGAGGCAAGCCAGTAGTGGGGCGCGCAGACGAGCCGCTCGCGCACCTCCGCCCACGCGAGCGTCGTCTGCGGGGCGCCATACGCCGCCGGCAGGTCAAGCGGCTCGGCGCGCGGGTCGGCGGACACGCTTCGCCTCTACCCGGTTGCTCAGCGCGCGACGACCGTCACGTGAAACGGCGTGCGGTGCTCCTCGACGACACGGAAGCCGCTCAGCGCGAGCATCGTGCGCAGCGCCGACGGGGCGATGCCCCAGTACCACGGCCCGTAGCCCTGTCCCGCGGCGGTCGCGGGCGCGGCGTTGGGGTGCTCGTCGCGGCCCGGCGCGATCACGCAGGTCCCGCGCCGGCCGGGCGTCTCGGCGACGGTCTCGGTCGCCAGCAGCAGCGTGCCGCTGGTCAGGTCGCGCAGGCGCGCGAGCGTCAGCAGCGGATTGGGCGCGTGGTAGAGCACGCCCGAGCACCAGACGACGTCGTGGCGGCCGATCTCCTGCAAAGTCGCCGGCTCGTGCAGGTCGCCGTGCACGAAGCGCACCTTCGAGTCGCGGCGCTCGAGCTCGGCGAGAAACTGCGCCGAGGGCTCCATCACGTCGACGCCGGTGACGGTCGCCGCGCCGGCGTCCTCGGCGGCGAAGCACAGCGCGCCGTGGATCGTCCACATGCAGCCGACGTCGACGAACGATCGCCCCGCGACGTGCCGGGCGATCAGCTCCTCGCGCGGCGGCGTCGCCCTGCCCAGGCGCGCGCGCAGCCGCGCGACGGCGGTGAGGGAGCGGCCGAGCAGCGGACTAGCGGTCCACTACAGCGCGCCGCCGGCGACGGGCGGCGCCGTCGGGTCGGCGTCCTCGCCGGCGCCGAAGCCCTCGCGGGCGATGTACTCCTCGGCCAGCAGCGGGTTGTCGCGGGAGCGCTCGACGACGCGCAGCAGGTCGTTCATCGTCGAGACCTCCTCGACCTGCTCCTTGATGAACCACTGCATGAACTGCTCGCTAGTGTAGTCGCCCTCCTGGCGGGCGATCGCGGCCAGCGCGTTGATCTGCTCGCTGACCCGGCGCTCCTGCTCGAGCGCGAGCTCGACCGGCACCACCACGTCGTCGAAGTCGTTGCGCGGCGCCGCGACGCCGGGAATCGGGGCCGGGACGTCGGCGTCGAGCAGGTACTGCACCATCATCAGCGCATGGTTGCGCTCCTCCAAAGCCTGCGCGTAGAAGAAGGTCGCCAGGCGCGGAAGGGTGTCGTCGTCGTAGTACGTCGCGATCGCGAGGTACTGCTGCGAGGCCGCGAACTCGTGGCCGATCTGCTCGTTGAGGCGCTCGATGAATGCAGAGGCTGGCATGTGGCAGAACTTTAGCTTGACGGCCGGGAGGATGCGTTAGGCTCACCTAATGAAGGCGAGCTTCAAGCCGAAGAAGGGCTGTTGCAAGAGCAACCCGCGCTGCAAGCGCTGCCCGGTCGTCGCGAAGCGGCTCGTCATCCGCGGCCTCGCGAGGCGCAAGAAGAGCGGCCTCGTCGTGCTCCTCCCGGACACGACGAAGAAGCAGCTGAAGGCCGCCCGCTCGCGGTAGCGGCGCGCTCGCGCTAGCCTCACCGGCGTGGCCACCTGCCTTGTAACCGGTGGCGCAGGGTTTCTCGGGTCGCATCTCTGCGACGAGCTGCTGCGCCGCGGACACAGCGTCGTCTGCGTCGACAACCTCGAGACGGGCTCGCTGAAGAACATCGAGCACATCCGCTCGCCGCAGTTCGAGTTCGTCATGAAGGACATCGTCGAGCCGTACTTCGTCGACTGCGCGGTGGACGTCGTCTACCACCTCGCCTCGCCCGCCTCGCCGATCGACTACCTGCGCCTGCCGCTGCACACGCTGAAGGTCGGCTCCTACGGGACGCACCACACGCTCGGCCTCGCCAAGAAGCACCGCGCGCGCTTCGTGATCGCCTCGACGAGCGAGGTCTACGGCGACCCGCAGGTGCACCCCCAGCAGGAGACCTACTGGGGCCACGTCAACCCGATCGGCCCGCGCGGCGTCTACGACGAGGCCAAGCGCTACGCCGAGGCGCTGACGATGGCCTATCACCGCCAGCAGGGCGTCGACACGGCGATCATGCGCATCTTCAACACCTACGGCCCCAGGATGCGCCCGCACGACGGCCGCGCGATTCCGACGTTCATGCGCCAGGCACTGCAGAACCGGCCGATCACGGTCTTCGGAGACGGCAGCCAGACGCGCTCGTTCTGCTACGTCGACGACCTCGTCCGCGGCATGATCGCGCTCGCCGAATCCGGCGAGGTCGGGCCGATCAACGTCGGCAACCCGAACGAGTTCACGCTGCTGCAGCTCGCCGAGACGATCATCGAGGTCACCGGCTCGAGCTCGGAGATCATCTTCGAGGCGCTGCCGACAGACGACCCGCAGGTGCGCCAGCCCGACATCGGCCTCGCGCGCACGCTGCTCGGCTGGGAGCCGGAGGTCGAGCTGCGCGAGGGCCTCATCCGCACGATCGAGCGCTCCGGCACCGACGTGCTGATCGGAACCGGCGGTAGCTGATCGCACGCCACGACGGGCGGCTGCTGCGCCGCAGCGGAACATCTGCGATCGTCTCTCGTTAGGAGCAGAGGAATGCCGGAGACGCAGCAGCAGCCACGGGGAGAGACGCAGGAGGCGCCGGAGCTCACGGACGCGTCCGCCTTCGAACTGACCGACCGCGACGTGCGCCGCAAGCGCCCGCCCGTGCTGTCGTTCCTGCTGCGCCTGGACACGCTGCGCAAGGCCGTGCGCATCAGCTCGCTGCTGACGGTCGACTTCTTCGGCATCTACATGGCGATCCTGACGGCGCTGTGGCTGAAGGCGGGCCTCGTCTTGCAGGACTGGCAGCCGCGCCACCAGGCACAGCCGACCAAGGAGCTGTTCGACTTCGCGTTCCTGCTGACGGTCCTGCTGTTCGCGCGCTCGGGGCTGTACTCCTCGCGGGGCTTGCGGCCGGGCATGACGCGGATCGTCTCGTCGCTGTTTCAGGTCGCGCTCGTGGCGCTGCTGTTCGCGCTCGCCAGCGGCAACCAGTTCAGCTCGTACTACATCTTCTACGGCACGCTGTTCTTCGCGACGATCTACGTCTCGCTGCTGCGCCTGAGCTATGACAAGTTCACCGGCGCGCTGCTGCGCGCGGCCGGCTACCAGCGGCGCTCGGTGCTCGTCGGCAGCGGTCAGCACATCGAGGCCGTCGCCCACGCGCTGCGCGACGCGGCGACGCCGACCGTCAACGTCGTCGGCTTCATCTCGCTGACGCCGCGCCCCAACAACGGCCTCGTGTCGCTGGGCACGCTCGACGAGCTCGCGGCGGTCATCCACCGCCACCGCATCGAAGAGGTCATCATCGCCGACCCGGACTTCCCGCAGCCGCAGGCAGTCGAGCTCGTCGACGTCTGTCACAGCAACGGCGTGCGCGTGCGGATCGCGCCGTCGACGATGGAGCTGCTCGTGCACCGCGCGGAGTTCGTGCCCGGCGAGGCGGTGCCGCTGTTCGAGCTCAAGCCGCCGGTCTTCGAGGGCTTCGACTACGTCGTCAAGCGTACGTTCGACATCACGGTCTCGTCGCTGCTGCTGCTGATGCTGAGCCCGCTGCTGACGGCCGCCGCGCTGGCGGTGAGGCTCAGCTCGCGCGGGCCGATCCTCTACCGCTCGATGCGCCCGGGGATCGGCGGCAAGCCGTTCGCGTGCCTGAAGTTCCGCACGATGTACCGCGACGCCGACCAGCGCCAGGCCGACCTCGAGTCGCTCAACGAAGCCTCCGGCGCGCTGTTCAAGATGCGCGACGACCCGCGCATGACGCCGGTCGGGCGCCTGCTGCGCCGCTACTCGATCGACGAGCTGCCGCAGCTGTTCAACGTCCTGCGCGGCGAGATGTCGCTCGTCGGCCCGCGGCCGCTGCCCGAGCGCGACTTCGAGCGCTTGGAGGAGTGGCACAAGAAGCGCTACCTCGTGACGCCGGGGATCACCGGCCTGTGGCAGGTGTCCGGGCGCTCGGAGCTGGACTTCGACGACCTCGTGCGGTTGGACTTCCTCTACCTCGAGCGCTGGTCGGTCTTCCTGGACCTCAGCATCCTCGTGAAGACCGTGCCCGCGGTCTTCACGCGCAAGGGCGCCTTCTGACGCTCGGGCGCTGGGCGGCGGTCGGCGCGCTGACCGTCGCCGTGCTCGTCGCCGCGCTGCTGGTCCGCGAGGGCCGCGACGCCAAGCGGCTGCCCGGCCAGCCGCTGAAGCAGCTCGCCAAGGCGCGCGGGTTGGAGGTCGGGACCGCCGTGCGAAGCCAGGACGCCACGGGCGACCGCGCGTACCGCCAGCTGATCGTGCAGCAGTTCTCGTCGGTCACGCCGGAGAACGAGATGAAGTGGGAGGCGATCGCGCCGTCGCGCGGCGAGCTCGACTTCGACGCCGCCGACAAGCTCGTCGGGGACGCCCGCAAGGCCGGGCAGAAGGTGCGCGGCCACACGCTCGTGTGGCACTCCCAGGTGCCGGGCTGGGTCGAGCAGCTCGGGCCGAAGGACCTGCGCCGGGCGACGCGCGAGCGGATCCGCACGCTGATGGGGCACTGGAAGGACGACATCGGCGTGTGGGACGTCGTCAACGAGCCGATCGCAGACGACGGCCGCCTGCGCCCGTCGATCTTCCAGCGCCGCCTGGGCCGCGGCTACATCGAGGACGCGTTTCGCACGGCGCACACGGCAGACCCCGACGCCAAGCTCTACCTCAACGAGATCGGCGCGGAGAGCATCGGGCCGAAGTCCAACCGCCTGTACGAGGTCGTCTCAGACCTCAAGTCCAGAGGCGTGCCGATTCACGGCGTCGGCTTTCAGTCGCACTCCAACCTCAGGGGCGTGCCGCGCGACTTCGTCGCGAACATGCGCCGCTTCAAGGCGCTCGGCCTCGACATCGCGATCACGGAGGCCGACGTCGGCCTGAAGCTCGATCCCAGCGCGGCGGACCTCGAGGACCAGGCGCAGGTCTACGCGACGATCGTGCGCTCGTGCCTTGCCGTGGGCTGCAGGTCGCTGACCTTCTGGGGCTTCACCGATGGGCGCTCGTGGATCTCCGAGACGCAGCCGGGGATGGGCGCCGCGACGCTGCTCGACGCATCGCTGCGGCCCAAGCCCGCGTTTGGGGCCGTGCAGCGGGCACTGAGCGGGGGCTGAGCCGCCGCCGACGGCCATAATCGCCGCATGGCCCACCGCTACCTGTTCGAGCAGATGGTGCGGCGCGAGCTGCGACAGAAGTACAAGGGCTCGGCGCTCGGCGTGCTCTGGTACCTCGTCAACCCGCTCGTGCTGATGGGCGCCTACTACTTCATGTTCGGGATCGTCTTCAAGGTCGCCGGGCCCGCGCAGCCCGAGCAGTACCCGCTGTTCCTGCTCGTCGGGCTCGTCGTCTGGATCTTCTTCAGCCAGTCGCTGATGAGCGCGGCGCCGTCGCTGCTCGAGCACGGCGCGCTCGTGCGCAAGGCGCGCTTTCCGCGCGAGACGATCCCGGCGTCGGTCGTGACGGTGCAGCTCGTGACGTTCGTCGTGCTGCTGGCGCTGCTGGGCCCGGTGACGATCGCGATCCGCGGCACGCTGGACCCGGCGCTGCTGCTGCTGCCGCTCGTGCTCGTCTGCCTGTTCTTGTTCGTCCTCGGCCTTGCCCTGGCGATCAGCGTCCTGCACGCGTACTTTCGCGACGTCGCGCCGATCCTGTCGGCGGCGCTGCTGCCGTGGTTCTTCATGTCGCCGATCTTCTTCGAGCCGAAGGCCGTCACCGACCAGGCGACCGCACGCTTCGTGCTCGAGTGGGTCAACCCGGTCGCGCCGTTCATCGGCGCGGTTCGCGACGTGATCTACGGCGGCGCGGTGCCGCAGACCCAGCAGCTCGCCTACGTGCTGATCGCATCGGTCGTTGCCGTGCTCGGCGGGCTCGCGCTGTTTCGGCGCATGCAGGGCGAGCTCGCGGTGGTCGTGTGAGCAAGGCGAGCTTCGATCAGGCCGTGCGGCCAGGCGAGATCGTGCTCGAGCACGCGTCGCGCTGCTTCAGCGTGCGCGCCGACCGCGGCCGCTCGCTCAAGGAGCTGCTGATCGGCAGGGCGCGCGCCGGCGGACCGGCGCCGGTCGAGGCGCTCAAGGACGTCTCCCTGCGGATCGAGCCGGGGGAGACGGTCGGCATCGTCGGGCGAAACGGGGCCGGCAAGTCCTCGACGCTGCGCGTGCTCTCGGGGATTGTGCCGCTGAACTCCGGGCGCGTGGCCTGCGGCGGGCAGATCGTCGCCCAGCTCGAGCTCGGCGCGGGCTTCGGGCGCGACTTCTCCGGCCGCGAGAACATCTTCCTCAACGGCGCGCTGCACGGCCTCGGCAAGGAGCAGATCGAGTCGCGGATGGACGCGATCGTCGCGTTCTCCGAGCTCGGCGACTTCATCGACGCGCCCGTCGCGACGTACTCGTCAGGCATGTTCCTGCGCCTGGGCTTCGCGATCGCCGCGCACCTGGACGCCGACGTGCTGCTGATCGACGAGGTCCTGGCCGTCGGCGACGAGGCCTTTCAGCGCAAGTGCGAGGCGCGCATCGCCGAGCAGATCGCCGCCGGCGCGACGCTCGTGCTCGTCTCCCACGACGCGGCGCTGATCGAGCGCACGTGCGAGCGCGTGATCGTGCTCGACGGCGGGCGCAAGATCTTCGACGGCCCGGTCGGCGAAGGCATGCCCTTCTACCACCGGCTGATGGGCACATCCGAGGAAGCGCCGGTGCCGGGAGCATGAAGCCCGAGGACGCCCTCGCCGCCGCGCGGATCGCCGCCGCCGGACGCGACGACGCGCTGCCCCCCGGGGTGGCGATCGAGCCGACCGAGCGCGTCTCGATCGAGCAGCTGATGGAGTGGGCGGCGATCGCGCCCGACGTCGAGCTGATGGTCTCGACACGCCGTCTGGGCGCACCCATCACCTGGTTCAAGCGCAGGCTCATCCACTTCATGCGCCAGTACTTCAGCGAGCTGCAGTCCCAGCAGACGCGCTTCAACCTCAACGTGCTGATCCGCATGGCCGAGCTCGAGGACCGTGTCGCGCGGCTCGAAGAGTCGCGAAAGCCCGAGTGAGGGTCCACCAGGTCCTCAGCGGCGCCGGTCCCTACGACGCCGTCACGACGCAGGCGTTCGCGTTTCGCGCGCTGTTCAGGGCATGGGGCTGGAGCGGGCACGACGTCGCGGTCGAGATCGACCCGCGCGTGGGCTCGAAGATCGCGCCGCTGCGCGCGCTCGACGCAGCTTCCGGCGACGTGCTGCTGATCCACTACTCCGCCTACGCGCCGAAGCTGCGCGCCGTGCTCGAGCTGCCCAACCCAAAGCTCCTGCTGTCGCACAACATCACGCCGGCGCGCTGGTTCTGGGATCACGACCCGCAGGCCGCCGTCGTCTGCGCGCTGGGGCGCAAGCAGCTGCCGCAGTTCGCCGCGGCGGCCGACGTCGTCGCCGGCGTGTCGCTCTACAACGCGCGCGAGATGGGCTCGGACATCGTCATCCCGATCCTCTTCGACCCGCGCGGGCTCGGGGCACCCGGTCCCGTCCTCCCGCCCGGCCCGCCGGTGATCCTGTTCGTCGGCCGCCTCGCGCCGCACAAGCGCCAGGACGCGATCATGCGCGCGTTCGAGCTCTATCGGCGCCGCCATGCCTCCGACGCGCGGCTCGTGCTCGTCGGCGCGCCCGTCAACTGGGCCTACGACGCGGCGATGCGCGAGCTCGCGCAGGAGCTGTCGCCGGTGGGCGCGATCACGATCGAGTCGGGCCTGACGCCCGAGCAGCTCGCCGCGCGCTACCGCTCGGCGCAGGCGTTCGTGTGCCTGTCCGAGCACGAGGGCTTCTGCATCCCGCTGCTGGAGGCCTTCCACTTCGGCGTGCCGGTGATCGCGCGGCCGGTCGGCGGCGTGCCGGAGGTCGCCGGGGACGCCGCGCTGCTGCTCGGCGAGGGCGACGGCGAGAGCGTCGTCGCCGAGCTGCTGGCGATCGCGACGACCGACGAGGACCTGCGCGCGACGCTGCGCGAGCGCGCCGCGGCGCGCGTGGCGGCCTACGCGCCCGAGCCGACGGCGCAAGCCCTGCGCGCGGCGGTCGAGTCGCTGGCGCATTGAAGGTTCCCGACGGGCGGCAAACACTTCGAACGTCGTTTACCGAATGTTTGCTTTGCGGTGTTTCATTCCGTAGGATCGCAGGCGCATCACGCACCTCCCGCTTCTGCGAATCAGCCTCGCGCAGGGCGCCTCCGGCCACGCGCCCGCGGCGACCTGACGGACAGCTTCTCCCAAGCGACGTACGGCCGCTTCCGACGAGAGTCGCGCGGACAGCCCCTTCGCACGGGCCATTCGAGCACGCTCGCGACGGCAGAGAGAACGCACGCCCGACGCGCCGCAGGGCAGCTGCCTGAGCACCAGGCACAACAGGGGGCCACCTCATGAACCGCTCGTACCACCGACCCGTCCGCCGGGGGGTCGCGCTCGCCGTCACCGCCCTGTCCTTGTCAGCGCTCGCGCCCGCAGCCGCGCACGCGATCGCCACGACACCGGATCTCGGCACGGCCGCTGACTTCGCGGCGGTCGCGGCGACCACGATCACCAACACCGGCCCGACCGACGTGACCGGCGATCTCGGCGTCTTCCCGGGAACGGCGATCACCGGCTTTCCGCCCGGCATCGTGCACGGGTCGATCCATGCCGGCGACGCGGTTGCCGACACGGCCTCCGCCGACGCCGAGACCGCGTACAACGACGCCGCCGGCCAGCCCTGCGACGAGACGCGCTCGGACCCCGACCTCGGCGGCGACGTCCTGCCGCCCGGCGTCTACTGCTTCACGAGCACGCAGGTCTTCCTGACGGGCACGCTGACGCTCGACGCCCAGGGCGACCCGAACGCGGCCTGGCTGTTCAAGACCGGCAGCACGCTGATCACGGCGAGCAACTCCGCGGTCGTGCTGATCGGCGGAGCGGCGCCCTGCAACAACGACAACATCACCTGGCAGGTCGGGAGCAGCGCCACGCTCGCCAGCGCGACGAGCTTTCTCGGCAACATCCTCGCGAGCGCCTCGGTCACGCTCGACACCGGCGCCGTCACGACGGGCGGCCTGTACGCGAACACCGGCGCGGTGACGATGGACGCAAACCGCGTCAGCACGTGCGCGGCCGCGGGTCCTGGCCCCGGCGGCGGTGGCGGTATGAGCGGTCCCGCGATCACGACCACGCCGTCGGGCTCGGTGCCGGTCGGCGGCAGCATCTCCGACTCGGCGACGATCATCGGCGGGGCGTCTCCGACGGGCAGCGTGCAGTTCGAGCTGTTCGGCCCCGGCGACGACACCTGCTCGACGCCGATCGCGACGCTGAACAGCCCGCTCGTGGGTCGCAGCGCCTCGTCGGGCGACGTCACGGCGACGATGGCGGGCACCTACAACTGGGTCGCGACCTACAGCGGCGATGCGGCCAACGACCCGGCGCTGTCGCCTTGTGGCAGTGAGACCGTGCTGGTCACGTCGCAGATCCTGACCGGGCGCGCCTATGGGCTGAGGGCGGCCGTGTCGCTGATCGGCATCCCGCTCGTCAACGTCGTCCCGACGCCCGACACCGGCCACATCGCGACGACGTCGTCGTCCACGACGTCGACGCCGTGCGTCGCGACGGTGCCGGGCGCCGTCAGCGCTCACGTGCTGTGCGCACAGGTCACGACCAGCGCATCGCAGGCACGCTCGTCGGCCAGCGCGTCGGTCGCCGACGCGCGGGTCGCGGTCGGGACGGTGCCGACGATCACCATGCGCACGATCGCCTCGACCTCGACGACGACGTGCGCGGGCTCGTCCGGGACGACGACGATCGCCTACCTCAAGGTCGGATCGGCCGTCGTGATCGCCCAGCCGACGAACGTCGCCCCGAACACGACGGTCACCGTCGGCGTGGTGACGCTCGTGCTCAACGAGCAGATCGCGTTCAGCACGCCCGACGACGGCCTGACGGTCAACGCGGTGCACGCCAGCGTGCGCGTCGGAGGCATCGTCAGGGTGAACGTCGTGGTGGCGTCGTCGGAGAGCGACATCGGCAACTGCGCGTAGCGGCGCGGTGGAAACGGCCGCGCGGGCGCCTCCAGCGGCGCCCGCGCGCTGCCGATACCCACCGCACGACGGATCGGGCGCCATCTCCCACGAGCAGTGGATCGGCGGCGGACCCGCCGCCGGCCGGCTGGGAGGGACCGATCGCGCGCGGGTTCCACGACGGCTTCTCCGCCTGCGACCTCGAACAGCCGCGCGAAGGCCGGCTGCTGCGCCGCCGCCGATGAGATCCGCGGCTGCGAGCGGTCTTCATGGTGATCCGTTGACTGCGACGAACCGCACGAAGAACCAGCACCCCTTCCGCGCTCCCGACGACCATGTCCCCCACGATCCAACCCCGGCCATGACCACGCCTCGCGTCACCGAGCTGCCGCGTCGCATGGAGCCGCTGAGCGCCGACACGTTCCTCGCCGACGCGCCGGCCCGGACGTCGGCGGTCGTCCTCCCGTTTCGCCCCCGCGACGGTCGCAGGCGGTCGCGTCCGGTTCGTGGCACCGGCGGCCCGCGCGTCGTCGTCCCGTACGGCGACGACGCCGCCTGACGCGGTCGGCCCGCTCAGCCGCGCGGCTGGGCCAGCGCGTGGGCGGGCCCCGCGTCGAGCAGCGCGGCCGGGCCGTCGAGGTTTGAGGTCACGTAGCCGAGCTCCCCCATCAGCGCGACGAAGGCCTCGTTGGTGTCGTGCAGCTCGCAGACGATCGCCGGACGGTGGCGCGCGATCGTCTCCCGGGCCCCCTCGATGACCTGCAGCTCGGCGCCCTCGGTGTCGATCTTCAGGACGTCGGGCGGCGCGATCGCGCCGGCGGCGACGAGGCTGTCGAGCGACACGACCTCGACGTCGATCTCGTCGCGCACGTCGGCGTGGCGGCCGGTGGACTCCAGGTGCGACCAGCTCGCCTCGCCGACGACGAGCAGCCGCGCGCTGCCGTCGGCGGCGCCGACCGCCCGCTGCTGGATCTGCGCGTGCTCGAAGCCGTTGAGCTCGATGTTGCGCCCGACGGCGCGCGCGCACCACGGCACCGGCTCGAACGCGACGACCCGCCCGGACGGCCCGACGAGACGCGCGCCGACGAGCGTGAAGAAGCCGACGTTCGCACCGATGTCATAGAAGACGTCGCCCGGCGCGAGCAGGCGGCGCAGCGCCTCCTGGACCGGGGGCTCGAGCGTGCCGCGCACGATCAGCCCGGCGTGCGCGTGGTCGAGCGGCAGGTCGGCCGTCGAGACGTACAGCAGGTGGCCGAGGCCGCCCGCGATCGGCACCGGCGCCCGCCCATACCAGCCGGCCGCGGCGCGCAGCAGCGCACGCGACGCGCGTCCCGAGCGAACCCGCCGGGCGAGCTGCTTGCGGCGCTCGTCGGGCATCCCGGTGATGACGTGCGTCGCGCCGTTGCGCAGCCTGCCGGTCAGTTCCTGGCGCAGCTGGCGGAGGGGCGGCGACATCCGGGCGAGATCATGCCACCCAGTCGAGCACGGCCTGCGTCAGCGGGTGCGGTAGGGGTCGACCAGCACGTCGTCGATCGTCCAGCGCCCGGAGCCTCGCGGCGCGAAGCGCAGGCGCACGTTCATCGCGCCCCTGCGGGCGGCCAGCTCGTTGACGACCATCGGCACGATCGCGGTCGGCGCCCAGTCCTCGCCGCCGGCGAGCTGGCCGATGCGCATCGAGCGGCCGACGCCCGCGGCGTCGGAGTACAGGACGTCGACGTCGAGCGAGCTCGAGGAGGCGGCGTCGGCGAAGAAGCGCATCGTGCGGTGCTCGGCGGCGATGCAGAACGGCGCGCTCGTCGCCGAGCTGCCGGCGGGCAGCGCGAGCGACTTCCTGTCCTTCGCCGAGACGACGTGAAACGGCTCGTTGCCCTTGACCTCGGCGGCCCCGCCGCGCAGCGTCCACTCCGACGCGCCGCGGTCGATCGCGCCGCCGGGGATCAGGAAGTAGTCGGCATCGTCCCCCCACGGCGCGAACGGTTGGAAGACCGCCTTCTCGGGGCAGCCCGATGCAGCAGCAGCGGGCGCCTTGGCCGCCAGGGCCGGCGTGGCCAGCAGGGCGGAGGCGGCGACGGCGGCGACGCCGGTGAACAGAAGACGGCAGCGAGCAGTGATCGTGAGCACGACGAGGTCCTTTCCTCGGGGAGGGTGCGGCTTCGAGAGGAGCGAGCCTGTGGCTCAAGCCCTCCATCGGCCCGCCCTGCGAGCGTCCGCACCCAGCCGCGCCAAGCTCATACATTCGTCCATCGGCGCCAGAAGGTGTGCTCGTGCGCCTGACGACCGGGGCACTTGCGCGCGCTGCGACCGCCGGCGTCGGACTACGCTCCGGGCATGTCGGTACCGATCCGCCTCGTGGAGGACTCCCGGGCGCGGAGCGGATCGCGGATGCAGCCGCGCGAGGTCCGAGCGGATGCGCTCGTCGGCGTGCCGTTCGTGCTCGTCGCCGCGGTGCTGCTGGCGACCGGACTCGACGAGCCCGTCGACGGCTGGCTCGTGGCGCTGTTCGTGCTCACGGCCGCGGTCGTCGGGCGGCTGGAGTTCGAGACGGGCGCGGGCTTCATGGTGCCGACGCAGCTGGTCTTCGTGCCGATGCTGTTCCTGCTGCCGCCGGCGATCGTCCCGCTCGTCGTCGTCGCGGCGATCGCGCTGGACCGGATGCCCGACGTGCTCGCCGGGCGCATGCACCCCCAGCGCCTGCTGTGGGTGCCCTGCGACGCGTGGTACGCGGTCGGCCCCGTCGTCGTCTTCCTGCTCGCCGGCGTCGACGGCATCTCGGGCGCCGACTGGTGGGTCTACCTGCTCGCGCTCGGCGCCCAGTTCGCCTGCGAGCTGCTCGGCTCGACGGCGCACGAGTGGCTCGCGCACGGCGTGCCGCCGAAGCTCCAGCTCGACGTCCTGCGCGAGGTCTGGCTCGTCGACTCGCTGCTGTCGCCGGTCGGGTTGCTCGCCGCGGCCGCGAGCGTCGAGCACCACTACGCCTTCCTGCTGGTGCTGCCGGCGGCGACGCTGCTGGCGGTCTTCGCGCGCGAGCGGCGGGGGCGGATGGGCACGGCGATCGAGCTCAGCGCGACCTACCGCGGCACGGCGCTGCTGCTCGGCGACGTCATCGCCGGCGACGACGCGCTGCCCAGCCACGGCCAGGGGGCGGTCGCGCTGGCGCTCGCGATCGCCGGCGAGCTGCACATCGACGAGGAGCAGCGCCGGCTCGTGGAGTTCGCGGCGATGCTGCACGACATCGGCAAGATGGAGACGCCGCGCGAGATCCTGCGCAAGGCCGGGCCGCTGACCGAGCGGGAATGGGAGGCGATGCGCGCCTACACCGTCGCCGGCCAGCGGATGCTCGACCGCGTCGGCGGCACGCTGCACGACGTCGGGCTGATCGTTC
Source organism: uncultured Actinomycetes bacterium (assembly GCA_963729125.1). Taxonomy (GTDB): domain Bacteria; phylum Actinomycetota; class Thermoleophilia; order Solirubrobacterales; family Solirubrobacteraceae; genus CADCVQ01. The sequence continues at coordinate 447,312 of CAVSML010000003.1, forward strand.
GCTCGGCCGGCGAGCGCTTCGGCGGCGACGGATATCCCGACCGGCTCCGCGGCGCGGAGATCCCGCTGGCATCGCGCGTCGTCGCGGTCGCGGCGGCGTATGGCGCGATGACGACGCGCCGCCCCTATCGCCCGCCGCTGTCACAGCGCGCGGCGCTGGCGGAGCTGCGCGCCAACAGCGGCACGCAGTTCGACCCCGATGTCGTCGATGCCGCGTGCTCGGTGCTGGAGCGCGGAACCTCCGGGCTGCCTGAGCCTGTTGGTGATGCGTCGTGAGCCAAAGATCGACCCCAGTTGCCGAGACCTGTGCGTAACATCCAGGCGACGGCGATCGGTGGCATGGCTCGCCCAGACGCAGGGACAACGTCGCACACCACTGAGGAGCTGCTGGCATGACGGTGAGGGAGGCACGGCTGGCGGCGTTGATGAGGATGCGCGAGCGCCGCGACCAAGGCGGTCGGATGCAGGCGGCGATGCCCGTCGACCCGTGGCGGCTGGTCTCGCGGCGCTTCTCCGCCGAGGGCTTCGGCGAGTCCGAGACGATGTTCGCCGTCGCCAACGGCTACATGGGGATGCGCGGCACGCACGACGAGGGCGTCCCGTCGCACGATCCGGCCTACTTCGTCAACGGCTTTCACGAGACGTGGCCGATCCCCTACGGCGAGTCCGCCTTCGGCTTCGCGACGACCGGCCAGACGATCGTCAGCGCGCCCGACGGCTCGGTCATGCGGCTGTACGTCGACGAGGAGCCGCTCGTGCTGTCGGAGTCCAAGCTGCTGAACTACGAGCGCGTGCTGGACATGCGCGCGGGCCTGCTCGAGCGCTCGGTCACGTTTCGCACGGCGCGCGGCGCGGTCGTCTCGCTGCGCTCCCAGCGCCTGGTCTCCCTGCACTGGCGCCACCTCGCGGCGATCTCCTACGAGGTCACGCTCGTCTCCGGCGCCGCCGAGCTCGCGGTCGCCTCCGAGCTCGTCACCCACCTGCCGCGCCCGAAGGGCGACGACGACCCGCGCGTCGGCGTGCGCATGACCGACTCGGCGCTCGAGCCGGTCGCCGCAGACCTGCGACGGCACGCGCGTCGTGCTCGAGCTGCGCACGCGCCAGAGCCAGATGGGCCTGGCGTGCGGCATGGAGCACACGATCGAGACCCAGCTGCGCCACAGCGTCGAGTCCAGCGTCGAGGGGGACGAGGGCCGCGTCGTCTTCTTCCTCGACGCCGAGCCCGGCGTCGCCCGCGCGGGTGACGAAGCTGCTCGGCTATCACCACGCCGAGCACGCCTCGGCGGGCGACCTCTGCCGGCGCGTGAACCGCACGCTGGACCGCGCCCACGGCGACGGCTTCGCGCGCATCGCCGAGGTCCAGCGCGAACGCCTGGACTCCTTCTGGGAGCACTCGGACATCGCGATCGAGGGGCCCGGCGACATCCAGCAGGCGGTGCGCTTCAACCTCTTCCAGGTCCGTCAGGCGTCGGCGCGCGTGGAGGGCCACGGCATCGCCGCCAAGGGGCTGACCGGGCGCGGCTACGAGGGCCAGTACTTCTGGGACACCGAGATCTACGTGCTGCCGTGCCTGACCTACACGCAGCCGCACGTCGCGCGCCGGCTGCTGCGCTTTCGCTACGAGATGCTGGGCGCCGCGCGCCGGCGGGCCGAGCAGCTCGGCCACCGCGGGGCGCTGTTTCCGTGGCGCACGATCTCCGGCGAGGAGGCGTCGGCCTACTACGCGGCCGGCACCGCGCAGTACCACATCAACGCCGCGATCTCCTACGCCGTGCGCCAGTTCGTGCGCGTCACCGGCGATCAGGAGTTCCTCGCCCGCGAGGGCGTCGAGATCCTCGTCGAGACGGCGCGCTTCTGGGCCGACCTGGGGTTCTTCTCCACGCGCCGCGACGGGCAGTTCTGCATCCAGGGCGTGACCGGTCCCGACGAGTACTCCGCCGTCGTCGACAACAACGCCTACACGAACCTCATGGCGCGCGAGAACCTGTCCGCGGCCGCCGAGTGCCTGCAGCTGCTCGAGGACGCCGATCCCGACGCCCACGCGCGGCTCGTCGCGCGGCTGAAGATCGAGCCCGGCGAGCCGGCCGAGTGGTGTCGCGCCGCCGAGCGGATGTTCGTGCCCTACGACGAGCGCGCCGGCGTGCTGCTGCAGGACGAGCACTTCCTCAACCGCAAGCCGTGGGACTTCGAGGGAACGCCGGTCGAGAAGTATCCGCTGCTGCTGCACTACCACCCGCTGAACATCTACCGCCACCAGGTCATCAAGCAGACCGACGTCGTGCTGGCGACGTTCCTCGCCGGCGATCGCTTCTCGCTCGAGGAGAAGCGCCGCGTCTTCGAGTACTACGACCCGCTGACGACCGCCGACTCGTCGCTGTCGTCGTGCGTGCAGAGCGTCATGGCGTCGGAGGTCGGCGACGCGCGCGCCGCGTACGAGTACTTCCTGATCTCGGCCGCGGTCGATCTCGCGAACCTCGCCGGCAACGTCGGCGACGGCATCCACGTCGCGTCCTGCGGCGGCGTCTGGATGGCGCTCGTCAACGGCTTCGCCGGGCTGCGCGACATCGAGGGCCACGACCTGCGCTTCGTTCCGCGGCTGCCTGTCGACTGGCAGAGCATGAGCTTCCGGCTGATCGTCCGCGGCAGCCGCCTGGAGGTCGAGATGACCTCCGATGCGACGGCGTACCGGCTGCTCGACGGCGAGCCGCTGTCGCTGATCTCCGACGGCGAGCACTTCACGGTCTCGATCGACGCGCCGGTGTCGATGCCGATCGCCGTCGACACCGGCGGCCTCGCCGGCGCCGGCGTCAGCGGCGGCTGAGCCGCACGCGCGGCGAGTCGTGGGTCAGCTCGCGCCGGCCTCGCCCGCCGGCGCCTGCTCCGCCGGCGTCGCCGCCAGCGCGCGCAGGCGCAGCACGAAGCGCGAGCCTCCGCCCGCCCCCTCCTCGACGGCGATCGTGCCGCCGTGCGTCTCGGCGACCTGACGCACGATCGCCAGGCCCAGCCCCGAGCCGGGGCGCCCGCGCGCCGTCGCGCCGCGGTAGAAGCGGTCGAAGACGTGCGGGCGGTCGGCCGCAGGGATGCCGGGGCCGTGGTCGCGCACGCTGAGCTCGCCGTCGCGCAGGCCGACCTCGACGACGCTGCCCTCGCCGCCGTACTTGGCGGCGTTGTCGAGCAGGTTGTCGACAGCGCGCCCGAGGCGGTCGGGAAGCCCCTCGACGACCGTCGGCTCGAGCTCGGCTTCGAAGGTCACGTTCGGACGGCGGCGCTGCGCCCGCGCCACGGCCTCGGCCACGAGCGAGTCGAGCTGCACGTCCTCGACGCCCGACAGCGGCTCGTCGCCGCGCGCGAGCTCGATGACGTCGGTGATCAGCGCGCCGAGCTCCTCGGTCTCGGCGCGCACGTCCTCCAGCAGCCGGCGGCGGTCGTCGGCGGGCAGCTCGCCGCCGGCCAGCAGCACCTCGATGTTCGTGCGCAGCGAGGTCACCGGCGTGCGCAGCTCGTGCGAGGCGTCGGCGACGAGCTGGCGCTGCGCGTGGACGGAGTCGTCGAGCGCGCGGCGCGAGCTCTCGAGCGTGTCGAGCATCGTGTTGAAGCGCGCCGCCATGCGCCCGACCTCGTCGTCGCCGGGCACCTCGATGCGCCGGCCGAGGTCCTCGGTGTGCGTGATGTGCTCGGCGGCGGCGGTCAGGTCGGTGACCGGCTGGATCACGCGCCGGCTCAGCAGCCGGGCGAACAGCGCCGCCAGCAGCGTCCCGCCGGCGCACAGCAGCGCGAGCAGGATCTTCAGCCGCCCGAGCGTGCCGTCGACGTTGCGCAGGCTGCGCACGAACTGCACCGCCCGCCCGTCGGGCAGCGACACCGTCAGCACGCGCAGGTGCACGCCGGCGGCGTGCGTGTCGCGCAGGAGCTCCTCGCGCCGGCCGGCCGCGACGAGCAGGTCTTGGCGGTCGATCGGGACGAACAGGTCGCCGTCGGTCGTATTGACGACGTCGCCCTTGAACGTGAACACCTGCGCGGGGCCGCTGGGCCCGCCGTCGCGCTGCGGCGCGGGCGGGAAGGTCTCGCCGCGTCGCACGATCCCCAGCCGCGCGCGCAGCTGCTGGTACTGCGCGGAGAGCGAGTCGTCGACCTGGCCGCGCAGCTCGTTGCGCATCGCCACGTAGGCGACGAGCGAGATCAGCACGAGCGTGAGCCCGACCGTTCCCGCGACCAGCAGCGTCAGGCGGTGGCGCAGCGCCATCATGGCTCGCGCAGGACGTAGCCGATGCCGCGCACGGTGTGCAGCAGCCGCCGCTCGCCGCCGGCCTCGGTCTTGCGGCGCAGGTAGCCGATGTAGACGCCGAGCGCGTTGGACGTCGCGCCGAAGTCATAGCCCCACACGCGCTCGAACAGCGTCGAGCGCGTCAGCACCTGGCGCGGGTGCTCGAGGAACAGCTCAAGCAGCGAGAACTCCGTGCGCGACAGCTCGACGTAGCGCCCGCCGCGATGGACCTCGTGCGCGGAGGTGTCCATGACGAGGTCGCCGAAGGCCAGCGTCGGCCCGCCCGGCTCGACGCGGCGCAGCAGCGCCCGCAGGCGCGCGTTGAGCTCGCGCAGCGCGAACGGCTTGACGAGGTAGTCGTCGGCGCCGGCGTCGAGGCCGTCGACGCGGTCGTCGATCGCGTCGCGCGCGGTCAGCATCAGCACCGGCGTGCGGTCGCCCGCCGCGCGCAGGCGCCGGCAGACCTCGAGGCCGTCGATGCGCGGCATCGAGACGTCGAGCACGATCGCGTCGACGACGTTCTCGGCGAGCGTGTCGAGCGCCTGCTGGCCGTCCTCGGCGAGCTGCACGTCGTAGCGCTCGAGCGCCAGCGCGCGCTCGAGCGCCGATCTCACGCTCGGCTCGTCGTCGACCACCAGGACCTTCATCGGTTCGCACAGCTCAGCACAGCTGGATAAGAGCCTACGAAGTGCGCGCCACAGGATCGATGCCCGGGGCGCCGCCATACGCTCCCCTTGGGACCCCCACCGGCTGGACTCCCGCCGGCGTCAGGGAAGTGGCTGGTCGAACACGCTCCCGCGGGTGAGGCTGAACAGGCGCAGGATTCCGTCCTGGTACAGCGGGTGGTAGGGCGGCCCGTCGGCGATCTGGCGCTCGGGCATCGCGGCCTGCGCCGCGACGATCTCGCCGTGGTCGCGGGTGGGGCATCGCCGGACCACGAGGGTGCCCGAGTGGCCCATGGTGGCACCGAAGCACGCCGCGATGATCGGGCCCGTGATCGTCGCTTCGGTTCGCAGGTCGACGACGCGCACGTCGTTGGGCGGCAGACGACGGCGAGCGGGCCACGCAGGCGCACGACCGGTCCATCGAGGTGCCCGACCTCGCCGGTCCCTCGATGATCCGCATCCGATCATCGTCGGCACGGTGCGGCGCGGCCTCGAGGGCGAACCAGAAGCCCATTCGGGTCGCCCGATCCGGGGAGCGTTGGGCCGATTGCGTCGGGCATGCCGTCGCTTTCGGCCCAACCCCTCCATGGGCGCAGGCGCGAGGCGACCACCTCGCGCTCAGCGGTCGAGCACGTAGGCGTGTGCGTCTTCGATCACGCCGGCGACCTCCGGGGGCGGCTGCGTCAGGGGCGCTGTCGCGGCGGCGCAGCCAGCACGATCGCGTCGCCGATCGGCCGCTCGCCGGTCGCGTCCGACATTCCTTGGCCAGCCACCGCAGCGACGCGACCCGCATAACGGGTTGTTCTCCCTCGGCGCTGCTCGTGCCGTTCAGCCGCCGCGCCGCGCCGCGTAGGCCATGCTCGGCGCGGCGTCCGAGCCCGTGCGGTTGTCGGCCAGCGCGACGGCGACGGGCGCGCCGGCGGCGGCGAGGATCGCGCGGACCTCCGCCTCGGGCAGGCCGACGAGGCGCATGCTGTAGGGCATCAGCCGCTTCAAGGCCCAGCGCGGGGCGACGGGCGAGGCGCGCAGCGCGCGGTTGAGCAGGCGCAGCGGGTGCAGGCGGATCTGCCAGCCGACGCTCGTCGGCAGCTGAAAGACGATCACGCCGCCGGGCGCCGTGACGCGCACGAACTCGCGGATGTACTCGCGGATCGCCGCGCGCGAGGACACGTGCTGCAGCGTGATCAGGCTCAGCACGAAGTCGAAGGACCCGGGCCGCAGCGACGCCAGCCCCGAGCGCTCGTTGAGCTCGAAGCTCACGTTCTCGCAGCCCGAGTTCAGGCGGCGCGCGTCGGCGATCATCGCGTGCGACTGATCGACGCCGACGACCTCGCCGAAGCGCGTGCCGAGCGCGCGCGTCAGCCGCCCGACGCCGCAGCCGAAGTCCAGCGCGCGTCCCGTGCGCGGCGTCAGCTCGTGCGCCTCCAGACCCGCCATGACGCTCGCGATCTCGGTCTCGCCGGTGGCGAAGAACTCGTCCGGCGTCCACGATCCGAGGCGGTCGGGATCGGAGTGCACGGCCCACATGCCGTCGCGCTCGGCGAGGTCGTTCCACTCCCGCCGGTCGGCCTTCAGCGACATGGTGGACTCAGCGCAGCCGGCGCTGGCGGGCCTGCGCGGCGACGCGGCTGAGAAACACCGGGTTGCCGACGAGGTAGCGCCGCCACATCCGCCCCGGCTCGATCGCCAGGCGAAAGATCCACTCCAGGCCGTTGTCCGCCAGCGAGGCGGGCGCGCGCGGCACGCGCCCGGAGACGAAGTCGAACAGCGCTCCGACGGTCCACAGCACCGAGCAGTCGAGGCGGTCGACCGTGCGCTGCGTCCAGATCTCCTGCTTGGGCGTTCCCATCCCGACGAGCAGGATGTCCGGCTTGCAGCGGTTGACGTCCTCGATCACGCGCTCGTCGTGGCCCGAGCCGATCTCGAAGTAGCCGTGGTGCGCGCCGACGACGCGCAGCCCGGGATGCGAGCGGCGCAGGCGCAGGCTGGCCTGGCGGGCGACGCCGGGCTCGCAGCCGAGCAGGTAGACGGAGGTGTCGCGCGCCTCGCACAGCGCTGCCATGTCCCAGATCCAGTCGGCGCCGGTCATCCGGTGGGGGATCTCGGTGCTCAGCGCCTTGGCGGCGAGGCGCACGCCGTAGCCGTCGCAGTAGACGAGGTCGGCTGCCTCGAGCGCGCTGCGCAGTGCGGGATCCTCGCGCGACTGGTTGAGCACGTGGGCGTTGACGTACATCACGCGCTTGGTCGGGCCGCCCGCGCCGACCCAGCCGATGATCCGCTCGAGCAGCTCGTGCGGCTGGCCGAGCTCGATCGGCAGCTCGAAGATCCGCGACTGGCGCGGCTGCGACGCGATGTCGTCCTGAAGCTCGGGCACCGGCCGGGGATGCTAACGCGGCGCCCCGGCGGCCGGCACCGCAGCCTGGCATCGTTGTCGGCGTGCCGACGATCGCCATCGACGCTCGCGATGCGTTCGCGGCGCAGCTGCGCGGCTGGGGCCGGTACGCGAAGGAGCTGATCGCGGCGCTGCCCGAGCGTCCCGGCTTGGACTACCGCTTCATCTCGCGCGGCGGGCCCGGGCCCGAGCTGCGTCTTCGAGCAGGCCGGCCTGCCGGTGCGCCTGCGGCGGATGAAGGCCGACCTGATTCACACGCCGAACTGCTTTCTGCCGCTCGCGCGTCCGTGCATGGGCGTCGTGACGATCCACGACCTCGCCTTCGAGGACTTCCCCGACGACTTCTCCGCGCGCACCGGCTGGAAGTACCGCACGTTCACGCCGCTCGCCGCGCGCTCGGCGCAGCGCGTGATCTGCGTCTCGGGCTATACCGCCGCCGACGTCGTGCGCCGCTACGACATCGACGAGGCGCGCGTGCGGATCGTTCCCAACGCGCCCTCGCTGCCGGTCGCAGACAAGCCGCTGCCCGACGGGCCCTACCTGCTGGCGGTCGGCGACCTGCGCCCGAAGAAGAATTTGCTGCGTCTCGTCAACGCGTTCGCGCGCCTGCGCGCCGAGGGCCTCGAGCACCGGCTCGTGCTGGCGGGCGTCGACGGCGGCGCGGGCGAGCGCGTGCGCGAGGCGGCGCGCGGCGAGCCCGTCGAGCTGACCGGCTGGCTCGACGACGCGAGCCTGGACGCGCTGATGCGCGGCGCCGACGCGCTCGTGCACCCGTCGCTGTACGAGGGCTTCGGCCTCGTGCTCGTCGAGGCGATGGCGCGGGGCGTCCCCGTGCGCGGCCGCGCGCGCGACGGCGCTGCCCGAGACCGGCGGCGACGCGTGCGAGTACTTCGACCCGCTCGACGTCGCCGACATGGCTGCCGCGATCGGCCGGGTCGTCGGCGACCGCGCGCATCGAGCCGAGCTCGTGCGCCGCGGACAGGCTCGCGCGGGCTCGCTGTCGTGGGCCGCCAGCGCCGCGCTGACGGTCGCCGTGTACGAAGAGCTGCTGTGAGCGCCGCGCGCACGACGGTGCTCGTGCTGAGCGTCAACGAGGCGCCGCTGCTCGAGCACTGCCTGCCGGCGGCGGTCGCGCAGCCGGGCGCCGACGTGCTCGTGATCGACAACGCCTGCTCGGACGCGACGCGGACGGTCGCCGAGGCGGCCGGCGCGCGCGTGCTGGGGCTGCGCGAGCGCCTGTCCTACGCCGCGGCGATCAACGCCGGCATCGTCGCGACCGAGGGCGACGCCGTGCTGCTGCTGAACGCCGACTGCGTCCTCGACGAGGGCTTCCTGGAGGCGGCCCGGCCGCGCCTGGACCAGCGCGGCGTCGGCTCGGTAGCGCCGCGGCTCGTGCGCGCGACGGGCATGCAGCCGACCGACCGCCTCGACGTGCTCGACGCCGCCGGCATGGTCGTCGACCGCCGGCGCAAGAACACGCTCGTCGGCCACGGTGAGCCGCTGTCGCGCTATGCGCGTGCGGCCGAGGTCTTCGGCGGCGACGGCGCCTGCGTGCTCTATCGCCGCCAGGTGCTCGAGGCCTGCGCGGTCGGCGGCGAGGTGCTCGACGAGGACCTCGAGCTGTGGGCTTCGGACGTCGACCTGGCGTGGCGCGCGCGCCTGCTGGGCTGGCGCTGCATGTACGAGCCGCGCGCGCTGGCGTGGCACATGCGCTTCTACTCGCCGACGACGCGCTCGGGGCTGCCCGAGGCGCACCGGCGGCTGCAGTTTCGAAACCGCCTGCTGATGATGGCCAAGAACGACAGCTGGTCTGACATCCGCGGCGACCTGCACCGGATCGCGTTCTACGAGCTGCTGGCGATCGGCCACGTGCTGCTGCGCGAGCGCCATCTGCTGCGCGCCTACGCCGACGCGCTGCGCGCGCTGCCCGCGGCGCGGCGGCGGCGGCGCGTCGTGCAGGCCCAGCGTGCGGAGCGCCCGCCGTTCGGCTTGCGCGCGCCGCGCTAGTGGTGCTCGGGGCTCACGCCGTTGGTGCGCGGCTCGAGCACGAACATCTCGGCGCCCATGTCGGGCTCGATGTGGTTGGCCGACATGAACGCGATCACCTTGCGATCGCTCAGCAGCTCGACGGCGGCGATCAGGTCGGCGCTCATCGTGGTCTGAAAGCGGCTGCGCGTCTCGAGCACGAAGTCGCCCTGGCCCGAGGCCAGCAGCGTGCGCTCGGCCTTGGTCAGCGTGTCCTGCATGAGGACGACGATCATGTTCTCTCGGATCGAGGTCTGCGCCTTCGTCGGCCCGCGCCCGGTGTAGTCGGCGGTGATCCGCACGACGGCATTCGATATCGCGGCAGAAAGGCTGCCGCCTGTCGGTCGATCTTCCATGGTGCTGGCCACTGCCAGCCTCCGATCGCGCTCCTCTTGAGCAGAAATCTGCACGGGAGGCAGAGGAGCGCCTGAGAACCCCGCGACACCTTCAGCGTAGCGCGATTGTCGAACCGACTCAGTTGCGTCAAGGTCTGGCCCGCGCTCGCGCGGCGGCGAACAGCTCCGCCACGGCGGGCTCGAGGAAGTAGTCGGTGCCGCCGTCGTCGCGGCCGGCCGTCGCGATCGGCAGCTCGCGGCCGAGCTTGCGGCTGTAGCGTCCCGGCCAGGCGAGGATGCCCGCGACGCCGTGTGCGCCCTTCTCGAGGCGCAGGCGCGCGGCGATGTCGTTGCCCGAGAAGCGCTCGCCTGGCGCGTCGATGAGGAGATCGAACAGCTCGCGCGCCGGCGGGGCGAGCTTGCCGTACAGCCACGCGGCCTGGTCGGCGTCCTGCGCCGACCAGGATGCTGCATCGTGGCGCATTCGCGGTCCGGGACCGCGCCCGCGCCCCCAGGGGCCGCCGCGCGGCGGCGGGCCGCCCGTCTCGGCCGCGAGGAAGCTGGCGAACCAGACGTAGAACTCGGGGACGCGCTCCTCGGGGACGGCGACGGTGACCTGCTTGTCGGCCATCAGGCGCTCGCGACCTCGGGTCCGGCCTGCTCGCCCTGGGACTGCTCGGCTCCGCGACGCGGCCCGCAGCGGTGGTGGCCGCGCGGGTGTGGCCCGCCGCGCCGGCGTCCGAGCGAGCCGGCGAGGAAGTGGCCGTAGAACGCGTAGAACTCGGCCACGCGGTCCTCGGGCACGTCGATGGTGATCTGCTTGTCCTTCGTGGTGGGCTCGACGGTCATGTCGAAGCTCCTTTCCTTGCTTGCGCGAGGAAGCCTACACGAAGTAAATACTTAAGTAAAGAGGAGACCGCAGAACGCCGCGGCCACGACCAGCCCGAGCCCGGTGACGAGCGCGGCGGCGCCCACCCGCAGCGGCCCGATCGGCGTCGGAGCGGGCGATGCGTCGCGCCACCGCCAGCGCGGATGGTGCTCGGCCGCCCAGTCGGCGGGCACGGTTCCGCGCAGGATCCCCTCCAGCGACGGCTGCTTGCCGGGGCTGACCGCGATCCAGATGTGGCCGGCCACCAGCACGCCGGCGAGCACCATCGAGGCGTCGTGCAGCGCGATCGTGCCCGGCAGGCGCAGGTCGGTGTTGCGCTCGCCGAGCCACAGCAGCGTCCCGGAGACCGTGAACAGCAGCGCCAGCGCGGCCTGGACGAGCGCGTGTGCCTTCTGGCCGGCGTTGAAGCGCCCGGCGGGAGCCGGGCGGCGTCGCAGCCAGCGCAGGTCGTCGCCGTCGAAGCGCTCGATCTCGCGGCGCGTGCGCCGCAGCGCCGCGCGATCGCCGAGGATCGCGACGAGCGCCAGCGCCGTCAGCCACGCGGCCGCCGCGACGAGATGGATCCCCTTCGTCAGCGGCCGGTTGGAGAAGACCTGCGCGATCACGGGCACGTACAGCACGATCCCCGTCAGGAACATCACGACGAACGCGAGCGCGTGGATCGTGTGCAGGTTGCGCTCCGTGGCGCCGAAGCGCGCGACGCGCACGCCGCGCAGGGCCTCACTGGCCATTGGAGTCGCCGATCCAGGCGTCGCGGTCATAGCCGCGCTGCTGCCAGTAGCCGTCGGCGACGCGGTCGGTGACGACGATCCGCCGCACCCACTTGACGCCCTTGTAGCCGTACATGCGCGGCATGACGACGCGCACCGGCGCGCCGTGCTCGCGCGTCAGCGCCTCGCCGTCCATGCCATGGGCGAGCATCGCGTCGGGCGCCATCGCCTGCTCGAGCGACAGGCTGTCGACGTAGGGCTCCTCGGCGGACTCGAAGCGCAGCGCCCGCGCGGCGGCCGCCGGCCTGGCGGCCGCCAGCAGATCGGCGAAGCGCACGCCGCTCCAGCGCACGTCGTCGACCGACCAGCCCGTCACGCAGACGAAGTCCGAGGTCTGGCGGGCCTGCGGCAGCGCGAGCAGCTGCGCGTGGCTGAGCGTCTGCGGGCGCTCGACGAGGCCCTCGATGCGCAGCCGCCACGTCGCGGGATCGAAGGTGGGATGCGGCGGGTTGACCGCGTAGATCCGCCAGCCCTTGCCGAAGGGCACCAGCGCGCGGACCGGCTCGGGCAGCAGCCGCGTGCTCTGGGCGAGCAGGTCGGAGGCCGCGCCGCCCCACCACAGCGACGACAGGCCAAGGCCCGTCAGGCCGAGAAAGGCGCGCCGGCCGATCGGGCGGCCGGCCTCGTCACCGTCGTCTGTCGAGCGCATGTGCCCGGATGTTCGCAAGCGCCGCTGAACGGTCCCTTACGACCAACGGCCGGCCACCTCGGGGGCGGTGGCCGGCCGTAGCTTTCAGGCGATCGTGTGCGTCAGCTGGTGACGTTCGCGATCGCGGGCGCCTCCTGGGCGTCCTCGCTCTTGCTGTCGGATGCCTTCGGCGCGTGGCGCTTGACGCTCTCGCACGAGCCCTTGGGGTTCTCGGCCGTGGCGTCGGTGATGACGTCCACGTGGTCGAGGTAGGCGACGTCCAGGCCTGCGCCGCAGGTCACGCGGTCGACCTCGCCGTCGCGCGTGCGGATGGCGTCGTTGCCGTTGCCGGCGTCGATCGTGTCGCCGACCTGGTCGACGGGGCCGGGGGCCACGTCGCCGCGGGCCTGCGCCCACAGCCTGTCGTCGCCGTCGCCGCCGGAGGTCGTGTCCTGGCCGAGGTTGGCGTAGATCTTGTCGTCGCCCTGGCCACCGGCCTGGGCGTCGTCGCCGGTGCCGCCGGACATGATGTCGCGGCCGTCCTCGCCGAAGGAGATGTCGTTGCCGGGGCCGCCGATCATGCGGTCGGCGGAGTCGCCGCCCTTCATCGTGTCGTTGCCCGAGCCGCCGAAGACGCGGTCGAAGGACGTCAGGTCGCCGACGGCGTTGTTGTCGCCGGTCAGCGAGTCGTCGCCCGGACCGCCGGAGAGCAGGTCGTTGCCGGCCGTGCCGGTCAGCGTGTCGTTGCCGAAACTACCGAAGACGCGGTCGTTGCCCGAGCCGCCCTTCAGCGTGTCGTTGCCGCCGCGGCCGAGGACGCGGTCGTTGCCGCCCCTGCCGTCGATCAGGTCCGCGGTGCTGGTGCCGCGCAGACGCTCGTTGCCGCCATCGCCGATGATCGTCGCGGCCAGCGCGCTGGCCGGGGCGAGCAGGGCGATCGATGCGACCGCGCCTGCTATGTGCGTCCTCTTGAAGCTCATTGCGTCCTCCTGTCGTTCGGGATGTCCTGTCCCTACAGTGCGCATCCGGAGGTCGCGGTTCACGCGGCTCTCACACACTTCACACCGACGGTGAGAAGTCCATGAGAACGGCGCTTGGCGGCGCTGGTTCGCGAGGACCTGCGTCATGGTGTGTGCCATGCACCGACGACTGCTCGCGATCACGCTCGTACTGGCCCTCTGCGGTGGCTCGGTCGCGATCGCTGCCACGAACGGGACGCGCGGACCGGACCGCCTGACCGGCGGGCCGGGCGCCGATCGGATCAACGGCAGGGGCGGCGACGACGTGATCGAGGGCGCCGGCGGCAACGACGCGCTGAAGGGCGGACCGGGCGCCGACAGCCTGTTCGGCGGCCCCGGCAACGACGCGCTCGCGGGTGGCCCCGGCGCCGATACGCATGCCGGCGACGCCGGCCACGACAGCCTCGTCGGCGGCGGCGGCGCGGACATCCTGCTCGGCGGCGCGGGCAACGACCGCATCAGCGCGATGAGCGGCGGCGGCGACACGGTCGCCGCCGGCGACGGCAAGGACGTCGTCCGCGCACGCGACGGCGCGCGCGACCGCATCTCCTGCGGCGCCGGGCGCGACCTCGTCTACGCCGACGGCGCCGACAGCGTCGCGAAGGACTGCGAGCGCGTCAGGCGTGGATGAGGAAGGGGCCGCGGGGCCGGTCGTGCTGCTCGTCGACGACGACGCGGCGATCCGCCGCGCGGTCGGCGCCGGCCTCGAGCTCGAGGGCTTTCGCGTCGTGCGCGCGTCGGGCGGTCGCGCGGCGCTGGCGGCCAACGAGACCGTGCGCCCGGCGGTGATCCTGCTCGACCTCGCGATGCCCGACCTCGACGGCCTCGAGGTGCTCGCGCAGCTGCGCGCGGCCGGCGACGACGTGCCCGTGTGCGTGCTGTCGGCGCGCGACGAGGTGGATGACCGCGTGCGCGGGCTGCAGGCCGGCGCCGACGACTACGTCGTCAAGCCGTTTGCGATCGAGGAGGTGACGGCGCGCCTGCACGCGCTGCTGCGCCGCCGGCCCGTGCTGTCGGACGCGGCGCTGACGGTCGGCGACATCGAGCTGGATCCGCGCTCGCACGTGGCGTTGCGCGACGGGCGCGACCTCGAGCTGACGCGGCGCGAGTTCGAGCTGCTGCACCTGTTCCTGCGCCATCCCGGCGAGGTCATCGAGCGCAGCCGCCTGCACGAGGAGGTGTGGGGCTACACGTTCGATCCGGGGACGAACATCGCCGACGTGTTCGTCGGCTACCTGCGCCGCAAGCTCGAGGCCGACGGCGCCGAGCGCGTGCTGCACACCGTCCGCGGAGTCGGGTTCATCCTGCGTCCCTGAGATCGTGAGCGCGTGCGCAGCCTTCGCGGACGCCTGACGCTCGGCATCACGCTCGTCCTCGCCGTCGTGCTGGCCGGCGCCGGCGTGATGGTCGCGCGCTACGTCGAGCGCTCCGAACGCGCTGCGCTCGACGAGCGCCTGCAGCGCATCGCCGAGCTCTCGCGCGACACCTCGGTGGCGGCGCTGGAGAAGGCGCGCCCGCCGCGCGATCCGCGGCTGGACAACGTCCTGTCGGCGAGCGGGACGACGCTGCGGCTGATCGTCGCCGGGCGCGTCTTCCGCGAGTCCGGCCGCCGCGCGCCGGCGGCGCAGATCCCGCGCCGCGACGGTTTCAGGACGCTGAGCGCCGGCGGCCGGCGCTACCGCGCCTACACGATGAGCGTGCCGCTGCCCGAGCTCGCGGACCTCGCGCGCCTGGAGGTGGTCGGCCCGCTGGCGCCGGTCGAGCGCAAGGTCGCCGCGCTGGACCGGCGGCTGGCCGCGTTCGGTCTCGTGGCGCTGCTGCTCGGCGGCTGCGGCGCGTGGTTCTCGGCGACGCTGCTGCTGCGACCGCTGCGCCGCCTGCGCGCCGCGACGTCGCGCATCGCCGGCACGCAGGATCTCGATCAGCGCGTGCCCGGCGACGACGGGCCGGGCGAGCTGCGCTCGCTGGCGGCGAGCTTCAACGACATGCTCGGCCGGCTCGGCCGCTCGGCCGCCGACCGCGAGCGCGCGCTGGCGGCGACGCGCCGCTTCACCGCCGACGCCGGCCACGAGCTGCGCACGCCGCTGACGAGCGTGCAGGCGACGCTGTCGGCGCTCAGCCGCCACCCCGACATCCCGGCGGCCCAGCGCACCGAGCTCGTGCGCGACGCGCTGTCGGAGCACCGCCGGCTCGTCGACCTGCTCGACGGCCTGCAGGCGATGGCGCGCGGCGACGCCTCGCCGGGGACGGTCGGCGAGGTCGATCTCTGCGAGGTCGTCGCGGCGGCGCTCGACCAGGCCTCGTCGCGCCACCCCGCCGTGACGTGGGAGTCGTCGCTGCCCGAGCAGGCGGTCTGCATGCGCGGCTGGGAGACGGGGCTGCGGCTGCTCGTCGACAACCTGCTCGAAAACGCGGCGCGCCACGGGCGCGCGGACGGCCGCGTGTCGGTCACGCTGCGAGAGGCCGGGCCGGTGCTGACCGTCGAAGACGACGGGCCGGGGATCGCGGAGGACCAGCGCGAGCGGATCTTCGAGCCGTTCGCGCGCGCGGAGGGCACGCAGACGTCCGGGTCGGGGCTCGGGCTGGCGCTCGTCGCCCAGCAGGCGCGCGCGCACGGCGCGGCGATCGAGGTCGGGGCGTCGGCGCTGGGCGGCGCCCGCTTCGAGGTGCGCTTCGGGCTCGTCGAGTTCGGCGCCTAACGCCCGCCGGCGAGGTCGATGAACGCACCGGTGACGTAGGACGAGGCGTCGGACATGAGCCAGACGATCGCCTCGGCGACCTCCTCGGGCGTGCCGCCCCGGCGCATCGGCAGATCGGGCGCGAGGCGCGCGACGCGGCCGGGATCGCCGCCCTGGGCGTGCATGTCCGTGTCGATGTAGCCGGGGCGCACGGCGTTGACGCGGATGCCCTCGCCCGCGACCTCCTGCGCGAGTCCGATCGTGAACGTGTCGACGGCGCCCTTCGTGGCGGCGTAGTCGACGTACTCGCCGCCAGCGCCGAGCCGCGCGGCGGCGGAGGAGACGTTGACGATCGTCCCGCCCGGACCGCCGTGCCGGGTCGACAGGAGCCTGACGGCCTCTCGCGCGCAGAGAAACGGCCCCGCGACGTTCGTCATCAGCAGACGGGTGAGGCGATCGGCGTCAACGTCCTCGACGCGGCACTGGGGCTCCACGATCCCCGCGTTGTTGACGAGCGCGCGCAGCGGGCCGAGATGGTCCTCGACCGTTCCGAACAGGCGCCGGACGTCGCGGTGATCGCAGACGTCGGCCCGCACGGCGATCGCCTCGGCCCCGTGATCCTTCGCCTGACCGACGACGCGCAGGGCCGCTCGCTCGTCGAAGCGGTAGTTCACGCAGACGTCGAACCCGCGCTGGGCGGCGAGGACCGCGGTCGCGGCGCCGATGCCGCGACCGGCGCCGGTGATCAGCGCGACTGCGGACATGCGAGCCGGCGCTACGGGCGGTGGCGCTCGCGCACGGCCTCGGCGAGCTTGCGGTCGCCGGGCGTGACGGCGGGGGCGTTGCCGTTCAGCGAGCCAGAGGCCTTGATCGACCGCGGCCGGCTCTCCGCCGACCTGATGACGTAGGCGCCGTTCGTGCGGATGCGGGAATCGGGACGCTTGCTCATGGTTTCGTCGCTACCTGGCCGCTCGATGGGCCGACCAGCAGAGACGGAGCGCTGCAATGGTGCTGATGATAGCCGCGGCGAGCCAGACCTCCAACGGCGTGCGGTCGGGGATCTCCATCGCGAGGCACGCCGAGGCCGCCAGCGCGGCGAGCGCGACGAGCATCAGCGTCCGCCGTCGCCCGCGCAGGATCTTGTTGACGATGATGTGGTTGCCGGTCGTCGCGGCGAAGCCCGACACGACCGCGCCGCCGGCGAGCAGCAGCGAGATGGCGGCGCCCGGCGCCTCGGCGTCGAGCTTCGACAGCCAGCCCAGCCACAGCAGCGCGGCGACCGCGATCGCGGTCATCGCCGCGCGCGTCGCGCCGCCCTCGCGCTCGGCGACGACCTCGACGTAGGCGCGCACGTCGTCGTGCGGCGCGATCGGCGTCGCGGCGTACAGCGCCGCGCGGTTGGAGAGCTTGTCGGGCGGGCCGAGATCCTCGATCGTCCCGTCTGGATCCTCGGGCTCGTAGCGGCCGAGGACGGCGTAGGCGACGCGCAGCTCCTCGGGCATGGCGATCTCCATGTGGAAGCTCTGGGCGCGCCACGCCGCCGGGCAGTCGATGAAGAAGCGCGTGCGCTCCGGGTTGCGCAGCCGCCACCGCAGCTCGCCGGGGGCATAGCGGTCGCGAAGGCGCCTCCAGGGCGGCTCGAGCAGCAGGGCGTCGCCGTAGCCGTACTTCAGGATGCGCCGGTCCGGACCGCCGGGCGCCAGCGCGGCGAACAGGACGTAGTCGGACGCGAGCGTGCGCAGCAGGCTGTGGCAGACCGGGTCCTGCCACATCGCCCGGCGCATCGGCTCGCCCTCCTCGGCGGCGCCGATCAGCGCCTCGAGTGCCTCGAGCGCGGTCTCCTCGTCGGCGACCACGATCTGGCGCAGGTCCGCCGTCAGCGCCTCGACGAGCACGGCCGAGTGCGGCTCGGCAATCGCGTCGAGCGCCGCG
The DNA here is from genome assembly GCA_963729125.1 of uncultured Actinomycetes bacterium. Classification (GTDB taxonomy): domain Bacteria; phylum Actinomycetota; class Thermoleophilia; order Solirubrobacterales; family Solirubrobacteraceae; genus CADCVQ01. Next base: position 464,908 of record CAVSML010000003.1, read on the forward strand.
CTCAGCAGGGCGGTCAGCCCGAGCTCGGCGTTGTCTGCGCGGTTGAGCACCGGTATCGCGTGCGGCTGGTGGTCGCGCAGGTCGAAGTTGCGCAGCGCGCCCTTGTTGAGCACGGAGATCGGCACGACCACGCCGTGGCGCGTCATCAGCGCCTCGCGCTGCGCGGCCGACAGCGTGAAGTCGACCGACACGCGCCGGCGCGTCTCCTCCTGGGCGAGCATCTCGACGGTCTCGACGCGGCGGTTGATCCAGCTCTTCGGATCGGCGATCAGCGTCGCGCACGCAAATCCGGCCTCGATGAAGTCCTCTGGTTGCGACGTGGCCACGCGCGGAAGTCTGCGGCGCGCGCCGGACGAGGCGAGGGGATGCCCCCCGTGAAGCGGGAGCGACGGGACTCGAACCCGCGACCTCCGGCGTGACAGGCCGGCGCTCTAACCAACTGAGCTACGCCCCCGTGGGTGGGGACCGGTCAGTATGCCAACACCCGGCGGCGGCCGTAGATTGCGGCGCGTGAGCGCGCGCCCGGCCATCGACGTCGTCCTGCCGTTCTTCGGCTCCGCCGAGCAGCTCGAGCTCGCCGTCCAGCGGCTCGCGGCGCTCGGCGCGCGACCGGGGGACACGCTGACGATCGCCGACAACCGGCCCGCGGCCGTGGACGACGACCGCGGGACCGTTCGCATCGTGGCCGCCCCGCAGCGCCGCACCTCCTACCACGCGCGAAACCGCGGCGCGGCCGTCGGCACGGCGCCGTGGATCGTCTTCCTCGACGCCGACGTGATCCCGCCGCCCGACCTGCTCGACCGGTACTTCGAACCTCCGCCCGCCGAGGAGGTGGGCATCCTCGCCGGAAGCGTCATCGACCAAGGCGAGACGTCGACCGCCGCCGAGCGCTACGCGTTTCTGAAGTCCTCGATGAGCCAGGAGGTCACGCTCGCCCACGGCGAGTGGGCGTTCGCGCAGACCGCCAACGCCGCCATTCGCCGCGCGGCCTTCGAGCAGGCGGGCGGCTTCGAGGGCGGCGTGCGCTCCGGCGGCGACGCCGACCTCTGCTTTCGCGTGCGCGCCGCCGGCTGGACGCTCGAGCGCCGCGAGCAGGCCGCGGTCGTGCACCGCAACCGTGCGACCGTCCCGCGGATGCTCGCCCAGCGCGCACGCCATGGCGCCGGCGCGGCGTGGCTGGCCCGCCGCTGGCCCGGCGCGCTGCCGCGCCGCCACTGGCCCGGTCTCGCCTGGTGGGCCGCTCGCCGCGCCGCGGACGGCGTCCGAGCCGCCGCGCGCAGCGACCGCGACGCGATGCTGCTCGGCCTGCTCGACGGCCCGGCCGTGTGGGCGTTCGAGCTCGGCCGGCTGATCCCCAACCGCCCGCGCCCCCGCCTGCGATTGCCCCGGCGAGCTCAGCGCAGGTAGGGGTCGCGGCGCGGCAGCAGCGCGCGCAGGCCGCCGCGCGTCGCCGAGCGCAGCGCCGCCGCATCCGCCGCCAGCGCCCGGTCGCGGATCTTCGGAGCGACGAGCGCGCCGTGCAGCTCGTGCAGCGCGAGCTGACAGCGCGCGAGCGCGGCGACGTCCGCCGTCAGCCCGCCGGGGTGGCGGCGGTAGCGCACGACCGCCGCGGGCTCGGACACGAACGTCTCGCCGCGCGCCGCCAGGCGCAGCCACAGGTCCCAGTCCTCGGTGCCGTCCATCCGCACGGCGGGCACGAAGCCCCCCGCGCGCTCGAGCGCCCCGCGCCGCAGGACGACGCTCGACGTCGTGATCGGGTTGGACTCGTACAGCAGCCCCTGCAGCGCCGATCCCTCGTGCGGCCCCGGCGCGAGCTCGGTCCAGCGCTCGCCGGTCGGCCGCCCGTCGGTGCCGACGATCAGCGCGCGCCCGAAGCACAGCGCCGCCTCGGGATGGCGCTCGAGCGCGGCGAGCTGCGCCGCGAGCTTGCCGTCGGCCCACGCGTCGTCGGAGTCGCACAGCGCGACGACGTCGACCTTGCGATCCAATGCGGCCAGCCCGGTCGCACGCGCGCCCGCGGGCCCGCCGCACGCCGACCGGCGCAGCAGCGTGCAGTGCGGCGCGTGGTCGGGATGCAGCACGAGCGGCTCGGGCGAGGCGTCGTCGACGACGACCACGACGTCGGGCGCCTGCGCGAGCGCGCAGTCGAGCGCCTCCGCGAGAAAGGGCGCGAAGCCGTGCACCGGAACGATCACGCCGACCACGCGGCGCAGCGTAGACAAGAGGCCTCTGCCAGCGCTCTTGCAGGCGCAGGGGGCCGTCGCGGGCGCGTTGAAGCTCTTCGGCGGTGAGAGGTCTGGCGACGCGCGCTGGTCTGCGCCCTGCGCTGCTGCTGCGCAAGGTGCTCCTTCCCCCTGCCTTGGCGGGGCTTGCCGTTGCCTGCCTGCTCGCGGCGCTGGCGTTGACGGCGGTCGCGGGCGGCTCGCGCGCCAACGGCGTGAATCCGCTGGCCGGCAACGCGCGCGACAAGCTCGTCGCCAGCCTGTCGCAGGATCTCGAGGGCACGCCCGGCGCAAGCGACATCCGCGCGGCGCGCAAGCCGCTGCCCGAGCGCCTGCGCCGGCTCAACCGTCATCCCTATTTCCCGCTCTACGTGCGCGCCCAGCGACGCTTTCACGTCCCGTGGGTGCTCGTCGCCTCCGTCCACTACCAGGAGACCGGCTTCGGCAAGCGCCTCGAGCGCGATCGCGCCGGGGCGCGCGTCACCGCGATCGCGCGCCAGCTGCACGTCGCACAGGCGCGCGCCGGTCTCGGGGCGGCCGCCGTGCGGGCGGTCTCCAGGCGCTATGGCCGTAAGCCCGACGCCGCCATCTCCACGGCGATGGTCATCGAGCGCGCCCGCGCGTGGCGGCTGCTGGGCGCGATTCCCCGCCCGGGCACGGGCGAGATGGCGATGCCCGCCGCCGGCACGATCGGCGGCTGCGGCTACTTCGGCTGCCCGCGGCCCGGCCACCTGCACAACGGCGTCGACTTCCTCGCGCCGACCGGCACGCCGGTCCACGCCGCCGACGCCGGTCGCGTCACGCTGCTGGAGGCTCCCGGCGAGTCCGGCGGCTACGGCAACTTCGTCTGCGTGCAGCACCGCCCGCACCTGGCGTCCTGCTATGCGCACCTGAGCGCGTTCGCGGCGAACGCGCGGGTCGGCGCGAAGGTCAAGCGCGGCCAGCTCATCGGGCTCGTCGGCTCGACCGGCTCGAGCACCGCGCCGCACCTGCACTTCGAGGTGCGCCGCGGCCCGGCCGCCTGTCAGGACTGCGCCGTCGATCCGCTGCCGCTGCTCTCCGGCGAGGCGCCCCAGAGCGCGGTGCCGAAGATGCTCAGCCAGGCGGACGCCGCGGGTACCGCAGCGCGCCCGGCCGCCCCCGCTCCGCTCCCCGTCGCGCCGCGCCCCGCGCCGGCCGTCGCGTCACCGATCGCCCCGACCGCGGAGGTGAAGGAGGCGCCGGTCTTGATACCGCGCACCCGCGGCCAGACCCCGCCGAACGCCACGCCCGCTCCCAAGGTGCGCCCGGCGCCCGCGGAGCCCGCGGAGCCCGCGGCGAGCGCGCCGGCGCCCGTCACGTCCGGTGGCGGGTCCACCGAACCGGTGGTCGGAACCGGGGGAGCGTCGCCCTCCGCTGCTCCTGCGCCGCCGGCGGCGGCAGCGCCGCAACCACCGGCTTGACGCGCGCCCGCAGGCGTCAGCGCTTGCGCAGCACCTTGAACGCGCGCTTGCCGGAGACGACCTTGGCGCCGCTCTCGTCGAAGCCCACGACGCGCCACTTGTGGTTGCCGGGGCGGACGACGCGCCTGGAGACGCGGGCGCCCGTGACGGGCAGCTTCTTGACGACGCGGCCGTCGAGCGACACGCGCCAGCTCGTCACGGTCTCGGCGCCGGTGGCGCTCCAGCGCAGGACGACCTTCCCGGGGCGGACCTTGGACTTCGTGCGCAGGCGCAGCGTCACGCCGCTGCTCGCCGATGCGGTGCGCCAGTTGGCGCCCATGACGCGGCGCATCGCGGCGCCGACGTCCAGGCGCCCGCCGCCGTTGCCGAGCAGCTTGGCCAGCAGGCCCGAGCGGCGCGTCGTGGCGGTGATCGCGTCGCGCAGGGCGGCCTGCGAAAGGTCGGGGCGCGCCGCCGACAGCAGCGCCAGCGAGGCGGCGACGAACGGCGCGGCGGCCGAGGTGCCGGTGCGCGACTGGTAGCCGGAGCGGTGCGCCGTCGAGGCGATGCGCTCGCCGGGAGCCGCGATGTCGACCGACAGCAGACCCGTGTTGGAGAGGTTCCAGAGGGCGCCTGCGGGCGTCTGCGCGGCGATGCTGAAGACGGCGGAGCTCGGCAGCGCCGCCGGGTAGGACGGCAGCAGATCGATGTTGCGACCGTTGTTGCCGGCGGATGCGACGATGATCGCGCCGTGCTGGGCGGCGTATTCGACGGCTGACTTGAGGGCGTCGGCGGGCGCGTCGGAGTTGACGGACACGTTGAGGATCCGGGCGCCGTTGTCGACGGCGTAGCGGATGCCGGCTGCGAGCGCGTCCGTCGTGCCCGACATGTTGGCGTCGAGCACCTTGACGGGCATGATCTTGGCGCCCGGCGCCAGGCCGGAGCCGCCGATGCCGTTGCCCTTGCGGGCGGCGATGATGCCGGCGACGTGCGTGCCGTGGCCGTTGTCGTCCTCGACGTTCGCGCTGCGGTCGAACGCGTTCGCGCCGTGGACGTCGTCGACGACGCTGTTGCCGTCGTCGTCGCGGCCGTTGCCGGGCACCTCGTTGACGTTCGTCCAGATGTTGCCGGCCAGGTCCGGGTGGTTGAGCTGGACGCCCGTGTCGAGGACGGCGACGACGACGCCGGCGCCGCTGGACTGCGTCCATGCATCCTCGGCGCCGATCGCGGCGGGATCGGCGAGCGCCCACTGATCGGCCAGCAGCGGGTCGGTCGCGGCGGCTGCCATCGCCGGGGCGGTGAGCGCCGAGAGGCAGAAACAAAGGATAGTCCAGAAGACAGTGAGACTTTTGTCCATGCCAAGCGGATCGGCTGATACACGCTCGCGCCTGAGTGGACTTGGCGAACTTGGCGCATGTGTCCAGAGTGCTCAAGGTCCGCACGCCGTACGCCGATATCGCGGCAACCGGCGTGCTCGTACGCACGGCCGGTCGCATGCGCGCGGCCGGATTCGAACCGGCGACCCCCGCCTTGTAAGGGCGATGCTCTAGCCGCTGAGCTACGCGCGCCGGCGCATTCTAGGTGCGTCCCTAGAATGGCCAGGCGCAGGCCCCCATGGTGTAACGGTCAGCACGTGAGCCTTTCAAGCTCGAGGAGTGGGGTTCAACTCCCCCTGGGGGTACTCGGGCCGTTAGCTCAATTGGCAGAGCGAGAGGCTTTTAACCTCGAGGTTCTGGGTTCGAGTCCCAGACGGCCCATCCTCAGCTCACGCGCCGCCTGGCGGTGAGCGGGCGCTCGAGGCTCGCGATCGTCGTTCCCGCGCCGGGCGCCGCCGACAGCAGGACGGGTCCTCGTTTCAGCCCGACAGCGAGCGGCGCAGTGTGCGCCATGCGCCCGACGGAGCGGCGCTAGTGACGGAAGTGCCGGCGGCTCGTGAAGATCATCGCGATGCCGGCCGCGTCGGCGGCCTCGCGCACCTGCGGGTCGTTGCGCGAGCCGCCGGGCTGGATGATCGCCGTGATGCCGGCGCCGATCGCGATCTCGGGACCGTCGGAGAACGGAAAGAACGCGTCGGAGGCCAGCACCGCGCCCTGCAGCGACTCCAGCCGCGACTTGTCCACGGCCAGGCGCACGGAGTCCACGCGGCTCATCTGGCCGGCGCCGATGCCCGCCGTCGCGGAGTCGCGCGCGAGCACGATCGCGTTGGAGCGCACGTGCTTGCAGATCTGCCAGGCGAACAGCAGGTCGCGCCACTCGTCCGATGTCGGCTCGCGCGCCGTCGCGATCTCCATCTCGGTGCGGTCGGCGAACTCGAGATCGCGGTCCTGGATCAGCAGGCCGCCCTGGACCTGCTTGATGTCGGGCTCGGCGATCATCGCCGTGCGCCGCTCCTCGTCCTCGAGGATGCGAATCGACGGCTTGCGCGCAGAGGATCTCCAGCGCCCCCTCCTCGTAGCCCGGCGCGAACAGGACCTCGACGAACTGCTCGGACAGCCGCTCGGCGGTCGCCGCGTCGACCGGCCGGTTGAAGGCGATGACGCCGCCGAAGGCGCTCAGCGGGTCGGTCTGAAAGGCGCGCTCGTAGGCCTGCAGCGCGCTCTCGCCGAGGGCGGCGCCGCAGGGGTTGTTGTGCTTGACGATCACGCACGCGGGCTCGGCGAAGTCGCCGACGATCCTGCGCACCGCGTCGAGGTCGAGCAGGTTGTTGAACGACAGCTGCTTGCCGTGGTGCTGCTGGACCTGCGACAGCACGTGGCGGCGCGAGCCGACCTGCGCGTAGTAGGCGGCGCGCTGGTGGGGGTTCTCGCCGTAGGGCAGGTCGGTGACCTTCTCGTACGCGCGGACGTGCAGCGGCGGGAAGTCCTCGGACTTCTCGGCGAACCAGCGCGCGATCGCGGTGTCATAGCGCGCGGTGTAGGCGAACGCCTCGGCGGCCAGCGACTCGCGCGTCGTCGTCGACAGCAGACCCTGCGAGCGGCGCAGTTCGTCGAGCACGGCGTCGTAGGACTCGGGGCTCGTCACGACGGCGGCGAAGGCGTGGTTCTTGGCCGCCGCGCGGATCATCGTCGGGCCGCCGATGTCGATGTTCTCGACGATCTCCGCATCGCCGACGTCGCGCCGCGCGACCGTCGACTCGAACGGATAGAGGTTCACGCACACGAGGTCGACCTCCTCGATCTCGTGCTCGGCGAGTGCCGCGACGTGCTCGGGGTCCGAGCGCACCGCCAGCAGGCCGGCGTACAGGCGCGGGTGCAGCGTCTTGACGCGCCCGTCCATGATCTCCGGAAAGCCCGTGAAGTCCTCGATCGAGCGCACGTCGAGCCCCGCGCCGGTCAGCGTCGAGGCCGTCCCGCCGGTCGAGACGAGCTCCACGCCGAGGTTCGCCAGGCCGAGCGCGAACTCGACGATCCCGCGCTTGTCGGAGACCGACAGCAGCGCGCGCCGGACGGTCGTCGCGCCGGGCTCGGTCAACCTGTCGGGAGCTGGATCGGGCTCGGTGTCGGCGGTCTCTGAGATGGGCGCGAGCATATCGCCCGGCTTAGCCGGAGCGCTCGCAGTTGACCGCGCTGTCGCTGCGGTCCTTGATCACGCGGTCGGCGCCCTTGCCGCAGTCGATCGTGTCGCGCCCGCCGCCGACGGCCGTGATCACGTCGTTGCCGCTGCCGCCCCCCAGCAGGTCGTTGCCGAAGCCGCCGTTGAGGCGGTCGTTGCCCGGCCCGGCGTCGAGCAGGTCCTCGCCGCGGCCGCCCTCGAGCGTGTCGTTGCCGGCGCCGCCGGACAGCACGTCGGCGCCTCCGCGGCCGTAGAGACCGTCGCGGCCCGAGCCGCCGTGGAGGCGGTCGGAGCCGCTGTCGCCCTCGAGGCGGTCGTTGCCGGCGAGGCCGTAGAGGCCGCCGTCGGAGGCCAGCGCGAGCGGATGGCGCACGCTCAGCGAGTCGTTGCCCGAGGTCGCCTGCCCGAAGCGAGGCTTGGGCTGCTCGGAGTTGTCGTTGGTGACCAGCGCGACCGCGCCGGCTCCCGGCGCGCCGGCGCCCAGCAGGCCGGCGTTGGTCTCGATGCCAGCCTCCTCGAGCGGGTCGAGGTACTGCGGGTTCGGGCGCTCGGGCAGCAGCGGAAGGTCGCGCACCGCGACCGGGACCAGGAACTCGCAGTTCGTGAACGCGAACGTGTCCTGCATCAGCGGGTCCTGCACCCGGTCGGGCGGGCCGCGCTCCAGGCGCCCGAGCTTGACGTACTCGGCGTAGACGGTGTCGACGCCCTCGCCGCAGTCGATCGTGCCGGGGTAGGTGCCGCTCCAGATGCGGTCGTCGCCGGGACCGGCGTCGATCGCGTTCGTGCCGCCGCCGCCGAGGATCTTGTCGTCCTCGCCCTCGCCGATCAGCAGGTCGTTGGCCTGGCCGCCCTCGAGCACGTCGTTGCCGGCGCCGCCGTTGAGGCCGTCGGCGCCGTTGCCGCCGATCAGGATGTCGTTGCCGTCGCGCCCGAGCACGTTGCGGTCGCTGCCGCGATTGGCGTTGAGGTAGTCGTCGCCCGGCCCGCCGTCGACGAGCGCGTCGTTGCCGAAGCCCTTCTCGAGGATGAAGTCGTCGCCGTCGCCGCCGAGCAGCGTGTCGTCGCCGTCGCCGCCGTCGATGCGGTCGTGGTCGGGTCCGCCGTCGACCTTGTCGTTGCCGGTGCCGCCCTCGATCTGGTCGACGCCCTGCGCGCCGGTCAGCTTGTCGTTGCCCGAGTCGCCCTCGAGGCGGTCGTTGCCGGTGTCGCCGAAGAGCTTGTCGTTGCCGAAGTCGCCGATCAGCACGTCGTGGCCCGCGCGCCCGCGCAGGGTGTCCGAGCCGTGGCCGCCGCGCAGCAGGTCGCGCGTGTTCGTGCCGCTGATGCGGTCGGCGCCGCCGCGCCCGTCGCGGACGATCGCCTGCGCGACTCCGGCGCACAGCGCGCTCGCGCAGAGCGCGCCGCACAGCAGCGCGCTCGACGTCCTCCGGCCGGCTCGTCCCATCCCCACGGCGCCATCATGCCGACTCGTAGGATCCGGTGTAGATGATCCGTCCACGGACCCCCGCCGGCCGCGCACGCGAGGCTCACGCGCGGCTCGCCGGCGAGTACCCGGGCAGCGCCGCGGAGCTCTGCGAGCTCGATCACCGCGACCCCTACGAGCTGCTCGTCGCGACGATCCTGTCGGCGCAGAGCACCGACAAGATGATCAACTCGGTCACGCCGGCGCTGTTCGCGCGCTTTCCGGACGCCGAGGCGCTCGCGGGCGCCGACGAGGTGCAGCTGCAGGAGATGATCCGCCCGACCGGCTTCTTCAACGCCAAGTCGCGCAGCCTGCTGGGCATGGCGCGAGCGGTCGTCGAGCGCCACGACGGCGAGATCCCCGACCGCATGAAGGATCTCGTGAAGCTGCCGGGCGTCGGGCGCAAGACCGCGAACGTCGTGCTGAGCGTGGCGTTCGCCAAGCCCGGCCTGCCCGTCGACACGCACGTGCTGCGCCTGTCGCGGCGCCTCGCGCTGACCGAGCAGGAGGATCCGGTGAAGGTCGAGCTCCAGCTCAGCCCGATGCTGCCTGCGGCCGAGCGCGGGCTGTTCTCCTGCCGCCTGATCCTGCACGGCCGCCGCGTCTGCGTCGCGCGCAAGCCGCGCTGCGAGGACTGCGTGCTGGCCGACTTCTGCCCCGCGTCGGCTATTCGCTGATCAGCATCCGCCGCGGGTTGGCCGGATCGCGCCGCACGGCGCCGCGCGCGATCAGGCGCACGGCCTCGGGCACGAGCGCGTGCTCGATCGGGCGCAGGCGCTCGTGGATCTCGTCGGCGTCGCTCGCGCTCGGCAGCTCGACGGCGCGCTGCAGGATCACCGGACCGGTGTCGACGCCGCCGTCGTCCTCGACGAAGTGCACGGTGACCCCGAAGATCTTCACGCCGTAGTCCAGCGCCTGCTCGATCGCGCGGATGCCGGGAAAGGCCGGCAGCAGCGACGGGTGGACGTTGACGACCGCGCCCTCGAAGCGGCTGAGAAACGCGCTCGTGAGGATCGCCATGTAGCCGGCCAGCACGATCAGCTCGACGTCGCGCGCGAGCATCCACTCGGCGATCGCCGCGTCGCGGGCTGCCCGGTCGGCGTGGTCTGCGAGCACGAACACCGCCGTCTCGATGCCCGCGGTCTGCGCGCGCTGCAAGGCGGGCGCGGTCGCGCGGTCGGCGACGACGCCGACCACGTCCGCCTCCTTGCCGTGGACGGCGTCCAGCAGTGCCTGCAGGTTCGTTCCCGCGCCCGAGGCGAGCACGCCGACGCGCAATGGTCCCCGGGGCATCGGCGCAAATCTATCTGTTGACGGTGATCTGGACATCTAGCTCGAGTTGCATTTCGCGAGCGCTACGCTGGCGCACGGATGTCGGTTCGATACATCTTTCGCTGCCAGTTCTGCTCCGCGCAGCCCGATCCGCTGACGCAGATGAGCCTGCAGGAGACGATTCGCGAGGTCACCTGGGGCGCCTACCAGAACGCGTTGCCCGGCCGCTGGCTCGTGTGGCACGGCAAGGGGCTCTACGGCCCCACGCGCTACGCCTGCGACGAGCACCGCGGCGATCTGGTCTCCTTCCTGCGCGAGCACTACGGGACGATCGGCTTTCATCCCTGGAAGCGCCCGCCGTACCCGTCCAGTCTCAAGACCGGAGACACCGAGCACGCCTGGAGGGTCGCGACCCGGCGCGGGATCACCGGCGGCTTCTGAAGTCTTGTTGACGTGGCCCGCGCCAGGGGTAGTCTCAACGAGGAGATGTCGGTCCGCCTCGTCTTCCGCTGCCAGTATTGCGATCGCCAACCCGATCCGCTGACGCAGCTGAGCCTCGAGAAGACGATCGCCGAGGTCGTCTGGGGCGCCTACCTCGACGCGCTGCCCGGGAAGTGGCTGGTGTGGCATGGCAAGGGGCTGTACGGGCCCACGCGCTACGCCTGTCCCGATCACCGCGGCGACCTGACCGCGTTCCTGCGCGACCACTACGGCACGCTCGGCTGGCACCCCTGGAAGCGCCCGCCGTACCCCACGACGCTGCGCAGCGCGGACACCGAGCGCGCCATCGCCGTCGGCGCCCGCTCGGCGATGCCGAAGTGGGGCTACGGGCCGCAGGTCAAGTAGGCGAGGCCCGACCGCAGCGCTCAGCGCACCTCGAGCACGCTGAGCGTGCCGGAGATCTCGTTGGTCGACAGCAGCAGCGGCCGTCCGGTCGGGCTCTCGCGCGCCGCCACGAAGTGCAGCCCCTCCGGCCCGAGGTCGTCCGGGCGCGTGTTGACGTAGCCGGCGATCCGCGCCTCGCCGATCCGGGCCAGGAGGTCGTAGGCGAGGATCCCGCCCTGGCGCTCGTTGGACAGGAACGCATACGGCCGGCCGTTGACCGTGCCGGTGTCGACGCCCTCGGGCTCCGGGCCCTTGTTGTCGCTGCGATCGTCGAACTTCAGCGCGGCCGAGTGGTCGGCGTTGAAGCCCAGCGGGTTGGCCTGCGCGGTGAAGCGCTCGAGCTCGTCGCCCGTGTCGTAGACGATCGAGCCCGCCGCGTCGAGGATGCTCATCGAGCGCCCGCCGAAGGCATAGAGCTGCTCGTAGGCCGGGTCGGCATCGGTGTTGCCGAGCGTCGTCGTGACGTTCAGCCGGCCGAGCGCGGCGTCGGCCTTCGTGCCGGCCGGGAAGGCGGCGGCGTCGAGCGCGAGGTCCTTGACGCGTGACTCCTCGCCGAAGCCGTCGTAGGCGCGCGCGTCGCCCTCGTTGGCGGTGACGAGGCGCAGCCTGCCGAGCACCGAGTAGGCCGCGATCGCGTCGGGCTGGTACATGCCGAACACGTTGGCCCGGGGGCGGATGTCGATCGCGCCGTCCCTGTCGGAGGCGTCGAGCCCGTTGCCCGCGCGCGAGTGGTCCTTGAAGCCCAGGCCCCTGACGAGCGTGAAGCGGGCGCTGCGCACGTCGAGGGTCGCGACCGCGTTGTTCTCCTGCAGCGTGACGTAGGCGGTCCTGCCGAAGGGGTCGGTCGCGATGTACTCGGGCTCGAGATCCTGGGCCACCGTTGCGCCCGGCCCGAAGATGCGCACCGGACCGGCCAGCGGGACGCCGTCGAAGCTCGCCGTGCGCACGCGCGCGTACCGCACCCCGAGGGGCAGGTCGATGACGGTGACGCTGCCCTCGGGATCGACGTCGTAGGCGTCGTTCGGCTCGCCCTCGTTGGCGACCAGCAGCGTGTTGCCGAAGTTGGTGAACGTCAGCATGTCGGGCAGCGCGCCGGCCGGCGCGGAGCCCAGGCGGTCGCCGGCGGTGTCGAAGAACTGCACGCTCCCCCGGTCGGTCTTCTCGGTGGCCTGCACCGCCACGGCGACGATCGGCGCGTGAAAGAAGCTGCGCTCGCTGACATCGACGCTGTTGGGCCCGCCGCCGAACGCCGACAGGTCGACACGGCGCACGATCGCCGGCGCGGCGGGGTTCGAGAGGTCGTAGACGTCGAGCGCGTTGGCGGCGGCGTTGGTCACGAAGGCGCGACCGCTGATCGGGTCGAACGCGGCGATCTCCGCGCCGGTCTCGCCCTGCGGCGCGCCGCGCCCGATCGGCACGAGGTCGACCCCGCGGACCGGGAGGGCGGCCGCCGGCGCGGCGACGGCAAGGGCGATCAGCAGCGTGGCCAGGGGAAGAAGTCGCATGGTGCGCGACGATAAGGACCCCCTCAGCGGGCGCTGTTAACAAGCTGTTGACGCGCGCTCACGGAGGACCTGCGCGGCGCCGTTGAGCACGAGCGCGCGGGCGAGCGTTGTCGGGCGCAACCCGACCGCCCGGCCGCGCGCCTGCTGACGAGCGCCCGCACGCGCGATCTCGGCCGTGTCGAGCTCGAACGCGAGGTTCCCGGCGATCTCCTTCAACCGCGGGTCGCGCATCTTGAAGACGATCCACCCCCGCTGGCTGCGATGCAGTGGGGCGAGCGCCTGCTGCCACAGCTCTCGCGGGATCTTCTCGAGGTCGATGTCGTCGGGGTGGACGTCGGGCGGCACGTCGATGTGGTCGGGGTGGTCGTGATCTGACATGAGCAGCCTGCGCTATCAGGGGTGGATCCGATGGCGGAGATCACGCGCGCGCAGAAGGCGCAGCTCGTCGACGAGGACCGTGATGCGGCGGCGGCGCGCCTGACCGCTAACCGTCGACGAACTCCTCGGCCAGCAGGTCCATCAGCAGGCCGTCGTGCCACTCGCCGTCGCGCTTCTCGTAGGCGCGCAGCACGCCGACCGGCTTGAAGCCGATCGCCGCGTACGTGCGGATCGCACGCGCGTTGTCGGCCGCCGGGTCGATCGTGAAGCGGTGATGGCCGCACGCGATGAAGTGGCGGATCGCGACGCGCAACGTCTCCTGGCCGTAGCCGCGCCCGTGAAGGGACGTCGTCAGCGCGATGTCGAAGGAGACGTGCGGGTACTGCCACCAGTCCTCCTCCTCGAACAGCAACCAGCCGACCACCGCCTCGTCGACCACCACGGCGAAGCTCGACGCCAGCTCGTCGAAGGCGGTCTCGGGGTCATACGGACCCCACCAGCATGCGACCTCGGGCTCGGACAGGATCGCGCCCAGCGCCTCGCGATCCTCGTCGGCGGCGCGGCGCAGCAGCAGGCGCTCGCCCCGCAGCGTGGGCGGCAGCGGCTGCGTCACCTACGCGCGCACGAGCGGCAGCTCGAGTGCGTACTTGCCGTTCGCCTCCCCGGTGCCCGCCAGCGGATAGCTGCCGCTGAAGCAGGCGTCGCAATGGCGCTCCGTCGAGCCGCGGACCGCTTCGTAGACGCCTTCGAGCGACAGGTACGCCAGCGAGTCGCAGTGCAGCTCGCGCGCGATCTCCTCGACCGTGCGGCCGTGGGCGATCATCTCCTCGCGCGTGGACATGTCGACGCCGTAGTGGCACGGGTGCTTGATCGGCGGCGCGGAGATGCGCATGTGGACCTCGCGCGCGCCGGCGTCGCGCAGCATCTGCACGATCTGGCGCGTCGTGTTGCCGCGCACGATCGAGTCGTCGACGACGACGATCGACTTGCCGCCGACGATCTCGGGCAGCGGGTTGAACTTCATCCGCAGGCCGTGCTTGCGCAGCTCCTGGCCGGGCTCGATGAACGTGCGCCCGACGTAGCGGTTCTTGATCAGGCCGTCGTCCTGGGGCAGCCCGCTGGCACGGGCGAAGCCGCGCGCGGCCGGCGCGCCGGAGTCGGGCACCGGGATGACGAGCTCGCCGTTGGGCGCCGGTGACTCGCGCGCGAGGATCTCGCCCATGCGCCCGCGCATCGCCTGCAGGACGTCGCCGTTCATGCGCGAGTCGGGCCGCGCGAAGTAGATGTACTCGAAGATGCAGAAGGCCTCGCGCGCGCCGCTGACGATCTGGCGGTAGTGCAGCCCGTCCTCGTTGATCCACACCATCTCGCCGGGCTTGACGTCGCGCACGCGCGTCGCGCCGATGATGTCCAGCGCGCAGGACTCGCTGGCGACGCAGTAGCGCTCGCCGATCTTGCCGAGCACGAGCGGGCGCAGCCCGGCCGGGTCGCGGAAGGCGACGAGCGTGTCCTTGGTCATCAGCACGGTCGAGAAGGCGCCCTGCAGGCGCGGCACGACGTCGGCCACGGCGTCCTCGATGCGCTCGGCGCGGTGGGAGGCCAGCAGCGCCGCGATGATCTCCGAGTCCGACGTCGAGCGGAAGCTCAGGCCCTGCTCGCGCAGCTCGGCGTGCAGCTCGACGGCGTTGATGAGGTTGCCGTTGTGGCCCAGCGCCAGCTCGCGCCGGTCGGAGCGGTGGACGGGCTGCGCGTTGTCCCAGCCGTTGGAGCCCGTCGTCGAGTAGCGCACGTGGCCGACGGCGATCTCGCCGCCGAGCGCGCGCAGCTTCTGCTCGTCGAAGACCTGGTTGACGAGGCCCAGGTCGCGCAGGGTCATGATGTGGCCGCCCGCATCCGCGGCAGCGATCCCCGCGGACTCCTGCCCGCGGTGTTGCAGTGCGTAGAGCGCGAAGTAGGCGAGCCTCGAGACTTCGTGGCCGGGGGCGTAGATCCCGAACACGCCGCACTCGTCACGCGGTCCCTCGCGGCCATCGAGCATCGTCACGGGCCCAAGGATAGCCCCAGGTTCGGCGGCGAATCGTATGCGGGGATGTACAGTCCAGGTCGCGGGAGGGGCGGGGGACGCCGGAGCGGCGCACGATCGCTGTCCAGTGACGGTCACTTCCGCTCACGCGACGCAGGAGCTCTGTCGATGCGCTTGAAAGCCATGAGACCAATGACCTCGCCATTTCGATTGCGCGCCGGGAGCCTGGTGCTCGCGGCCGCCGCCGCGCTGCTGTCAGCGCCCGCCGCCACGCAGGCCGCGACACGCGGCACGCCGATCGCCGCCGAGCAGCAGGTCGTCTCGCTGCTGGACTACAAGAGCGTCTCGGCCCGCCCGGAGGGGGGCGGCAGGCCGCTGGTCGCCGTCGACTTCGAGCGCCCCATCACGCTCACGCGCACGATGCTGCCGGTGCTGGCCGAGCAGCAGGACTCCGCTGGGACCACCTGGCTGCAGGTGCGCCTCCCCGGCCGCGTCTTCGATCGCCGCAAGCCCCCGCCATCCGGCTGGATCACCGCCACGAACACGCGGCGCTCGATCGTCCGCTGGCACGTCGTCGTCAACGTCGACGCACGACGGGTGCTCGCCTACCGCGACGGGCGCATGATGCGCAGCTTCCGCGTGATCGTCGGCAAGCCGTCGACGCCGACGCCGCGCGGGAGCTTCTTCGTCGAGGAGACCGTGCGCATGCCGCCGGGGCCCGGCGGACCCTACGCGCTGGCGCTCAGCGCCCGGTCGCGCGTCTACCAGAGGTTCATGGGCGGCCCCGGCCAGGTGGCCCTGCACGGGGTCAACGGCATCGGCGGGCAGATGGGCACGGCGGTGTCGCACGGCTGCGTGCGCATGACGAGCCAGGCGATCTCGTGGCTCGCGCAGTACGTCAGGTCCGGCGTGCCGGTGACCATCCGCTAGGAGAACAGCGGCGCCAGCGCGCCGTGCGCCGCGCCCAGCTCGGCAAGCGTGACGCTGAATCGCACGTCGCCCGACGCGACCTCGAGCGCGTCGCCGCCGACGGTGCCGAAGACGTCGAGGTCGACGACCTCCGCCAGCGCCCGCAGCGCCTGCTCTGAGCCCGACACGACGAAGCCCGAGCCCGGCGACTCGCCGAACAGCTCGCACTCGAGATCGCGGGCCTCGCCGAGGTCCAGGACGGCGCCGAGGTCGCCGGCCAAACAGCACTCGGCGACGGCGACGAGAAAGCCGCCTTCGGCGACATCGTGGGCGCTGGACAGCGCGCCGGCGCGCACGGCGTCGCGGATCGACTCCTGCGCGGCGCGCAGCGCGCCGATGTCGATCGCCGGCAGCGACGAAGGCAGGTCCTCGCCGCGCAGCTTCGCGAGCTCCGAGCCCGCCAGCGCGGGCCGGAACAGCCCGGCGAACCCGACCGCATCTCCCGCGCGGGCAAAGCCCGAGCGACCCGCGCGCGAAGCATCGGGCAGCTCGCCGACCATGCCGACGACCGGCGTCGGGTAGATCGGGCCGCCGCCGCTCTCGTTGTAGAGCGAGACGTTGCCGCCGACGACCGGCACGTCCAGCGCGCGGCAGGCGTCGGCCAGGCCGCGGATCGCCTCGGTGAGCTGCCACGCGATGTGCGGCTTCTCGGGATTGCCGAAGTTCAGGCAGTTGGTCAGGCCCAGGGGCGCGGCGCCCGTGCAGGCGAGGTTCGCGGTGCATTCGAGCACCGCCTCGACCGTGCCCGTGTAGGGGTCGCAGGCCACGCGCCGGCCGGAGCCGTCGATCGAGACCGCGATCGCGCCGCCGCCGGGCAGTGCGAGCACGGCGGCGTCGGCCTGCTCGGGGCGGCGCACCGTGCGCGACTGCACGATGCAGTCGTACTGCTGAAACAGCGGCAGGCGCGAGGCGATGTTCGGCGATCCCAGCAGCGCGAGCAGGATCTCGCGCGGATCGTGAAAGCCCGGGCCGACGGCCGCCTCGGGAGCCGGGTACAGCCCGGCCGCGGGCTTCTCGACGACGAGGTCATACAGCGGGCAGTCGTCCACGAGCGCCTCGACGGGCATCTCGCCGACGACCTCGTCCTCGACGAGCACGCGCAGCACGCGCTCCTCGGTCACCGTCCCGATCCGCACGCCGTGCACCTCCCACTTCGCGCACACCTCTAGCACCCGCGCGACGGTGTCGGGATCGGTCACGCACAGCATCCGCTCCTGGGACTCGGAGCTCATGATCTCCCACGCCTCCATCCCGTCCTCGCGCAGCGGCACGAGCGAGACGTCGATGTCCAGCCCGACCTCGCCCTTGGAGGCCATCTCGGCCGAGGACGACGACAGCCCGGCCGCGCCGAGGTCCTGCAGCGCGACCAGCAGGCCGCGCTCGAGCAGCTCCAGCGAGCACTCGAGCAGCTTCTTCTCGGCGAACGGGTCGCCGACCTGGACCGTCGGGCGCTTGGAGGCGTCCGCCTCGCCGAGCTCGGCCGACGCCAGCACCGACGCGCCGCCGATCCCGTCGCGTCCCGTCGAGGCGCCGAACAGGATCAGCGCGTTGCCGACGCCGGTCGCGGCGCTGCGGATCAGCCCGTCCTCGCGCGCCAGCCCGAGCGCCATCGCGTTGACGAGGCAGTTCTGCTCGTACGGGCCCTCGAAGTAGACCTCGCCGCCGATCGTCGGCACGCCGATCGAGTTGCCGTAGTGGCCGATGCCGCCGACGGCGTGGTCGAGCAGGTACTGCGTGCGCGCCGACGACGGCTCGCCGAAGCGCAGCGAGTCGAGGATCGCGATCGGCCGCGCGCCGATCGCGAAGATGTCGCGCAGGATGCCGCCGACGCCGGTCGCCGCGCCCTGGAAGGGCTCGACCGCCGACGGGTGGTTGTGCGACTCGACCTTGAAGGCCAGCACCCAGCCGTCGCCGACGGTCACCGCGCCGGCGTTCTCGCCCGGGCCCATCGCCAGCCGCGGCCCCTCGGAGGGCAGCTGGCGCAGGAGCTTCTTGGAGTGCTTGTAGGCGCAGTGCTCGCTCCACATGAGCGAGAAGACGGCGAGCTCGACCTCGTTGGGCTCGCGGCCGATCTTCTCGACGATGAGGTCGAACTCCGGCTCGGTCAGGCCGAGCGCGAGCGCGCGGTCAACCGTGCGCATGGGCCATCGAGAGGAAGATCTTCAGGCCGTCGACCGAGCCGGTCAGCTCGTCGACGGCGTGCTCTGGATGGGGCATCAGCCCGAAGACGTTGCCCGCGGCGTTCGTCACGCCGGCGATGTCGTTGGACGATCCGTTCGGGTTGCCGTCGTGGGCGTAGCGCAGCAGGATCTGCCCTTCGGACTCCAGCGACTCGAGCATCTCGGGCGGCGCGTAGTAGCGCCCGGTCGTGTGCTTCACCGGGATCGACAGCAGCTCACCGGCGGAGCAGTCGGCGGTGAACGGCATCGCCGCGCGCGTGACCTCGAGGTCGACCTGCCGGCAGACGAAGCGCCGCTCGACGTTGGGCAGCAGCGCGCCGGGCAGCAGGCCCGCCTCGCACAGCACCTGAAAGCCGTTGCAGATGCCGAGCACGAGCCCGCCCTCGTGTGAGAAGCGGATGACCGACTCCATGACCGGCGAGAAGCGCGCGATCGCGCCGACGCGCAGGTAGTCGCCGTAGGAGAAGCCGCCGGGAACGACGACTGCCTCGACGCCGCGCAGTTCGCGGTCGCCGTGCCACAGCAGCCGGGCGGAGGAACCGGGAACGAGCTCGCACGCGGCGACGGCGTCGACCTCGTCACACGAGCCCGGAAAGCGGATGACCCCGAAGCGCACGTCAGCCCGGTCTGACGTGTTCGATCGACGTGAAGCGGGCGAAGTCGCGGTCGAGGGACGCGACGACACAGCCGTGCTCGAGGGCTATGGCGGCGAGGACGGCATCGGACACGAGGTCTCCGGTCGCGTCCGATGTCTCGCAGATGTGTCGCAGGAACTCGATGTGCCGCGGACCGGGCGCCAACAGGACGTGGTGAGGCTGGGCGCAGACCGCGTCCAAGAACTCGAACGCCTCGGTGAGGGACGTGGGCGGGTCGAAGATGCGCCGGTTCGTCACCACCCTGACGAACGCGACCCAGACGCCCACCGGTACGGCGAACCGCTCTCTCCGCGCAATGAGATCATCCAACCATCCGGAAACCGCTGCATGCTGAGGGAGATCCGCGCGGTGTACCGCGACGACGACATTGACGTCGAGCAGCAGCACTCAGCGAAGCTTCTCGAACGGGAGCCCATCGTCGAGGAACTCCTGCAGCGCACGGTTGGACGAGAGGTCGACGCCGGGTCGTAGCCCGTTTCCTCCCCTGAAAACCGGTATCGGGACGCGCTTGGCGGGTTCGTTCGAGATCGCCAGTTCACGCCTGAGCCCGTCTTCGACGAGCTGGCTGAGCGTCTTGCCGCGCTCCTTTGCCCGAAGCTTGGCGGACTTCAGCAGCTCGTCGTGGATCGACACCGTGGTGCGCATGATGCACAGGCTAGAGCATCAGCCGCATCACCGGCCGCCATCGAGGATCTCGTAGTCCTCGATCAGCGGGTTCACCAAGAAGCTTCTCGCACATCGCCTGAAGCTGCGAGGGGTCCTCGACATCGAGCTCGATGAGCCGCCCGACGTGGACGTTGGCGACGCCCTCGAAGCCGAGCGCCGGCAGCGCGCGCTCGACGGCGACGCCCTGCGGATCGAGGATGCCGGCCTTCGGGCGCACCAGCACGCGGGCCCTCACGCGGACACTCGCGCGAGCCAGGCGTCGAAGGGCTGGCCGGTGATCTTCTCGTAGGCCTCGACGTAGCGCGAGCGCGTCCCGGCGACGACATCGTCGGGGATCGCGGGCGCCGGCGGCTTCTTGTCCCAGCCGGTGCCCGACGCCCAGTCGCGCACGAACTGCTTGTCGAAGGACGGCTGCGGGCGCCCGACCTCGTACGTGTCGGCCGGCCAGAAGCGCGACGAGTCGGGCGTCAGCACCTCGTCGCCGACGCGCAGCACGCCGTCGGCGTCGCGGCCGAACTCGAACTTCGTGTCGGCGAGGATCACCCCGCGCGAGGCGGCGTGCTCGGCGGCGAAGGAGTACAGCGCGATCGACAGGTCGCGCAGCTGCACCATCACCTCGCGGTCGCCGACGATCTCGGCGGCGCGGTCGAAGTCGATCGTCTCGTCGTGGCCGACGTCGGCCTTCGTCGAGGGGGTGAAGATCGGCTCGGGAAGCTGTTCGGAGTCGCGCAGGCCCTCGGGCAGCGTGATCCCGGCGACGGCGCCCGTGGCCTGGTAGTCCTTCCAGCCCGACCCGGTCAGGTAGCCGCGCACGACGCACTCGACCGGCAGCATCGCGAGCTTGCGCACGGCCAGCGCGCGACCGCGCACCTCCTCGGGCACGTCGTCCGAGACCGACACGAGGTGGTTCGGGACGATCTCGCCCGTCTGCTCGAACCAGAAGACCGACAGCGCGCTGAGGACCTTGCCCTTGTCGGGGATCGGCGTCGGATGGACGACGTCGTAGGTCGAGATCCGGTCGGAGGCGACCATCAGCAGGCGGTCGCCGAGGTCGTACATCTCGCGGACCTTGCCGGAGGCCAGCAGGGGGAGGGCGTCGAGCGTGGACACCCGCCGCAGGCTAGCAATGCGCCCGGAGGGTCCGAGCGGCGCCGCGCAGTGACGCGCGGCGCCGCGGACGAGTGCTGCTAGCCGGCCCGCACGGTCCTCGTGGGGCTGTTGCGCGGAACGAGGACCGTGTTGCCCTGGAAGCGTGCGCGGACCTGGAAATTGCCCCGTCGCGTGATGACGCGGATGCGGAAGCTCACCCTGCTGCGGTACGTGCAGTCGGGCCGCACGAAGACGTTGCGCGCGGAGATCGTCGTCCGGTTCTTCTGGAAGCGGACGGTCACGACGCCCGAGCAGATCACGTTGCGCGCGGGAAAGATGCAGTAGCGCGGGTCGATCGTGCCGGGGGGGCAGATGACGGGAACGCAGTTCGCCGCGCCCGGGCCCGGGTTCTGGCCGGGGTTGCAGTACCTCGTCGGCGGGACGATCCGGCCCGTCGTCGTGAACGTGTACGGCCTGGAGCGATCGCGCCTTGGCGTCGTGGTGGCCGTGACTTCGAGCGGCATGCCTCGAACGATGCTGGGTGCGGCGTTCTGCGCTCCAGCGGACGGCAGCGAGAACAGGGCGGCCGCCAGCGACAGCGCCAGCGTCAGGATGAGCGAGCGTTTCACGGCGACTCCTTGCGAGTAATTGGCCACGGACTACAGGGATGTACGACGCCGCGATGCGGAAGCTGACGGAAAGACGAAGAGGCCCGGCGGTCGCCGGGCCTCTTGACGTGCGTTGGACGTCGGCTGACCGGTGTTACCGGGGCGGCAGCACCTGGAAGGACGCCATCTCGCCGCGCATGCGCCGCGGGAGGTAGCCGGTGAACAGCGTGTAGGAGTGCAGCGTGCCGCAGCGCGCCGCGATCAGCGCGCGAAGCAGACCCGTCAGCTGGACGCTGAGCGTGTAGCTGCCGTTGGAGATCGGCGCGTTGAACTGCGTGGTCACGGTCTGGCCGGTCGCGCCGTTGACGAACTCGAGCTGCGTGCGGACGACACCGCGAGCCCTCTCCGAGACCGAGCCGCTGGCCTGCAGCATGCCGCTGGCTGTGACGACGGGTCGGTTCGCGTCGAGGTTCGCCGGGGTGTTGGCGGCGCGCAGGCGGACGACCTGCGAGCGGGTGTCGGCATCGCCGGGGTAGGTGAGCGTCAGGATCCCCGTCCCGAGCCGCGCCTGGGCGCGATTGACGCTGCGCGTGATGCGAATGCGCGAGTTGGCGACCGGGCCCGTGAAGTTCCTCCTGCTGCCTGCGGCCTGCAGCTCGATGTCCGCCGTGCCAGAGGCGCGCGAGGTGATCGGCGCCAGGATCGACAGCGTGCGAGCCAGGCGGTTGAACGTCGCCCGCAGGATCTCGAGCTTCGCGGTCAGCTTCTCGCAGCCGGGGGGTCGGGGTGGCGGCGTCTGGCAGTACGGCACGCTGCCGGTCTGGCCCGGCGGGCACGCCTGCTGTGCTTGGGATTGAGCGACGAAGAACCCCGCACCGACACATGCGACGAGGACGATCAGGACACGCTTCACGGCTGCTCCCTCAGTTATGAGTCTTCAAGTGGTTGTCCTTGCTGCGTGCGGCGGCGCCGTCCGATCGACGAGCCGAGCGACTGCTGGGCGGCGGCCCGGGAATGGGGATGCGGAGCAGCATGACAACGGCTGTCTTCGGTATGTCTAGCTCGTTCAACGTACGGTCGGCAGTCCGGGAAACTGACAAGCGGTCACGTCGGCCACGATGTGCTGACGAGGTTGCCCACTCGGCCTCGAACCCGGACTCCCCGTGGTACGCGGACGCTCAGCGTCCTTATCGCGCCGGCGCGGACACGGCGTGTGACCACCGATCGCCACGAGCCGCCGACCAAGCGCTCGATGCGCAGCAGACCATCCGCGGGCGGCCGTGCCCAGACGCCGACTCGAGGGCCACGACGGCGAGCCGTCAACGGGAAGCGAAAAGCACGGGCGGCGGGCTTTGCCTCGCCGTCGCGGGTGAACAGGCCGGATTGGTAGGTGTTGTCAAACGGCGGGCCCGCTTGGTCGCGAAGGACGAACCAGGCAACGGTGTCGACGCCCTGGCGCCAAAAGGACTCGAACGCCTCGGAAATCCACCTGGCATGTTGCTTCGAAGGCACGCCATCGGGATCGGGCGGCCGTGAGTCCCAGGAGAACTCCGTGATCCACAGGCGGTGGCGCTTGCGCGGCAGCGCGCGCCCGCTGCGCTCGGCCCGCCGCAGAGGGCGCGTGAGCTTGCCCAGGTCGGGAATCGAGACATCGTCGACGTTCAGCGCGCGGCGGCGCGGGCCGCCGACGGAGTAGGGATGGTGGGCCAGCGCATCGAAACGGGCCGGGCTTGTGCACGGCGCGAGGCGCATGCTGAGGCCTCGGAGACACAGAACCTCACGCCAAAAGCGCGCCGGCGGCATACGCGCCCCCCCGAGCACGGGGTCGCCGAAGGGCGCCGTCCCCGCAGTCACGACGAGTGCCCGCGGGGAGGCGGCTTTGACCCCGGCGTAGAACGCGTTCAGCAGGCGGCGATAGTGGGCGGGCGACGCCGGCCTCAGCCCGGCTCCGGCGCCGGTCCACTGCGGCGTCAGGTGGTTGGACAGGTTGGGCTCCGACCATGCCTGGAACGCGGCGATCGCGGGCAGCCTGCGCCCGGGGTTCAGTGGGTCGGGAAACATCCCGCTGTAACGGCCGGCGAGCGCCCTGGCGAAGCGCCCGAACTCAGCCGGGTCCGGGCGCCACGTGCCCGCCGCCGCGTCGGCGGGGGCGCCGGCCCCCGTAGCCCAGGTCGGCGCGTACGCGGTGGTCACCCCGATGCGCCGTCCGCGCCCGGCGAGCGCGCGCACCTGGGCGTCGAGCGTCGCGAAGCGGTAGCCGGGGTCCGCGGGATCGGCCGGGTCGAAGCCCGGCGGTCGCTCGACGGGCGCGAGGCTCTCCCAGTTCGCGCCGAGCATGACGAGCTTCGCGCCGACGTCGACCGCCCGCTGAAGCCAGGGATCCCCGGGGGCCGGAGCTGCGGGATCGGCAAAGGGCGCGTCCGCGATGCCCAGAGTCAATCCCTGCGCCGGCGCGGCGCTCGGAACCAGGAGGAGCGCGAGGGTGGTGACCAGCGGGGCCAGAGCGAAGCGCGGCATCCTCATCGGGTACGCGAGTGCTGCGGTGGGACTGACGTCAGTCCCACGGCCATCGCCGGTAACCGGATGGCACTCGATCCGCGGGACAACGGCCCCTCGGCCACGCCGGCGCGTGCGTGAAAGAGCGCGATCTTAGGCCGAGGACGTCATTGCCGATTGAGGCGGCGTCGCTGCAGCGCGACGGCGAGCGCCGCGCCGACGGTCAAGGCGAGAAGGATCGGAAGCCAGATTCCCATGCCGTCGTCCGAGCCGCCGGCGGCGCTTCCGAGCGCGCCAAAGAAGCCTTCGTCGGCATCCGCTTGTGGCATCCCTGGCGCAGGGACGGACTCGGCGTCCCCGGAGGAAGGCGGGGCGCCGCGCTCGGCCAACCGGGCTGCAGAGACCCCGTCTGCGCCTTGCCGTTCGAGCTCCTCGCGCGCCGAGGGGGTGAGCGGGGAGCGGCCGGTGTCGCGATTGGTCGGCTGGTTGCCGCCCACTCCGGGGACCGTCTCGAGGTATTCGTTGACGCCCGAATTGCCCGGAGGAGCGTTGACCTGCTGGGCTCCCGCGGACGGAGCGAGAAGCAGAGCGCAAAGGAGCGCGGCAAGGGCTGACGTGCGAAATCGCATACCTGAAGGTACGCGTGGGCCGCCCCGAACCTGACAGCGCCTCACTCCGGACGTGAGGTGCAGTTCTCCGCCGGATGAGCGCTCCGCGCCGATGCGCACGACGAATGCGTCACCGCACGGAGCCAGCAGGAGACGAGGCCGGGCTGACGTCAGCCCGGCGTCCGGTTGTTCGTATCCACCAAGGATGGACCAGATCGCTCGTCCCCTCGCCGCTTCCCGGCACCGCACTGCCGTGCGTGCCGATCTACCCGCACTCGGAGCCTGGCTGCTTGCCTTCGCGCCCGTGCTGTACCTGGGGATGCGCGGCGGCGGCTATGACACGATCGTGCGTGGCGAGGTCGGCATCGCGATCTGGTGGTTGATCGCCGCGGGCGCTCTGGCGGGTGTGTTGCCAGTCGTCAGACGGGGCCGTGGCACGATGCTCGTCCTCGGCGCGTTCGCGCTCTTCACGGTCTGGACCGGGCTCGCCATCGCGTGGTCGGACAGCCCCGAGCGCAGCGTGCTCGAACTCGCACGGATGGTCACGTATCTCGGCATGCTCGTGATCGCGGCCTGGGCACTGGACGCACGCACTGCGCTCAGCGCGTTGAACGGCGGGGCAGTCGCTTGCGCTGCCATCGGCCTGCTTGCCGTGCTGTCGCGGATCCGCCCAACCTGGTTTCCGGAGGATGGTGTCGTGACCTACCTCCATCTGGGTGATCAGACCGGCGCACGACTGAACTACCCGCTGAACTACGCTGACGCCCTCGGCTCGCTGATGGCCATGGGGCTGCCGGTCCTGCTTGCCGTCGCAGCCAGCGCTCGGACGATTGCCGGAAGGGCGATGAGCGCAGGGGTGCTGCCCGCGCTGCTGCTGGCCCTGTACCTCAGCGGCTCGCGGGGCGGATTGCTCGCTGGCGTCGTCGGTGTGCTCGTCTGGTGTGCGCTGACGCCCGATCGCCTGCCGCGACTCGCAACGCTGGTCTTCGCCGGCGCCGGCGGCGCCGTGCTGATGGCCGCTGCCGCCGATCGCGCGGACTTTCGTGAGGGGCTTCTCACGGCGGCGTCGCGCGAGCAGGCTGGAGACATGCTCGTCTACCTCTTCGTCGTGTGTGCCGCGGTGGCGCTCTTGCACAGCAGCCTGTCGCTCGCCCTGCGTCACGGCGCGCGTCCGTCTTGGAGTCGCCCGTCGCGACGCGCCGGTCTGGCCACACTGGCGACCCTCGTGCTGGTGGGGGTCGGGGTCTCGCTGGCGGCGGACGTTCCCCGGGCGATCTCGGACAAATGGGGCGAGTTCCAGAGCCAGCAGGTGTCGACGACCGCGCGCAGCGACGTCTTCGGGCGCCTCGGCGACCTGTCGGGCAGCAACCGGTACCAGTACTGGCAGTCGGCCACGCGCGCCTGGCAGACCGACAGGCTGAAGGGCATCGGCGCCGGAGGATTCGAGCTGTGGTGGGCGCGCGACGGAGAGGTCGCCGAGTTCATCCGCGATGCTCACTCGCTGTACTTCGAGACGCTCGCCGAACTCGGCCTCGTAGGTCTCGCACTGCTTGCCGTCGCGCTGGCGCTCATGTTGGGTGTGGGTGGCGCCGGGGCCGTGCGCGTCGGCCCGTCCGCGGCTCGCACCGCGGCCGCGGGGGCGACCGCCGGGATTGGCCTCCTTCGCGGTCGGCGCCGCGGTGAACTGGAGCTGGGAGATCGGCGTCCTGCCGATGCTGGCTCTGCTGCTTGGCGCCGTGGCGCTCGCGGCTGGTCGTACGCAGCCCCGTGTGTCGCCCCCGCATCCGACCCGCCGGCTGCCCCGAGCCGCCACGGGAATCGTGGCTGTCGTCGCCATCGCCGTCATAGCGATCCCGCTTGCGTCCACGGTCACGCTGCGCGACAGCCAGGCTCAGGCGCGCAACGGGGATCTTGCGGGGGCGCTGCGCAGCGCGGGCCAGGCCCGCGCGCTGCAGCCCTACGCAGCCGCCCCGCGGCTCCAGCAGGCGCTTGTGTTCGAGGGCGCGGGCAACCTGGACCCCGCCGCACGATCGGCTGCCGAGGCCGTCAGCCGCAGCCCGAACGACTGGCGGCTGTGGCTCGTCCGCTCGCGCATCGAGGCCAGGCGAGGTAACGCCGGGGCGTCGCTGGCCGCCTACCGTCGCGCCCGGTCGCTGAATCCCCGCTCTGGTCTCTTCGCGCGATGACCCTCGACGAGCTCGATCCTGATGTCCGCCACGTGGCCATGCTTCTCGAGCGCGAGCGTCCGCTTCCGAAGCCCGCCTTCCGCGGGGATCTGGGGCGGCGGCTTGCCAGTCGGCCTGCGAGGCCGGCGCCGCGGCACCTACGGCTGCTGGTGGCCGGGCAGCTCGGCGTCGGCGCTCTGCTGCTCGCCGTCGCGGCGGCGGGCGCTGTGGCCCACGTCGGGCCGCTCGCCCTCTAGCTCGGCGCGAAGGCGCCGCAGGGTGCGAGACAGGACCTGCTGGGCATTGGCCAGGGTCATGCCGGTAATGTCGGCGATCTGCTGCCCGGTCAGATCCGCGCCGAAGCGCAACGCAATGACTTCGCGCTCCCGGTCGTCGAGTTGGGCCAGCGCGGTGGCGAGCTCCGGTGCGATACCGAGGTCGTGCTCTGGGTCGGCACGGACCGGCAGCGCCGAGTCAGGAACGTCCTGCAGCGGCCTATGTGCGCCGCGGGCCGGGGCTCCGCGGAAGTGGTCGATCACGAGGTTTCGCGCGATTGCGATCAGCCACGCTCCGGGCGGGGCGCGCCGCTCGTCGTAGCGATGCCAGGCGCGGAGCGCTCGCTCGAAGGTCTGCGAGGTGAGATCCTCGGCGTCCTCACGAGAAGCGACGCGATAGGCGATAAAGCCGTACACCCGCCAGACATGCTCATCGTAGATCTCGTCGAAGGGTGGGGGCATCGCGCGCGGATTGCCACGGTATCCTGCGCGCGCTTCGCAGCACCCGGCGAGTCCTCACGTCGTGTGCTAATACTGACGGAGGTGTGGGGCGGGAAACCCTCACGCAGCGGTTCTGAACATCAATACGCTGCCTAACGGAGGTTCCGTGAGATACCGCATCACCGGCGGGCTCTGCGTTGCTCCCGCGACCGACAGCCACGCGGCTGCATAGTGCTTCCCGAGCAAACCTCCATGGTGGAGGCGCGATGACGGACGAGCTTCGGTTGGCGGGCGCATTCGTGGTGTCGATCGCAGCCTCGCTGGCAACCGTTCCCCTGGCGATCCGGTCGGCACACCGGCTGGGGCTGCTCGACGTGCCCTCAGGCTGGAAGCGCCATGCTCGGAGTACGCCGTATCTCGGAGGCGCCGGGCTGCTCTGCGGCCTCTTGGTAGCGGCCGTTCCGCTCGCGGACGGCCTCGGCCGGTTCGGCTGGATCATGGCCGGGGCCGTCGCGCTGTCGGTTCTCGGCACCGTCAACGACAAGTTCAACCTGTCGGCGATTCTACGAATTGCGGTGGTCGTCGCTCTGGGTGTACTGCTTTGGGCGGTGGGCTCCGGGTGGGAGATCGCCGGCAGTCAGGCGCTCGGACTGTTGCTGACTGTCATCTGGATCCTAGGAGTGGTGAACGCCCTCAACCTTCTCGATCTCATGGACGGTGCTGCCGGCAGCGTGGCGGTGGCGGCAGCCGGCGGGATCGTGGCCCTGGCGCTCGTCTTGAACGATCTCGTCTTGGCCTCGCTTGCGGCCGCTACCTGCGGAGCCTGCCTCGGCTTTCTTCGCTACAACCTCAGCCGGCCCGCGCAGATCTTTCTCGGCGATGGAGGCAGCATGCCGCTCGGCTTTCTTTGCGCCGCCATGATCATGGAGATCCCGTGGGACGGAGAGGTCGGCGCAACGCGGTTGTTCGCTGGTGTCCTGCTGTTCGGAATACCGCTCTTCGACATGACGTTCCGGATCTATTCGCGCAAACGCAGGGGGGACACCCTCATGACCGCTGGGCCCGACAGCATCGCCAACTGGCTGCGCCGCCGCCTGCCTTCGCCACTCGCCGTCGGCGTCACCTTGGGTCTAGCCCAAACCCTGTTGTCGTGCGTAGCGATCCTTGCTCTGCTGAATGGGCCCGTCACGCTCGCGGTCGTCGTCATCTGCCTGTTCGCACTGGCGGCGGCGCTGATCTGGTCACTGGATGCGTCCGGCTTCGGTCGCCACCTGCAATCGCAGGACAAGCAGCACGTATCCAGGCGCGAGGCGCCCGTGGTCATGGCGGGCGATCCCCCGACTGGTAGTTGACGGCCGTCCTGCTCGAAGCGCGCGCCACGGGCAAGCGCGTCAGCCAGGTGAAGCCGGCGCCGCCGGTGACAAGTGCGCGCTGCGGCGCGGAGCCTATCCGGCCGGCGCACGGGCCGACCCTCGCGGCCGTGCGTCGAACCGCCGCACGGCGTCTGAGCGCTCCACGAGCAGGCGGTGGTAGACGGCAGCAATCTTTTCGACCATCGTCTCCGCGCGATACATCGGGTCGACCAGCCGTCGTCCGCCTCGACCCAGACGAGCGCGCAATGCTGGGTCGTCGAGCAGGCGGCACAGCGCCCCGGCCAGACCGGACGTGTCCCCTGGCGCCACGAGTTCGCCGGTCTGACCCGGGATGACCACTTCGGGCGCACCATCGAGGGCAAACGAGACACAGGGCTTGCCCATCGCCATCGCCTGCGGCAGCACGCGGGCAATGCCCTCGCGCAACGAGGTGTGGACGAGTACGTCCATAGCGGACAGCATTTCAGGGATTCGCTCCCGGTCGACGAGCCCGGCGAACACCATGTTTGGTTCGATCCCCAGCGCTCGTGCGCGCCGTCGCAGATGATCTTGCAGCGCGCCGTCGCCCACGAGCAGGAAGCGCACGTCGGGGAATCGCGCAACGACCGCGGGCGCCGCGTCGAACAGCTCCGCATGGCCCTTGAGGTCGAACATACGGGCGATCTTGCCGATGACGAGCGCGTCCGGTGAGATCGCGAACTCCTTTCGCACCGCCGCTGGATCGCAGTGCGCCTCCAGGAACCAGTCGAGCTCCATGCCGCTGTAGACGGTGGAGTAGTCCGCAGCCGTTCCGATGCGTGCAGCCACCGACTGCTCGGCGACGATTCGTGACACGCTGATGTAATGGTGCGTCAGCGGAACGAGCGCCCGTTCGACCAGGCGCAGGACGAGGTTGACCCACCGCGGCTGGAACTGATGAAAAGCGAGGCCGTGCACTGAATGCACGACGATCGGGGTGCGCGCAGCGAACGCGGCAAGGCGACCCAGCACGCCCGCCTTCGCCGAATGGGTGTGGACGATGTGGTAGCGGCGCGCCCTTATCAGGCGGTAGATCTTGACGAGGGCGACGACATCGGCACGGGGATCCATGCCGCGCCCGAGTTGGGGGATGACCACGAGGTTCGTCGTTCGGCGCGCGCGCGGGAGCAAGTCACCCTCGGCACCATCGTCAACGCCGCTGACCACCGCGACGTGAAACTCGGGGAGCCGATCCAGACCTTCGACCGACAGCAGCGTGTTCTCCACGGCGCCGCCTTGGATCATTCGGGTGATGATGTGCAGGACACGGAACGTGTCCGCGGGCGAGGGCGTATCGGCACGCTGTTTCGACGAATCTCCAGCCGGCGCCGTGCGCGTCCGGTCCTGCGAGCTGGGCCTCATCACGCGCGCAGTGTATGCGCGGCGGATCGGGAAGCTTCCGCGTCCAAGCCCACGGGCAGGCCACATTCCTGCCGTCCAGGGCTAGCTAGCTAGTGTGCCGAGCATGACGTTCTACGCACCCAGTCGGGCTGCCACACGGGGGCGTACGAGCGCAGCATGTGCGGCATAGCTGGTTTTGAGCTCCGCGGGGATGACGGGCCCAGCCGCGGGCGCACGCTGAACGCATGCTTGGCCAATCGCGGGCCCGACGGTGACTGGTACGCAGAGCATGGCGGCCATGGGCTTGCCCAGACACGGCTCGCGGTCATCGACCTCAGCGATCGGGTGACGTACCCGATCGGCAACGAGGACGGCACCTTGTGGTTGCTGTTCAACGGCGAGATCTACGACTTCCGCAGGCTGCGCTCCGAGCTCGAGCGCCTCGGCCATCGATTTCGCACCGACTGCGATGCCGAGGTCGCACTGCACGCCTACGAGCAGTGGGACCTCGACGGCCTGGCGCGGCTCAACGGCATGTACGCGCTCGCGATCGCCGATCGACGTCGGGACGAGCTGGTCCTCGTGCGTGACCCGCTCGGCATCAAGCCACTGGTGCGCACGACGACCGGTCGCTTCGCGTTCGCATCCGATGCGACCGCGCTCGTAAGCGCGGGGTTCAGCGCGGGCTTGGTCGACACAGCCGCGATCGAGGAGTACGCCGCGTTTCACTACGTGCCTCACCCTCGAACGGGCATCGTCGGCATCGAGCAGGTGAAACCCGGTACCGCGGTGCGTCGCGCGGCAGACGGAAGCGAGCAGACGCTGCAGTTCGCGATGCCCCCGTTTCACGCCCCAGCGTCGCGTGATCCGGTCGCGATGGAGGATCTGGACGCGGTTCTGCGCCGGTCCGTCGAGCGGCAGTTGGTCGCCGACGTCAACGTCGGCGTACTGCTCTCCGGTGGCGTGGACTCGTCGCTGCTGCTCGCCTACGCCGCCGCCGTCGGCGCGCGGCCAAGCGCGTTCACGATCGGCTTCGCAGGCCATGGTGACTTCGACGAGAGCCCGCGCGCAGCGGCGTTCGCTCGCGCGGTCGGGGTGGAGCACCACGTCCGCAGGTTCGAGTTCGGTTTCGAAGAGGCGGTCCAGGCCATGACACAGGCATACGACACGCCGTTTGGCGACGCCTCCGCACTTGCGACGATCAAGCTTGCACGGCTGGCGCGGGAGCACGTGACGGTCGTACTCAGCGGCACCGGTGGGGACGATCTGTACGCCGGGTACTACCGCCACCGCGCGCACCGGCTGCGCCGGGCCCTGCGGATCCTCCCCGCTGCACTGCTGGAGCGGCTCGCCCGCGAGACCTACGGGCGTGGATCAGAGCGCAGTTCTGCCCTCGCTCTGGCGCGCTCATACGTAAGCCGCATCGCGGGCGCCGGCGTCGGCCACGATCTCGAGCAGTACTTGGGTCTTGTCGGCGACCGCACATCGCTTGTGGGCCGGCAGGCGCTCGGCATGGATCACACGCTGTGGGCGGCACGCGATCGGGTGGCGGACCGCCTACATCTGGCATGTGACGACGGCGGCAGCAGGCTGCGCCAACTTCAGCAGTTTGAGCTGAGTACGTACCTGGTGGGAGATCTGCTCGTCAAGGAGGACCGTGCGACGATGGCGGTCGGCTTGGAGGGCCGCGTCCCGCTGCTGGACGCAGAAATGGTGAGCCTGGCGTCGCGGGTCCCCGACAGCCAGAAGGCTTCGCTGCTGAGCGGCAAGCGACTATTGCGTCAGCTCGCGCGTGATCGCCTGCCGGCCTTTCCCAGCCGGGGTCGCAAGCGCGGCTTTGCGGTCCCACTGAGCGACCTCTTCGAAGGACCCTGGCGGGCGCCGGCAGTCGCCTGGCTCGATGGCCTCGATTCGACGCTCGTCGACGGACGCGCTGCGGCACGACTCGTCACTCGGTCGCCGTCGGTGGCCTCGGACCTCTGGTCGATCGTGGCGCTCGCCGCCTGGGAGCAGCGCCTGCGTACTGCACGCGCTGGTGCCGTCGCTTAGCCTGCACCTCCTCTCGGGGTCACGACCAACCGTCAGACACCTCGCCCGGACGCCGGGGCGTGGCTGGGAATGACGGGGCCGACCTCGATGTCCGTGAACGAGGAGTCGAAGGTCGTATCCGGGGTGAGCGGGTTCGCCCATCCTGGCGTGTTGACGTAGATCCGGTGCGATCCCGTACCGACGGCTCGCGGGACATAGTTCACAGAACAGGATGCTCGCGCCGCCGTTCCTATCGGACCGGGGTCCTCGGCTCGGAGAGCGCAGCTCGCAGAGCTCGAGGAGCCGCTCGAGTTGCGACTCCATATCACGTTGCCCGATGGTGCAGCTCCCGCGCCCTCGGCTATCACGGTCGCGGTGCACTCAACCGCCACGCCGACCACAACCGCGCTGGGAGCGCACGACAGCTGCGGCGACGCGCCGATCGCGACAACGTGCACGGGCACTCGCCAAGGTCCGACGGAAACGTGCGGCGTGTACCGGGCCTCTATGGTCTGTCCAAAGGGCGTGGTCGGTGTGTAGAGAATCTGGCAGGAGGACTGCCCCGGAGCCCCGGTGGGCGTCAGGTCGCACGACCCCGTGAAGAAGCCGAAGGACGGTCTTCTGGTGAACAACGGGAGGCTGCCGGCAGGCGCCGGGTTCTCAGACGGGTCCACGCCACTCGGCATCGTGTTGGTCGCGACCGCCGTGCACGTGGTCGGCGAACCGACAGCGACCGACGTGGGCGAACAGGAGAAGGTGAATGCGAAACTGACGCCGGGTGTGACGGGGAGCTGCGTCAGCGCCGTCTTGCCCCCGAAGACCCCCCAAATCGCAGAGTTCCCCGCGCGGTACGGCGTCCACGTCACCGAGCACGCGGCGT
The DNA here is from genome assembly GCA_963729125.1 of uncultured Actinomycetes bacterium. Classification (GTDB taxonomy): domain Bacteria; phylum Actinomycetota; class Thermoleophilia; order Solirubrobacterales; family Solirubrobacteraceae; genus CADCVQ01. The sequence goes on from CAVSML010000003.1 coordinate 497,421, forward strand.
CGCCGGATGAGCCGGTGGGCGCGAGCGAGCATGTCGATGCCCCGGACGCGAACGCACCGCTTCCGCTTCGGTGGAACTTCACGGTGCCCGTGGGTGTCGCCCCGGGGGTTGCGGCTCTCGCGACGAACGTGCACACCGTCGAGACCAGGGAGCGCACCGGATTGGGAGAGCACGAGATCGTTGGACCCGGGGGCGTCGGCGGCGTGAAGGACGGGGTGACGGCGATGTCTGTGGACGCGGGGTCGGGCGTGTTGACGTAGATCCGGTGGGATCCGGTTCCGACGGCTCGCGGGGTATAGGTCACGGAGCAGGATGACCTCGTCGGTGTCCCGACCGGGCCGGGGCTCTCAGCTTGCAACGCGCAGGTCGTGGAGCTGAAGGAGCCGCTCGAGTTGCGATTCCACGTCACGTTTCCGAGCCGTGGGGGTCCCGAACCCTCAGCTATCACCGTCGCGGTGCATGGGACTGGTATGCCGACCGCAACCGAGCTGGGAGCACACGAAACGTCGGGCGCCGTGCCGCTCGTGAGGATCCGGACGATCCTCTGCTTGGGTGCCAGCGCAACGTGCGGCGTGTACCTGGCGGTGAGCGAAACTTCGTAGGACGTCGTCGGGGCATAGCGAATCTCACAGGAGGACTGCCCCGGCGTTCCCGTTGGCATCAGGTCGCAACTTCCAGGCGTGAAGACCCCGAAGGATTGTCTTGAAGCGGTCACGCTGACGGCGCCGACGGGCGCTGGGTTCTCGGAGGGGGCAACGTCGCTGGGCATGGTGTGCGTCACAAGCGCGGTGCACGTAGTAGGCGATCCGACCGGGACTGGCAGGGGAGAGCAGGAAAGGCCCAGGTCGAACGCGAGGCCGGGAGTAACGCGAACGATGGTCTTGGAAGTCCTGCCATCGAACTCTGCCCAAACTCCTGCGCTCCACGGCCGGTACGGTGTCCACGAAATCGAACACGCCGCTTCTCCGGGGGCACCGGCAGAGACCAGCGTGCACGTCGATGCGCTGAGTGGACCGGTCCCGTTTGTCTTAAAGCCAACTTCGCCGGTGGGTGTCGCCCCAGACGGTGCCGCCGTTACGAGAACCGTGCACACCGTCGACACGAGGGTTCGTACCGGATTGGGAGAGCATGCCACTTCCGGAGGGCTCGGGGCTTGCGCTGCTGCCGGGGTCACCGACACAGTCAAGGCGAAGACGATCAACGAAGCACAGCGGCGAGCTCTTCGGACGCGAGAGCGGCTATGGGACGCGCTCATTACCGGCCGTTCTTGCCTACGCACGCCACACCCCCGCGTCACACTGGTGCGGCAACACTACATCGTTCATCGTCCGCGGCGCCGGGGCGCCTGCGTCGTGTCTCTTGCCGGCGACCGGACGGGCATCTCCCGAAGGTGCAAAAGGGTCCCCCGATCGTGCGAGCCTCGCCGCAGCTGGGACATGGGACAGCCCATCCGTCCGCTCGCCTGTCCGAGTGAAGGTGCATCTAGCCCGCGCGGAAGATGACTCCCTCCAGCGAGGCGCTCGTCGAGAACGCATTGCGGATCGACACGATCCCGTCGGAGCGCACGAGTAGGCTGCTGGGAAGTGTCCCGCTGTGCACACGGAACTCGGCGGAGCGGGTGGGTCGGTAGCCCGCAGGCAGCGTGAAAAGAACAGTGCCGGCGGCGGCGGCCCCGCCTTGGATCATCCCTACGAGGTGGACGTGGCCCGTTGCATCGACGTAGAAGCCCGCGTTCGCGAACGTCCCGCCGACGTTGGTCCAGCCGTTCTGCAGCGTGGCCGCGACCTCGCCCGCCTCCCTGCCGCCGGCCATCAGCATGATCGGGACCGTGACGGCCGTGCTCGCCGCAGCAGGACCAAGGGCGTAGCCCACGAACGGGCCGCTGCGCACCGGCCTTACGCGCCCGGCCAAGGTTCGCGACGGAGCGATGGCGTCGCCCGCGGCGATCGCCGCGGTGCCGTCGCTGCGGACGGTGGCTTGTGGTCCGCGTGCGCGAACGACCCTCGTGCGCCCGCCTGCTGGCGGGGTGGAGTCGAGCGCGACGCCAAGGATCGCGGCGGGCTGCGATCCCGCCGGCGCGATCATCACTCGGCGCGTGGCCGTGGGGTCGGCCACGACCAGCGAGTTGGCGGCGATCTCGCCCAGGGCGCGCATTTGATAGCTCTCGACACCGCCCTTGAACACGCGCGTCTCGGTGGCGTCGGAGGCCAGCTCCGCGTAGACCGACTCCCGGATGGTGAGCGACTGCACCTCGTTGTCGGCGGAGATGCGGTTCATGCCGTCGCGGCACTGACAGCCGTCGATCACAGCTGCGTCGACCTGGCGCAGGACGATGGCCAAGCCAAGATTTTGCGTGTAGCCAAAGCGGCTGTGCTCAACGAGGACGTTGCGTGCCCATTGGACGCGCACGGCGTTCGAACCGGTGAAGCCCGCGCCGTTCATGCTCATCCCCGAGACGATGACGCTCTCGATCTTGGGACTGGTGGCGGCGTTCGGCAGGCAGGCGACACCGAAGAGCGCTCCCTCGTCCATGAACACACGCGCGATGTGGACGTGTCCGCCCAAGAAGGTCTGCGGCGACTGGACGTTCCCCACACGGACCCACGCCTCAGGCGCTGCGATCGGCGTCTTGCTGTGGAAAACGCCGTTGAGGTAGCCGTAGTCGACGAACGACGTGTCGGTGACCGTGACGGCGCGCCAGTTGTCGTTGCGCACCACCGCGGCACCCGCGCCCGAGTTACCGCCGCACCCCCGGAAGGCGGATGCGGTGATCCGCAGGTCAGTCTCCAGCGCGCGTATGACCGCACCATCGGCCACGATGCTGCTCACGCCGTAGAAGTCACAGCGGTGGACGAGTGCCTGAAGGATCGTCGAAAAGAAGACTGCGCGCCGCGCGTCCGTCGTCGTCCCAGGAGTCCCGACGAAGACGAGATCCTCGAACAGCAAGCTTTCGAGGTTCGCGAGTTCGATGGCCGTCACGGTGGTTGGACACGCGATATGCAGTTGGGCGCTGGATCCGCATCCGCGAACTGCGACGACAGCGGCGCGTCCGCCGAAGTTGCACCAGACCGCCGATGCGATCCGGTAGATGCCTGGTGGGACGAAAATCGTCCCGCCGCCGGCGTCGGCAACTGCGTCAAGAGCCGCTTGCAATGCGGGTGCATCATCGGCGACGTCGTCGCCGACCGCACCGTAATCGCGCAGATCGAACATCGCGGTTGCCGCGTCGGCAGCTGTTTGGCCCGCCGCTCCAACAGAACCCGCGCCGAGCATGCCTGCGGCTCCGCCGAAGGCGGCTGCGCCGAGAATGAAACGACGCCGAGCGATGGGGGGGCGAGGCTGGTCGCGAGCTCTCTCATCGAATTCCATCCGGAGCAAGATACTCGCGCCGCGAGACCCGGGAGCGCCGTTCGATAGTTTGAATCCGTGCGACGCCGGCCTCCTACAGCTCGGGGCCCCGAGTTGTGACCCGAATGCTGCGCTTCGCTGGCGCTCCCGGGCTCAGGCGGAGCATCATCGCCAACTTCGTCGGTCGCGGCTGGACAGCGCTGAGCTACTTCGCGGCCGTCCCGGCCTACATCGCCCTGCTCGGCATCGAATCGTACGGCCTGATCGGCTTCTTCCTGACGCTCGTCGCATTGTCGGCGATCCTCGAGCTTGGGCTAAGTACGACGCTTAATCGCGAGCTGTCTCGGCGCGAAGGCGTCGGCGAGACCCCGGAGGACGCTCGCGACCTGCTGCGCACGCTCGAGATCGTCTACTGGGGGCTGGCGGCGCTCATCGGCGTGGTCGCCGCTGCAGCTGCGCCGCTGTTCGCCGGTAGCTGGTTGAGCGACACCACGCTGTCTCGAGGGACGCTGACCACGGCGCTGCTTCTGATGAGCGGCGTCCTGTTCGTCCAATGGCCGTTCACGCTCTATTCGGGTGGCCTCATGGGGCTTGAGCGCCAGGTGTTGCTCAACGCGATCGTCATAGTCGCGATGACAGTGCGCAATGGCGGCGCCGTGCTGGTGCTTTGGCTCATCTCGGACACGATCACAGCCTTCTTTCTCTGGCAACTGCTCGGTGCGGCTCTGCAAACCCTGGCGACGCGCACCGCCGTCTGGCACGCGATGCCGCCGGGCGCCCGAACTCCGCGCTTCCGCCGAGCCCAATTGCATCGCGTCTGGATCTTCGCGTCAGCGGTCAGCGTTAACGCGATTCTTGTCGTGATTCTCACGCAGTCGGACAAGTTGCTGCTGAGCAACCTCGTCAGCCTGAAGGACTTCGGCTACTACAGCCTTGCCGCGCTATTGGCCGGGGCTCTCGTCTTCGTGACGCTGCCGATCTTTCAGGCTGTCTTCCCGCGACTGAGCCGGCTCGTCGCAGTCGCCGACGAGGAGGGCCTTGCCCGCCTCTACCATCAGAGTTGCCAGCTGATCTCTGCCGTCGTGGCGCCTGTTGCCATCGTGATCGCGCTCTTCTCCCCGGAGATCTTGCGGTTGTGGACCGGCGACGCCGTCATCGCCGAGCACGCCGATGACCTGCTGCCGCTGCTCGTGGTAGGGGCGGCACTCAACGGTCTGATGAACATCCCCTACGGCCTGTCGCTGGCCTACGGCTGGACTCGCTTCGCAGTTTCGCTCAACACCGCCGCCGTCGTGCTCTTCATCCCGGCGCTCATCCTCGCCGTCGACAGATTTGGAGCGATGGGAGCTGCGGCCGCCTGGCTGAGCGTGAACCTCGGCTACGTGCTCGTCGGCATTCAAATCCTGCACCGGCGCTTGCTGGTTGGCGCGTTACGGCGGTGGTATCTCCGCGACGTGGCGCTTCCCGTCGGGCTCGCTCTCGCGGTTGTCGGTGCAGGGCGGTGGTTGCTTCCCGACGAGCTACCGGACCCCCTGCTGCTGACTTCTTTGCTCGTAATTCTTGCGTCGAGCAGCGCGGCTGCGCTGGCCGGATGCCCAGAGCTGCGCGCGGCGATCAGCCGTCGACCTGGTACAACGCCTCGAAGAACTTCAGCTGTATAGGGTGAGCCCGTGAATACACCGGCCGCCAGCGCTCTGGAATCGGATAGCTCGCACGGTCGACGACGATGTCGTCCTCGCGGTTGTGCCAGCTTTCCCACTGCTTGCTGTAGAAGAAGCCTGAGCAATGCCGGTCGACCGCGGCCAGGTAGTGAGCGATCTGATCGTGGCGCATCTCGTGCAGGGAGCTGATGTTCACGAAGAGATCGGCTTGTAGCGGCTCTAGCAGTCCGAGCTGGTTGGGCGTTAGAAACGCGATCTGAGCTTGATCGAGCTCGTCGCTGACCTTGGCCGCATCCTTGAAGGACCGAAAGCGGAACGCGCGCCGGTCGGGAAAAAGCTCCGTCAGATAACGCTGAGCGATACCCAATGCTGGAGGGATGTCGACGAGGATGTAGCGGACGTCGGGAAACGCACGCAGCGTGGCCCAAGCCACGCGACCATAGCCGCCGCCGAGTTCGATGACCCGCTCGGGCAACCATCCGGGTGGCGCCCCCTCGAGCATGCTCGTGAGCTCGTGCACAGAGTTGCTGAGATCCTGGGAGATTGCTCGGCCGCGATACCGGACGGTGATGGGGTGCCCGAGCTCCGGCTCCTCGAGAACGTCGAGCAACCCACGCGTGTCACGGACGCGCACGTACTCCCACAACAGTGCAAGGAACACGGCGTGGATCTGCAGGTGCATCCGTGTCGGCATGCGGTCGAGCCCGCTCGGGTCGCATAGCCGGGCGTGCAGCGGGGTGTGTCCTGCGCGGCGTCGCAGCCAATCGCGGGCCACGACGCGGAATTGGTCATTGAAAGGTGTCCGCGGTACCCAGCTGAAGTAGTTGTGGTTGATCGTGCGCTTGAATTCCCCGAAGCCGCGATCGGACAGGACCTGTAGGTTGCGCTCGTTCCAGATCTCCCAGAACGCCGATGGGCGCACGATTTCGGGCGCACGCTCTATCTCCTCGAACATTGGAGTGAGCTCCGGCATCGTCATTCCATCACGGCGACCGTGGAATGCCGCGGCTTTCATCGTTCGACCCCGATCGAGTCGAGCACGCCGTCCCAGGCGCGGGCGACGTGGTCGTCGGAGTGCGCGTGCTCGGTGTACGCGCGCCCGGCTACGCCCGCAGCCTCGCGCGCGGAGGGCGAATCGGCGAGCCGGCGCAGGGCAGCGAGCCACTCGTCGCTGTCGGCACAGGTCAGGTCGAGTCCCGCGCCGGCCATCGCGCGGCTATAGGCCGGCGTCCGCGAGGTGACGACCGGCAGCCCCATCCGCCACAGCAGCAGCAGCTTGTTCTCCGGCTTGCCGGCGGCCAGGGGATCCGCGGTATCCAGAGGGATGACCGCGATGTCCGCCGCGCAGGCCACGTCGGCCAGTGTCTGCTCGCTCCACTCGTGCAGCTCGAAGCTTGGCAGAAAATCGCTGGCGTACTCCAACGTGCGCCGTCGGCCAAAATGGCGGGCGTAACGGTGAAACGCAGCGTCCGTGACGAGGTGCACCGTTAGCTCGTACTCGCGGCTGAGCGCTTCGAGCGCCGCGCGCATGCCCGCGAAGCCGGCGATGTTCTCCGGAAGACCTTCCCACACGAGCGACAGGCGCTTCTGCGGTGCGCTGTAGTCGACCTTCGTGCGCCGCACGAGGTGGTCCTGGGCGTCGAGGATCACGTGAACGTTGGGGCACAGCACGAGGATCCGCTGGCGCTGCTCCTCGGTGCTGCACACAACCGCGTCCGCGCGGGCGCACATCGCCTCGATCGCTCGGCGGTAGCGCAGCGTTGGGCGACTGATCTCGCGAGAAAGGAACTTCGCGAGCCCGCGCAGCAGGCTCTTGACCGACCTGTCGGAAACCGCGAGGTACGAGTCGATGAGGTCATAGACCAACTTGACGTCGCGCGGCGCGCGAGCCCAGCGGATGATGTCCGCCCGGGCGCTCAAGACGACGCAGTCATATCGTCCGCGCGGCTCTGCGATCGCAAAGTCGATTCCGCGCGCCCGGGCGTAGAAGGCGAAGCGGCGCCGGTCACCCGGGAGGGTCAGCGACGTTGTGTAAGGCGCATATGCGAAGCGGGTCATGCCGCAGGCACGCGTACTGGGCCACCCTCGCAACCCGCCCACGCGACGAACTGGCTGATGTCCTGCACGCCGGGGAGCGGTCGAAGCCCGGGCCACAACTGTTGCGCCCGACCCCGGGCAAGGATCGCCTCCCGCAGGCGCCGGGCGTTCTCCGTGTCGCCGATCGCGCGCGCGACGGAGACCAGGTCGCGCCTGCTGAGCGCCCGGACCCGGCGGCCCCACTCCCTTCGCGAGAGGCGCCCCAGCCGTGCCTGCCGATACCAGGCATAGAGCTGACGTGAGACGTAGTCGCCGCGGCTGACCTCGACACCGGCGAGTTCCTGCGGGAACGTCCGCTTGAGCATCGACAGCCAGATGTACGTCGCGTTGAGCAGTTCGTTGCCTGGCAATCGGCTGTCGAAGTCCGTTTCGATGCCGAGGTAGCGTAGGCCTGCGTCCTGATCGTCACTGTAGACGTGGTGGCCGAAGGACTTCGACGACACGCCGACCACGATCGGCTGGGCAGGGGCGATCACCCAGCGCCCGGCCGTGAGCAGCAGCGCGTTGAGCGCGAAATGATCGGGGAAAGGCGCGCGATACGGCCCGTCGGGCACCCGGTCGTAGGCGCGCCGCGCGACGAGGGTCGTTTGCATGTTCAGCGGGATCCGCGCCCGGAAGCGGAACATGTCGGCGACGATGCGCCGGCGCTCGCCCTGGAGAAGCTCGCGCTCGCCCGCGAGGCTCTCGTCGTAATGAAAATGGGGATCGGCGTAGTGGGCGACCTCGAGGCCGGCAATGGCGTCCGGGGCGACGAAGCTGAACGCGTTGTACGTCAGGCACTCAGGGTCGTCGTGGGTATCGAGCAGCCCGCGCAGCACGTCGAAGCAGTTGGGCAGCAGCGCGTCGTCGTCGCCGAGCATGAGCACGTACTCGCCGCTGCTTGCTCGGTACGCCGCGTTCCAGTTCTCGGCCACTGGCAGCACGCTCTCGTGGCGCACGACACGCACACGCGCGTCGCCGATGAAGCCGGCGAGCACGGTGGCCGTCTCGTCGTTGTTTGCGTTGTCGCTGACCACGACCTCGACGTCGTCGCCGGCGGCAGCGAGGACCGAATCCAGGCAGCCGCGCAGGTACGCGCCGCCGCCGCGCGTGGGCACGAGCACGGAGAACCTCACGTTGCAGCCTTCTGCATGACTGCTGTGTAGCAGGCGCCGCGCAGGCGCCCGCGCTCGAGAGGGGACACGACGGCGCCGATCGCCGCGCCGGCTGCGAAGGCTGCTGCGCGTGCTGGGCGCCCGTCCACGCGGTTCATCAGGAGCCGCTGCCATCCGAAGCGGTTCCAGCGCCGGCCGCCTGGATCCCCCGTGGTGAGCGTCACGGGCCGCAGGCCGTGGCGTTCGGCGGCGCTGAGCAGCACGCTGGCCGGCACGAGCCATAGGTGGCGCGGCGCGTCGATGTGGGGCCAGCGCGCGCGCATGATCCGAAGCTGCCAGGAGTCCGGATTCGGGGTCGCGACCACGAGCACACCACCGGGCTCCAGATTGGCGGCGGCGGCCTCGATGACCGCAAAGGGGTCGCGCAGGTGCTCGAGAACTTGCCAGAGAGTGATCACCCGGCTCGGGGGCAGGTCGGAGAGGACTTCCTCTGGTCGATCGCTGCCGATCGCACGCACGCCGACGGTCTGCGCGAGGTGGCGCACGCAGTCGGGATTCATCTCGACCGCGGTCACGTCATACCCGGCCCCCTTGGCCGCCCACGCGAAGACACCCACCGACGCGCCGACGTCAACGAGACTTCCGCCCGGCGCGACGGCTCGCAGAAAGTCCAGCTGATAGCCCTCCTTCCGTGCCACGCTCGCCAGGCGGCCGCGGTCGGGGAGGGTTTGATAATCCGAGGGATAGCAGGCCCCGAGGTCGACGGGAACGTTCAGGAGTCTGAGCAGTCCGCAGCGGTCACAACGGCCGTAGCAGAACGTGAGCTCGTTCGTTCCGCGGTTCTCGTCACGAACGGCGAATGCTGCCCTGAACGTGCCGCCGCAAGCGGGGCACGGCGCCGCGTCTGCCGGCGCCGTTGGCGTATAGGACACCTGGGCGGTGAGTGGGCTCATCTACATGGACACTAGGACAAGGCGGTGCGGGGACGGGTGCGAGTTCACCGAGTGGACGATGTATCGTGCGCTGCGGCTGGCGCGAACCTCTGCTGAGTCGTCCTTCAGTGGTTTCCGGTCCTGATCATGCCTCGCTCCCTCCTCTATGACGTCCAATGCGTCGTCTTGGCGGCGCTGCTTGTGAGCTTTGGCTTGACGCTTGCCCTTCGACGCTTGTGCCGCACGCGGCCGGATCTCACGATCGGCGCGCCCTTGACCGTGGGGGTGGGGCTTCGGTGGGCTGCCATCGCGGGGGTCGCCGCGACGGGCGTCGGTCAGTCGTTGCGCGGCGTCAACGACTTCGTTCAGCTCTCTCGCGAGGTCGCGGCCTCGAGCTTCGACTCCGGGTTGTGGTTTCCCAGCGAGGCGCACCGTCTGCACGAGATCGTGTTCGCGCTGCAGATCAAGGTCGCCGACGTTCCCGACGGGGCGCTGCAGGTGACGCAGGTTGGGATCGCGATGCTCGGGATCCTCTTCATCATCGCGGCGATCCACGATCTTGCCGGGCATGGCGCCGCTCGCATGGGCGCCTGGGTGCTCGCACTCGAGCCTGCCAGCATCTTCTTCAACAGCTTCTTGCATCGCGAGCCCCTGCTGGTGCTGGCGAGCGGGCTTGTCGTGTTCGGAGGAGCCAAGATCTGGGCGAAGCTCGAGCTCAATGGCGTCCTGATACTCGGGGTCGGGTGCGCGATCGCTCTCGGTACACGGCCTTATGCGGCATGGTTCCTGATGACCGGCGGGCTGCTGCTCATCCTGCACGCATCGCTGCGCCAGATGGGCCAGAAGATGCGTTCAGTGCCGCTCATCTACGCGGTCTTGGCTGTGATCGTGGTGGCCGCACCCGCGGTGCTCGCCATCACCTCGCAGGACAGCCTCGAGACGAACCTGCAGAACTCCCAGGACTTCAACACCAATCCGAACGCTGAGCGTGGTGCGGCCAACACGAGCAACTTGAGCCTCGAGGCCGTGGATTTTTCGTCGCGCTCGGATCTCGTGGCCAATCTGCCGCGTCGCGTGCGAGACGTCGTGTTGCGTCCCTATCCGTGGCAGGTGGAGAACACGAGCCAGCAGCTCGGCGCGATCGGCACCCTCGTGGTCTTCGCGATGTTGTTCCTGCTCGGTCGCTACCTCAGACGGGCGCGGGGGCAGATCTTCGCGCTCGCGGCACCGGTTCTGTACCCGGGTCTGTTCCTTCTCATGGCGTATGCGCTGAGCGTGGGCAACGCGGGCACCGGGTTTCGCTACCGTACTCACCTCGTGCTGCTCGGTCTGACCGCGCTGGTACTCCTGCGTGAACACGTGCTGGAACGTGGATCGGTGGAGCACGGCGCGGAGCCCACAGCGAAGCGGATGGGCTTCGAACCCGTGAGACAGGATTCTGGAGTCATCAGTGGGCGTGCCGCTCCGGCTACGGGCGCGCCCCGACTGGGTCCCGGCGGAGGCAGGCGCTGGGCATGACCAAATCCGCACCGACGGGCCATGGAGGAGTTTGCGTTGACCGGTGAACAGAGTGATGTCCGCACCTACCTCATGGTGCTGTGGCGTTGGAAGCTGCTCGTCCTGGCGTTCGTGCTCCTGATTCCGGCGGCGGTGTACGCGTATGTGTCCAGTCAGCCGAAGATCTACGAGTCCAGCGTCCTCCTGCAGGTCCAGCCCTTGGCGGTCGACACGAGCCTGTTCAACACGCAGACCCCCGCGCCTCAGGCGCAGACGTTGCTGTCGGCCGCGCGGCTCATCACGACCACCGGGGTGGCTCAGGCCGCCGCCAAGGAACTCGGCGAGCCGGGGTCGAGCGCACGCCGATTGCTCGCAAGCATCACTGCTACGGCCGACATCGAAGCGGATTTCATCACCGTTGCTGCTCGAGCACGTGAGCCCCAGCGCGCAGCTGACGTCGCGAACGCATTTGGAGCCGCAGTCGTCGCCACTCGCACCGATCAGGCCGTTCGACGGCTGAACGCCACGATCGGCAACGTCGACGAGCAATATGGCCAGCTCGCCCGCACTGATCGCGATGGGCGCAAGCAGCTCTCCGAGCAGCTTCAGCGCCTGCGCGCGCTGCGGGCAGCGCAGGGCAACAATGCGCAGGTCGTCGAGCCGGCCGTGACGTCGAGCGCCCCCGTGGCACCTCGCGTCACGCGGACCGTGGTCCTCTCGTTGATCGTCGCTCTGCTGCTCGCCATCGGCGCGGTCGTCCTTGCACAGGGCTCCGACCGAAAGGTTCGCGACCCGCTCGAGCTCGAGGAGCTGACCGACCGACCGTTGCTGAGCGCCGTTCCCGAGACCGCGTTCGGGGATCTGCAGACCGGCGGGGCGGGCGAGGAGGCGTTCCAGACGCTTCGCGCCAGCCTGACCTACTTCAACATCGACCGGCCGGTGAGGACCGTGTTGGTCTCCAGCCCCGTGCAGGGGGACGGCAAGACGACGGTGGCGACGAATCTCGCTCGTGCCATGGCACTGGCCGGCAAAGACGTCATCCTCGTCGATGCGGATCTGCGCAGGCCGCAGGTGGCGACACGCTTCCACGTTCACAGCACCGCCGGCCTCGGCGGCGTGTTGGTGGGCGAGGCGAACCTCGAAGACGCGTTCGTCGAGCCGGACCTCGGCACGCCCGCGAGCGGGCGGCTACGCGCGCTGCCCGCTGGGCCTCCGCCCCCGAACCCCTCTGCGCTGCTCGCCTCGCAGCGGATGAAGGATCTGCTCGAGGAACTCGTGGGCATGTCCGACATCGTCGTGATCGACAGCACGCCGTTGCTGACCGTCAGCGACTCGATTCCCCTGATCGAGGTCGTCTCGGGTGTTGTCGCGGTGGCCCGACTCAACTCCACGTCAAAGGACGCGGTCAAGCGCCTCGAACGCGTCATCAGCAATGCGGGCGGCACGCTGCTCGGCACGGTGGCAACGGGCGCCAACACGTCAGGCCTCTACGGGCGCTACGGCTATGGCTACAGCGACTATGCCTCTCCTGAGGAGCCGTCGTCCAACGGCAGCCCACCGACCGGTGAGTCTCCCGCAAAGCCGTCGCGAGAGAGGCGAAAAGGCCTACGCTTCGGCGGCCAAGCGTGAAGATCCTGGTAACCGGCGCTGCCGGGTTCATCGGGTCCAACCTCGTCGACGCGCTGCTCAGCGCCGGCTACGAGGTCCGCGCGCTGGACAACTTCGCCACCGGGCACCGCTCCAACCTCGAACATGTCGCTGATGACATCGAGCTCGTGGAGGGGGATCTGCGTTCGTATGAACGCGTCAGCCGGGCTGTCCGCGGATGCGAGGCGGTCTTCCACGAGGGCGCGATGCCGTCCGTGCCACGGTCGGTGCAAGACCCGCTGACCTCCAGCGAGATCAACATCGGCGGCACGCTCAACGTCCTGCTCGCGGCCCGCGACGCCGGTGTGCAACGCGTCATCTCCGCGTCCTCCTCATCGGTCTACGGCGACGCCCCCGGCTTTCCCCGCGCAGAGACACAGGCGACGAGCCCGCTCGCCCCGTACGCGGTGTCCAAGCTCGCCGCAGAGCAGTACTGCCGCGTGGCCCACCTCGTCTACGGGCTCGAGACCGTCTGCTTGCGCTACTTCAACGTCTTCGGTCGCCGTCAGGATCCCTTCTCGCAGTACAGCGCCGTGATCCCGAAGTTCATCGTCGGGATGCGCGAGGGCGTGGCCCCGACGGTTCACGGCGACGGAACACAGTCGCGCGACTTCACGCACATCGACGACGTCGTGACGGCGAATCTCTTGGCGCTCGAAGCCCCGGCGGCGGCGGGCGGCATCTACAACATCGCCTGTGGGCGCCAGATCTCGCTGAACGAGCTCGTCGCCGATCTCAACGGCCTCCTCGGCACGGAGCTCGCGCCGCGTTACGTCCCACCCCGTCCCGGAGATGTCAAGCACTCTCGCGCCGATGTCGGCCGGGCGGAGCGCGACCTCGGATTTCGAGCTGCGGTTGAATTCCGTGAGGGTCTGCGCCGCACGATCGATGCCTACGAGCCCGCGCAGCGAGCGCCGTCCGAAGCATGAACGGTCGCTAAGCCCGTCCGCGGCGCCGGACCTCAAACCCTGCTCGAACGCCGGCGCCGCGACCGTCAGTGGGCACTCGACCAGAAGCCACGGACCGCCGCCGAGGCGCAGCGCCGCGATCTCGGCCGGCGCGAGATCGGCGGCCCGCGAGAGCGCGACCTCGCGCCCGCGAGAACCTCGACGGCTACTCCTGCCTCGCCCGAGGCGTGGTTGACCGCCTGCACGGCGGCAGCAATCGACGCCGCGCTGTTCGCCCGCCATTCCCAGCTGCCGTGTGGGGTCGCCACGATCGTCTGCGTCCCATCCGCCGCCGCGGCGGCGCCCAGCGCCACGCTGCCCTCCATCGTCTCGGGGCCATCGTCGATCCCCGGCAGGATGTGGCAGTGCAGGTCGATCACGCGACCCGCGCTCCGAAGATCAGACCAGCGCGGCTTCCGATTGGTGGAACCTGATCACGTCGCCGAGGATCTCGTCCAGCGAGCGTGTCGGCCTCCAGTCCAGCGTCTTGCCGATCTTGGCGATGTCGGGGTAGCGGCGCGGCATGTCCTCGAATCCCGCCTCGTAGGCCTCTTCGTACGGGATCAGATGGATCTCCGACTCCGAGCCAGTCATCTCGCGAACGCGATCGGCTAGTCCCAGGATGGAGATCTCCTCCTGCGATCCGATGTTGAAGACCTGGCCGTACGCCTCTTCGCCGATGTCCATGAGCCCGATCAGGCCTCGCACCACGTCGTCGACATGGCAGAAGCAACGGGTCTGTGAACCATCACCGTGCACCCGGATGGGGCGACCCGACAGAGCCTGTTGGACGAAGGTCGGCACGACCATGCCATAGCGGCCCGTCTGACGCGGCCCGACGGTGTTGAACAGCCGGGCGACCACGGTGGGGAGCTTGCGCTCCTTCCAGTACGCCAGCGCGAGAAACTCGTCGATCGCCTTTGAGCACGCATACGACCAGCGACCGGTGATCGTGGAACCGAGGACAAGGTCCCCGTCTTCCGAGAAGGGGAAGTCCCTCGACTTGCCGTAGACCTCGCTGGTCGACGCGATGAAGACCGGCTTGTTCTTCTTGCTTGCCAAAGAAAGCACGACCTCGGTGCAGTGCACGTTGGTCTCGATCGTGCGCACGGGACTCTCGATGATGAGGTCGACGCCCACCGCGGCAGCAAGGTGGTAGACGATGTCGGCGTCGTCGACGAGCTCGGCCACGATCGGCGCGGCGGAGCATGTATCGATCGTGTAACTGAAGCGCGGATCGTCCTTCAGATGGCGCACGTTGTCGATCGATCCCGTCGAGAGATCGTCGAGGATGTGCACGCGATGCCCGCCGGCGAGAAGGCTCTCAGCTAGATGCGAGCCGATGAAGCCGGCCCCGCCCGTTATCAGAAATCTCATCCTTGCTCCCTCTGTCGTCGCGTTGGTCGCAGCACCCAGTCATCGACCGCTGACCACTCGACGCTTGTCCGAAGCGCTGCATGCTAGCCGCTCATGCGCGGTCTTGAATGTAATTTTTCGGTGCCGTCACCGAACGAGACGTGACCAGATGCCCGAACCGAATCAGCTTCGACAGCAGCGCACCCCCAGGTGTCTGTCGCGGATTCGCTCTGACATACGTGTGGCACAATAGCCGCGTGACGCAGCCATCCCAGGAGACAGTCCACGGTGATCGAGGGGGTCTCACCGTAGGCATCGTGGGGCTGGGATACGTCGGCCTGCCGCTGGTGGTCTCCTTCGCCGAGGCGGGCGCACGAGTCATCGCATTGGACACGGACGTCGGCAAGATCGATGCTCTCGAGCGGGGAGACTCGTACATCGAGGACGTGGCGTCCGACGCACTTCGAACGCTGGTGGACCAGATCACGCCCACATCGCGCTATGCGCAGCTCGCCAAGGCCGACGCGGTGATCCTCTGCGTGCCGACTCCGCTGACGGTCAATCGCGAGCCCGACCTCGCGGCGCTCGTGGCGACTGCCTCGGCCCTTGCCGAGGTTCTTCGACCCGGCCAGCTCGTCGTGCTCGAGTCGACGACCTATCCCGGCACGACCAGGGAGCGCCTCGTGCCCATCCTCGAGGAGTCGGGCATGAAGGCAGGTCGCGACTTCCATGTCGCGTTCTCCCCCGAGCGGATCGATCCCGGGCGCACAGATCACACGATGCGTACGACGCCGAAGGTCGTCGGTGGACTGACCGAGGAGAGCGGCACGCGTGCCGTGGGCCTCTACGAGCACGTGTGCGACCGGGTCGTTCGAGTTGCTTCGCCAGAGGTTGCCGAGATGACCAAGCTGCTCGAGAACATCTTTCGCAGCGTCAACATCGCGCTCGTCAACGAGATGTCGATCCTCTGCGACCGCATGGGGATCGACATCTGGGACGTCGTCGATGCCGCTTCGACCAAACCCTATGGCTTCATGCGCTTCGATCCGGGACCCGGCATGGGTGGGCACTGTTTGCCGGTGGATCCGTTCTATCTGACCTGGAAGGCGCGCGAATACGATCTCGCCACCGAGTTCATCGAGCTCGCCGGCAAGATCAACGCGGGAATGCCAGAGCACTGTGTCACGCGCATCGAGCGTGCGCTCAACGACCTGCGCAAGCCCGTCAACGGCACCAAGATCCTGTTGCTCGGCATGAGCTACAAGGCAGGCGTAGGGGATGTTCGCGAATCGCCGGCGATCAAGATCGCGGAAGCCCTCCAGGCCCTGCGAGCCGATCTCTCGTATCACGATCCGTATGTGCCGGACGTTCCTGCGCTCGGTCTGCGCAGCGTCGACTTGGTGCCCGCAGTCGCCGCGGCCGATCTTGTCGTGATCATCACGGCTCATCCGGAGATCGATCACGCAGCCATCGCCGAGGAGGCCGCCGCGGTGCTCGACTTCCGCGGTGTGCTGCGCCCGTCCGCTCATGTGGCGGCGCCGCTGTCCTGACGCGTCGCCGGGGTACCACGCGGCCCCTCCGTGGCACCCGCCGGTCCATCGGGCGGATAGCATCCGCCCCGCCATGCGGCCTTTCAAGAGTTCCGATTTCTGGCGAGACCGCGCCGTCTTGGTGACCGGGCACACCGGCTTCAAGGGCGCCTGGCTGACGCTCTGGCTGCAGAGCCTCGGTGCTCGTGTCAGCGGGCTGGCCGTCGGGGTCCCCACGACGCCATCGCTCTATGAGCTCGCGAGCGTTGGCGACGACGTCCACGAGTTTCGCGTCGACGTGCGTGACTACGAGGCGGTCCTCGATGCGCTCGCGCAGAGCCAGCCGGAGGTCGTCATGCACCTGGCGGCGCAACCATTCGTGCGCCGGTCGTTCGTCGATCCACGCGTGACCTACGAGACGAACGTCATGGGGACCGTCAACGTGCTCGAAGCGGTCCGTGCCAGCGCGTCGGTGCGTGTCGTCGTGAACGTCACGTCCGACAAGTGCTACGCGAATGAGCCGGCGCGTCAGCCACACGCTTTCGTCGAGGGCGATCCGATGGGCGGACACGATCCCTACTCGAGCTCGAAGGGCTGCGCCGAGCTCGTCGCGGACGCCTATCGCCACTCGTACTTCACGTCAGGCATCGGGGGCGAGGATGCGCCCCGGGTCGGCTGCGCGCGGGCCGGCAACGTCATCGGCGGCGGCGACTGGGGCGAGGATCGCCTGATCCCCGACTTCATGCGGGGGGCGCTCGCCGGTCAACCGATCCATGTCCGAAATCCCGCGGCGATTCGCCCGTGGCAGCACGTGCTCGATCCGCTCGCGGGCTACCTGCGTCTTGCCGAGGCGCTGCACGATGCCCCCGAACTCGACGGCGGGTGGAACTTCGGCCCGGCGCTCGATGATGCGCGGACGGTGGGCTGGATCGCTGATCACGTGTCGGCGCTCTGGGACGGTGAGCTTCGCTGGGAGCTCGACGACGGTCCGCACCCGCACGAGGCGCACGTGCTGATGCTGGACTCCTCCAAGGCCCAAGAGCATCTCGGCTGGGAGCCGACCTGGGATCTCGAGGAGGCGCTCGCCCGGGTCGTCGCTTGGTACAGGGCGCTGCGGGACGGGGAGGACATGCGCGCCGTGACGCTGGGGCAGATCCGGTCGTTCGAGGCTGCCGGTGCGGCGCGCACTACGCTAGGCGCGTGAAGGCGGTCATCCTCGCCGGGGGTCTTGGCTCGCGCCTGAGCGAGGAGACCACCGTCAAGCCCAAACCTATGATCGAGGTCGGCGGCAAGCCGATTCTGTGGCACATCATGAAGATCTACGCTGCTCATGGCGTCGAGGAGTTCATCGTCTGCCTCGGCTACAAGGGCTATGTCATCAAAGAGTGGTTCGCCAACTACGCCTTGCACACATCCGACGTGACGTTCGACATGCGCAGCGGCGAGATGACGGTCCATAAGACGACGACCGAACCATGGCGCGTGACGCTCGTCGAGACCGGCGAGGACACGATGACCGGCGGGCGCCTGAAGCGGGTGCTGGCCTACGTCGGCGACGAGACGTTCTGTCTGACCTATGGCGACGGAGTCGCCGACGTGAACGTCACGGCGCTCGTCGCGCACCACCGCGAGCACGGCCGGTTGGCGACGGTGACAGCGGTGCAGCCGCCCGGACGCTTCGGATCGCTCGAGGCCGAGGGCGACCAGGTGCGCAGTTTCGCCGAGAAGCCGCGCGGTGACGGCGCCTGGATCAACGGCGGCTTCTTCGTGTGCGAGCCGGGGGTGGGAGAGACGATCGACGGCGACGACACGAAGTGGGAGGAGCAACCGCTGCGCAGCATTGCCGAGCAGGGCGAGCTGACGATCTACCGTCACCGCGGCTACTGGCAGGCGATGGATACCCTCCGCGACCGCAACGAGCTTCAGACGCGATGGGAGTCCGGGCGGGCCGATTGGCGCACATGGGCGTGAATGCCTCCCCCTTCGAGCTGCTCTCGAATGTCACCGGCAAAGGTCTCGCCTGTCGTTTCTGCGGCGCGCCGCTGGAGCACGTCTTTGCGGACCTTGGCATGTCGCCGCTTGCGAACTCCTTCGTGCCACCGGAACGCTACTCGGCGATGGAGCCGTTCTATCCGCTCTGCGCGCTGGTGTGCTCGCAGTGCTTCCTTGTCCAGCTCGAGGACTTCGAGAGCCCGCAGCACATCTTCGGCGAGGACTACGCCTACTTCTCCTCCTACTCGAGTTCGTGGCTGGAGCACTGCCGCCGCTACACAGAGCAGATGATCGAGCGGCTGGGGCTCGACGAGTCCAGTCAGGTGGTCGAGCTCGCCTCCAACGACGGCTATCTGCTGCAGTACTTCAAGGAGCGAAACGTGCCTGTGCTCGGGATCGAGCCGGCCGGCAACGTCGCGATGGTCGCGCTCGACAAGGGCATCCCGACGCAGATCGAATTCTGGGGCGTCGAGACCGCGACCAAGCTGGCCCGTGAGCTGCGCGCCGATCTGCTGCTGGGCAACAACGTCCTCGCGCACGTACCCGACATCAACGACTTCGTCGGCGGGATGAAGATCGCGCTTGCGGACCACGGGGTCATCACGATCGAGTTTCCCCACCTGCTCAAGCTGATCGAGCTCAATCAATGGGACACGATCTACCACGAGCACTATTCGTACCTCTCGTTCTCGACCGTGGCCCGGGTCTTCGAGGCCCACGGGCTGCGGCTGTTCGATGTCGAGGAGGTCCCTACGCACGGCGGCTCGCTGCGGATCTTCGGCTGCCACGCCGACGACGCGCGCGAGCAGACCGCCGCGGCGCGCGAGATGCTCGCCCGCGAGCAGGCGGCGGGCCTGGCGGAGATCAAGACCTACCTCGATTACGGCTCCCGTGTGATCGAGGACAAGTACCAGATCGTGTCGTTTCTGATCGAGCTCAAGCGTGCGGGCACGTCGATCGCGGGCTACGGCGCGCCGGCCAAGGGCAACACGCTGCTGAACTATTGCGGCGTCGGCCGCGACGTACTCGACTTCACCTGCGATGCCAACCCGCACAAGCAGGGCGACTACCTGCCGGGCACCCGCATTCCGGTCCTGGCCCCCGACGCGATCCGTGCCGCTCGCCCCGACGTCGTGCTGATCCTGCCGTGGAACCTCTCTGACGAGATCATGCGCGAGCTCTCCTTCATCCGAGAGTGGGGTGGCCGCTTCGCCGCCCGCGCGCCCGAGTTGCGCATGCTTGCATGAGGTTCGAGCAGACGCCGCTGGCCGGCGCGTGGATCGTCGATCCCGACCGCGTCGAGGACGAGCGCGGCCACTTCGCCCGCACTTGGGACCGTGACGAGCTCTCGGCGCGCGGTATGGATCCGGGCGTCGTGCAGTGCAACACCTCCTTCAACGCGCGCGCCGGGACACTGCGCGGGATGCACTTTCAGGCCGCGCCCCACGGCGAGTCGAAGGTCGTGCGCTGCACGCGCGGCGCGATCTACGACGTGATCGTCGACCTGCGTCTCGACTCGCCCACGCATCGCGCGTGGTTCGCGATCGCGCTCGACGAGGACAACGGCCGCGCGCTCTATGTGCCGGCCGGCTTGGCGCACGGCTTTCAGACGCTGCGCGACGCGAGCGAGGTTCTCTACATGATGGGTCACGAGTACGTGCCCGCCGCCGCATCCGGCGTGCGCTGGAACGACTCGGCGTTCGCGATCGACTGGCCGGCGGCGCCGCGACGCGTGATCTCCGAGCGTGACGCCGGCTACCCGGACTATCGCGGTTGACCCACCGTATCCTCGTCACCGGTGCCAGCGGATTCATCGGTCGCCGTGCCGTGGAGCTGCTGCAGCTGCGTGGCTTCGAGGTCCATGCGGTCGCGCGGCGGCCGCCCGAGACGGGGGGTGACGGGGCGATCTGGCATGCGGCGGATTTGCTCGATGCCTCCGAGCGCGACGCGCTCGTCGAGGCCGCTCGCGCCTCCCACCTGCTGCACCTCGCGTGGTTCGCCGAGCCCGGCGCTTTCTGGACGGCGCGCGAGAACGCGGCGTGGGTCGCGGCAAGCGTCGGTCTGCTGGATGCGTTCGCCGCCGCCGGCGGCGCGCGGGCGGTGCTCGCGGGCACGTGCGCGGAGTACGACTGGGCGGACATCGGCGGGCCGCTGCGCGAGGACGCGCCGACGGCGCCGGCCACGTTCTACGGCGTCTGCAAGGACGCGACGCGGCGCGTAGCCGAGGCTCTCGGAGAACGCACCGGCGTCGAGATCGCGTGGGGACGCATCTTCTTCCTCTACGGCCCCGACGAGGACGAGCGGCGACTCGTGTCCTCAGTCGCACGCTCGCTGGTCGTCGGCGAGCGCGCGGCGACGAGCGCCGGGACGCAGGTGCGCGACTTCCTGCACGTCGAGGATGTCGCGGCCGCGTTCGCCGCGATCGTCGACGGCGGCGCGCGCGGCGCGGTGAACGTCGGCTCCGGGGAGGGCGTCACCGTCCGCCGGATCCTCGACCTGATCGCGCAGGCGACTGGCCGGCCCGACCTGCTCGACGTGGGTGCGCTGCCCGCGCGACCCGACGACCCTCACGAGATCGTCGCCGACGTCGGCCGGCTGCGCGACGAGGTCGGGTTCGTCCCCGCCATCGACCTGCAGCAGGGCATCGCGGCGACCGTCGCGCGTTGGCGCGAGCGAACGGCCCGCTGAACGCCGGAGAAGTCGCGCTCGTGCGACAGGGCGACGTTCTCGACCGCGGCGCTCGCGTTGCCGCGCAGCACGCACGCCACGCCGGTCAGGGGCTCGTCAGGCGGCTCGCGGGTTGATATGGGCGGGCGTTTGTCAAGGAGGCAGCGGTGATCGTGGCGCGTAGCCGTTGTGGTCGTCGGTGATGTGGTTCGGGGTGCGGGTGGCGGCCGGAGCGGCGAGGGCGCTTCAGGCTGATATGCGAGGGCTGGCTACCTCAAGACGGGCTTTTCGTCGCGCCTGGGCCGCTACCTAGGATCGAGCGCGCCAGCGTGCAGGCTGGTGCTCATAACCCGATCGCGGGTCCCGTGTGGCGCGCGCCGGCCGCCACCCCCACCCCGGAACGGGGTGGTGTTGGGGTCAGTCGGGTTGGCGGGCGATCTCCCAGACAAAGCACGTCAGTTCGCGGGCGACGGCGACCGCGACCGTCGTGCGGCGCTTGGCGCGGCGGCCGTCCAGATGTGCCCAGCGCTGCGAGAGTCGTAGCTGGGCGCGCCATGCGGCCTGGATCGCGGCCGGGGGCTGGCCATCCTGGCGTCGTCTGAGCGTCAGCGAGACTGCGGGCTGTCGGCGGTAGTGCCACGCCGCTTCGATGAGCAGCCTCCGGGCGTGGCTTGAGCCGGCCTTCGTGATCGAGCCCTGGCGGCGCTTGTCGCCCGAGGAGCGCTCCGAGGGGACCAGGCCGACGAAGCTCGTCAGCCGGCTGGGATGCGCGAACGCGCTGAAGTCCCCGATCT
Source organism: uncultured Actinomycetes bacterium (assembly GCA_963729125.1). GTDB lineage: Bacteria > Actinomycetota > Thermoleophilia > Solirubrobacterales > Solirubrobacteraceae > CADCVQ01. The sequence goes on from CAVSML010000003.1 coordinate 518,982, forward strand.
CGGCGACCAGTCCGACCGCGGTGAGCGTGTCGATCCCGCGCATACACCGCAACCTGCCCACGACCGCGGCCCAGCGCTCGGTCCGTGCTTGCTCGGCGATCAGCGCGTCGAGGCGATCGCGGCGCGCCAGCAGCGCCTCGTGGCAGGCCAGGTACTCGCCGAGCACGATCTGCGCGAGCAGATCGTCAAGGCAGATCGAGCCCAGCCACGCCAGGTGCCGTTGAGACGCCCAGGGGTCACCGGGGCCGGGGAAGATCAGTCCGCGGCGCAGCAACAGCTTGCCGATCCGGTGACGCGCGGCCATCAGATCGCCGCGCAGATCCTCACGAGCACGAACCAGGTCGCGCAGCGCTTCGAGCTCGAGCGTCGGGACAAGCACCGGCCGCAGCTGCCCCGCCGCGTGAAGGCGCGCGAGCTTCAGCGCGTCCCTGGTATCGGTCTTGATCCGGTCGCCGGGCTGACGCGGGATCGCGCCGGGCGAGCAGACCATCACCTCCAGCCCTTCGGCGCGGGCCTGACGCGCAAGCCCGAAGCCCGTCGGCCCGGCCTCATAGACCGCCCTGACCGGTCCCGGGAGCCCCACCAGCCACTCGATGACCGCCCTCGGCGATCCCGGCAACTGCGCCTTGAACACCTCACCGGACCCCAGCTGCACCGCCGCGGCCGCCGTCTTGCGGGCATGCACATCCAGCCCCGCGAAGCAGATACCGTCACTCATGTCGACGCTCCTCACCCTTCGATGCGGTAACCAGCCCGCGCCATACGAAGCGCGGGAGCGTCGACTCTCAAACCCCGGCCGGACGCCAGCCCATACCGTCTAGGATCCGATGTGTGGCGACAGGTCAGCAGCGCCGCCTGCAGCAGGCTGCCGCACAAGCGCACAGCGCTCAGGATCGCGGTGATCACGCGGCCGCAAATGAGGCGTGGCGACGGTACGTCCTGATCGAGGGTGCGTTGCGCGATCCCCAGGATCTGCTCGACGAGGGCGTGGCGCTGAGCAAGGTCGCGATCGATCTGTGGCTGCAGCGCTGAACGACTTCGCCGCAGCGCTTCGAGATCTCAACTCGTGCGGCGTTCGCTATGTCGTCGTGGGTGGTTTGGCGGTCATCCGTCACGGGGTGGTGCGGGCAACTCCGCTGCGGACCACGACGCTGGTCGCCGGCGGCATGCTGGCTCTACGCATACCGACCTGATCGACCTCGAGCGCCCGCGCGACGCGCACAGGCTCGGAGCTCCCCGACGACTGACCCCGGCGATGGCCGCGGGGCGCACGCTACTCGGTTGGTATCCTGCTGGTATGCGAACAACCATCGACAAGGCAGGACGACTGGTAATTCCTAAGCCATTGCGAGACCGGGTCGGCTTGCTGCCCGGCGCCGTCGAGGTCGTCGTCGACGGGGCGGGCCTGCGCGTCGAGGCGATCGCGGCCGAGTCGCTGACCGAGCGCGGCGATCTGCTAGTGATCCCGGCCTCGGGAACGCCGATCAGCGACGAGGTCGTGCGCGGGCTGCGCGATGGCGAGCAGCGCTGAGCCGTTGTGGCTCGTCGACACGAGCGTCGCCATCGCGCTCGTCGTCGCCGATCACGAGCACCACGACGACACGTTCGAGCGCTTGCGCGGCAGGCGACTCGGACTCGCCGGACATGCTGCGTTCGAGACGTTCTCGGTCCTCACGCGGCTGCCGGCACCGGCACGCCGCACGGGGCCCGTCGTCGCGCGGCTGCTCGCGACGAGTTTTCCCGCCTCGCGCTTCCTCGGGGCCAAGGCGGGGGCGTCGCTGCTCGAGCGCCTCGACTCGCTCGGCGTCGCGGGCGGCTCGGTCTACGACGCGCTCGTGGGCGCGGTGGCCGCCGAGCACCGGCTTCCGCTTGCCACGCGCGACCGCAGGGCGCTCGAGGTCTACCGGGCGCTCGAGGTCGAGATCGTGCTCATACCATGAGCGGGGCCGCGTAGGTCCGACCGCGCCGGAGATCGTGTGCCTGACGCAGCCTGCGGTTCGCAAATTGGGAGATGGTTGGTAGCGTTCTCCCAATGCAGACATCAGTCGACTCGGTTGGACGGATCGTCATTCCGAAGCCCCTGCGCGATGCTCTCGGTCTCAGGCCGGGGTCGACGGTGGACATCTCCCGCTATGGCGCTGGGCTTCAGCTGCTTCCGGCGGGGCGCACCGCGCGGCTGGTCGACGAGTCGGGTGTGCTCGTCGCCACCGGGGACACGTCGATCGACGACGACGTCGTCTTCGGACTGATCGACGCGGGACGTCGTTGACGGCGCTCGCGCTGGACACGAGCGTCGCGATTCCGTTGCTCGTGGCAACGCACGGAGCGCACGCCGCTGTCAGTCGTTGGTGCGATGGTCGGGAGGTCGCGCTCAGCGGACACGCGGTGGCAGAGACGTACGCCGTCCTCACGCGATTGCCGGGTGACCTGCGACTGGCGCCGACCGACGCCGCGCGCCTGCTCGCCGAGCGGTTCGTCACGCCGTTGCTCATGGGCTCCGACGCCGCCGCGCGCCTGCCAGAGGTGCTCGGCCGCCTGGGAATCGCAGGCGGCGCCGTCTACGACGCGCTCGTGGCGCTCGCGGCGCTCGAGCATGGCGCCGACCTGGCCACGCGCGATGCGCGTGCCCGTGCCACCTACGAGACCGTCGGGGTACGCGTCATCGTCGCCGAGTGATTCGACGCACCGGAGGTCGTCGTCGAGCGGTTTCGCTGCTCCGACCCCGACCGGTGCCGACGAGCAAACTGCTGCTCAGCCATCGGCAAGGCGCCCGACGATCTCCTGCGCGTAGCGCGCGTAGTGCCCGAGGTCGAACACCTCGTCGAGGTCGAGCCCCAGGTCGGGTCGCGCCTCGAGCAGTTCTCGCAACGGCGCGCGCGTATCCCACGCACGCTGCGCGAGCTCCTGGGCCACCCGGTAGGCCTCGTCGCGCGTCATTCCGCCTGAGACGAGCGAGAGCAGCACGCGCTGGGAGAACAGCGCGCCGTAGGTCAGCCCGACGTTTTCGAGCATGCGATCGGCATGCACGACCATCCCGCGCACCACGCGGATCGCGAGGTGCTGCATGTAGTCGAGCAGGATCGTCGAGTCGGGCAGGATCACGCGCTCGGCGCCGGAGTGCGAGATGTCGCGCTCGTGCCACAGCGCGACGTTCTCGACGGCGGCGCTCGCGTTGGCGCGCAGCACGCGCGCCAGCCCCGTGATGCGCTCGGTCGTGATCGGGTTGCGCTTGTGGGGCATGGCGCTCGAGCCCTTCTGGCCGGCGCGGAAGGGCTCCTCGACCTCGCGCACCTCCGTGCGCTGCAGGTGGCGGATCTCCGTCGCCAGGCGCTCGAGGCCCGCGCCCGCGAGCGCGATCGCCTGCAGCAGCTCGGCGTGGCGGTCGCGCGCGACGACCTGCGTCGAGACCGGCTCGCCCTCGATGCCCAGCCGCGACAGCACGCGCTGTTCGAACTCAGGCGATGTCGCCGCGTAGGTTCCGACCGCGCCGGAGATCGCGCCGACCGCCGTCTGCGCGAACGCCCGCTCCAGGCGATCGGCGTTGCGCGAAGCCTCCATCGCGAAGCCGGCGAGCTTGATGCCGAACGTCGTCGGCTCGGCGTGCACGCCGTGGGTGCGCCCGACGCACACCGTCTGCACGTGCTCGCGGGCGCGCTCGCTCAGCGCGTCGACGAGCTCGCGCGCGCCGCGCAGCACGATCTCGCCGGCCGACTGCAGCTGCAGCGCCAGCGCGGTGTCGAGCACGTCGCTGGACGTAAGCCCGAAATGGATCCAGCGCCCGGCGTCTCCGGCGGACTCGCCGAGCACGTCGACGAACGCGGCGACGTCGTGGTCGGTGACCGCCTCGCGCTCCTGCACCGCCCGGACGGTGAACGTCGCGGCGCGAATCGCCCCGAGCTCCTGCTCGCTCGGGCCGTCCATCGCCTCGCAGGCGGCGACCTCGACGCGCCGCCAGGCCTCCATCCGCGCTTCGTCGGTCCACAGGGCGCCGATCTCCGGGCGCGTGTATCGGTCGATCACCGCCTAAGTATCGACAACTCGGCGCATCTGGTCCGGTCCGAAATCCGGACCAATTCTGTCAGCGTGCGCGCGGCTGGCGCGTAGACATCCGTATGTCCCGCCCCCGCCGTCCACGCCGCTACGTCGGACGCCGGACGTTGTGGGTCCTGCAGCCGCTCTTCAGGCAGTCGCAGAGTCGCGATGCCTGGATCCTGCGTCTGGTAGGGGAGCGCTACGGACCGGTGCTGCGTCGGCGCGGAGACGAGCCTTAGGCGACGGTGAGCTTCAGCATGATCGTGCGCGTGGCGATCTTCAGCTGCGCCTCGCCCGAGGCTCGGATGCGCTGAGCGATCGCGCTGGGCACCGTGAAGCGCAGCGCGCCCGACGCGGTCTCGCCCGGCTCGAGCGCCTTGCGCACGGCGCCTGCCGCGGCGCGGGCGTCCTCGTCCAGCGGCACCGCGTCGGGGCCTTCGAGCAGCACGGGATCCTCAGGCGTCAGCGCGCGCCCGCGGCGGTTGGTCACGCGAACGCGCACCCGGACGGGCGTGCCGCCGTCGGCGCTCAAGGCTGCGATCTCGGCTGAGAGCACCTCGACGCGCGGGACCTTGAAGCCGGGCACCGGCTTCGAGGGTGCGGCGGTGGTGCTCGTCGTCGGAGAGGTCTGCGTCTCGGTCTGCGTCTGCGTCTCGGTCTGTGTCGGCGCAGGTGGTGGCAGCAGCGTGGGCTGCGTCACGGCGGGCGCGACGGTGATCGTCGCGGATGCGACCGGCGTCGCATCGTCATCCGTCAGCGACGCGAGGCCGATCCCGATCGCGGCTCCGGCCAGGCCGGCAACCACGACGATCGCGATCAGCCTGCCGAATCCGCGAAACATCATCGATGGGTCGCGCCGCACCTGCCGCAGTATGCCCCACGTGGCGGAGGAGCCTGCTCAGGCGCGCAGGATGCGCAGCGCCAGGTGGCCCGCGTTCTTGGCGTTGTCCAGGCCGACGCCGGCGACCGGCACGCCGGGCGGCATCTGCAGCACCGACAGGATCGCGTCGAGGCCTCCCATCGCCGACAGGCGACTGGAGAGCGGCACCCCGATGACGGGCAGATCGGTGTGCGCGGCCGCGACGCCCGGCAGCGCCGCCGACAGCCCCGCGCCCGCGATGATCACCCGCAGCCCGCGCATGCGCGCGTTGCGGCAGTACTCGGCGACGAGCTCGGGCTCGCGGTGGGCGGACATGACGCGCACCTCGTGGTGCACGTCGGCCTCGCGCAGCACCTTGGCCGCGCCGTCCATGACGTCCATGTCGCTCTTGGAGCCCATGATGATCCCCACGCGCGGGGCGTCGACCTCGATCGACTCGAGCTCGACCGCCGTCTGCAGCTCGGTCAGCGCCTCGGGAACGGGGAGCTCGGCCGTGCCGCCCGCCCCCAGCTCGTCCTCGGTCTCGGCCATCGGCTCACCTCTGTGGGGCAGGTTGGAGTCGGCGCCGAGACTGCGTGGGCGCCGGCGGATCCCGTGATCCGCTGCGCAGCAGGATAAATGGCGGGCGAGAACCTGGGATCCTGCACGCATGCGCCGACTTGCCGCAGTGCTGGCCGGCGTCCTGGTGCTCGTCGCCGTGCTCGTCCTCTACCTCGGCCGCACCCCCTCGTCCTACGACAAGCCGGGATCCAAGGGCTCCACGGTCGGCGGCCAGAAGGTCGTCGTCGTCGGGCCGAAGTCCCCCACGCGCAAGGTCGTCATCTACGTCCACGGGGCCGGCGAGACGGCGGCCACGTCGTTCGGCAACCAGCAGATGGCGCCGATCTTCGGCGCGCTGCTGAACGCCGGCTACGCGGTCGCCGCCGACGACGCCCACGGCGACCGCTGGGGCGACCCGACGAGCTACTTCGACTACGACCGGCTCGTCAAGGAGCTGGCGAACCGCGGGCTGCGCGAGGTCTACGTGATCGCGCGATCGATGGGCGCCTTCAACGGGCTGCAGCTGCTGCAGACGGTGCGCGTCAAGGCCTGGGCGGGCATCGTCCCGGCCTGCAACCTGCGCTCGATCTACGACCTCGGCCGCTTCGCCCCCAGCATTCGCGCGGTGTACGGCCCGAAGCTCGCCGAGGCGCTGCGCGCCGGCAGCCCCCTACGCGTCAAGTACCGGCGCGGGCTGCCGATGCGCTTCTGGGCCTCGCCCGCCGACACGGTCGTGCCGAAGGCCCTGAACACCGACCTGTGCGCGCGCGATGCGCGCAAGCGCGGGGCGAAGGTCACCGTGACGACCACGACCGGCGATCACGCCGATCCGTCGAACTACGACCCCGCCGGAGTGCTGGGACTGTTCGAGTCCGCGGGCTAAGGTGCGGTCCATGCGCCTCGCCACGACATTCGCCGCGCTGCTCGCGCTCGCCGCGATGCTTGCGGGCTGCCGCGAGAAGCCCGAGCCGCAGATCTCCGCCGCCGACCGCTGCCCCGGCGCGGCGCTCGTCGCCTTCGGCCATTCCTTCGTGTCGGGCAACGCACCCGGCGCCCCGAAGACGGCCTGGCCGGCGCGGGCCGCTCGCGAACTCGGCGTCTGCGAGGACAACCGCGGTGTCGCCGGCAGCGGGTCGGGCAGCACCGCCGGCTACGTCGCCGGCTACGCGCCCGCCAAGCAGGACGTCGTCGTCGTCCAGACGATCCTCAACGACATCTTTGTCACCGGGGTGCGCGGCCTCGCCGACTTTCGCAAGCAGCTCGACGGCATGCTCAAGCACCTGACGACCTCCGACGAGCAGCCCAAGCGCGTCGTCCTGTTGATCGACCCCCCGCCCGCGGCGTGGACCAACCGCCCGGGCCAGGCGCCGCCCTACGTCCACGGATCCGACGGCACGCTCGACCAGTACGCCGACGCGCTGAAGGACGTCGCCGAGGACTACGGCGGCGTCAAGGTCGTCGACCTGCGCCGGGGCTGGGACCCCGATCGCGACGAGCTGCCCGACAAGCTGCACCCCAACGAGGCGGGCACCGCGCGCATCGCCCAGCTCGTCACGCGCGCGCTGGGCTGAAGCCCCTACGAGCGCTGCACGGCACGCAGCGCGATGTCCTCGCGCATCTGGCGCCCTTCGAACTCGATCGCGCGGGCGGCGGCGTAGGCCGCCTCGCGCGCGCCCTGAGCCGTCGCCGCCAGCGCGGTGACGTTCAGCACGCGCCCGCCTGCGGTGACGATCGCGCCGTCCTCGCGGCGGGCGGTTCCGGCGTGCGTGACCTCGATCGGCTCGGGCACGTCGTCCAGGCCAGCGATCGGGTCGCCGTGCGACGCCGACGCCGGATAGCCCGCGCTGGCGAGCACGACCGTCACAGCCCAGTCGTCGCTCCACGAAAGCCGCATGCCGGCCAGGCCGCCTGGCACGGCCGCCGCGGACAGCACGTCGAGCAGGTCCGAGCGCATCCGCGGCAGCACCGCCTGCGTCTCGGGATCGCCGAAGCGCACGTTGTACTCGAGCACCTTCGGCCCGTCCTCGGTCAGCATGATCCCGGCGTACAGCACCCCGTGAAACGGCGTGCCGCGCTCGCGCAGCTCATCGACGACCGGCTGGTGCACGAGCGCCGCGATCTGCTCCGCGCGCTCGGGGCCGATCCCGGCGACCGGCGAATAGGAGCCCATTCCGCCCGTGTTGGGTCCCTCGTCGCCGTCGAAGATGCGCTTGTAGTCCTGCGCCGGCGCCATCGCGACCGCGCGCTCGCCGTCGCACAGCGCAAGCAGCGACAGCTCCTCGCCGACCAGGCACTCCTCGACGACGACCTGCCCCTCGCCGAAGCGCCGATCGACGAGGAACGCGGTCAACGCGGCGCGCGCCTGCGCCTCGTCGCCGGCGATGACGACGCCCTTGCCCGCCGCGAGGCCGTCGAACTTCAGCACGACCGGGTAGCGCTCGATCGCGGCCATGCCCGCCTCGACGTCGCCGACGGCGCTCCAGCCCGCGGTCGGCACGCCGGCGGCCGCCATGACCTCCTTGGCGAACGTCTTCGAGCCCTCCAGGCGCGCGGCGGCGGCGCTGGGCCCGAACGCCGCGATCCCGCGCGCGCCGAGCTCGTCGACGAGCCCCGCGACGAGCGGCGCCTCCGGCCCGACGACGACGAGGTCGCAGCCCTCGGCGGCCGCGACGAGCCCGGCGACGTCCTCGACGGCGATGTCCAGCAGCCGCGCGTCGGCGCCGATCCCGGGGTTGCCCGGCGCGCACAGGACCTCCGGCTCGGCGGCCGAGCGCTTCAGCGCGCGCACGAGCGCGTGCTCGCGCCCGCCGGCGCCGACCACCAACACCCTCATCCGGCTACAGCGCCGCGATGAAGTCGTCGACCGGGAACGCCGGCAGCGTCTCGTAGGTCGAGGTCCCGCGCGAGCTGAGCTCCATCGACACGCGCGCCATCGTGATGTCGTCGGGCGCCTCGACGACGCTGATGAAGTCAAAGCGCCCGAGCGTCGCCCACTGCGCCTTGACGGTCGCCCCGAGCTGCTCGACCTCGCGATTGACCTCCTTGATGCGCTGAGGGTTGTTCTTGACCGTCTGGACGCCCTCGGACGTCAGCGTCGAGAGCATGAGATACGTCGGCATGGCGGCTCCATCGTCGTCGCTGGCTTGCGTGCGACCGTTGTATCCGATCGGCGGCACCGGGCGCGGATCCCCGCCCCGCGCGACCCGCATCCGGCAGCTGGTCGATCCGCTACCGTCGGCCCGGTCATGCGCCGCGTCCTTGCCATCGTCCTGCCGATCGCGGCGCTCCTCGCCGCGGCGACGGGCGCCGGCGCGGCCACGCTGACGACCGCGACGCGCTGCTATCAGGCCTCCCGGACCCAGGACATCGTCGTCAGCGGCGCGGGCTTCGCGCCGGGCGCGGTCGCGATCACGCGCGACGGCAAGGCGTTCGGGACCGCCAACGCGGACGCCGCCGGCAACTTCGCCGTGAAGTTCCCCGCCGAGGAGCTCGGGCGCTCAGAGCGCGAAGGGCTGTTCGCGCTGTCGGCGACCGACGGCGCGCTGACGACGGCGATCACCCGCTACCGCACGTCGAAGATCTTCGCGGACTTCTCACCCGACGAGGGCGATCCGCAGAAGCTGCTGGTGCGCTTCTCGATCTACGGCTTCGGCCTCATTCGCAGGAGCGCCTCCGTCTACCTGCACTACGTCGCGCCGAACGGCAAGGTCCGCCGCACGGTGCGGCTGGGAACCGCGCGCGGCACCTGCGGCAAGATCCGCGAGACGCGCATGCGCCACCTGTTCCCGTTTGCGGCCGAGCGCGGGCGCTGGATCCTGCAGTTCGACACGAACAAGAGCTACACGCGGGCGACGAGCACGTCGAAGTACATCTGGGTGCGCAAGCCCGTCGAGGTGTTCGGAAAGTAGTCACACGAGGGCCGCGCGCGCGTCCGTAGACTCGACTCGTGTCGAGCGCGAGAGCCAACCTGGTCGGCCGCGAGCGTGAGCTGACCGAGCTGCGCCACGGCCTCGCCGGCGCGCTGCGCGGGCGCGGCGGGCTGTTCATGGTCGCCGGCGATCCGGGTGTCGGCAAGACCGCGCTCGCCGACGAGATCGGCGCCGAGGCCGTGGCCGCCGGCGCGCTCGTGCTGTGGGGCCGCGCCTGGGAGGGCGGCGGCGCGCCGGCCTACTGGCCGTGGCTTCGGATCATGCGCCGGCTGGCCGCCGAACGCGACATGGCGCCGGCGATCGACGTGCTCGGCCCCGAGGCCGGCGAGCGCCTCGGGCGGCTGATGCCCGAGCTCGTGCCCGCGCGCGCCGGAGCGCGCCCGGCCGCGCGGGCCGCGCCTGATCCGGTCGACCCCGAGGCGGCGCGCTTTCAGATCTTCGACGCGGTCACCTCGCTGCTGCGCAGCGCTGCCGCCGAGCGCCCGCTCGTGCTGATCCTCGACGACCTGCACGGCGCCGACCACCCGTCGCTGCTGCTGCTCGGCTTCCTGGCCGTGCACCTGCGCGAGTCGCCGATCCTCGTCATCGGCACCTACCGCGAGGCCGAGGCGCGCCTTGACCTGCAGCTCGCCGGCACGCTCGGCGACATCATCCGCCACGGCCAGCGCCTGCCGCTGCGCGGCCTGCGCGAGCGCGACGTCGCCGAGGTCGTCGAGCGCGTCGCCGGCCGCCGCCCGCCCGAGCGCGTCGTCCGCGCGATCCACCATGCGACCGAGGGCAACCCGTTCTTCGTCGACGAGGTCGTGCGGCTGCTGAGCGCCGAGGGTCGGCTGGACAGCGAGGCGCAGGTCGCCGGCCTGCGCATCCCCGACGGCGTCCGCGAGACCATCCGCCACCGCCTCGCGCCGCTGCCCGACCGCGCGCGCATCCTGCTGCTGACGGCGGCGATCATCGGGCGCGAGTTTCGCCTCGACACGCTGCAGCGCGTCTGCGAGCTCGATCCCGACGAGCTCGACGCGGCGCTCGGCGAGGCCGTCGACTACGGCGTCATCGTCGAGCAGCCCCCGGCGATCGGCGCCTACGCCTTCTCGCACGGGCTGATTCGCGAGGCGCTCTACGACGACCTCGGCCCGCAGCGCCGCGGCCTGCTGCACCGCGCGGTCGGGCTCGCGCTCGAGGACCTGTACGCCGCCGATCCCGAGCCACACCTCGCCGAGCTCGCCCACCACTTCTTCGTCGCCGCGACGGCCGGCGAGCTGACCAGGGCGATCGACTACTCCGTGCGCGCCGGCCGCCGTGCGATGGCGCTCGCGGCCTACGAGGAGGCGTCGGCGCACTACGAGCGCGCGCTGCAGGCCTTTGGCCTTCAGGAGCGCGCCGACGTGCCGCGCCGCTGCGACCTGCTGCTCGCGCTCGCGACGGCGCAGAGCCGCGCCGGCGACACGCGCGCCGCCCGCGAGACGTTCCTGCGCGCGGCCGGCCTCGCGCGCAGCCTGGACTCGCCAGAGCGCCTCGCGCGGGCGGCGATCGGCTACGGCGCGGGCATGGGCGGCTTCGAGTTCGGGGTCGTCAACGACACGCTGATCGGGCTTTTGGGGGAGGCGCGCGAGGCGCTCGGTCCCGACGACGACCCGCTGCTGGCACGCGTGCTCGGCCGGATGGCAGCCGAGCTGTACTACTCGCACCGCTCGGAGGAGCGCACGCGGCTGGCGGAGGACGCGGTCGCGATGGCGCGCCGGCTGGGCGACCGCGCGACGATCGCCTCGGCGCTCAGCGCGCGCTTCCTGACGCTGTGGGAGCCGGAGAGCACCGAGCGCCGGCTGGAGATCGCGACCGACGTCGTCGCGCTCGGCGAGGAGGCACGCAACCGCGCGCTCGTGCTGCGCGGGCACGTCTGGCGGATCGTCAGCCTGATGGAGCTCGGCGACTGGGTCGGCGTCGACATCGAGCTCTCGGTCCATGCCCGTCTGGCCGCCGAGCTGCGCGACCCGATGCATCTCTGGCAGGTGCCGCTGTACGCGGCCAACCGCGCGATGCTCGAGGGGCGCCTGGACGCCGCAGAGCGCCTGGCGGGGGAGGCGTTCGAGGTCGGCCGCGCGACCCATCCCCACAACGCCGCGCAGCTCTACGCGGTGCAGCTGTTCGTGCTGCGCGCCCAGCAGGGGCGCGTCGGCGAGGTGCAGCAGTCGCTGGAGGAGTTCGCGCGCCGCTACCCGGCGGTGGCGGTATGGCGTGCGGCGGCGACGTTCGCCTCCGCCGTGCTGAGCCCCACGGACGCCGTGCGGCGGGCGTTCGAGGCGCTGTGTGCCGGCGATCTGGCGGATGTCCAGCGCGACCGCGAGTGGCTGACGACGATCGCGCTGCTGATCGCCACGGCGGCGCGGCTGGGCGACGCACGGCGCAGCGCCCAGCTCGGCGCGCTGATCGCGCCGCACGCCGAGCGCACCGTCGTCAGCGGGCGCGGCTCGACGTGCCTCGGGCCGGCATCGCTGTATGTCGCGATCGCCGCCGCAGCCGCGGGGGATCGCGAGCAGGCGGTCGCGTCGTATGAGGCCGCGCTCGCTCTCGCGCGCCGCTGGGGAGCCGAGCCGCTCGTCGCCGCGATCCGCCTCGGCCTGGCCGCGGTGCTCGGCGACGAGGATCTCGTGCGGGCTCGGGAGCTTCGCGCGCAGGGGCTGGAGGCGGCGCGGCGCCTGGGGCTGGGAGGCCTGGCCGAGCGCCTCGAAGACGGGGCGGCAGCGCTGCCGGCGGTCGCGGAACTCGCCGAGCCGGTCGGTGAACGCGTCGTGGCGCCGGCGCCGGAGCCGGCGTCGCGCTCGCACGCGTTCTATCGCAGCGGGGACATCTGGACGATCGGCCCGCCGGAGAGCCCGATCCAGCTTCGCCACGCCAAGGGCCTGACGCACATCGTGCGCCTGCTCGCCGCGCCGCACGTCGAGTTTCATGCGCTGGACCTCGTCGCCGGCTCGCACGACCGCGGATCGAGCGCCTCGCTGGCGATCGCCTCGGGCATGGAGGTGCGCGGCCGCGGCGCCGGCGACGCGGGCCCGGTGCTCGACGGGCAGGCGAAGGCCGCCTACCGCGGGCGCGTCGTCGAGCTGCAGGAGGAGATCGCCGAGGCCGAGTCCTTCAACGATCCCGAGCGCGCCGCGCGCGCCCGCGACGAGCTCGCCTTCCTCGCGCGCGAGCTGGCCGGCGCGGTCGGCCTCGGTGGCCGCGATCGCAAGACGGGCTCGGACGCCGAGCGCGCGCGGGTCAACGTCACGCGCGCGATTCGCACGGCGCTCAAGCGCATCGCCGACCACGACGCCGTGCTCGGACGCAGCCTCGGCGGCGCGATCCGCACGGGCACGTTCTGCGTCTACGAGCCCGTGCCCGGCGAGGAGCCGGCCTGGGACCTCGACGGGCCGGGGTGATCGCTACGCCGCGATGTCCGCTGCCGCGGGCGCCTTGACGAGCACGAGCTCGCCGTCGGCGGCGTCCACGCGCACCCTGTCGCCCTCGGCGAAGTCACCCTGCAGCAGCGACAGCGCGAGCTTGTCGATCAGCCGCTTCTGGATCACGCGCTTCAGCGGCCGGGCGCCGTAGATCGGGTCATAGCCCATGTCGCCGATCAGCTCGCGCGCCTCCTCGGTCAGCTCGAGCGCGATGCCGCGCTCGGCCAGCCGCTCGATCACGCGCTGGACCTGCAGCGTGACGATCTTGCCGATCTGCGCTCGCGTCAGCGAGTCGAACTCGACGATGTCGTCGAGGCGGTTGATGAACTCGGGGCGGAACGTCAGCTCCGCCCCCTCGCGGCCGCCCGGAATGTTCGACGTCATCACGAGCACGACGTTCTTGAAGCTCACCGTGCGGCCCTGGCCGTCGGTCAGGCGGCCGTCGTCCATGACCTGCAGCAGCGTGTTGAAGACGTCGGGGTGCGCCTTCTCGATCTCGTCGAGCAGCACCACGCCATAGGGCCGGCGGCGCACGGCCTCGGTCAGCTGGCCGCCCTCGTCGTAGCCGACGTAGCCGGGAGGCGCGCCGACCAGGCGCGAGACGGAGTGCTTCTCCATGTACTCGGACATGTCGATGCGCACCATCGCGTCCTGCGTGTCGAACATGAACTCCGCCAGCGCGCGGGCGAGCTCGGTCTTGCCGACGCCCGTCGGTCCGAGAAACAGGAACGTGCCGATCGGCCGGTCGGGATCTGACAGCCCCGCGCGCGAGCGGCGCAGCGCGTTGGCGACGGCCTCGACGGCCTCGTCCTGGCCGATGACGCGCCGGTGCAGGCGGTCCTCCATGTACAGCAGCTTCTCGACCTCGCCCTCGAGCATGCGGCTGACCGGGATCCCGGTCCAGCGCGCGACGATCTCGGCGACGTCCTGCGCGGTGACCTCCTCCTGCAGGAAGCCGCCTCCGGCGCCCGAGTCCGCGGCCGCCTCGGCCTCGACGAGCGCTCGCTCGAGCTCGGGGATCTGGCCGTAGCGCAGCTCGGCGGCGCGCTGCAGGTCTGCCTCGCGCTCGGCGCGCTCGGCCTCGTGGCGGGCCGTGTCGAGACGCTCCTTGAGGTCGGAGATCGCGGTGATCTTCGCCTTCTCGGCCTGCCACTGCGCGGTCAGGCCGGCGCTGCGCTCCTGCAGCTCGGCGAGCTCTTGCCCCAGCGCCTTGCGCCGGGTCTTGGAAGCCTCGTCCCTCTCCTTGCCGAGCGACGTCAGCTCGATCTCGAGCTGCATCGCGCGGCGCTTGAGCTCGTCGATCTCCTCGGGCATCGAGTCGATCTCGATGCGCAGCCGCGAGGCGGACTCGTCGATCAGGTCGATCGCCTTGTCGGGCAGGAAGCGGTCGGCGATGTAGCGGTGGCTGAGGGTCGCGGCGGCGATCGTCGCGGAGTCCTGGATGCGCACCTTGTGGTGGACCTCGTAGCGCTCCTTGAGGCCGCGCAGGATCGCGATCGTGTCCTCGACGGAGGGCTCGCCGACGTAGATCGGCTGAAAGCGGCGCTCGAGCGCGGCGTCCTTCTCGATGTGCTTGCGGTACTCGTCGAGCGTCGTCGCGCCGACCGCGCGCAGCTCGCCGCGGGCGAGCATCGGCTTGAGCAGGTTGGCGGCGTCGACGGCGCCCTCGGCGGCGCCGGCGCCGACGATCGTGTGCAGCTCGTCGAGAAACAGCACGACCTGCCCGCGCTCGTCGGAGACCTCCTTGAGGACGGCCTTCAGTCGCTCCTCGAACTCGCCGCGGTACTTCGAGCCGGCCAGCAGCGCGCCGATGTCCAGCGCGATCACGCGCCGGTCGCGCAGCGACTCGGGGATGTCGCCGTCGACGATCCGCTGGGCGAGGCCCTCGACGATCGCGGTCTTGCCGACGCCGGGCTCGCCGATCAGGACGGGGTTGTTCTTCGTGCGCCGGCTGAGAACCTGGATCACGCGGCGGATCTCGTCGTCGCGGCCGATGACCGGGTCGAGCTGCCCGTCGCGCGCGGCCTCGGTCAGGTCGCGGCCGAACTTCTCCAGCGCCTGGATCTTCTCCTCGGGCGACTGGTCGGTGACGCGGTGCGAGCCGCGCACGTCGGAGAGCGCCTGCAGCAGCCGCTCGCGCGAGGCGCCCGCGCCCTTCAGCGCGGCGCCGGCGGGCCCGTCGTCCTTGGTCAGCGCGAGCAGCAGGTGCTCGACGGAGACGTACTCGTCCTTGAGGTCGCGCATCTCGCGCTCGGCCTGGCGCAGCAGCGACATGAGCTCCGGCGAGGTCGTCGGCTCGGCCGCGCTGGAGAGCGTCGGCAGCGCGGCGAGGGCGCTCTCGACGTCGGCGCGCAGCTCGGCGGGCGCAACGCCGATCTTCCCGAGCACGGGCACGACGAGGCCGTCCTGCTGATCGAGCAGGGCGGCAAGCAGGTGAATCGGGGCGACCTGCGAGTGGCGGCGGGCCGAGGCCAGCGCGACCGCAGCCGACAAGGCCTCCTGAGTCTTGATCGTGAATCGGTCAGCGTGCATGGATCTAAGTGTAGCTCGCTTAGATTTGCTTCGGCAAGTTTGAGGCGTTCCTGCGCGTGTTCTGTGGCGAACGCGTGCTGACTTGGCACATCTTGTACGCCAATGTGCGGCCCATGACCGGGGTTGGGCGAAAAACGACAGCATGCTTGACGCAAGTCGCCCAACCCCCGCCGATCGACGTCGCGATCGGCAAGCGCGCCGCGGACCAGCACGGCGTGATCTCGCTGCCGCACCTCATCGACATGGGGCTGACGCCGAGCGCGGTGCGCATGCGGGTGGCGAGCGGCCGGCTGTGGCGGCTGCACCGCGGCGTCTACGCGGTCGGCCACCGACAGCTGTCACGGCATGGCCGGCTCATGGCGGCGGTGCTGGCGTGCGGGGAGGGAGCGGTCGCATCGCACCGCACCGCTGCGGCGCTGCACGGCTTGCGTCCCGACAACCGGGCAAGAATCGACGTCAGCTCGCCCGCGCGCCGCGGGCGCGGCATCGCGACGATCGACGCGCATCGCGGCGACACGCTGCGCCCGGTCGACGTGGGGCTCGTCAACGGCATCCCCTGCACGAGCGTCGCGCGGACGCTGCTCGATCTCGCGGAGGTCGTCGACCGGCGTCAGGTCGAGCGGGCGTGCGAGCAGGCCGAGGTGCTCCGGCTGTTTGACCTGCGGGCGCTGGAGGACGTGCTCGATCACGCCGGCGGACGCCGCGGCGCGCCGCTGTTGCGCGCCGTGCTCGCAGACCTCGTGGACGCGACGCCGACGACCACCCGCTCCATGCTCGAGGAGCGCTTTCTCGCGATGTGCCGGCGCGCAGGACTGCCGGCGCCGGAGGTCAACGCGTGGATCGCGCTGGAGGACGGCGACGGCGTCGAGGCCGACTTCCTCTGGCGCCGGCAGCGCCTGATCGTCGAGACCGACGGCCGCGACGTCCACTTGACGCGCGCCGCGTTCGAGAGCGATCGCGTCCGCGACGGCCGTCTGCTGGTCGCGGGCTGGCGCGTGCTGCGCATCACCGACCTCCGGCTGCGCCGCGCGCCCGACGGCGTCGCGCGGACGGTCCGAGCGCTGCTCGATGCTGACTAGTGGCGGCGCACGATCGGGATCGCGAACGGCTTGACGTCCTTCGCGCGCACGAGCGCGGCGCCCTTGGCCCCCTCGTAGCGCACGATGTCCGCGCGGACCTGCTCGCGCCGACCCTCCAGAGCCGAGATCTCGGCCTCGAGCTCGTCGCGGCGGCGCTCCAGCGCGGCGACGCGCTTGCGCGTTCGCTCGAGCTGCTCCTCGAGCTCGAGCACGAGCTCGACGCCGGCGAGGTTGAGCCCCAGCTCGGCCGTCATCTGCTGGATGCGGCGCAGCTTCTCGACGTCCTCGTGGGAGTACAGGCGCGTGCCCTTGGGCGAGCGCTTGGGCTCGATCAGGCCGCGCTGCTCGTACATGCGCAGCGTCTGGGGATGCATCTCGGCGAGCTCGGCGGCGACGGAGATCATGAACACGCCGCGGCTCGCGGAGACCGAGATGTGCGTCGTGGTGGTGCGCCGGCGCGGGGTGCTCATGACGTGAAGAGCCTGCGTCGCGGATCGCCGTTGAAGACCTTCGCCAGGTCGTCGACGGCCGCCTCCTGCTCGGCGGTCAGGCTGTCGGGCAGGTCGAGCGCGAAGCGGTAGTGGATGTCGCCGCGGCCCGGCTTGCCGAAGCGCTTGGGGCCCTCGCCGCGCAGGCGCTGGATCGTTCCGGGCCGCGTGCCTGCCGGTACGCGAAGCGTCTTGCGGCCCTCGAGCGTCGGGACCTCGATGTCGCCGCCGCGCAGTGCCTCGGGGATCGTCAACGGGACCTCGACCTCGATGTGGTCGCCCTTGCGCGTGAAGACCCGCGAGTCGGACACGTGCGTGACGACGTAGAGGTCGCCGGCGGGGCCGCTGTTGCGCCCGGGCTCGCCCTTGCCGGCGAGCCGGATGCGGCTGCCCTCGCGGGCGCCCGCAGGAATATTGACGCGATAGCGCTTGACGGTGCGCTTGCGCCCTTCGCCCTGGCAGGTCGCGCACGGCTCCTCGATCACGGTGCCGGCACCGCCGCAGCGCGAGCACGGCTGGGAGATCGAGAACAGGCCCTGGCCCTCGGACTCGATCCCGCGCCCCTGACAGCGCGGGCAGACGATCGGCGCGGTACCGGGCTTGGCACCCGTTCCCGAGCACGTCGGACAGCGCTCGAAGGTCGGCACGGAGATCGGGACCTCGGCGCCGGCCATCGCCTGGTCGAAGGAGATCGAGACCTCCGCCTCCAGGTCGCGGCCGCGCTCCTGCCGCGGGCGCGGGGGCCCGCCGGCGCCGGTGCGTCCGCGCGCCTGCCCGAAGAGGTCGGACAGGATGTCGCCGAAGCCGGCCGAGTCGAACCCCGGCTGACCGCTGCCGCCGCGGCCGGTCTGCGAGAACGGGTTGGCCAGCGCGCGGTCGTAGTCCTTGCGCTTGTCGGGATCGGACAGGATGTCGTGGGCCTGGGAGATCTGCTTGAAGCGCGCCTCGGACTTCTCGTCGCCGGGGTTGTGGTCGGGGTGATACTGGCGCGCGAGCTTGCGGTAGGCCTTCTTGATCTCGTCGGCCGACGCCTTCTTGTCGACGCCGAGCACCTTGTAGTGATCCTGGGGTGGCATCGTCGTCCTCCTAACCGGCCACGATCACCCGGGCGGGCCGCAGAATCGTCTCACCAAGGCGATAGCCGGACTGCAGCACCTGCACGACCGTGCCGGGCTCCGCGCCCTCGAAGGGCTGCTGCGCGACGGCCTCGTGCTCGACCGGGTCGAAGCGCTCGCCCGTCGGGTCGTAGCCCTGGATGCCGGTGCGCCCGAGCGCCGCCGACAGCTCGGCCGCGACGAGGCGGATGCCCTTCGTCAGGTGATGGTCGGGATCCTCGGTCTCGACGGCCGCGAGCGCGCGCTCGAGGTTGTCGAGCGCGGGCAGCAGCTCGCGGGCGAGCTTGCCGATCCCGCGGGCCTCGGCCGCGCGCACCTCGCGCGTCATGCGCTTGCGATAGTTGTCGAAGTCCGCCTGCGTGCGCTGCGCGAGGTCGAGGTACCTGCCGGCGAGGTCCTCGGGCTCGGGTTCGGGCTCTGGCTCGTCCACCACCTCCTCGACGACCTCGGGCTCGGCCTCGGCCTCGGCGGGAGGTGGCGTCGCCCCCTCGGGCGCCACCACCTCCTCCTCGACCTCTCGCTCGACGCCTGACACGGGCTAGCGCCCCTCGTCCACGACCTCGGCGTCGACGACGTCCTCCTCGGACGACGCCTCCGGGTCCTCGGGGCCTTGGCCGTTGCTCGAGCCCTCCTGCTGCTGCGCGGAGGCCTTCTCGTACATCGCCTCGGAGACCTTGTGGAACGCCGTCTGCAGCGCCTCGGTCTTGGCGTTGAGCTCGGCCGGGTCCTCCGACGTCAGCGACTCGCGCAGATCCTTGATCAGGCCCTCGATCTCGGTCGTCTGCGACTCGTCCATGTTGTCGGCCAGGTCCTTGAGCTGACGCTCGGCCTGGTAGGCGGCGTTCTCGGCGCCGTTGCGCGCCTCGGCGAGCTCGCGCAGGCGGCGGTCGTCGTCGGCATGCGTCTCGGCGTCGGAGACCATCCGCTTGATCTCGTCGTCGCTCAGGCCGGAGCCCGACTTGATCTCGATCTTCTGCTCCTTGCCGGTGCCGAGGTCCTTCGCCGACACGTTGAGGATGCCGTTGGCGTCGATGTCGAAGGCGACCTCGACCTGCGGGATGCCGCGCGGCGCCGGCGGGATGCCGG
Source organism: uncultured Actinomycetes bacterium (assembly GCA_963729125.1). Taxonomy (GTDB): domain Bacteria; phylum Actinomycetota; class Thermoleophilia; order Solirubrobacterales; family Solirubrobacteraceae; genus CADCVQ01. The sequence continues at coordinate 538,100 of CAVSML010000003.1, forward strand.
TCAGCTGGAACTTGCCCAGCGACTTGTTGTAGGTCGCCATCTCGCGCTCGCCCTGCAGCACGTGGATCTCGACCGACGGCTGGTTGTCCTCGGCGGTCGAGAAGACCTCGCCCTTGCGCGTCGGGATCGTCGTGTTGCGCTCGATGAGCTTCGTCATGACGCCGCCCTTGGTCTCGATGCCCAGCGTCAGCGGGGTCACGTCGAGCAGCAGCACGTCCTTGACGTCGCCGGCGAGCACGCCGGCCTGGATGGCCGCGCCGATGGCGACGACCTCGTCGGGGTTGACGCCGCGGTGCGGCTCCTTGCCCGTCAGCTCCTTGACCTTCTCCTGGACGGCGGGCATGCGCGTCATGCCGCCGACCATCACGACGTGGTCGATGTTCGCCGCGCCCTTGTCCTTGGCGTCGTCGAGCGCCTGGCGTACCGGGGCGACGACGCGGCCGAGCAGGTCGGCGGTCAGCTCGTTGAGCTTCGCGCGCGTCATCCGGATGTCGAGGTGCTTGGGACCGCTCTGGTCGGCGGTGATGAACGGCAGGTTGATCTGCGACTCCTGCGCCGTCGACAGCTCGATCTTCGCCTTCTCGGCGGCCTCGTAGAGGCGCTGCAGGGCCATCGGGTCGTTCTTCAGGTCGATGCCCTGGTCCTTCTTGAACTCCGTCGCGAGGTAGTCGACCAGCGCCTTGTCGAAGTTGTCGCCGCCGAGGTGGTTGTCGCCGGCGGTCGACTTGACCTCGAAGACGCCGTCGCCGATCTCCAGCACCGACACGTCGAACGTGCCGCCGCCGAGGTCGAAGACGAGGATCGTCTGGTCGGTCTCCTTGTCGAGGCCGTAGGCCAGCGACGCGGCGGTCGGCTCGTTGATGATCCGCTTGACGTCGAGGCCGGCGACCTTGCCGGCGTCCTTGGTCGCCTGGCGCTGGTCGTCGTTGAAGTACGCCGGCACGGTGATGACGGCGCCGTCGACGGTCTCTCCGAGGTAGGCCTCGGCGTCGGCCTTGAGCTTCTGCAGGATCATCGCGCTGATCTCCGGCGGCGAGTGCTGCTTGCCGCCGGCGTCGACGCGGGCGTCGCCCTTGGGCCCGGAGACGACCTTGTAGGGGACGATCGACTCCTCCTCGCGCACCTCGGCCTCCTTGCGGCCCATGAAGCGCTTGATCGAGGAGACCGTGTTCTGCGGGTTCGTCACGGCCTGGCGCTTTGCGACGGTGCCGACGAGGCGCTCGCCGGACTGCGTGAAGGCCACGACCGAAGGCGTCGTGCGACCGCCCTCCGAGTTCTCGATGACCGTGGGCTCGCCACCCTCCAGCACAGCCATGCAGGAGTTGGTGGTGCCGAGGTCGATACCGATTGTCTTGCCCATGTGGGGTGAAGCTCCTTCCGGGATCCGTACTAAGAAATCTGCGTGCCAGTGTAGTAGATCCTTGAGCGCGGCTCACCACCCGGCGCGGTGCCCTCGACGCGACGGGACCTCAGACGAGGTCGGTGACGGCCACGGCGAGCGCGACCGCGAGGGCGGTCAGCGTCTCGCCGGCGCCGACGCGCCGGATCTGCTCGAAGCGCGAGCCCGACGGCTCGCGATGGACGACGATCTCACGGCGTTCGACGTCGAGGACCCAGTAGTCGGGGACCCCGGCCTCGGCGTAGATCCGGGCCTTCGGACCGAGATCGATGCGCAGCGAGGTGTTGCCGATCTCGACGACGAGCAGCGCCCCGGACGGGTGCCGGTCGATCGGGGTCACGGGCACGATCGCGAAGTCTGGCTCGGGAAGCGTGATCGGACTGCCGACGTCGAGCGGACCCTGGATGCTCAGCTCGAGGCCCGAGTTCCCGGCCAGCGGCGCGGCCAAGCTCGTCAGCCTGCGCAGCGCGTAGGCGTGCGGCGGGCTCTGCGGGCTCATCTCGACGAGCACCCCGTCGAGCAGCTCGATGTGGTCGTCCTCGTCCAGGATCCCGACTTCGAGCATGGCGTACAGGTCGCTGACGGTGAGCGGGTGGACGGGAAGCGCTGCATCGACACGGACGGCCATCTCGCTGATGCTACGCCTCGACCGCACGACCGGAGCATGGTCGCGATCGTGTGCCGGAACCAGACGCGTTCGCGTCGACCCTGCGGCGCGACGGACCGCAGAGCAGGCGCCCACTAGGGTTGGCGCGTGAGCACGCCCGAGCCAGCGCAGCCGTTGCGCGGAGCGATCGTCGGCCTGGGGATGATGGGCCGCCATCACGCGCGCCTGCTGCAGACCTCGCCGCTGATCGCCTTCGCCGGCGCGGTCGATCCGCTCGGCGACCGCCACGGCGCGGTCCGCGACCCAGACCTCGTGTACGCCTCCGATCGAGGAGCTGCTCGAGCGCGGGCGCCCGCAGCTTCGCGATCGTCGCGGTGCCGACCGACGAGCACCTCGCGGTGGCCGGGAAGCTCGCCGCCGCCGGCGTGCACATGCTGATCGAGAAGCCGCTGGCGGGCAGCGGTCCGAGGGCGAGCAGATCATCGCCGCCGCGCGCGAGGCCGGCGTGCGCGCCGCGGTCGGCCACGTCGAGCGCTTCAACCCGGCGCTGATCGAGCTGCGCCGGCGCACCGAGGAGGGCCAGGTCGGCGAGGTCTTCCTGATCGGCACGGAGCGCTGCGGGCCGTTCCCCGATCGCGTCAAGCGACGTCGGCGTCGTCAAGGACCTCGCGACCCACGACCTCGACCTCGTCGGCTGGCTGGGCAAGTCGCCGATCGATGTCGTCGCCGCACAGACCGCGCACAAGACCGGCCGCGCGCACGAGGATCTCGTGCTCGTCACGGGGCGCCTGCAGACGGGCCTGGCGTTCAGCATCACGGTCGACTGGCTGACGCCGACGAAGATCCGCCGCATGCGCATCCTCGGCGACCGCGGGATGCTCGTCGCCGACACGCTGACGTCGGACCTCGTCTTCCACGAGAACGGGCGCGTGACGTCGGAATGGGATTCCTCGCAGGCGCTGCGCGGGGTCGCCGAGGGAGACTCGACGCGCTACGCGCTGCAGCGCCGCGAGCCGCTGCTCGCCGAGCTGGAGGCGTTCTGCGACTTCGTGCTCGGCGACGACGACTCGCCGACGGTGTCGCTGGAGGAGGGACTGCAGACGGTGCGCTGCGCGGAGAAGGTGCTCGAGAGCGCGCGCACCCTGCGGACGGTGCGCCTGTGAGGGCGGTCGTCGTCGCGCTGGGCAAGATGGGCCTGCCGCTGGCGACCTACATCGCGCGCGCCGGCCACGAGGTCGTCGGCTGCGACATCGACGCGCGCGCGGTCGACGCCGTCAACGCCGGCATGTCGCCGTTTCCCGGCGAGGGCGGCCTCGAGGAGGCGCTCGCCGAGGTCGTCGCCGGCGGGCGCCTGCGCGCGACGACCGACACGACCGCCGCCGTCGCCGAGGGCCCCGAGCTCGTCGTCGCCGTGCCGCCGCTGTTCGTCGACGAGCACGCGCGCCCGGACTGGCGCAGCGTCGACGCCGTCTGCCAGGCGATCGGCCGCGGGGCTGACGCAGGGCACCGTCGTCAGCCTCGAGACGACGGTCCCGGTCGGCACGACGCGCGAGCGGGTCGCGCCGCACCTCGAGCAGGCCAGCGGACTGCGCGCGGGCTCGCAGTTCCATGTCGCCTTCAGCCCCGAGCGCGTCTCCTCGGGCAGCGTCTTCCGCGACCTCGACACGTACCCGAAGCTCGTCGGGGGACTCGATCCGGTGGGCGAGGCGCGCGCCGTCGCGCTCTACGCGCAGTTCATCGCCGCCGAGGTGCGATCGATGGGCTCGTCGGAGGCCGCCGAGCTGACGAAGCTCGCCGAGACGACCTACCGCGACCTCAACATCGCCTATGCCAACGAGCTCGCGCGCTATGCCGACCGCCTCGGCCTCGACGTGCAGCGCGTGATCGACGCCGCCAACAGCCAGCCCTACAGCCATGTGCACCGCCCGGGCGTCGCGGTCGGCGGGCACTGCATCCCGGTCTATCCGCACTTCCTGCTGTCCGGCGACCCGGCCGCCCGCCTGCCGCGCGTCGGCCGCGAGGTCAACAGCGCGATGCCCGCCTACGCGGTCGACCTGCTGGCCGGCGAGCTCGGCGATCTCGGCGGGCGCACGATCCTGATCCTCGGCGTCGCCTACCGCGGCGGCGTCAAGGAGCACGCCTTCTCGGGCGCGGCGGCGCTGCGCGACGAGCTGCTCGCGCGCGGCGCGCGGGCGCTCGCGAGCGACCCGATGTACTCCGGCGCGGACCTCGCGGCCGCCGGCTACGAGCCCTGGAGCGGCCGAGCCCGTCGACGGCGCGATCGTGCAGGCCGATCACCGCGAGTACGCGACGCTCGACCCAGGCGACGTCGGCGGCGCGACGGTCGTCGTCGACGGCCGCGGGGTGCTCGATCTCGAGGCGTTCGCCGCCGCGGGCGTACTCGTGTTGCGGATAGGATCGCCCTCGCCGTGAGCGACCTGACGGTCTATGAGAAGCGCACGTGCTCGAAGTGCCGCGAGCTCGACGGGCTGCTCGCCGAGCGCGGTATCGACGCCGCGCACGTCGACTACCACGTCGAGGGCATCGACGAGGCGACGATCCGCGACCTGCTGGCGAAGGCCGGCATCGGCCCGCGCGAGGCGCTGCGCGTGCGCGAGCCGCTCGTCGCCGAGCTCGGCCTGCTCGACGCGGGCGTGAGCGACGACCGGCTGATCGCGCTGATGGCCGAGCGCCCCGAGCTGCTGCAGCGTCCGATCGTCGTGCGCGGCGACCGCGCCGTGCTGGCGCGGCCGGTGCAGCGCGTGCTCGAGCTGCTCGACGACTGACGCCTCCCGCCTACACTGGGCGGCGATGGTTCTGTGCCCGACCGTCTCGGTGCGGCGCGCGCGCCGCGAGGACTTCCGGCCGCTGGCGGCGATGCTCGCCCGGGCCTTCTACGACGATCCGATCACGAGCTGGTTCTATCCGAACCCCGCGCGGCGGATCGCGCGCACCGAGCGCTTCTTCGCGATCAGGCTGCGCCAGCTCGCCGACCAGGAGCTGATCTTCACGACGCCCGATCTGGGCGGCGCGGCGCTGTGGACGCTGCCCGGGCGCTGGCGCGAGGATCTGCGCCAGTCGCTGATGCTGCTGCCGATGCTGCCGGTCCTGCTGCCGCGGATCGTGCGCTCGACGCGCGCGGTGCGCGAGATCGAGCGCCGCCATCCGGTCGTGCCGCACTTCTACCTGTCGGTCGTCGGCACAGAACCAGGACAGCAGGGCGGAGGCATTGGCTCCGCCCTGCTGGATCCTGTCCTACGTCGCTGTGACTCCGACGGCGTCGCTGCCTACCTCGAGTGCTCCAAGGAGAGCAACGTCGCCTTCTATGTCCGCCACGGCTTCACCGTGACCGACTGCGTCGACCTGCCCGACGGGCCGCCGCTGTGGTTCATGTGGCGTGAGCCGGTCAGCCCAGGAGGCCGCCGAGCACCGAGTTGATGAGGTTCATCACGGGGCTGAGGATGCCACCGACGATGCCGCCGGCGCCGCTGCCGCCGCCGCCGAGCAGGCCGCCGAGCAGACCGCCGACGCCTGCGTCAGCGCCACCGGCGCCCGCGCCGCCACCGATGATCGGCAGTCCGCCGATGACCGAGTTGATCAGGCCGGTGACCATGTCGAGCACTGCCGGGACGATCGAGCCGACGATGCCGGTGACCTGCGACAGGATGCCGCCAAGGGGACCCTGGACGTCGCCCGGCAGCATCGGCAGGAAGCCCTGGATCAGACCCATCGCGGACTCGATGGCCGCGGTCGCCATCGCGAGGCACTGGCTGACGATGCCGGCGATGCCGCCCGGCAGGCCGGGGGTGTCCAGCGCGTTGTCGAGGTTGACGACCTCGTCGGCGTCACCGGCGCCGAGGGCGGCGATGATCGAGGCGAGAATCGGCTGCGCGCTCGCGGGGACCTTGTCGAGCAGGCTCGTGAGGATCTGGATGATCTGGGCCTTGCCGGCGATCGTCGGCTGGATGGCGCCCGCGATCGGGGCCTGCGCCGGGCCGTTGTCGACGAGCGACGTCAGCGTCTCGAGCAGGGAGTCGTACTGCGAGCCGGCGATCGTCAGGGCCTGAGCGGCTCCGGCCGACTCGGTCTGGGTGTCGGCGGCGTTGGCCAGCCGGCGGGCCGTGCGCGAAGCCGCGGCGGACTGCGAGCGGGCGATCTTCAGCTGGCGCTTGGCGCGCGTCGTCTCGCCGAGCCGGACGTAGCGCTGGAGGCGCTTGGTCGCGGTCTGCGCGGCGACGACGTTCTTCTGGACGGCGGCCATGGACGTCTTGGAGACGGCCGTGCTGCTGGTCGCAGAGGCCGTGGCGGGAAGCGCCACGACGGCGGCGAGGGTCGCCGCGACTGCGACGGAACGACGGAACTGTGACATCTGGGATGTGCCCCCTTCGGCAACTGGGCGGCCTCGGAGAGGCCCCTGGTTTTGCGCGCCCGCCTCGCGACGGGTTTGCCTTTTCGTGTGTCTGACCCCTACCACGGGAAGACGCGATGCTTGTGATGGTCTTCTCGAAGAATTTCAAGAAGCTGGCACGTAGGCGCTCATGATCAGCGCCGTCCGAGTAGGTTCGCCAGCAGGTTCTGCACCGAGCTGAGGATGTTCGTGACCGGCGACAGGACGTTCGTCGTCGCCGGCTGCTGCTGGGCAGTGGTAGCCGTGCCCGAGGGCAGCGACATTCCGAGCGGCGCGAGCACCTTGTTGATCGCGACCCGCAGCGGGCCGAGGGTGTTGTCGAGCATCGACGTGGCGAGCGCGAGCGCGCCCTGCGTGCCGCGCGAGGCGATCGCACTGGCATCGGCGAATGCCTGCTGCACGGCATCGCGCAGCGGCGCGAGCTTGTCCGCCGCGATCTGCTCGGGCGTCTTGGCGACCTGCGGCGGCGTCGCGCTGCCGGACTTCGGCGCGTCCGCGGGCCGGCGGTCGGCGGCCGGCCTGGACGGCGGCGCGAGGGCGGCCGCGTCGCTGTGGCCGGTGGAGATCGTCGTCGAGGTGGCCATCGAGTGCGCGGTGCCGGTGCTCGTGCGCACGCGGTCGGGGCGCGCGGTCGCGGGCGCCGCCGTCGTCGCGCGCAGGCCGGAGCGGGCCGCGCGCGTCGCAGCGCGCAGGGCCGCGGCGCGGGCGTTCTCGCCGCGTGGCTGCGTCGCAAGCGCGTTCGCGCTGCGTGGAGCCTCGGGTGCGGCGACGTTCTTGACCTCGACCGCGGCGGTGCCGGTCGTCGCGACGGCGGCCGCGACCGCGAGGCTCTTGACGGCGATCGGCAGGCCGGCCCAGCCGATCCCGCCGCCGGTGGCCGTCGCGCCACCTCCCGCGGTCACCAGCGCGGTGCCGGCGCCGGCGCCGGTGATCCCCAGGGCGCCGAGCACGGCAGCGCCGGAGACCCACGGAGCGAGCGCGTGCAGGTCGGCGCGGCGCGCGCCGATCGAGCGCTGGAAGGAGGCGCAGTCGTCGCACGAGCGCAGATGGGCGCGGATGCCACGCGCGCGCAGGCTGCGGCGGTCGCCGTCGGAGATCGAGTGGCGCACGCTGACGCACTCCGTCGCGCGCCCGTCGGCGGCGGCGTGCAGCGCGCTGCGCGCGTCGAAGACCGCGCGCCGCGCCGCCTCGTTGGTGAGGCCGAGCGCGCCGCCGATCTCCTCGTAGCTCAGGCCGTTGAGCTCGCGCATGACCAGCGCTCCGCGCTGGCGCTCGGGAAGGGTCTGCAGGTCGTCGACGAGCTGCGCCAGGCGACCGCGCTGCTCCATGCCGACCTCGGGCCCGGGGACCGTCGGCTCCAACGCGGCGGTCAGCTCGGTCTGCGGCCGGCGCCGGCGCATGATGTCGATCGCCTCGTTGTGGGCGATCTTGTAGAGCCAGGGCCGCAGGGCGCGGCCGGTGTCGCGGCCGGGCAGGGCGCGCAGCGCGCTCTCGAGCGCGTTCTGCGTCGCGTCGCGCGCGTCCTCGGCATCGGTCAGGATCGAGCGCGTGTAGCCGAGCAGCGGACCGTAGTAGCGCTCGTAGAGCGCGCTGAATGCGGCGGCGTTGCCGGCCGCCGCGCGACCGGCGAGCAGCTCGTCGCCCACGCGCGACCACGCGACGACGCGCGAAGGGCCGGGCAGCGCTGTCATCGTCGCGGTCATGTCCGTCCCGTATCGGCACGAGCAGACAGATGTTTGAGCCGATGATCACGATGTCTGCTCCCTCGTAGTCTTGGCGCCGTGACTCCCGTCGCCAGCATCGGGTCGTTCTTCGACGCGATCGGATCGTTCTTCGACAGCCTGACGCGCGTCGGCTGGGGCCCGCTGGCGCTCGGCGCGGTCGCGTTCGTCGTCTACCTCACGCTGCGCTCGCGGGCCTTCTTCAACACGTTGCGCGCCGCGTATCCCGCCGAGCCGATCGCGTTTCGGCGCGTGTGGGGCGCGTACATCGCCTCCTACGGCTTCAACAACGTCATCCCGGCGCGCGGCGGCGACGTCATCAAGCTGTTTCTCGTCAAGGGGTCGATCCCGAACGCGACCTACCCCGCGGTCGCCGCCGCGATCTGCGTCGAGGCCGTCTTCGACGCCGTCATGGCGGTCTTCATCCTCACCTTCGCCTTCTCGCAGGGCGTCTTCCCGAAGCCACCGGAGTTCGCGGACCTCGGCGCCTTCGACCTGTCGTTCTTCGCCTCGCACCCGAAGTTCACGCTGTTCGCGATGACGCTGACGGCGATCCTCGTGCTCGTCGGCTTCGCCGTGCTCTCCCAGCGCGTGAAGGCGTTCTGGGCGCGCGTGCGCCAGGGGCTGACGATCCTCTCCGACCGCAGCCGCTACATGCGCGAGGTCTTCGCCTTCCAGCTCGCCGGCTGGTGCTTTCGCTTCTTCGCCTTCTGGATGCTGCTCGAGGCCTTCAACGTCGGCGGCTCGGTGCACAACGTGCTGCTCGTGCTCGGCGTCAACGCGGTCGCGGCGGTCGTGCCGTTCACGCCCGGCGGCGCCGGCGTGCAGCAGGCGCTGCTCGTCAAGGTCTTCGCGGGCACCGCGACGGGCGCGACGGTCGCCGCCTACTCCGTCGGCCAGCAGATCGTGATCGCGGTGACGACGCTCGCGGTCGGGTTCGTCGCGCTGGTCGCGATCTTCCGCATCCGCTCCTTCAAGGAGGCGATTCGCATGGGTCGCGAGGAGCGCGAGCAGGAGAAGGCCGCCGAGCGGGCGGAGACCGCGGCGACCGAGGTCTACTGAAGGCCCGAGCGCGCCTCGCGCACGAGCGCGACCGCCTCGGGGAAGACCGTCGCCATGACGGCGCGGATCTGCTCGCCCTGCTGCTCGGGCGTGCCCTGGATGTTGAGGCGGTTGATCGCCGCGACGGTCATCTCGACCGCGAGCTTGATCGCGTTGTCCGCCCACACGAGGCCCTGCTGAGCCTGCATCTGCTCAGCGAACTCGGCCATCCGCCGCTGCAGTTCCTCCGGGTCGCCGAAGAGTCCTCCGAAGCCTTCCATCGTGCGTGCATCCTAGCGTGCCGTAGCCTCGCTGCATGCCGGAGATCGAGGGCGCGGGTGTCGCGCTGCACTACGACGAGCGCGGCGAGGGGCCGGCGCTGCTGATCGTCCACGCGATGGCTTCCGACGCCGCCGCCTGGGCGCCCGAGCTCGACGAGCTCGCCGACGCCGGCGCCCGCGCGATCGCCTACGACCGCCGCGGCTACGGCGCGAGCGGCGCGCCGCAGCCCTACGTCGCCACGACCGTGCAGGAGCAGTCCGAGGACGCCGCCGCGCTGCTGGAGGCGCTCGGCGCGGTGCCCGCCATGCTCGTCGGCGACGGCTTCGGCGCGCTCGTCGTGCTGGAGCTGCTCGTTCGGCGGCCACAGCTCGCGACAGCCGCCGTGCTCGCCGACCCGCCGCTGCTGGCGTACGTCGCCGCGGCGACGAGCGCGCTGGCCGACGAGCGCACGCTGCTCGAGCGCGAGCTGCGCGACGGCACGCCCCGCGACGCGATCGCGGCGTGGCTCGCCGCCGGTGCCGCTGCCGGGCGCCACGCCGATCGTGCGCCGTCCTCGCCGCAGGGCTTCTTCGCCGACTACGCCGGCCAGTCGAGCTGGTCGCCGGCGCGCCGTGAGCTGCGCGCGATCGGGGCGCCGGTGGCGGTCGTCACCGGGCCCGGGTCGCCGTCGCACATCGTCTCCGCCGCCGACGCGGTGGCCGCGCTGCTGTCCGATGCCCGGCGCAGCGCTGATGGCGACGTCGTCGCGGCCGCGCGGGCGCTGCTGTAGTGGCTCGCCCGGAAGCGGTCATGTTCGTGCTCGGTGGCGGAGGCGGTCCGCTGGGCGCCCACGAGGTCGGCATGCTCGGCGCGCTGCTGGAGCGCGGGATCGTCCCCGACCTCGTGCTCGGGACCTCCGTCGGGGCGATCAACGGCGCAGCGGTCTGCGCCGATCCGAGCGCCGCCGGCGTGAAGCGGCTGACCGAGCTGTGGGCGGCGCTGGACCGCAGCGCCGTCTTCGGCGGCTCGCTGCTGCGCCGCATGACGACGCTCGCGCGCACGCGCACGCACCTGCACGCCAACGACGCGCTGCGCGCGCGGCTGACCGCCGCGCTGCCGAGACGGATCGAGGATCTCGCCGTCCCGTTTCAGTGCGTCGCCGCGAGCATCGAGGGCGCGTGCGAGCAGTGGTTCTCCGACGGGCCGCTCGTCGATGCCGTCCTCGCCTCGGCCGCCGTACCGGGACTGCTGCCGCCGGTGCGCATCGGCGACGAGCACTTCATCGACGGCGGGATCGTCAACAGCATCCCGGTCAGCCGCGCGGTCGCGCTCGGTGCAGGGCGCATCTACGTGCTGCACGTCGGACGCCTGGACCGTCCGCTCGAGCCGCCGCGCTGGCCGTGGGAAGTCGGGCTCGTGGCCTTCGAGATCGCGCGTCGCCACCGCTTCGTCGGCGACCTGGCGGCGCTGCCGAAGGACATCGATCTGCACGTCCTGCCGACCGGCCAGCAGGACCCGCCGCGCTTCAGCGACCTGTCGCAGCTTCGCTATCGCGACATGTCCAGCGCGCGCGAGCGCATCGCGCAGGCGCGCGAGGCGACGGCGCGCTACCTCGACGAGCACGAGCTCGGGGCAGCTGTGATCGCCGTCCCGCCGAAGATCGTGCGCCGCCTCGTGCTCGCGCCGCTGCTCGCGCTCGCAGAGGTCGCGTTCCTGATCGCCTCGCCGCTGCTCGCGGCGATCGCCGCGCTGGCGTCGCCGCTGACCGGAGGCGGCCGGCGCCCGCTGCGGATCGTGGTCGTGACGGTCGACTGGGTCGCGCGCCATCTGCTCGGGATGGCGGCCTGCCTCGGCCTCTGGGTGCGCAGCGGCTTCGGGCTTCGGACGGCCTCCGAGCACGTCGCGCAAGCGCACCACGAGGTGTTGCGCAGCTACGTCGGCGGCGTCAACCGCACCACCACGCGCTTCGCCCGCATCAGCGTGGACGTGTGCGACTCCGAGCAGGCCGAAGGGGCGCTGTCGGGTCACGCGCGCCCCGTCGTCGTGCTCAGCCGCCACGCCGGCGAGGGCGACTCGCTGCTGGTCCTGCACGCCCTGCTGTGTCGCTACGGGCGCCGGCCGCGGGTCGTGCTGCACCAGGCGCTGCGCCTGGATCCGCTGCTCGACGTGCTCGGCCACCGCCTGTCCTACCGCTTCATCGACCCGCGCGGCGGCGACATCGAGAAGGAGATCGCGGTCATGGCGAGCACGCTCGGCGACCAGGATGCGGTCCTGATCTTTCCCGAGGGCGGCAACTTCTCGCCCGAGCGACGCAAGCGCAGCATCGAGCGCCTCGAGGCGCACGGCTACGACGAGGAGGCCGCGTGGGCGCGCACCATGGAGCATGTCGCGGCGCCGCGACCCGGCGGCGCGCTCGCGGCGATCGAAGCCGCACCGGACGCCGACGCCGTCTTCGTCGGCCACGTCGGCATCCCGGCCGGATGGCGCAACCTCTGGCATCTGCTGCACGAGCCGCGGACCGTCGAGCTGCGCATGTGGCACGTCCCCGCCGAGGAGATCCCGTCAGATCGCGAGGAGCAGATCGACTGGCTGTTTCACTGCTGGTGTCGCCTGGACAAGTGGGTCGACGAGCAGGGCTCGACCTGAGGAGCCTGTCGAAAACGTCCCTCGGGGCCGGATGCGGCCCATCCGCGGCTGTGGATCGCCCCACAATTCCTCGCCGATGCAACCAGCATCGCCTTCGGAATCGCGCGGCGCCCACAACCGCGGCTGAACCACCCCGACCTCCGACGACGTTCCCGACAGACTCCTAGACCCGCCGCGCGACCACCGACACCGTCCCGCCCCGGCGCGCGAGCCCGAACAGGGCCTCGAGCGCGACCGCCGCCGGCGCGAGCGGCAGCGCCAGCGCCGTCACGAGCGCGTCGCGGCTGTTCAGCGGGGCGTTGCGCTTCAGCGCGTGATAGAGCCACGAGGGCACGCGCGTCGCGTGGCTGACGAGCGACACCCACAGCCCGAACGGGTTGTGCTCTGCGAGCACGTGGCGAACGCAGACCGGCTCGAGGCCATGAGCGAGCAGCAGCCGCTCGAGGCCCTGCAGCGTGAAGTGCGTGCGGTGGCGCGGGACGTCGAGGTGATACCAGCGCGCCCCGCCGAGGCGTGCCTGCACGCTGGCGAGGTTCGGCACGCCGACGACGAGCAGCCCGCCGGGGCGCAGCCAGCCGGCGATCCGCTCGAGCGCGGCGCCCGGGTCCTCGACGTGCTCGAGCACGTGCCACAGCGTCGCCGCGTCCAGCGAGCCGGGCGGGATGACTGCGTCGTCGATGCCGCCCGCGACGAGCTCGATGCCGATCCGCCGCGCGGCCTCGACGCCGCGCCGCGAGGGCTCGATGCCGTGCGCGTACCAGCCTGCCGCGCGCGCCTGCGCGACGAAGCGCCCGCGCCCGGCGCCGACGTCCAGCAGGCGCCCGGGGGGCAGCGCACCCGCCTGGCGCAGCTGGTGCAGGCGCTGGGCGTCGAAGCGGCGCAGGATCGGCGCGACGAGCTTGGACAGGCGCGGCGCGCCACCGCCGTAGGCGCCGGACTCGTGCGCCTCGGCGGGCGCCTGCGTGAGCGTCACCGCCGTGCCGCAGTCCTCACAGCGCGCGAGCTCGCAGTCGCCGGGCAGCGCCGGGTCGGAGCCCGGCACGGTCATCCACGCCCGCAGCTCGCCGCCGCAGGCCGGGCACCCTGACGCCGGCCGGTGCAGCGGCCGGTCGCTCACCCGCCGCGGTCGTGAAAGTAGAAGCCGGGCAGCGCGGCGCGCGTGATCTGGGCCGTCATGTGGTGGGCGAGCTCGAGGTCGCCCGTGCGCACGGCGATGTCGTCGAGCGTGATGATCCCGGTCAGGCGGCCGTCGGCGAGAATCGGCAGGCGCCGGATGCCGTGGCGGACCATCAGCTCGGCCGCCTCCTCGACGTCCATGCCCGGCTGCGCGGTGACGACCGGAGACGAGCTGTGCGCCGACACCGGGTCGCCGGAGTCGCGCCCGTCGGTCAGCGCGCCGAGCGCCAGGTCGCGATCGGTGACGAAGCCGGCGATCGTGCCCTCGCCGTCGAGCAGCACGACCGAGCCGACGTTGCGCTCGCGCATGAGCTCGGCGACCTGACGGACCGTGGCCGCGGGCTGCGCGGTGACGACGCTCTCGGTCATCACGTCTCTGATCTCCACGAAGGCAACATACACTTGCGCCGTGGCCACCACCGGGGACGAGACGCTCGCCGACGAGCAGGGCAGGCGCGTCCAGGCTGGGACCGCCGCGATCGCCGCGGGCCTCCTGACAATCTGCGGCGGCGCGCTCGCCGCGCTCGTCTACTCCGACCTGCCGACGGTGCCGATCGTCGGCGCGCTGAACGAGCGCCTGGCGTCGAACGCGCCCGAGCCCGGGCTGAAGGCCGTGCAGGTGCTGTGGTACGACGAGAACGCGGTCAAGCTGCTGGCGGTCTCGATCGTGCTGGCGCTCGCCGCCGCGGCGATCGGGCTCGGGCTCTCGCACCTCTACCGCTCCACGCGCGCCCGGCGCCCGGACCTGCATCGGGGCATCGTCTACGCCGCGATCGCGGGCGCGGTGCTGGTCGCGGTCGCCGGCATCGTGCAGGCGGTCGGCGTGTCGCTCGAGGCCGCCGCCTTCGCCGACTCGTCCGAGCAGACATCCGACGCCGCCGCCGACGTGCTGCAGTCGCCGGTCGTCGTGGCCGCGCTGGCGCTGCGCCAGTTCGGTGTCTTCGCGCTCGGCTTCGCGTTCGTCCTGCTGTCGCTCAACGCGATGCGCGTCGGCCTGCTGACGCGCTTCATGGGCGTGCTGGGAATCATCGTCGGGGTCCTGTTCATCGTGCCGCTCGGCTCGTCGCTGCCGGTCGTGCAGGCGTTCTGGCTGTGCGCGCTGGGCGCACTGTTCCTCGGGCGCTGGCCGTCGGGGCTGCCGCCCGCGTGGGTGACCGGCGACGCGCAGCCGTGGCCGACCCAGCAGCAGCTGCGCGAGGCGCGACTCGAGCGCCAGGCGGAGCGGGCCGGTGACGAGCCGGCGGCCAAGCGCGGCGGGCGAAAGGCGCCGCCCGAGCCGCCCGAGACGCCGGCGCCGCAGATCCCCGAGCGCCGGCCGCATCCCTCCTCCAAGAAGCACAAGCGCAAGCGGCGCTGAGGATTTTCCCGGCAGGGTACGGTCCTTCCCATGACCTATGAGGAGGCGTGTGCCGAGCACTCGTGGCAGGTGCCGGAGCGCTACAACATCGCCGCCGACGTCTGCGACAAGCACCCGCGCGACAAGCTCGCGATGATCCACGAGGATCCCGACGGCAACGTCCGCGAGATCGATTGGGGCGAGCTGCAGGACATGTCCAATCGGTTCGCGCGCCTGCTCGGCGACAGCGATGTGCGCCGCGGCGACCGCGTCGCGATGCTGCTGCCGCCGACGCCCGAGACCGCCGCCGCGTTCCTCGGCGCGTGGAAGGCCGGCACGATCCTGCTGTCGATGTCCGTCCTCTACGGCGACGACGGCATCAGCCATCGCCTCGACGACTCGCAGGCGGCGGTGGTGGTGACCAACGAGGCCAACCGCTCGCGCGTCGAGGGGCAGACGAAGGTCATGCTGCTGTCGCCGGGCGACCTCGACGAGGGGCCCACCGACTACGAGCCCGTCGACACCGCCGCCGACGACCCCGCCCAGCTCTACTACACGTCGGGCACGACCGGCCTGGCGAAGGGCATCCTGCACGCCCATCGCTACATCCTCGGCCACAACGAGTTCGTCTACTGCCACGACGTCCGCGACGGCGAGCGCTTCCACGGCATGGGGGAGTGGGCGTGGGCCGCGGGCATCTCGCCGCTGCTCGGACCGTGGCGCCACGGCGCCGTGCAGGTCGTGCTGCAGCGCAAGGGCGGCTTCGACGCGCACGACCAGCTTGCCTTCCTCTCGCGCCACCGCCCGACCAACGTCTTCGGCACGCCGACGGCGATCCGCTCGATGATGGGCATCGCCGACGCGGGCACGCGCTACCCGCAGGACTTTCGCATCGTGTGTTCGGCCGGGGAACCGCTCAACCCAGAAGCGATCCGCTGGTTTCGCGAGCAGTACGGCGTCACCGTGCTCGACTACTACGGCCTGTCGGAGTCCTATCCGCTGTGCGGCAACTTCCCCTTCATGGAGGTGCGCGAGGGCTCGATGGGCAAGCCCATGCCCGGCTGGGACGTGCAGATCCTCGACGAGGACTCACGTCCCGTGGGGCCCGGCGTGCGCGGCGAGATCTGCCTGCGCGCGCGCTCGAACCCGCACTATCCGCTCGGCTACTGGAACAACGACGAGGCCGCGCGGGAGACCTTCGGCGGCGAGTGGTTTCACACCAAGGACGCCGCCTCGACCGACGAGGACGGCTACTTCTGGTACGAGGGCCGCGCCGACGACGTGATCATCTCGGCCGGCTATCGCATCGGCCCGTTCGAGGTCGAGTCAGCGTGCCTGGAGCACCCCGCGGTGGCGGAGGCGGCGGCCGTCGCGTGGCCCGACGAGCGGCGCGGCAACGTCGTCAAGGCGTTCGTCGTCCTGGCCGCCGGGTACGAGGGCTCCGACGAGCTCGGCAAGGAGATCTCATCGTTCGTGCGCGAGCACCTCTCCGCATACGCCTACCCGCGGATCGTCGAGTTCGTCGACGACCTGCCCAAGACGCTGACCGGCAAGATCCGTCGCATCGAGTTGCGCGAGCGAAGCAAGGAGTCCTGACATGGCGAGCACAGATCAGTCCTCCCACGACAAGCTCGCCGAGCGCCTCGAGGAGCTGCTGGGAGTCGAGAGCTTCCCGCCGCCGGAGGACTTCGCGCGCGACGCGCTGCTCAACGATCCCGAGATCTACGCGCACGCCGCCGCCGACCCGCTGGCGTGGTGGGAGGAGCAGGCGCGCGCGCTGCACTGGTTCAGCGACTGGGACACGACGCTCGACGACTCCAAGCCGCCCTTCTACAAGTGGTTCTGCGGCGGCACGATCAACGCCTCCCACAACTGCCTCGATCGCCATGTCGAGGACGGCCTCGGCGATCGCGTCGCGCTGCACTGGCGCGGCGAGGAGGGCGCCGAGCGCGACATCACCTACGGCGAGCTGCACCGCGACGTCATGCGCTTCTCG
The DNA here is from genome assembly GCA_963729125.1 of uncultured Actinomycetes bacterium. Lineage (GTDB taxonomy): Bacteria > Actinomycetota > Thermoleophilia > Solirubrobacterales > Solirubrobacteraceae > CADCVQ01. The sequence goes on from CAVSML010000003.1 coordinate 554,691, forward strand.
AACGCGCTGCGCGACCAGGGCATCGAGCAGGGCGACGTCGTCGGCATCTACCTGCCGATGATCCCCGAGGTCGTCGTCGCGATGCTCGCCTGCGCGCGCATCGGCGCGCCGCACAACGTCGTCTTCGGCGGCTTCTCGCCGGAGTCCGTCAAGGAGCGCATGGAGGTCTCCGAGGCCAAGGCGCTGATCACCGCCGACGGCTCGCGGCGCAAGGGCAAGGTCGCCGAGACCAAGCATGCCGTCGACGAGGTCGGCATCCCCGTGCGGACCACGATCGTCGTGCGCAACGTCGGCATCGACTGCCCGATGGGCGACGGCGACGTCTTCTACGACGAGATCATGGAGGCCGCCGAGCCCGAGTGCGAGGCGGTCGCGCTGGATGCCGAGCACCCGCTGTTCATCCTCTACTCGTCGGGCTCGACGGCCAAGCCGAAGGGGATCCTGCACGCCACCGGCGGCTACCTCGCCGGCGCGGCATGGACGCACAAGCACGTCTTCGACCTCAAGCCCGAGACCGACGTCTACTTCTGCTCGGCCGACGTCGGCTGGATCACCGGGCACACGTACATCGTCTACGGCCCGCTGATGAACGCCGCCACGTCGGTGATGTACGAGGGCGCTCCGGACTACCCCGACAAGGACGTCTGGTGGGACCTCTGCGAGCGCTACGGCGTGACGCTGTTCTACACCGCGCCGACGGCGATCCGCGCGTGCATGAAGTGGGGCGAGCAGTATCCCGAGCGCCACGACCTCTCCAAGCTGCGCCTGCTGGGAACGGTCGGCGAGCCGATCAACCCGAAGGCATGGGTCTGGTATCACCACGTCATCGGCGGCGAGCGCTGCCCGATCGTCGACACGTGGTGGCAGACCGAGACCGGCTGCATCATGATCGCGCCGCTGCCGGGGATCACGCACACGAAGCCGGGGTCGGCGACGCAGCCGCTGCCGGGCGTCGTCGCGGCGGTCGTCGGCGAGGACGGCGAGGAGCTGCCTCGCGACCGCCAGGGCCTGCTGACGCTGCAGGAGCCGTGGCCGTCGATGCTGCGCACGCTCTACGGCGACGACGACCGCTACGTCTCGACGTACTTCGAGAAGTTCGGCCCGCAGACGTACTTCGTCGGCGACGCCTCGCGCGAGGACTCCGACCACTACTTCTGGGTCATCGGCCGCGTCGACGACGTGCTCAACGTCTCCGGCCATCGCATGTCGACGGCCGAGATCGAGTCGGCGGTCGTGTCGCACCCGAAGGTCGCCGAGTGCGCGACGATCGGCGCGATGGACGAGGACACCGGCCAGTCCGTCGTCTGCTTCGTCACGCTCGAAGGCGAGCTCGAGGGCACCGACGCGCTCGTCGGCGAGATCCGCGAGCACGTCGCCAAGAAGATCGGCAAGCTCGCGCGCCCGAAGCGGATCGTCTGGGCCGACGACCTGCCCAAGACGCGCTCGGGCAAGATCATGCGCCGCCTGCTGCGCGACATCGCCGAGGGCCGCGAGCTCGGCGACGTCACGACGCTGCGCGACCCCGCCGTGATGGCGCAGCTCGAAGGGCGCATCAAGGAGCGCCAGGACGAGGAGGCGTAGCGGCCGGCGCCGTCAGGCCTCGGCGAACGGCAGCCGGCTGACGAGATCGGTGATCTCGAAGACCCGGTGGACCTGCCTGGGCCCGCGCAGGATCGTCATGCGGTGCTCGGCGCTGCAGCGGTCGGCGGCCATCAGCAGCAGACGGATGCCCGTCGAGTCGATGAACTCCAAGCCGCGCAGGTCGACGACGATCTTGCCGGCGTCGCCGGACTCGACGTCGAAGAACTCCTGCTCCAAGCGCGGTGCGCCGGCGATGTCCAGCTCACCGAGCAGCTCGACCACGTGCGTGTCGCCGTCGCGCGCGCTGCGCAGGATCAGGCTTCCCTGGTTGCGCGCACGCTCGCCTCGCGCGTCATCGTCCGCTGACATGGGCGCCGACCCTAGCAGCGCCGGGTTGCGGCCACCCCTACGGGGCGCGGGCCTCGAGCTTGGCCTGCGTGCGCAGCTCGGAGACGATCCGCTCCAGGCGCGGCTCGGTGTCGCGATCGATGTGCGTCATCGCCGCCGCGACGGCCGGGTGCACCCCCGCGATGCGCTCGTGCATGGCATGCGCGATCGCGCGGTATGCGGGGTGCCCCTCGCGCCCGGAGCGCAGCTCGATGAGCTGCATCGCCTCGCGCGCGTTGAGGTCGAGCACGTAGCGCAATCGGTAGCCCAGGCACAGCGCGTACATCGCCGCGCGGCGGTCGTGGCCGGCGTCCAGCAGACGCTCGTAGGCGCGCCGTGAGACGTCCAGCGCGCGGCGGAAGTCCTCGCCCACGCCGGCCTCGTCGACCTCCTCGGGGACGCCGGCGCCGAGGTCGGGCGTCAGCGTCTGCCACTGGCAGGTCAGCATGCGGTGGCGCTGCAGGTCGCGGAAGGCGCCGTAGTCCGAGACGATCTCGAAGCGATATCGCAGCGACTCCAGGCCGCGGCCGGGACGGTGACGGCGGTTGGAGCGCTCGCCGGTGAGATCGGTCAGCAGCTCCGCGCGACCCTCGTCGTCGAGGCCGGCGAGCGCGGCGCGCGTCGTCGCCTCGTCGACGCCGGTGGCCTCGAACAGCAGCGCGGCGAGCAGCAGGTCCTCGTCGCCGTCGTGGTGGGTCAGGCGCACCGACGGCCCGCCTGCGCCGTCGTCGCCGGGGCGGCGGTCGAGGCCCAGGCGCGCCGCCCAGCGCTCGCCGGCCTGCTCGCGACGCCTGAGGTAGGCGATCCACTCCCCCCCGCGCTCGGGACGCTCGACGCGCGAGACGAAGCTCGGCATGACGCCCTGCACGGCCTCGAGGATCATCGAGCCGTAGTGGCGCGCCTCGGGCAGCGCGTGTGCGAGCAGATGCAAGATCAGCTGCTCGTAGGTCTGGCCGGTGGCGAAGGTCCCCATGTGCGACAGGGAGGAGGCGGGCAGCAGCCCGCGCAGCAGGTCGAAGGCCTTTGCCTTGATCGCGCGCTCGTGCGCCTTCGGCGACTGGCCCTCGGCGGCCGGGTAGCGTCCCGCCGCCCATGCCGTCACACGCGGGATCGCGGAGGCGTAGACGTCGAAGATCTCGTCCATCGCCGCCTCGTACTCGGGCCCGAGCTCGGCGTCGCGGTAGTAGCGGTAGCGCGAGCTGCCCTCGATCGGGCGGTCGTAGGCGATGTAGCGCGTGGACTGCTCGAGATAGGCGCCGAGGCGCGGACGCTGCAGCACCTTCGTCATGACGTTGGAGACCCACTCGCAGGCGATGTGCGCTCCGCCGAGCTGGGCGATCGAATCGTCGCCGTAGCCGACGAAGATGCGCTCGTAGAAGTCCGCGGCGCGTGCGCCTTCCTCGTTGTCGTAGGAGGCGGCGGGCCCGCCGTCGAGCGCCGCTGCGAACTCGTCGAGGTACAGCCGGCGCAGCGTCCCCGGGTAGCGCGAGTAGCGCGCGAACAGCGCCCCCTTGACGGTCTCGGGCAGGTTGACGAGCGCGAACACCGGCTGGTCGAGGTTCGTGACGTGCGGCTGCAGGCGGGCGCGCTCGTCGGCGGTGAATGTCTCGACCGGGTACTCCACGGGGGCGAGAGGGTAGCGAGACCCGCGGTCAGCGCTGCCGCGTGGCTTCCACGCCCGCCCGGCCGCGCCGGCACGACCGCCGCGTGCGTCCTAGGAGCGCACGCGCCGGCGCGCGGCGCCGGCGACGCCGGCGACGCCAAGCTCGGCGTGCTGCTCCTCGACGCCGCCACGGTCGGCGAGCTCGAGCGCCTGCGGCAGCTCGCGGCTGAAGCGCAGCTTGAACTCGGTCAGGGGCTGCAGCACGCCGCGCAGCGCCAGCGCGCCGCCGATGTAGCGCGGCGCCCAGACCCGCGCAGACCGGCGCCGGATGCCGCGCTCGATCGCGTCGACGGCGTCCGACAGCGGCGCGGGGGTCGCGACGAACTTCGGCAGCGTCGCCATCATCGCCTGCGTCGACGGGTGCGCGTAGCTCGCGCGCACGAGGTCGGTGTCGATGAAGCCGAAGTACGCGCAGCCGACGCGCGCGCCGCTCGGCGCGGTCTCGACGCGCAGGCAGTCCGTCAGCGCCTCGACGCCCGCCTTGGAAGCGGTGTAGGGCCCCATCAGCGGCGTGTGGCTGACGGCGCTCAGCGAGGAGATGTTCAGCAGGTAGCCGCGCCGCGCGACGATCTGGCCGATGACCGCGCGGTTGGTGCGCCAGACGCCCATCAGGTTGACCTCCAGCGCCCGCTCGACCTGCTCGACGGGGGCGGTCGCCAGCCGGCCGATGTAGCTGATGCCCGCGTTGGCGATCGCGACGTCGATCGCGCCGAAGCGCGAGACCGTGGCCTGCACCGCGTGCTCGAGGGCACCAAGGTCCGTCACGTCGGCATGGAAGGCCGCCGCGCGATCGCCGAGATCGGCGGCGAGCTCCTCGAGCAGCTCGGGCTCGAGGCCGACGAGCGCGACGTTGGCGCCGGCGCCATGCAGCCTGCGGGCGGTCGCCGCGCCGATGCCGCGCGCGGCGCCGGTGATGAACACCGTGCGCCCTGCGACCTCGAACGGCTTGCGCGCGAGCGGCGACCTCACGGCATCACGGGCGCCGGCTCGGCGGCGCCGACGCGCAGCTCGTAGGCGTCGGCATCGAAGCGCCGCGTGCGGCGACGGAAGCGGAACGTGAAGTCCGGCCACAGCGTCGAGTTGCGCCCGCGCGCATCGAGATACCAGCTGCCGCACCCCGTCGCCCAGACGGTTCCGGGCATCCTCGCCTGAAGCTCGGCGTTGAAGGCCTCGACCGCCGACGGGCGCACCTCGACGCTCGAGATGTCGCGCTCGTCCATCTGGCGGATCGCATCCATGACGTAGGTCAGCTGGGACTCGATCATGTAGACCATCGAGCTGTGTCCGAGGCCCGTGTTCGGGCCGATGATCTTGAAGAGGTTGGGGAAGCCGGACATCGCCGTGCCGAGGTAGGCCTGCGGGCTGTCGCCGGCGGTCTCGGCCAGCGTCCTTCCGCCGCGCCCGCGGATCAGCCACGCCGTCGGCGGGTCGGTGACGTGAAAGCCGGTGCCGAGGATGATCGTGTCGACCTCGCGGCTGCTGCCATCCTCGAGCACGATCCGGCGGCCGTCGACCGCGGCGATCCTGTCGGTCACGAGCTCGACGTTGGGCTTGCACAGCGCCGGATACCACTCGTTGGAGATCAGCACGCGCTTGCAGCCGAAGCGGAAGTCGGGCTCCAGGCGGCGACGTAGCTGCGGGTCGGTGACCTGGCGGCGAAGGTGCAGCTTGGCGAGACGCTCGGCGGGCCGCAGAAGACTCGGGTTCTTCGCGAAGCCCAGCACCATCAGCTCGCGCCCCACGTACACGCCCGTGCGCACGAGGCGCTGCAGCGGCGGCAGCGCCCGGTAGAGCTGGCGCTCCAGGCGCGACGTCGCGCGATCGGAGTGGGGAAGGATCCACGGCGGCGTGCGCTGGAAGACGTGCAGCCTGCCGATCGTCGGCTGGATCCGCGGCACGAGCTGGATCGACGACGCGCCCGTGCCGATGACCGCCACGCGCTCGCCCGTCAGGTCGTGGTCGTGATCCCACTCGGCGGAGTGGAAGATCGTCCCCTCGAAGCCCTTCAGGCCGGGGATCCGCGGCTTGGCCGGCTGGCTCAGCGGGCCCATCGCGTCGATCAGCAGCGACGCGACGAAGTCGCCGCCGGTCGTCTCGACATGCCACGCGCCCGCGGTCTCGTCCCATGTCGCGCCGGTCAGCTCGTGGCCGAAGCGCAGGTGCTCGCCGAGGCCGTAGCGCCGCGCCGTGCGGCGCAGGTAGGCCCAGATCTCCGGCTGGCGCGAGTAGGTCCGCGTCCAAGAGGGGTTCGGCTCGAACGAGTAGGAGTACAGGTGCGAGGGAACGTCGCACTGACAGCCGGGGTAGGTGTTGGCCTGCCACGTGCCGCCGACGTCCTGCGCGCGCTCGAGCACGACGAAGTCCTCGATCCCCGCGTCCTTGAGGCGGATCGCCATGCCGACGCCGGCGAAGCCGCTGCCGACGATCGCGATCCGCACGGGCTCGGGATCGCTCCCGCCGTCGGCGTCGGTGCTGTCCTCGCCGGCCTTGAGCCCGATCGTGTCAGCCATCGTCATGACGATCCTCTCACGCCGGCGGGGTCGCGAGCACCGGCGGGCGACTTGGCTGCGGTGCCTGCGTCGTCGCCGGCGAAGACGCGGTGACGCGAATCCGATGCAGGCCCCATGCGAGCATCGCCAGCAGCAGCAGCGTGAAGAAGCCGATCACCGCGTAGGCGCCGTAGGTCACGGCGGCGTCGTTGGTCTTGGCCTCGCGCTGCAGGAGCTTGTGGTCGGACACGAACGGGCGCACGACCGACGAACGCGGCGCCTCGACCGCCGGCACGGGGATCGCGGCGTCGGCCGGCGCGTAGACCGGCAGGCCGCTGAGCGAGTTGCCGTTGTGCATCCGGATCAGCGTCTTCCACTGCCCGTACAGCGGGACCGGCTCGTTGGAGCGATAGACGCCGGGGCCGACCCTCTTCAGCCGGTCGACGACGATGCCGCCGCCCTGCCAGGACGTGGCCGTCAGCCACGTCGCGTCGTCCGCGGCGCTCGGCGGGTCGAGCCGGGCGGTCAGGAGCGCCGTGCGCTGCGGGCCGCTCTGCACGTCGTTCAGCGTGACCCGCGCGCTGACACCGGTCTGCTCGGGCGTCTGCAGGCCGACGGCGATGATCGCTGTCACCGCGACCGCGCCCAGCAGCGCGAACTCGCGCAGCCCGCGGGCGTTGGGCACCTCGTCGGCGCCCAGGCGCGCTCCCATCCAGGCGCCGATCAGGCTGCCCGCGAGCGCCGTGGCGAGGCCGAGCGCGACGACCTCCGGGAGGATCTCGGTCGGCCACGGAAGCGGCATCCAGATGTGCGACCAGCCCCACTCGGCGGCCAGGCCGACGGTGCCCAGCAGCACGCCGCACCAGGCGCCGAAGACGAGCGGGCGCTTGGTCGAGACGACGAGCGCGAGCCCCTCGACGATCGCCGCCTCGACGATGTACAGCGGGAATTGCGCAGGTGCCTCTCCGAGCCCCCCGACGCCGATCGCCAGCAGGCCGCGCATGACGATGAAGAACGCGACCGCGCCGAAGGCGGCACCCGGTCCCAGCCAGACGCGAGCCGCGACGAGCGTGACGCCGGCCGCGAGCATCATCAGGACCGGCTGGAAGACGAGCTGGAACTGCGGGACGCCGAGGTCGAACTCGAGCTGGAACGTCGACAGCGCGATCAGCATGCCGCCCGGCAGCCAGACCTTGCGCAGATGCTTGACCCACCAGCGCTCGGTGTTGATCGCGCCGGTGCGCATCATCACGCGCACGGACTCGACCTGCAGCACCGCGATCGCAAGCAGCGTCATCGAGGCGCCGCCGATCAGCATCAGGTGCGTCGGCCCCCACAGCGTGACGTCCTGCCCGAACAGCCGGTGCCACTGGTCGTCGAGCGGAAAGCCGATCAGGGAGAAGGTGCCGGCGGCGAACATCAGCACGCCGCCGAGCGGCACGTGCCAATCGCGCGTGATCTTGATGAACGTCGGGCCCTCGCGCTGCTCGGGCAGGCACATCGCGAAGAAGCCCGCCATCACGATGCCGAACAGCCCGGCGAGGATGAACCAGTGCGCGGGGGTCCCGAACGGCCCGTCGTCGCGGCCGACGCCGAGGTGCAGCGAGACGTCCCAGTACAGGCCGAACAGCGCCGTGATCAGGGACATGATCGCCAGCCCGCACGGCATCGAGGACCAGCCGGGATGGCCGCCGGTGATGCGCTCGGCGAAGCGGTCGAACCAGCCGATCACCGGCACCATGTTCGCGCGGTGCCCGAGGCCGCCCATCAGCAGCACCATCGTGTAGACGGCGACGAGCGCGCCCATCAGCGCGACGTCCTTCTCGGCCGCGCCTCCGGCGGGAGGCGAGGCGGGAGGTGAGGCACCGGCAGCCGAGAGGACCGACAGACCCGCGTGCAGGGAGCTCATGCGCGGCAGCCTAGCACGATGTCGTCAATCCATGTCACATTGTCTGGTGATCATGATGATGTCATCTACCCGCTGGCCGCGCAGACGATGCAACGCGCGTTCCCGGCGTCCGAAACATGCCCGTCCGAATCGTTCCGGCACCCGGCGGGTTATGGGCCGGAAGGTGCGTTTGCGCAGGGAATCGGCTGATAGCGTGCGCGCGTCACAAGGGATCAAGGAGGAGTACATGCTGAGAACCGTCTTTCGGCGACCGTCGCCTGCGGCCATCTTCGCTCTGCTGGCGCTGGTCGTGATCGCCGCCCCGCTGGCCGGCGCGGCCCAGGAGGCGGTCAAGGACCCGGATGCTCGCGCCGCCCAGGAGAAGAAGGCCAAGAAGGTCGAGCGGGCCAGGTTCGCCGACAAGGCCAAGTTCGCCGACAACGCCGGCAAGGTGCGCGGCTACAGCGTCGGCTTCGCCGCCTTGCCCAGCCGCGTCGTGCTGACCGGTCCCAACGGCAAGCTCCCGTCGGCCGTGATTCCCGACGGCGTGGGCAAGCAGGGCCCCCCCGGTCCCGCCGGTGCCGCCGGTCCCACGGGCCCCTCCGGCGGCTTCTCCCAGGTACGCATCGTCTTCGTCGAGGGCGAGCCCGGAACCAGCGGCGTGGCGGAGGCCACCGCCGGCTGCGGCGCAAACGAGAAGGTCACGGGCGGGGGCCATGAGATCACGCTTCCCGTGCGCGTCGACCAGAGCGACCGCTCCGTGATCGAGCTCCGCCAGAGCAAGCCCGTCGTCGTCAACCAGGCCGCGGGCACCAGCGGCTGGTACGTGCAGGCGGTCCGGATCCCGACCGAAGTCACGTTCGTCGACGGCGTCGCCCAGCCCAACACCGCCCCGGGTATCGCCGAGCGGCTCGTCCGCGTCAAGGCATGGGCCGTCTGCACCAGCAGGTAGCAGTGCCGCCCATACTCTCCCTCGTGGAGCACACGTCAGTCCCCTTAATCAAGAAGAGGTCAAACATGCATCGTTCGTCTCCGTTCCGTCTGGGCGTCGCCTTGGGCGCGACCACGCTCCTGGTCGCGCTTGTTCCGAACGCCATCGCGGCACAACCGCGCAAGGACGCCGGCTATCAGGGCGCCAGCACGCAGAAGTCCGGCAACCTGACGCTGCCGGCGAGCCTGCGCGTCTCCAAGGACGGCAAGAAGGTCTCGCGCTTCAACCTGCAGTGGACGGCCAAGTGCGCCTCTCCCACGGGCAGGGGCGGCCTTGACGGGCTGTTCGTGACCCAGAACAAGGCCATCAACAGCCAGGGGTCGTTCAGCTACCTGCAGACCGTCAACCAGAACCTCGGCGCAGGCCAGAGCGCGACGTTCACGATCGAGCTCAAGGGCAGGTTCAACACCAAGACCGTCGCCAGGGGGACCTTCAAGGTCAACGGCTCGATCAAGGACGCGGCCGGCCAGCAGGTCGACACGTGCACAAGCGGCAGCGTCAGCTGGTCGGTGCGAGACTAGGGATGCGGCGCTCGTTCGTCCGCGAGAGTGAGAAGCACGCCGGCGCCTGCCTCGCGGTCAGCGATGCAGGCGCCGCATCCGCTCTCGCGGCGGACGGCAGCGACCTTCGAAGGTCAGCTCCGGCCGCGCGCGCCCGCGGCCTCGGTGCCGCGCTCGCCTTGAGCGCCGCCATGCTGAGCGCAACCGCCGCGGCGGGTCACGCCGCCGAGGTGCCGCGCGAGCCGCAGGAGGTCGCCGAGCTCAAGGAGACCGTGCTCGTCCGCGCCGATCCCGGCTTCGACGCCGAGCATCGCGGCTACGTCGCCGCTCTGCGACCGATCACCAAGCAGCGGACGACGCTGCCAGTGCTCGAGAAGCGACGCACGGGCCCGGATGACCGCCTCTGGCTGCTGGTGCGCACGCCCGGCCGCGGCACGCGCAGGACGGGCTGGATCCCCGCATCGGCACGGGTCGAGAGCGAGGTCGAGTGGCGGGTCTACATCGATCGCTCTGCTCGCCGCGCCAAGATCTACCATCTCGGCGTCGAGCGCGAGGCGTTTCGCGTCGTCGTCGGCAAGCCGAACACGCCGACTCCCCTCGGAAGCTTCTTCGTCGAGGAGAACGTCCGCAACGCCAAGTCCGAAGGCATCGGCCCCTATGCGATCGCGCTCAGCGCGCGCTCCGGGGTCTACCGCGAGTTCGACGGCGGTCCCGGCCAGATCGCCCTGCACGGCACGGGCATCCTTCCCGGCGCGCTCGGCAGCGCCTCCTCGCACGGCTGCATCCGCTTCGCCAACAAGGCCATCAACTGGCTCGGCGAGCGGATCGACGCGGGCACGCCCGTGACGATCGAGGAATGAGCGCGCGCTGAGCGCGAGCCGGTGGTCGCGGCCCCCGTGGGGCCTGGTGGCCATCGCCTCGCTGGCCGTGGCGATGCACGCGGTGGGGTGCGGCCGGGGAACGCCCGCGGAGCCACCGGCGGCGCCTCCCTCGGCGACCACGTCGACGGCGCCCCTTCCCCGCTCGGTCCGCGCGCGGCATCCACGTCGTCGCGCTGCGCCGACGGCTCCTGCACCGTCCGCGTGACGTGCGCCGGCAGGCGCCACGTGCGCCGCGGGCTCGCACCCGTCGCGACGCGCAGCTCGACGGTCGACGCGCGCACGACGATCGTCGTCGACTTCGCCGGCTCCTCGCGGGACGCGACGATCCGCTGCTAGCGGCCACGGCGATGAGCCGCCGAGCGCATCGCATCGGGGCGAGGACTGGACCTCGATCCAGCACGACGGACCTTAACGAGCTCGGGCCGCCCGAAGGCGGCCCGAGAGCGAAGACCTACTGCAGTGCTGCTAGGCGTCGCAGTCTCCACCGAGGATGAAGACACCGACCGTCTGGCAGTTGTTGCCGTTGGTGGTCTGGCCGTTGCTGCTGGCCTGCATGCCGCCGAGAAGCGTCAGCGTGCCGCCGTTGGCGTCCTGGCCGATGTCCTGGTCGGTGGTCGCAGCCTGAGCGTTGGCCTGGGCGTTGTCGCCGAGGATCAGCAGGCCGTCGACCTCCTGCGTGTTGTTCAGGTTGGTGGTCGAGCCGTTCGACGCGAACTGACCGCCGAAGATGCCGAGCAGCACGATGCCGCCGCCGGTGTCCTGGTCGATGGTCTGATCGGTGTCGGCATTCTGCGAGCTCATCTGGTTGCTGCCGCCGAGGACGATGAGGCCGCCGGTCTCCTGCGTGCTGTTGAGGTTCGTGGTGGAGCCGTTCGAGGCGTTCTGGGGGCCGCCGAGAAGCGTCAGCGTGCCGCCCGCGCTGTTCTGACCGATGTGCTGGTCGGTCGTGGAGTTCTGGGTGTTGCTCTGCGTCGTGTCACCGACACCGAGCAGGCTGTCGCCGGACTCCTGCGTGTTGTTGAGGTTCGTGGTGGAGCCATTCGATGCGGCCTGAGGTCCGCCGCCCAGCACGATCCCGCCACCGGAGCTCTGGTTGATCGACTGGTTCGTCGTGGAGCTCTGGTTGTTCGTCTGGCTGCTGTCCCCGAGCGCGATGATCTGCGCCTGCGCGCTGCCGGTGCCGAAGGCCACGGCACCTAGCGTGAGCGGGAGGATGAGAAACTTGCGGGTCATGTTGCTCCTTCAAACCGATTTGCATAACGGTACGCGCCATCTTGGCTCGCCCTGCCCTACGCGAACAGCAAACGTTCTGATCCTGGGTCGCCTCGTCGTAAGGCTAACGGAGTCGGACGACGTTCCTTTGTCCGTCGATTGCCCGGTTCTCCCCTCCGGCAGCACTGCACCTTGCAGTCAAGCGTCGCCGCGGTCGCATTTCTAACGCCCAGCTAAGCCCATGTCAACCATCTGAGCGCAAAACATTGCCCCGAGATCCATCTCAGCACCCTGGCCCCGCCCGTCATGGCACTTCTCCCCGCGTTTCTAGCGCCCAGCTACCCGCATGTCAACCCCTGGCCCTTGGGCCTGGGAACCCCAGGCTTTCGGGCGCCGGTCCGGGCCCCCCGGCGGAGGGCCTCAACGTCACACGCGCGGGGCGCGCGCCCGCCTATGTGCTCGCGTGCGCGCCCGGCGGCGTGGCGACCGTATGGCGGCTTGCGCGTGCAACCTCAAGCAGATATAAACCCTGCGGCGACGAGCGATCGATGAGCGCTGCGCGCGTCCAGGACGGAAGGCACGAACGCCGACGGCCGCAGGGGCGGGGAGAGACGGGACAGCATGGTCCGTCAGCACGAGCACACCAACGGAGGCAGGATGCAACCCAGCAGCATCGAGAGGCAGCCGCAGGCGCCCCATGGCACTTGTGATCGGCGCCTCCGCGGGCGGGGACACGCACGGTCCTCGCGCCGTCTTGCTGCGGTTGCGTTCAGCACGTGCCTCCTGGTTCCCGCGGGCGTCGCGGACGCGCAGCAGTCCGGTTCGATCGTCATCGGCGATCCCGGGCAGTCGGCGCAGCAGCAGCAGTCGACGACCCAGAACAACGACCAGGGTTCGTCCGGCGGCTCCGTCACGATCGGCAACGACCAGCAGGCGACGACCGATCAGACCATCAACCAGGAGCAGTCCGGCACGTTCATCGTCCTCGGCGAGGGCGCCCTGCAGCAGAACGCCAGCCAGAACGCCAACACCGTGCAGAACAACTCGCAGTACAGCGGTGGCCTGGTCCTCGGCAACACGTTGCAGGACAACGTCCAGCACGCGGCCACGACGCAGGACATCAACCAGGTGATGAGGGGAACCTTCATCGTCCTGGGCGGCACGATCGCCGTCGATTCGCGCATCACCGACGGCGTCCGGGCCCTGGAAGGGTGCGCGGTCTGCGCCGACAGCATGCGCGGCGGCCCCGTGCTCGCAAGCGGGGACGTCAGGCAGACCGGCGGATCCAACCAGGCCATGGACGGGACGTTCGTCGTCTTCGGCGACCTGTCGCAGACCGCGTCGCAGAACGCGTTGACGGTCGAGAACAACCAGCAGAGCCGCAGTGGCTACATCATCCTTGGTGACACCGAACAGAAGAACAACCAGCAGGCTGTCACGAACCAAGAAATCGATCAGACCCTGACGGGCACGTATATCGTGTTCGGCACGCTGGATCAGTCGGCAGATCAGAACGCCGAGACGATCCAGAACAACACGCAGGGGCAGGGATGATCGATGAGGGCTAGAACGTCAACGTGCCAGCACGCTGTGCGGGACGCGAAACAAGTACGGAAAGGAACGGCATTGACCCGTAAATACATCGCCGTGCCGCTCGGCGTCCTCGTGGCACTGGTGGCCGCCGGCGGCGCGCAGGGTCAGGTGCTGATCGGTGGCAGCTCGCAGTCCAACGATCAGGACCTCGGCACGAAGCAGTCCAGCGCACAGGCGAGTGGCGGCGGGATCGTCCTCGGAGGGGGAGACCAGGCCGCTTCCAACGCCTCGACCACGAACGCCAACAACACCCAGGAAGTCGACAGCGGGCTCCTGGTCGGCAACACCGATCAGACCAACACCCAGAACGCCGACACGAACCAGGGCATCTCCCAGAACACCAACGGGGGGACCCTGACGATCGTCGGCGGCGACCAGAGCGCCGACAACGCCTCGACCACCAACCTGAACAACTCTCAGCAGGTCGCTGGGCTGATCATCCTCGGCAACGCTTCGCAGCGCAACACGCAGGGCGCGGCCACGAGTCAGTTCGCCGGGCAGTCCGCCGGTGGGGGGATCGTCATCCTCGGCGGGGCCCAGAGCGCCTCGAACGCCTCGACCACCAACGACAACAGCACGCAGTTCATCGGCGCGCTGCTCATCCTCGGCTCGAAGTCCCAAGCGAGCACACAGGACGACTGCACCGACCAGCAGATCCAGCAGGAGGCAAACGCCGACGTGACCCTTGGTGGTGGCCCGCAGAGCGGCTCCAACGGTGGCACGACGAACAAGAACAACCTCCAGATCGGAGACGGCGGGTTCGCTGCTCGCGCTGCGCAGGTTCCCAGCGCGTGTGCTCCGCCCCCGCCGCCCCCGCCGGTTGTCGCACCGCCGCCGGCCGTGGCACCGCCGCCGGCCGTCGTGGCACCTCCGCCCGCGCAGACGCCGGTCGTCAAGAAGGCCGTCAAGAAGAAGGTCGTCAAGAAGCAGAAGAAGAAGAAGAAGAAGGCACGTAAGCCGCGTAAGCGTCGGGGCTTCACGGGCTGAACAGCCACTGTCGTGTCGCTGGGCCCGGTGCAGCTGCCGGGCCCAGCGCCGCGTTGGTTGCGCGCATCGCGTCATGGGTCGACACTCCCGGAGCACGTCACTGAGAATCGCCTGCTGCGCCGCCCTCGTGGCGGCCCTCCTGCTATCGGGCTGCGGCGGCTCGGACTCCGATGACACGAGCAGCGTCACGTCCACCGTGACCACCCCTGCGCAACCCAAGCTGACCAAGGCGGGCTTCATCGCCAAGGCCGACGACGCCTGTCGGCGCACCCAGAAGAAGCAGAACCTGCTGCGCAAGGAAGCCGAAGGCAAGCAGACCTCCGAGCTCGTTCCCACCCTGCTCAAGCAGGCCAAGCTCGCGGAAGGCCTGGCCGACGAGCTGGCCTCGTTCGGCGCTCCCGCGGGCGACGGCACCCGGATCGCGTCCTTCGTGGACAGCGTCAGGCAGATCGGGGTCTATTCGAAGGCCTTGAGCGAGTCCCTCGCCGCACAGCACACGTCGACGGCGAAGAAGCTCGCCCAGAGACTCGTGCGCTGGCGCGAAGCGGAGCACACGCTCGGGCAGAGCTATGGATTGAAGGTGTGTGCACGTGGTAACAGCTACTGATCCTCGTCGTCGCTCGGGCGTCCGCCCGAGCACCAGGACGGCCATCGTCTCGGCGGCGCTCAGCGCATCGCTGCTGCTCGTAGGAGCCGCCGAAGCGCTCGCGGCCGACAGCCTCAGGATCGGCGGTTCCGGCGCCCCACAGGCGACGGTCCCGATGACGATCACGGCGAGCGGCTCGAGCAGCGAGCCCAGCCGCCTGCGCGTCTTCGTGCAGCAGGGCGGCGGCGAGTGCGCGTCCGGCGCGGCCGGGGGCGCGGCCGCGAACTCCGCCAACCAGGCGGCGCGCAGCGGCACGACCGAGGTCATCTCCGAGAACACGTCGGGCGCCTTCTCCTACGCGGCGACCTACACGCCGCCCGTCGCGGGTAGCTACAGGGTCTGTGCCTACAGCTTCCGCGCGGGGCCGGTCTCCTCGGCCTCCAGCCAGGTCTCGCAGGCCTTCACCGTCGCCGGGGCGCCGGTGCCCGCGGCCGGCACGGCACCCGGGTCCGCGGCCCCCACGGGCGTCGCGAAGACCTCCAAGTGCGTCGTGCCCAAGCTCAGGGGGCGCATGCTCGAGACCGCGCGCAAGCGCCTGCACGCGGCAGGCTGCATCATCGGCAAGGTCATCCGCCCGAGCAAGCGGAAGGCCGCGCCGCTGCGCCCGGGCGGGCGCCGCCGGATCCTCAAGGTCATGTCGTCATCGCCGAAGGCCGGCACGGAGCTCAAGGCCCGCGGTCGCGTCACGTTGCGTCTCGTCTACGTTACGCCGAGGACCGCCTCGAAGACCAACTAGTAGTGGCCCCTCGGGCAAGTCCTCGCACGCTTGGATCGGCCGCTGATCACCGCCTGGCGGTGTCCTCGCTCGGTCATGGCCCAGAGGGCCGCTCCCTCGCTGTGTCCTTGCCAGCCGGCGCCAGCGACCGTCCAAGCGCACAAGGACTTACCGGAGGAACCACTGGCGACTAGAGCAGGCCGAGCGCGGCGCCGGCGTCGCGCACGACCCGGAACAGCGGCGTGGGCACGACGCCCAGGACGACGGTCAGCGCGCCGAACAGGACCGCGACGGCGACGACCTCGCCCTGCGCGCGCATCCCGGTCGCCTCGTCCGAGCCGCCGGCGAGCAGCGGCTCGGGGCCGGGGGCGGACACGGCGGGCTGCGCCGCGGCGTCGGGCTCGGGCGTCATCCAGATCGCCGCGATGACCTTCAGGTAGTACGCCAGCGAGATCATCGAACCCACGACGATGAAGACCGCGAGCCACTTGTAGTCGCTCTCGGGCTGGACGGCCGCGTCGATGAGATAGAACTTGCCGATGAAGCCCGCCGTCGCCGGGAAGCCGGCGAGCGCGAGCATCGCGATCGTCATCGGCCACGCGAGCACCGGTCGCGTGGCGCCGAGGCCGTGCAGCGAGGCGATGTCGTCGCCAAGCGGCGTCTCGCGCTCGCGCGCGACGATCACGGCGAAGGCGGCGAGGTTCATGACGAGGTAGACGACGAGGTAGAAGACCGTCGCCTGCAGGCCCAGCCGCGTTGCCACCACGACGCCGGCCAGCATGTAGCCGGCCTGCGCGACCGACGAGTAGGCGAGCAGCCGCTTGAGCGAGGACTGTCCGAGCGCGCCGACGTTGCCGACGATGATCGTGAACGCCGCCAGCGCCGCCAGCGGCGGGCCCCAGTCCAGCGAGACGTCGATCAGCGCGACGTCGAACAGGCGCAGGACGACGCCGAAGGCCGCCGCCTTCGTCGCGACGGCCATGAACGCGGTGATCGGCGTCGGCGCGCCCTCGTAGACATCGGGCGTCCACTGGTGGAAGGGCGCGACCGAGGCCTTGAAGGCGAGGCCGACGATCGTCAGCGCGATGCCCGTCAGCAGCAGCGGGTCGGAGGCGAGGTCGCCGGCTTCCAGCGCCGTCGCCATCGCGCCGAAGTCCGTCGAGCCGGTCGCGCCATAGAGGAAGGCCAGGCCGTAGAGCAGCGTGGCCGAGCCGACGGAGCCGACGACGAGGTACTTCAGCCCGGACTCCAGCGACGAGGCGCGGCGCATCTCGGTCGCGCACAACACGTACAGCGGGATCGAGAGGAGCTCGAGACCCAGGAAGACCGAGACGAGGTTCTGCGCTGCGACGAGCACGATCATGCCCGCGATCGACGTCAGCAGCAGCGCGTGGTACTCGCCATGAGCGGCCTCGCGCGGGGCGACGTGGCGCCAGGACAGCACGATCGACGCGATCCCGGCGACGCAGAAGAGGATCGTCAGGATGAGCGTCAGCTCGTCGAGGCGCAGCGCGCCCGCGACGAGGTCGCTGCGCTCGCCCCACTGCCACAGCGAGCAGCCGATCGCGATCGCGAGGCTGACGATCGACAGCGCCGGCACGACCGTCTCACGGATCGCGCGCGAGCGCAGCAGCCCGAGCATCAGCGCGAACAGCGCGCCACCGAAGACCGCGATCAGCGGCGACAGGCCGGCGAAGTCGATGTGCGGGCCGACGGCCTTTGCGGCGGAGATCATGGCGAGGCCCCCACGACCGTCGCAGGCTGGTCCAGCCCGCTCGGCACGATCCCGTCGACGGTTGGATCGCTGCGCTCCAGCGCGAACTGCGGGTACAGCGCGATCGCGAGGATCGCGAGCACGAGCGGCACGAGCACGAGGCCGTCGCGGACGGTCATCTCACGCGGCTCGACGCGCGGGCCGGTGCGGTTGTGCATCGTGCGGATGAACAGGCGCAGCGCATAGACGGCCGCCAGGACGACGCCCGCCGAGGCGATGATCCCGATCGCCAGCTTCGCCTGGAAGGCGCCGAGCAGGATCAGGAACTCGCCGGCGAAGTTCGCCGAGCCGGGCATCGCCAGCGTCGCGAACGTCACGATCAAGAACAAGGTCGCCAGCACGGGCGCGCGCGTGGCGATGCCGCCCATGTCGCGAATGTCCTCCGAGCCGCCGGCGCGCGCGGCGAGCAGCGCGACGATGAAGAACGCCGGCGCAACGACGAGGCCGTGGTTGAAGGCCTGAAGGATGGCGCCCTGGGCGCCCTGGCTGTTGAGGGCGAAGATGCCCAGCACGATGAAGCCCAGCTGGGCGATCGACGAGTAGGCGAGGATCAGGCGTGCGTTCGTCGTCGTGAACGCCATCGCCGACCCGTACAGGATCGAGGCCAGCGCGATCAGCAGCATCAGCGTCTGGAAGTGGTCGCTGGCATCCGGAAACAGCGGCAGGCAGACGCGCAGGAAGCCGTATGCGGCGACCTTGCTCAGGACGCCCGAGAACAGCGCCAGCACGGGCAGCGGCATCGCGCGGTAGGCATCGGGAACCCAGCCATGAAACGGGAACGCCGGCATCTTCACGAGGAACGCCGCCGCGAAGCCGAGAAACAGCCAGTTCTGCGTCGACGAGCCCAGCATGCGCTCGGCGAGGTCGCTGAAGGCGAACGACAGCTTGGGGGCGCCCTCGGCCGCGAGCACGCCCGTGGCGACCGCCGCGGTCAGCATCAGCAGCGATCCGACGAGCGTGTAGATGACGAGCTTCATCGTCGCCTGGACGCGCCTCGCGCCGCCCCAGATGCCGGTCAAGAAGAAGAACGGCACGAGCATGAGGTCGAAGAAGACGACGAACAGCGCGAGGTCCTGCGCCATCAGCGCGCCAAGCACGCACGTCTGCGCCAGCGCGAGGTGGAAGTAGAACAGGCGCGGGCTCTCGCTCGCCTGCTCGGAGGTCCAGAAGGACGCCCACAGCGTGCAGGCGAACCACAGGATCGCCGTCAGCAGGATGAGGAACAGGTTGAGCCCGTCGAGCGCGAGCTTGTAGTGGATGCCCAGCTCGCCGATCCAGGTCTCGTCGGTGACGTTCTGCAGCCCGCCGTTGGTGCTGTCGAAGTCGGCCACGAAGGCGATCGCGTAGCCGAGCACGAGCAGCGTGCCGGCGATCGCGAGCTTCGGCGCCAGGCGCGCGGGCAGCAGCAGCCCTGCGGCGCCGAAGACGAGCGGGATCCACAGCGCGAAGGACAGGTGCAGGGTCATGAGATCAGCAGGAAGTAGGTGGTCAGGCCGACCATGCCGACGACGAGCATCGCGGCGTAGTAGCGCAGGAAGCCCGTCTGCGCGGCCCGCACGGCCGACGAGCCGGCGCGCACGATCCCGGTCGCGCCGCCGACGAGCACGCCGTTGACGAACACGCGCTCGAACGTCTGCTGGGCGAAGGAGCCAAACCACTGCGACGGCCGTACGACGAGCAGCGCGATCAGCTCGTCGAAGTACCACTTGTTGACGAGCAGCTTGTGGACCGGCGCCAGGCGCGCGCGCACGTTGGCTGCGATCGCCGGGTTCTTGACCCAGATCAGGTAGGCGAGCGCGATGCCGGCGATGCCGACGAGCGCTCCGAGCAGCAGGCCGGAGACGATCAGGCCATCGCTCGGATGGCGCTCGTAGAGCGCCGACTCGTGGAAGCTCGGCTCGAGGAAGTGGTCGATGACGTGCGTGACCTTGGGGATCTGCAGCAACCCGCCGACGATCGCCAGCAGCGCGAGCGTGCCCATCGCGATCTTCATCGAGCCCTCGCGCTCGGCGATGTGGTGCTCGGGGCCGGGGAAGCCGACGTCGGTGTCCTCGACCTCGCCGTTGGCGGGGTTCGTGTGCGCTTCGGGATGGTGGATGTGGCCCTGCTCGAGCTCGAGCGCCTCGGGCACCGGCTCGCCCCAGAAGGCGCGGAAGATCATCCGGAACGTGTAGACGCCGGTCAGGAACGCTCCGACATAGCCGGCGACGTAGAGGATCCAGTACCAGCCGCCACGATCGCCGATCAGCAGCAGGATCTCGTCCTTGGAGAAGAAGCCCGAGAACGGCGGGATGCCCGCCAGCGCGAGCCCGCCGATCACCATGCAGCCGTACGTGAACGGCATCGCGCGCCGGAAGCCGCCCATCTTGTCGAGGTTCTGCTGGCCGGCCATCGCGGCGATCACCGAGCCGGCGGCCATGAACAGGAGCGCCTTGAAGAAGGCGTGGGTCATGAGGTGAAAGAGCCCGGCCGCGTAGGCGCCGGCGCTCACGGCCATGATCATGTAGCCGATCTGCGACATCGTCGAGTAGGCGATGACGCGCTTGAGGTCGGTCACGGCGATCGCGATCGATCCCGCTATCAGCAGCGTCACGCAGCCGATCACGGCGCCGACGTCGGCGGCGGTCGGCGCGAGCTCGAACAGCGGGTGCATGCGCGCGATGAGGTAGACGCCCGCGGTCACCATCGTCGCGGCGTGGATCAGGGCGCTGACGGGCGTCGGGCCCTCCATCGCGTCCGGAAGCCACGTGTGCAGCGGCACCTGCGCGGACTTCGCGAACGCGCCGACGAGCAGCAGGATGCAACCCGCGACGAGGTCGGCGTCGTTGGGGGAGAAGTCCGCCTTGATCCCCTCGAAGGTCTCGAGGAAGTCCAGCGTGCCGGTATGGCGGAAGATGAAGAACGTCCCGAGCACGAGGCCGACGTCGCCGAGCACGTTGATGACGAACGCCTTGATGCCGGCGTTCGTCGCCGTCGAGCGGCGATACCAGAAGCTGATCAGCATGTAGGAGGCCGCGCCGACGAACGCCCAGCCGATGATCAGCACGAGGAAGTTGCCCGCCAGGACGAGCAGCAGCATCGAGAAGACGAAGAAGTTCAGGTACGCGAAGAAGCGCACGTAGCCGCGGTCGGAGTCCAGGTAGGCGACGGAGTAGACGTGGATCAGCGTCGAGACGCCCGCGACGACGAGGATCATGAAGACCGACAGCGGATCGATCAGCAGCGACAGCTGCGCGTCGACGCCGACGGTGTTCGCGTAGTCCCATGCGAGGGCGCGCACCTGGCGGTGCTCGTGATCGAGGCCCTGCAGCGCGAACAGCGCGGCGACGGCCGATGCGAACGACAGCGCCATCGCGCCGGTCGCGACGTACGCCGGGCCGCGGCCGCGCAGGCGGGGGCCGATCAGCGCGGTGACGATCGTCCCCGCGAGCGGGAACAGCAGCGTCGCCCACGCGAAGAGCTTCAGCGAGCTCATCCCTGCAGCTCGCGCATCTCGTCGACGTCGATCGGCAGGCGGCGGCGGTGCATCGCGACGATCAGGCCGAGTCCGACGGTGACCTCGCATGCCGCGACGACCATCACGATGACCGCGAAGATCTGGCCGTCGGGGTTGCCGTGCATGCGCGAGAAGGCGATCAGCGCGAGGTTCCCCGCGTTGAGCATGAGCTCCAGGCACAGCAGCACGACGAGCGGGCTGCGGCGCGTCAGCACGCCCGCGGCGCCGATCGTGAAGATCATCGCCGAGACGACGAGATACCAGCCGATGTCCACTACGCGTCCTCGTCGGTGGACGTGGACTCGGGGTGCGAAGCGGGAAGGGCATCGCGGCGCGCGGTGCCGCTGCGCCCGCCGACGGCCTCGGCCATCGTGCCGGTGTAGGCGGGGCGCAGGACGTCCATCGCGCTGTAGCGCGCCTGGTCCTCGGCCGCCGTGATGCCGCCGCGCCGGCGCGCCAGCACGACCGCGCCCACGGCCGCGATCAGCAGCAGGAACGAGGCGACCTCGAAGGGGACCAGGAACTTCGTCAGCAGCAGCTCGCCGATCTGCGCCGGCGAGCCGAAACCGGCCGCGAGCTCGGCGCCGTTGCTGTCGATGAGCTGCAGCCCGGAGCCGAGCGTGGCGATGCACAGCTCGACGAACAGCACCGCGCCGAACAGCGCCGCAACGGCGCGCAGGCCGCTGCCGGGGCGCGCGCCGAGCGGCTCGTCCTGGCCGCCGACGTAGGCCACGACGAAGACGTAGAGCACCATCACGGCGCCCGCGTAGACCACGACCTGGGCGGCGGCCACGAACTCCGCGCGCAGCAGCAGGAACAGCGCCGCGAGCGACAGGAGGTGACAGACGAGCGCGAGCACGCTGTAGAACGGGTTGCGGACCGCGACGACCCCGATCGCCCCCGCGATGGCCCCGACTGCAGCCAGGAAGAACAGCACCTCCGCCATGAGCTGCGCAATCTATCGCCGCAGACGTCACGACCCCTGCCCGGGGCGCGCCGCGTCCTGGGTCAGCCGGGGTCGCGCGAGACGACCAGCGTCTGGGCGAAGCCGCTCGCGCTCGACCCGGCGCCGGTCGTGCCGTCGAACGTCGCGCTCATGCGCCAGCGCCCGACGGTCGGCGCGGCGAAGCCGAACCCGGCCCGGCCGGCGACGGCCGTCGTGCGCTGCTGGCGGTGAAACAGCCAGCCGGCGAGCGGGTCGAAGCGCTGGATCGTGACGGTCACCGGTCCGGTCACCGCCGGGCGCACGCGCACGGCGACGCGGGCCGCGGCTCCGAGCGTCGTGCGGCGGTCGATGCCGATCGACGTGCGCGTCAGCAGCCGCGAGACGCGCCTGAGCCTGTAGGCGCCCGCGCTGCGGTCGCGCACGCGCACGGCGACGAAGTAGCGCCCGGGGGCGATCTCGCGCGTCAGCTCGACGTCGCCGCTGTCGTCGCAGGTGCACTCGACGCGCCGGCCGCGATCGTTGAGCACGAGCAGCTCGAAGGCGTTGTCGTCGGCGGTCGACAGGCTCAGCGCGAGGTCGCTGCGGCGCGCCACGGTGAAGCGGTAGAGGTCGAGCGCGTCGATGCGCGCGCCGTTGAGCCTGTTGGAGGCCGTCGAGCGGTTGGCGAGAAAGCGCCCGGGCGCGGTGTCGTCGAAGCCTGCTCCCGCCACCTCGAGGTGATAGCGCTTGAGCGTGCGCACGCCGCTGGGGACGCTGACGAGGACGCTGTAGCGCCCGCCCTCGCGCGGACCGGGGGTGTACGTCGCGTAGCCGTCGGAGTCGCAGCCGAAGCGCTTGACTGGGCTGGAGTCGAAGTCATCGGTGCCGGGCTCGTAGAGCGCGCCGGTGACGCCGCAGGCGCCCTCGCCGCGGCCGGTCAGGCGCAGGCGGTAGGTGTGGCCCGCGCGCATCCGCACGGCATGGGCGTCCTCGACGTTGCCGACGCGGTCGAGCGTGCCGTCGGCGCCCGCGGCCGGCAGCGCCGGGCCCGGCGGGCGCGGCGGCGGCTGCGGCGCGACGACCGTCAGCGTGAACGTGCCGGCGACGGAGTTCGGCAGCTGGCCGACGGCGATCAGGTACGTCCTGTCCTTCGCGGCCCTGAAGTCCAGCGCGGCGATGCCGCTTGCGTCGGTCGGGTCGCACGCCACGCTGCGTGTCTGCGAGCGCTCGGAGAGGTAGGCGTCGACGGTCGCGTCGAGGTTGCCGTCGGCGCGCACGCGCACCGCGATGCGCCCCTCGGCAGGCGCGGTGAAGCGATACCAGACCTGTGGGCCTGAGCTGCCGCACGCCGAGAACGGGTCGGTCGTCGCACGCGTGGCCTCGACGGTCGTGCCGCTGACCTGCGCGGGCAGCGAGCCCAGCGCCGTGGCGCTGGAGCGGTCGTCGTTGGAGGGCGGGGCCGCGGAGGCGCCCGCCGGCAGCAGGACGAGGGCGGTCGCGGCGGCGGCGACGCAGGCGCGACGCAGGAGGAGGCTCATGCACGCCGGGACGAGCCATGCAGCGTGAAGTTGCGCGGTTGGCCGACGGTCGTATCCTCGGGCGCGCACGTGGCATGCATCCGCTGCACCGGCTGCTGCGCAGAGGCTGCCGAGGACCTGCTCAACCGCGATCTCAGGAGGAACGACACCCATGGCAGAGCCGACGCTCGAGAAGGGATCCGAAGGCCAGGCCGTCGAAGATCTGCAGAAGGCCTTGATCGAGCTCGACTTCAAGCCCGGGAAGATCGACGGCAAGTTCGGCGTCTACACCGAGACCGCCGCGCGCTCGTTTCAGACGTGGGCGACGCTGACCGCCGACGGCATCGTCGGCGAGCTGACGTGGGAGAAGCTCGACCACGCCGACAAGTCCGACCCGACGGTCTCATCCGGCGACGAGCGGGTCGCGGTGCGCGGCGTGCAGCGCCGCCTGATCGAGCTGGGCTTCGACCCGGGCGAGATCGACGGGCGCTTCGGCCCGAGCACCGAGAAGGCCGTCAAGGCCTTTCAGAAGAAGTACGACCTCGAGACCGACGGGATCGTCGGTCCGAAGACGTGGGAGCGCCTGAACTCGCCGGACGGCGCGGGCGACGACTGACGCGGGAAGCGCCCCCGCGGGTAGCCACCGGGCATGGGACGCGAGGCCGCGACCTACGCCCTGTCGCTGCCGGCGGACGCCGCGGCCGCGCTCGCGCGCAGCTTCGTCGCCGCCGGCTGCGAGTCGCTGGGCGCCGATCACGAGCGCGTCGACTTCGTCCTGCGCGACCCCGCCCGCTACTGGATCGACCTGCGCCTGTACCCCGCTGAGGACCCGCGCCTGGAGATCCGCATCGCGCTGACCAACGACACGTGGGCGTTGCGCGAGCCGCTCGAGCGCGCGCTGACGCCGCTGCCCGAGGACGTCGCCGGGCGGCCGCTGTGCGACGGCGACGGCAACGAGATCGCGATCGCGGGAGCCGCCGGCTGGCTGCTGGCCTTCGAGGACGACTACGGCCGGCGCCGCGACGAGTTCATCGCGCGAATCGGCGACTTCAACGCGCCGATCTCCGCCGACCACGTCTACATGTACCTCCACCAGACGCGCTGGAACATCGACAACGACGACGAGCTCGCCTGGCACCGCG
Organism: uncultured Actinomycetes bacterium; assembly: GCA_963729125.1. Lineage (GTDB taxonomy): Bacteria > Actinomycetota > Thermoleophilia > Solirubrobacterales > Solirubrobacteraceae > CADCVQ01. The sequence continues at coordinate 579,078 of CAVSML010000003.1, forward strand.
AGCGCGAGATCGCGAAGATGGAGGAGATGTGGGACCCCGGTGGCGAGGAGCCGGAGCCGTAGACCCCTGTAGCCACGTCACAGCGAGGCAGCGTCGATGTGACGACCGGCGATCGCGATTCGGGAAGTCCGCGGACGAGCCGGAGCGGCCGTCGGGGGAGGACCCCCTCCACCTGCGACGCAGGGAGAACGCGGCCAACATCAGCTGGGACCGCGCTCTTGAGACGAATCGTCCGGGGTCGTGCCGAGGCGCTCAAAGCCCTGAGGACGGCTCGTGTGCGCGATGGCGGCCTGGGCCCGCTTCCATGTTCGTGCGGGCACGTCGGGGGCCGAAGACGCAATCTCGTCCAGCCGCCCCCGCAGTTGGGCCATCGCCGACTGCACGCCCTCGCGCGACGAAGGCGGCAGCGCTTGATGCTGCTCGATCTCCCGGCGGACGGCACCGTAGAGCGCGGCGGCGTTGCGGTGCTTGTCCGCCAGCCCGCCGAAACCGAGGAATGTCTGCAGCGCGGTCAGGATCGCCGCACACAAGGTGATCAGGCCGACGGCGAGCCGCAGGCCGGGAGGAGCACCCTCTTCCTGCAGCGTCGCGAACAGGGTCGTGCCGGCGGCGGCACTGAGCAGCACGCTCGGCACGCCGAGCAGTCTCGACAGCGAGACGTAGCGCGCTGCCGCCTCGTAGTGTGCGAACTGCGACTCGCGTGCCCGGCGATACCAGGCGCCGACGACGGGTTGGGCGCGATGCCAACCGGAGCCCTGGTCTTCGGGCACAGGCATGCGCGTCGCCGCTACGACGCCCCTACTCGCCCTCGTTGCGCAGCGGCGTGCGCTCCAGCGGCTCGGCGAGCAGCATCTCCTTGGTGAAGATGAGGTCCGAGCGGTCGTAGTCGGACATCTCGTAGTCCTGGCCCATCGTGATCGCGTCGAACGGGCAGGCGATCTCGCAGTAGCCGCAGAAGATGCAGCGCGAGAGGTTGATCTCGTAGACGGCGGCGTAGCGCTCGCCGGCGCTGATGCGGTGCTCGGGCGTGTTCTCCGCAGCGACGACGCGGATGCAGTCCGCCGGGCAGGCGGCGGCGCACAGCGAGCAGCCGACGCACTTCTCCAGCCCCGTGTCCTCGAAGCGGTGCAGCTTGTGGCGCCCGCGAAAGCGCGGGTAGACGGGCACCTTCTCCTCCGGGTAGGAGATCGTCTTCGGGCCCTCGAACAGCCGCGCCATCGTCGTCTTCAGGCCGCGCAGCGTCTCGCCGAAGGCGCGGTAGGTGCCGCCCGCCGCACCGGGCTGCGGCGGGCGCTGCACGACGAGCATGTCGTCGCCGGGATTCCAGGTCACGAGACAGCCACCACCACGATTGCGGTTACCAGGGCGTTGAGCGTCGCCAGCGGCAAGAGCACCTTCCAGCCAAAGCTCATCAGCTGGTCATAGCGCAGCCGCGGAAGCGTCGCGCGGATCCAGACGAACAGGAACACGAACAGGAAGATCTTGCCGAAGACGACGAGCGGGTCGACCCAGCCGGGCGGATCGACGAACGGCAGCTGCCAGCCGCCGAGGAACATCGTCACGGCGATCCCCGAGACGACGAGGATGTTCACGTACTCGGCGAAGAAGTAGGACGCGAACTTCGAGCCGCCGTACTCGGTGTTGTAGCCCGCGACGAGCTCGGCGTCGGCCTCGGGCAGGTCGAACGGGGCGCGGTTGGTCTCCGCGAACGCCGACACGAGGAAGATCAGGAAGCCGACGAACTGCGGCACGACGTACCACATGTTCGACTGCGCCTCGACGATCGCCGGCAGCGACAGGGTGCCGGCCATCATCAGCACGCCGACGAGCGACAGCCCCATCGCGACCTCGTAGGAGATCAGCTGCGCGGCCGCGCGCATCGCGCCCAGGAACGAGTACTTCGAGCCGCTCGCCCAGCCGCCGAGCATCAGCCCGTAGAAGGCGATCGCGCCGAAGGCGAAGACGTACAGGACGCCGATCCCGACGTCGAGGCCATACAGGCCGACGTCCTGTCCGAAGACGTTGGCGACGTCGCCGAAGGGCAGGATCGCGAACGCGGCGAACGCCGTCAGCAGCGAGATGATCGGCGCCAGCGCGTAGAGGAAGCCGATGCTCGTGTTGGGGCGGAAGTTCTCCTTCGTGGCCAGCTTGATGATGTCCGCCAGCGGCTGCGCCATGCCGAACGGACCGACGCGGTTGGGGCCGTAGCGGTGCTGGAAGCGCCCCAGCAGCTTGCGCTCGGCGAGCAGCACGACCGGCACGATCTGGACCGCGATCAAGAACAGCACGACGGACTTGATCAGCTGCACCCACCACGGCTCGACGAAGCTGACCTCCGCGAGCGGCAGCACGCCGGTCACGCGCGCTCGATCTCGACGAGGCCGGCGTCGAGCTCGGAGGCCGAGTTCTCGCCGAGCCCGGACTCGAGGAAGACCGTGCCCTCGGGGACCGCGGCCCGCAGGGTGGCGATCGCGCTGATGCGCGAGCCGTCGGTGGCGATCGTGACGCGGTCGCCGTGGGCGATGCCCATGCGCTCGGCATCGGCGGGCGACAGCTCGGCGCGCTGGTGGGCGCGCAGGAACTTCAGCGCCGGCGACAGCTCGACCTCGGCCGCGGCCCAGATCGAGCGGAACGTGCCCAGGCGCAGGTCGCCGTTGGGCGTCGGCGCGTACGGCGGCGCCTCGAGGCCGAACGGGCCGGTGTCGGCCTGCGGCCAGGCTTCGGCCTGCGCGCGCGCCGGCCAGCGCACGCCGCGCCCGCCGATCTCGTCGAGCGTCAGGCCGTGCAGGAACCCGATCGCCGAGAACAGCGTCGCCGACGCCATCGCGCCGGTCAGCACGCCGGGGTCGTGCTCCAGGCGCCGGCAGAGGTCGGCCAGCACCTGCCACTCCCCGCGCACGGCGTCGGGGCGCGCGATCGCCGGGCGCAGGCGCTGCACGCGCCCGTCGGGGTGCGTGATCGTGCCCTCCTTCTCGGCGTAGGACTCGGCCGGGAAGACGATGTCGGCGTGCTCCCACAGCCCGTCGGTGAGGAAGGCCGCGTGGGCGATGACCGTGTTCGTGCGCGCCAGCGCCTTGTTCCACAGGCGGCGGTTGGGCATGTCGCGCAGCGGGTCGACGTGCAGCAGGTAGAGGGCGTCGAGCTGGTTGGCGGCGGCGGCGGCGGCGATCGCGCCGCTGTCGTGGCCGGGAGAGTTGACCGGCGTCAGCCCGGGACCGGCGTTGGGCAGCACGCCGGCCTCGCGCAGGCCGCGGCCGTTCGCGGTGGCCGGGATCTCGAGCAGCCCGCAGCCGTCGTGGCCTGTGGTCAGCACGCGGCCGGCGACGTTCAGCAGCGCGCGCGCCGCGTGGTCGCCGCGGGCGCCGTGCGTCAGGCGCTCGCCGTAGAGGATCACGACGTCCTCGCCGGCCTCCGACAGCAGTGCCGCGAGCGCGCGCACGTCCTCGGCGTCGGCACCGGCCGCTTCGGCGAGCTCGTCGAAGGCGCCGCTGCCGCCGAGGGCGGCGTTCAGCGCGGCGCAGAACGCCTCGCCGGCGCCGGGCGCGAAGCGCGCGACCGCCGCGGCGTTGGGATCGAGCGACGACGGGCGGCTGGAGGCGACCGCGAGCTTGACGTCGTTTCGGCGCACGCCCTTGCGGATGCGCAGGTCGAGCACGGGTGCGTCGTCGACGGGCTCGCAGTCGAGCACGAGCACGGCGTGGGCGAACTCGAGGTCGGGGACGGCCGCCTGCAGCTTCGGCGCATGCAGCGCGGCGTGCAGCTCGCGCGCCAGCGTGCCGCCGCTGCGCGAGTCCAGATGCGAGGAGCCCAGCGCGCCGCGCATCAGGTGCGCGAGCAGGAAGCCCTCCTCGTTGGTCGTCTCGCCGCCGGCGACGGCGCCGCTGTCGGTGCCCGCCGCGCGCAGCCCGGCGGCAGCCTCGTCCAGCGCGCGGTCCCAGCCGACGGGCACGAGCTCGCCGTCGACGCGCAGCAGCGGATGGGTGACGCGGCTGTCGACGTGCACGGACTGGTAGGCGAAGCGGCCCTTGTCGCACAGCCAGCCGTCGTCGACGCCGGCGTGGTCGCGCGCCAGCACGCGCAGCACGCGGTCGTCACGGACGGTGAACTCGACGTTGCACTGCGCCGGGCACAGCGTGCAGATCGAGCCCGAGCCCTCGATGTCCCACGGGCGCGCGCGGAAGCGGTAGGGCTGGGAGGTCAGCGCGCCGACCGGGCACAGCTCGATGATGTTGCCGCTGAACGGCGCGACGTACGGATGGCCGTCGAACGTCGAGACGTAGGTGTTCGCGCTGCGCTCCTGCAGGACGAGTTGGTAGTCCTCGGCGATCTCCTGGCTGAAGCGCACGCAGCGGTAGCAGAGGATGCAGCGCTCGCGGTCGATCGCGATCAGCGGCGACAGCGCGAGCGGCTTGACGAAGTGGCGCTTGGGCTCGATGAAGCGCGAGCGCCCGGGGCCCCAGCCGTAGGTGATGTCCTGCAGCGGGCACTCGCCGCCCTTGTCGCAGACGGGGCAGTCGAGCGGGTGGTTGATCAGCAGGAACTCGACGATGGCCTGCTGGGCCTCCTTGACGCGATCGGTCTGCGTGAAGACGACCATGCCGTCGCGGACCGGCGTCGAGCACGCGGTCTGCAGCTTCGGGATCCCCTCGATCTCGACGAGGCACATGCGACAGGCGCCGACCGGCTGGCCGAGCTTGGGCTCGTAGCAGAAGACCGGGATCTCGACGTCGCCGTACTTCGCGGCGTCGACGAGCATCGTGCCCGCCGGCGCGTTGACCTCGAGGCCGTCGATCGAGAAGGCGATCGTCTCCTGGTCGGGCCTAGGCACCCGCCGCTCCCTGGACGAGCACGGGATCCGGATCGGGCGCCCGGTCGCCGCCGAAGGGATTGCGCGCCCGGGCCTCCTCGATGTGCGACTCGAACTCCTCGCGGAACTTCGCCACCATCGAGCCGATCGGCATCGCCATCGCGTCGCCCAGCACGCACAGGCAGTTGCCGATGATCTGCTCCTGCACGGAGGCCATGATGTCGAGGTCCATCGGCGTCGCCAGGCCCGAGTCGACACGCTCGAGCATCGACACCGTCCAGCGCGTTCCCTCGCGACAGGGCGTGCACTTGCCGCACGACTCGTGGCGGTAGAATTTCGCGAGCTTCAGCGCCACGCTGACGACGGGCACGGAGTCGTCGACGACGATGATCGCGCCGGAGCCGAGCATCGAGCCCGCCTTCTGCAGCGTGTCGAAGTCGTAGGGGATGTCGAGGTCGTCGGCGGTCAGCACGGGCGACGACGAGCCACCGGGGAACCACAGCTTGACCTCGCGGCCCTCGGGCGGGCCGCCCGCCAGGTCGTAGATGATCTCCCGCGAGGGCGTGCCGAGCTCGACCTCGTAGTTGCCGGGGCGCTGCACGTTGCCCGAGACCGACACGACCTTCGTGCCGGCGCTCGTCTCCGTGCCGATCTTCGCGTATTGCGCCCCGCCGATCTCGATGATGTGCGGCATCGTCATGAGCGTCTCGACGTTGTTGATGACCGTCGGGCCCTGGTAGAGGCCCTGGTTGGCGGGAAACGGCGGCTTCAGGCGCGGGTTGCCGCGCTTGCCCTCCAGCGAGTCCAGCAGGCCGGTCTCCTCGCCGCAGATGTAGGCGCCGGCGCCGCGGTGCAGCACGACCGACAGCGAGAAGCCCGACCCGAGGATGTTCTCGCCGATGAAGCCGGCCTCGCGCGCCTCGACGAGCGCCGCGTCGATGATGTCGGCCTGCTCGACGTACTCGCCGCGGATGTAGATGAAGGACTTCGTCGCGCCGGCCGCGTAGGCGCCGATGACCATCCCCTCGATGAGCATGTGCGGGCTCTTCTGCATGAGCTCGCGGTCCTTGAAGGTCCCCGGCTCGGACTCGTCGGCGTTGCAGACGAGGTACTTGTCGACGTTCGCCTTGGGGATGAACGAGATCTTCTTGCCGCTCGGGAAGCCCGCCCCGCCGCGGCCGCGCAGGCCGGAGGCCATCAGCTCGTCGACGACCGCCTCGGGCGTCATCGTGTTCAGCACGCGGCGCAGCTGCTCGTAGCCGCCGCGCCGCCGATACACATCGATCGTGTTCAGGGCCGGCTCGTCGATGTCCTTGAAGAGGATCGTCGGGCTGGTCATGACGTCGCTTTCGGGTCGGTGCTCTTGCGCAGGTGAAGCTGCTTGCCCGGCAGCGGCGGGACGCCCGCGCGGACCTGCTCGATCAGCGTCGGCACGTCGTCGAGCGCGATCGGCCCGACGTAGACGTCGTTGACCGAAGCCATGGGGGCGATGTCGCAGGCCCCGAGGCACTCGAACGAGCGCAGGTTGAAGTCCGGGTCGTCGCCGACCTCCTCCTGCAAGCGCTCCATCAGCTCGTCTGCGCCGCACAGCGAGCAGGAGATGTTCGTGCAGACGTAGATGCGGTTGCGCCCGACGGGGATCGTCTCGAGCATGTCGTAGAACGACGCGACCGCGATCAGGTAGCCGGGGGTCAGGCGCATGACGCACGCGGTCTGCTCGATCGCCTCCGGCGAGCACCAGCCGTGCACGCGCTGGGCGGCGGCGAGCGCGGGGATCGCGGCGCTGCGGAAGTCCGGGTACTTCGCCATGTGCTCCTCGATCTCGGCGCGCAGCGCGCCTGGAACCGGCGTCGTCGCCGAGTCGGGGACCTCGGCGGGATCCTTCGTCAGGTCGGCGGCGTCGTCCCAGCCGGGCACGCGCGAGCCGTGGCCGAAGCGCGCGACCGTCTGCTGCGCGGCAAGCGTCGCCGGCGCGTCGCGCTCGCGCTCGGCCTCGGGGACGAGGACCCGCTCGGCCGCGCGCCTGCGGCGGCCGATCATCGGTCGATCCCGCCGAGCACGGGGTCGAGCATCGCGAGCGTCGCGATCAGGTCGGCGATGTAGGAGCCCTCGGTCATCGCCGCCGTCGCCTGCAGGTTGACGAACGACGGGTCGCGCATGTGCACGCGCGCGGGCTTGGAGGAGCCGTCGGAGCGCACGAAGCAGGCGAGCTCGCCGCGCGGGGACTCGATCGGGTAATAGGCCTCGCCGGGCGGGACGCGGAAGCCCTCGGTGACGAGCTTGAAGTGGTGGATCAGCGCCTCCATCGAGGTCGCGAGCTCGTGGCGCGGCGGCAGCGCGACCTTGCGGTCGGCCGTGATCCACGGGCCCTCGGGCAGCCCGTCGAGCGCCTGGTCGATGATCTTCACCGACTCGTAGATCTCCGCGACGCGCACGGCGAAGCGGTCCCAGTTGTCGCCATCGACGCCGACGGGGATCTTGAAGTCGAAGTGCTCGTAGGAGCTGTAGGGCATCGCCTTGCGCAGGTCCCACGGGTTGCCGGCCGCGCGCAGCAGCGGGCCGGTGACGCCGAGCGCGCGCAGCTCGGGCTCGCCAAGCGGGCAGACGCCGCGCAGGCGCTGCAGCGTGATCTCGTTGTGCGCCAGCAGGTCGTTGTACTGGTCGGCGCGCGCGGGCATCTGCGCGGTGAACTCGCGCGCCTTCTCGACGAAGCCGCGCGGGATGTCCTCGGCGACGCCGCCGACCTGGAAGTAGCGCGTGTGCATGCGCTGGCCGGAGCTCTGCTCGAAGAGGTCGAGGATCAGCTCGCGGTCGCGGAAGCAGTACCAGAACATCGACATCGCGCCGAGGTCAAGGGCGCTCGTGCCGAGCCACACGAGGTGGCTCATGATCCGGTTGAGCTCCATGTGGATGACGCGCAGGTACTGCGCGCGCGGCGGAACCTCGACCTCCAGCAGCGTCTCGGTCGCGCCGCAGAAGGCCATCGCGTTGAAGTAGTAGGCGAGGTAGTCCATCCGCTCGACGACGGGGATGACCTTCCAGTAGCTCTTGTCCTCGGCGGTCTTCTCGATGCCCGTGTGGACGTAGCCGATGATCGGCTTGAGGTCGCGCACGACCTCGCCCTCGAGCGTCACGAGCAGGCGCAGCACCCCGTGCGTGGCGGGATGGTGCGGACCCATGTTCAGCGTCAAGAGCTCCTGCGAGGGATCCTCGGCCTCGAGGCGCTCGAGCGGCGCCATCGTGATCGACTCCTCGAGCTTGCGGTACTCCGAGCCGGTCGTGGGAGTGATGCTCATTGCGTGTACGACCTCCCTTGGGCCTCGTCGATCGTGAACATGATCTGCTCGCCGCCGATCGGGAAGTCGCGGCGCTGCGGATGTCCCTCGTAGTCCTCTGGCATGAGGATCCGGCGCAGGTCGGGGTGGCCGTCGAAGATCACGCCGAACATGTCGTAGATCTCGCGCTCCTGATGGTTCGCGGTCGGCCAGCCGGGCGTGACGGACGGCACGTTCGGCTCGTTCAGCGGAACGCGCAGCTTGACCGTCAGGCGGTCGAGCGCGTCCATGTCGAGCAGCTCGTAGTGCACGCCGAGGCGCGGCTCGTCGGGGTAGTAGTCGACGCCGTGGACGCTCATCAGCGCGTCGAAGCCCTTCGCGCGCAGGCGCTCGAGCGTCTCCACGATCGCCGGGGGATGGACGATCAGCACGCCCTTGTCGCGGAAGAACAGCGTGTCGAGCACCGAGGCGTCGTCGGCCTCGCGCAGCTCCTGGGCCAGCAGCTCGAGCCCCGTCGCGTCAGGCACTGTCGGTGCGCCCCGGGCCGAAGACGTTGATCGCGGTCGCGCCGCCGGCCGCGTCGGAGTCGTCCTCGACGACCTCCTCGGTGCCGCGCGCGCCGTAGCCCTCGCGCCAGCCCATGTCGGGGTCGTCCTGGATCATCTTGCGCAGCTTGAGGATCCCGTGCATCAGCGCCTCCGGCCGTGGCGGGCAGCCGGGCACGTGCACGTCGACGGGCATGAACTTGTCGGCCGGCACGATCGCGTAGTTGTTGAAGACGCCCATCGAGCTCGAGCAGGCGCCCATCGCGATCGCCCACTTGGGCTCGAGCATCTGGTCGTAGATGCGCCGCACGACCGGCGCCATCTTGATCGAGACGCGCCCCGACAGGATCAGCAGGTCGGCCTGGCGCGGCGAGGCGCGGAAGGCCTCGAAGCCGAAGCGCGCGACGTCGACGCGCGCGGCGACGATCGACATCATCTCGATCGCGCAGCAGGCAAGGCCGAAGGTCGCCGGGAACAGCGCGTTGGAGCGCGCCCAGGCGACCGCCTTGTCCATCGTCGTCGTCAGCACGCGCTCTTCCATGTACGCGTCGAGCTCGCGACCCTCGAGGTCGCCGCGCAGCATGTCGCGGGCGCGCAGCTGGCGGATGCGGAAGTCCTCGCCCGACAGGTCGCCGAGGTCGGTGCCCGGCGCGGGCAGCTTCTGGCGGCTCACCTCCATTCCAGGGCTCCTCTTCTCCAGACGTAGACGAACGCGGCCATCAGCAGCGCGATGAAGACGGTGATCTCGATCAGTGCGAAGGTTCCGAAGGACTTGAGCTGGATCGCCACCGGATAGAGGAAGATGACCTCGATGTCGAACAGGATGAACAGCATCGCGATCAGGTAGAAGCTGATGCCGAAGCGAAATCCGTGCTGGACCTCGGACGGCAGGCCGCACTCGTAGGGGTCCTGCTTGTGCGGCACGTCGCGCTTGGGGCCGAAGGCGTAGTTCAGCAGCGCGAACGCCACGCCGACGACGCCCCCGAGGATCACGAACACCAACGCCGGCATGTAGCTGTTCAGCACATGTTCTTTCTATCACCAATGCGCAACGTCCCTTTCGCCGGTGGCTGAGGCAACGGTCGCCGCGATCGCGGCGCTGACGACGCTCGCGGTCAACGGGGGAGCGGCCGCGTACGCCGGCATGCGCTGGTGGCAGGTGCAGCCGGACGGCCGCGTGTGGCCGGTCCTGCGCGCCGGCCAGCTCGTCGCGGGCCTGCAGGCGGTGCTCGCCGGCGTGCTGTTCGCGGCCGGCTACGAGCCCGAGGACGAGCTCTACTGGCTCTACGCGCTGCTGCCCGTCGCGATCGGCGTGATCGCCGAGCAGCTGCGGATCGCCTCCGCCGAGCAGGTGCTCGAGGACCGCGAGCTGCCCGACGCGCAGGCCGTCGGCACGCTGCCCGAGGCCGAGCAGCGCTCGGTCGTGCTGGCCGTCGTGCGCCGCGAGATCGGGGTCATGGCTCTCGCGGCGCTCGTCGTGGCGTTCCTCGCGCTGAGGGCGGCGCTGATCGTGTAGCGCTCTAGCCGAACGTGCGCGTGATCGTGAAGCCGTACTTCAGCTGCGGCTTGGTCGCCTTGTGGTAGGTCCTGGACTGGTCGGCGTAGACCGTCCAGCGGCCGGGGCGCGAGCGCGTCGGCAGCAACGGCATCCGGCGCGAGACCTTGCCGCACGGCGCCGTGGCCTTGCCGACCTTGACGTTGCGCTTGGTCTTGCCCTGGAAGCGGAAGTGCAGGTAGACGTTCTTGCCGACCGGCAGGCCGCGAACGGTGTGCAGCGCGCTGCGGGTCGGGCGGCCCGTCAGGGGAGTCGTGCGGTAGCTGATCCGCGTCTGCTTGTAGAGCGCCCCGGCCGTGATCGCAGGGTTGACGCCGTCGGTGGCCACGATCCCGAAGTCCTGCTGCTGCGTGTCGAACTTGGCGAACGACGCGGGGTAGGTGACGAGCGAGAAGTTGCCCGCGGCGTCGGCGGTCGCCGCCGCGAGGTAGGTCGGAGTCGGGCTGAGCTTGGTCGCGTATCGCACGGTGACCGACGCGCCGGGAGTGAAGCCGGTACCCGCGACCGGCATCGTCTGCGCGATGCCCGAGCTCACCACCGGGACGCAGGGCAGCGTCGTGAGGGTCGCCGCATCTGCGGAGGCCGTCAGCGCGAGGACGCTCGCCGCCGTTGACGCGGCGGTCAGGATGAGGCGGGGTGCTGGCATGGGGCTCTCCCTGCGATGGGTTCCGGGCGCACCGCATCGTAGAGGCGAACCGGTGAACCGGCGTGAGAGGCGTGTGAGATTCGTCATCCGGCGACCGTCGTGTAGCGGCCGCCGAACCACACGAGCGGATCGCCCTCGCGCTCGACGCCCACGCCGATGACCTCGCCGATCCCGATCACGTGATCGCCGCCGGGCAGCAGCTCGCGCAGCTCGCACGTCACCCACGCCAGCGCGTCGTCGAGCACCGGCACCCCATGCGATTCGGAGTGGGTCACGCTCTCGAACTTCTCGCGCGCGACGCGCTTGGAGGCGAAGACCGCCGCCAGCGCCTCGTCGCCGGCGCGCAGGATGTTGACCGCGAAGCGCTCGGAGGCCCGCACCACGTCGAGCGTGCGCGAGCCGCGGTCGAAGCAGACGAGCAGCAGCAGCGGGTCCAGCGACAGCGACGCGACGGCGTTCGTCGTCATGCCGGCGGGGCCGCCGGGCCCGGTCGACGTGACGATCGCCACGCCGGTCGCGAAGCGCCCGACCGTGTCGCGGTAGGCGCGAGGGAGATCGCTCGCCGCGGCGCTCACAGCGGGTCGCCCTCGATCTTCAGCTCGCCGTACTGGCCGAGATCGTCGTGGTTGGCGATCGTGCAGACGAGGCGGTAGGTGCCCTTGGCCAGCACGACCTTGATCGGCTCGGCGGACTCGCCGGGCTGCATGCTCTTCAGGCGCGCGCCGAGGACGGGGATCGGCTTGTCGCCCGCCTCCTCGGCCGGCACCTGGATGACGAGGTTGTGCGTCAGGCGCCCGGTGTTGCGCACGACGATCTTGATCTTCCCGGGCCGCGCCGAGATGTTCTGCGGCAGGATCCGGTACTCGTCGAGCGTCATGCGAAGGATCGGCCGCTCGGTGCGAACCTGCTTGCTCTCGCCGCAGCCGGCGAGGGCGACGGCGGTGGCGGCGAGGCAGGCGGCGGCTAGGCGTGAGGGGGACATCGCCCGGGGCATTGTTCCGTATCATCTGCGCCGCCCATGGCCCGCCGCCTCCTGACCGTCGCATGCCTCGCCATCGCGGCGCCCATTTTGAGCGGTTGTGGCTCGGAGGACGTGCGGGTCGCCAAGGACGATCCGCACCGCGCCGGAGCCGTCCTGTTCGCCGAGCGCTGCGGCTCCTGTCACACGCTCAAGGTCGCCGGCACGCAGGGCTCGACGGTCGAGGTCTCCGACAAGGAGAACGTCGACGGCCCGAACTTCGACACCCGCACCGAGTCCGCCAAGGACGTCGCGTACGCGATCGAGAACGGCGGCTTCTCGGGCGCGATCATGCCCGAGAACATCGTCACCGGCCGCCAGAAGCAGCAGGTCTCCGAGTTCCTCGCCAAGTACGCCGGCAGCGACAAGAAGTCCGAGAGCGGCGGATAGCCGTACCGGCGGCGCTGTGCTCGACCTGCGGCTGATCCGTCGCGAGCCCGACGCCATCCGAGCGTCGCTCGCGCGGCGCGGGCCCGAGCTCGGCGAGCGCGTCGACCGCCTGATCGGGCTGGACGGCGCCTGGCGCGAGGCGACGCAGGCCGCCGAGGCGCTGCGCGCCGAGCAGAAGTCGGCCTCCGAGCAGGTCGCCAAGGGCAAGCGCATGGGCACCGGCGTCGAGGACCTGCTGGCGAAGCTCAAGCAGATCTCCGGCGAGGTCAAGGTCCTCAGCGAGCAGGCCCGCGCGCACGAGGCCGCCCTGCAAGAGCTCCTGAGGGCGCTGCCCAACGTGCCCGACCCGAGCGCCGCGGAGCCCGAGGACGAGGTCGTGCGCGTCGTCGGCGAGGCGACGAAGACCGGCCGCGACCACCTCGAGCTGGCGGGCGGGCGGATCGACATGGCGCGCGGCGCGCAGCTGTCGGGATCGCGCTTCGCCTACCTGCGCGGCGACCTCGTGATGCTCGAGCTCGCGCTCGTGCAGTGGTCGATGGCCAAGCTGCGCGGCCACGGCTTCGAGCCCGTCATCCCGCCGGTGCTCGTGCGCGAGCAGGCGCTGTTCGGCAGCGGCTACCTGCCCGACACCGAGCAGCAGATCTACCACCTGCCCGCCGACGACCTGTACCTCGTCGGCACGAGCGAGGTCGCGCTCGCCTCGCTGCATGCGGGCGAGATCATCGACGCGGGCGACCTGCCGCTGCGCTACGCCGGCTTCTCGTCGTGCTTTCGCCGTGAGGCGGGCTCGGCCGGCAAGGACACGCGCGGCATCTTCCGCGTGCACCAGTTCGACAAGGTGGAGATGTTCTCGTTCGTCGAGCCCGACGCGAGCCCCCGGGAGCACGAGCGGCTGCTGTCGATCGAGGAGGAGATCATGTCCGACCTCGAGATCCCCTATCGCGTCGTCAACATCGCCGTGAACGACCTCGGCGCGAGCGCCGCCAAGAAGTACGACATCGAGGCGTGGCTGCCCGGCCAGGAGCGCTACCGAGAGCTCACGTCGACCTCCAACACGACCGACTTCCAGGCGCGGCGCCTGGAGATCCGCGTGCGCGGCGCCAAGCCGAAGCCCGAGACGCTGCACACGCTCAACGGCACCGCGGTCGCGATCGGCCGGACGATCATCGCGCTGCTGGAGAACGGCCAGCGCGAGGACGGCTCGGTCGCGCTGCCCGCCGCGCTCGCGCCCTACGGCGCGCCGGCGCTGCTGCCCGCGTCCGGCTGACCCCGCAGGACGTGCGCGCAGGCCGCACCGCGACCGGAGAAGATGTCGAAGGTCCGGTCGAGGCTCGTGATCTCGAACAGCCGCAGCACGGTCGGGTTCGCGCACACGAGCGCCAGGCGCCCGCCCAGCGCGGTCACCTGGCGCAGCCCGTTGAGCAGCACGCTGAGGCCGGTGGAGTCGATGAACTCGACGCCCGACAGGTCGAGCACGATCGACCGGTGACCGCGATCGATCGCCTGCGACAGGCCCTCGGAGAAGCCGGGCGCGGTCGACATGTGGATCTCGCCGCGAACGTTGATGACGTGTGCCCCGTCGCCGGAGCTCTCCTCGTCGAACTCGAATCTGGGGATCACGGGGGACAAGCCACCATCAGACTCTTCACAACTCACCATGTCAATGCGCCAGGGTCCAACCGCTGGACCCCGCCGACGCGTCTACGATCTTGCCGTGAGCGCAGGCGAGGACGACGACGAGCTGACGATCGACGAGCTCGCGCGGCGGATCGGCATGACCGTGCGCAACATCCGCGCGCACCAGTCGCGCGGGCTGCTGCCGGCACCGGAGGTGCGCGGGCGCACCGGCTACTACGGCCCCGACCACGTCGCGCGCCTGGAGCTCATCCAGGAGTTGCAGGCCGACGGCTTCAACCTCGACCTCATCCGCCGGCTGCTCGACGGCGCCGGCGGTTCGAGCAAGGAGGTGCTGCGCTTCAAGCACGCGCTCGGGCGCCCGTTCGGATCGGATGAGCAGCCGCGCCCGATCAACCTGCTCGAGCTCGCCGAGGAGTGGAACACGACCGACCTGACGCTGCTCGACAAGGCGATGAAGGTCGGCCTCGTGCGCCAGCGCGACGACGGGGGCTTCGAGCTGACCAGTCCACGGCTCGCCGAGCACGGCCGCGAGCTCGCCAAGCTCGGGATCGGGCTCGAGCGCCAGCTCGAGGTCATCGGCCGCGTGCGCGAGCAGGCCGACCGCATCGCCGAGACCTACGTCGAGCTGTTCCTCGACGCCGTCTGGACGCCGTTCGAGCAGGCGGGCCAGCCGCGCGAGCGCTGGAGCGACGTCCAGGAGGCGCTCGAGAACATGCACCCGCTGGCGGCCGAGTCGGTCGTGGCGGTCTTCGGCCTCGCGATGAGCCAGGCCGTCGAGCGCGAGTTCGGCCGCCAGGTGCAGCGCCTGGCCGACGCGTCCGAGGCCGAGCGCAGCACGCCGCCCGCGGCGCCCAGCACGAGCTGAACGCCGTGGCGCCGGCCACGCTCAGCCCGAGGCAGCTCAACCGCGCGACGCTCGCCCGCCAGATGCTGCTCACGCGCGAGCCCGCCGGCGTGGCAGACGCGGTTCAGCGCCTCGCGGGCATGCAGGCGCAGGAGCCGCGTCACCCCTTCACCGGGCTGTGGACGCGCATCGAGGGCTTCGAGCACGAGCACCTGCGCCGGGCGCTGCTCGAGCGCGATGTCGTGCGCGCGACGCTCATGCGCGCGACCCTGCATCTCATGAGCGCCGCCGACTACGTCAGGCTGCGGATGGCGCTGCAGCCGCCGCCGTCCGTGGCGCTGCGGGTGCTCGGCGCGCGCTCGCAGGGGCTCGATCTCGACGCGGTGCTGCCGGCCGCGAGGGCCCTCCTGCAGGGGACGGCGCTGACGTTCGACGAGATCCGTGCGGCGCTGCAGGAGCAGTTTCCGGATGTCAACGACCGCGCGCTGGGCTACGCGGTGCGCACGCTGCTGCCGCTGGTCATGGTGCCCGACGAATCCGGCCGCTGGGGCTTCGCGCGCAGCTCGTCATTCGCGCTCGCCGAGGAGCTGCTCGGCGAGCCGCCGGCCGGCGCCGACCCGGAGGCGCTCGTCGCCCGCTACCTCGGCGCGTTCGGCCCGGCGAGTGCCAAGGACGTGAAGACGTGGTCGGGCGCCGGCGCGATGAAGGCGGTGCTCGACGGCATGCGCGATCGCCTCGAGGTCTTCCATGACGAGCGCCGACGCGAGCTGTTCGACCTGCCCGATGCGCCGCGGCCGGACGCCGACGTGCCCGCGCCCGTGCGCTACCTGCCGGAGTTCGACAACCTCGTGCTCGCCCACGACGACCGCACGCGCGTCATCGCCGACGAGCACCGCCCGCTCGTCACGACGAAGAACCTGCGCGTCAAGGCGACGTTCCTCGTCAACGGCGTCGTCGCCGGCACGTGGAGGATCGAGGTCAAGCGCCGCGTCGCGACGCTGCGCCTCGAGCCGTTCGGCACGCTGACCAAGCGCGTGCTGCGCGAGCTCGAGGCCGAAGGGGAGGCGCTGGTTGCCTTCGCCGAGCCCGACGCCAAGAGCCGCGCCGTCGTGTACGCCGGTCCTGCTGCCTAGGTCGACGCGGCGTCTTTGGCGAGATTGCTGCGCATGGCGAGGCAATTTCGCCAAAGTCGCCCTCCGGCGGGCGCCCGCGTCGACAGGCGAGGCTAGTCGAGCGCGCCGCGCTCGACGACGAGGCGGCGCATGCGTTCCTCGTCGGGCACGGCGGGGTCGGTCGTCGCGACGAAGTCGGCGAGCTCCCGGGCGAAGCCGAGCGGATCGTCGTGGTGGGGGAAGTGGCCCGAGTTCTCGAAGACGCGCAGCCTGCTGTGAGGCATGTTGTCGTGTGCGCGGATGCCGTGGCGCGCGGGGATGACCGGGTCGTCGGCGCCCCACATGATCAGCGTCGGGATCGCCTGCGCGAGATAGAGCTTGTCGGTCGCGCTGATGCGCTGGCCGCCGAGGT
The DNA here is from genome assembly GCA_963729125.1 of uncultured Actinomycetes bacterium. Classification (GTDB taxonomy): domain Bacteria; phylum Actinomycetota; class Thermoleophilia; order Solirubrobacterales; family Solirubrobacteraceae; genus CADCVQ01. The sequence goes on from CAVSML010000003.1 coordinate 595,320, forward strand.
CGATCACGCCGCGGGCGGTGTGGACGAAGGCGCGGCGCGCCTCGATGTCCTGCAGCGAGGCGAGGCCTTGGGCCAGCGCACCGATGTCCGAGCCCACGCGCAGGCCGATCTGCTCGATCCAGCCGCCGACCTTCGCGCCCGCGTTGACCAGCGGCTCGGAGGCCAGCAACGGCAGCACGAGCTCGGCGCCGGGCAGCGCGACCGCGCGCAGCACCGGCGTCACCGCGCGGCCGAGCCCGCCGCTGGAGACGAGCACGAGCCGCTCGACGCGTTCGGGGAACTGGTAGGACATCTGCATCGCGATCCCGCCGCCGAGCGAGTGCCCGGCGATCGTCGCGGACTCGTGGCCGAGCGCGAGCATCGCGTCGCGCAGCAGCGACGCGCTGGCGCCCAGCGAGTAGTCGCCGCGCGGCTTGGCCGAGTCGCCGTGGCCGAGCAGGTCGGGCGCGAGGACGGTGAAGTCGCGCTCGAGCAGCGCCAGCACGGGCTGCCAGCTGGCGGAGGAGTTCGTGATCCCGTGGATGAGGATCAGCAGCGGCCCGCTGCCGCCGATCCGGTAGCTCAGGCGGTGGCCGTGCAGGTGGATGTCGGCGACCTCGCTCATCGCCTCCAGGCTAGCCCGGCGCCGCGGCCAGCTGGCGCAGGCACGACGGGCACAAACAGCCCTCGTATCCGGCGGCCAGCTGCGCGCGCTGCTCGTCGTCGAGCGTGACCTGCGCGCACCAGCAGCCGCCCGTCGCGATCTCGCAGCCGAAGCCCGCGCCGCAGCGCGGGCAGCGGTCCTCGCCCGCCGGCGAGGGCCGCGGGACCACTACTAGGCCTTCGCCTTGAGCTTGTCGTGCAGCTCGTCCTTGACGCGCGCGTAGGCGGCGTCGCCGTCCTCGTCGATCGCGGGAACGCGGATCAGCGGCGAGAAGCCCATCACCCACGAGCCGATGTCGCGCACGGCGTCCTGGTAGGCGCGCTCCTTCTGCAGGCCATGCCAGCCGAACATCTTCGATGCCAGGCCGTAGCGCCACTTGTCGGCCTTCGGCGCGTGCTCCTCGCACAGCGCCTTGTACTGCTTGACGTCGTATCCGGCGCGCATCTCGCCCGGGTAGAGCTCGAGCGTGTTCAGGCGTGGCGTCGTGAAGTGCAGGACGTCGTCGACGCTGACGAGCGTCGCTGTCGGCTCGTGCATCAGCGTCGCCGGGTAGGGCAGGTTGACGCGGCAGGAGTACAGGACGGGGGCGAGGCCGCCCATGCGCTGGAACATCTGCTCGAGCGCGGGCACACCGATCTCGGCGCGCTGCATGACCTCGCCGTCGCCCGTCTGGTCGGCGAGCGCCCCGACGGCCAGGTGCCCGGGTTCCGAGGCCCAGTGGAAGCTCTGCGGCTCGAGCACGATCCCGTCCTTCGCCGCCGCTTCCGCGAACTTCTCCTCCCAGACAGCAACCTCCGCCATACGTGTCCTCCGTTTCGATCTCCGGCGCGTGTCGCACTCGTAACGTAGTCGACGGCCGGCGCGGAACATGAGCAGGCGCCTGCAAGAGGCCCCGGGGGCGCTGGCTGGGTGTAGCCTGCCGGTCCTTCCCGCTCGGCGAACTGGAGGACGCATGGCGACGGACGGCACCAGCACCCGGGGGCGCAGGCGAGCGCCGGGCGTGACCCCGGCGGCGCCCCCCGCGGACGACAACGGCGGCGCGCCCACGCGCGACGATCTGGCGCTCGAGGAGGTGCTGCGGGTGCTCACCGCGGCGCGCGACGGCGACTTCACCGTGCGCCTGCGCGCGCGCCGGCGCGACGTCATCGGCGACGTCCAGCAGCGCTGCAACGAGCTGATCGCGCTGAACTCGCGCCAGGCCAAGGAGCTGGCCCGCGTGAGCCGGATCATCGGCCGCGAGGGACGCATGACCGAGCGCGTCTCGCTGGGCACGGTCGACGGCACCTGGAACGACACGGTCGAGTCCGTCAACGCGATGATCGACGACCTCGTCCGTCCGACGACCGAGGTCTCGCGCGTGATCCAGTCCGTCGCGCGCGGCGACCTCAGCCAGAAGATGGCGCTGACGATCGAGGGACAGCCGGTCAAGGGCGAGTTCTCGGCGATCGGCACGACCGTCAACGAGATGGTCGACCAGCTCAGCTCGTTCGCCGACGAGGTGACGAGGGTCGCGCGCGAGGTCGGCACGGACGGCAAGCTCGGCGGCCAGGCGCAGGTCAAGGGCGTCAGCGGCACGTGGTACGACCTGACCGAGAACGTCAACTCGATGGCGGCCAACCTGACCGACCAGGTGCGCCAGATCGCAACGGTCACGACGGCGGTCGCGAACGGTGACCTGTCGCAGCAGATCACCGTGCCGGCGCGCGGCGAGATCCTCGAGCTCAAGGACACGATCAACACGATGGTCGACCAGCTCTCGTCGTTCGCCGACGAGGTCACGCGCGTCGCGCGCGAGGTCGGCACGGAGGGCCAGCTCGGCGGCCAGGCGGAGGTCAAGGGCGTCAGCGGCACGTGGCGCGACCTGACCGAGAACGTGAACTTCATGGCGACCAACCTGACCGACCAGGTGCGCCAGATCGCGGCGGTGACGACGGCCGTCGCGCAGGGCGACCTGACCCAGAAGGTGACCGTCGAGGCCAAGGGCGAGGTCGCGACGCTCGCCGAGACGATCAACTCGATGACCGACACGCTGCGCGTCTTCGCCGAGCAGGTGACCGGCGTCGCGCGCGAGGTCGGCACCGACGGCGTGCTCGGCGGCCAGGCCGAGGTGTCCGGCGTCGCCGGCACGTGGAAGGACCTCACCGACTCCGTCAACGGGATGGCCTCGAACCTGACCGACCAGGTGCGTCAGATCGCGGTCGTCACGACGGCCGTCGCCAACGGCGACCTGTCGCAGAAGGTGACCGTCGAGGCCAAGGGCGAGGTCGCGACGCTCGCCGAGACGATCAACTCGATGACCGACCGCCTGCGCGTCTTCGCCGAGCAGGTGACCGGCGTCGCGCGCGAGGTCGGCACGGAGGGCGTGCTCGGCGGCCAGGCCGAGGTCGAGGGCGTCTCGGGCACGTGGCGCGACCTGACCGACAACGTCAACCTGATGGCCAACAACCTCACCGGCCAGGTGCGCAACATCGCGCAGGTGACGACGGCCGTCGCCAACGGCGACCTGAGCCAGAAGATCACCGTCGACGCGCGCGGCGAGATCCTCGAGCTCAAGCAGACGATCAACACGATGGTCGACCAGCTGTCGTCGTTCGCCGACGAGGTCACGCGCGTCGCGCGCGAGGTCGGCACGGAAGGGCGCCTCGGCGGTCAGGCCGAGGTCAAGGGCGTCAGCGGGACGTGGCGCGACCTGACCGAGTCGGTGAACTTCCTGGCATCGAACCTGACCGACCAGGTGCGCAACATCGCGCAGGTCACGACGGCGGTCGCGACCGGCGACCTGACGCAGAAGATCGACGTCGAGGCTCAGGGCGAGATCGCCGAGCTGAAGGACACGATCAACACGATGGTCGACCAGCTGTCGTCGTTCGCCGCGGAGGTGACAAGGGTCGCGCGCGAGGTCGGCACCGAGGGCCAGCTCGGCGGGCAGGCCGAGGTGGCGGGCGTGTCTGGCACGTGGCGCGATCTGACGGAGTCCGTCAACCAGCTCGCCGACAACCTCACCGATCAGGTGCGCAACATCGCGCAGGTGACCACCGCGGTCGCGACCGGCGACCTGAGCAAGAAGATCACCGTCGACGCTCAGGGCGAGATCGCCGAGCTCAAGGACACGATCAACACGATGGTCGACCAGCTCAACGCGTTCGCGGCCGAGGTCACGCGCGTCGCGCGCGAGGTCGGCACGGAGGGAAAGCTCGGCGGCCAGGCGACGGTCGAGGGCGTCTCGGGCACCTGGCGCGGGCTGACCGACAACGTCAACCTGATGGCCGGCAACCTCACCAGCCAGGTGCGCGCGATCGCGCGCGTCACGACCGCCGTCGCCAACGGCGACCTGTCCAAGAAGATCGACATCGAGGCCAAGGGCGAGATCCTCGAGCTGTCGGAGACGATCAACACGATGGTCGACCAGCTCTCGTCGTTCGCCGCGGAGGTGACAAGGGTCGCGCGCGAGGTCGGCACGGAGGGCCAGCTCGGAGGCCAGGCCGACGTCAAGGGCGTCAGCGGCACGTGGCGCGACCTGACCGAGAACGTGAACTTCATGGCCGGCAACCTCACCGACCAGGTGCGCAACATCGCCCAGGTCGCGACCGCGGTCGCCAGCGGCGACCTCAGCCAGAAGATCGTCGTCCCGGCGCGCGGCGAGATCGCCGAGCTCAAGGGCACGCTGAACACGATGGTCGACCAGCTGCAGTCCTTCGCGGCCGAGGTCACGCGCGTCGCGCGCGAGGTCGGCACGGAGGGCCAGCTCGGCGGCCAGGCCGAGGTCGAGGGCGTGTCGGGCACGTGGCGCGACCTGACCGAGAACGTCAACCAGCTCGCCGGCAACCTCACGACGCAGGTGCGCGCGATCGCCGAGGTCTCGACCGCCGTGACCCAGGGCGACCTCACGCGCCACATCTCCGTCGAGGCCCGCGGCGAGCTCGCGGAGCTGTCGGACACGATCAACCAGATGATCGCCAACCTGCGCGAGACGACGCAGAAGAACGCCGAGCAGGACTGGCTGAACACGAACCTCGCGCGGATCTCCGGGCTGATGCAGGGCCAGCGCGACCTCGCGACCGTGACGCGCCTGATCATGTCGGAGATCTCGCCGCTGGTGACCGCGCAGCACGGCGCGTTCTTCCTGACGGAGTCCACCGACGGGGGCCACCCCGAGCTGCGCTTGATCGCAAGCTACGGCTACAAGCGGCGCAAGTCGGTCTCCAACCACTTCAAGTTCGGCGAGGGGCTCGTCGGCCAGGCGGCGCTCGAGGGCTCGAGCATCCTCATCACCGACGCCCCGTCGGACTACGTCAAGGTCACGTCGGGCCTCGGCGACGCCGCCCCGGTGAACATCATCGTGATGCCGATCCTGTTCGAGGAGCAGGTGCTGGCGGTCGTCGAGCTCGCGTCGCTGCGCGCGTTCTCCGACGTCAACCAGGCGTTCCTCGAGCAGCTCGCCGAGACGCTCGGCGTCGTCTTGAACGCGATCATCGCCAACCGCCGCACGGAGGAGCTGCTCGAGCAGTCCCAGAGCCTCGCCGAAGAGCTGCAGTCCCAATCGGAGGAGCTGCAGAGCCAGCAGGACGAGCTGCAAGCCGCTCGAACGCCGAGCTCGAGCAGCAGACCTCGTCGCTGCGCGCGTCGGAGGAGCTGCTGCAGACCCAGCAGGAGGAGCTGCAGCAGACCAACGAGGAGCTGCAGGAGAAGGCCGAGCTGCTCAGCCAGCAGAACCGCGACATCGAGGTGCAGAACGCCGAGATCGAGAAGCGCGCGCGAGAACCTCGAGGAGAAGGCGGCGCAGCTCGCGGTGAGCTCGAAGTACAAGTCGGAGTTCCTGGCGAACATGAGCCACGAGCTGCGCACGCCGCTCAACAGCCTGCTGATCCTCTCCAAGCTGCTGGCCGAGAATCCCGAGAACAACCTGACCGACAAGCAGATCGAGTTCGCCTCGACGATCCACACGGCCGGCGCCGACCTGCTGTCGCTGATCTCCGACATCCTCGACCTGACGAAGGTCGAGGCGGGCAAGATGGAGATCAACCCCGGCCAGGTCGAGATCGACGCGCTCTGCGAGTACGTCGAGCGCGCGTTCGGCTCGGTCGCCGAGCAGAAGGGCCTGGAGCTTCCAGATCACGACATCGCAGGACACGCCGCCGGCGATCTTCACCGACGAGCAGCGCGTGCAGCAGGTGCTGCGAAACCTGCTCTCCAACGCGTTCAAGTTCACCGAGACCGGCGCGGTCTCGCTGCGAGCTGGCCGCCACCGACGAGCGGGCGGAGAACGGCTCGCCCTACGCGCTGGCGATCACCGTCGCCGACACCGGCATCGGCATCGGCGAGGACAAGCTGCGGCTGATCTTCGAGTCCTTCCAGCAGGCCGACGGCACGACCAGCCGCCGCTACGGCGGCACCGGCCTGGGCCTGTCGATCAGCCGCGAGATCATGCGCATGCTCGGCGGCGAGATCCGCGTGCGCTCAGCGCCCGGCGAGGGCAGCGCGTTCGAGCTGCTGCTGCCGGCCTACGTCGAGCAGCCCGCCGGTGCCCGAGGACGAGCCCGCGCGCCACGAGGCGCGTCCGGTCGCTCGAGCTCGCGCCCGCTCGTCGATCCCGCGCCGCAGGACGACGAGCAGGTCGCGGTGCAGGCCGACGACCGCGCGCTCGTGCTCGACGGCGACCGCGTCGCGCTCGTCATCGACGACGACCCGGCGTCGGCCATGCTTGCGCTCGACGCGGCGCGCGCGCAGGGCTTTCGCGCGGTCATCGCGCCGCGCGGCAACATCGGGCTGTCGCTCGCGCACGAGCTGGTCCCCGACGTCATCGTGCTGGCCGTGCCGGTGCGCGGCGGCGCGGGCGTGCTCGAGCAGCTCAAGCACCACCCGCGCACGCGCCACATCCCGGTGCACGTCGATCGCCGAGCGCCGGCGACCGCCACGGCGCGCTGAGCTCGGGAGCGGCGGGCTTCCTCGAGCGCCCGTCCGACGTCGCGGCGCTGGCCGGTGCGTTCGCCGCCGCCGCGGAGTTCCTCGACCGCCCGGTCCGCCAGCTGCTCGTCGTCGACGACGACGAGGCCGAGCGCATGAGCGTCGTCGGAGCTCGTCGGCGCCGGCGACGACGTCGAGGTGACCGCCGTGGCGACCAGCGAGGAGGCGCTCGAGGCGATCGCAGGGCGGCGCTTCGACTGCATCGTGCTCGACCTCAAGCTGCCGAAGATGACCGGCTTCGCGCTGCTCGACCACCTCAAGGAGGACGAGCGCCACCGCGACGTGCCGGTGATCATCCACACCGGCAAGGAGCTCACGCGCCGCGACGAGACGCGCCTGCGCCGCTACGCCGACTCGATCATCGTCAAGGACGCCGGCTCGCCCGAGCGCCTGCTCGTCGGAGACGGCGCTGTTCCTGCACCGCCCGCCGAGCGCGCTGCCGGCCGAGAGCCGCCGCATGCTCGAGCAGCTGCACACGGCCGACTCGGTGCTGCAGGGCAAGCGCGTGCTGATCGTCGACGACGACGTGCGCAACGTCTTCGCGCTGACGAGCGCGCTCGAGGCGCGCGGGATGGTCGTGCGCTTCGCCGAGAACGGCCGCGAGGCGATCGAGTCGCTGGACGCCGACGCCGGCGTCGACCTCGTGCTGATGGACGTGATGATGCCCGAGATGGACGGCCACGAGACGACGCGCGCGCTGCGCGCCGACGCGGCGCTTCGCCGACCTGCCGATCATCGCGCTGACGGCCAAGGCGATGAAGGGCGACCGCGAGAAGTCGATCGCCGCCGGCGCGTCGGACTACATCACCAAGCCCGTCGACATCGAACAGCTCATCTCGCTCATGCGCGTGTGGCTCTACGGGTGAGCACCCGCTCGCCCAGTGGCTCGCAGGGCACGGGCGAGGACGACCATGACGACGCGCGCGAGCGCCTCGAGATCGACCTCCTGCTGGAGGCGATCCAGCGCCGTTACGGCTACGACTTCCGCGGCTACGCGCTCGCCTCGCTGCGCCGGCGGCTGTGGCACCGCGTCTACGCCGAGGGTCTGCAGACGCTGTCGGGCCTGCAGGAGCGCATCCTGCACGAGCCCGGCGTGCATGGACCGCCTGCTGCGCGACCTGTCGATCAACGTCACGGAGATGTTCCGCGACCCGAGCTTCTACCGCGCGCTGCGCGAGCGCGTCTTCCCGCTGCTGCGCACGTATCCCTTCATCCGCGTCTGGAACGCCGGCTGCTCGACCGGCGAGGAGAGTCTACTCGCTGGCGATCGCGCTGCGCGAGGAGGGTCTGCTCGAGCGCACGCGCATCTACGCGACGGACATCAACGACGCGGCGCTGCAGCGCGCGGCGCGCCGGGTCGTTCCCGCTCGAGCGCATGCAGCGCTACACCGAGAACTACCTGCGCGCCGGCGGGCACCGAGGCGTTCTCGCTCCTACTACACCGCCGACGGCGACCGCGCGCGCTTCGACCCGCTCGCTGGTCGCCGGGATCGTCCTCGCCCAGCACAACCTCGTCACGGACGGCTCCTTCAACGAGTTCCACCTCATCGTCTGCCGCAACGTCATGATCTACTTCGGCCGGCGTTGCAGGAGGAGGTCCTGCAGCTGTTCGGCGACAGCATGACGCGCTTCGGCATCCTCGCCCTCGGGCGCAAGGAGTCGATCCGTCGTTCGCGCCACGCGGCGGAGTACGAGCCGCTCGACGAGGCCGAGAAGATCTTCCGGCGGCGCGTGTGATGGCTGTCGAGCTCGTGGCGATCGGGGCGTCGTGGGGCGGGCTGCAGGCGGTCGAGCGCGTGCTCGAGGCGCTGCCGGCCGACTTCGCCGCGGCCGTCGTCGTCGCCCAGCACCGCCAGCGCCGACGGCGACGGACAGCCGCCTCGCGAAGCTGCTCGACGCGCGCTGCGCGCTCGCGTCGCGCGAGGCCGAGGACAAGCAGGCGCTCGAGCCCCGGCACGGTGCTCGTCGCGCCCGCCGACTACCACCTGCTACGTCGAGCGCGGGTCGGTCTCGCTGTCGGTCGACGAGCCGCTGAACTTCAGCCGCCCGTCGATCGACGTGCTGTTCGGCTCGGCCGCCGACGCCTACGGCGAGCGCGCGGCCGGCGTCGTGCTGACCGGCGCCAACGCCGACGGCGCCGACGGCCTCGCACGGATCGCGCGCCGCGGCGGCACGGCGATCGTGCAGGATCCCGAGACCGCCGAGCGCCGCGAGATGCCCGACGCGGCGCTGGCGGCGGCGCCGGGCGCGCGCGTGCTGGCGCTGCGCGAGATCGGCGCCGCTGCTGTGCGAGCTCGCCGGCACCGCGCGAGGGGGCGCGATCGTGAGAGACGCGCGCGATCCTGCTCGTCGACGACCGCGACGGAGAACCTGCTCGCGCTGGAGGCGGTGCTCGAGCCGCTCGGCTGCCGGCTCGTCAAGGCGCGCTCGGGCGACGAGGCGCTGCGCGCGCTGCTCCACGACGACTTCGCGGTGATCCTGCTCGACGTCCAGATGCCCGGCCTCGACGGCTTCGAGACGGCCGAGCTGATCCGCGCGCGCGAGCGCTCGCGGCGCGTGCCGATCATCTTCGTGACGGCGATCAGCAAGGAGCAGCACCACGTCTTCCGCGGCTACGAGGCCGGCGCCGTCGACTACCTGTTCAAGCCGCTGGACCCCGTCGTGCTGCGCTCGAAGGTCGAGGTCTTCGTCGAGAGCTACGAGCGCGGACGCGCGCTGGCCGAGCGCGAGGAGCTGCTGCGCGCGACGTTCGAGGACGCGCCGATCGGCATGGCGCGCGCCGACGCCGCCGGGCGCCTGCGCCACGTCAACCGCGCGCTGTGCGAGACGCTCGGCCGCGCAGCCCGAGGACGCTGATCGGCCGCACGCTCGACGAGCTCGGCCTGCGCGAGGACGCCGGCATCGACGCCGACCAGCGCCTCGACCTCGCAGCCGGCCGGATCCCGCGCTACGAGGTCGAGCGGCGCCTGTCGGGCCCCGCCGGCACCTCGATCCCGGTGCTCGTCAGCGTCTCGCTGACGACGCGCGCGCGAAGGCGCGCCGCTGCGGACCTCATCGTCCACGTCCAGGACCTGCGCGAGCGCCGCCGCGCCGAGCGCGACCGCGAGCAGCTGATCCGCGCGCAGGCGGCGCGCGCGCAGGCCGAGGCCGCGTCCGAGCGCCTGCGCCTGATGCAGTCGATCGCCGTCGCGGCGCTCGGAGCCGAGGACCTCGAGGAGCTGCTGCGCGAGGTGCTCGACACGGCTGCTGGACGCGCTCGACGTCGACCGCGCGGCGGTCGTGCTGACGACGGCGAGGAGCCCGTCCTCGCGCGCGCGGCCAACGGCGTCGAGATGGTCGTCGAGCGCGGCGGCGAAGGGCCGCAGCGACGACATCCTCGCCCGCGTCTCGAAGGCCAGCGCGGACCCGTGGCGGTCCTCGACGCTGGCCAATGACGAGCTCGACGCGAGCTCGCTCGGCCCGGCGATCACCTCGCTGCTGGCGTGCCGCTGGTCGCCGGCGCGCAGATCATCGGCAGCCTGCACGTCGGCACGCTGACGCGGCGCGAGTTCGGCGACGAGACGGTCGACCTGCTCGGCCTGGCCGCGGGGCGCGCGAGCCTGGCGATCGCGCGCACGCGCCTGTACGAGCGCGAGCGGCGGATCGCCCAGGAGCTGCAGCGCTCGCTGCTGCCCGCCGAGCTTCCGGGCGTACCCGGCGTGGCGCTCGCCGCGCGCTATGAGCCCGGCGACAACGGCGCGGCGGTGGGCGGCGACTGGTACGACGCGATCGCGCTGGCAGGCGGGCGCGTGGCGGTCGTCATCGGCGACGTCGTCGGCCGCGGCATCGAGGCGGCGGCGACGATGGGCCAGATGCGCAGCGCGCTGCGCGCGATCCTCATGCAGGCCGACGACTGCGGGGCGATGGCCGAGCGCCTGAACCGCTTCGCGCTCGGGCTCGGCGACTGCGTCCTGACGACGGTCGTGCTCGCGGTCTTCGAGCCTGCGACCGGCCGCCTGCGCTACACGAACGCCGGTCATCCGCCGCCGCTGGTGGTCGGGGCCGACGGCGAGGCGGTCTACCTCGAAGGGGTGCCCGCGCCGCCGATGGGCGTCGTCGAGACGCCGCGCTACAAGCAGCGCACGGTGCAGCTCGAGCCGGGCTCGACGCTGCTGCTCTACACCGACGGTCTCGTCGAAGCGCCCACCCAGTCGCTCGATGCGGGGCTCGAGCGCCTGCGCGAGGCCGGCGCCGCGGCCGCCGCGGGAGCCGATGTGGAGGAGCTGTGCGATCGCGTGCTCGGGACGCTGGCCGGCGGCGCCCAGGACGACGACGTGACGATGATCGTCCTGCATGCCTTGACGCGCTTGGAGGATCGCGTCGCGCTGCAGGTCGCCGGCGACCCGGGCGCGCTGACATCCACGCGCGAGACGCTGCGCCGCTGGCTCAGCGAGGCCGGCGCGGACCCGGTCGAGACGCACGACATCACGATGGCCTGTAACGAGGCCTGCCAGAACGCGATCGAGCACGGCTACGAGCTCGGCGCCGACCTCTTCGAGGTGCTGCTCGAGCGCACCGGCGCAGAGGTGTCGATCACGATCCGCGACCGCGGCGTGTGGAAGTCGACGAAGAGCCCCGACCGCGGCCGCGGCATCGATCTCATGCGCGAGCTGATGGACGCCGTCGAGGTCGAAGGCGGCGACGGCGGCAGCACCGTGGTGCTGCAGCGCAGGCTGGCGACGCCGCGCGCCAACGGGGCGGTGCCGGCGGTCAGGTAGTCCGCGTGGCCGCGAAGTGCGGCAGGATCTCGCGCTCGCAGAAGTCGACGAAGCCGTCGTGGTTCGGGCCGATGTGCCCGACGTGGACCTCGTCGAAGCCGGCGTCGACGACGTCCTGGATCGCCGCGATGTGCTCCTCGGGGTCAGGGCCGCAGGCCATCGACTCGGAGATGTGCTGCTCGGTCACGAGCGCGGTCGCCTGCTCGAAGTGGCGCGGCGAGGGCAGCACCTGCGCGAGCTCGCCCTCGAGCGCCTCGTTGGGCCAGATGCGATGGGCGGTGCGCACGCACTCGTCGCGGTCGGGGCCCCAGCAGACCTTGAGGCCCGCGCTCGATGGCCCCGTCCCGCCCTGCGCGCGGTAGCTCTCGAGGCCCTCCTCGTCGGAGCCGACGGAGACGAAGCCGTCGGCGATCCGCGCGGCGAGCTCGACGGACTTCGGCGCGAAGCCGGAGACGAGGATCGGGGGCAGCTCGTCCGGGAGCGTGTAGAGGCGCGCGCCCTCGAGCGTGTAGTGGCGGCCGTGGTGGTGCTTGAAGCCGCCCTCCCACAGCAGGCGGATGACCTCGATCGCCTCCTCGAGCATCTCCAGGCGCACGTCGGCGCTCGGCCAGCGGGCGCCGAAGACGTGCTCGTTGAGCGCCTCGCCGCTTCCGACGCCGAGGCGGAAACGTCCAGGCATGAGGGTGGCGGTGGTGGCCGCGGCCTGGGCGATGATGCCCGGGTGGGTACGGACGGTCGGGCACGTGACGGCGGTCGTCCAGCGCATGGTCTCGGTCGCGTTCGCGAGCGCGCCGAGCACCGACCAGACGAACGGGCTCTGACCCTGCGCGTCGTTCCACGGGTGGAAGTGGTCCGACAGCCAGGCGGAGCGAAAGCCGGCCTGCTCGGCATGCACGGCGGCCCGCACGAGCTCCGGGGCGGTGCGCTCCTCGGAGGAGAGGAAGATCCCGATCTCGGCCATGGCGGCGGGCTACCCGCGCGCCGCGATCGTCTAAGCGGCGGTATGGCCTGGACGGAGGGGGCGGGATTCGAACCCGCGGTCCGGGATAACCGGACTCCGGTTTTCAAGACCGGTGCATTCGTCCGCTCTGCCACCCCTCCGTGGATGGACCGTAGCGTCTCCCCGCACGCCGCTGGATCCGGGCTCTACACTGCTGGCAGAGAGCTTCAGGGAGAGGTGGCCGAGTGGCTGAAGGCACTCGCCTGCTAAGCGAGTATGGGGCTCAACCCCCATCGCGGGTTCGAATCCCGCCCTCTCCGCTCTACACTGCACGACCCCATGCGCCCGTAGCTCAGCTGGATAGAGCGTCGGTCTACGGAACCGAAGGTCAGAGGTTCGAATCCTCTCGGGCGCGTATCGGAGTAGCGATCGTGGCGAGTTCACCGCTATATACGGGGGGAATTCGCCACGACCGCCGATTCAGGCCGTCAGGAACTCGGCGATCATCGTGTTGCAGAGCTCGGGCTTGTCGACGAGCAGTCCGTGCCCGGTGCCCGGGACGATCGCAAGCTGCGCGTCGGGAAGCGCGCGGTGCATGGCGTGGATGTGCTCGACCTCGACCTCGTCCTGGTCGGCGAACATCAGCAGCGTGGGCGTCGGGATCGTCGCAAGATCCTCCGGCGTGAGCGTCGGCTCCTCGCGGTGCATGCGGTCGAGCTTCGCCTGCACGATCGGCCAGTGATCGCGGCCGTCGGGCGAGACCTCGCCGTACCAGTCGCCGAGCCATTCGTAGACGTCGTCGGGGAGGTCGATCACGCCCGGCAGCCAGCCCGCGTGGTGGAAGACCCCCGCTGAGAACACGAGGCGGCGAACGAGGTCCGGGCGCTGGTGCGCGACCAGCAGCGCGACGGGCGCTCCGTCGCTGTGGCCGAGGAGGTGCACCGGCTCTCCGACGACGGTCTCGATGAAACCGATCGTGTCGAGCGCCATCTGCTCGTAGCCGATAGGGCCCTCGACGTCGGCGGTGCGCCCGGCGCCGCGACGGTCGAGGCGGTAGAGGTGAAAGTGCGCGGAGAGACCGGCCAGATTGGGCTGAAAGGCGCGCGAGTCGGCGCCGCCAGGGTGCAGCAGGACGAGCGGCTTGCCCGCGCCGTGCTCGTCCCACCAGGTGTTGACCTCACCGATCTGCGTGTACTCGGACATGCGATGAAGACCGCCGAGCCGAGCGGAACTCATCGCTGCTAGGTCTCGAAGAAGAACAGCTTCCAGGCCTCCCACCAGCTGTCCGCCCGCACGAGGATCGTGCGGCCGTCGAGCCGCTGCACGCCGGGATGAAAGCGCAGGCGGTCGGCGGGCGGGGTGCGCTTGAACTCGACGCGGATCTCGCACGGGCTGCCCGGGTCGTAGGGCGCCACGGCCGACAGGTCTGACAGCGCGCGCTCCGCGCCCTGCTCGATCAGCGCCCGCGCCCGCGCCGGCGGGATCATTCGCGCCGAGGTCGCGCCCAACCCCTGCTTGACCGCCACCGTCGTGAGGCCCGGACCCAAGAGCGCCGTCGCCTCGTCGCAGGCGGCGCGGTCGCCGGTCACGAGCAGCACAGGGCAGCCCCATGTCCCGCACAGCGCGGCGTTGATCGCCGTCTCGCCGACCTCGACGTCGTTGAACCAGATGTGCTGGAAGTCGCGCCCGGAGACGGTGTGGTTCATGGTGCCCAGCTGCGTGCCGGCCTTCGCGTGCATGCCGACGAACAGCGCCGCGTCGCAGCCCTGCTCGAGGAACTCGGTGTAGCCGGTCCACTGCTCCTGCACGACCCACTCGCACTCGGGGTGCAGGTCCTCGGCGATCAGCGAGTTGAACGTCCAGCCGCCGCCCGCGCCGTGGCAGTCCATGACCACGACCTCGGTCGCGCCGCCCTCCCGCGCCCCGCGGATGGCCGCGTTGATCTCCGCGGTGTACAGCGTGCGCGCCTCGAGGTACATCGGTTCGCCGCCGTCGCACTGCTCGGGCTTGACGATCCCCGACACGCCCTCCATGTCGCTGATGATGTGGACGCGCATGGCCGAACCCTAGATGCATCCAGACGCCGCGCGCCGCCGCACTACCTGTCGCAATGCGTGCACTCGTCGCCGGAGCGACAGGATTCATCGGGACCGCCCTCTGCGAGCGGCTGCTGGCCGACGGCGTCGAGGTGCGCGCGCTCGTGCGCGATGCCACGCGAACCCGCGACCTGCCCGCCGCCGAGCTCGACCTGCACGAGGGCGACGTGCTGCGCTCCTCGACGCTGACCGGGGCGGGCGAGGGCGTCAACGTCGCCTACTACCTCGTGCACTCGATGGGCCGCGGCGCGGACGCCGGCGACTTCGAGCAGCGCGAGCTGCGCGCCGCCGAGTCGTTTGCGCGGATGTGCGCCGACGAGGGCGTCGGGCGCGTGATCTACCTCGGCGGCCTCGGCGACGAGCCCGGCTCCAAGCACCTGCGCAGCCGTCGTGGCACGGCACTCGCCCTCCGGGAGCACGGCCCGCCGCTGACCTACGTTCGCGCCGGGATGGTCGTCGGTGCGGGCAGCGAGTCCTACCGCACGCTGCGCCACCTCGTCGCCCGGCTGCCGTTCATGATCGCGCCGCGCTGGCTGTCGACGCCGACCCAGCCGATCGACATCGACGACGTCGTCGCCTACCTCGCCGCCGCGCCGGACGTCGAGGCCTCGACCGCGCGCGAGGTGCAGATCGGCAGCCCCGACGTGCTGGCCTACGGCGCGATGCTCGACCGCATGGCGATCGCGCTCGGCAAGCGCCCGCGGCCCAAGCTGCCCGTGCCGCTGCTGACGCCGTGGCTGTCGTCGCTGTGGATCGGCCTCGTCACGCCCGTCGACACCGCCGTCGCGCGGCCGCTGATCGAGGGCCTCTCGACCGAGACCGTCGTGACCGACCCCAGCGGCGCGGCGCTGTTCGACGTCGAGCCGATCGGCTTCGACGTCTCGCTGCGCAAGGCCGTCGCCGCCGAGCGCGCTGCCGGCGCACCCCCCGCCGCGCCCGCGCGCGTGCCGCTGTGAGCGTTGCCGCTGGACGCCCACCGCGATGGCGGGCATCATCTGCTCGGATGCTCGCACGCCTCACCGTCGCGCTCGTCGTCCTCGGCGCCGGCCTCACGATCGCAATCTCGACCGCCGGGGGCGCGTCGGGCAGCGCGAGCGTGCGTTCGAAGGCCGTCGCCTGGGCCGAGAAGCAGAACGGCCTGGCCGAGGCCGGCACATCGAACTGCGGGCCGCAGATCGACCGCTGGGAGCGTGACATGGGCCTGAAGGTGCCGCCCTGTCGGGTCTGGTGCGGGGCGTTCGTGCACCAGGCCTTCCGCCGCGCTGGCGTCCAGCTGTCCTCGCGTCTGATCGATCCGCACCGCTCCTACAAGGACGCCGTCGCCGGTCGCAACGGGCTGCGCTCGATCCCGATCGGCAAGATCCAGCGTGGCGACATCGCCTTCTACAAGTTCCGCAACGGCGTGCTCGCCTCGCACTTCGGCATCGCCCGCGGGCGCCCGAGCGCCGGCAAGCTCGACACCGTCGAGGGCAACACGAGCGACGCCGTGCGCCTGGAGCGCCGCGGCACGAAGTACATTGTGCTCGCCGCGCGCGTCACCGGCGACGCATAGCCGGCGCGCTCAGCCGGCGGGCGACAGCGCCAGGCGCACGCCGTAGTACGGATCGCCAGCTCGCACGTAGTGCGCCGTCAGCCGCGAGAGCTCGAACGTCTGTCCCGCGGCGACGAGCGTGCGCCCGCCGTCGAGCACCTGCTCGACGGTCGCCGGCGCCGTCACGCCGAGATGCACGATCGCCACCTCCATGCCGACGTGGGGCACGCTGCGTGTCGATCGCACAGCGCGCAGCGTAGTGGACGTTTCTGGCATCCCGCGCGATCGCGCTCAATATCTGGAGCAACCGGCCGATAGGGGAGCCATGACCCTTCTGGGCGAGCAGCTGGCCGCGCCCGCGGTCCCCGGCGACCAACACGTCGAGCAGGTGCTGCTGGGCCTCGCCGACGGCAGCTACGTTCTCAGCACCCCGGACGGGCGGATCGCGGAGTGCGGGCCCGGCGTCGCGGCAATGCTCGCGGCAACGCCCGAGGAGCTCGCAGGCCACCCCGTCGCGGATGTCCTCGCGTCCGCCGCCGACGCGGCGCAGCGCGAGGCCTTCGAGCGCATCCTGCGCGGGGAGCGCGACGACCGCGTCTTTCCCGCGGCCAAGGCCGACGGCGCGCCGCTGGCGCTGCGCTTCGTCGTGATCTCCGTCCCGCTTGCGCTCGGCTGGGAGTTCACCTCGCTGCTGTCGGAGCTCGGGTCGCGCGACGCCGACAGCTGGCAGCCCGCGGAGCTGCGCGTGCGCCACGAGCGCGCGCTCGGCGCCGTCGAGAGCGTCTGCCTCACCGGCCAGCAGCCCGATCCCGGCGCTCGCCTGGCCGGCATCCTCGTGATCGTCCGCGACGCCGACGCGCCGCCGTTGACGCGCAAGGTCGTCGGCGAGCACTTGGAGGTCTATCGTGCCGCCGCGCGCGAGGCCAAGGAGGCCGCGCGGCGCGCCCAGCTCGGCCTGACCGAGGTCTACGAGGAGCCGCAATCCGACGGGCCGGGCCTCGACGACCTCGTCGAGCGCGCGCACGAGCTGCGCGAGCGCCTCGAGGCGGCCGAGCAGGAGGCAGCCGGGGCGCATGCCGAGCGCGAGCGCGCGCTGGAGCGCCTGGCGATCGTCGAGGCCGAGCGCGCCGGCGACGCCGGCCGCGCACAGGCCGCTCAAGCCGAGCTCGATTCCCAGCGCGAGCGGGCACGCGCACAGCTCGCCGAGGCCGAGCACGAGCGCAGCCAGGCGCTGTCAGCGCTCGAGGCCGCCCGCGCCGAGCACGTCGCCGAGCGCGGCCGGATCTTGGCGCAGCTTCAGACCGTCGAGGCCGAGCGCGGCCGCGCGCTCGCACAGAGCGCCTCCGAGCAGGCCGAGCGCGAGCGCGTCCTCGCGCATCTGCAGGGCGAGCAGGCAGAACGCACGCGGGTGCTCGCGCGACTCGCCGAGGTCGAGGCCGAGCGTGATGCCGAGCGCCGTCATCGCGAGGCCGCCGAGGAGCAGGCGAGCGGCACGCAGCAGTCCGCGCACGGCCGCCTCGAGGAGCTCACCCGCGAGCGCGACGGGGCACGTGCGGCGGCCACCGACGCCGGCGCAGCACGCGAGCAGGCGGAGGCCGCCCGAGCGCAGGCGCAGACGGCGCTGCAGATCGCACGTGCCGAGGAGAACGCCGCGCAGGCCGACGCGCAGGCCGCGCACGCGGCGGCCGACGACGCCCGCGCAGAGACCGCGACCGCCCGCCTCGAGAGCGAGCACGTCCGCGCCGAGCTGCAGGCGCTGCGCGACTCGATCGACGCCGAGCGCGCATCGATCCACACCGCCGGCGCCGAGCTGCAGGCGCTGCGCTCAGAGCTCGAGGCCGCGCAGGCCGGCGCCGAAAGCGCGCGCGCCGACCTGCAGGCCGCGCGCGAGGACGCGCAGGCCGCGCACGGCGAGGCAGCGCTGACGCGCGGCGAGCTGGCAGCCGTCCGCGGCGAGCTCGATGGCGCCCGCGGGGCGCTCGAGCAGACGCGCCACGAGCTCGATGCGCTCCGCAGCCGTCCGGTCGCCTCGCCCGACGAGCTGCATGCGGTCCAGGCCGAGCTCGACACCGCTCGCGCGCGGCTCGCCGCCGCCGCCGAGGAGCTGCAGGCCGCGCACGCGAGCGTCGACGAGGCGCGCGCCGAGCGCGACGAGGCACGCGAGCGCGCCGCCGAGCTGCTCGTCGAGGCCGATCGCGCCCGCGCGGCGGTCGAGGCGATCCGCGCGGAGTTCTCCTTCGAGCGCCCCTCCGCGGGCGCGCCGACCGCGACCGCCGGCGCGCCCGAGCAGCGCATGCCGTTCACCGCGCCCGCCCCGCGCACGCCGGCGCCCCTCGCCCCCGCGCCACCTGCTTCACCTCCCGCCGACGCGCCCGAGCTGCCTGACTGCGAGCCGGGCTTCGCGGTCGCGCTGATCGGCCTCGACGGTCGCTTCAAGCGCCTGGACGACGCCTTCTGCGCGCTGCTGGGCGCCGGCGAGGGCGAGCTGCGCAACGCCCGCTGGCCGTCGATCATCGACCGCGACAACCTCGCCGCGCACGCGGAGATCGCCCGCGCGCTGCGCGCCGGCGAGATCCGCAGCGCCGACGTCGAGACGATCTACATGCACGCCCGCGGGCTGCTCGTGCCGGTGGAAGGGACCGTCTCGCTACACCGCGACGAGGGCGGCGCCGAGCACTTCCTCTTCCGCGCCGACGTGCGCCGCACGTCCGGCGCGCCGGTGTAGCGGCCGCTCGCCCTCAGCCGGCCCGCGCGCCGGTCCCGATCGGGCAGCTGACGCCGGTGCCGCCGGCGCCGCAGTAGCCCGCGGGGTTCTTTGCGAGGTACTGCTGGTGGTAGTCCTCGGCGTAGTAGAACTCCGGCGCCGGCAGGATCTCGGTCGAGATCTCGCCGCGCCGGGCGGCGGTCAGCGCCTGCTGGTAGCGATCGCGTGAGGCCTCTGCGGCGGCGAGCTGCTCGTCGGAGGTGGTGTAGATGCCCGAGCGGTACTGCGTGCCGACGTCGTTGCCCTGGCGCATGCCCTGCGTGGGGTCATGGCCCTCCCAGAAGCGCTTGAGCAGGTCCTCGTAGGAGACGACGGACGGCTTGTAGACGACGAGCACGACCTCGTTGTGGCCGGTCCGCGCGCTGCAGACCTCTTCATAGGTCGGGTTCGGCGTCATCCCCGCGGCGTAGCCGACGGCCGTCGTGTAGACGCCGGGCTGGGCCTTCCAGAAGCTCTTCTCGACGCCCCAGAAGCAGCCGGCGCCGAAGATCGCGGTCTCGGTGTCCTCGGGGAACGGCCCGCGCAGCGGCGTGCCGAGGACGAAGTGTTGCTCGGGGACCGGCATCGCCTTGTCTCGACCGGGGAGCGCGTTCTCGGTGTCGACCATCGAAGTCTTGTGCCTTGAGAGGAAGTTGAGCATGACTGGACGGTAGCGCGCGATCCTTACCGCGGTCTCACGTGCGGCATGGCCCTCGCGCCAGGTCGGTACCGTCGCTCGCAGCATGGACGAGGCCGTCGGGGAACGTCCCCGTGCAACAGAGGATGCGGGGATCGGGACGCTGCTTGCCGGCAACGGCGTGCGCGGCGTCGGCATGCTGCTGGTCTTCTCCACGCACCTGTTCCTGCTCGCCGACCCGGCGCCGAACAACAACGTGCGCTCCTACGGCTGGGGGGCGCCGATCCTCGGCCACCTCGACCTCGGTCTTGCCGCCTTCTTCGCGCTGTCGGGCTATCTGATCGCACGGCCCTTCGCGCGTGCCTACGTGATCGGCACGCGCCGCCCGCGGCTGCGCTCCTACGTGCGAAATCGCGTGCTGCGCGTCCTGCCGGCCTTCTACCTGTTCACCGTGCTCGTGCTGCTGCGCTTCGGCGTCGACGGCACGCTGGAGTCGGGCTCGCCGTACGAGAGCACCGCCTGGCAGGTGCTCGGCCAGTTTCTCCTGGTCCAGGGGCAGACCGGTGGTGTCGCGGTCCTGCCGATCGGGCCGGCGTGGTCGATCGGCGCCGAGGTCGGCTTCTACGTCCTGATCCCGATCGCGGCATGGCTCGCGATGCGCGTCGCCTCGCGCATCCAGACACCGCAGCGGCGCGCGCTGCTGGCGATCGCGGCGGCCGGCGCGGTGATGCTCGTCAGCATCGCGCTGCGCAACGTCAACCAGTACTCCTTCCATTGGCTGACCAGCCCACCGGCGATCATGTTCGTCTTCATGCCCGGCGTGGCGATCGCGCTCGCCGAGCCGCTGTTCGCCGCTGGCCTGCGTGATCGCGCGCGCGCGGCGTCGCGGCTGGCGTGGGGCGCGTTCGCCTTCGCGGCGCTGACGGCGATCGTCTACGCCGCGACCGACTACGACGCGCGCCAGACGCCGATCCACCACGCGCTCGGCCAGCGCGCGCTGCTGGCGGTCCTGTGCACGGGAGCGCTGATCCTCGGCCTGCTCGTGCTGCAACTCGGCACGGACCGCGCGCCGCGGCTGTTCGCCAACCGCGCGATGCAGTGGATGGGCGAGCGCTCCTATTCGTTCTACCTCGTCCACATCTGGGTGCTGTTCGAGATCGACCACGCTCTCGGCGGCGGGGAGAGCATCCAGACGCGGCTGGCGGTCATGACCGCCGTCGCGCTGCCGCTGACGACGGCGATCGCCGCGCTGTCCTACCGCTACGTCGAACGCCCGTTCCTGGAGCGAAAGCGCAAGGTCGTCGCCGGCGGCGAGGGGCCCGGCGGCTCCGGGCTTCCTCCCGACGCGCACTCGCTCGCCTCGCCCGCGCGGGCTTAGCGGGAGCCGCCCGGTAGGGTGGCCCGATGGCTCGGCTCGCGCGGATCGCGTCCCTCGCCACGCTTCTGCTCGCCACTGCGGCGCTGGTGGCGTGCGGCGGCGACAACACCGAGAAGAACCGCTACATCGACCAGCTGACCACCGCCCAGACGCGCTTTGCGACCACGCAGGAGCGCTTCGAGGCGGATGCCACGAAGAGCAGCAACGCGCGCCAGAATCGCCTCGCGCTGACGCGCTTCGCGGCAGCGATCGCCAAGACGGTCACCGCGCTTCGCAGGATCGCAGCGCCCGCGCAGGTCGCCGCCGAGCATCGACGCTTCGTCGGCGTCTTCGCGACCTGGCACGACGACGTCGCGCGCTTCGCCGCGGCGATCCGCAAGCCGACGCCGCGCGCCTTCGAGCGGGCGCGGCGCAGGATCGCCGCAGCGACCGTCACGTTCAACCGCGACTCACGCGACGCGGCCACCCAGATCGACGCAAAATTGGAGAGTGTGTAGGCCATGTCCCCCACCTGGATCTGGATGCAGGCAGCGATCGTCGTGTTCGTGCTCGCGGGGATCGTGATCGCGATCGTGAAGCTCGTCTAGTCGTCGTGTTCAGCTCGATCGTCGTCGGCATCGATGGATCGGACACCGCCCGCGAGGCGTTGCGCCAGGCGACCGCGCTCGCGCGGTCCGTCGGGGCGCGGATCGAGCTCGTCAGCGCCTACGAGCCGGTCTCCGACGCGCGCCTGCGCGAGGCGATCGCCGTTCCGCGCGACCTGCACTGGATCATCAACCCGCGCGAGGACGTCGAGGCGACGCTCGACGCGGCCGCCGCCGAGATCCGCGGCGCCGGCGTGGAGGTCGAGATCTTCGCCCGTCAGGGCGATCCGGCCGACGCGATCCTCGACGTCGCCGAGGAGCGCAACTCCGACCTCATCGTGATCGGCAACAAGGGCATGACCGGCGCCAAGCGCTTTCTGCTGGGCTCGGTGCCCAACAAGGTCTCCCACCACGCACCGTGCTCGGTGCTGATCATCCGGACGGTCTGACGATCACCCGGCCGGTCTGACGGCGGGGCGCTTGGTCGCTGCCGCGGCGTCGATCAGCCCGGCGCCGTAGTAGCGGTCGTGGCCGGGAGCGCCGAGGTCGCGCGCGGTGCGTTCGAGGTGGCGCTCGACCCCGCCCGGGGTCGGCTTGCGCCCGAGCACGCCGGAGGCGAGCACGAGCGCCACGATGCCGGTGACGTGCGGCGCGGCCGACGAGGTGCCCTTGAAGCCGGGCACCATCTCGAACCGATCGAGCGAGCCGGCACGGAAGCTGATGCCGGAGATGTCGCGGCCCGGCGGTTGGCCCGGATGGCAGTTGGGGTCGCCGGTCAGCGTGGCATCGACGCCGCCGCCGGGCGCGACGAGATCCATGCCCGGGCCGTGGTTGGAGTAGTTGCCCAAGCAGCCGTGCTCGGTCGTGCCGCCGACGTTGACCGCGAGCGTGTCGTAGGTCTTGCCGGGCACGCGCAGGTCGAAGCTGTTGCCCGCCGCCGACACGACGACGACGCCGCGTGAGCGCGCGTAGCCGAGCGCGCTGCGCACGATCTTGGACGTCATCACGCTGCGCGGCGTGGCCGGCAGCGGCGGCGCGTCGAAGAGCTCGAGCGACAGGTTGACGACCTCGGCCCCGTGGTTGACCGCGTAGCGCAACCCGCGCGCGATCGTCGCCGCGTCGCTTCGGCCCTCGGCGTCCAGGACGCGCACCGGCATGACGCGCGAGCGGTAGGCGACGCCGACGGTGCCCAGCGCGTTGTTGGCGGTCGCGCCGACGATGCTCGCCACGAACGTGCCGTGGCCGTACTCGTCGCTCGGATAGGAGTCGCCCTCGACGAAGTCATAGCCGCGCGCGAAGCGCGAGGGCGCGAGGTCGGGCGAGCGCGTATAGGGCGGGCGCGAGGTGTACGCGACGCCGCTGTCGAGGATCGCGATCGTCACGCCGCGCCCGCCGCTGCCGCCGAGCCTGCTCGCCTGCGACCAGGCCCGCGGCGCGTTGATCCCGAACGGCCCGTTGAGCTCCCATTGCACGGCCGCCCATCCCGCCAGCGGTCCGGCTGCCACGGCGACGCCGGAGTCGTTGGGCACATAGGCGGGACCGGCGCTCAGCGAACGCTCGGCCCAGGCGACCGAGCCTCGCGTACGCAGCCGCGCGAGCGCGGCTGCGGACGACGCTGGGGTGTGAGCGGCGACGACATAGGCGCCGCCGACGCGGGCGGCGACCGCGCGGACGCCGGCCGCGCGCAGGACCGCGAGGCGCTCGACCGTGCCCACGTCGTGCTTGAAGCGCACGACGAGACGCGAGCCGTCGGCCGGCGCCGAGGACGCGTGCGCGCTGGCGCAGACGCTCAGCCCGAGGGCGACGGCGCAGGCGCCTGCGAGCGCGTGGCGCGGGTGCGGCGAGCGGTGAATGGGACGCAACGGAGAAAGGGAGATCGCGACTGCCGGCCGATGACGGAGAGCCATGATGACCTGCATCTCCGCGAGTTGAGGTACTTGTGGCTAACACGATACGCCGGTGGAGTTGCGCCGCACGCCGGCGGCCGCCGGACCGCGAGTCGAGCCCGCTGCGATAGTGCGCCTGCAGCGATGGCGACGCCCTTCTTTCCCCGCGACGAGTACTTCATGCGACTGGCCCTGCGCGAGGCGGAGGCGGCGCTGGACCACGGCGACGTTCCGATCGGCGCCGTCGTCGTGCACGACGGCGAGGTCGTCGGGGCCGGCCACAACGAACGCGAGCTGCGCCAGGACCCGACGGCGCACGCCGAGGTGCTCGCGCTGCGCGAGGCCAGCCGCGCGCTGGGATCCTGGCGCGTGCTCGACTCCGTCCTGTACGTCACGCTGGAGCCGTGCGCGATGTGCGCCGGGGCGATCGTGCTCGCACGCGTCCCGCGCGTGGTGTTCGGCACGACCGACCCCAAGGCCGGCGCCGCCGGATCGGTGCTCGACATCCTCGCCGAGCCGCGCCTGAACCACCGCCCCGTCGTCGCCGGCGGCCTGCTGGCCGCGGAGTGCGCGGCGCTGTTGACGCGGTTCTTCGGCTCGCGCCGCTAGGCCGGCCGCGATTGCCTATCCTCCGACGCTGCGCCAGCGCGCCTCGGAGGGGTGCGAGAGTGGCTGAATCGGGCGGTCTCGAAAACCGTTGTAGGGGCAACCCCCCTACCGAGGGTTCGAATCCCTCCCCCTCCGCTAACGCCCCCTACGCGAACCCGACAGCGGCGTCTATGGAGCCGGTGATTCCTCGACCGCCCGACCGCTCGGCTCGCCACAAGCGGTGTATCACCGCGGCTGCACTTTGGCCTGCATGGCGATCAGCCCGAACAACAGCCTGGATTCGTCGCTATCGATTGCCTCGACGGTGGCCACGACCTGCCGCGCGAGCTCGAGAAGTCCGAGCGTGTCGGCGCGCGTAAAGACAGCCTGGTGGTCGTAGTCTGCCTGCTCACGCTTCTCGTGAAGTTCGAGGAAGCCGTCGGCGATCGAGATCGTGTCGGCGTCGAACGAGGGAACGCCGGCCGGTGCGAGCAGTGCAGCCATATGAGGTGGCGGTGGTCCACCGGGTAGCGTGCCCGCGAACTTTCCAATCCAGGTGGCGACCGTCTTTACGTCCGTGTGGGAGATCCAGCGACGAACCCTGTCGCGGAAGATCGCGTCCGCCGTTGGGAAGACCTGTCGAACAACGCGCTCGCCGATGGCGTGGAAGACCGCGTAGTAGGCGGTGGACACGCCACGGCGGTGTGCCGTGTACGACGGCCGGCCACGCCCCGGACTGGCGGGAACGAGCAAGCTGGCAGCCGCCAGCAGCTTGTCTGCCTCGATCGGGTACTGCGCCATGGGCTTCTACTGCGCGAACGCCTCGATGACTTCGGCCTCGCTCTCGGGCACGAGCGTCAGGCTGACCGCGGGCAAACCAAGCTCGGCAGCGCGATGGCCGAGTGCGTGCCTCAGCTCACGGACGCGACCGACGTCCCAGGTCTCGGCGGTCGGGTCAGTGACCAAGAGCGTCACGCGCGTGACCGGTTCTCCGTCACGACGCTCGTCGAGCGCCGCGATTGCCCGCCGCACCTCGATCTCGTCGTCGCGATAGCCAAGTGCGAACCTTTCAAGCTGGTGTGTGGCACCACCGTCCGTCATGTCCTGAGGGTACCGGCCGCCGGAGCGCATCGCGCTCGGCGTTGGCGACTCGCCGGCTCCATTAGGCACGCGATCAGCCGGTCGATGGCGAGCGTTGGGTTCGCATGGCGTCCCCGCCGCCCCGCTGGTGGTCAGTCAGCCCTGACCACGGCGCTGACGTTCCCGGCGAGGTCGGTTGACGTGACGTCATAGGCCCCGCCGAGCGCGAGGAGCCCGACGCTGATGTTGTAGGAGAAGCCGGAGGTGATCCTGTCAGTGTCGGGGGATCCGCCCGAGGTCTTCTGAGCGCTGATGAAAGCACCGCATTCCGCGTTTCCGGTGACCTTCGGGAACAGACCGCCGGTGTAGTTCGCGGTCAGCGGGGCGACCGTGTCCTTGATGATGACGATCGTCGGAGAGCGCGAGGTGGTCGACAGGTTGCCGGCGAGGTCCCTCGTGAACACCGTCATCGTGACCGTCCCGTCCAGCAGCGAGGTCAGATTCAGCGTCGTCGACACCGATGTCGCCGGAGGCGAGGATGTGACCGTGGCGGTGACCGCTGTCGAACCGGGCGTCGTCATCGAGAAGACGAACGCGTCCCCCGCGTTCGGTGTCGCTGCGAACGTCGCGGTGACGTTGACGGCGCCCTTGATGGCGTTATTGACGTAGCGCGTAGTCGCGGCGACCGAGCACGTCAGGAAGTTCGGGGCAAGGCCATTGTCGATGGACGGCAGCGGCGAGGCCGCCGGTGCAGCCGGAGGCGTCTTGTCGATCGTGTAGACCTGGCCCGTGGAGTTGCCGTTGCCGGTCCCCGTGCCGCCGAGCTTGTTGGCGATCGTGTCGGTGATCGTGTCGTCGTCGACGAGGTTGAGGCCGAGCGTGCCGTCGCCGGTGCCCGTTGACGCAGTGACCGTGTAGGTCGTCGTGCTCCCGGTGACGGAGGTGATCGAGGGGACGGTCAGACCGGAGTTGGCCAGCACGAAGTCGGCGATGTTGACCCCCGTGACCGATTCGCTGAAGGTGACGGTCCACTGAACCGAGGTGGTGTTGGTGGGCGTCGAGGTCGCACGGACGATGGAGCTGATCGTCGGCGCGAGGACGTCGAGGAGGTGCGTCTGGCCCGTGAGGCTGCCGTTGCCGATTCCGGTCCCGCCCAGCTTGTTCGTGACCGCGTCGATGATCGTGTCGTCGTCGACGAGGTTCAGTCCGAGGGTGCCCTCGCCGGTACCGGTTGACGCGGTGACGGTGTAGGACGCGCCGGCGCCGCTGATCAAGCTGATCGCTGCTCCGCTGATGCCATTGGCCGCCAGCGCGAAGTCCGCAGCGGCAACACCCGTGACCGCCTCGCTGAACGTGACGGTCCACTGCACCGAGCTCGCGTTGGTGGTGCTGGACGATCCAACGCGCACGATCGAGCTGACGGTGGGGGCCGTGAGGTCGAGGGTGTAGATCTGGCCCGTGAGATTGCCGTTGCCGGTGCCTGCGCCGCCCAGCTTGGTGGTCGCCGCGTCGATGATCGTGTCGTCGTCGACGAGGTTCAGTCCGAGCGTGCCGACCCCGGTGCCCGTCGCCGCCGTGACCGTGTAGGAGGCGCCGCTGCCGGTGACCGAGGTGATCGAGGGGCTGCTGAGGCCGACGTTGGCCAGGGCGAAGTCGCCCGCCCCGACGTCCGTGACCGACTCGCTGAAGGTCACCGTCCACTGCACCGACCCCGCGTTGCTGGGGGTGGCATCGAGGCGCACGATGGAGCTGACGGTCGGCGGGGTCTTGTCGATCGTGTAGGTCTGGCCGCTGAAGTCGCCATTGCCGATCCCCGCGCCGCCGAGCTTCTGGCTGAAGGTGTCGACAATCGTGTCGTCGTCGGCGAGGTTCAGTCCGAGCGTGCCGTCGCCGCTGCCCGTCGAGGACGTCACGATGTAGGTCGTGCCGCTGCCGGTCACCGAGCTGACCGCGCCGCCGGTCAGCCCGCCCGTACGCGCCACCTCGAAGTCGCCGCTGTCGACGCCGGTGACCGACTCGCTGAAGGTGACCGTCCACTGCGCCGACCCCGCGTTGGTCGGGGTGGCATCGGCGCGCACGATCGAGTTTGCCGTTGGCGCGGAGTTGTCGATCGTGACCGTGACCGGGCCGGCCGGGTCCGAGGTCGCCGTCCACGAGCGGTAGCTCGCTACCACGCGGTAGCCGTAGCTGCCGGCGGCTGCCGGGGCGTCGCTGCAGCTCGCCGTGTTGTACGCCTTGGTGCCCGAGCAGCCGCCGCCGGCCACCGGCGCCCAGGAGCCATTGTCGAGCTGGCGCTCGACGGAGTACGTGATCTCGCTGTTCGAGGCGGATGTCGGGTTCAGCGACGCCTGCGCGGTCCAGGCGACCGTGAGGGAGTTCACCGCGGAGCCCGGCACCGTGATCGCAGCCGCGTCGAGCGTCGCCGCCGTCAACGTCGAGGCGTTGCCCGATCCGGCCTGGGTCCAATACGCCCAGGTCACCGCGCTGGCCAGGGCCAGGGCGAACGCGACGACGCCGGCCATCCTGCGGATTCGGCGGCGCATCACCGGGTCGCAGTCCCACGGTAGTCGAGCGACACGACGACGCCCTTGCACGCGTCCTGATCGGTCGGCAGGTCGCGCATGAAGACCCGCGGCCAGCCGGAGGAGTCAGGCACGAGGGCGCTGAGCCGGGTGCTGCCTGGGCGAAGCCACAGCGCGTACCTGCCGCGGAACTGGGCGACCGCGAAGTTCGCGTCCCCGTCGCACCGCGGGCTGGACGTGCGCGAGCCGACGCGGACCTTGAGCGTCACGACGCGCAGGTCGAAGCGGTACGGGTTCGTCAGCACGAGATCCAGCGGGGCGTCTGCGCCGGGATGCAGCAGCGTCGAGAGGTCGCCGCGGATCCGCAGTGGGCGCGCCATCACGACCGAGAGCACGACGACGGCGTTGCGGCGGACCGCGCGCCCCCCGACCCAGCTCCTGCCCTCCACGACGAGACGGTACGAGCCGGGTCGCACGCTGGCCTTCGTCGCGAACTTCACCGCGTTGGTCGTCAACTTCGCCCTGACTCCGCGCGGCAGTCTCAGCATCCGCAGCGACACGCGGCGGTGGAAGTGGGCGGCGCGCGCGATGCGGATCCTGTAGCTCGCGCCGGCTCCCTGCGGCACGATCTGGCGCGAGGGACCGACCCTGAGCGAGAAGCGACGATGCCCGGGGCGCATGACCGTGAGCGCCAGCGCGCGGGTGCGGGTGGAACCTGCGCCCGTGGCGAGCACCTTCACGCGCCGTGTGCCCAAGGGCGTGTCAGCCGATGTGCGAAGGATGAGGACGGCGCCCGTCTCGGAGCGGGGCACGACGCCGCTGCGCGTTCCGCCGGCGAGCTGCCAGCTCGAGCTGATGCCGCGTGGGAGGTCCGAGGTGTCGAGCGTGATGGCGCCGGCGTTCTCCGACCGCCCGACATCGACGCCGAACTGCGCAGTCCCGCCTCGTACGGCGCTCTGGTGGGTCGGACTCACCAATACGCTGAAATGCGGCTGCCTCCCCGCCCTGATCGCGCTCGCTGCGAGGGCGGCGCCAACGAGGGTGGCCAGCGCGGCGAGCACGATGGCGAGGAGGCGTCCCATCAGGTTGAACGACGACCGGGAAGAGTCTGGGAAGACGAGCGACCTCGTCCTCCCAGACCGGCTACGTCAGTCGCGTTAGTTGCTCGAGTACGTGATGACAGCGGTCGCGCCCTTGCAGCCATCCTGGTTGGCGCCCGACTCCACGAGCTGGATCGTCGGGGCAGTACCAGTTTCGGCCCAGCTGCCCACGTCGTCTCCGGCTGCGATGGTGGCGTTGACGGTGTAGGGGAACCCTGTGAGCGCGTAGTTGCTGGTGGCGCATGGGAGATTGGCCGCGACGGCGGCCGGCGTTCGAGTGACGTCTGTCACCGATGCTGAGATCGTGCTGACGCGCACGCTGCCGTCGTTGGGGTTGTCGAAGTCGCCACTTAGGTCCTGCGGGGCAGAGTTGGGCGAGAGATCCGCGACGACAGACTTCTGGTTGACGGTGATGTTCTGGCCGTCCGCACTGGTCGCGGCGCTGCCTTCTCCGGAGCCGCTCTGCGTCCAGTACGCATACGCCCCAGCTGCCGCGATGACCGCGACGACGCTGGCGACAATGACCGACTTACGGTTGAACAAGCGCGACATCGTTCCCCCTGGGGGTAGGTGCTATTGGACCTCCCCTCGCGTCTTCAGAGGGGCGGATGGACAGCAACAAGACGTGTAGAGCCTCCTGCCGTGTGCCCTGTACATCGGCCGAAACTCCACCCACTTGAATGGGTTCTCGAGCCGCAAACACCCGAAATCCGGGGCAAAGGGGCGTTCACAGGGATTCGTGCGATCGCGGCGCCGGAGGCCGCGCCGCGGACTCCCGCCGTCGCGCCTCTTGACGCGCCGGGACACTGGCAACGACTCGCCGGCGAGCCCCATCTCGCCGCGCCGGCGCGCATGATCGCCGCACCCGCCCGCGGGCGCCGACGTAGACTCCCGCCATTCGATCCTCTGGGAGGTGCGATCGTGCAGGGAGGAGCAACCGCGCGGATGTGCGCGACGCTGTCGGTCATCGCCGGGCTCGCCGGTCCGGCGCTCGGCCTGAGCGCCTGCGGCGACGACGACGACGGCAAGAGCGCGAGCAGCACGACGGCGACCAAGCCCGAGCGCACGCGGACGGCGCCCGTGCCCCAGCGCTCCGCGCCCCCGAAGGTGCCCGCCCAGGTCGCGGGCGACGTGGATGGCGCGCGCAAGGCGCTCGCGGACGCAGGCTTCACGGCGAAGGCCTCGCGCGGCGGCGGCCGTTCGCTGGCACAGCTTCAGGTCGGCGACACGATCATCACGTTCTACGGCAGCTCCGCGGACGCTGCCAGGGAGGGGGGCGCGATCAAGCAGGCGCTCGAGAGCGCCCCCGGCCGCGGCGCCGTGCGCGTCAGCGGCAAGCGCGTCTACATCTCCGCCGGGAAGGCGGACGAGCGCTTCCTGAAGGTGGTCTCGACCGCGGAGTCCGGCCTCTGAGGAACTCCCTCAGCCTCCGGTAAGCGATGATCCAGTCGTGAAACTTCGCGACATCTACGCCCGGCCGGGCAAGACCTTCTCGGTCGAGTTCTATCCGCCCAAGGACGAGGCGGGCGTCGAGCGGCTGTTCACCGAGGTCGAGGAGATCAAGAAGCTCGACCCCGCGTTCTGCTCGGTCACCTACGGCGCGGGCGGCTCGACGCAGGACACGACGCTCGAGATCGTCAAGCGCCTGCGCCACGGATCCGGGGTCGAGGTGATGTGCCACCTGACCGTCGTCAACCAGCCGCGGTCGAATGTCCACGGCGTGCTCGAGGACCTGCGCGACAACGGGATCGAGAACATCATCGCGCTGGCCGGCGATCCCCCGAAGGGCAGCGCGGAGCTCGACTGGACGCCGCACCCAGAGGGCTACCACCACTCGCGCGAGCTCGTCGAGGACGCGCTGGCGTTCGAAGACGGCTGGTTCTCGGTCGCGGTCGCCGGCTTTCCGGAGGTCCACCCGCGCGCCGAGAGCCGCGAATCCGACCTGCGCTATCTCAAGCAGAAGGTCGACGCCGGCGCCGACGCGGTCATCACGCAACTGTTCTACGACAACGACGACTTCTACCGCTACGCCGAGGATCTACAGCTGCTCGGAGTCGACGTTCCGGTCGTGCCGGGCATGATGCTGATCCAGTCCGCGGCGCAGTGCCGGCGCATCGCATCGCTGTGCGGCTCGAAGATCCCGGCCCGGCTCGAGCAGCGCCTGGCCAGGGTCGAGGACGACAACGCCGCGGCGATGCAGCTGGGCATCGACTGGACGACCGAGCAGTGCCGGGGCCTGCTGGACTTCGGCGTCCCCGGATTTCACTTCTACTCGCTGAACAAGTCCCGGCAGGTCACCGCGATCTTCGAGAACCTCGAGCTGCAGACGCTCGCCGCGGCGAGCTGACCCGAGCTCAGTCCTCGGCCTTCTCCGGGTCGTCAACGGCGCTGGCCGGGTCCTCGCTGCTCGTCGAGCGCTCACCCGCGTCGCCCGCGACGGTCTCGACCGCATCGTCGCCGGGAAGATCGGCGTGCTGGCGCGTGTGCTCGGCCTTCTTCCTTGCCTCCTCGACGTGATCGCCGAGCTTGTCGAGGTCGCGCTGCATGCTCCCGGCCTCGTTGCCCATGTCCTTCTCGATGTCCTTCGCCGGCCGGTCCTCGTCGTCTGCGCTCATGCAGGCTGTCTGCCCGCAGCCGCGGTGCCCTACACCGGGGCGGGCGTCAGGTGCGGATACAGCGGGTGGGCCTCGGCGAGCGCGCTCGTGCGCTCGGCCAGTTCGGCCCGCTCGGCGTCGCCGAAGCCGCCGGTCAGCGCGGCTCCGATGATCTGGCCGATCTCGTGGAAGTCTTCGGTGCCCATGCCGCGCGTCGCGAGCGCGGAGGTGCCGATGCGAAGGCCGGAGGTGACCATCGCCGGTCGCGGGTCGTCGGGAACGGCGTTGCGGTTGACCGTGATGCCGATGTCGTCCAGACGGTTCTCCGCGTCCTGGCCGGAGAGCGCGGACTCGCGCAGGTCGGCGAGCACGAGGTGCACGTCGGTTCCGCCGGTCAACACGTTGACGCCGACGTCTAGCAGCTCCTCGGCGATCGCCTCGGCGCCCGCGCGCGTGCGCCGCTGACGCTCCTTGAAGGCCTCGGTCGCCGCGATCCTCAGCGACACGGCCTTGCCGGCGATGATGTGCATCAGCGGGCCGCCCTGCTGGCCGGGGAAGACGGCGGTGTTGATCTTCTTCGCCCACTCCTCGGTGCTGAGGATCATGCCGCCGCGCGCGCCGCCGAGCGTCTTGTGGATCGTCGTCGTGACGACTTGGGCGTGCGGCACCGGGCTGGGGTGCTCGCCCGCGGCGACGAGTCCGGCGAAGTGCGCCATGTCGACCATCAGCAGGGCGCCGACCGAGTCGGCGATCTCGCGAAAGCGCGCGAAGTCGAGCTGGCGCGGGTAGGCCGACCATCCGGCGATGATCAGCTGCGGGCGCTCCTGCTCGGCGAGCTTCGCCAGCGCATCCATGTCGACGCGCGAGTCCTTCTCGGAGACGCCGTAGGCGACGACGTCGTAGAGCTTGCCCGAGAAGTTGAGCTTCATGCCGTGCGTCAGGTGGCCGCCGTGATCCAGGCGCATGCCGAGGACCTTGTCGCCGGGCTTGATCATCGCCATCATCGCCGCGGCATTGGCGCTCGCGCCGCCGTTGGGCTGGACGTTGGCTGCCTCGGCGCCGAACAGCGCCTTCGCGCGATCGATCGCCAGCGTCTCGACGACGTCGACCTGCTCGCAGCCGCCGTAGTAGCGCTTGCCGGGCAGTCCCTCGGCGTACTTGTTGGTCAGCGTCGATCCCTGCGCGTCCATGACCGCCTGAGGCACGAAGTTCTCCGACGCGATCATCTCGAGCGTCAGCTCCTGCCGACGCGCCTCCGCCACGAGGAGATCCGCGATCTCGGGATCGACCTCCGAGACGTGCTTGGTGAAGTAGTCCGGTCCCAGTTCGGTCATCGACAGGACGGTACCAGCGGCCGAAGCGCTCGCTTCCCCGCTCAGGAGGAATCGGGCGGGGCGGCGCCGAGCAGCGTCAGTGCGTCGCAGCCCACGAACGCGGCACCCAGCGGCTCGCCCGCGGCGAGCAGCCGCGACCACAGCTTGTCGACCGCGTCGGCACGCACGAGCACGATGATGCGCCGCTGGCTCTCGCGCAGGATCGCGACGACGGCGGGGTCGTGCGGGTCGCGTGCGATCGCGCCGATCGCGAGGTTGTCGGGCAGCTCGGCGGCCACCATCAGGCGTCCGGCGCGCGGGCCGATGACGCTGACGATCGCGATGCTCGAAGCGATGTCCCTGCACGTCAGCTCGGCGCGGTCGGCGCCCTTGCCGAGCGTCGGGACGGACCTGAGGGCGGCGTGCGAGCCGAGCAGCAGCGTCCGGCGAGCGTCCAGGCGCAGGTACCAGACGTCGCGCATGCGGCGCGCGCTTCCGGGAGCGATCGCGGGATCGCCAAGGCGCACCGCGAGCGCGCGATCGAGCACCGAGCGCTCGGCACGCAGCTCGAGCGTGCCGAGGTCGGAGCGGTCGGCGAGGCCGACGCTCTTCATGCAGACGGCGATCTCGCCGGGCGTCGAGCCGTAGTGGGCGGCGACGACGTGGCCGTCGCGCTCGCCGAGCATCGCGCCCGCCGCGAGACAGGTCGCGGGGATCGGCGAGGCGAGGGTCTGGCGCGAGGGAGTGTCCACTGGGCTGGAGAGAGAGCGGTCTGTCGCTGCTTGGGCCCGACCGACTATAGGCCGTGGATGATCAGGCGGCCAACTGCTCTCCGCGGCCGCATCAGATGTCCCCGTCGGGAACCCTCCCGGATTGCAGCGCCCGCACCTGTTCGGGCGTGAACGCCGGCCCCAGCAGCTCGTCGTGCAGGTGGAACGCGCGAAACAGGTGAGCGATGTAGTGCATCCGCTGGTCGAAGTCCGACCAGTCGCGCGCGCCGCTGTCGTCGCGCGCGGGCGCGGGCATCTCGAAGCGGCCGAGCAGCGCCGTCAGGTCCGCGTCGTGCAGCTCGCGCAGGGCTTCGGGGAACGGCTCGTCGAGGTGCGCGCCGAGCGACAGCACCCGGCCGGGCAGCGACATGACCATCAGCGAGCGCGTGATGATCTCGCGCGCCATCTCGGCGACGCCGCGCTGCGCACGCGATCCGAGCGCCCGCGCGGGCACGCCAACCACGCGAGGCACGCGGCGGCGCCAGCACGGCAGCAGCGCCAGCATCAGCCGCCGGTCGAGGTCCTGCGTCATCGCGTACGGCGCGTCGAGCGACTCGCCGATCTCTGGCTGCAGACGGGTCTGCTCGTGCATGCCGATCTCGAGGTTCGCGAGCAGCAGCAGCTCGGCATGTCGCTCGGGCTCGCCACCGGCGCCGACCTGCGCGTAGCGGGTGAAGGCCTGGCGCAGGTAGCGCTGGCCGTCGGGCGGCTCGCCGGGCTCCAGCGCCTCGACGAAGGCGCGCAGCTCGGCGGAGTCGGCGCCCGCCTGCGGCGGCACCTCTAGCAGGTAGCGCGCGAACTGCTCGCCAATCTCAGCGAACACCTTGCGGTTGCCGCGCGCGACGGCGTCGCTCGTCGTCTCGAAGGCGTCGAACGGCGTGTGCAGCTGCGCGGTCAGGCGGCCGATCGCCGAGCGGCGGTCGAACAGGCCGCGGCGCAGCAGCGCGCGACCGAGCGACGCCCAGGGATGCAGCAGCTGGGTCCCCAGCCCGAGGCGCGTGCGCAGCGTCTCGATCAGATCCTCGCCGCGGATCGTGCGCCCCGCTTGGCGCGAGGCCCAGGTCGCGTACGTGCACCAGTTCGAGCAGCGTCCCGTGCGCCGCACCATCGCCTCGGACAGGCGGGCGTAGCAGAGCGTGATCTCGAGGTTGCGGA
Organism: uncultured Actinomycetes bacterium; assembly: GCA_963729125.1. GTDB lineage: Bacteria > Actinomycetota > Thermoleophilia > Solirubrobacterales > Solirubrobacteraceae > CADCVQ01. The sequence goes on from CAVSML010000003.1 coordinate 629,601, forward strand.
TGACCGGATTGGAGATCGCAACGACCCGCCGCACGTCCTGCACGGTCGGCGGGTCGGGCGTCGGCAGCGTCCCCTCGAGCGGCACGGCGGGAAGGCTCCCACGTCCCGGCGGCCGGCGCTACTGGGCGATCGTCACCGGCGCTCCCGGGCGACTGCGGGCAGCGAGCCAGCGGATGCTGCCGTTGGGCAGGCGGCCACCGGCGCGCGCTCGTCTGGGCGAAGACCGGCCGGGGTACGTGGGCCAAATGACCAGAGCATCGATCGCCCTTGGGGGGCTGGTCCTCGTCGTGGCGGTGGTGGCTTGCGCCGTGCTGATCTCGGGTGCGGCGAGCGACGACCGGGTCGCAGATGGGGTCCGCGTCGCCGGCGTCGATGTCGGCGGCCTCGAGCAGGACGCCGCCCGCGCGCGCGTAGGCCGCGAGCTCGACGCGGTCGTGCGCCGCCCGGTCAAGGTGACCTATGCCTCCAAGCGCTTCGTCCTGCGTCCCGACCGCGCCGGCGTCCACGTCGACGCCGCCGCGACCGTCGACGCGGCACTCGACCACGACGGCGCCGGCAGCATCGCGCCGCGCGTCGCCTACCCGCGGGGGAGGATCGACGCATTCGCCGGGCGCGTCGCCAAGCGCATCGACCTGCGCGCGCGCGACGCCGACATCGACGTGCGCGACGGCAAGCTCTCGCGCACCCGCGCGCGCAACGGCGCGCGGGTGAAGCGCCCGCAGTTCGTCGCCGCGCTCGTGCGCGCGATGTCCAGCCCGCGGGCGGCGGACCGCGCGGTGAAGGTGCCCGTGACGGTCATCGAGCGCCCCGACCGCACGCTCGTCGATCTCGCCAAACGCTACCCGACGGTGATCGGGATCGACCGCGACGCCAAGGTGCTGCGCCTGTACGAGAACCTGCGCCTCAAGCGCCGCTACAAGATCGCCGTCGGCCAGCAGGGCCTCGAGTCCTCGGCCGGTCGCTACAAGATCGAGGAGAAGATCGTCAACCCGCCGTGGCACGCGCCGGACAAGGCATGGGCCGGTGAGCTGGCAGGTCAGACGATCCCGCCGAACGATCCGCGCAACCCGCTCGAGGCGCGCTGGATGGGCTACCACGACGGCGAGGGCATCCACGGGACGAAGGACATCGCGTCGCTCGGCACGCAGGCGTCGCACGGCTGCATCCGGATGTCGCCGAAGGCCGTCAGGGCGCTCTTCAGGAAGGTCAAGGTCGGCACCCCCGTGTTCATGCAGTGAGCGGGGTAGGAGGAGGCACATGAACGACGACGAGCAACGCGAGGACAGCACCGGTCTCGGCTATCCGGAGGAGGAGCCGTCGGGCGGCGGCATGCCGGCGGACGATCACGCCGAGAACGAGGCCGCATCCGACGCCGGCGCGCCGCGGACGAGCACCGACGAGGACGGCGATCCGGGCCAGGCGACCGGCAACCCGAAGGCCGCCGGCGGCTGACCGCGACCGTTCATACTGCTCGGCCATGACGGCCGCGATGAACAGCAGCCTGGAGATCGCGCAAGCGCACGAGCTCCAGCCGATCGAGGCGATCGCCGCCGCCGCCGGGCTGCGGCGCGACGAGATCGAGCTCTACGGCGACGTCAAGGCGAAGATCAAGCTGTCGGCGCTGGGCGCCCGCGCGCAGACCGCCGACGCCAAGCTCATCTGCGTCGCGGGCATCACGCCGACGAAGGCCGGCGAGGGCAAGACGACGACCGCCGTCTCGCTGACGCAGGGCCTGGGCACGATCGGCAAGCGCCCGGTGCTGGGGCTGCGCGAGGCGTCGCTCGGACCGGTCTTCGGGATCAAGGGCGGAGCGGCCGGAGGCGGCTACGCGCAGGTCGTGCCGATGGAGGACATGAACCTGCACTTCACCGGCGACTTTCACGCCATCGGTGCCGCCAACAACCTGCTCGCCGCGATGCTCGACGCGTCGATCATGCACGGCAACCCCAGCGACCTCGACCCGCTGTCGGTCACCTGGAGGCGCGCGCTGGACGTCAACGATCGCGCGCTGCGCCAGATCGTGCTCGGCCTCGGCGGGCGCGTCAACGGCCATCCGCGCGAGTCGGGCTTCGACATCACCGCGGCGTCCGAGGTCATGGCGATCCTCGCGATGGCGCGCGACCTCGGCGACCTGCGCGCGCGGCTGGCGGCGATCACCGTCGGCTACGCCCGCGACGGCGGGCGGGTGACCGCCGGCGACCTGCAGGCGGCGGGCGCGATGGCCGTGCTGCTGCGCGACGCGATCAAGCCGAACCTCGTGCAGACGCTCGAGGGCCAGCCGTGCCTGATCCACGCCGGGCCGTTCGCCAACATCGCCCACGGCAACAGCTCGCTGATGTCGACCCTCATCGGGCGCAAGCTCGGCGACTACTTCCTGACCGAGTCGGGCTTCGGCTCGGACATGGGGATGGAGAAGTTCTTCGACATCGTCTGCCGCGGCGGCGGCCTGGCGCCCGACTGCGTCGTGCTCGTGGCGACCGTGCGCGCGCTGCAGCACCATGGCTTCATGCAGGACGGGGCGGGCGCCGCGGGCAAGCTCGCCGCGATCGAGAAGGGCATCGCGAACCTCGCCCGCCACCTGGCGATCGTCGGCGAGTTCGGCGTGCCATGCGTCGTGGCGGTCAACCGCCGCCCCGAGGACTCCGACGCAGAGGTCGAGCTCGTGCGCAGGCTCGCGCTCGAGCACGGCGCGTTCGCGGCCGAGGTCAACGACGCCTTCGCCCACGGCGGCCCGGGCGCGGCCGACCTCGCCGGCGCCGTCGTCGAGGCCTGCGAGCAGCCCGGCAGCTTCGATCAGCTCTACGCGCTGGACGTCCCGATCAAGCAGAAGATCGAGACCGTCGCCAAGCGCGTCTACGGCGCCGCCGAGGTCACCTACGGCCAAGCGGCGGAGGACAAGGTCAAGCGGTTCAGCGCCGACGGCCTCGACGCGCTGCCGGTCTGCATGGCCAAGACGCCGCTGTCGCTGTCGGCCGATCCGACGCTGATCGGCGCGCCCGAGGGCTTCACGCTCGAGGTGCGCGACATCCGTGCGTACACGGGCGCGGGCTGGCTGGTCGCGCTGTGCGGCGACATCATGCAGATGCCCGGGCTCGGCGAGAGCCCCGCGGCGCATAGGATCGACCTGCTGCCCGACGGGCGCATCGTCGGGCTCTTCTAGGAGGCACGCCATGTCCGACATGGGTTCCGCGCTCGACACGCTCGCCCATGAGCGCCTCGGCGCGATCGTCGATGCGATCGCCGGACGCAAGCCGCTGCCGGCTGCGGGCGCGGCGCTCGCGGTGAGCCTGGCGATGTCCGCCGCGCTGCTGCAGAAGGCGGCGTCGGCGCCACGCGCCGGCGTGCCCGTGGACGCGGCCGCCGAGGCGCGCGCGGGACGGCTGCGCCACGACGCCCTGCGTCTCGCCGACGAGGACGCCGCCGCCTACCGGCGCGTCGTCGCGGCGAAGTCGGCAGGCGACGACGCGCGCATGCGCCACGCGCTGGGGCTGGCCGCCGGGCCGCCGCTGTCGATGGCCGAGATGGGCCTGAAGCTCGCGCGGATCGCGACGTCGATCCTCGACGAGGTGCCGCTGAGCCTGCAGGGCGAGGTGCGCGCGGCCGCGCAGATGGCGCTCGCCGCGACGGTCGCGGCCGCGGATCTCGTGCGCATCGATGTCGCCTCCGGCGCGGATGAGCGCTCGCAGCGAGCCAGCCTGCTCGCCGAGGATGCCGCAGCACTCGCGCAGGCGCTCGCCGCTGCCCCCCTGCGTTGATCCTCGCGGCGCTCGTCGCGTCCGTCTAGGCCGGCCCGGGCTCCGGCGGTGTCACGGGCAGCTCGCGGGTCTCGCGCAGGTAGCTGAGCGCGGTCGCGGCGACCGTTACCAGCGGAACGGAGATGAAGATGCCGATGATGCCCGCGAGGATGCCGCCCGTCGCCAGCGCGAGGATCACGGCGATCGGATGGATGTGGACCGTGCGGCCCATGATGATCGGATACAGCAGATGGCCCTCGACCTGCTGGACGGCGAGCACGAGCCCGAACACGAGCAGCGCCTTGACGATGCCGCCGCTGACGAGCGCGATCAGGACCGCCGCGAGGCCGGCCGTGAACGCGCCGATCAGCGGGATGAACGCCGCCAGGAACGTCAGCAGCATCAACGGCGCGACGAGTGGGACGCCGAGTGCCAGCAGGCCTGCGCCGATCAGCGCCGCGTCGGCGATGCCGACGAGCACGAGGCCGCGCACGTAGGCCGTCAGCGCGGCGTAGGAGCGATGGGCGAGCTCGTCGAGGCGCGTGCGCTGGCGCCCGCCGAACGTGCTCACCACCCAGCGCCACATCGACGGCCCGTCCTTGAGGAAGAAGAACAGCAGCAGCAGCGTGATGATCAGCCCGGTCAGCAGCTCGCCGACGAGCACGGCGCCGTGCAGCGCGCCGCCGGTCAGCGCGCCGCTGGAGTCGCTGAGTTGCGCGACCCCCTCGTCGATGCGCTCGTCGATGTCGGCCTTGCTGAGGTTGAAGGGCGGCTCGGCGAGCGCGTTGCCCGCTTCGCGGACGCCGTCCTGGACGCTGTCGGCGAGGTCGGAGATCTGCCGCGCGACGGCTGCCCCGGCCATCGCGAAGGCCGCTGCCAGCACGGCCACGGCGGCGAGCAAGACGGTCCCGGCCGCTGCGGCGTCGGAGAAGCGGTGGCGCTTGAGCCAGCGCGTCGGGGTGCCGAGCACCGTGCTCAGCAGCAGTGCGATGACCACGGGCAGCACGACGACGCGCACATAGGCCAGGGCGTAGGCCGTCAGCGCGATCGCCGCCCCGAGGACGAGCAGCCGCCACGCGATCGCCGCTCCCGAGCGCAGCCACGGCGGGACGGGGTCGTAGGGCGCCGCGACGTTGATCGGCGGCACGAGCGGCGGCTCGGAGACCGGGAGCGGCACGGCCGGCGGCGGTGACGTGGCCGCCGCGGGTGGCAGACCCGGCGGGGGAGGCACGGGCGGGGGCTGACCGGCTGTGGGCTCCTGCCCCGGGGCGTCGCCTTCGCCGCGCGCCGCGTCGTCCGGCGGGCGCTGCCGATCGGGCTGCATCGCGGCCGAGTGTAACCCGCGGGCGCTAGGCTCTCGAGTCCGGCGGATCGCCTACTCGGCCGGAGCGCTCACGGCGTTCAGCCGGGCAACGTGCGGGCCTCGTGCCCGCAGCCAGTCCCGGTGGTCGGGAGTGTCACGCAAACCCCGGTGACACACACTCCGGGGACGTAGTAGTTCAGCGGCGATCCATGACCGGCGGAACGCGGGCGGGCCTTCGGGCTCGCCCGAGTACCGCCGTCGGCGCCTCAAGCGACGAGCGGGGCCCATGACCGCACCGCCATGGACCCCGCGAACGTCGTTGGACGCAACGCACTGCGTCGCATCTCCCGGCCGGCGACCGCACCGCCGCCGATCAGGTCTGGCATGCCGAGCCGGCGGCCGCATCGCCACCGGCCCGAACGGCAGGTCAGCGCGTGCGCTTGACCCGCACGGTCTTGGTGGTCGTGGGAAGCGTCGAGAACATCGTCAGCGCCGAGACCTTGAGCGATCCTCCCTTTTTCCTGAGTCGGCGCGTGGCCGCCGTCGAGAGCTTCATGGTGAGCGTGCGCTTGGCCTTGCGCAACAGGATGAAGGGCTTGCCCGCGAACGCCTTCTTGCCGGCGACGACGCCCTTGAGCGTCACGACGCAGCCGACGGGGGCGGCGGCCGGGCAGGAGACGACGAGCTTCGCGCTGCGCCGGTTCTTGGCGACCTTGATCGAGCCGAGCTTCGCGCGGTAGCCGGTGAACGCGGGCGGCTTGGCGGAGCCGCCCTGGCCCGAACCCGCCGGAACGATGCCGCGTGGGATCGTGGTGCCGGGAGGGGTCGTCGTGCCGCCTCCGCCACCTCCCGGGCCTGGTCCCGTTCCGAGCAGCGTCGTGACCGTTGCGATCAGCCCTTGCAGCGGCGTGGTGTCGGCGCCGGGCAGCAAGCCGGCGAGCGCGGCGTTGGCGACCGCGAGCAGGCTCGTCAGCTGCGCTGCGTTGAGCAGGGCGAGGCCGCCGCCGAGCTGGCCCCCGGTCAGGCCGCCGACGAGCGATGTCAGCTGCGCGGGGTTGACCGTCGTCAGCAGCGAGGCGTTCTGCGCGGGTGACAGGCCGTCGACCACCGAGGCCAGCTCGGTCGGGTTCAGGGTCCCGAGCGCGCCGAGGATCTGCGAGGTGTCCAGCAGGCCGAGCACGCCGCTGAGCGTGCCGCCCGTCAGCGGGGCGAGCAGGTCGCCGGTCTGGCCGGCGGTGAGCGTGTCGAGCAGTCCGTTCAGCGCCCCGCTCCCCGCGAGGCTCGTGACGGCGCTCGTCAGCTGGGTGGGGTTGAGGCCGCCCAGGAGCGACGTGAACTGCGTGGGGTTGGCGGTCGACAGCAGTGAGGCGGTCTGCGTCGGCGTCAGGCCGTTGACGACCGATCCCAGCTCGGTCGGCGTCAGCGTGCCGAGCATGGCGAGGATCTGCGTGGTGTTCAGCAGGCCGAGCGCACCGCTCAGCGTGCTGCCGGTCAGCGGGGCGAGCAGGTCACCGGTCTGGCCGGCGGTGAGCGTGCCGAGCAGGTCGTCGAGCTCGCCCGCGGTGGCGAGGCTCGTGACGGCGCTCGTCAGCTGGGTCGTGTTGAGGCCACCGCCGAGGATCGAATCGAGCTGGCCGGGCCCGGCGCCTTGGAGCAGGCCGCCGAGCTGGTTGGCGGTCAGGTCGCCGACGGCCGACTGGACCTGCGCGACGGTGGGGTTGGCGCCGAGCAGCGAGAGCACGAGCGTGACGACGAGGTCGATCAGGCTCGTCACCGACCGCGCATCGCGGGCGTCCGCCGGCCCGGCTGCGCTGGGGGACGCCTGCGCCGTTGTCGCGAGCGATCCGGCCCCGATGGTGGCGGTCGTCGCGAGCAGCGCGACGAGACGGCGTGTCGGCGTGTGCATGAGCTTGCGGGTCCCTTCGGAGGAGGACGGTCCCGTTCCGTGTCGACAGGTTGACCGCCGTCTTGAACGGCGCTGGACGGATGTACCCCCCGCCGAGGGGTGTGGGTCAGGTCTCCCCGGGGGAGGCGGCGCTCCTTCTCAGGAGGCGCTGCCGTGACTCTTGAGGTACTCGAGGTAGAACGGGCGCAGCAGCTCGGCGACCTCGCCGCGACCGGAGTCGGTGAGGTCGTCGAGGTGCGCGCGCAGCGTCAGCACGTCGGCCTCGGCCTCGTGCGTCTGGCCCGCGGCGGCCTCCGCCACCGGCAGGTTGCGGATCAGCGAGACGAAGAAGCCGACATCGAGGTGGCGCAACGCACGGCGCACCGCGCGGTCGTGCAGCTCGGCGGAGGACAGCGTGTCGAGGGGGTCGTCGTCGGCCATCTCGGACGGGAGCCTAGGTTGTTTGGCCGGCGACCCGCGCCGCGGCGTGTGATGTGATGGCGCACATGAGCCGCGACCTGCGCACCTGCGTCCTGCTGCTGGCGATCGCCGTGCCGCTGGCACTGGCCGGCTGCGGGGACTCCAAGACCGACGACGACACGGCGAGCACGACGACCGCCGGCCCCGAGCTCAGCACCGCCTTCGGCTCGATGGACAAGTTGCCCGGCATCCTCAAGACGCCGCCGCCGTGGCCGGCCAACGAGGCCGAGCTGCAGCTGCGCCTGCGCGCGATCGGCCTGCCCGCGCTGCAGGAAGAGGGTCAGGTCGTCCACATCCACCAGAACCTGAACATCTTCGTCGACGGGAAGGCCGCCCCCGTCGCGGCGAACCTCGGCATCGGCCCCGGCTCGGCGTTCATCTCCCCGCTGCACACGCATGATCCGGGGAGCATCATGCACGTCGAGTCGCCCACGGCGAGCCGCTTCAGCCTCGGGCAGTTCTTCGCCGTCTGGGGGGTCCGGCTGGACGCGAGGTGCATCGGCGGCAAGTGCGCCGGCTCGGGAGGCACGCAGCTGCGCGCGTGGGTCAACGGCAAGCCGATCAGCGGCGACCCGACGCGGATCGTGCTCGCCGAGCATCAAGTGATCGTGCTCGCCTACGGCACCCCGGCGCAGATGCCCAAGAAGGTCCCGTCGACCTACGACTTCGAGGGCGCCGGGGTCTGAGCCCTGCTCAGATGACGACGGTCCACGCCACGACGCGGTGGCCGGTGACGATGCCGCCCAGGACGTAGGGGTCCTCGGCGACGAAGGCCTCGATGTCGGCCGGGTCGTCGACGAGGAAGACGAACATCGCGCCGCTCGGCGGGCTGCCGAGCGCGCCGGCCATGACGATCCGGCCGTCGTCCTTCCAGCGCTGCGCGGCGGCGAGGTGCTCCTGGCGGTACGGCGCGCGGCGCTCGAGCACGTCGGGGACGTAGTCGTAGAAGAGGACGTGATGCAGGACGGGGTCGTTCATGGCGCAGGCGGTGGGACCCAGCCGCCGATCGCGCGCTCGAGCTCGAGCGCGACGGCGACCGCGACGTGCTCGCGGCCCGCGCCGGCCGCGGCCTGCACGCCGAGCGGCAGCCCGCGGCCGTTGAGCCCGAGCGGAATCTGCGCGACCGGCACGCCGGCGAGGTTGAAGACGGCGGTCGTCGTCAGCAGCCACGGCTTTCCGATCGTCTGGCCGTGCTTCGGTGCGACGCGCGGATGCGTCGGGTGCAGCAGCACGCCGTCGCCGATCGCGTCGGTGACCTCGCGTGCGAACGCCATGCGCGCCGCGGCCGACTTCGTCAGTCGGCCCTGGGGCATCTTGCCGGTCATCCACTCGCTCATCAGCAGCAGCCGCAGCGCGCGCGTGTGCGGGCCCTTGCGCTTGAAGCCGCCGCGCACGGTGACGTGCGCCGAGCCCTCGGCGACGATCAGGTCCTTGACGCTCACGCCGGCCTCGAGCTTGAGCACCGCGAGGTACAGCTCGAGCGCGCGCTTCATCGACTTCAGCCGCGTGAACTCGATCGTCGCGCCGGCGGCCGCGAGCGCCTCGGCGGCGCTCAGGCGCGCGGCACGCAGCTCGCGGCTGACCTGGACGTAGGAGGTGTCCTCGCTGAGCAGGACGCGCATCCCGGCGATCGGCACGTCGGCGGGGTCGCCGATCGGCATCTCGCGCACGTAGGGGTCGACGCCGTCGGGCCCGGCGATGACGCGCAGCATCGCCATCAGGTCCTCGGCGCGGCGCGTGATCGGCCCGATCGTGAGCATCAGCGCGGCCGTCTCGGTCTGCGTCGCCGGGAACTGGCCGGTGCTCGGCACGAGGCCGGGGGAGGGCTTGAGGCCGAAGACGCCGTTGAAGAACGCGGGGATGCGAATCGAGCCGCCGATGTCGGCGCCGAGACCCAGCGGGGAGCCGCCGGAGCCGACGACCGCGCCCTCGCCACCCGACGAGCCGCCCGCCGTGCGCGTCTTGTCATAGGCGTTGTGCGTGCGCCCGTAGAGGCGGTTCTCGGTCTCGATCCAGAGGCACAGCTCCGGCGTGTTCGTGACGCCGAGCGGGATCGCGCCCGCGTCGATCATGCGCTGCACGGTCGGCGCGTTCTCCGGCGACCGCCAGGCGGAGCGCGAGACGAGGCCGGCGGCGTTGGGCATCCCCTTCATCGCGATCGATTCCTTGATCGTGCAGGGCACGCCGTGGAAGGGGGGCAGCGCGTCCGGGTCGTCGGTCGAGGCGACGAGCGCATCGGCGGCGTCGGCATCCGCGCGCGCCTGGTCGTAGCGGTCGACGACGACGGCGTTGATGCGCGCGTGGGTGCGCTCGAGGAGCTCGACGTGGGCCTCGACGACGTCGCGCGAGGAGGTCTCGCCGGACCGGATCGCGCGCGCGAGCTCGAGCGCCGAGGCCTCGGTCAGGGAGCTGGACGGTGCGTGGACGGCCATCGCTCGAATCTACCGTGTGTACCCTGGCGTCCGATGCCCGCCAAGTCGACTCCAGACGCGCCGCTGGACGCGGCGGAGCCTGGCATCCCCGGGGTCTCGACGGTCGACGGCGCGACGCTGCGGCGCTTCGCCGAGCTGATCGTGAACTTCGCCGCCAACGTGCAGCGCGGCCAGATCGTCGCGATCGGCACCGAGCCCGGCAAGCTCGAGGTCACGCGCGCGGTCGCCGCGGCCGCCTACCGCGCGGGGGCGAAGTACGTCGACGTGACGATGTTCGACCTGCACGTCAAGCGCGCGCGGATCCTCTACGCCGACGAGGGCACGCTCGACTACGTGCCGCCGTGGCTGGGCGAGCGGCTGCTCGCGCTGGGCGAGCACCGCGCCGCGCGAATCGGGCTGACCGGCCCGGTCGCACCGGGTCTGCTGAGCGACCTCGACCCGGCGCGGGCCGGCCGCGACCAGCTGCCGTTCCTGCGCGAGTCCAGCCAGGTCGTCAACGCGCGCACGACGAACTGGACGGCCGTGCCGTGCCCGACGGCGCCGTGGGCGGCGCTCGTCTACCCCGACCTGTCGGAGGCGGACGCGCTGGAGCGGCTGTGGGAGCAGGTGCTGTACATGTGCCGCCTCGACGAGCCCGATCCGGTGGCGGCGTGGAGGTCGCGCCAGGACGTGCTCGTCGGCGTCTCCGAGCGGCTGACGGCGCATGGCTTCGACGCGCTGCACTTCGAGGGGCCGGGGACCGACCTGCGCGTCGGCCTGCTGCCGAGCTCACGCTGGATCTCGGCGCGCTTTCAGACCGCCGGCGGCATCGAGCACATGCCCAACCTGCCGTCCGAGGAGGTCTTCACGGCGCCCGATCCAGAGCGCGTCAACGGCGAGGTGCGCTCGACCAAGCCGCTGGTGGTCGCGGGCACGATCGTGCGCGGCCTGCGCGTGCGCTTCGAGGGCGGGCGCGCGGTTTCCGTTCAGGCCGACGAGGGTGGCGAGCTGCTCGCGCAGTACACGCAGCGCGACGACGGCGCGTGCCGGCTGGGCGAGGTGGCCCTCGTGGACGGCGACGGCCGCATCGGCCCGCTCGACACGGTCTTCTACGACACCCTGATCGACGAGAACGCCGCCTCGCACGTGGCGCTCGGCGCGGCCTACGAGTTCTGCGCCGCCGAGGCCGACCACCGGCGCCTGAACCGCTCGCAGATCCACATCGACTTCATGATCGGCGCTCCCGACGTCAACGTCACGGGGGTCAGCGCGGACGGCGAGCGCGTGCCGGTGCTGCGCGGCGGCGCCTGGCAGATCTGAGCTCCCCTGGGCGCAGGCCGACCGCGAGCGGCCTGGATCGGATCCTGCTTTGGTGTCGTCAGACGACCCTTGGGCAGGACGCTCCCGCTACCCTGAGCGGCCCTGGAGAGGTGCCGGAGCGGCTGAACGGGCACGACTGGAAATCGTGTGTGGGCTTTACGGTCCACCGAGGGTTCGAATCCCTCTCTCTCCGTTGTGGGCAACGGGCACTGGGGCGAGAATCCGCTCGCGGGCGCCTATTGGAGGCATGACCAATCCAGCTTCCATGCCATACGAGGACGTCCGCGCGCTGACGGAGACCCTCCTGCGAACCGGGATCATGCTGAGCGACCTGCTGGGCAACCTGCTCGACGACCTGCCGGAGGAAGCCTTTCCCGGCGAGGATCAGGCCGAGGTCCTGATCGAGATGCTGACCGGCACCATCACGCCGGTCGCCAGCGCGGCGGGCCCGAAATCCGTCGAGGGGACGATCGCGTTGCTCGAAGCTGTCGGCGATCGCGTCCTCACCGACATGCGCGCCGCACTCGAGCTTTCCCGGCGCGCTGCGGAGTGAGCCGCCGCGCCGCTCAGGCTATGCGGCCTCGCGCTGCTCGCGGCGCGCTCGAGCCTTGGCGGCCTCGACCTCGCGGTTCTTCTGTGGCGCGTTCGTCACGAGCTCGCCGAGCAGCTCCCCCGACGCCTGCTCGACGGCGGCCACGGCGCGCGCGAACGCCTCGGCGTTCGCGGCAGACGGCTTCGTGAAGCCGCTGATCTTGCGGACGTACTGCACGGCCGCGTCATGCACCTCGTCTGCGGTGGCGGGCGGCTCGAAGTTGAACAGCGGGCGGATGTTTCGGCACATGCCGCAAAGCCTAGCCGCCACGACCTGCCACGATCGCAAATTCCGATGGAGCTCTTCTCGCCCGCGCACCTCGCCGCGATCGCGGCAACGGCGCTGGGCGCGCTCCTGCTCGCGATCCTGCCGCGTCGCCTCGAGCCGCGCCACGCGGTCACGATCGCACGCTGCCTGGCGATCCTGATCCTCGTCGGCTTCGTGGCCGAGCAGGCGACGTACCTCGCGCGTGGCACGTGGAGCGCGCGCGTCAACCTGCCGCTGAACCTGTCCGACGCCGCCACGTTCGCCGCCGTCGCGGCGCTGTGGCAGGCGCGCGCCGGCCTGCTGACCGAGCTCGTCTGGTTCTGGGGCCTCACCGCAACGCTGCAGGCGCTGCTGACGCCGGACCTCGGATACACGTTCCCGGACCTGCTCTACCTCACCTTCTTCGTCACGCACGGCGGCGTGATCCTCGCCGCCTGCCTGCTCGTCCTCGGCCTGCGCCGGCTGCCGCAGAAATGGGCGCTGTGGCGGGTCTTCGGCGTGACCGCCGCCTTCGCCGTGCTCGCCGCGATCGGCTGCCTGGCGACCGGCGGCAACTACATGTTCCTGCGCGCCAAGCCGTCCAACGGGTCGATCCTCGATTCGATGGGGCCGTGGCCGTTGTACCTGCTCGCCGCCGCGGCGTTCGGCCTCGCGATGCTGCTCGTGCTGGAGGCGATCGCACGCGCCATCGCGCGACCGGGCAGCAGGTGAAGGTCCTTCGCCGGGCCGCACGCTGGCTGCTTGCGCTCGTCGTCGCGCTGCTCGCGCTGCTGGCGATCGAGGCGCTGATCGCGATCGCGACGGTCCCCGAGGACGACTACCGCGCACCGTCGACCGCGCCGCGCACCCTCGGCCCGAAGGGCGCGCCGCTGCGCCTCGTCGTGCTCGGCGACAGCACCGCGACCGGCCGTGGCGCGCCCTATGAGCGCGGCATCGCCGTCGCCGCCGCGCGCCACCTGGCGACCCGCCGCCGCGTCACGCTGACGAACCTCGCCGTCTCCGGCGCGCGCCTGGGTGACGTGCGCCGCGCGCAGCTTCCCGACGCGGCGCGGCTGAGGCCCGACGTGGTGCTGCTCGCCGCCGGTGCCAACGACGTCACCGGCCTGACGCGCCCGAGCTCCGTGCGCGATCACCTCACGACGATCGTCCGGCTCCTTCGTCGCGCCCGCAGCGACGTCGCGATCGTCGTCACCGGCTCGCCCGACGTCGGGTCGGCGCCGCGCCTCGCGCAGCCGCTGCGGATGGTCGCGGGCCTGAACACGCGCCGGCTCAACGGCGCGCTGGAGAGCGTCGTGCGCGACGAGCGGCTCGTGCTGGCGCCGCTGGCCAAGCGCACCGGCCAGCGCTTTCGCGACGACCGCTCGCTCTTCGCGCCCGATGGGTTTCACCCCTCGGCCGCCGGCTACGCCGTCTGGATCCCCGTGATCGAGGCAGCTCTCGACCAGGCGACGGCGCAGCGCGCCACGCCGTCGCCGGCGTGCTCATCAGCGACGGCAGGTGCCGGCGCCGGTGCGGGCGCGGCTTCGCGGACCGCCTCGATCGCCGGCGGTGCGGCCGGCAGTCGAGGTGGCCCGACGGTCACAGCCTCGGCGTGCGGGTCGAAGGCTGACTCGGGCGCGGTGCGGACGCCTGAGTCGTGGGGCTGCGGTCGCGCTCGAGTTGTGCGACGCGCGACGCGAGATCCTCGACCCGCGCGCCCTGCCCCTCGAGCGCGTCGCAGGCCTTCAGCAGCCGCGTGAGCGCTTCGTTGGCGGCGTGGACGGCGTGCGTGGCGCGGGCGTCGGCGGAGAGCGCGAGCTCCTCGGCCGCCTGTGCGCGCTCCTCGGCCGCGGCTGCGCGCTCCTCGGCCTCGTGGCGGCGCCCATCGGCGGCCTCGAGCTGACCGGGGAAGGCGATCGTGAGGCCGCCGTTGGCGTTTGGCGCTGCCGCCGGCGTGGCGACGGGCTCGTTGGCTGCCGGGGCGGCAGGCGCGGGCGCGGCAGCGCCGTCGGAGCGCGGGGCCGCGGGCGCGAGGTGGTTGGAGCGACGCAGCGAGTCGATCAGCGCCTCGATCTGCGACCGCGACGCAACCGCCGGCTGGATCCTGCGGTTGGCCAGCCGGGCGAGCTCGAGCACGGCCGTCGAGCCGTTGGGGTCGTAGAGCGCGACGACGACGGCGTCCTGCGGGAGGAAGGCGATCGGCACGGCGCCGAGGCGATGGGCGACGTCGGGCTCGATCAGCGCCGTCGCCCCGCTGTCGACGGCGAAGAGCTCGAGGTCCACGTGGTCGAGGCGGTGGTGCTCGGCGAGCGTCCGGGCGAGGTCGTCCTCGCCGAGCGAGCCGTTGGCGACGAGGATCTCGGTCAGGCTGCGGCCGGCGAGCGACGCCTGCAGGGCGGCCCGCATCGCCGCGGGCTCGACGAGCCGGCGGGCGATGATGACGTCGGACAGGAAGCGCTGCGGTTCCGCGTCCCTGGGAGGCGGCGTGACGCCTGGAGCGGGAGCCAGCGATTGGGCGTGGTGGGAGGACGCAGCGGTCAACACGCCCAGGTGATCGACCGCCGGACAGAGATCTTGACCATGTCCACCGCTCTGGACGCTGGCCGCGGGCGACCCCACGTGTCCGCCCGCGCGCGTCGCTCGGGGCCTACGGCGGCGGCGACGACGGGTCGTCGACCGCGGCCAGGCGCTCGTGCAGGCGCGCGCGCAGCTCGTCGGGCCCGAGCTCCTGCTGCGCGCGGCGGTTGCGCGCGACGACGGCCCCCGTCGCCGCGACGCCGGCGATCCCGGCGAGGCCGACGAGCTTCCACGACGGGCGCCTGACGGCGTGGCGGGGGCGCGGGACGAGCACCACCGGCAGGGCCGGCAGGCCCTTGCGCTTGCGCTTGCGGCGCGCGGACGGCTTCGTGCGAGACAGACCCATCAGAGGACCACCTCCCATACGTTACGGCGATGGACGACACCGCGCTCTCGCTCGCCGACGCGGTCGCGGCGGCGTCGACCGGCGACATCTGGCTGTTTCGCGGCCGTTCGATCGCCGACCGTGCGATCCAGACGCTGACCAACAGCCCCGTCAACCACGTCGGCATGGTCGTCGCGATCGACGACCTGCCGCCGCTGCTGTGGCACGCCGAGCTCGGCCGCTCGCTGCCCGACGTTTGGACCGGCGAGCGCCAGCGCGGCGTGCAGCTGCACCGCCTCGACGAGGCCGTCACGCAGTGGAACGAGCGCTACGGGCAGCGCGCCTGGGTGCGCCAGCTGCAGGGCCCGATCGAACGCCACCACGAGGACCGCCTGATGGAGATCATCGAGCGCCTCGACGGGCGCGCCTTTCCGACCGCCCTCGGCATCGCACGCGGCTGGGTCACCGGGCGCTTCCGGCGCAGCTCCTCGCTGGAGGAGGTCTACTGCGCCGAGCTCGTCGCGACGACCTACCAGCAGATGGGCCTGCTGCCCGACGAGCGCCCGCCGAGCTGGTATGACCCCGGGCGCTTCTGGAGCGGCGATCGCCTCGGCCTCGTGGAGCCCTACGAGCTGACCGGCGAGATCCCGGTGAGCTAGACGACCGCGGGCTCGGCGACCTCGCCGAGCGTGACCGCGAAGACGATGTGCTGGCGGTGCACGGCGATGAAGTCGTGGCACGTCGCATCGCCGTCGCCGCCCAGCAGCTCGGCGGTCGCGTCGGTCAGCGAGATGAAGTCGCGCTCGGGCGCGTTGAGCAGGTCCGACAGGCGGCTGCGATAGCCGTCCGCGGCGAGCGTCGCGACCCCGACGATGCGGTGGCTGACGGTCTCGAGCGCGATGCGTTCGTAGCGATGTTGCACTGCACGGGTCTTCGGCAGGCGGGGCGCAGAACTTGAGCGCGCTCCCGGCCGCCGCGCCGACGGTCAGACTGAGGGCGCGTGAACGCCTCGCCGTCCATCTACCGGCGCCGCCGCGCGGTCGCGCTGGGCGTGCTCGCGGGCGCGATCCTCGTGCTCGTGCTTGCGCTGGGCTCGTGCGCCGGCGACGAGCAGCAGGGCGCGGCGAAGCTCGACGCAGCTCCCGCGCCGGTCGTGTCGCAGCTGCCCGGCGGAGGCCGGCGGATCTTTCCCGAGCACCGCGTCGTCGGCTTCTACGGCGCGCCGCAGAGCGAGCGACTCGGCGCGCTGGGGATCGGCACCCCGGACGCCGCCGCCGCACGCCTGAAGCGCGCGGCCAAGCCCTACGAGCGTCGCTCGCGACCGGTGTTGCTGGCGTTCGAGCTGCTGGCGACGATCGCCAACGCCCACCCCGGCGACGACGGGATGTACCGCTCCCACCAGACGCCCGCCACGATCGACCGCTACCTGGCCGCGGCCGACCGCGCCAAGGCGCTGCTCGTGCTCGACATCCAGCCCGGCCGCGGCGACTTCCTCAGCGAGGCCAAGCGCCTCCAGCAGTGGCTGCTGCGACCGCAGGTCGGCATCGCGCTGGACCCGGAGTGGCACGTCGGCGCCGACGAGGTCCCCGGCAAGACGATCGGCTCGGTGACCGCCGAGCAGGTCAACGAGGTCTCGCAGTACGTCTCGGACCTCGTCGTCAAGCACGACCTGCCCGAGAAGCTGTTTCTCGTCCACCAGTTCACGAACGACATGGTCGAGGGCCGCGAGCGCCTGCAGGCGCGCCGCGGCCTGGCCATCACGATGAACGTCAACGGCTTCGGCAACCCACCCAACAAGATCTCCAAGTACGACGCCTTCACCGCCGACCAGCCGCGCTTCCACGACGGCTTCAAGCTCTTCTACGAAGAGGACACGGACCTCATGTCGCCGGGCGCGGTGCTCGCCCTGCAGCCGCCGCCGGACGTCGTCGTCTACGAGTAGCGGTCGGGAGCGGCCGGGCGCCGTTCGTCCGCTGCCAACGCGATGCGATCCAAGACGTCCGTCCTCGGCGTTTGCTCGTCGTCGGCCGGGGAACCACAATGGTGCCGTGCTGCTTGCGCTCAATGCCGTCCTGTACCTCGTCGCGCTGAGCCTGTCGCTGTGCGTCGTGACGCCGCTGCCGCAGGGCGCGTCGCGGTCGATGCGCATCGCGCGCGCCGGGCTGGCATGCGGCGGCGGCGCCACGATCACCGCCGCCATCACGCTGGCATACGCCGGCCTGTGGGTCGAGTCGGCGATCGCCGGCTGCTCCGCGCTGCTGATCGTCTGCGTCTGCCTGTGGGTCTCACTGGCGCAGGCATCCAGGTCCGAGCGCGATGACGGCGAGGACGGCTCGGACGGTGGCGGCGGCCAGCGGCGCCATCCGGTCCCGCCCGCGCCGCCCGAGCCGCTCGGCGGTCCGCCGACCGAGTGGACCGACTGGACGGAGTTCGACGCCGCGCGCGCCGGCTGGTCGCGCGAGCGCGATCCGGCGGGCGTCTGACTCAGGCGGCCTCGGCGCGCGCCTTGAGCTCCGCCGGGCGGCCCTCGATCAGGACCGCGCGCATCTTCTCCTCCAGCGCGCCCTTGATGAAGCGCGACAGCAGCTTGCCGGGATCGGCCTGCAAGCTGTAGGCGGCGCGCGTGCGGCCGTCGCCGAGATCCTCGAGCTGCCAGGAGCCCGACATCGACTTCAGGTCGCCCCGCTCCTGGACCCAGCTCAGGCGCGTCGAGGGCTCATAGGCGAAGCGCACCCGCGCCTGGAAGACCTTGACCTTCGCGTCGGTGACGGTCTCACAGCGCGTGGCGCGCCCGTCGGCGTCGCGCTCGACCGCGTTGGCCGCGTCGACGCCCCGCTGCCACGCGGGCGCCGACTCGACGTCCTGCACGATCGCCCAGACGGCCTCGATCGGGGCGTCGATGTCGGTGCTGGCGCTGCCGCTGATGCCCGCCATCAGGTGACGCGCCCCGACAGCCGCGCGACCGCCTCCTCGATGGTCGCCATGCGCTTGCAGAACGCGAAGCGCACGAGCGTGCGCCCGGCATCGGCGTCGTCGTAGAAGGCGCTCGTCGGGATCGCCACGACGCCCGCGCGCGCCGGCAGCTCGCGACACCACTCGGCGGCGTCGCGCACCCCCAGCGGCGCGACGTCGGCCTGCACGAAGTATCCGCCCTGCGGGACGGTGACGGCGAAGCCCGCCTCGCCCAACCCGGCGCAGAGCGCGTCCCGGCCGGAGCGCAGCGACGCGCACAGGGGCGCGACGTGGCGCTCGGCATCGGTCAGCGCGGCGGCGACCGCGTGCTGAAACGGCGTCCCGCCGGCGAAGCTCAGAAACTGCTTCGCCGCCCGCGCGGCGCCGACGAGCCGCGGCGGTCCGCTGCACCAGCCGATCTTCCAGCCCGTGAACGAGAACGACTTGCCCGCGCTGGAGATCGTCAGCGTGCGCTCGGCCATCCCCGGCAGCGTCGCCAGCGGGATGTGCTCGCCGTCGAAGACGAGGTGCTCGTAGACCTCGTCGGTGACGGCGATCAAGTCGTGCTCGACGCAGACGCGCCCGATCGCCTCGAGCTCGGCGCGCGACAGCACGCGCCCGGTCGGGTTGTGCGGCGAGTTGAGCAGCAGCATGCGCGCGCCCCGCGCGGCACTCGCGAGCGCGTCGAGGTCGACCTCGAAGTCCGGGGGGCGCATCGTCACCAGCCGCCGCTCGCCGCCCGCCATCGCGATCGTCGCCGCGTAGGAGTCATAGAAGGGCTCGAGCACGATCACGCCATCGCCGGGCTCCAGCAGGCCGAGCATGATCGAGGCGATCGCCTCGGTCGCGCCGAAGGTCACCTGCACGCCCGCGTCGGGATCGACCTCGAGGCCATAGCGGCGGCGTTGGTGATCGACGATCGCGGCACGCAGCTCGGGCACGCCGGCCAGCGGGGCGTACTGGTTGGCGCCCGAGCGCATCGCGCTGGCGACGGCCTGCATGATCTCCTCGGGCCCGTCGGTGTCCGGAAAGCCCTGGCCGAGGTTCAGCGCGCCGGTGCTGGTCGCGAGCGCCGACATCTCGGCGAAGATCGTCGTGCCGAAGGGCCGCAGGCGGCTGGCGATCACGCCTGCTCGCCCTCGCCGTCGAAGTACTCGACGGCGCTCGAGCGGCGCACCACGATGTCGTCCTCCGGGCGCCCGGTCCAGATGCCGATCTTGTCGCTGTCGGGGTAGACGGTCGACGTCGGCAGGACGATCGTCGACCACATCAGCACGCGCGCGGCCTGCTCGCCGTCGTTTCGCACCTGGTGCGCTCCCGCGGGCCCGCGCACGAAGCACATCAGGTCCAGCGGCTCGAGCTCGTCGATGCCGCCGGGGTGGCGCAGCGAGGGGCGACCGGACAGCACCAGCAGCCACTCCTCCTCGCCGTACTCGTAGTGATACGGGCACAGCGCCTCGCCCGGCGCCAGCTCGTACAGCGTCGCGCCGCTCTGCTCGGCGCCGAGCTGCGCGCCGAAGCGCGCCATGCCCGAACGAAAGCCGTCCGGGTCGCTGTCGTCGTACTCGAACGGCGGATCGGCGAGGTTGACGCGTCTCATCGCGCCATGATGACGCGCGAGAAGGCTTAGGGCTCGCGGAAGCGCACGCTGATGCGGATGTCCTCGTCGCCCGCGGAGAAGGCCAACAGCTGCGCGCCCTCTTCGGCCAGCGCGAGGCGGTCCTCGCGCTCGATCGGCGCCAGCGGCGAGATGACGAGCGTCGCGACCTTCGCGGCGCGGATGATCTTCCACGTCCCGCGCACGAAGCCGTCGATCAAGAACGTCTTGTGCGCGGTGACGCTGCGCCGGTGCTCGTCGCAGACGATCCGCGTGCGGTCGGCGTGCGCCAGCACCGCGTTGTCGCACTCCGGAAGGAAGCGCGGCGGCGCGGGCGTGGCCGGATCGGGCAGCGGCGCACCGGGCACGTCGAACAGCTCGCGGCCCTGCTCGTCGCGGAAGCCGAGCAGGCCCGGGCGCAGCCGCTCGATCACGCAGTTGATGCCGCGCAGCCCGGACCACGTGCGCATGTCGTCGACGGTCGCCGGGCCGAACGCCGCGAGGTAGCGCAGCAGCAGCTCGTCGGGCGGGCCGGCGGCGTCCAGCGGACACCCGAGCCAGCGCTCGGCGGTCGTCTGGACGGCGCGGCCGTTTCGCCCCCACATCCCGCGCGGCGGCACGTGGACGAGCGGCGCGAGCGCGGCGAGCGCGTTGCCGAGCAGGCTGGGCTCGTGCTCGGGCCAGTGCGCGGCCAGCAGCCGCCCGACATCGCCGAGCGAGCGCGGCTCGTCCTCGACGAGCTCGCGTCCGAGCGCGGCGAGCCGGTCGAGATCCACGCCCTCCAGCTGGCGGCCGAAGAGCGCGCGCATGCGCCGCTCCATGACCGGCTGGGCCTGCGGGCGCAGCCGCACGCAGTCGCGCGCGGTGACGACGTGCAACGTCCAGCGCATGAGCGCGATGCGCACGACCACGCGCCGGTCGATGCGCCCCGCGAGGTCGTCGGGATGGAAGTCCGCCAAGCGCGACCACAGGCCGAAGTACGGCCCGTTGGGGTTCTGGGCCTGCAGGCCGACGAGGTGCTCGAGCGCGTCGGGGACCGCGAGCGCATGGCGGCCCAGCAGCAGCTGGCGCTCGAGCAGCGCGCGGTTCAGCGCGCGCGGGCCGAGGACGGCGCCGGGCGCGGCGACCGCGGGGGTGTCCGTGCCTACGCGGCGCGCGGGGGCTTCGGTTGTCTGCACGTCGGCCATCGCAAGCACTCAGCCTAGCCACATTTCCTGTGCGACCGACGACATGTGCGCGTCCGTGTCACGCGGGCGCATCGGCGGGCAGGCCATGGACGGCGAGGTTGCGGTTCGCAAAGCCCGGATCGCCCGTCAGCTCGCGCCCGAACCAGGCGGGGGCCTGGAAGTCGTTCGCCGCCTGCTCGTCCTCGAACTCGATCTCCGCGACGACGAGCCCGTCGAGCGCCCCCGCGTACGCGTCGACCTCGACGTCGTGGCCGTCGACGAGCATCCGGCGGCGCGACTTCTGCACGCGGCGCCCTTCGGTCAGCTCCCACAGCGCGTCCGCCTGGCGGGAGTCGAGCGCGATCTCCTCCTCGACGCGCACGAGGCCGCCGCCGTGCTTGATCGTCAGCGCCGAGCCGGCGGGGGTGCGGCGTACGCGCACCTCGATGTCGCCGTCGAGCGCGAGGTAGCCCTGCAGGATCGCCTTGCGGCGCGCCAGCGCGAGCGCCGGCGGCAGCGCGTCGAGCAGGAACTTGCGCTCGATCTCCTGTGCGCCTGCCATGCACGCGATCTTCCCATTCTCCGCCCGCGCGATGCGTCATCATGCGCGTCCCGGGCGCATCCCGATGCGCCGCGCCACCCAGCGCAATGTCGACCACCCCGCCCCCGTCACGCCCGTCGGTCTTCGTGCGCCTCGCGCGCTGGTGCATGACGCACCGCTGGCAGACGATCGCCGCCTGGCTGCTGGCGGTCGTGGCCGCGAGCGCGCTCGGCCAGGCCGTCGGGACGCGCGACATCTCGAGCTTCCGCCTGCCCGACACGGAGTCGCAGGCGGCCTACGACCTGCTCGCCGCGCACGCGCCGGAGGCCAACGGCGGCACCGACCAGCTCGTCTACGTCGCGCGCACGGGCACGCTGCGCGAGGGCGCCGCCCGCCAGACGATGGAGGCGTCGCTGGAGCGCGTGCGCCGCGACCGCATCGTCGCCGACGTCTCGGACCCGCTCGCGCGCGGCGCCCAGCTGACGCCCGACGGGCGCATCGGCGTCTCGACCGTGACCTACAAGGGCGAGTTCCAGGAGTTCAAGGCGAAGGACTTCAAGCGCGTCCAGGTCTCCGCATTCAGCGCTCGCGGCGCCGAGCTGCAGGTCGAGCACGGCGGCCAGGGCGCGGAGTTCGTGCGCTTCACCGAGCAGGGCGGGGGCACCGAGTTCATCAGCCTGATCGCCGCCGCGCTGATCCTGCTGCTCATGTTCGGCTCGCTGATCGCCGCAGGCGTGCCGCTGCTGACCGCGATCCTCGCGCTGGGCGTGACGATCGGCATGGTGCCCGTGATCTCGCAGATCGTCGACACGCCCGACTTCGCCTCGCAGCTCGCGGCGCTGATGGGGATCGGCGTCGGCATCGACTACGCGCTGATCGTCGTCACGCGATACCGCGCCGAGCACGGCCGCGGTCTCAGCCGTGAGGACGCGATCATCCGCGCCCAGGACACCGCCGGGCGGACCGTCTTCTTCGCGGCCTGCACGGTGATCATCGCGCTGCTCGGCCTGCTGCTGCTGGGGCTGTCGTTCCTGCACGGCGCGGCGATCGCGGCGGCGCTCGCGGTGCTGCTGACGATGATCGCGGCGCTGACGGTGCTGCCCGCGGTGCTGAGCCGCTCCGGCGACTGGATCGACCGCCTGCGCCTGCCGCTGCCCGGCCGCCGGCGCCGCGCGGAGGCGGCCTCGCAGGGCGAGAGCCCCGCGTGGGCGCGCTGGTCGGAGTTCGTGCAGCGCCGCCCGTGGCCGTCGGTGCTCGTCGCGGTGCTGATCCTGCTCGCGCTCGCGTCGCCGGCTTTGCACATGCGCCTGGGCACCTCGGACGCCGGCCTGGACCCGGAGGGAACGACGACGCGCAACGCCTACGACGTCATCGCGCAGGGCTTCGGCCCCGGCGTCAACGGCTCGTTCCTGCTCGCCACGAAGCTGCCCGCCGCGGGCGACGAGGCCGCGGCGACGTCGATCGCTGCCGACGTCGCGCGCGATCCGGGCGTCGCGATCGTGTCGCCGCCGCGGCTGTCGCCCGACAAGGAGATCGCGACGATCGTCGCGTTTCCGAAGAGCGGGCCGCGCGAGGAGGCGACGACGAGGCTGCTCGAGCGCCTGCGCGGCGACGTCCTGCCGGCCGCCGAGAGCAGGACCCGCGCGACGGTCTACGTCGGCGGGCAGACCGCGTCGCAGGAGGACTTCACCGACGTCATCGCGGGCAAGCTGCCGTTGTTCGTCGGCGCCGTCGTGCTGCTCAGCGCGCTGCTGCTGATGGCGGTCTTCCGCAGCGTCTTCATCCCGATCAAGGCCGCGCTGATGAACCTGCTGTCGATCGGCGCGGCGCTCGGCTTCGTCACGCTCGTCTTCCAGGACGGCTTCCTCGCCGAGGCGCTGGGCAGCGGCAGCGGGCCGATCGAGGCGTTCGTGCCCGTGATGCTGTTCGCGATCGTCTTCGGGCTGAGCATGGACTACGAGATGTTCCTCGTCTCGCGCATGCACGAGGAGTGGCAGGGCACCGAGAGCCCGTCGCGTGCGGTGCGCAACGGCCTCGCGACGACCGGGCGCGTGATCACCGCGGCGGCGCTGATCATGATCGTCGTGTTCGCGACGTTCGCGCTCGGCGACGATCGCATCATCAAGGAGTTCGGCCTCGGCCTCGCGATGGCGGTGTTCCTCGATGCGTTCGTCATCCGGATCCTGCTCGTGCCCGCGCTGATGGAGCTCGCCGGGCGGTGGGCATGGTGGCTGCCGCCGGCGATCGCGCGCCGGCTGCCACGGGTCGCGATCGAGCGCGAGTAGCGGTCCGGACGACGAAGCGGCCCCGGCAGCTCTGCCGGGGCCGATGTCCGTCAGGAACGCTGACAGGCGCGCCCGTGCTAGCGGTTGCCCACGTCGCTCGGGGTCGCGGGGTGACCCTGCTTGGTCTCCACGTCCGTCACGTCCTTGTCGTCATGCTGGCCCAGACCCTGCTCGTCCTGGGCCGCACCGGCGTCCGGTGACTGCTTCTCCTGGTCGACCTTGGCTGCGTCTTCGTCGTGCACGTTGCCCTCCTCGTCCTCGTTGGAATGGTTCGCGCTTCAACTGGTCCTGCACTGCTGGCGCGGCCCCGGCGGTCGCCGGGGCCGGTGCGCGTCAAGGGGCTGCTTCGCCGTCGTGGCTAACGGTTGCCAATGTCGGCCGGCGTCGCCGGGTGACCCTGCTTGGTCTCGACATCGGTCGCGTCCTGATCGTCGTGCTGGCCGTAGCCCTGGTCGTCGACTGCCGCGCCGGGGTTGGCGTTCTGCTGGTCCGGAGCGTCCGCCATGATCTTGGCGTCGTCGGAACTCGCGTCAGGCGTGTCGTTGTCCTCGTGGCCCGCGTGCGGCGACGCGTCGCCCTCGCCGGAGATGTCGCCGACCGTGCCCGCGTCGGGCGAGTCGTCGGCCTGCTGGCCGGCGAAGCCGCCGGACTGGGTCGTGCCCTGCTCGTCGCCCGCGTCTGCATCCTTCGTCAGACGGGAGACCTGCTCGTCGGCGCCGCCGGTAGCCGCGCCCAACGAGCCCTCCTGGATGTCCTCCGGACGCCCACTCTTGTAGGCCTGGTCCGGCGTGTCAGTTACCCCTGGACCCTTCACGTTGCCTTCTTGGTCGGGCATGCCGCCTCCCTTGGAGTTGGATTCGCCAGGCGCTTACCCGCGCCTACAACCGGGCAATCGCTGGCTTTCTGGCACGCAAAACACGGTGTTCTGAGAGCACGGGAGCCGGGTATGTGCGTGATCGGCACTCGACCAAAGGAGGACTGCATGTTCGACGAGGATCCAGCCGCTGAGGGCGGCGAGGAAGTAGGAGTCGACAACGCGCGCAGCCCGGCGCCCGATGCCGCACCCGAGGACAACCCCGAGCCCGACGCACTCGCGGGAGACGTCGACATCACCAGCGGCACGGAGAGCGGCGAGGCCGCCGACGACAACCAGCGCTCCGGCACCGCCGGTCCCGCTGCCGGCACGACCGAGGGCGACGACGCGGTCGGCATCGTCTAGCACCCCGCGCCGCCGCAGGCGGTGCGAATCGTTGCAGCCGGCGGGTCGCGGAAGGATCCGTGACCCGTCGAGTCGGCTGGCCGTGACGGGGGTAGGGCTCCCCAAGCACAGGTAGGGGCGACCAAGCGAGGGAGAGACAATGTCTGACGAAGACGCACTGAAGGACGAGGGCATCGAGAGCGGCACCGGCGCCGGTGGCGGCCTGCCCGATGACGGCATCGAGGGCAAGGGCGACGGCACCGGCGAGGGCGGCAAGACCGGCGAAGGCACGGCGGGCCCCGCCTCCGGCACGACGGAGGGCGACGACGCCGTCGGCATCGTCTAGCGCCAGACTCAGAGATCGTGTGACGGGCCGCGAGCATTCGCGGCCCGTCGTCGTTCTACCCAGGTCGGCAAGCGCGCGCTGCTCGTCGTAGGCGACGAGCACCGGAAAGGCGGCGGCCACCAGGGCAGTGCGACGAGCGCCGCCTGCGTGCCCAGCCCGAGACGAAGTTGCCCGGGACAAGCAGCCGCAGTCCGCGCGAGCCGCGCAGCGCGTTGAGGTCGGGCGCCAGCCGGCGCCCACGGGCCTCCTACGAGCCGCAGACCTTCAGGCCGTAGCGCTCGGCCCGCGCGTTGGAGTCGTCGAACGGGTCCGGCGCGGTTGGCTTGGCGTACTTCGCGGGATCGGCCTTGACCGTGTCGATCGCGTTTGCCAGCGAGGCGAGGTAGGCGTCGAGCGCGCCGGCGTCATCCGGCGGCGGCCGCAGGGCGCGCAGGCGCTCGAGCATCTGCTCGTAGGTGGGCACCGATGAGTCCTTCAGGAACGTCACGATCTGCGCCTGCGACAGCTTGCCCTCCCTGCCGCCGGCGAGCTTGACACCGGCCGCCTTGAGCTGTGCGGTGCTCGCCTGACAGATCTTGTCGGCGCGGTCGATGTACTGCGCCTTCGTCAGCGGCGGCGTGGTGGCGGTCTTCGCCTTGCCGGCGTCGTCGTCGCCGCCGCAGCCGGCGGCGGCGGCGAGACAGCAGGCGAGCGCGAGGGCCGCGACCAGGAGCTTGGAATGCATCCGCGGACCGTAGCCGCTCACGGCAGCGCTCCGCCCGCCGTCGCGTCGCCGGCGCCGTCCTCGAACGCCTCGCTCATGCCCGACGCCAGCGCGCCGAGCTCGTCGCGCAGCGAGCGCACGTCGCCGGCGATGCGCTGCTGGTTGCCGGCGTCCGTCGAGGCGGAGACGCTGACGAGGCTGCCGCGGATCGTGTCGAGCTCGACGACCATGCGCTCCATCTCGTCGTAGAAGCGGGCGAGCTGGGATTCCATCTTGCGCTGGACCGCCAGCTGCTGTGAGAGCGCGTCGATCAGCTCGGCCTTGCCCGAGCCCTCGAGCTCGTCCAGCCGCGCCTGCACGCGGGCGGGCGGACTCTCGGCGAGCGCCTCGAACAGCAGCTGGGCGCGGCCGGCGGACTGGTCCATCAGCGTGACGAGCGCGTCGACCTCGGCCGAGACCTCGGTGTAGGGCAGCTCGGCGCGCTCGATCGCGTCGCGGATGCGACCCTCCGTCGCGCGCGCGGCGAGCAGGTGACGGCGCACGTCGGGCGCGAGCTTCGCCGGGTTCATGCGCGCCCTGCCGGCGCCCAGCGCCTGCTTGCGCTCGCCGCGCTCGCGCGCCAGCACGGCGGCGGCCTCGTCCTCGTCGAAGAACGTGCGCGCCGCGGCGATCGCGTAGATCACGAGGCCGACGACCAGCGCCAGCAGGAAGCTCGGCCCGATCGCTGCCGCCGCGCCGATGGTGGCGATCGCCAGCGCCAGGTTGAACGGCTTCGCCGCCGCGTTGGCGACGAGCGCGCCGGCGTACTCCTGGCGGCTGTACGGCTCCACTAGAAGAAGGAGCTGATGCTCCGGTAGACCGACTCGATGTCCGAGATCTTGCCGACGTAGGCCTTGCCGCCGGAAGCGGCGGCGATCCGCTCGAGGTTCTCCGCCGCGCCCTCCGCACCAGCCGAGTAGGCGATCGTGAAGACGCGAACGCGCTTGGCCGAGTCGCCCTGCGCCTCGAGCTCGCGGACGACCTCGTCGGCGCTCGTGGTCGAGTCGGTGTCCTCGCCGTCGGTCAGCAGCACGACCGCGTTGATGCGGCTCGTGTCGGCGAGCTTCGAGACCTGCGCCACGCCCTCGGAGGTGGCGTCGTAGATCGCGGTGCCGCCGTCGGCGATGAGGTTGGAGACCGTGCCGCGCAGCTTCGCGCGGTTGCGGCGCGCGGGCGCGATCCGCACGAGCGGCTGGATGCGGTCGGAGAAGGTCGTCAGCCCGACGTTGTCCTGCGGCGCGACCTCCTTGAGAAACGCCTGCAGGCCCTGCTTGGCGTTCTGCAGGCGCTTCTCCTGGGCCATCGAGCCCGACGTGTCGAGCACGAGCAGGACGTTCGCCGGCTTGCGGTCCGCGCGCCATGCCTTCTTCAGCGCGGCCAGCACGCGCGGCTCGGGGAGCCCGAGCACGCGCTTGGGCTGGGCGGGGTCGACGCCGTTGGCGGCCGTCAGCGGCGCCTGCGGCTTGGCCTTCAGATCGGCTGAGCGAAAGCCGTAGCGCGCCGCCTTCGAGCCGTCGACGTTGTCGGCGAGATACTTCCCGAAGGCCGCCGCGCCGGCCTTCTGCTCGGCGCTCACCCACGGCGCGTCGAGCGTGATGTACGGGTTGTCGGAGAAGAACGTGCCCTCCGACGGATAGATCGCGACGAGCTTCGGCTGGCCGTTGCGGTTCTGGTTGAAGTCGACGAGCGTCGCCTCCTCCATCGCGACGGCGGAGGCGTAGCCGAGCCCGCTCTTTCGCATCTGATCGGCGATGAACAGCGTCGTGTCGCCGTAGTGGACGATCGAGCGCTCGATGTCCTTGACCTGCTTGCGCGCCGCGGCGATGTCCTTGCTCTGCAGGCCCTCCTTCTTGCCGGTGGCGGCGTAGTACTCGGCGACGACCGCCGACAGCCCCGAGGTCGAGAAGTCGGGATTCGTGTGCACGAGCTTGAAGGCGCCGTACTCCGGGTGCCCGTAGGCGCCCCACCCCTGGTTGGAGCGCGCGAGATCGAGGATGTCCTTGAAGCCGAGCTTCTTCTTCGGATGGCCGAGCGCCCGCGCCATCGGCTCCCACATCGCGATCACCAGCGGCGTGCGCACGATCGACGGGTTGTCATCGGCGACGTACGGCCGGTCGGCCTCGAAGTTCAGCAGCCGGCCCCACATCGAGCTCGACGGCGTCCAGGCGGTCGGCTTGTAGGTGCCCTTGGCGATCTTCAGCTGCGCGTCGCCGGAGGAGACGTTCTCGCCGGCCACGAAGACCCGCTTGCCGCCGGCCTCGGTCCCGGACGCGTTGAAGTCGGCGATCAGCGGCTCGAGCAGCTGCTCCTTCTCGGGCGAGTAGGCGAACGTGACCGTGGTCGCGCCCCCCGGTGCCTTCTTCGGCGCCGAGCCCGAGCCCGAGCCGCCGTCGTCCTCACCACCGCCGGCGAAGACCGCGATCAGCGCGACCGCCACGACCGCGACGGCGATGAGGGCGAACTGACTCTTCTTCATGGTGTGTCTCCTGATCGCTCGGCGGCGCGCCCCGTAGGGCAACGATAGAGCCGCCGCGGGTTGCGCCGCACATGCGCGGGTACTCCTGGGGCACAATCGCCACGCGACCGCAAGGAGAACGACATGGCCGACGATGGATCCGTCGACGAGGGCAAGGGCCGTCTGAAGGAGGCCGCCGGCGAGCTGACCGGCGACGACGAGCTCAAGCACGAGGGCAAGGTCGACAAGGCCTCGGGCAAGATCAAGGGCGCCGTCGGCGGTGCCGCCGACAAGCTCAAGGGCAGCCTGCGCAAGGACTGACCCGCGGCGCCGCGCCGCTCAAGAGGCCTGCAGCAGCTCCAGCAGCGAGTCGGCGTGCTTGGTCACGAACGAGGGCCCGATGCCCTTGATCGCGAGCAGCTCGTCGGCCGTCCGCGGGCGCCGGCGCAGGACCTCGCGCAGCGTCGCGTCGGTCGCGACCGTGTAGGCGGGCTTGCCCTCCGCGCGGTCGCGCCGCCACGCCTTCAGCGGCGCCATCTCGGCGTCCGACACCGGCGGCCCGTCCTCGACGAGCGCGGCCTGGCCTGAGCCCGAGCGCCCGCGCTTGGCGGCGACGGCGATCGCCGGCAGCCAGTCGGGCGGGTCGTGGACGTCGCAGCAGCGCCCCGTCGGCGCCGCCGGCGTGTGGTCGCCGAAGTGGTCGAGCAGCTGGCGCCGGCGGCAGCGCTCGTCGCCGGTCGCATAGCGCTCGATCGAGCGGTAGGACTCCCAGCGGCGGTTGGTCGCCTCGCGACACAACGCCCTGGCTCGGCCGTGGTCGAGCTCGCCGGCGGTCAGCTGCACGCGCACGCGCCCGCCCGCGCCGGGGGCGAGCGTCAGCGCGCCGGCGCGCTCGGCCACCGCCAGCGCGATGCGGTCGCGGTCGTCATCGGGATGCAGCTCGATCGCGCCCTCTCCGCGCGCCCGCGCGCGCAGCCGCCCGACGATCGCGCCGACCTGCTCGACCGTCACCTCGGCCTCGCGGATGAAGCGCACGAGGCGCCCGAGATCCGAGCGCGACGCCAGCAGCACCGCGCGCGCGGGCTCGCCGTCGCGCCCCGCGCGACCGGCCTCCTGGTAGTAGGCCTCGAGGCTCGAGGGCAGCGCCCAGTGCCAGACCGAGCGCACGTCGGCCTTGTCGACGCCCATGCCGAAGGCGTTCGTCGCGACGACCACATCGGCTGCGCCGGTCATGAAGGCGTCCTGGCGCCGCGAGCGCGTTTCGGCGTTCATGCCGGCGTGGTAGGCGACGACCTCCAGGCCGTCCGCCGACAGCAGGTCGGCGACCTCCTCGGTGCTCTTGCGCGTGCCGCAGTAGACGACGGCCGGGCGGTTCTCCGCCATCGCGAGGCCGGCGACGAGCGTCGCGCGCTTGCGCGCCACCGACCCCTCGCCGTCGAACGGGAGCACGTCGAAGGAGAGGTTCGGGCGGTCGAATCCCGAGCGCACGCGCGCGGGCTCCCGCAGCCCCAGCCGCGCGACGATCTCCTCGGCGACCTTCGGCGTCGCCGTCGCCGTGCAGGCCATCACCGGCGGGTGGCCGAGCTCCGCGATGACCGACGCCAGGCGCAGGTAGTCGGGGCGGAAGTCGTGGCCCCACTCACTGACGCAGTGTGCCTCGTCGACGACGAACAGCGCCAGCGCCCGCCGGCTGAGCGCGCCGCGAAACGCCGCCGACGCGAATCGCTCGGGCGCGGCGAAGCAGACGGCGGCGCTGCCGTCGCGCACGCTCTCGAGCGCCGCGCGGTTGCTCTCGCCATCGCCGCCTGAGGCGAGCATGACGGCGGGGTGGCCGAGGTCGGTCAGACGCGCGCACTGGTCGCGCATCAACGCGATCAGCGGCGAGACGACGACGGTCAGGTCGCTGCCCGCCAGCGCGGGAAGCTGATAGCAGAGGCTCTTGCCGCCGCCGGTCGGCATCACGACGAGCGCGTCGCGGCGATCCAGCGCGGCCTGCACCGCGTCGCGCTGGCCGGGCCGGAAGGTCGCCAGGCCGAGCAGCTTCAGCAGCGCCTCGGGCGTGACGTCGTCCAGCGGCGTGCGCGGCCGCGGCGGCGCGGCGGGCGGAGGCGCCGGAGCGGTGATCGCGAACAGCGTCGGCGCGGTGGGGCCGGGGTCGGGCCCGCCGGCGGCGTCGGCCCGCGGGCCGAGATCGAGCGGCTGCGGGCCCTCGGACTCGGCCTCGACGGTCGCCTCCATCGAGGCGAGGTAGGCGAGGTAGGCGTCCTCGTCGGGGTCAGCGGGCGGCGCGGGCGCCGCCGCTGCGACGCGCTCGGCGGCGAGCCTGGCCAGCGGCTTGAGCGCTTCGCGCTCGTCTGCGGCGAGCTGCGGCCAGCGCGCGCGTAGGTCCTCGAGCGCGTCGGCCGCCGTCGCGGCGGCGGGATCGGCGAAGACGGCGGCCAGGACCAGGAGCGCTCGTTGCACACGCCAGAAGTTAACGCGCGCGGCGGCGCGCGCCCGCGTTCGGCGCAGGGTTGTTGCGCTTCGACGGACCGCCGGCGTAGGCTGCGCGCGACGGCTCGGACGAGGCCACTGCGGCGGCGGCGCGTCGCGAACGCAAAGGAATGACGCTGGTGCTCGCACGTTCATCGATGGTGGCGGCAGCGGTCGGCGCGGCGCTGGCCCTGGCCGCCTGCGGCGACGATTCCAACGACGACGAGACGGGCGCCGTGCGCTCGGTGACCACGCCCGCCACGGCGCCGGCGGCGACCCCGACGGCCACCACCGACGCCCCCGGTGCCGGCGAGGAGGTCGACGAGGCCGGCGAGACGCTCGCGCTCGGCAGGCGTGCGGTCGTCCCCTACGTCGTCTACGGCAAGTCCGCGGGCTCGCAGCAGGACACGCGCCTGGGCGTGACCGTGCTGCGCGTGCGCAGGGGAAGGATCTCCGACTTCAAGGACTTCAACCTCGACGCGGCCCAGAAGCGGACGGTCCCCTACTACGTCGAGGTGAAGTACGAGAACCTCGGCTCGCTCAAGCTCCAGCGCTTCCTCCTGGACCCGTCCGTCGAGGACACCGACGGCCAGGAATACAAGCCGCTGAACCTCATCGTGCTGAGCGGCACGTTCAAGAAGTGTCCCCAACCGAGCAAGGCGCGCCTGCGCCCCGGCCAGAGCTTCACGCTCTGCGCCCCCGTGCTGCTGCCCCGCGGCAAGACCTACGAGCGGGTGGTCTTCCAGGGCGACGCGACGAAGGATCCCTACTTCTGGAAGTGACCTCCGGCACGGCGAGCGGGTACGTGGCGCTCGTGCCGGCCGAACGATCGAAGACCGCGCTCGTCGTCGTCGACGTGCTCAACCCCTATGACCACGAGGACGCCGATGTGCTCGCGCGGAGCATGGCCGCCGTCGTCGAGCCGATCGTCGCGCTCGTCGATCGCGCCCGCGACGAGGATCACCCGGTCGTGTACGTCAACGACAACTACGGCCACTGGAACTCCTCCTCGCAGAAGCTGCTCGACGCCGCGCTGGCGGGCAGCCACCCCGAGCTCGTCGAGCCGCTGAGCCCGCCGGAGGATGCGAAGTTCGTCATCAAGGCGCGCCACTCGATCTTCTACGAGACGCCGCTGGAGTACCTCCTGCGCCAGTTCGAGATCGAGCGCATCATGCTGTGCGGGCAGGTGACCGAGCAGTGCATCCTCTACAGCGCGCTCGACGCCTACGTGCGCCACTTCGAGGTCGCGATCCCGACCGACGCGGTGGCGCACATCGACGCCGACCTCGCGGGGGCCGCGCTGCAGATGATGGGGCGCAACATGCGCGCCGACGTGCAGCGGGCCGCCGACTGTCGCTTCTAGAGCGCCGGAGCGCCGACCGGCACGAAGCGCTCGGCCAGCCAGGCGGTCAGGCCGCGGGCGCCGCGCTCGGCGCCGACCTCGCGCTGGCGCGCTGCCTCGCCGCCGCCGGCCAGGATCGCGCGAGCGTCGTCCAGCGCGCCCTCGCAGCCGACTCGGCGGGCGGCGCCGGTCAGGTCCTCGAGCAGCACGCCGACGCGCTCGGCGGTCGGCGTGCTGGCGCCCGTACGCGGGTCGGCCATCCGCCCGGCGAGGCCGTGGCGGCACGCCGACCAGCGGTTCTCCGCGATGCGCCAGCCCGGAACGGGCGGCCCGAGCTCGCCGGCGTCATGGCGCGCGGCGAGATCGGCGACGAGCGCGTGCACGACCCCGGCGAGCGCGCCCGCGCCGCGCGCGTCGGGCTGGGCGTCGCAGACGCGGACCTCGAGCGTGCCGTAGACGTGGTGCGGGCGAAGCTCCCACCACCAGCGCCGCGGGTCGCGCATGCCGGCCGCCGCGCCCCACGAGAGCTCGGCGGCGAATGCCTCGATGCTGCCCAGCGCCGGCGGCACGCCCTGGCGCGGAAGCAGCCCGCAGATCTCCGGGCGCACGGACGCCAGCCCGGTGTCGAGGCCGCCGTAGTACGGCGCCGCGGCGGCCAGCGCGGCGAGCTCGGGCAGGTGCGCGCGCAGCGCGTCGTGGACGGCGATCGTGGCGTCCGCGCCGCCGACGGCGACATGGACGTGCAGGCCGAAGACGAGCTGCGCGGCGGCGACGATGCCGTACTCCTGCTGCGCGGAGTCGTAGCGCACGCCGTCGCTCAGGCGCCCGAGCGGCGGCGCGAACGGGTGCGCGCCGGCGCCCGCGACGAGCAGCCCGAGCGGCGCGGCGGCCGCGGCGAGGTCGCGCCGCGCCTCGCCCAGGTGGCGCGCTGCCTCCGCCGCGGTGGCGACGGGCGGCGTCAGCAGCTCGATCTGCGCGGCGGGCAGCTCGGGCTTGTAGCGCGCGTCGCCGTCGAGCGCGCGCAGCAGCTCGGGCGCGCGCGGGGCGAGCTCGAGCGTGTCCGCGTCGAGCAGCATGAGCTCCTCCTCGACGCCGAGGGTGAGCGGCACCGGCTTGCTCGAAGGGCTGGCGGAGGGTGTCGGTGTTCACGCTTGACTGCCGGGCGTTCCGGGGAACTTGGCCTGCATGCGTGTGATCACCGTCCCAGGCGTCTTTCAACCCCGCAGTGACACCTGGATGCTGATCGAGGCGGTCAGGGCGCAGGCGCTCGAGCCCGGCTCGAAGATGCTCGACCTGTGCGCCGGCAGCGGCGCCGTCGGCGTGGCGGCGGCGCTGGAGGGCGCCGACGTGACCGCCGTCGACGTCTCGCGCCGCGCGCTGCTGTCGGCGCGGCTCAACGCGATCGTCAACGGCGTGCGCGTGCGCACGCGCCGCGGCGACCTGTTCTCGGCGGTCGCCGGCGAGACCTTCGACCTGATCGCCACCAACCCGCCCTACGTGCCCGCTGCCTCCGAGGACCTGCCGGTCGCGGGACCGTCGAGGGCGTGGGATGCCGGCCGTGACGGCCGCGCGCTGCTCGATCCGATCTGCTCGCGCGCCGCCGAGCACCTGCGCCCGGGCGGGACGCTGCTCGTCATCCACTCGGAGGTCTGCGGCATCGAGGACACCGAGCGGGCGCTCGCCTCCCACGGCCTCGACGTCGACGTCGTGCTGCGCCACCGCGGCCCGCTCGGGCCGATCCTGCGCGAGCGCGTGACGCAGCTGTGGGGCGAAGGCCGCCTGCCGACGGGCAGCACGGAGGAGGAGATCGTGATCGTGCGCGGACGTTCACCTGAGGCCGATGGCGTCTTGCTAGCGTGCGCCGGATGATCAGCAAGCTCGATTTCGTCGCAGTACCGACGCAGGATCCGGAGCGCGCGCGGACGTTCTACGTCGACACGCTCGGCCTCAAGCCCGACGACCACTCGCAGTTCGAGGTCTGGGCCGGCCCGACGTGCTTGGGCATCTGGGAGCCCGAGAAGATGGGCATGACCTTCACGCCGCAGAAGAACGCGCACCTGGCGCTGCACGTCGACGACGTGGCGACGGCCCGCGGCGAGCTCGAGGCCAAGGGCGTGCAGTTCGCCGGCGAGACGTTCGACACCGGCGTCTGCCACATGGCGCTGTTCACCGATCCCGACGGCAACGACCTCATGCTCCACAGCCGCTACGCGCCGCCGCGCGGCGGCTGAGGTCGCCGGCTCAGGCGACGAGCCGCATCGCCGGCTCCGCCTCGGCGCAGGCGATCGCCAGCGCGAGGAAGGCCTTTGCGGCGGGCGGTTGGCGCCGGCGCGCGCGCCAGACGAGCGCGACCGGCCACGTGAACGGCTCGGGCCCGATCGGCAGCAGCTCGATCGCCGGACCGGGCTCCTCGGCCGCCGAGCGGGGGATGACGGCGACGCCCATGCCCTTGGAGACGAGCGCACGCACGGCGCCCATCTCCGTGCAGATGAAGGCGTTGCGCGGCTTCAGGCCGTGGTCGTCGAGCGTGTGCTCGAGGCGATGACGAAGCTGGGAGTTCTCACGATAGGTCACGAGGTCCAGGCCCGCGAGCTGCTCGAAGGTCACGTGCTCCTGACCGGCGAGCTCGTGGCCGACCGGCAGCGTGCAGACGAACTCCTCCTCGGTCAGCAGCGTCGCCGCGAACTCGTCGCCGAGGGCGTCGGGGTCGACGGCCGTGAAGATCGCGTCGAGCTCGTCGGCGCGGATCTGCGCGAGCAGCTCCTCCTGCGTGCCCTCGACGAAGTGGATCGCGACGCCCGGGTGCTGCTCGTGGAACTCGGCGATGACGGCGTAGAGGTCGTAGAGGCCGGTCGGATACATGCCGCCGAGGCGCAGCTCGCCGCGCAGCAGGCCGGCCATCTCGTCGAGCTCGTCGCGCAGCCCGTCGACCTCCGACAGGACGCGCTGGGCGTAGTCGAGCACGAGCGCGCCCTCGGCGGTCAGCTCGACGCTGCGGCTCGAGCGCGTGAAGAGCGTGATGCCGAGCTCGGCCTCGAGGCGGCTGAGCTGCTGGGAGACGGCGGACTGGGCGAGGTGCAGCTCCTCGCCGGCCTTCGTGAAGGACCCGTGGCGGGCGATCGCGACGACCGTTCGGAGGTGTCGAAGCTCCATGCCCGCAAGCCTGCCACGTCGGCCGCCGGATGTCGAAGACGCGTTCGTGGAGGCAGCGATCACGCCGCGCGATGGATCGCGCGGCGTGACCGTCACCGGTGAGCGGTCAGGGGGTCGGAATGTCGATCGTGAAGCCGACCGCCGGCGAGCTCGGTGCCGACCAGGCCGCGCTGCTCGAGCGCGCCCGTGGCGATGTTCAGGCCGTACAGGCGCACCGGCACCCGCGACGGCACGATCTGACGCGCGTTGAGGAAGGCCTCGAACGCCGAGCCGAAGCGCAAGCCCCCGACCAGCACGTACGCGTCGCTCGCGCCGCGGATGTCGAAGCCCTGCACGTCACGGGCGCCGAGGTCGAGGTCGGCGATCTTGGTCAGCGTTCCGTCGTTGGGCGGGTTCTGCAGGACGAGGTCGCGCTGGCTGACAGCGTCGATGTCGTACAGCGCGGTCGTCGTGGTCATCGGATCCGCGTCGTTGTTCGTGTACGCGGCCGAGTTCACGCCCTGCTCGACAGGACGCGGCATGGAGCCCGTGGGCATGTAGCTGAGCGGGCCGTCGGCGACCGTGTCGCCGATGACGCGCGGCGGGACGGCCATCGGGCGGGTGGACGGGAACGCGCGCAGGTTCTGCCCGGTGTCGCTGACGATCCGCAGAGCGTCGGCGACCGGGTTGAAGTCGACGCCGAACTCGGTGCCGCCGAGGACGATCGGCGTCGTCGTGCCGGCCGCGACGAGGTTGAAGGCGAGCGTCGCCTGTCCGGTCGCCGGGTTGATCGTGTACGCGCGCGCCACGCCGCCGTTGCCCTTGGTGACCGCGTACAGCGCGCCGTTGAGCGGACGCTCGTCGATGCCGACGATCGCGTCGCCCGCGGCGAGGCCGCTGATCGAGCGCGACTGTGCGAACAGCGGGTTGCTCAGCGGGAACGTCAGCAGGCGGTTGCTTGCGGTCGCGGCGTAGGCGCGGGGACCCTGCGCCGTCACGGCCTGGGAGACGGCCGGCATCGCGACGGCCATCGTGAGCGCTCCGGCGACGAGCGCCGTGCCCCTGCGTAGGCGGGTGGAACGAGACATCGGCTTCCTCCTTGAACGGCGACGATTGAGCCTGCGCGTGTCTCTACGGGCGCTCTGGCGGGCGGGCGCATCCGCTTGCGAAGTCGGCGCGTCGGCGGTCACATCGCGTGATGGATGATGCGGCGCGATGCGGTTGCCGGAGGACTGAATCTCAGGTCGGTTCAGGGAGCTTCCCCGATGTGGCAGCGGTCGCGAAGCGGGAGCCTGAGGGCACGTCGTTCGTCCTCGTCAAGCCGCGACACCGGAGCACGTCATGCAACCCGAAGCCGTCGATCCAGTGACCCATGCGCGCCGCTGGAAGATCCTCGCCGTCCTTGCTCTCAGCCTGCTGATCATCGGGCTGGACAACACCGTCCTGAACGTGGCCCTGCCGACGCTGCAGACGCACTTCGAGACCTCGGGGTCCGACCTGCAGTGGATCGTCGACGCGTACCTGCTCGCCTTCGCGGGCGTCCTGCTCACGATGGGCACCCTCGGCGACCGCTTCGGTCGAAAGCGCGTCCTGCAGTCCGGTCTGCTGCTGTTCGGCGTCTCGAGCGTGCTGGCGGCGCTTGCGCAGGACGCCGATCAGCTCATCGTGCTGCGCGGACTCATGGGGATCGCCGGCGCGATGATCATGCCCGCCACGCTGTCGGTGATCATGGACGTGTTCCCCCGCGAGGAGCGCGCCAAGGCGATCGGCATCTGGTCGGCGGTCGCCGGCGTCGGCATCGGTCTCGGCCCCTTCGTCGGGGGGCTGCTGCTCGAATGGTCTTCGTGGAGCTCGGTCTTCTGGCTCAACGTGCCGATCGTCGCCGTCGCGATGATCGCCGGCTTCGCCCTCGTTCCCGAGAGCCGGGATCCACGGCCCGGCTCGTTCGACCTGCGCGGCGCGTCGCTGTCGACGGCGACGCTCGTCACGCTCGTCTACGGGATCATCGAGGCCACCGTGCGCGGCTGGACCGATCCAGTCGTCCTCGGCTGCTTCGCTGCCGCGGTGGCGCTGGGCGTCGGGTTCGTCGCCTGGGAGCGCAGGGCCCCCGCTCCGATGCTCCCGCTGAACTTCTTTCGCGACGCACGCTTCACGGTCGCGTCGGCCGGCATCGGCCTCGTGTTCTTCGCGCTGATGGGGTCGGTCTTCGCGTTCACGCAGTACCTGCAGTTCGCACTGGGCTTCAGCGCGCTGGAGGCGGGTGCCGCGATGCTTCCGCTCGCACTGGGCCTGGTCATCGGCTCGGGCGCATCGAACCACCTGGCCGGCCGCGTGGGCCGGACGCGCGTCATCGCCGGCGGTCTGTTCGGTGTGGCGACCGTCCTGAGCACGAGCCTCGCGTGGACGCCGGACATGGCCGCGCCGCTCTTGTGCCTCGTGACGTTCGGCCTCGCCCTCTCGATGGGCTTCGCGATGGCGCCGGCGACGGACGCGGTCATGAGCGCTGTGCCAGACGCCAAGGCCGGGGTCGGCTCCGCGATGAGCGACGTCACCCGGCAGGTGGGTGGCGCGCTCGGCGTCGCCGTCATCGGCTCGATCATCGCGACCGCCTACACGCAGGACATGCGGGGCGCACCGGCCGCCGCGTCGGACTCGATCGGCGGTGCCCATGCCGTCGCCGAGCAGCTCGGCGGCGCGGCGGGGACGGAGCTGGCGCAGACCGCCGGCCAGGCCTTCACCGACGCGCTCGGCATCGGCCTCGCCGCTGCCGCGGTCGTCGCGTTCGCAGGCGGGCTGCTGGTCCTGCTGCGCCTGCCCGACAGCCGCCCCTCCATCTCGGCCGAGCGCAAAGACGTGACGCGTTCGACCCTCGAGCCGCAGGCCGCAACCCGATGACCTCTCGCGCGCTGCTCGCCGGGGCGCCGCTCGCGTTCGCGGTGCTGCTGATGTTCCATCCCGTCGGAGGAGACGACTTCGCCGGCCTCGTCTCCGACAACGTCACGCCATGGCTGGTCGTACATGTCGGCGCCGCCGCGCTGTTTTCGCTGATGGCATACCTCGTCTGGCTGCAGCTGCGCGGGATCTGCGGCCGCGCGGCGACCGTCGCGCGTGTCGCACTGCCGGTCTTCGCGGTCTTCTACGGCACCTGGGAGGCCCTGACCGGGATCGCCGCGGGCGTCCTGGGCGACGAGGCGAACGCCGCGAGCGGCGCGGCGCGCGACGGCGTCTCGGAGGCGATCGACCGCCTTGCGACCGATCCGATCGCCGGCGAGCTGGGCCTCTTCAACAGCATCGGCAGCCTCGCGTGGATCGTCGCGCTGTCGGCGGCGGTCGTGGCCCTGCACGGCGCCGGCGTGCGCCGCAGCGCGCTCGTGCTGCTCGGCCTCGGCGCGATGATGGTCATGCACGTGCCGCCGATCGGCCCGCTCGCGCTGGCATGCCTGAGCGCCGCCGGGCTGCTGATCGAACGCGAGCGGCGCTCGTGGATGCCGGCGCGCGGTGCGGGGAAGGTGGCGAGCGCGACGCCGTCTGCGCTACGTGGGTAACGGCTTCGCAGGACTGCGGACCATCGCTCTTGGGTGCTGAGCCGCAACCCGCATCAGCCACCCGAAAGCCGACCGCGGCTGATCGAGGGTTCACGGTCTGGCGTCGCTGCCATGGGTTGCTCGTCGACGCACCCCGTTTGCAGCGCTTTCTGCGCCCCCGCCGGTTCGTCCGCGTCCGGCGCGGACGATGTCGCCATGTTCGAGTGCGTGCTCGACTCCTCCGACGACCGACGGACGCTGGCACTCGGAGGACGTGTATGTCTGCGAGAACCCCACCGTCGTTCGCGCTGCGCAGCGTGCGCTCGGGACCGCGTGTCGCCCACTGGTCTGCACCGGTGGTGGCCAAGCGCCGCCGCGTCCGCGCTGCTCGATCAGCTTCGAGCCAGCGGGTGCCGCTTTGCGCCACCACGGCGATTTCGGTTGGGACGGCCTTGCGATCCATCAGGCGCTCGTCCGAGACGCGAATGTCGTGCCGTGGCGCTACGACGTCGCAGCGTACGTTCGCGCGGTACTCGACAGCCACGCGCTCCTACGTCCGCTTGCGATCCGCCGCCGTGGGGTCAGTGGCGCGCTAGCGGAGACGCTGGCCAGCGTCGGCTGCCTGGTGCCCGAGGAACTGGTGCTCGACGGATTGCTCGAAGACTTGCGTCGCAGGCCGATGCCTGATCTACAGATGGTGTCTCCCTGACCTTCACGTCGTCTCGCGTCCCGTCCAGAGTGCTTCGATTGGGACGGCCCAGAGGTGGCTGCCAAGGGGGGTGGTCTGCCGCGCGGTGCAGATCACGAGGCCGGCGACGAATCGCTCGCCTGCGAGGGTGCGGAGCTTGTTGATCGCGCGAAGGTCGTTGCGACCGACGGTCGCGCCGGCCTTGATCTCGATCGCCACGATGCGCCCCCGGCGGTCTTCGAGGACGATGTCGACCTCGTCGCCGTGATGGTTGCGCCAGTGACGCATCGTCGGCGCGACGTCGGTGTGGGGTAGCAGTCGTGCGAGCTCCATCGCGACCCACGACTCGTATGCCCGTCCCGTGATCGTGTCGTCGTCGGCGACGCGGTCGGCGTCTGCGTCCAAGAGGTGCGTCAGCAGACCTGAGTCCTCGATGAAGACGCGCGGTGCGCGCACGGCGCGCGCCGCTGACCCCGTCGCCCAGGCCGGAACGCTGACGACGAGATACAGGAGCTCGAGCAGGCGGACGTAGGTGCGCGTCGTCTTCTCGTCAACGGCGAGCGCCTGTGCGATGGGTCGCATCGCTGTCATCGATCCCGATCCGGCGGCGAGGTGGCGCAGGAGCGCGGGGAGCAGATCCGGTCGGCGGATGTCGACGAGGTCGGGCACGTCGCGCGTTACGAGTGCTGCGAGGTAGCCCTCCAGCCATGGCCGGCGTCGGTGCGGCGAGCGAACGGTGAGCGCCGGAAAGCCACCCGTCGCGATGCGCTGAGCGTGCGCCGACCGGCCGACGCCGGTCGCCTCCAGCGCCGGCGGGGCGTTCCCGTCCCAGAGAGAGTCGAGCCATGTCGGCACGCCGCTGCGTGCGAGCTCGGCCTGGGTGAACGGGCGCAGCGGCACCCGTTCCACTCGCCCCGCCAGCGAGTCTCCGATTCGCGGCGCAAGCAGGAGGTTCGCCGAGCCGGTGACGAGGAATCGCCCGGCGCGGGGGTCGCGGTCGACGTCGGCCTTGAGTGCCAGCACGAGTTCCGGCGCGCGTTGGAGCTCGTCGATGAACGCGCCGTCACCGAGCCCTGCGACGAATCCCGTCGGATCTTCGACGGCGGCCCGCAGGACGTTCGCGTCGTCAAGCGTGACTGCCGGCAGTCCATGAGCCTCCGCGACGCCGGCGCACAAGGTCGACTTGCCGGCCTGCCGCGGCCCTTCGACCGTCACGATGCGGGTATCGGCGAGAGCGACAGCGACACGCGTGGCGGCGTGACGTGGGAGGAGCGACGCGTTCACGCGGCCATCCTAGCGGGCAATCCGGAATGCACAGCCGGATGATCTGGAACAATGCAGCGGACCATCCGGACTCGGCGCCTCTCTGGCACCCATGTCTGGGCCGAGGGTTCTGCGCCCTCGTCGATGGCGTCGCAGAAGTCTAGGCCATCCAATACGCGATCTCGCCCCGATGATGCGCGAGCACCAGCTTCCTCGAACCTCGAAACATTCCAATTTGCAGCTACTTCTTGTGGATGGATGGGCGCGGCGGGTTTCGAACCTGCGACCTCTCGCGTGTGAAGCGCGGACGAGATGCGAAAATAGTGGCCCGTTTGCAGGGAGAAAGCAGAATCTAGACAGGCGGGGCC
The DNA here is from genome assembly GCA_963729125.1 of uncultured Actinomycetes bacterium. GTDB lineage: Bacteria > Actinomycetota > Thermoleophilia > Solirubrobacterales > Solirubrobacteraceae > CADCVQ01. The sequence goes on from CAVSML010000003.1 coordinate 670,545, forward strand.
TACGCGATTCTATCGGTAGTTGCGCGATCTGCCGGGGGGTTTCGCCCATCGGATGGCCTAAACCCCCTTCGGCCGCGACGCTCGCGTCTCCCGACGGGGTCTTTCCGCCGCGCACCTGCGCGTGGGGTTGCTGCGCCCATCGGCCACACGCGGTCCGAGGGGGTCGCGCCCGCCATGCAGCCGACAGCAGCACACCGATGGCTGTCGCCGGTTCCCCTGAGCAACTCGTCGATCTGCTGCGCGCGGCCGCTCGCACCCCGGGCGGCGAGATCGGGCTGCTGCGTACAGCCCAGGTCGCGCGCGTCCTCGGCCGCCGCCGCGACTGGGTGCACCGCAACGCAACCCGGCTCGGCGGCTTCCGGCTGCCCGGAAGCGACGAGTGGCGCTTCTCCCCGCAGGGTGTCGCGGGCGGCGTGTTCGCGACGCAGCAGTCCCCGGCTCCGGCGCTGCCTGACGCCACCAACGGGCGGTCCGTCGGCCGTCGGCTGTCCTATCCGCCCGCCAAGCAGACGCTCGCCGACCGTCCGCGGCGGGCGAGCACACAGACACGAGGAGGACAGGATGCCCCGCCCGGCACGCGGCAGCGTTGAGATCGTCGAGCGCAAGGACGGGCTGCGGACGTTCTGGCTGCGCATCACCGTCGACGGGCGCCGGCACCGCGTGCGGTTGGGCACCGACCGCGAAGGCTGGACGCCGGCGCGCGCGCAGGTCGAGCTCGAGGAGCACAGCGCCGCGGTCCAGGCCGGCAGCTGGACGAAGCCTGACCGGCCAGCCACCGCTGACGAGGGCGATCCGACGTTTCGCGTGTACGCGTCGAGCTGGCTTGAGGACAACATGCTCGAGTGGCGGACCAGCACGACCAACGACGTGAAGTGGCGTTTGAGCAGCCACCTGCTGCCGCACATCGGTGAGGACCGCCTCTCGACGATCGACATCCCGTGCGTCACCGCCGTGAAGACGGCACTGCTGCGCGAAAGCCGCCGGATCGCCAACAACATCGACGACGGGATCGTCGAGCGCGACGTGCACAACATGCCGCTGCGGCCCTTGTCGAACGAGTCGATCAACAAGTGCCTCGCGCTGCTGAGCCGCATCCTCGATGACGCCGTCGAGCGCGGCTATCTGCGCGACAATCCGGCGCGGCGCGTGCGGCGCCTGCGTCACCGAGCTCCGCGCCGTCCGATCCTCGAGCCGCACGAGGTCCGCGCGATGTTCGAGGCCGCCGATCGCCTGGACTACCGCGCGACCGGAGTGACCGAGAAGGTCTTGGAGGTCGCCGAGCTGCGCGCGGAGGGCCACAGCTACCCGACGATCGCCAAGCGCCTGTCGATCGCTCTGTCGACCGCGCACTATCGCCAGTCGCGCTACGAGCAGGCCGGCGAACCGATCCCGTTCTTTCGCGTCTGGGTACGGCTGCTGTGCGCCACGGGCCTGCGCATCGACGAGGCCTGCCGGACCCGCCGCTGCGACGTCGACGTCGTCGCCAAGCGCGTCCGCGTGGGGCAGGCCAAGACCGACGCGGGTGTCCGTGCGGTGCAGCTGACACCGGACACCGTCGCCGACGTCGAGCGCTATCTGCAGCTGACCGCCGAGCGACCCGCCTCCGGCCCATTGCTGCCGACGAGCAACGGCACCCGCTACAACCGCACGACGGCGAGCTCGACCATCATCAAGCCGCTCGTTGCCGAGACGAACGTCGTGCTCGCCGAGCGCAACGAGCCGGCGCTGCGCGACGGCGTGAGCGCACACGCCCTGCGCAAGACGTACTTCACATTCCTGCACGAGTCCGGTGCCCCGCCGCGCTGGGTCGCAGATCAGGGCGGGCACGCCGATCCATCGACGTCGCTGCGGATCTACACCGAGTCGCTGCGCGGACGGGCGCGAAGCCAACACGGCGAGGCCTTCGACGAGCTCCTTAACGGCGATGACGGGGGTGGGACCGAGCCCACTCGACTGCGGCGAGGCGGCTGACCCACGCCTCGCCACTGCAGGAGGTCGCGTGACTGCCCGCAGGGTGGTGGCCCGGCGCCTGCTTCGCGCGAGGAGGAGCGCTCTCCCGTCTCTGCCCGAGACGCCGAGCGCTGACAGAGAGCCAGCTTCGCTCAAGCGGGCCTACGTGCTGAGATACGTATTCGCTCCAGCGGCGAACGGAACACGACAGGAGCGCCGTGTCGACAGGCAGCGGTCAGAGCCCCACGTCCTTATCCGCGCCAATCCGAGTGGCCGGCACTACGGGCACAAGACGCACGCGCTCGACTGTCCGTGGGCCTCGAGCGGGCACACAGGAGCGTACGTCGCCACACCGGTCTCGAAGGTTCCACCGAAGATGGGCCGTTGCCTGGCACTGCGGCGGCGGTCGGTAACTGCTGCCGCTGCGGTGCGCGACGTGGGGCGCTCACAACGAAGTGCCGAAATCACGCCATAGGGAAACTGTCGTCGGCGCCGGGCGACTGAGAAAGTCAAGTGGGCTGGTGGTGCTGGGCGGTTTCCGCCGCTCAGACCGGCCGTTAGAACCCTGTTTCGTGCTAATGATGCTCACCAACGCCGTCCGTATCTCTCTGCCAAACCGGCGACTGCTCCGGGAGAGTCGATGTCAGCCTGCCCCGCCTGCGATGGTCATGCCACGGTACGCTGTCCCTTCTGCGATGGCTCTGGCAACCTCCTGCCGGGATTTCCGTGGTTCAATCAGCGCTGTCTCAGTTGCGGCGGTAGCGGCCTGGTATGTGTTGACTGCGGCCTCGGAACGGCCCGCCGACCTGGTCGAGCGCCGAGAGCGCGCTCGGTGCCCCGAAACCGTCGGTAACGCTCCAGAGGCGCACGAAGACTTCCCAAGGGGACGCTGGGCCGCGCCTACTCAGGCGCCGTTCGCTCGAGGCGACTCAGGATTCCTCCTGCCATCCCCGCCATCAGGGCGTAGCAACTCGCGGAGCCAACGCTGGCAAACAAGACGCCCACGATCAAATCTCCTCGACACCCCTCCACCGCCATCGCGATGACGGGCGACACTGCCCATAGGGCCATTAACGGCAAATTCACGAACACGCTTACAAACCGCGTGAGCAGCATCGGTGTCACCTCGCTGGCGTCGATCCCCGGAAGGAAGAGCTCAGGGCCCCAGCTTCGGCTTGAGAAGACGATCGCAACAACCAAGCCAGCCGAGACCTCTGCAGCACTGTTCGGTACCGCGTGTACGCCAGCCGCAATCGCCGTGCCCACGCCAATGAGCGCCCCCATCACGGGGGTCCAGACGGCGTAATACGGACCCTTGACCTTCTGTTTCGGCAGGTGCGTCACGGTGCCACGCATCGTGAGCGATAACCGTGACCACGCTTGAGCTCACTGGTCAAGTAACTGTAAGCATCAGGCATGTCGTTTGGCTCTCCTTGGCCTCGTGCAACGTCCGCTACGGAGAAGACGAGGCCACCGGAGGATTGTGGATAAGGATGCGCCCGTACAAACGAATGATCTGGGTGGGCCTGGGTTGACGATAGCTGACCACGCTCTGTTCGCCCCAGCCGTGCCTAGGATGCTGACATCGTCGATTATCACTCCGACTAGGAGGTCAACAAATGCCTCGTTTGAGCGAACGCCTCCAGCTGCGAAGGTGTGCTCGCTGATCTCTTCAAAGCACAACCCTGCATCGCCGGTTGACTCGATCGCAGCTCGTCCGCGGCCATCGAGGGACAGGTCAAGACGTTTGAGCCTTCCGTTCTCTTCGAGAACAGAAGCCGCCGCGACGCGGGCACCCAGGGCATGTCGGCGAAACTGGGACGCCGACGCCGGCAAACGTTCCCCTCGCCTCCTCACGCGGTGCACGGCTCGGGAGCGACCATCGACGGAGTAAACCGGCTCCTGCGGACGACTTGTCTGTAGCGTGTGCGCATGCTTGTCGCCTGCCGACCAACTCGTTGAACGGCGCGAACTCGTTGCATGTGGAAGCCGATACGATCGCGTCCGCCTGGCACGAGAGTGTGCACGCTCTTCTACATCGAGCCGAGCTCGTTCGGTACGACAGTCTGCGAGGTGCCTGCAGTGAGGCGCACGATGTCATGATCCAGATTCGGCAGCCGCAGGCCGAGCCGATAATCAGCCCAGACTATCCGGCCGAGCTCGTGGCCTTGGTCGACAGCTACACCGCCGGTTTCCTTGGCCACTCCGATGTTCGGGGCTCGACGGCGAGCGACCGCCTATACGCATGGGGGGCGCGCTTCGGCGGCGGTCCGGGAATCAACCAGGTGGCGCGCGCTGAGATCGCCCTCAGGGACGTACCTGAGAGCCGCTCAACCATCCTAGGGTTCTGGGATCCAGCAGTCGACCCGCGTCTCGAGAACCCCGTATCCCCGCTCGTCGCTTCCCTGAGAATTCGCGGTGGCTCCGTTAGCTCGACGCTTGTCGCGCGCTCTGTCGACGCCTGGCTGGGTGCGTTCCCGATGTTCGTCGGGTTCATTGCGCTCGTAGGTCGGGTGTCTGAGCGACTCGGGTGTCGGGTAGGCCCGGCGACATTCATCTTTCTGAGCTACCACCTGTATGACTTGGACCTCCCAGTCGCGCGTCATCTCGGGCGATGAGCGGCCAACGTGGCCGGTCTTTCCTGTTTCCACCACGGGCATTCCTCGGCCCAGTGGACTTGCGCAGGATCGTACAAACCGCCGTATTTCTGGCCGACTCAGTCTGGCTTCCCGCCACCGCGCAGATCGACCCCGCGCTACCGCACGCGGATCGCGCTGACATCGCGCGGAGGTTTGCGGAGCTTGCCGCCATCGGGGCAGTCCGTACATGGGACGTCGAGGACCAAGCGGCGTTTATCGTCGAAAGGACCGGCGGTGAGTTGTTGTTTGCGCACGCGGACATCGTTTTTCCACTTGAGAGGTACCGGGAGTTGCATGAGACCCTTGTTCGCCGGCTGGTAGAAGGCCGCGCTCACTTTCTCGGGGCGGCGGCGGCGAGCTCCTTTGACGGCGTAACCGAGATCGTTCTGGGAAAAGAGACACTTGGGACCTTCGCGATGCGTGAACTCACAGGGTGCGACGATATTCTTCTGGAACCGTTTATGGCCGCGACTGTAAAGGGCTTCATGAATCCAATACTCGAACGGTCCCGGCTAGTGGAAGGCGTCGTCGAGGAGATTCAGATCCGTCTCTCTCTACCCGACCTGTCGTCGCTTCGCGCCGAGGAGATCATGGAATGCAGACAGCTCATGCCCTCGTTCAGGGACGACCTTCTGACGTATGTCGAGCAGGCATCGCCGCTCAGCTCTGGTGACGATCTCAGGTACTCTGTGATCGCGCAGTTGATAAGGCGGTTCCGAGACGAAATCGAACACGTTACGGCAGCTAGCACATCCGTGCCAGCGCAGAAGTCATCGGGCGGATGGTCCATGGGGCGCCTCGAGTTTCCTCGAGACGCACTGGAGCGAGTTGCCCGGGCATTCTTCGGCTATTCGACATCACCGCAACCAACGGTCCCGCCTGGCATGCTGCTGCTGCGCCTCAAGCAGATCGGTGCTCAGCTGAGCGACTGATCCGCAAACGGATCGTAGCCGGAGGCTCGCAGGTGCTCTAGCGGCAGGAACAGCGGCTCGGGCATGTCCGTCCACCGGAACCAGTCCCATCTCTCGGTTTTGTCTGGCTCCGTGCGTCGGGGCTCGCCGCTGTCCAGAGTTGCGACGATGAACAGGCTGATGTAGTGCTTCCCCTCATCGGCGAACACATCGTTGGTATAAGGACCGATCCTGAGGTCCCGAATTGAGATGTCGGCCTCCTCCTTGACCTCGCGGCGCGCGCAATCCTCCACGGTCTCCCCGAACTCAAGATGACCTCCTGGAGGCTGCCACGTTCTGCGCCCGTGACTGGTGCGGCGACGACCCAGCAGCAAGCGCCCATCACAAAGCACCAGCACGCCAACGCCTACCATCGGTCGCAAGCCAGCGCGGGGTGCATCAGGCGTGTCGGCGCCGGGGCCACCCGGGACCTCCGGTCGAGCGTCTGCATCACGATCCATTTGGCACAAGTGAGCCTACCTGGGGATCGAGCCTATGGTGGTCGTCCGATGAAACCGCCGCGCCTGACTAGCCGGCGCAGGGTGCCCGCGGTGGATCAGCGACGCATTGTCCCACACGACAACGTCGCCACTCGTCCAACGGTGGATGTATGTCCAACGCGGCTCAATCGCGTGCGCGTGCACCGCGCCGAGGAGGCGGTCGGACTCGGCGAGCGGGAGATGCTCGAGCCGCTCTACACAAAGTGGATTCAGGTAGAGGGCTCGACGGCCAGTAACAGGATGCGTCCGAATCAACGGGTGCCGAACGTGGGGGAAAACGCGCGACTCTTCGACGGACTCTTGTTCTGAGTAGCGCTGCGCTCGGACGCGACGAAGCACATGGTCGTACGAGTGGACGGCCTGCAGGGACGACAGCTGGCCGCGAAGCGCTTCCGGTAACTCTTCAAACGCGCGGCGGAGGTCGACGAACGCGGTTTCGCCTCCCTCGCTTGGGACTTCCAACGCGTGCAGGATCGTGAACAGCGGCGGTGTCTTCGTAAAGGATGCATCAGTGTGCCAAATCTGGCTTGTACTCATGACCCCCGGTGGACGCGCCTGACTGTTTATGACTTGCACGCGCGGGTCGTCGGGATGCGCAGACTTACGATCCCACGACAGCTCTGGCACGCCCGTGGCCTCGGTAAATTGGATCTGCTCGTCCAGGCCCAACCGCTGTTCGCGAATGACCAGAACGAGGTGGTCCACCGTTGCGGAAACTATCTGCAGTGCGGTGTCTTCACCCAATGGTGTCGAGAGATCAAGGCCAGTTACGACCGCTCCAAACGGCGCTCCGCTTATGGGCTTTAGGTCCAGCACAGACAAGAACGGTGAGAATCCTTATGCAGCCTGTCGGCCCGCCTTTGCCATCTCGCTCTTGACCAACTTTGGATGGCTCTGGAGGAACGCTAGCATGGCCCCGTCCTGGGGTAACTGCGTACGCAGATAGTGATCGATCGCCTCGTCGATGAGTTCGGGGCCCTTGATTCGCGCGCGCCGGTCTTTCAAGCTCCTAAGCAGCCACGCGGCCGCCTCGTTGATGTCTGCCGCCACGAAGTCGCTCAGAGCAGCGACGAACGGATGCATCCACTCGTCAAGCTGCTGCCCTAAGAACGTCAGATCCTTGCGACGGTAATGGGAGTCTGGTGGAGTGATCGACACGACCGGAATCCCGAGGGTCTTGGCGAGGAGCATCTCGGAACCCACGCCGATCCCTCGTTTCGAACGCGCGTCAACGAGCACCGCGTCACTGATCTTGATCTGGAGGACGTCGCGGCCGAACGTTGCATATGGATCCCTGAGATCGTCGCCGCGCAACGCGGGACTAAGGATCGTCGGCTTGAGGGGCGCGAGGTGTCGTCTGACGACATCGAGCTCGTCTGGTGACCACGAGAAGGTTGCTGCATGATCGGAGGTTTTCGGAATGCCGCCGGAGACGTAAAGAACGACGCCAGCGCTCATGGAGCACAGCCGATGGTGATGGATCTCATGCGGGCATTGTGTCGAGCTGCCCGGACGTATCAACGATGGTGAGGTCACGCCCCGCGGAATTGGCGACGACGGGCAATCGATAGTTTCGCTTCTCGACGATTCCGGCGCTGCAGCGCCTCTGCTGCGACCCACGTGGGCATCCGCTCTCCGCGTGAGGACGCGGACCCTTCCGGTAGTCGACAACGCACAACGTCAAGTGTTCGTTCAAGGTTGCGCCGCGCGCGTCGCCGTTCCCGCGGTTCGGATTGACTCGGATGCGTACGCACCACCCGATGCCGGGCACGTTGATGCGCGGCCGGGCGGGGTTGTCGAATACGGCGCCGCGGGTGTGGTGCCGCCAATGCGCTACCGGCGATCGCCTGGTCGGCTCGACCGGTGCATCGGCGTCGCGCGCGTTGCGCTTCACCGATGGGCTGGCCGTCGCAGACCGTTGCAACGCACGACGAGCTCGTTGCGTCATGACCAGTTCGTCGGTGTTGTCGGCCAGCGCGAGGATTGCCAGTGCTCCCGCTCGGGTGAGCGGGATCGTCCAGATCTTGCGCTCGGCGTCGAACCGACGCTCGGGCAGCGCGCGTAGCGCCGGCAACCGGCGCTCGCTGTAGGCACCGGCGATCTCGATGGCGCCACCGCGCAGGGTGGCGCGTCCGGTGTCTACTCGCGCCAAGCGCGCGGCGGCGGCGTCCGAGATCTCCACGGCGATTCCGCGTTCCTCGAGTTCGGCGATCACGGAGCAGACGGTCAGCAGATGCTCGCGGCGCGCTGGGATGCACCAGTCGTGGGATTGGCGGCGGTAGCGTCGCTGCGGCAAAGTGCGGATCCAGTGGACGACCGTCTCGTCGTAGGGCTCGGCGGCCAACAGCAGGAGTCCCTCGTTGGCGTCGATCACCAGGCTCATCAGCAAGGCGGAAATTCGTCGCAGGCTGAAGAGGTGGGGACGGTTGACGACGGGCTTGGTCGTCGGAGCGCTGCCGGCGGCGCAGCTGCATGGCTCGCTGCGTTGCTGCACGGCGCGGGCGGGGAGGGGCGCACGTGTCGGCGCTCTTCGGGCACGCCGAGCGGCACGCGACCGCTCGTGTCGTACCCGGGCTGCGCGTGCTCGGCGTCCGCTACCACGCTGTGCTCGAGGTCGAACGGCCTCGGCACGCGCGAGCTCTGGCTCGCGGGGCGCCGGTCGAGCCGGCGGGCTGAGACCGGTCGTCGGACGGGTTTCCGCGGGGGAGACCATTTCGGAGCTATCCGTAGATCCGGTCGAGGAAGCTCAGCACGACCGTCGTCGAGACGATCGCGACGAGGAGCGCCACGCCGAACGCGAGCCAGCGAATGGCGGCGTGAGGTCCGGGAGGACGCGCGCGCCAACGCCGACGACGATCATGTCCCCGGCGTCGGCGAGCCTCTGATCGGTCCGTTTGGCCCGTGCCGTGATGCGCTCCCCGGCGGGTCGCGGCGTCATCGGGAGCTGAGAACAGCGTCGAGGCCCAGTCATCGCCGACGGTGGGTGCGTCGAGCGGCTGCTCCCACAGCGCGGCGAGTCGATCCTCATCGTTTCTCGGTAGGTCCGTGTTCACGCCCACTTCGATGGGTTGTCGTCGCTGACGTACAGATGACACCCCGACGACGGGGCGAGGCCAGCCGAAGCTGCGCGGCTGGCCTCGGGCCGGGGCCGGTCTCGTGCGCCGAGAGCCTCTCCGCG
>CAVSML010000004.1:0-83423 GCA_963729125.1 uncultured Actinomycetes bacterium
TGCCGATGACGTGCATCGGCGCGAAGGTCAGGTTGAAGAAGACGAACGTCGTCCAGAAGTGGAGCTTGCCGAGCCGCTCGTCGTACATCCGGCCCGTCATCTTCGGGAACCAGTAGTAGACGCCCGCGAAGATCGTGAACAGCGATCCGCCGAACAGCACGTAGTGGATGTGGGCGACGATGAAGTACGTGTCCGAGACGTGGATCGTCACGGGGATCATCGCGAGCATCACGCCCGAGATCCCGCCCAGCGTGAACATCGTCAAGAAGCCGAGCGCGAACAGCATCGGCGTGTCGAGGTGCAGCACGCCGCGCCACAGCGTCGCCAGCCAGGAGAAGATCTTGATGCCCGGTCGGCACGGCGATGATCGCCGTCGTGACCATCATCGGCACGCGGATCCACTCCTGCATGCCCGAGACGAACATGTGGTGCGCCCAGACCGTGAAGCCGAGCACGACGATCGCCAGCAGCGAGAACGCCATCATCCGGTAGCCGAAGATCGGCTTTCGGGACTTCACGGCGAGGATCTCCGAGACGATCCCGAAGCCGGGCAACATCATGATGTAGACCGCCGGGTGCGAGTAGAACCAGAAGACGTGCTGGTACATCAGCACGTCGCCGCCGCCGACGGGTTCGAAGAAGTTGAAGCCCAGCGCCGGTCGAAGAGGACCATGAACTGCGACACGGCGATGAACGGCGTGGCGATGACGACGAGCAGCGACGTCGAGAAGTTCGCCCACACGAGCAGCGGCATCCGGAAGAAGCTCATCCCGGGCGCGCGCATCGTGATGATCGTCACCAGGAAGTTCAGCGCCGTCGCGATCGAGGACGCGCCCGCGAACTGCACCCCGATCGTGAAGAACACCTGCCCCTCCGGCGCCGTGACCGACAGCGGGGCGTAGGCCGTCCAGCCGCTGGCGAACGAGCCGCCCGGCGCGGCGAACGACATCAGCATCATGATCCCGGCGAGCGGCAGCATCCAGAACGACAGCGCGTTCAGGCGCGGGAACGCCATGTCCGGCGCGCCGATCATCAGCGGCAGGACGAAGTTCGCCAGGCCCGCGAAGACGGGGATGATGAAGAGGAAGATCAGCAGCGACGCGTGGACGCTGAAGAGGCCGTTGAACGTGCTCGCGTCGACGAACTGGCGCCCCGGCTGCGCGAGCTCGGCGCGCATGAGCATCGCGAACAGGCCGCCGACGAAGAAGAAGAAGAACGAGGTCACGACGTACTGGATGCCGATGACCTTGTGGTCGGTGTTGACGCGGAAGTAGTCGCGCCAGGAGTGCGCGCCGTGGCCGGAGTGGTCCTCGGGCAGCGTCGGCTGGCCGGCCGCCCAGTAGAACCAGTAGTCGAAGGCGCCGAGGCCGACGAGGAAGCCCAGCGGCGCCACGAACAGCGCGAGCTCGAGCACCGGCCTCGCCCTTGAGGCGCGGCGTCGAGGTCGTACCACGTGCGGAAGACGCCGATGATCGCGTACGACGAGCGACGACGCCGTAGGACGGTGTACAGGAACGCGCGGTACATGCCCGGTGCGCGGAACTTGGCGACCATCTAGCGCTTGACCTCCTCATCGTCGTGCTCACTTCCCGGCCACCTCGTCGAGGTACTTCACGAGAGCGTCGAGCTCCTCGGGCGACAGGGTATCGCCGTAGTTCTTGGGCATGATGCTCGCCTGGAAGCCCTCGGCGATCTCCGCGTCGGGTCGGCGATCGACTCCTCGATGAACGCCGCGTCCTTGCCCTCGAGGACCTCGTCGAGGTCGGGCCCGGTCTGCGCAGCTCGTGCCGGCGTCGGCGAGCGTGTGGCAGGCGCCGCAGGCCGTCGCCCGCCGTTGCCGTCGGCGAAGAGCGTCTTGCCGTCGACCTCGCCGCCTCGCCGCCGCCTCGCCGCCGCCGCGTCGCCGCCGGCCGCGCGGGCGCCTTCTGCTCGGCGATCCACTCGTCGAACTCGGCGGGCGTGACGACCTGCGCCGTCGAGCGCATGAAGGAGTGGCCGAGGCCGCAGAGCTCGGCGCAGACGACCGGGTAGGTGCCGAGCCGGTTCGGCGTGACGCGGTAGTGCGTCGTGATGCCGGGCACGGCGTCGATCTTCATGCGGAAGGCCGGCACCCAGAAGTCGTGGAGGACGTCGAGCGCCTTGACGTCGAAGCGCACCGGGCGGTCCTTGGGCAGGTACAGCGTGCGTCGACTTGATCGGCTTGCCGCCGGCCTGCGGGTACTCGTAGCGTCCAGGCGAACTGCTGGCCGGTGACGTTGATGCGCATCTCGTTGGCCTGCGCCTCCTCGATGTCGGTGAGCACGACGTAGGCGTAGGTGCAGAGCGCGACGAGCATGATCGCCGGGATCGCGGTCCAGATGACCTCGAGGCGCGTGTTGCCGTGGATCGGCGGGCCGTCGAGCTTCTCCTCGCCGGGCCGCATGCGGAAGTTCACGACGCTGAAGAGCACGATGATCGTGACCGTCACGAAGACCGGGACCGACACCCAGATCAGGACGTCCCAGAGGTGTCGATCGGCCCGGCCTGCGTCGAGGCCTGCTCGGGAACCAGTCGATCGCGAGGCCCGAGGCGATGCCGATCGCCGAGGCGATCACGCCGTGGACGACCATCCAGCAGACTGGTGTGCGCTCGTGGCGCCGGGTGTCCTTGCTCATGCGGCGCGGGATCCTATGGGGTGCGCGCGACGAACGGCAATCCGGTGCCGTCGCGCCCGGCGCGGCGCCGCTCGGGCGCGACCGCGGTCGCAACGGGTGTCGCAACGTGCTCGAGCGGCGACGGGCTGCGCCGCGGCGCGCTCGGCGGCGCGCCGCCGACCGTCGGTCCGCGAGGGGCCGATGCAGGGGTTCTCAGGCCGCGAGGCGGCGCGTCGCGCGCGGAAGCGGCGCGTGTCGCGGAACGCCGACGGCGCGAGGCCGTGGTGGCGGCGGAACGCCTTGGCGAACTGGGCGGGCTGGCGGTAGCCGACGCGGTGGGCGACCTCGCGGACGGTCAGCCGCGGCGGCGAGCAGCTCGGCGGCGCGCTCCATCCGCACGCGCCGTGAGGTGCTCGCGGAAGGTCGTGTTGCCGATCTCGGCGTAGGAGCGCTGCAGCTGGCGTCGCGAGGACGCGACGCGGCGCGCGATGTCGTCGAGCGACAGGTCGGAGCCGTACTCGGCCTCGACGATGGCTACCGCGTCACGGAAGAGGCTCGTGCGATGACGGACCGTGGCTGGGCGTTGAACGGAGAGTTCCATGATCGTTGATACGACGCGGCTACCCCTCGGAGGATGAGCGATGACCGGCCTGTCTGCGCCAAGCTGGCGCGTTCGCAGCTCACGTTCGGCGCGCGCTTGGCGGCTGCGATCGCGGCTAGTGCTCGTCGTGGTCTTCGGGCAGCGCGTCTGATGTCGCGCCGCGTGTCGGCGATCCAGCGGATCGATGACCCACACGCTGAGGACGAGGCCCGCAGACGAGCATGAAGCATGCCGATCGTGACGCCGAGGAGCGCGAGCGTGATGCCGAGCGCCAGCAGCACCGGCTGCAGGCTCGGGCCGGGGAGATGGATCTCCTCGCCGGCGGGCGGGACCGGGCGGGTCGAGCGGGCTCACGAGACGTAGATCGCGGCGGCGACGAACGTCATGCCGAACATGAAGAAGCAGACGACGCCGGCGATGAGGCCGGAGCGGACGTTCTTGCGGGCGAGCTTCCGGTCCATGCGCGGCGGAGTCCTAGAGCTTGGCGTCGAGGACCATCGCGCCGAACAGCAGCGCGAGGTAGGCGAGCGAGAAGAGGTACAGGCGCAGCGCGCTGCGGCGGTCGGCGCGGCGGTACAGCAGCGACGGCGCCGGCGATGAACAGCGCCGCCGAGCACGAGCGAGGCGACGAGGTAGATCGCGCCGAGGCCGCCGGCGCAGAACGGCAGCTGCGTGACCGCCTAGAGCAGGACCGAGTAGAGCAGGATCTGCTTGCGCGTCTCGTGCTCGCCGCGACGACGGGCAGCATCGGCACGCCGACGCGCGCGTACTCGTCCTTCATCAGCAGCGACAGCGCCCAGAAGTGCGGCGGCGTCCAGAAGAAGACGATCGCGAACAGGTAGAGCGGCATGCCCGGCGAGCTCGCCGGTGACGGCGGCCCAGCCGACGAGCGGCGGGATCGCGCCCGCGGCGCCGCCGATGACGATGTTCTGCGGCGTGCGGCGCTTGAGCCAGATCGTGTAGACGAAGACGTAGCCGAGGAAGCCCGTGAACGCCAGCGAGGCGGCCAGCAGGTTGACGGTCGTCGTCAGCAGCACGAACGACAGCGAGCGCGAGCACGATCCCGAAGATCAGCGCTGCGCGCGGCGCGACGCGGCCGCTGGGCACCGGCCGGTTGGCCGTGCGCGGCATCTGCAGCGTCGATGTCGCGGTCGTACCAGTGGTTGACGGCGCCCGCGCCGCCCGCCGACAGGTAGCCGCCGACGACGGTCAGCGCGATGAGCCCGAGCGACGGGTCGCCGGCGACCTCCATCGTGCAGACGGTCGTCAGCAGCAGCAGCGACTGGACCTTCGGCTTCGTCAGCTCGACGTAGTCGGCGACGACCTGGCGCACGCCACCGGCGGCTGCCGCCGATGGCAGCGCGACGGTTGTGGAATCGGTCATCTACAGGCTGCCCGGCTCGGTCTGGCGCGCGACCTGGCGGCGGATGTCCTTCATCGGCTCGACCGAGCGCACGCGCGGGATGACGTCGAAGTTGTTGACCGGCGGCGGCGACTCGGTGAACCACTCGAGCGTGTTGGCCTTCCACGGGTCGGGCCCGGCCTTGACGCCGTGCTTCACCGAGCGCACGACGTTGACGACCGTCAGCAGGATGCCGAGCGCGAGGATGAACGAGCCGATCGTCGAGATGAGGTTGTAGAGCGCGAGGTTGCCGACGTCGGGGTACTCGTAGACGCGCCGCGGCATGCCGTCCAGGCCGATCGAGTGCTGGATCAGGAACGTGACGTTGAAGCCGACGAACATCAGCGCGAAGGACCACTTGCCCATGCCCTCGGACAGCATCCGGCCGGTCATCTTCGGGAACCAGTAGTAGATCCCGGCGAAGATCGCGAAGACCGAGCCGCCGACGAGCACGTAGTGCAGGTGGGCGACGACGAAGTACGTGTCGGTCAGCTGCCAGTCGACGGGGAAGACGGCGAGGAAGACGCCGGTGATGCCGCCGATGAGGAACACCGAGATGAAGCCGACCGCGAAGATCAGCGGCGTCTTGAACTCGATCGTGCCGCGCCACAGCGTCGCGACCCAGTTGAAGATCTTCACGCCCGTCGGGATCGCGATCAGGAACGAGCTGATCATGAAGAAGACCAGCACGATCGTCGCGCTCGGCGTCGAGAACATGTGGTGCGCCCAGACGAGCAGCGCGAGGAACGCGATGACGACCGTCGCGGCGGCGATCGCCTTGTAGCCGAAGATCGGCTTGCGCGCGAACACCGGCAGGACCTCGGAGATCATCCCGAAGCCCGGCAGGATCATGATGTAGACCTCGGGGTGGCCGAAGAACCAGAACAGGTGCTGCCACAGCAGCGGATCGCCGCCCTGGCTCTGGTCGAAGAAGCCCGTGCCGAAGTGGCGGTCGGTCAGCAGCAGCGTCACCGCGCCGGCGATCACCGGCAGCGCGAGGATCAGCAGGATCGCGTAGACGAGGATCGACCAGACGAACAGCGGCAGGCGGCCCCAGCCCATGCCGGGCGCGCGCATGTTCGCGATCGTCGCGTAGAAGTTGATCGCGCCGAGCAGCGAGGAGATGCCGGTGAGGTGGATGAGGAAGATCCACGCGTCGATGCCGCCGGTTGCCGAGTAGGCCGTCGGAGGTCAGCGGCGCGTAGGACGTCCAGCCCGCCTCGGGCGGATGGAAGAACAGCGAGCGTAGAAGACGATCCCGCCCGCCAGCAGCAGCCAGTACGACAGCGCGTTGAGCTTCGGGAACGCCATGTCGCGCGCGCCGATCATCAGCGGCAGGAAGTAGTTCGCGAAGCCGGCCATGATCGGCACGACGAACAGGAAGATCATCGTCGTGCCGTGCAGCGTGAACAGCGCGTTGTACGTCGCCGGCGTCGAGGAACGTGTTGTCCGGCGTGCCGAGCTGGACGCGCATCAGCAGCGCCTCGACGCCGCCCATGAGGAAGAACACGAACGTCGTGACGAGGTACATGATCCCGATCCGCTTGTGATCGGTCGTCGTGACCCACGAGACCCAGCCCTTGGGCTCGGGCTGCACGCTGTGGGCGACGATCTCCGGGATCGCGACGGCGGTATCGGTGATCGGTGGCTGCCATGGGCATCGGTCTCCTGCGGGAGCCTCGTCGCTTCGAGACTTGGCCTTCGGCCGGCGCTCGGCCTGCCGGCGCTCGAGCGCGCTGCTTGTTGTTCTCGTCGATCTCGCGCTGCTTGTCCTCCAGCCAGACCTTGAACTCCGCCGGCGCGACCGCGCGGACCTGCGCGACCATGTCGGCGTGGTTGCGCCCGCACAGCTCGGCGCACTGGCCGCGCTAGAGACCGGGCTTCTCGGACCTTGAACCACGTGAAGTTCGTGTGGCCGGGGACGGCGTCGAACTTGCCGCCGAGCTCCGGGATCCACCACGAGTGCGCGACGTCCTGCGCCTCGATGTCGAGCGTGACCGTCGTCTTCGTCGGCACGACGAGCTCGACGTAGGCGGAGACCTTTGGTTCTGCGGGGTGTCGGCCTTCGGGTACGGGTAGGTGTAGCGCCAGACGTAGCGCTGGCCGTTGACCTTGATGTTCAGCGAGCGGCCGTTGGGCGGGCGCGGCTGGAAGGCCGAGGCGTTCTTGATGTCCTCGACGACGGCCGTCGCGTAGCCGTCGGCGTCGGAGTTCGGCGGGGTGCGGATCTCGTCGAGCATCGCGAACGTCACGGCGGCGAGCACGACGAGCACGACGGCGGCGCCGAGCGTCCAGCCGACCTCCAGGCGCGTGTTGCCGCGGATCTGCGCGGGCACCGCGTCCTTGCGCGCGCGGAACTTCACGAGCGAGTAGACAGCGCGCCCTCGACGCCGACGAAGACGACGACGGCGACGGCGAGGATGATCTTGTAGAGCGTGTCGATCGACGTCGGCGTTGGCGAGCCGCCGGACTCCGGCGTCCACAGGTCGGCCGAGGCGCCGGTGGCGAGCGCGAGGCTCCCGACGAGGACCGCCGCGAAGGCGAGAGCGAAGGCGCGGCGGCGGGTGCGGGAGCGGTCTGTAGCCAAGGCGGGCGGCATTCTATTCATGCGGCGGTCATCTGCCTCGCGCCCCTCGGTGCGCCGTGCCGTCATTCGCCCCGGAACTCGGGGTCGCGCTTCTGCGAGGAACGCGGCGACGCCCTCGGCGAAGTCGGCCGGAGCCCGCCATCTCCTGCTGGATGCCGCCTCGAGCTCGAGCTGCTCGCTCGAGGCCGGAGTACAGCCAGGCGTTGAGCTGGCGCTTGGCTGCCGGCGTAGGCGGCGCGTCGGCCCGGCCGCGAGCTGCGTCGAGCGCCGCGTCCACGCCGTGCGTCGAACTCGTCGTCGGGCAGGACCTCGTTGACGAGGCCCCAGCGCCGAGCGCCGGAGGCGCGTCGACGCGTTCGCCGAGCATCGCCATCTGTGCCGCGCGCCCGGCGCCCGCGCGCGCGGAGACGAAGCGCCAGCGCGCCGCCGTCGGGCACGAGGCCGATGCGCGCGAAGGCCAGCGACAGGTAGGCCGACTCGCGCCGCGACGAGCAGGTCGCACGCCAGCGCCAGCGAGCAGCCGATGCCGACGGCGGGGCCGTTGATCGCCGCGACGACCGGCTTGGGCATCGTGCGCAGGCCGCTGAGGATCGGGTTGATAGACGGTCGTCAGCGCCGTCTGGACGTCGAGCGTGGCCGTCGTCGGTCGCGCGCGCGCGCGGCCATGTCGCGCAGGTCGCGCGCCGGAGGAGAACGCGCGCCCGGCGCCCGTCACGCAGACGGCGCGCACGGCGTCGTCGCCGGCGACGTCGCGCACGGCGTCGCAGCAGCTCCTCGCCGAGCGTGCGCGTTCCAGGCGTTCAGCGCCTCGGGCCGGTTCAGGCGGATGATCGTCGCCGCGCCGCGGCGCTCGAGCTCGACGGTCTCGTACATCGGTGCGGACGCTACCGGCCCGCGAGCGCGGCGCCGAGCATGCCGTCGGCGGGCCTAGTGTGAAGAACGGTGCGCCCGGTCATCGGCATCTGCACGCCGCTCGAGCGCGTGCGCTTCAGCGTCTGGAACGTCGACGCGTTCGTGCTCGCGCGCAGCTACGTCGACGCGGTCAACCGCGCCGGGCGCGATGGCGCTGCTGCTCGCGCCCGACCCGGCGCTCGATCGAGGACCCCGACGAGATCCTGGACCGCATCGACGGGCTCGTGCTCGCCGGCGGCGCGGACATCGACCCCGCGACCTACGGCGCCGAGGCGCACCCCGAGACCAGCGGCATCGTGCCCGAGCGCGACGCCTTCGAGATCGCGCTCGTGCGCCGCGCGCTGGAGCGCGACCTGCCGCTGCTGGGCATCTGCCGCGGGATGCAGATCATGAACGTCGCGCGCGGCGGCACGCTGCACCAGCACCTGCCCGAGCTGCTCGGCCACGAGCGACCACCGCCGCGTGACGGGGACCTTCGAGGGCGCCGACCACGACGTGCGCCTCGCAGGCCGGCTCGCTCGCCGCGCGCGCCGCCGGCGAGGAGCGGCACGCGACGAAGTCCCACCACCACCAGGGCATCGACCGCCTCGGCGAAGGGCTGCTGATCACCGGCTGGGCGGAGATGGACGACTTCCCCGAGGCGATCGAGGATCCGCGCAACCGCTTCGCGCTCGGCATCCAGTGGCACACCGAGGCCGACGAGCGCGCGCGGCTGATCGCCGCGCTCGTCGAGGAGGCCGCCGCCGACGCGCGCCGCCGCCGGCTGAACGCTGCGGCTCAGGACGAACGCCAGCAGGTCCGGAGCGCGGACCTATACTCGCTCGCAGCCCGCACGGATCCGAGCCATGGACACGATGGTCAAGCCCCCCGAGGTCGACCCGCCGGAGCCCGAAGAGGATCAGGACGACCTCGACGAGGCGATGCCGCGCGTCCATGTGACGCGCAAGCACGTGCTGCTGTTCGCGTTGCTGGGCATCTCGACGGTCGCCTTCCTGTACTTCGTCCTGCCGCAGCTGTCGGACCTCGAGCGAGCAGGGCAAGGACATCGGCCAGGGCGATCCGTGGTGGCTGGCGGGCGCGCTCGTCTTCACGATCGCCTCGTTCGGCGGCTACGTCGCGATGTTCCGCGGCGTCTTCATCGGCCACGGCACGCGCATCGACCTCGCCGCCAGCTACCAGATCACGATGGCCGGGCTGGCGGCCACGCGCCTGTTCGCGGCCGGCGGCGCGGGCGGCATCGCGCTGACGGCGTGGGCGCTGCGCCGCGCCGGCATGGACAAGCGCAAGGTCGCCGACAAGACGCTCGCCTTCCTGATCCTGACCTACTCCGTCTACTTCGCCGCGCTCGTGATCGTGCGGCTTCGGCCTCTACTACGGCCTGCTGCTCGGGGCCGGCGCCGTTCGGGATCACGTTCATCCCGGCGATCTTCGCGCTCGTCGTGATCGCGCACCGGACTGGCGATCTCGCGCGTGCCGCCGGACCTGCAGCGCCGCCTGGAGGGCTTCGCGCGCCGCGGCGGCCGGCTCGCGCGCCTGGCCCAGCGGCTGGCCAACGCGCCCGCGGCGTTCTCGGCGGGGATGCGCGAGGCCGTCTGCCACGTGCGCAAGCGCGATCCCGCCCTGCTCGGCGCGATCGCCTACTGGGGCTTCAACATCGCGACCCTGTGGGCGTGCTTTCACGCCTTCGGCGATCCGCCCCCGTGGGGCGTGATCGTCATGGCCTACTTCGTCGGCTTCCTCGGCAACCTGCTGCCGCTGCCCGGCGGGATCGGCGGCGTCGACGGCGGCATGATCGGCGCGTTCCTGGCCTTCGGCGTCGACGGCGGCCTGGCCGTCCTGGCGGTGCTGTCCTACCGCCTGTTCGCCTTCTGGCTGCCGACGATCCCCGGCGCGATCGCCTACTTCCAGCTGCGGCGCACGGTCGCGCGCTGGCGCGAGGAGCGCGCCGCGCAGCGGAGCTGGCGGCGCCGGCGGGAGCGTGACTCGGCGCGCTGTCAGCAGCGTCGGAGTTCACTATCCTTTGTGAAGTGACCACCCAGACCGAGACATCGAGAACGTCGTCATCGTCGGCTCCGGCCCGGCCGGCTACACCGCCGCGCTGTACACCTCGCGCGCGAACCTCGAGCCGCTCGTCATCGAGGGCTTCATGTGGGGCGGCCTGCTGCAGCAGACCACCGACGTGGAGAACTATCCCGGCTTCCCGGACGGCATCGAGGGGCCGGAGCTGATGCAGAAGTTCCGCGACCAGGCCGAGCGCTTCGGCACGCGCTTCATCACCGACGAGGCGACGAAGGTCGAGCTCTCCGACGAGCCCGGCGGCGTGCACAGCGTGTGGGTCGGCGACGAGGAGCACAGGACGCGCACGGTCATCCTCGCGATGGGCGCCGAGCACAAGAAGCTCGCGATCCCGGGCGAGGACGAGCTCGGCGGCCGTGGCGTGAGCTACTGCGCGACCTGCGACGCCGCGTTCTTCAAGCAGAAGCCGACGATGATCGTCGGCGGCGGCGACAGCGCGATGGAGGAGGCGATCTTCCTGTCGAAGTTCGCTTCGAAGGTCGTCATCGTCCATCGCCGCGACGAGTTCCGCGCCTCGAAGATCATGCTCGAGCGCGCGCGCGGCATCGACGAACATCGAGTGGATGACGCCGTACGTGCCCGAGGAGTTCGTCGCCGGCGACAGCGGCTCGCTGGAGCACGCGCGCCTGCGTCACGCCGACAGCGGCGAGACGAGCGACGTCGAGATCTCCGGCGCCTTCATCGCGATCGGCCACGAGCCGCAGTCGCAGCTCGTCGACCGGCCAGGTCGACGTCGACGACGAGGGCTACGTCATCACGGAGGGGCGCTCGACGCGCACCAAGCGTCCCGGCGTCTTCGCCGCCGGCGACCTCGTCGACCACACCTATCGCCAGGCCGTGACCGCGGCCGGCTCGGGCACGCAGGCGGCGCTGGACGCCGAGTGGTACCTGCGCGACACGCCTCAGATCGAGACTCCGGAGGGCATGCCCGAAGGCGACCTCGCCGAGGCGCAGTGGGCGGGCCCCGCCTGACGCGGGCCGCGGTGACCTGCGCCGGCTTCGGGGGGCCTGTTAAACACGCGGACCCGGAACCATCCTGGTCCCGGGTCCAAAGCCTCCGTGCGAGTCCGCGCGTTTCGCTGCGCTTCGTCGACATAGTGTCGCGCGCCCCAGCCAAACCCTCATGGTCAGCCGCTAGGGTTGATTTCTAGAGGGTCGCCGCGTCGGGCACACTAGGGCGCCTCCCCAGTCTTTTGACCCCACGTTCCTCAACGGCCACCGCCAGCACGAGCCCGGGGGTCCTCCTCGAGCGCGAGGAGGAGCTGCGCGCGGTCGACGAGCTGCTCGCAGCGGCGCGCGAGGGCGCCGGCCACCTGCTGCTGCTCGAGGGGCATGCGGGAATCGGCAAGACGGCGCTGCTGGACGCCGCGCTCGCGCGTGCGCGCGCGAGCGAGGTGTCCGTCATGCGCGCCGCCGGCTCCGAGCTCGAGAGCGACTTCGCCTTCGGCATCGCGCTGCAGCTGTTCGAGCCGCAGCTGGCGGGCGCCGACGACGAGACCCACGACCGCCTGCTCGCCGGCTCGGCCGGCCTTGCGGGCCCGCTGCTCGAGCGGCCCACCAGCTGGGGCGGCGACGAGGGCGACGACCGCTCCTACTCGGTCATCCACGGCCTCTTCTGGCTGTTGTCGAACCTCGCCGAATCGGGCCCCGTCCTGATCGCGATCGACGACGCGCACTGGGCCGACCGCACGTCGTTGAGGCTCGTGCTCTACCTGCTGCAGCGCGTGAGCTCGATGGGCGTGTCGATCGTCCTCGCCCGGCGCCTTGGCGAGCCCGGCGCGCCCGACGACCTGCTCGGCCAGATCGCCGCGCACCCGACGAGCCGTGCGATGCGGCCCGGCCCGCTGTCGCGCGCGGCCAGCCGCGAGCTCGTGTCGGCGGCGCTGCCGTCGGCCGACGACGAGTTCGCCGACGCCTGCTGGCGCATGACCGAGGGCAACGGCTTTCTGCTCGGCGAGCTCGTCGCCGCGATCGAGGCCGAGGGCTGGCGGCCGACGGCCGCCAACGCCAAGCGCATCGGCACGCTCGCGCCCGAGCCCGTGCTGCGCGCGGTGGCGGTGCGCCTGATGCGCCTGTCCGACGACTCCGCGGGCGTCGCGCGCGCCGTCTCGATCCTCGGCGACGACGCCCAGCTGCGCCACGTCGCAGCGCTGACCGGCCGCGAGCCCGCTCGCGTCGCGGCCGCTGCCGACGCGCTCGCCGCGGGCGACATCCTGCGCCCGGCCGGTCCGGGCGTGCTGCGCTTCGCCCACCCGCTGCTGGCCTCCGCGGTCTACGCCGACGTCGGCTCGGGCGAGCGCGCGGCGCTGCACCGCCGTGCCGCGGAGATCCTGCGCGACGAGGACATCTCGGCGATGCGCGTCGCCGCGCACCTGCTGCCGAGCGTCGGCAGCGGTGAGGCGTGGGTCGTCCAGGTGCTCGGCACCGCGGCGGCGCACGCGCTCGAGCTCGGCGCGCCGGAGTCCGCCGCCAGCTACCTGCGCCGCGCGCTCGACGAGCCCCCGACGAGCGCCGCGCGCGCCGGCATCCTGCGCCAGCTCGGCCTGTGCGAGGCAGCCACCGACCTGCCGACCGCGATCGTGCGCCTCGAGGAGGCGCTCGCGGCGACCCTCGAGGAGCGCGATCGCGCCGCGACGCTGCTCGTGCTCGGGCGCGCGCGTTCGTGCAACGGCAACCATCCGCATGCGCTGAGGGCGTTCGAGCAGGCCGCGGCGATCGACGTCGCCGACACGGGGATCGCCGCCGAGGCGCGGGCCGAGTCGGTCGCGCTGGGGCTGCTCGCGCCGGCCAGCCGCGGTCCGTTGCTGCACGGCGGCGCTGCGGCACGGATGAGCACGGCGCCCGCGTCCTCCGAGCAGCAGATGCAGCTGGCGACGCAGTGCATGCGAGAGGCGATCGCCGGCGAGTCCCGCACGTCCGTGCTCGAGCTTGCGCGCCGCGCGCTCGAGGGGGAGACGCCGCTGACCGACCAGGGCGGCGGGACCGTGCTCGTCGGGGTGTCGATCGCGCTGCACGCCTGCGACGAGCTGAGCTGGAACGACCGCGTGCTGAGCGCGGCGATCTCGCACTCGCGTGCGCGCGGGTCGATGATGGCGTTCGCGACGGCGAGCCTCCTGCGCGGCGCCTCGCGCTGGGGCCAGGGGCGTCTCGACGAGGCGATGGCCGACGCCGAGCAGGCCGTCGATGCCGAGCGCTACGGCTGGCGCCACTTCCTGCCGGCCGCCTACGGCACGCTCGTCAGCCTGCACGTCGACCGCGGCGAGCTCGACGCCGCGGCGGCCTGGGCGGCGCGCCTGGACGGCTCAGATCACGCCGGTTCGGCGATGATGGCTCCGTGGCACGCGGCGCTGGGGCGCCTGGCGCTCGTGCAGCACCGCGAGTCCGAGGCGCTCGAGCACTTCGCCGCCTGGCGCGACGAGGTCGAGGGCGTGAGCAACCCGGCGACCTTCGCCGCCTGGCGCTCGGCGACGGCGCGTGCGCTGGCGGTGCTCGATCGCGTCGACGAGGCCCATGCGCTGGCGGCCGAGGAGCTCGAGCTCGCGCGCCGCTTCGGCGCGCCGCGGCCGATCTCGGTCGCGCTGCGCGAGTGCGCCCACACCGCCGCCCACGGCGACCTCGATCGACCGATCGCGATGCTGACCGAGGCCGTGTCGATCGCGTCGGCGTCCGAGGCGCGCCTGGAGCACTGCCGCTCGCTGCTCGAGCTCGGCACGGTGCTGCGCCGCGCGGGCCGGCGCACCGACGCCGGGCGCGCGCTCGGCGCGGCGCTCGAGCTCGCGCGAACGTGCGGCGCGCGCCTGTTGCAGGAACGCGCGCGGGCCGAGCTCGAGGTCGCCGGCACGCGCGTGCAGCGCGCAGCGCGGCGCGGCGCGGACGCGCTCAGCCCGAGCGAGCGGCGCGTCGTCGGGCTGGCGATCGAGGGGCTCTCCAACCGCCAGATCGCCGAGGCGCTGTTCGTCACGCGCAAGGCCGTCGAATGGCACCTGGGCAACGCCTACCGCAAGCTCGACGTGCGCTCGCGCGGCGAGCTCGCGGGCGCGCTCGGGAAGCCCGAGCCGCCCGCCTCCTCGCGGCGCTAGCGAACGCCGGCCGACGGGCCGCAGGCGGCGACGTCGTCGACGAGCTGGCGCGCGTGGTCGGGCAGCCAGCGATCGGCGTCGACGAGCTGCTGGGCGAGATCCTCGACCGCGGCCAGCTCGTCGTAGGCATCGCCTTCGAAGAGCAGCGCGTCGGCGGCCGTGCGGATGATCTGCATCTCGGCGGCAAACAGCTTCGCCGGGCCCTCGTCGGCGAGGGTCTTCATGACCCGGCCGTAGGCCAGGGAGCGATCGTTGTTCATGGACACAAACCTAGCGGGCCTGCAGCGCATCCATGCCGACGGCGATCGCGAGCACGAGGCGGCGGTCGAGGATGCGGCCGCTGTCGGGGCTCATGTCGATCGTGTAGTTGTCGCGGATCTTGAACGTCTGGCGCGTGTTGTGGCCGATGATCCGCTCGCCGCTCTTGAAGACGAAGTGGTAGGGGATCGGCAGCCAGTCGGCGACGTTCTCGATGTACGGGCACGAAGCCGACGGCGCGGCGAAAGAGCGCGATCGGCAGGCTCTTCTCGGTCGTGATCGCGACCTCCTCGCCCTGGGCATCGAGGATCCGGTAGGTCGAGCGCAGCAGGCTCTGGCCGAAGACCTTCTGGATCGCGCCGATCGTGGCGCCGAGGTCGTCGGTGACGTCGTAGGTCGCGCGCGGGTCGAAGGCCTGGCGGGCCTTGATGCGCAGCAGCTCCTGGGTCTTGGACTCGTCGGTGTAGAAGCGGATGTCCTCCTTGAACTTGAAGCGCTTCTGCTCGACGAAGCACAGCGGCTCGCCGGGCTTGCCGTCGGCGCTGGGGAGGAAGAACTCGTACTGGTTGATGACGAGCTTGATCCGCTGGCGCAGCAGGAACACATCGTGGTCGTTCGGGTCGATCGGTGCAGTCATGCGCCAGACAGTAGTGGCAGCTCCTCGCCGGCCGCCCCCTC
Source organism: uncultured Actinomycetes bacterium (assembly GCA_963729125.1). GTDB lineage: Bacteria > Actinomycetota > Thermoleophilia > Solirubrobacterales > Solirubrobacteraceae > CADCVQ01. Next base: position 15,227 of record CAVSML010000004.1, read on the forward strand.
GATGCCGAGCAGCAGGCGCTTGCGGTCCAGGCCGCCGGTGTAGCCGCCGAGGCCGCCCGTGCTCGCCAGCACGCGGTGGCAGGGCACGACGATCGGGATCGGGTTGGCGCCCAGCGCGTTGCCGGCCGCGCGAAAGCCGTTGCGGCGAGCCGGCGGCGCCGGCGACCTCGCGGTAGGTGCTCGTCGAGCCGAACGGGATCGCGATCGCCGCCTGCAGCACGCGGCGCGCGAAGCCCGAGCCGACGAGGCCCCAGTCCAGCGCGACGTCGAAGTCGACGGCGGCGGCCCTCGAAGTACTCGTCGAGCTCGCGCCGCACGCCGTCCAGGCGCCCGGGCGCCTCGACGATGCTCGGCGACAGGCGCGCGGCGAGCGGCGTCGAGCACGGCGTCCAGGCCGCCGTTCTCGAGCTCGTAGGCGATCCGCAGGAGGCCGCGCGGCGTGGCGGCGACGACGAGCCGGCCGGCGGGGCGCGTCGACTAGCGCGTAGGCGATCTCGGCGAGGCCGTCTCCTGCGGCGCGGGCGGCGGTGCGGGCGGCGAGCGCCGCGGCCTCGCCGTCGTGCAGGTCAGGCGGATGCAGGGACATCGGGCAGCTCCTCTCTGAGGGTCTTCAGGCCGTCGGAGGCCGCGCGGCGCGCGGCCTCCTCGCTGCAGTCCAGGGCGATCGCGATCTCGCCGTGCGTCAGGCCGGCGGCGTAGCGCAGCGTCAGCACCGCGCGCTGGCGCGGCGGCAGCGTGCGTACGCGCGCCCAGTGCTCGCCGCCGGTGTCTTCGATCGTCGTGGGCGCCGCGGCGCGCTCGCCGGTGTCGGCGACCGGCAGCGGCCGGCGCTCGCGCGCGCGGTGCACGTCGAGCGCCTTGCGGTGGGCGATCGTCAGCACCCATGCGCGCAGGTTGGAGTCCGCGGCGCAGGCGCTCGTAGGCGCGCAGCGCCGACAGGAACGTCTCCTGGAAGGCGTCGTCGGCGTCGTGGCGGCCGACCGAGGCGACGAGGAAGCGCAGCACGTCGTCGCGGTGGGCGTCGAGGAAGCGCTGGAAGGGGGGCAGGTGGTGCACGGGTATGGAACGCGTGCGTGGCGCGGAACGTGAGGTCAGCGCGTGAGCGCGTCGATGCCCGTCAGCGCGCGGCCGATGATGAGCTGCTGGATCTGCGACGTGCCCTCGTACAGCGTCGTCACGCGGGCGTCGCGAAACCAGCGCTCGACGGGGTGGTCGTCGACGTAGCCGGCGCCGCCGTGCACCTGGATCGCCTCGTTGGCGCACCACACCGCGGCCTCGGTCGCGTAGAGCTTGGCGATCGAGGTCTCGGTCGTGCACGGGCGCCCCTGGTCGCGCAGCCAGCCGGCGCGCTAGACGAGCAGCCGCGCGGCGTCCGTGCGGACCTTCATCTCGGCGAGCATCGCCTGCACGAGCTGAAAGCTCGCGATCGGCCGGCCGAACTGCTCGCGCTCGCGCGCGTAGGCGACCGACTCGTCGAGGCAGCCCTGGCAGATGCCGACGCAGCCGGCGGCGACCGAGTAGCGCCCGCCGTCCAGCGCGCTCATCGCGACCTTGAAGCCCTCGCCGACCTCGCCGAGCACGTCAGCGTCGGCGACGAAGACGTCGTCGAGCGCGATCGAGGCGGTGTCGGAGGCGTGCAGCCCCATCTTGTGCTGGATCTCCTGCGGTCCGGAAGCCGGGCTGGTCGGTGTCGACGAGAAAGCACGCCAGGCCGCGGTGGCGCAGCGTCGGGATCGGTCTGGGCGAAGATCAGCGCGACCTCGCGCGTGGTTGCCCAGCGAGATCCACATCTTCGCGCCGTTCAGCAGCCAGCCGCCGTCGATTCGGCGCGCGCGCGTGCGCTGGCTGGCGGCGTCCGAGCCGGCCTCGGGCTCGGTCAGGCCGAAGCAGCCCAGCCACTCGCCCGAGCAGAGCTTCGGCAGGTAGCGCGCGCTTCTGCTCGTCGGTGCCCCAGCGCAGGATCGAGCCGCAGACGAGCGACGTCTGCACGCTGACGACCGTGCGCATCGCGCTGTCGCCGCGGCCGATCTCCTCGACGATCAGCCCGTAGGTGACGTGGTCCAGACCCGCGCCGCCGTACTCGCGCGGGACGATCGCGCCGAGGTAGCCCTGGTCGGCGAGCTGCACGACGAGCTCGAGGTCGAAGTGCTTGGCGCGGGCGTTGTCGCGCGCGCGCCGCACGATCTCGTTGTCGGTGAACGCGCGCGCGGTCTCGCGCACGAGCTGCTGCTCGTCGGTGAGGTCGAAGTCCACACGGCGCTAGCGTAAGCGCATGCGCGGCGTGGTCTACTCGACGACGACCGTCCACGCCCGCGACGGGCGCTACAACGTCTGCCTCGTCGATCTCAGGACGGCAGTCGCATGATGAGCACGGTCGTCGGCATGCGCGCCCGACGAGGTGCGCATCGGGATGGCCGTGCGCGGCGCGCGCGGACGACGACGGCCGGATCGTGTTCGATGCCGCCTGACCCGCTGCGCGGCGCGGTCGCGATCGCCGGCGCCGCGGAGTCGCGCCTCGGCGAGGTCGGGCCCGGCGTCTCGCCGCTGGACCTCGTCGCCGAGGCGACGGCCGCCGCGCTCGACGACGCGGGCCTGCGCAAGGACGACGTCGACGGCCTCTTCACGGCGTCGGCGTACTTCGGCATGCCGGCGCTGAACGTCGGCGAGGCGCTCGGCATCCGCCCGCGCTACAGCGACTCGACGAACCTCGGCGGCGCGTCGTTCGTCAGCCACCTGCTGCACGCCGCGGCGGCGATCTCAGCCGGGCTGTGCGAGGTCGCGCTGATCGTCTACGGCAGCACGCAGCGCTCCGACGGCGGGCGGCTGCGCTCGGTCGTCGAGGGCGACCCGCGCGAGGCGCCCTACCGCCCGCGCTATCCGGTGACGATGTTCGCGCTCGCGGCCGCGCGCCACATGCACGAGTTCGGCACGACGCGCGAGCAGCTCGCGGAGGTCGCGGTCGCCGCGCGCGCGTGGGCGCGGCTGCATCCGAACGCCTTCGCGCGCGAGCCGCTGAGCGTCGAGGACGTGCTGGCCAGCCGCATGGTCAGCTCGCCGCTGACCGTCCGCGACTGCTGCCTGGTCACCGACGGCGGCGGCGCGCTGCTCGTCACGAGCACCGAGCGCGCGCGCACGCTGCGCCGCCCGCCGGTCGTGCTGCTCGGCGCCGGCGAGGCGCACTGGCAGCGCTCGATCGCGAGCATGCCCGACATCACGACGACCGCCGCGACGGAGTCCTCGGCGCGCGCGTACGCGATGGCGGGCATGACGGCCGCGGACGTCGACGTCGTGCAGCTCTACGACGCCTTCACGATCAACACGATCCTGTTCCTGGAGGACCTCGGCTTCTGCGCCAAGGGCGAGGGCGGGCCGTTCGTCGCGGGCGGCGCGATCGCGCCCGGCGGGCGGCTGGCGGTCAACACCAACGGCGGCGGGCTGTCCTACGCGCACCCCGGCATGTACGGGATCTTCCTACTCGATCGAGGCCGTGCGCCAGCTGCGCGGCGAGGCCGGCGAGCGCCAGCGGCCCGACGTGCGGATCGCGCTCGCGCACGCCAACGGCGGCGCGCTGGCCGCGCAGGCGACGGCGATGCTCGGGACGCTCGCGACCCTCTAACGTCCGCGCCGATGCGCGTGCTCCTCATCGGCGGCGGCTGCCGCGGCCTCGAGCTGACGCGCGAGCTCGTCGCGGCGAGTCCACGCGGTGCGCGCCGTCACGCGCGCGGAGCCCGGGCGCGGGGCGATCGAGGCGGCGGGCGCGGAGTGCTGGATCGGCGATCCCGACGTCATCGGGACGCTGCGCTATGCGCTGGAGAACGTGACGATCGTCGTGTGGGCGCTCGGGACGGCGACCGGATCGCCCGACGCGGTCGCGGCGCTGCACGGGACGCGCTTGGAGATGATGCTCGGCCGGATCACGGACACGACGGTCCGCGGCGTCGTCTACGAGGCCGCTGGAACGATCGATCCGGCGGCGTTTCGCGTCCGGCATCGCCGAGCTCGAGCGCGCGCGGCGCGACAACGAGATCCCGTTCGCCGTCGTCGACGCCGATCCGGCGCACGCGCGGGCGTGGGCGGCGGCGATCCGCGCGGCGATCGACGAGCTGCTCGGCGCTCGCTGACGTCAGAGCCGGACGGCCGGGCCGGCGCCGGCGCGGCGCAGGTCGCGGCGTGCTGCGAGCAGGGCCGTGCGGTGGCCGAGCGGGTTGCCGTCGAGGTGGGCGCGCTGCACGGCCATGCGCAGCTCGCGCTTCCAGCCCCACTTGGGCAGCGCGTGCAGGTCGTGGGCGGCCTGCGTGAGGTGCTTGCAGACGATGACGACGCCGACGCGCGGCGCCTGCTGCGCGAGCGCCGAGACGACCGCCGCGATCGCGGCCTCGCAGCCGGTCGCGTCGAGCACGACGACGCCGGCGCGCGCCTGGCGCACGAGCCAGACGACGTCCTCCGGATCGGTCGGCAGCGCGAACGCGAACGTCACGCTTCCGAGCTCCCCGAGCACGCCGGTCGCGCGGTCGCGATAGGCGACGTCGCCGCCCACGACGAGCGTGCCGATCGGCGCAGCAGCCATCGTCTGTCTGCGCTCATGCTCCCCCCGCTCACATCGCCCATTGTGCATGTCCCGCAGGACGGATGCGGGACGAGTCGCAAAATCCCTGCTAACGAAGTGGAACGAAGCGCACCGCGTCGAGCGAGGCACGCTCGTAGCCGCCCTCGAGGCGGCGCACGAGCACGAGGTGCTCGCCCCGCTCGTCGGCGACCGGCGCGACGAGGCGGCCGCCGAGCGCGAGCTGCTGCTCGAGCGCGGGCGGGACCCCGCCGGCGGACGTGGCCGCGACGTTGATCGCATCGAACGGCGCCTGCTCGGGCAGGCCGGCCGCCCCGTCGCCGGGCGTCACGGTGACGTTGTCGATGCCGGCGGCCAGCAGCGAGCGCGCGGCGCGCAGCGCGAGCTGCTGCTCGAGCTCGACGCCCCAGACGTGCGCGCACAGGCGCGACAGGATCGCCGCGTGGTAGCCCGAGCCGGTGCCGACGTCGAGCACCCGGTCGGTCGGCGAGAGCTCGAGCAGCTCGCACATGCGCGCGACGATCGCGGGCTGGGAGATCGTCTGGCCGTGGCCGATGCGCAGCGGCGCGTCCTCGTAGGCGGCGGCCGCGAGGTCGGCGGAGACGAACAGCTCGCGCGGGACGGTCGCCATGGCGACCAGCACGCGCTCGTCGGAGACGCGGGCGGCGAGGCGGCTGAGCAGCGCGTCGCGGTCCATGGCTCGGTCAGCCGCAGTCCAGCAGCGGGTCGATGCGGCCCAGCAGGTCGCTCACGATCCGCGCCGTCGCGCCCCAGATGACGAGCTGCATGCCGACGTCGTAGACGTCGGTGCGAAACGGGATGCCGCGGTGCACGAGGCGCCGCCGGGCGCGCCCCGCGCGCAGGTCGGCGAGGCGCAGCTCGATCACCTCGTCGACCTCGCCGGCCGACGGCGTCCACGTGGCGCCGGGCTCGATCAGCCCGACGAACGGATAGACGGCGTAGTTCGACGCGACCGTCGGCACCGGCTTGAGCGCGCCGAGCAGCTGCACGTCCTCGCGCGCGAGGCCGATCTCCTCCTCGGCCTCGCGCAGCGCGGTCAGGCTCAGGTCGGTCTCGCCGTCGTCGCGCCGGCCGCCTGGGAAGGAGATCTCGCCGGGGTGGCTGCGCAGGTCGTGGCGGCGGCGCGTGAAGATCGCGTGCAGGTCGCCGAGCTCGCGATACAGCGTGACGAGCACCGCGGCCTGCGTGCGGCCGTGCACGGGCAGGGCGGTCGCCTCCGCGGGGTCCAGCAGGACTCCGCGCAGCGCGTCAGTGAGCGAGCTGGATGCGCTCGACACGCTCGTCGAACATGACCTCGCCGTCCAGGATGCGGTGCACCGGACACTTCGTCGCTATGACCTTCAGGCGCGTGGCCTGCTCGTCGGTGAGGTCGGAGGGCAGGCGCAGCGTCAGCGTGAACTTCGTCGGGCAGCCGCGCTCGGCGGGGATGTAGTCGCAGACCACCTCGACGGCGCCCAGCTCCCAGCCCTTGCGCGCGGCGTACATCTCGATCGTCGTCGCGGTGCACGAGGCGAGGCTCGCGGCCAGCAGCTCCTGCGAGGAGGGAGCGGCGTCATCGCCGCCGGTCTCTGCCGGCTCGTCGCAGTTCAGCCGGTGCTGACGCACCTTGACGATGTGACGAAACCCGCCGATGCGCTGCGCAGTTGCGTGCATGGATCAGATGCTACTCCGCGTCCGTCAGCGGATTGAAGAGCAGTCCCGTCGGTACCTTCGGGAAGAAGTAGGTGGACTTCGGCGGCATGTTGACGCCCGCCGCGGCGATGTCCTGGATCTGCGCGACGGGGATGGCGCGCAGGTAGAAGCCGGCGTCGAATGCGCCGGAGTCGACGAGCTCGCGCGCCTCCTCGAAGGAGCGCGCGTAGCCGAGGCCGTGTAGGTGGGAGATGTCGTCCTCGCTGAGCTCGAGCGGGCCCTTGAGCACGAGCGCTTCCAGGACGGCTGTGTCGAGGCGGCGGTAGGGCTCGGGCATGTCTCCCAGCGCGTCGTCGGCGATCGACTGGTCCTTGAGCGTCAGGCGGAATGCGCGCTTGAAGTGGCTGTCCATGTAGCCCATCTCGATCGTTCCGTCACCCTCGCCGGGCGGGACGAGGTCCTCGACCTCGATCGGCTCGATGTCGAAGGTCGCCTTCAGCGTCGCGGTCAGGGCTTCGATCTTCTCTTGATCGTTCTTGAGGCCGTTGACGAGGCGGTGGGTGGGGAAGACGGTGAGGCCCTCGTCCTGCAGCGCCACGAGGCACATCAGGACGTAGCGATGCGCGCCCTCGCCGCCGAGCTCCTCGGCGTAGACGCGCGCGGTCTCATAGCGGTGATGGCCGTCGGCGATCAGCAGCTCTGCGTCGCTCGTGGCCTCGGCGACGGTCGCGATCGCATCGGGGTCGGTGACGCGCCAGATGCGGTTGTGGGTGCCGTCCTGCTCGCTGAACTCGCCGAACGGCTCGTCGCTGCGGGTCGACGGCGCGAGCGCGTTCCAGGCGCGCAGCTCGGGGTCGGAGTACAGCGAGAAGATGGGGGAGAGGTTCGCCTTGGTCGCGCGCTGCAGGCTCAGGCGGTCGGCCTTGGGGCCGGGGTGCGTGCGCTCGTGCGGGCGGATCGCGCCGGGGCCGTAGTCCTCGACGCGCACGCGCGCGAAGAAGCCGTTGCGCGTCAGGCGCCGGCCGTCCGGGCCGGTGTACTCCTGGACGAGCGCCCAGATCGCGGGCTCGTCGTCCTGTGTTATCGCGCCCTCTCGCCTCCACTGTTCGAGGAGCCTGGCCGCGTGGGCGTAGCGGTCGCCGCCGTCGGGGTCCTCGGGCAGGTCGATGTTGACGACATTGTGCGGCGAGCTTGCGGCGAGCTCGGCGCGCTGCTCGGGGTCGATCACGTCGTAGGGCGGGGCTGCGAGCTGCTGCAGCGGCCCGGCGACCGAGGGGTCGTAGTGCAGGGCTCGGAGGGGCTCGATGCGCGGCATCGGCGCGAGAGCCTAGTGGTCTCGCGCCGAGATGCCGTGCGCTGTGCGGTCGATGGCGGCTCGCGCTCAGCGGCTGATCTTCGTGCCGAACGTCGTCGTGTAGGTCGCGGCCGGCCCGCCGCCCTCGATGCCCGGCGCGCCCATGGCGACGCCGATGCCGACGTGGCGGTAGCGGCGGTTGAGGATGTTGCGGCGGTGATCGGCGGACCCCATCCAGCCGGCGACGGTCTTGGCCGGGGTGGCGAGCGTGCCGGCGCCAAACGCGATGTTCTCGCCGAGCGCGAAGTTCAGCGCGTTGCGCAGGTAGAACGTGCCCTTGCGCACGCGGCTCATCAGCGTGCTGCCCGCGGGGCTGACGTGGTCGAAGAAGCTGTCGCGGACCATCTGGAGGCTGTGCTTCTGGGCGGCGCGGCGCAGTTGGGTGTTCTGGACCAGCGGCTTGAGGCCGCGGGTCGCGCGCTCCTCGTTGAGCAGGCACAGCGTGGCGGTGCGCAGCGCGGCGCCGTTGTCCGCCGTGGGAACCAGGCCGGCGTCTGCACACGAGGTGGCGGCCGAGGCGACGTTGGGGACGACGAGCGCGACGACCGACAGCAGTGCTGTGAGGAGGCCGAGCGAAAGGTTCCGTGTGTTCATGGTGGGGTGATCGGTTTCTGCACGTCCGTCCACGACGTAACCACCCCAGTTGGACGAACGGTCGACCCCAGGCGTCTACGCGGCGTGGACGCCGGTTCAAGTTCGTGGAGCTTCGGCCGACCGCCGTGTTGCCGTCGTGGCTGGGAGGGCGCTCTTGGCGGTGGGTTTCGCGGGGCTTTCGGGCGTGCGACGGCCGGCGTCGGCGGGCGGTGGCGCCGGGCGCGATCGTTCACGCGGGCGCGCGGGCGCGGCCGGCGTTGGCCGGGTGGGCGCGCCGGTTGCGGTCGTTCACGCGGGCGCGCGGGCGCGGCAGCCCGTACCGTTCAGCGCACGGGATGTAGCTCAGCTTGGTAGAGCACCGCGTTTGGGACGCGGGGGTCGTCGGTTCGAATCCGGCCATCCCGACTGCCGGCCGTGGCGGCCGGCGTGCCCCGGTAGCTCAGTGGATAGAGCAGCGGACTTCTAATCCGCAGGTCGCTGGTTCGAATCCAGCCCGGGGTGTTCCGCGACGCGCCCTTCAGCGAAGAAGTCGAGCCGACCAAGGGGAGCGTCTGGACCGAACTCGCCGGGGGCTGTGGTGGCGCTGACGCGAGCTCGCGACACCGTCTGGGTCGGCCACATCGGGGAAGCCGTCACGGCATCTTGGCTCGTGCAGCGATCAGCGGGGTGAGCGCGACAGCCGCGCTCGCCGAGTCACTCGCGAGATCGGACCTGTTCGCGAAGCGACTCGGAGGCGACGTACTTCGTGCTGCGCGTTCGCCCTCGCTGGGTGAGCAGGCGGGCGTCTACGAGCCGGCGTAGGTCGGTCGTGGCTGTGGCGAGGGAGACGTCCGCCTCGGCGGCGTACGCCTTGCGTTCGACGCCGGCGAAGAGGCTCTGCTCCAGGGCGATCACGAGGCGGTCCGGCCAGCCGCCGGAGTCGACAAGCCTCTCGAGTGCGCTCCAGCGTGTCGAGGCCGCAGCGATCTGGTCCAGGCGCTCGCGGGCCTGCTGGACGTGCGCTGTGAGGCAGAAGCGAACCCACGGGGTGGCGTCGCGCTCGGGTTGGTAGCTGCCGCCCTGGACTCGCCGGAGCACACGGTGGTAGTCGCCGGTGTTGCCGCCCAGGTACTCCTCGATCGAGCTGAACTCCGGCGCGAGCAACCCGGCGCGGGCGAGCACGAGCGACTGCGCGATGCGTGAGATCCGCCCGTTTCCGTCGGCGAACGGGTGGACGGAGACCACGTGCAGATGGGCCATCGCGGCGCGGACGGCGACGTGAGCGTCGAGGTCGCCGTCCTGCAACCAGTCGACGACCTCGCCCATGAGCTCGGGGACGTCGTCGGCGTCCGGGCCGACATAGGCCGGCGGCCGGCCGTTCGGGCTCGTGACGTAGATCGGGCCGGTGCGCCAGAGGCCGGGGGACCGGTCGCGCTGGAAGACGCAGGCGTCGAAGTGCAGGTCGAGCATGACGCGGTCCGACCAGCGGAAGTGCGGGTCGATGGCCATCGTGCCGACGTGGTCCATCGCGCGGGCATAGCTGGCCAGCGCCATGCGGTCCGCGTCTCCCGCGTCCGGCACGGCGGTGCCGGCGACGATTCCCGGGCCCTCGCCGGCGGGCACGTGGAAGCCCTCGATGGAGACGGAGCTCTCCATGGTGCTCGCCCGCACCTGACGGCGCAGCTCGCCCAGCCACGGCCCGGCGACGCCGGTCGCGTCGCCGAGACGCGCACGCAGCTCGTCGAGCTCGCGCAAATGCGAGGCGTGTGCTCTGCTGGGCGTTGGCGTCGAGAACAGCATGCAGCTACGTTAGTCGAGTATTCGCCAAATCGTCAAGTGAGGGGGCGCCCGGATGAACACGTGCTACGCGGACCTCTCATAGTGCGGTTCATGATCGCTCGTCCTCAGCTGAGCCTCGCGGTGCCGATGCCAGAGCTCGCGGACCGGGGGTGAGCGGCGACGATGCTCCACATCCAGCGCGCTGACCGCGCCGACGGCCTCATCGGTGCCCTCCGCGAGCTGCTGGCCGAACCCCTGCCCGACCCGTTCGCCTCCGAGCTCATCGCCGTGCCGACGCGCGGCATGGAGCGCTGGCTGACCCAGCGGATGTCGACCTGTCTTGGCGTGACGAAAGGGCGCGACGACGGAGTGTGCGCGAACGTCGAATTTCCGTCACCACGCCGGCTCGTCGCGGATGCCGTCGCGGCGGCTTCGGGGGTCGAGCCGGATGCCGATCCCTGGCTGGTCGAGCATGCCGTGTGGCCGCTGCTGGACGTCGTCGAGGAGTGCCTGGGGGAGCCGTGGATGGAAAACCTCGCCGCGCACTTGGGCGCGGTGGACCAGGCCGAGGACCGTTCGCGGCGTTCGCGGCGGCTGAGCGCCGTCCGCCACATCGCCGAGCTGTTCGATCGCTACGCGCTGCACCGCCCGGAGATGGTCCGCGCCTGGGCTCGCGGCGAGGACGTGGACGGCACCGACGGCGCCCTCCCGGACGATGCCCTGTGGCAGGCCGAGCTGTGGCGGCGGCTGCGCGAGCGGATCGCGATCCCGGGGCCGGCCGAGCGGCTCGAGGACGCCTGTGCGCGGCTGCGGACACGAGCCGGGGATCCTCGACCTGCCGCCGCGGCTGTCGCTGTTCGGGCTGACGCGGCTGCCTGCCGGGCAGGCTCGCCGTGCTGCGAGCGCTCGCACAGCACCGCGACGTGCACCTGTTCCTGCTGCACCCGTCGCCGGTGCTGTGGGAGCAGATCGCCGAGGCGCAGCTGCCGCCCGCGACCCTTCGCAAGGACGACGTCACCGCAACCCTGCCGACCAACAGCCTGCTCGCCTCCTGGGGGCAGGACGCGCGCGAGCTGCAGCTCGTCGTCGGTGCCGACGACGAGCAGGTCGATCACCACCACCCGGTCGAGCAGCGACGACGGACTCGCTGCTCGAATCGCATCCAGCACGACGTGCGCAGCCGACACCGCGCCGCCCGGCGCTCCGCTGCCGAGCAAACCTGACGCCAGGCCAACGCTCGACCACACAGACCGCAGCATCCAGGTCCACGCCTGCCACGGCCGCGCGCGACAGGTCGAGGTCGCGCGCGACGCGATCCTGCACATGCTGCAGGACGATCCGAGCCTCGAGCCGCGCGACGTCATCGTCATGTGCCCGGACATCGAGGCGTTCGCGCCGCTGATCCACGCGACGTTCGGGGTCGGGGCGATGCTCGAGGACGAGGACGATCCCGGACGGCGCAGTCGACACCGGGCTGCCCGATCTGCGCGTGCGGCTCGCCGACCGCGCGCTGCGGCAGACCAACCCGGTCCTCGGGGTCGTCGCGCAGCTGCTCGATCTCACCGGGTCGAGGCTGACCGCTTCGCAGGTGCTCGATCTCGCCGACCGCGACCCGGTCCGAAAGCGCTTCGGCTTCGATGACGACGACCTCACGCGGATCGGGGAGTGGATCGCCGACGGCGGCATCCGCTGGGGGCTGGATGCGGCGCACCGCGCGCCGTTCAAGCTCGAGTCGCTCGCGGCCGGGACGTGGCGGGCGGGGATCGACCGGCTGCTCGTCGGGGTCGCGATGACCGAGGACGGGCACCGGCTGTACGAAGGGGTGCTGGCGCTCGACGACGTCGAGAGCGGGGCGATCGACCTCGCGGGACGCTTCGCGGAGCTCGTCGATCGGCTCGGCGCGGCGCTCGACGACCTCAGCAGAGCCCCAGACGGTCGAGCGAGTGGGCGCGCCAGATCGCCGAAGCCGCGGACGCGCTCACGGCGACGGCGCCCAGAGACAGCTGGCAGCGCGCGGAGCTGCAGCGCCTGCTCGACGACGTCACGAACCAGGCACGCGTCGGCGGCCGCGAAGACGCCACGCAGCTGCTCCCCGCCGAGATCAGCTCGCTGTTCGCCGAGCGCCTGCAGGGCCGGCCCACCCGCGCGAACTTCCGCACCGGGCACCTGACGATCTGCACGCTCGTGCCGATGCGCTCGGTGCCGCATCGCGTCGTCTGCCTGCTCGGGCTCGACGACGGCGCGTTTCCGCGCAAGTCCCACCGCGACGGCGACGACCTGATGCTCGCCGACCCGCACGTCGGCGACCGCGACAGCCGGACCGAGGATCGCCAGATGCTGCTCGACGCGCTGCTCGCGGCGACCGACCGGCTGATCGTCACCTACACCGGCAACGACGAGCGCACGAACCTGCAGCGCCCGCCGGCCGTCCCCGTCGGCGAGCTGCTCGACGCGATCGATCGCACCGTGCGCCTCGACGACGGCTCGCCCGCGCGCACGCAGGTCGTCGTGCGCCACCCGCTGCAGCCGTTCGATCCGCGCAACTTCGACGCCGCACACGGAGCGCCCGTGGAGCTTCGACCGCGTCGCGCTCGGCGGCGCCCGCGCGATCGTCGCGCCGCGCGCCGGCGTCCAGCCGTTCCTCAGCGAACCACTCGCCTCCAAAGCGGGGCCGGTCGTCGAGCTCGAGAACCTCGTGAAGTTCGCCGAGCGGCCCGTGCGCGCGTTCCTGCGCCAGCGCCTGGGCATCAGCGTCGCCGACTACGACGACGACGTCTCCGACGCGCTGCCCGTCGAGCTCGACGGCCTCGAGACGTGGGCGGTCGGGCAGCGGCTCGTCGAGGGGCTGCTCGCCGGCGCCGAGATGGACGACTGCATCGCGGCCGAGGTCGCGCGCGGGGCGCTGCCGCCCGGGGCGCTCAGCGCGCAGGTGATCGAGCGCGTGCGCCCGACCGTCGAGGGGATCGCCGCGCAGGCGGCGGCGCTGCTCGGCGCGGCCGGCGAGCCGGGGTCGGTGGAGGTCAACGCGCTGATCGCGCCCGGGACGCTTCCTGCGCGGCACCGCGCCCGGCGTGCGCGGCGACGTCGTCGGCGCGGTGACGTACTCGCGCGTGAGCCCGCGCCACCGGCTCGCCGCATGGGTGCGGCTGCTCGCGCTGACCGCGTCGCACCCGCAGAGAAGCCTTCGAAGCGATCACGATCGGCAAGGCCCAGCGGGGCGCCGACGACGGCGCGCGCGTGACGATCGCCCGCATCCCTGCCGCTCGAACCGGAGCGTGCGACGGAGATCCTCACCCGGCTGGTCGACGTCTACGACCGCGGGATGCGCGAGCCGCTGCCGATCGCCTGCCTCAGCTCTGCCGCCTACGCGCAGGCGGCGCATCGAGGCGCCAGCGCGACAAGGGCGGCGGGCTCGGCGTGGGAGTCGACGTGGAACTTCGACCGCGAGGACCGCGAGCCCGACCACCTGCTCGTGCTCGGCGGCGAGCGCACGACCACGGAGCTGCTCGCCGAGCCGCCCCGCGCCGACGAGCAGACCTGGAATCCGACGGAAACGACGCGCTTCGGCGCCTACGCCCGCCGCATCTGGGACGACCTGCTCGCGCACGAGGAGCTGACCGACCGGTGACCCCCCGCGTCGAGGTCGCAAAGCCGTTCGTCATCACGGGCCCCCTGCCGGAAGGCGTGACCGTGCTCGAGGCCAGCGCCGGCACCGGCAAGACGTTCACGATCGCCGCGCTCGCCGCGCGCTACGTCGCCGAGGGCACGCCGCTGGACCAGATCCTGCTCGTGACGTTCACGCGGATGGCGACCGGCGAGCTGCGCGACCGCGTCCGCGAGCGGCTCGTGCACACCGAACAGGGGCTCGCACGCCGCCTCGCGGGGGCGGCCGAACGCAACCAGGACGAGGTCGTGGCGCTGCTCGCAAGCGGAGAGCCGGCCGAGGTCGAGCAGCGCCACCACAACCTCGCTCAGGCGATCGCTCGCTTCGACGCCGCCACGATCGCGACGACTCACGGCTTCTGCCAGGAGGTGCTCGGCGGCCTCGGGATCGTCGGCGACGTCGAGACCGACATGACGTTCGTCGAGGACCCGGCCGACCTCGTCGAGGAGGTCGTCGACGACCTCTTCGTGCGCCGCTTCCACCGCCATGGCGGGCCGCAGTTCACGCGCGCCGAGGCGCTGCGGATCGCGCGCATCGCGGTCGCCAACCCGGCCGCGCGGCTGGAGCCCGAGGCCGCGCCCGAGCACAGCGTCGCCGCGATGCGCGTGCGGCTCGCGCTCGCCGTGCGCGACGAGCTCGAGCGCCGCAAGCGCCGCATGGCGCTGATCACCTACGACGACCTGCTCACGCGCCTCGACGACACGCTGAAGGGCCCCGGGGGCGAGGCGGCGGCCGAGCGGCTGCGCACCGCTACCGCGTCGTGCTCGTCGACGAGTTCCAGGACACCGACCCCGTGCAGTGGGACATCATGCGCCGCGCGTTCGGCGGCGGCGGCGTCGCGCTGATCCTCATCGGCGACCCCAAGCAGGCGATCTACGCCTTCCGCGGCGCCGACGTCTACGCCTACCTCGCCGCCGCGGCCACAGCCGGCACAAGAGCGACGCTCGAGGTCAACTGGCGCAGCGACCAGGGGCTGATCGACGCCTACGACGCGCTGTTCGGCGGCGCGACGCTCGGCCACGAGGGCATCGTCTATCGCGAAGTCCGCGCACCGCCGGCCAACCAGACGCCGGGGCTGACCGGCGCGCCGGAAACCGCCGCGGTCCGAATCAGGGTCGTGCACCGCGACGAGACGACGATCACGCCTCCAAGGGCGGCGGCTACGCGAGTGCGCCGTCGGTGCGCGAGCACATCGCGCAGGATCTCGCGGCTGATCTGGTCGAACCTGCTGTCCTCCACCGCGCGGGTCGAGATCCGGGCGAGCGACGCCCCGACGAGAAGCGAGCCGATCCGCCCCGGCCACGTCGCGGTGCTCGTGCGCACGCACCGCAACGCGGCGCTCGTGCGCGACGCGCTGTCCGAAGCCGACATCCAGGCCGTCATCAACGGCGCCGGCAGCGTCTTCGGCACCGTCCCGGCGCGCCACTGGCTGCGCGTGCTCGAGGCGATCGAGCGACCCGCCTCGACCGACGCGCGCCCGCTCGGCCGCGCTGACGCCGTTTCTCGGCTGGACGGCCGAGCGCGTCGCGCTCGCCGGCGAGCAGCAGTGGGAGGAGGTCCACCGCCGCCTGCATCGCTGGGCGCGGGTGCTGCGCACGAGCGGCGTCGCGGCGCTGATGGAGACGATCACGCGCGCCGAGCTGCTGCCCGGCCGCGTGCTGGCGACGAGCGACGGCGAGCGCGACCTGACCGACCTGCGCCACGTCGCCCAGCTCCTGCACGCGACCGCGACCGCCGAGCAGATGGGCGGCGCGGCGCTGACGGCGTGGCTGCGCCAGCGGATCGCCGCGGCGGCGCGCGAGACGGGCGACGAGGAGCGCACGCGTCGCCTGGAGTCCGACGCCGAGGCCGTGCAGGTCCTGACGATCCACCGCAGCAAGGGCCTCGAGTTCCCGATCGTCCTGTGCCCGGACCTGTGGGAGCCCGGCTACATCCCGCGCGACCCTCAGCCGGTCTTCTTCCACGACCCCGCCCAGGACGACGCGCGCACGATCGACGTCGGCCTCGACGGCCCCGACTATCCGCGCCACCGCCGCCACCACGAGGAGGAGCAGCGCGGCGAGGACCTGCGCCTGGCCTACGTCGCGCTGACGCGCGCGCGCCATCAGGCCGTCGTCTGGTGGGCGGGCTCGTGGGACAGCCGCCACTCGGCGCTCGGGCGGCTGCTGTTCGCGCGCGGCGAGGACGGGCGCGTGCCGCCGGCCGGCGACAGGACGCCGACCGACGCCGTCGCGGTCGCGCGCTTCGAGGAGCTCGCGGCGCAGGCGCCGGGCTGCATCTCCGTCGAGCGCTCGCGGCTCGGGCGGCCGGTGTCGTGGTCTGCGCCGGCGGGCACGGCGGCGGGCCTGTCGGCGGCGCAGTTCGACCGCGGGCTGGACGCGCGCTGGCGGCGCACCTCGTTCAGCGACATCTCCTCGGGCGCCAACGACCCGCGCGTCGCCAGCGAGCCCGAGCAGGAGCAGCTCGCCGACGAGCCGCCGCCGTCGCTCGTCGCGGGCGCGGCCGAGCCGGTCGACGTCGCGCTCGCTGCGCGCCTCGGCCAGCCGTCGCCGCTGGCCGCGATGCCGGTCGGGCTGCAGGTCGGCACGCTCGTGCACCGCGTGCTGGAGGCGGCGGACTTCACCGCGGCCGACCTCGACGCGGAGGTCGCCGCGCGGATCGCCGAGGGCCAGGGCTGGCGCCACATCGACCTCGGCGATCCGGCGGCCGCCGCGCCGGGGCATCGGCGCCGCGCTGCGGACGCCGCTCGGCCCGGCGATCGACGGCATCCGCTTGTGCGACGTCGAGCGCTCAGACCGCCTCGACGAGCTGCAGTTCGAGCTGCCGCTCGCCGGCGGCGACGTCCCGACCGGCAGGCTGACGCTCGCCGCGATCGGCGCGCTGCTGCGCGAGCACCTGCCGGCCGGCGATCCGCTGCACGCCTACGCCGATCGCCTCGACGACCCGCTGCTGCGCCAGGACGTGCGCGGCTACCTGACCGGCAGCATCGACCTCGTCCTGCGCGTGCGCGGCGACGGCGGCGCGACGCGCTACGCGATCGCCGACTACAAGACGAACTGGCTCGCGCCGCCGGGCGAGGAGCTGACGGCATGGCATCACCGCCCGGCCGCGCTGGCGAGCGAGATGCGCCACCGCCACTACGGCCTGCAGGCGCTGCTGTACGCCGTCGCGCTGCACCGCTACCTGCGCTGGCGGCTGCCCGGCTACGACGCCCGAGCGCGACATCGCCGGCGTCCTCTACCTCTTCCTGCGCGGGATGACCGGCTCGGACACGCCGACCGTCGGCGGCGAGCCGTGCGGCGTCTTCGCGTGGCGCCCGCCGGGTGCGCTTGATCGAAGCGCTCAGCGACGTCTTCGATCGGGGGGAGGCGGCGTGATCTTCCGCCGATCGACGTCCACGACCGCCGCCGCGCGCGGCATGCGCCCGGCCTGCTGCGCGCGTTCAACGACGCCGGCGTGCTGTCGGCCGCCGACGTCCACGTCGCCGTGCGCCTGACCGAGCTCGCCGGCGCCGGCGACGATCTCGTCGCGCTCGCGGCCGCGTTCGCCGTCCGCGGGCCGCGGCTCGGCCACGTCCTCGTCGACCTCGCGACGATCCGCGAGACGGCGACGGTCGACGCCGACGAGCCGGTCGACCTGTCCGCGCTGCCGTGGCCTGAGCCCGCCGCGTGGGTACGCCGGCTCGCCGCCAGCCCGCTCGTCGCCCTCGGCGAGGACGCCGAGCCCAGCGGCGCCCGGCCGCTGCGCCTCGTCGGCGACGCGCTGTACCTCGACCGCTACTGGCGCGAGGAGCGCCAGGTCGCGGCCGACCTGCGGACGTTCAGCGACGGCCCGCCCGCGACGGCCGACGCCGACGTGCTCGCCGACGGGCTCGCGCGCCTGTTCCCGGGAGATCGCGACAGCCGGCCAGCGACTTGCCGCCGCCACCGCGGTCGAGCGCCGCTTCGCGGTCGTCGCCGGGCGGACCGGGCACTGGCAAGACGACGACCGTCGCGCGGATCGTCGCGCTGCTCGCCGAGCAGGAGGCGGCGGCCGGCGAGCCGCCGCCGCTCGTCGCGCTCGCCGGCGCCGACCGGCAAGGCGGCCGCGCGGCTCGAGGAGGCCGTGCACGACGAAGCGAAAGGCCTCGACGTCGACGAGACCGTGCGCGCGCAGCTGCTCGAGCTGCACGCCTCGACGCTGCACCGGCTGCTCGGCTGGCGGCCGGGCAGCCACAGCCGCTTTCGCCACCACCGCGCCAACCGGCTGCCGCACGACGTCGTGATCGTCGACGAGACCTCGATGGTGTCGCTGTCGCTGATGGCGCGGCTCGTCGAGGCCGTGCGCCCGGGCGCGCGCCTCGTGCTCGTCGGCGACCCCGGCCAGCTGACGTCGATCGAGGCCGGCGCGGTGCTCGGCGACATCGTCGGGCCCGCGACCGGCGAGGGCATCGTCGTGCTCGACCGCGTGCACCGCTTCGGCGGCGGCATCGCGCTGCTCGCCGACGCGATCCGCGCCGGCGATCCGGATGCGGTCATGGCGGTGCTCGCCAAGCAGCCCGACGACGTGACCTGGATCCCGGTCGACGTCGAGCAGGACGAGGCCCAGCCCGCGCTCGATGCGCTGCGCGAGCACGCCGTCGTCAGCGGGAGCGCCGTCGTCGAGGCCGCGCGACGCGGCCGCGCGCGAGAGGCGATCCAGGCGCTCGGCGCCTTCCGGGTCCTGTGCGCGCACCGCCGCGGCGCGCAAGGCGTGGCCGCGTGGACGGCGCGCATCGAGGGCTGGCTCGCGAGCGCGATCGCCGGCTTCGATCCGGACGGGCCCGCGTACGTCGGCCGCCCGCTGCTGGTCACCGAGAACGACTACGGACTGCGCCTGTACAACGGCGACACCGGCGTCGTCGTGCAATCGGGGCCCGACCGCGTCAGCGCGGCGTTCGAGCGCGGCGAGAGCTGCTCGAGTTCACGCCGACGCGCCTCGGCGCGATCGAGACCGCGTTCGGGATGACGATCCACAAGAGCCAGGGCTCGCAGTTCGACACGACGGTCGTCCTGCTGCCCGCGCCGACGTCGCGGATCCTCACGCGCGAGCTGCTCTACACGGCCGCGACGCGCGCCCGGCGCCGGCTCATCCTCGTGGGGACGCAGGAGACGATCCGCTTCGCCGTGTCGCGGCCGGTCGCGCGGGCGTCGGGCCTGCGAACGCGCCTATCGGACGGCTGAGCGCAGGAAATCCTCCCGCGCGCTCCAGCGACGAACGCGTTCAGCCGATGACAAGTGCATGAACGACCTCGTATTTTTGGCTAGGCTCGCCACACCATGAGCAGCCAGCCCCGATCCGCCGCCAAGACCACGACGAGGGCGGTCGCGATCGCCGTCGTCGCACTCGCGATGACGCCCGCCGCCGGCGTCGCGCAGACGCCCGCCCCCGTGACCGGCACGGGCCAGCCCGGCGTCATCCCGGACCAGTACATCGTCGTGATGAAAGGCGCCACGACCGACAGCGCCAAGGAGCGCACGAAGGATCGCGCCCGCAGGCGCGGCGGCCGGATCAACCGCGACTACCAGCAGGCGCTGCGCGGCTATGCGGCGACGCTCCCCCCGGCCGCGCTGGCCGACGTGCGCAACGATCCCGACGTCGCCTACATCGAGGCCGACGCCGTCGTCCAGGCGAGCACGACGCAGAGCCCGGCGATCTGGGGCCTGGATCGCATCGACCAGGCCAGCCTGCCGCTCAGCAACTCCTACACCTACGAGCCGACCGGCAGCGGCGTCAAGGCGTACGTCATCGACACCGGCATCCGCTTCGGCCACCAGCAGTACGGCGGGCGGGCGATCAGCGGCTACGACGCGATCGACGGCGGAAGCGCCGACGACTGCAACGGCCACGGCACGCACGTCGCGGGCACGATCGGCGGCTCGACCTACGGCGTCGCCAAGGCGGTCTCGCTCGTCGGCGTGCGCGTGCTCGGCTGCAATGGCAGCGGCTCGAACTCCGGCGTCATCGCCGGCGTCAACTGGGTGACGACCGACCATCAGGTCGGCCAGTCGGCGGTCGCGAACATGAGCCTCGGCGGGAGCGCCTCGAGTGCGCTCGACACCGCCGTTCAGAACTCGATCGCCGACGGCGTGACGTACGCGGTCGCGGCCGGCAACGAGAGCAGCAACGCCTGCAACAGCTCGCCGGGCCGCGCCGCCAACGCGCTGACCGTCGGCGCCACGACGTCGACCGACGCGCGCGCGTCGTACTCCAACTACGGCACGTGCCTGGACCTGTTCGCTCCGGGCTCGGGAATCATGTCGTCCTGGTACACGTCGGACACCGCGACAGCCTCGCTCAACGGCACGTCGATGGCCACGCCGCACGTCGCGGGCGTCGCCGCCCTGTACCTGCAGGCCAACACCGCGGCGGCACCGGCCACGGTCGCGAGCGCGCTGACCGCCAGTGCGACCGCGAACAAGGTCTCCAATCCCGGCTCGGGGTCGCCGAACCGCCTGCTGTACTCGCCGCTCGGCGCGGTCGTGCCACCGCCACCGCCACCACCGCCGCCCACGGGCTGCGCGCTGGCATTCACGTTCAACGGCTCGCTCGGCGGGACGAACGCCTCGGCGATCCACCCGACGTCGTACTCCTCGAGCTCCGGCGTCCAACGCGGCTGCCTGCGCGGGCCGGCCACGGCCGACTTCGACCTCTTCCTGGAGAAGCGCAGCGTGTGGGGGAGCTGGTCGATCGTCGCCCGTGCGGAGGGCGACAGCTCGAGCGAGGACATCGCCTACACCGGCACGTCGGGCACCTACCGCTGGCGCGTGAAGTCCTACAGCGGCTCCGGCGCCTACCAGTTCGCCTACAGCAAGCCCTGACGATCTGACGAACGCGGGTCCGGAGCGGCGGCGCTCCGGGCCCGGCGTCAGCCCGCGAGGGCGCTCCAGCCGCTCCAGGTCGCGGCGATCGCGGCGTCAACGGTTGCCAGCGACGCGCCGCTGACGCGCAGCAGCGCTCCGGGTCCCGCCAGCGCCAGCACGTCGCCGGTGGCCGTGGGCCGCATTCCGAACAGGCACGCGGTACACAGGACGCGACGTCCGGCTGCCAGCGCGACATGGTCTGCGCCTGGCCCCGCGACGCGCAGCCCGTCGTGCAGCAGCGGCCGGCCGGCGAGCGTCACGCGCAGCGCGCTGTCGAGCGTCCCGGGAGCCTCGCCGTCGCGCCCGAGCACGATCGTCTCGCGCACCGCGGCGATCGCGCCGGCCTCGAGCTCGACCGTGCAGCGGCGGTGCACGTCCGCGCCGGCCGAGAGGATCAGCGGTCCCTCGTCGAGCACGAGCCGCGCGCCCTCGCGGACGGTGACGTCGAGGCGCAGGAGCGTCTGAGCCGGGCCGGGCAGCGCGAGCGTCGCGGCGACCGGCTCGACGATCAGCGTCGCGCCCGCGCCGACGACGATCCGCGCGCTGTCGCGATCGCCCGCAAGCGGCCCCGCCTGGGTCGGCACGAACGCCGCGCGCACGACCGTGCCCCGCGCGAGGATCCGCGGCGCGAGGCGCTCGCCGCGGCGCAGCCCGGCGATCGCGTGCCCGCCGGCGGTGCGCTCGACCGCCAGCACGGCGACCGAGCTAGGCGTGAGGATGGTCGTGGTGCGGGTTCGGGGCGCCGCTCGCGCTCGACTGCAGGTGACCTCCGGCCGCCGCGAACGCCTCCAGCTGCAAGCGGATCCAGTCGGCGACCGGCCGCGCGTGCGGCGCCGCGACGAGCGACAGGGCTTGCACCGGCAGCTCGCCGCGGCGCTTCGCGGCATCCGACAGCATCCGCGCGACGTCCGAGCCGACGTACGGCGCGAGGTCGGTCTTGTTGATGACCAGCAGGTCCGCGCGCGCGATCCCGGGCCCGCCCTTGCGCGGGATGTCGTCGCCGCCGGCGACGTCGATGACGAAGATCTGCACGTCGGCCAGCGCGGGGCTGAAGACCGCCGTCAGGTTGTCGCCGCCGCTCTCGACGAGCACGAGCTCGAGCGGCCCCTGATCGCGCTCGAGCTCCTCGACGGCCTCGAGGTTGATCGTGATGTCGTCGCGGATCGCGGTGTGCGGACAGCAGCCGGTCTGCACCGCGACGATCCGCTCGGCCGCGAGCACGCCTGCCGCGCGCAGGAACTCGGCGTCCTCGGTCGTGTAGATGTCGTTCGTCACGACGCCGAGGCGCACCTGCGCGGAGAGCTCGCGGCAGAGCGCCGCGATCAGGCTGCTCTTGCCCGAGCCGACCGGCCCGCCGACGCCGATCCGCAACGCGCGCTCAGGAGACAAAGAGACGCTCCGTTCGGCGCGCGTGGCGGCCCGCGGCGAGCTCGAGCGCGACCGCCGCGGGCGGGGGCTGCTGTGCGACGGGGCGCTCGTCGTCGGCGATCTCGCGCGCCGCCGCGCCGATGTCCGAGGCGAGGTCGGCCAGCCAGCGCGCCGTCTGAGCCGGGTCCAGGCCGAGCAGCTTCAGCGCCGCGCAGGCGACGGTCGCCGCGTCGTCGTAGAGCGCGACGGTCGCGAGCTCGAGGTCGTCCATCCCTGCCGCGGCGCCGACGACGCCGAGCGCGACGGGGCGCGGCGTGGTCGTGGAGCCCGCGCGGTAGGAGTCGATCGTGGCGCTCGGCCAGGCGACCGCCGCGCTGCGCAGAAGCTGCGAGCCCAGGCGGCGGGCGACGTCGCGCAGCACCGGGCTCGGGCAGCGCGCTGCGTGCTCCTCGTCGAGGGCGGCAAGGCTCGCCCGATCGCCCGCCGCGCGGCGGGCGGCGACGCTCAGCGCGGCCTCGGGCGCGGCGACGAGCCGCAGCCGCGCGCCGATGAACGAGGCGACGCCGTCAACGTCCAGGCCGTCGGCGACGGCCTGCTCGAGGCCGAGCGAGTGCGCGTAGCTTCCGGCCGGAAAGCGCGAGTCGGCCAGCAGCAGGCTGACGACGGATCCCGCGCCCATCAGAAGAGCTCGTAGCGCTGGGCCAGCGGCAGCTCGGAGACCGGCCTCGGCTCGATCAGCTCGCCGTCGATCCAGACACCGAACGTGTCGGGCTCGACGCGGATCCGCGGGCAGGCGGTGTTCTCGGGCATGTCGGCCTTGGTGATCTCGCGCGTGTTGCCGACGGCGACGATCTCGGACTCCAGGCCGAGCGATTCGAGGTCGCCCTGGCGCGCGGCCAGCGGCGAGACGAACGTCATCGAGCTGCGCGCGGCGAGGCGCCCGGAGCCGGCGAACATCGGCGCGCCGAGGACCGGCTGGGGAGTGGGGATCGACGCGTTCGGGTCGCCGATCGGCGCCCAGGCGATCGCGCCGGCCTTGATCACCAGGCGCGGGCGGATGCCGAAGAAGGCCGCGTCCCACAGCACGAGGTCGGCGAGCTTTCCGACCTCGACCGAGCCGACGTGCTCGCCGATGCCGTGCGCGATCGCGGGGCAGATCGTGTACTTCGCGACGTAGCGTCTGAGGCGCTGGTTGTCGGCGGCGCCCGCGGTCGCGCCGAGCCGGGCCTTCATCGCGTGCGCGGTCTGCCAGGTTCGGATGATCGTCTCGCCGACGCGCCCCATCGCCTGCGCGTCCGAGCCGATCATCGAGATCGCGCCGAGGTCGTGCAGCACGTCCTCGGCGGCGATAGTGCTCGCGCGAATGCGGCTCTCGGCGAACGCGAGGTCCTCCGGGATGCGCGGGTTGAGGTGGTGGCAGACGATCAGCATGTCGAGGTGCTCGTCGATCGTGTTGACCGTGTGCGGGCGCGTCGGGTTCGTCGAGGAGGGCAGCACGTGCGGGTGCGAGGCGAGCTCGATGATGTCCGGCGCATGCCCGCCGCCGGCGCCCTCGGTGTGGTAGGCGTGGATCGTGCGCCCGCCGATCGCGGCGAGCGTCGACTGCAGGTAGCCGGCCTCGTTGAGCGTGTCGGTGTGGATCGCGACCTGCACGCCGGTCTCGTCGGCGACGCGCAGGCAGCAGTCGATCGCCGCCGGCGTCGAGCCCCAGTCCTCGTGCAGCTTCATGCCGCCGGCGCCCGCGCGCAATTGTTCGATCAATCCGTCGGCCGAGATCGTGTTGCCCTTGCCCAGCAGCAGGACGTTGACCGGCGCCTGGTCGAGCGCGAGCAGCATGTCGTGCAAGGCGCGCGGGCTCGGCGTGCAGGTCGTCGCGCGCGTGCCCTCCGACGGCCCGGTGCCGCCGCCGATCAGCGTCGTCATGCCCGCCGCGACGGCCTGCTCGACGATCTGCGGGCAGATGAAGTGCACGTGGCAGTCGATCCCGCCGGCGGTCAGGATGCGCCCCTCGCCCGCGACGACGTCCGTCGACGGGCCGATCTCGAGGTCCGGGTGGACGCCGTCGGCGATGTCGGGGTTGCCGGCCTTGCCGAGCGCGACGATGCGCCCGCCGCGGATGCCGACGTCGCAGCGGATGACGCCCCAGTGATCGAGCACGACGACGTTCGTGACGACGACGTCCGGCGCGCCCTGGGCGGCGGTGCGCGTGCCCTGCAGCATCGACTCGCGGATCGTCTTGCCGCCGCCGAAGACCGCCTCGTCGCCGCCGACGCAGCGGTCCTCCTCGACCTCGAGCCAGAGGTCGGTGTCGGCCAGGCGCAGGCGGTCGCCGACGGTCGGCCCGTAGAGCGCGCCGTAGCGGTCGCGGTCGATGCTCGTCATTCGCGCACCTGCAGGCCGGGGACCGCCTTCAGGCCGGCGAGCGCGACGAGCGCGACGACCTTCGAAGCGCCCGGCTCGAACCTGAGCGAGGTGCCCGCGGGGATGTCGAGCCTGAACCCCGTGGCGGCTTCTCGATCGAGATTCAGCGCCGCGTTGACATCGGAGAAGTGAAAGTGCGAGCCGACCTGGATCGGCCGGTCGCCGGTGTTGAGCACCTCGACCTCACGCGTCTCGCGACCGGCGTTGAGCTCGATCGTGCCCGGCGCGGTTCGCAGCTCGCCGGGGATCACGTGACGGGCTCGTGCAGCGTGACGAGCTTTCGCCCGTCGGGGAACGTGGCCTCGACCTGGACTTCGGCGACCATCTCGGGGATGCCCTCCATGACGTCCGCGCGCGTGAGCACGTGGCGGCCCTCCTCCATCAGGTCGGCGACCGAGCGCCCGTCGCGCGCGCCCTCGATGACCCAGCACGACAGCAGTGCGACGGTCTCGGGGTGGTTGAGACTGACCCCGCGCGCGCGGCGCTCGCGCGCGATCAGCCCGGCCATCGAGAGCAGCAGCTTGTCCTTGTCGGCGGGGGAGAGGCGCACTGCGGCAACGCTAGCCGCGGGCGGGGACGCCTACCTTGGGCCGGGTGGCGAAAGGTTGTGCGTCGCGGTGCGCCGCGTGGCCAAGCGCTGGGCGGTCGCGCCATGACGCTCGCGCCGCAGCGGCTCGCGCTGTCCGCCGACGCGCCGGCCATCGCCGAGCTCATGCGGACCTCGGCGCTCGAGCTGTTCCCGTCCTTCTACGACGAGCGCCAGGTCGCAAGCGCCGTCCTGTACATCGCGCGGCTGGATGAGCAGCTGCTCGATGACGGCACGTACTTCGTGCACGAGGCCGGCGGCGAGATCGTCGCGTGCGGTGGCTGGAGCCGTCGTCATCGCTTGCATGCCGGCGCAGGTGACGCGGCCGACGACGATCGCCTGCTCGACCCTGGTCTCGAGCCGGCGCGGGTGCGGGCGATGTTCGTGCGCGCCGACTGGACGCGGCGCGGCCTCGGCCGCGCGATCCTCGAGTCCTGCTCGCAGGCCGCCCGCGCCGAGGGGTTCACGCGTCTGGCGCTCATGGCGACGCTGCCGGGCGAGCAGCTCTACCGGGCGTATGGCTTTCGCGAGCTCGCGAGGCCGATGCTGACGCTGCCCGACGGCGTCGTCGTGCAGGGCGTCGCGATGGAGCGGGAGATCGTGCCCGTGGGGGTAGACACTGCGCTCATGGCTTCCTACACCTCGCCGCTCGCCGAGTCGCTCGCGACGGACCTGCTCGCGCGCTTCGACCGCTACGTCCGCATCGACACACGGGCCGCGCGCGACCGGACCGGGTGCCCGAGCACGCCGGGGCAGCTCGAGCTCGCCGGGCTGCTGGCGCACGAGCTGCTCGACATCGGCCTGTCCGATGCGGCGGTGGATCAGAACGGCTACGTCACGGCCACGCTTCCCGCGTCCGGCGGTGGGGACCCGGAGACGGTCATCGGGCTGATCTCGCACATGGACACGAGCCCCGACGCGCCGGGCGCGGGCGTCGTTCCGATCGTGCACCGCGACTACGACGGCGGCGTGATCTCGCTGCCGCGCGACGGGACCGTGCTGGACCCCTCGACGGAGCCGCATCTGGGTTCGCGCGCGGGCCACGACATCGTCACGTCGTCGGGCGACACGCTGCTGGGCGCCGACGACAAGGCGGGCGTCGCGGAGATCATGACCGCGGTCGCCCACCTGCAGGCGCACCCCGAGCTGCCGCGCCCGACGATCCGCATCTGCTTCACGCCCGACGAGGAGATCGGTGAGGGCGCGACGCTGTTCGACGTGCCGGCGTTCGGCGCGCGCTGCGCGTACACGATCGACGGCTCGTCGCTCGGGGAGATCCAGGACGAGACGTTCTCGGCGCAGGAGGCGACGATCACCGTGACGGGGGTCGAGGCGCATCCGGGCCTCGCCACCGGCATCCTCGTCAACGCCGCGCGCGTCGCCGCGGAGATCGTCGCCGCGCTGCCCTCAGACCGGCTGACGCCGGAGACGACGTCGGGGCGCGAGGGGTTCATCCACGTCTACGAGATGGCCGGCGAGGCCGGCAGCGCGCGGATCCGCGCGATCCTGCGCGACTTCGACGACGAGCTGTTGGCCGGGCACGCGTCGCTCGTGCGCGCTGTGGCGAAGGACGTGGCCGCGCGCACCCCCGGCGCGTCCGTTCAGGTCGAGGTCGTCGACGAATATCCGAACATGCGCGCGCACCTGGAGCCGTTTCCCGAGGTCGTCGAGCACGCGATCGGCGCGATTCGCGCGGAGGGGTTGGAGCCGTTGCGCGAGCCGATCCGCGGCGGAACCGACGGCTCGAAGCTCAGCGCGATGGGCCTGCCGACGCCGAACATCTTCACCGGCGGCCACGCCTACCACTCGGTGCGCGAATGGGCGTCGCTGCAGGACATGGCGGCCGCGGCCGCGGTGATCGTGCGGCTGGCGGCGGCGTGGGCCGCTTCGCCGGAGTGAGTGGGTCACTGCTTCCACTTGACCGAACAGCCGCGCAACGGGCGCTGCTCGATCGCGGGCTTGCAGCCGGCGAGCACGGACTCGAGCGCCTCGCGCAGCCAGTCGGCGTTCTCCTCCTCGCTCTCGTCGCCGGGGTCGGAGTCCGGCGCGCCGGTCCAGACGAGCGTGTGCTCGGCGTCGAGGATGAAGAGGTGGGGGGTGACCTGCGCGTCGAGCGCGCGGGCGACGGCCTGGCTCTCGTCGTGCAGGTAGGGCATCGGCCAGGACTGGTCGCGCGCGAACTGGACCATCCGCTCGAACGAGTCCGCGGGGAAGCGGTCGGCGTCGTTGGAGTTGATCGACAGAAAGCGCACGCCGCGCGGCTCGTACTCGGCGGCGACCTTCGCCACGCGCGGGTTCCAGGCCTGAACGAAGGGACAGTGGTTGCACATCAGGATCACGACGGTCGCGTCCGGCGCGTCGTCGGTCGGCAGCGAGTGCTCGACGCCCTCGGTGTCGGTCAGCGTGAAGGGGGGAACGGCATCGCCGATTTCGAAGCTCATGCCCATATGTCTAGCGAACGGCTCGCGCCGGCGGCGGAAGCTGGCGCCGACGCTGCTAGATTCGGGTCGGCACGGTGGGCGTAGCTCAGCTGGTAGAGCTCCTGGTTGTGGTCCAGGCGGTCGCGGGTTCGAGTCCCGTCGCTCACCCTTCGGCTCGTTGGCGAATTTGCCTCGCATAGCGAGGCATTGGCGCCAAACGACGCGGACCCGACCTGGCACGCCGCCGTTTACGCCCGCGACCGCCCCGGTATGGCACCTGTGCTCGCACGCACCCGGGCATCCGGGACGACCGTGGCAGGCGCCGGTCATGCGGATCGACCACGTGACCTATGCGACGCACGTCTCGACGGCTCGGCCGCGATGGTCGAGGCGAAGGTCGGCGCAGTCGCGGTCGGCGGTGGTTGCCACGACGGGCTCGGGACCCCCAACAGGATCGTGCCGCCGGACGGCCCAAGCATCGATTGGATCGAGGCGGCGACAGCGCGCGGCTGGACTGGTGGCTGGGCGGCGGCGGCGACGCCATGCCCGTGCGCATCAGCGACGGCGCCGCGGCCGTCAGGGCGGTCGGCGCCGGGGACCGCGTGCTCAGCCGACCGCGGGCGGGCCCTCGCCCACCTCCTGCGCCTGGCCGAGCGCGGCCGCGAACGTCGGCATTGTGCCCGCGAGCAGGAGGTGCATCGGATCCTCCTCGCCGAGCCTCGGCAGACCCGCCTCGAGCAGCGCGTAGACCTGACGTGCAAGCGTCAGCCCGTCGAATCCCATGCGATCGTCGACTGCCTCGCGCAGCAGCATGAGCGTGCGGTGGCCGATGCCATCGATCGCCAGCAGCTCGTCGTCGGACATCACCGCGACCTGGTCGAGCGAGACGATCCCGCAGCGCGGCAGCACGTAGCGCTTGCTCGCCGGCAGGCGCCGCAGGATCACGTCGTGCAGCTCGCGCGTGACGTGGGTCTCGGCGAACGCGACGGGGTCGTCGAGCTCGGCCCCGGGCGCGGGGACCTTCGAAGCCACGACCGCCGAAACATCCGGCTGCTCGCCGGCGACGGGCATCATCCGCCACTCCATGCCCATGCCGGGATCGCTCAGCGGCGTGCCCCTGACGGCCGCGATCGCACGCTCGTAGCAGGACGCCTGACGACCGGCCTCCGTCAGGTCCTCGTCCCTGGCGTGCGCGCAGAAGTGCCGCGTCACGCCGGTCTCCTCCGCCCACTTCGCATCCAGCGCGCCCTTGCCCCGGCGGTGGTAGACGGTCACGGGCATGACTGCCTGGTCGTCCTCGTGAGCGAGATGCGTGCCGCACCAGTCGCAGTGAGTCCGATAGCTCATCCGTGCTCCCTTCGCAGCCGCAACGCTCAGCGCCCGTCCCCGGCGGCCATCGAGTCCGGGCATCTTCAAGGTACTCCTCTTGGCGGCGGACATGGGCGCAATCTGTGCGATCAGACGTACATCCGGCCAGGCCGTCGCACGGCCCACGCCGCGCGCCTACACTCGCGGCTGCGTGCCCCGCGTCCTCCTCGCCGCCGTCCTGCTCGCCCTCGCCGCGCCCGCCACCGCAACAGCCGCGCAGTCCTCGGCCGCGCGATCGGCCGGCGCCTGGCAGAAGCTGTCGGGCAAGCCGGCCGCGACGCACAACGGCGCCCGGCCACAGCTCGCTCCGCGCCGCTTTCGCGCGCTGACCCTCGACCGCGGCGAGCTGGCGGACGTCCTCGCCGGCGCCCCGCGCGAGCGCACGCGCGCGCCGCGCACCGATCCGCTGACGATCTCGCTACCCGCGCCCGACGGCTCGTTGCGGCGCTTCGCGATCCAGCGGTCCTCGGTGATGGCCGCCGGGCTTGCCGACGATCACCCGGAGATCGCGACCTACAGCGGCACGGGTATCGACGATCCCGCCGCGACCGTGCACCTCGACCTGACGCCGCTCGGCTTTCACGCCGCCGTTCGCGGGCCAGGCGGCAGCTGGTACATCGATCCCTACTACCACCGCGATCAGAGCCTCTACGTCAGCTACCGCCGAGAGGACCTCGCCGACGGCCACGGGCAGTTCCTCGAGTCCGACGTCGCGCCACCCCCGGGCCGTGGCGCCGCGACGGCCGGCAGGCCGCGCATCGACGGCCCGCCCGTCGCGCTGCGCACGTACCGCCTCGCGCTGGCCAGCGATCCGGCGTACGCGACCTACCACGGCGCCGCGAACGTCACCGCGGCCAAGGTGACGCTGGTCAACCGCGTCAACCAGATCTACGAGGACGACCTCGCGATCCATCTCGAGCTCGTCGCCGGCAACGACCTCCTGAACTTCGACACGGCAGCGAAGATGACCGGCGCCAACGGTCCGTGCGGCGCGGCGGCCTGCTACACCGCCGAGCAGGCGTCGAGCTGCGACATCGACACGCTCGACCGCACGCAGATCGTCATCGGCCAGCTGATCGGCGCGTCGAACTACGACATCGGCCACCTCGGGTTGGGCCTCAACGGCGGCGGCATCGCCTTCCTCGGCGTCGTCGGCGGCGACTTCAAGGGCGGCGGCTGCACCGGCGTGGACGAGCCGATCGGCGACCTCTTCGCCGTCGACTACCTCGCGCACGAGGTCGGCCACCAGTTCGGCGCCGACCACACCTTCAACGGCGCCATCGGCGATTGCGGCGACAACATCGGCGGTGCGTCGGTGGAGCCCGGCAGCGGCTGCACGGTCATGGCCTACGCCGGCATCTGCGACACCGACGACCTGCAGCCTCACAGCGATCCGTACTTCTCGCAGCGCAGCATCGACGAGATCACGTCCTACGCCGGCTCGTCGCAAACGGCGCTCGACGAGATCCAGACGATCTCCCTGCGCGACTTCTCGGGCGCCGACTCCTTTCGCCTGACCTACAACGGGGTGGCGTCGACGCTCATCATGCGCGGCACGAACTACACCTCGGCCGGCATCGAAACCGCGCTGCGGACGATCCCGGCGCTCGCGAGCGCGACGATCTTCGTCGACCGCTGGGACGGCACCCAGGAGAACCCCACCGACGTCGGCTTCGCGGTCGCCTTCAAGGGCACGCTCGCGAAGGCAGACGTGCTCCCGCTCACCCTGACCTCGCCGTCCGGCGTGACGGGCTTCGTCGGGGAGACGACGAAGGGCGGCCCCGTCGACAACGGCGGCGCCGTCACCGCGACCGGCAACCGCGCCCCGGTCGTCGAGGCGCCGGCCGCCTTCACGATCCCCGCGCGCACGCCGTTCAGCCTGACCGGATCGGCGACCGACGCCGACAACGACCCGCTGACGTACCTGTGGGAGCAGAACGACGCCGGCACGGGCACGAGCCTGGTCTCCAACACGAAGCCCAACGGCCCGCTGTTTCGCGTCTTCGGCACCGCCGCCCAGGTGTCGGCCACCGACGCGCTGACGTCGCCGTCGCCCGGCCAGAACACGGCCGGCACGAGCCCCACGCGCGTGTTTCCCGACCTCGCCCAGATCGCCGCCGGCAACACGAACGCGGCAAGCGGCACCTGCCCCGCCGCGCCGGGCGCGCCACCGGTCCCCGCGGCGACCGTCGAGTGCTACTCGGAGTTCCTGCCGACCTCGGCCTACACGCCGAGCGCGCTGCACTTTCGCCTGACCGCGCGCGACGCGCACGCCGCCGGCGGCGGGGTCGGCCACGACGACACGACGCTCACGCTCGCCAAGTCGGCCGGCCCGTTCCGCGTGACGTCGCAGTCCACCGCGACGAGCATCGATGCGGGAACGCAGATCCCCGTCACATGGTCGGTC
The DNA here is from genome assembly GCA_963729125.1 of uncultured Actinomycetes bacterium. Classification (GTDB taxonomy): domain Bacteria; phylum Actinomycetota; class Thermoleophilia; order Solirubrobacterales; family Solirubrobacteraceae; genus CADCVQ01. The sequence goes on from CAVSML010000004.1 coordinate 46,265, forward strand.
GCGAACACGAACGTCGCGCCGGTGAGCGCCGCGAACGTGCGGATCACGATGTCGACCGACGGCGGGCTGACGTTCGGAAGGCTGGTGCACCCCTCGACTCCGAACGACGGCTCGCAGGTCGTGCGGCTGCCCAACGCGAACACGGCGCAGGCGCGGATCAAGGTGCAGGCCGTCGGCAACGTCTTCTTCGACGTCAGCCACGCCAACTTCCCCCTCGCGCCAGGCGCGCCGGAGGTCAGCTCCCCGAGCAGCGTGACGGCGCAGTACAGCGACGCGGCGCCGCTGACGGTCGCCGCCACCGACGAGAACTCCGCCGGCTCGGCGCTGACGGCGACGGCGACGGGCCTGCCCGCCGGGCTGTCGATCACCGCCGGCACCCCGTCGGCCGGCGCCCGCACGTTCACCGTCGGCGGCGCCGTCAGCGCCGCGCCGGGCACCTATCCCGTCGAGCTCGTCGTCAGCGACGAGGCCGGTCGTGGCGGCGTCGCGTTCTTCGACGTCGTCGTCGCGGCCGAGAGCGCGACCGCGACGTACACCGGCGACACGCTCGTCAGGGGCGCCGCGGGGGCGACGCAGGCGCCGGCGAACCTCAGCTTCTCCGTCCTCGACAGTCCCGACGCCACGCCCGGCGACGTGGCGAACGCCACCGTGACGTTCATCGAGGGCGCGACGACGCTGTGCGCGGCGCGCCCCGTGGTGACGGCGGGCAATCCCGCAAGCGGCACCGCGACGTGCACGGCGTCGCTGTCGACGGGCGCGGCGCACCGCGTCAGCGCGGTCATCGGCGGACGCTACGCCGGCTCGGGCGCCGGCGACGTCGACGTCAGGAGGACACCCCCGACAACGCCGCCGCCGCCACCGCCGCCCGGGCCGCGCACGTCCGCGCTGCTCGCGCCGAGCCTCGCGGGCGTCGCCAGGCGCGTGCGGCTGTCCTCTTCGGGGCGCGTCTCGCTCGCGCTGCGCTGCAGGACGGTCGGCAGCGGCACGGCGCCGTCCAGGTGCGCCGGTTCGCTCAAGCTCACGGCACGCATCCGCGGCAAGCGGACGACGATCGGCCGCGCGAGGTTCGACTTCCCCCGCTCGTCGAGGAAGACGGTCAGGGTCGCGATCGGCGCGCGGACGCGCCGGGCGCTGAAGAGGGTGACGTACGCGTCGCTGACCGTGACCGTCTCGAACGCCGGCGCCGCCGCCCGCAAGGCGACCAGGAGCGTGATCGTGCTGAAGCCCTCGCGCCGTTGATCGGAGCGTGCTGAACGCCGGCGTGCGCTGAGCCTGAAAGCGGGGTAGCAGGCCAGCCATGGCGGGAGGGCTGCTGCGGACGAAGTCCATCGATCAGTCGATCGAGGACACGCAGGACGAGGAGAACGGCCTGCGCCGCACGCTCGGGCCGATCGACCTCGTCGTCTTCGGCGTCGGCGTGATCATCGGCACCGGCATCTTCGTGCTGACCGGCGAGGCGGCGGGAACGCGCGCCGGCCCGGCTGTCGCGCTGTCGTTCGTCGCGGCCGGGATCGCCTGCGGCCTCGCCGCGCTGTGCTACGCCGAGTTCGCCTCGACGGTCCCCGTCGCCGGCTCGGCCTACACCTTCTCCTACGCCAGCCTCGGCGAGCTCGTCGCGTGGATCATCGGCTGGGACCTGATCCTCGAGCTGGCGCTCGGCGCCGCGACCGTCGCCTCGGGCTGGTCGGACTACTTCCGCGTCGTCTGCGAGGAGACGCTCGGCGTCGCGCTGCCGGCCTGGATCGACGGAGCGAACCACAACCTCGTCGCCGCGCTGCTCGTGCTCGCGATCACGGGCGTGCTGTGCCTCGGCGTCAAGGTGTCCACGCGCGTCAACGCCGGCATCGTCGCGATCAAGCTGATGGTCGTCCTGCTCGTGATCGTCGCGGGCTTCTTCTACGTCAAGGGCGCGAACCTCGACCCGTTCATCCCGGCCAGCGGCTCGACGCCCGCGCCCGGGGGCGGCGAGGCGACGAAGAGCCTGCTGCAGGAGCTCGGCGTCAACACGGGCACGTTCGGCGTCGGCGGCATCTTCAGCGCCGCGGCACTCGTGTTCTTCGCCTTCATCGGCTTCGACATCGTCGCGACGGCCGCCGAGGAGACCAGGAACCCGCAGCGCGACCTGCCGATCGGCATCTTCGGCTCGCTGGCGATCTGCACGCTGCTGTACGTGCTCGTGTCGCTCGTCGTGACGGGGATGGTGCCCTACGACAAGATCAAGCTCGAGGCACCGCTCGCCGAGGCGTTCAGATCCGTCGGCGAGTCGACGATCGCGCAGGTGATCTCGGTCGGAGCGCTGGCGGGCCTGACGACGGTCGCGCTGATCCTCATGATGGGCCAGGCGCGCGTCTTCTTCGCGATGAGCCGCGACCACCTGCTGCCGCCCTCCTTCTCGCGCGTCTCCAAGCGCTTCAAGACGCCGTATCGCACGACGATCGCGACCGGGATCGCCGTGGCGGCCCTGGCGTTCTTCGTCGAGCTGACAACGCTCGCCGAGCTCGTCAACATCGGCACGCTGTTCGCCTTCATCGTGGTCGCGCTGGGCATCCTCGTGCTGCGCCGGACGCAGCCCGACCTCGAGCGCGCCTACCGCACGCCGCTCGTGCCGCTCGTGCCGATCCTCGCGGTGCTCGCGTCGCTGTGGCTGATGCTCAACCTGCCGGCGGAGACGTGGCAGCGCTTCTTCATCTGGATGGCGCTCGGGATCGTCGTGTACTTCGTCTACAGCCGGCGTCACAGCCGCCTTGCCTGACCGGGGCTTCGCACTGCGCCGCGGCGAGCCCGTGCCCGACGGCATGCGCCGGATCGCCTGCGGCCAGCTGCTCGACGGCCATGACGCGCTGTCCAGCGCCACCGGGGAGACGCTCGGCGAGGCGGTGCACGAGACGCGCAAGGCGCTCAAGCGCCTGCGCACGAGCGTGCGGCTGGCGCGCGACGCGCTCGGCGAGCAGCCCTACGCGCGCGAGAACACGCTGTTTCGCAACGCCGGCCAGGATCTCGCGGCCGGCCGCGACGCGCTGGTGCGCCTGCAGACGCTCGACGACCTCTCCGAGCGCTACGGCGACGAGCTGCCCGAGCGCGCGGTCGCCGAGCTGCGCGCGCGCCTGGAGCAGGAGCACGCGCGCGCGGTGCGGGAGCTGCGCGGCGAGGGCCTCGCTCGCGCGCTCAGCGTGCTGCGCGGCGCGCAGCTGCGCGTGCCGCGCCTGATCTTCGAACGCGACGGCTTCGACGCGCTGGCGCCGGGGCTGCGGCGGATCTACGGCCGCGGGCGCAAGCGCATGCGCGCCGCCAAGAAGGATCCGACGGCGGAGCACCTGCACGACTGGCGCAAGCGCGTCAAGGATCTGTGGCACGTCGCGCAGATCGTCGAGGTCGCGGAGCCCAAGCGCATGGCCCGGCTCGCCGACCGCGCTCACAAGCTCTCCGGGCTGCTCGGCGACCACCACGACCTGAGCGTGCTGCGCGCGTACGTCGAGGATCACCCGCCGTTTCTCGCGGGGCCGGAGCCCAAGGCGGCGCTGCTGTCGGCGATCGACCGCCGCAGCACGGAGCTGTGCGAGGAGGCGCTGGAGCGCGGGCGCAAGCTCTACGCCCGCTCGCCCAAGCGCTTCGTGCGCGAGATCGAGCGCGGCTGGCACAAGCGCGCGGCCGACCGGCCGCGCGCCTGAACTCCTCTCAGCGGTGCTCGAGGCGCCGCGGCTGGTGGCCCGCTCCGAGACCGGCACGCTCGGCGACCGCGAGCAGGGCGACGGCGGCGACGACGGCGCAGACGAAGCCGATGACGTTCAGCTCCCAGATGTCGCCGCTGCCGATCAAGTTGGCGATCGTTCCTCCGATGATCGAGCCGATGACGCCGAGGACGAGCGTCCACAGCAGGCCGATGCGCTGGCGGCCGGGCAGGATCAGGCGGGCAAGCAGGCCGATGATGAGCCCGGCGACGATGAATCCGATCATGATGTGGCTCCTAAGGAAGGGATGGGGTTGCCGGACCGGGTACCCGCCCGAGGTCAGCGCGATGCCCGCCAGCGCACGGTGCCCGACTTGCACGTCTGGATCGTGCGCCCGCTCGCGCGATCGGCCGTGCGGTCCGACAGCGCGAACGTGCCGCTCGCGCCCTTGGAACCGAGCTGCGCGGTGAAGCGGTCGTCGACGTGGATGATCGTCTCGCCCTCGGTGATCTTGAACCGCTCGCGATCGTTCACGCGCCCGCGCGCGTCGATGCGGATGTTCGTGCGGGGCGCCTCGACGCCGATCGACAGCTTGCCGTCGTTGCACTTGACCGACTGGCCGAACAGGCCGCGCGTCAGCCGGCGCGCGTCGGACGCGACGCGCAGGACGATCGGGCGGCTCGGCCCGGTTCCGCGCTGGGCGGTGGTGCCGTAGTAGCGCGCCCCCTTCGGCGCGCCCGGATTGCCGGCACCGCCCGTCGGGCGGCGCACGGAGAACTTCACCGTCCCGCTCCTGCAGGTCTCCGCGTTGCCCTCGAGCGTGCGCTCGATCGTCGCCGAGATCGTGCCCTCGGCGGCGCCGGCCGACGTGAAGCGGCCCTTGAGCACGTAGCGCGTCTGGACCTTCAGCGCCGGCGAGGGCTGCTGCGTCGCCGTGCCCTGCGCCTCGAAGGCCCCGGAGGCGGAGACCTTCGTGCTCGCCGCGATGTCGCCGCCCGCGCAGCGCGCGCGCACCGTCGCCTCGATCTCGAGGCGGCGCTTGGGCAGCGCGCGCAGCGCGATGATCACGTTGCCGGGGCCGAAGATGTCGCGCGGCGGGGACACCAGCGCGCCGCCGCCGAGGTTGCCGCGCGGCGTGACCGGCGCCTCGGCGACCGCGGCAGTCGAGAGTGCGAGCGCGCCGGCGGCTCCCAGAAACGCGGCTTGAAGGCGCACCGCGCCACCCTACCGCGACACCCGTCCGCAACAGCCGATGCAGGCGTTACGCTCCGGTTTCCCGACCAAGCACAGGAGCAGCCTCCGATGGACGACATCAGCACCTCCGGCTACGCCCGGCCCCAAGAGCGCACACGCAGCGGCACCTCCGCGCTGCTGGGCCAGGTCATGTTCCTCGTCTCGATCGCGCTGGGCTTCATGACGGCCGGCGCGCTGATCGGCCAGGACCTCTCGCAGGGCACCGCGCTGATCTGCTTTCTCGCCGGCTTCGGGATGCTGCTCGTGCAGGCGTTCGCCGGCGAGCGCTTTCGCGTCGGAACGCTGGCGGTCGTCTGGCTGTACGCGATCGCGCTGCTGCTCGGGCTCGGGATCGGGCCGACGATCGGCTACTTCCTCGAGAACGACGGCAGCGTCATCACGCAGGCGGCCGGCGCCACGGCGCTGATCGTGCTCGGCATGGGCGCGGCGGGCTTTGCGCTGAGCAAGGACCTGTCGGCCTGGATGCGACCGCTGACGTTCGTGATCCTCGGCTGCGTCGCCGTGTCGTTCGTGCTGCTGATCTTCTCCAGCGGAGGCAACCCGATCCTCAGCGCGATCATCGCGATCGTCTCGGCGCTGCTGATCATGGTCGACTTCAACTACCTGCGAAAGCACGGCACCGGCAACGACGCGGTCTGGCTGGCGACCGGCATCTTCGTCTCGATCGTGAACATCTTCGTGTCGCTGCTGAACATCTTCTCCGACTGACTAGAGCCGCTCCCCGCGCGCGCGGGCCCGCGCGAGGCGGGCGAGCACGACGACCCAATCGAGCACCCCCGCGTACAGGTGCCCGAGGGGACCGGTGGCCAGCCACGCCGCGGCGACGACGTGGGGGGCGCGGGGTTTGGCCATGCCGTGACGATAAGGTGACCGCATGGCCACAGCAGTCAAGACCACCGTCACCGAGCTTCCACATTCGCGCGTGCGCGTCGAGGCCGAGATCCCCGCCGACGAGGTGCAGCGCTCACTCGAGAACCAGGCGCGCAAGCTCGGTCGCGAGATGAAGCTCCCCGGCTTTCGCCAGGGCAAGATCCCTCCGACGATCGTGATTCAGCGACTCGGGCGCGAGCCGATCCTCGACGAGGCCGTCCGCGGCCAGCTCACGAGCTGGTACATGAACGCGATCGACGACTCCGGCATCGCGCCGGTCGGCGATCCGCAGGTCGACCTCGGCGACCTCCCCGACGAGGGCAAGCCGCTGACGTTCTCCTTCGAGGTCGGCGTGCGCCCGACCGCCGAGCTGGGCACCTACCGCGGCGTCGAGGTCGGCCGCCGCGAGCCGACCGTCGAAGAGGAGGCGATCGACGACGAGATCGACATCCTGCGCGAGCGCGCGGCGCATCTGCACGTCGTCAAGCGCCCCGCGAAGGACGGCGACTTCCTGACGATCGACTTCGAGGGCACCGTCGGCGGCGAGCCGTTTCCCGGCGGCGAGGGCCGCGACCAGCTCGTCGAGCTCGGCTCGGGCAACCTCATCCCCGGCTTCGAGGACGGGCTGCTCGGCGCCGAGGCGGGCGAGCAGCGCACGGTCAAGGCGACGTTTCCCGAGGACTACGGCGCCAAGCACGTCGCCGGCAAGGAGGCCGAGTTCGAGATCTGGGTCAAGGAGATCAAGCACAAGCACCTCCCCGGCCTCGACGACGACTTCGCCTCCGACACGGCCGGCTTCGACACGCTCGAGGAGCTGCGCGAGAACATCCGCGAGCGCCTGCTCGAGCTCGACGAGGAGCGCGTCGAGTCGGAGTTCCGCGCCGGCGCGCTGGACGCGATCGTCGCCGAGGCGACCGTCGAGGTCCCCGAGCCGCTGGTCGAGTCGCGCGCCAACGAGCTGCTGACGCGCACGATCCACGCGCTCGGCCACCAGGGCATCGACAAGGCGACCTACCTGAAGATCTCCGGCAAGAGCGAGCGCGAGCTGATCGACGACTCAAAGCCCGAGGCCGAGCTGGCGCTGCGCCGCGAGGCCGTGCTCGCCGCGGTCATCAAGGCGGAGAACATCGAGCCGACCGAGCAGCAGATGCTCGACGCGCTCGAGGGCGCCGCCGAGCGCGAGCAGATGTCGCGCCAGAAGCTGCTCGACCGCCTGCGCCACGCCGGCCGCGCGGATGCGCTGGCCAAGGAGATCGCCGCCGAACAGGCGATCGACCTCGTCGTCGCGGAGGCCACGGCGATCCCGATGCACGAGGCCGAGAAGCGCGCGGAGAAGGCCGCCGCCGCGCCGAAGAAGAAGCCCGCCGCGACCAAGGCGCGCAAGCCCGCGGCGAAGAAGGCCAAGCCCAAGAAGGACGAGCTGTGGACGCCCGACAAGGACGCGGCCGAGGCCGGCGGCGACAAGAAGCTCTGGACGCCGGACTCCTAGGACGCCGCCGGGCCCGGGGCAGGCGATTGGTAGGCTGCCCCGGCAGGACTTCACGCCACGACGCCCAATTGAAGCGAGGACCATGAGCCCACTTGTCCCCATGGTGGTCGAGCAGACGTCGCGAGGCGAGCGCGCCTACGACATCTACAGCCGGCTGCTGAACGAGCGGATCGTCTTTCTGGGGACGCCCGTGGATGATCAGATCGCGAACCTCATCGTGGCGCAGCTGCTGCACCTCGAGTCAGAGGATCCCGACAAGGACATCTCGCTGTACATCAACTCGCCCGGCGGCTCGGTCTACGCGGGCCTGGCGATCTACGACACGATGCAGTTCATCAAGCCCGACGTGTCGACGATCTGCGTCGGCATCGCGATGTCGATGGGGGCGCTGCTGCTGGCCGGCGGCGCGGACGGCAAGCGGATGGCGCTGCCGAACGCGAAGATCCTCATCCACCAGGTGTCCAGCGGCTTCTCGGGCCAGGCGACGGACATCGAGATCCACGCCAAGGAGATCATCGACATCCGCCAGCGGCTGGACGAGATCATCGCCAAGCACACCAAGCAGCCCTACGAGAAGGTTCGCACCGACACCGAGCGCGACTACTTTCTCAGTAGCGAAGAGGCCAAGGACTACGGCATCATCGACAGGGTGATCCACCAGCACTAAGAGCCATGGCGCGCCCGACCGACTCAAACGAACAGCTTCTCTGCTCCTTCTGCGGGAAGTCCCAGCGCCAGGTCAAGAAGTTGATCGCCGGTCCCGGCGTCTACATCTGCGACGAGTGCATCGATCTCTGCAACGAGATCATCGACGAGGAGCTGACCGCTCCACCGTCCTTCGACATCGAAGAGCCTCCCCAAGCCGCGGGAGATCTACGACGTCCTCGACGAGTACGTCGTCGGCCAGGAGGAGTCCAAGCGCACGCTGTCGGTGGCGGTCTACAACCACTACAAGCGCGTGCAGATGATGCAGGCCGACGACTCGGACATCGAGCTGCAGAAGTCCAACATCCTGCTGCTCGGCCCGACGGGCTGCGGCAAGACGCTGCTCGCCCAGACGCTCGCGCGGATCCTCAACGTCCCGTTCGCGATCGCCGACGCGACGGCGCTGACGGAGGCCGGCTACGTCGGCGAGGACGTCGAGAACATCCTGCTGAAGCTCATCCAGGCGGCCGACTACGACGTCAAGAAGGCCGAGACCGGGATCATCTACATCGACGAGGTCGACAAGATCGCGCGCAAGGCCGACAACCCGTCGATCACGCGCGACGTCTCCGGCGAGGGCGTCCAGCAGGCGCTCCTGAAGATCCTCGAGGGCACGACCGCCTCGGTGCCGCCGCAGGGCGGGCGCAAGCACCCCCACCAGGAGTTCCTGTCGATCGACACGACGAACGTCCTGTTCATCTGCGGCGGCGCGTTCGCCAACCTCGACAAGGTCATCGAGCGGCGCATCGGCTCCAACGGGATCGGCTTCGGCGCCAAGATCACGTCGCGCTCCAGGCACGACAAGGGCGAGGTCTTCGAGCAGACGCTGCCCGAGGACCTGGTCAACTACGGGCTGATCCCGGAGTTCATCGGCCGCCTGCCGGTCGTCTCGGCCGTCCACCAGCTCACGCGCGACGACCTGATCACGATCCTGACCGAGCCGCGCAACGCGTTGGTGAAGCAGTTCCAGCGCTTCTTCTCCTTCGACGGCATCGAGCTGGTCTTCTCCGACGAGGCTTTGGTGTCGGTCGCCGAGAAGGCGCTGGCGCGCGAGACCGGCGCCCGCGGCCTGCGCTCGATCATCGAGGAGACACTGCTGGAGGTGCAGTTCGAGCTGCCCTCGCGCCGCGACGTCAAGAAGTGCGTCGTGACCAAGGAGACGATCGAGAAGGGCCTGTCGCCGACGCTCGTCACCGAGACGCCGGCCGACGAGCAGCAGTCGCGCCGCGCCGAGTCGGCGTAGCCCCGCTGCACCGACTGGCGAGAACCCCGCGCCGACGGCGGCCGTCATCGCAGTGGTGGGTCTCGTCGCGGCGCTCGGGTCGCTGTGGCGGGCGCGGGCGCGGCTGTGGCTGATCGCGAGCATCGTCCTGCTCGCCGCCGCCGTGGTGCACATGGCGTTTTTGCTGGCCCGCTGAGCTCGGCGATGCCACATGGACAACTGACATCTCGCGCCGTCGTTCGCGGCTGCCACGTCGTGCATGAGATACGTGGACAATCGACATCTCGCCGGCGGGCGGCGCCTTGGGATGTCGGTTGTGCATGCGCGGCGCCGCCCACTGCGCGGCTTGCGCGAAGTCGTCGCGCCAGTCCGCAGAGGACTCAGTGGCGGCGGTCGGCGCGGCGGGCGCCCGAAGGCGGCGCAGGACCTCGGGCATGCGCTCGACGCTCTTGATGCGCTCGGCCGGCGTCCCCTCGAGCGATCGCGGACCGGCTGACGCCGACGCGGGCCGCGAGCGCCGCCTGGTCAAGCCCGCCGCGCGGCGCACGTCGCCGATCAGGAGTTCGGGGCGCACGTGCATCGTGACCTCGAGGTCGTGCGCGAGCCGGAGCGACGACCTGGGTACGATCAGGCCATGCCGCTTGCGATCTCTCGCGTGCGCGCGATGCCGTGGGTGATGGTCATCCAGCTCGCGATGACGCTGCGCCGCCACTGGAAGTACCTGACGCCCGGCGAACGCACGAAGCTCGCCACGCTGATCAAGAAGTCGCAGGGCTCGCCGGCGAAGCTCACGCCGCACGAGCGCGCCGAGGTGCGCCTGCTCGTGCGCAAGCTCGAGCCGATCGCGATCGCCCGCAGCGTCGTGCCGATCGGCCGCAAGGCCGTCGGCCGCCGCCGCTAGCAGTCTGCACCCAGAAGCGCTCCATAGACTGACCTGTCTGATGGGAGCCCTCGAGGATCGCACGCGCTTCGAACCGGCCGAGGCCGAGCCGCGGATCGTCGCGCGCTGGCTGGAGGCGGGCATCGCGCACCCCGAGACAGCCGGCGCACCCGGGGAGAACTACTCGATCGCCGTGCCGCCGCCGAACGTCACCGGCGTGCTGCACATGGGCCACGCGCTGAACGGCGCGGTCCAGGACGCCCTCGTGCGCTCCAACCGCATGCGCGGGCGGCGCACGAAGTGGATCCTCGGCACCGACCACGCCGGCATCGCGACGCAGCGCCAGGTCGAGAAGCGCCTGCTGTCGGAGGGCACGTCGCGCCAGCAGGTCGGCCGCGAGGAGTTCGTGCGCCGCGTGTGGGAGTGGCGCGAGGAGCACGGCGGGCAGATCATCGACCAGTTCAAGCGCCTCGGCGCGACGCTCGACTACGAGGACGAGCGCTTCACGATGGACGAGGCCTACATGGCCGCGGTGCGCAAGGTCTTCGTCGATCTCTACGAGCAGGGGCTGATCTACCGCGACAACTACATGGTCAACTGGGACCCCGGCCTGCAGTCGGCGATCTCCGACCTCGAGGTCGAGGAGCGCGAGGGGATCGTCGACACGATGTACTCGATCGCCTACCCGCTGGCCTCCGGCGAGGGCGAGGTCGTCGTCTCGACGGTGCGCCCCGAGACGATGCTGGCCGACACCGCGGTCGCCGTGCACCCCGGCGACGAGCGCTACGCCGGCCTCGTCGGCCAGGAGGTGATCCTGCCGCTCGCCGGCCGGCGCCTGCGGGTCATCGCCGACGACTACGTCAAGACCGACTTCGGCACGGGCGCGCTGAAGATCACCCCCGGCCACGACCCCAACGACTTCGAGATCGGCCTCCGCCACGGCCTCGAGCGCATCAGCGTCATCGGCGAGGACGGCCTGATGACGGCGCAGGCCGGCGAGCGCTACGCCGGGCTGACCGTGATGGAAGCGCGCGAGCGCGTGGTTGGAGACCTCGAGCAGCAGGGGCTGCTGCGCGCGCGCGAGGAGTACGTCCACGCCGTTCCCTTCAGCCACCGCTCGGGCGCGCGGATCGAGCCGCTGATCTCGCTGCAGTGGTTCATGCGCATGGACGAGCTGGCCGCGCCGGCGATCGAGGTCGTGCGCGACGGGCGCGTGCGCATCCACCCGCCGTCGCAGTCCAAGCGCTACCTCGACTGGCTGGCGGAGATCCGCCCGTGGTGCATCTCGCGCCAGTTGTGGTGGGGCCACCAGATCCCCGTCTGGTATCGCGGCGCCGAGACCTTCTGCGCGATGCAGCCGCCGGAGGGCGACGGCTGGGAGCAGGACCCCGACGTGCTCGACACGTGGTTCTCCTCTGCGCTGTGGCCGTTCGCGACGCTCGGCTGGCCCGAGGACACGCCCGATCTGCGCGCCTTCTACCCGACCGACGTGCTTTCGACGGCGCGCGACATCCTCTTTCTGTGGGTCACGCGGATGGTGATGATGGGCCTGCGCTTCACCGGCGCCGTGCCGTTCGCCGACGTCTACGTGCACTCGATCATCCAGTCGCCCGACGGCCGGCGGATGAGCAAGTCGCTGGGCACCGGGATCGACCCGCTCGAGCTGATCGACGGCGGCCCGCGCCCGCCGGTCTTCCCCGAGAACGGCGACTTCCCCGCCTACGGCGCCGACGCGCTGCGCTTCGGCCTGCTGGCGATGTCCTCGACGCAGGACGTGCGCTTCAGCGAGGAGAAGATCCAGCAGGGCCAGGCGCTCGCCAACAAGCTCTACAACGCCACGCGCTTCGTCGCCCTGCGCGTGAAGTCCGACGCCGCCCGCCCCGAGCCCGAGCCGCTACCGCGCACGGTCGAGGACCGCTGGATCCTCTCGCGCCTGCAGGCGATCGAGGCCGACACGCGTGCACGCCTCGACGACTTCGACTTCGCCAAGGCCGCGCTCGGCCTCTATGACTTCGTCTACGGCGACCTCTGCGACTGGTACCTGGAGCTCGTCAAGCCGCGACTGGCCGACGGCGCGGACCCCGCCGAGCGCGCCGCGCTGAGCGCGACGCTGCTGCACGTCCTGCGCGAGACGATCGCCACCGCGCACCCGATCATCCCGTTCGTCACCGAGGAGCTGTGGGACCTGCTGGGCTACACGGCCGCCGAGGGCCTGCTGGCCGCCGGTCGCCTGCCCGAGCCCGACGAGGCGCTGCGCGACGTCGCCGCCGAGCAGGAGCTGGACCGCGCGATCGAGGCGATCAAGGCCCTGCGCACGTGGCGCGACTCGGTCAACGTCAAGGCCGGAGCGATCGTCCCCGGCGTGCTGCGCGCCGACGGCTACGAGCAGACCGCGGCGCGCATCGCCGGGCTCGCGCGGTTCGACTTCGCCGCCGACGCCAACGGCGCCGAGCCGGTCGCGACGATCGCGATCCCCGGCGGCGCGGTCGGCGTGCTGGCCTGTGACGCCGTCGACCTCGGCGCCGCCGACCGCCGCCTGGCGGCCGAGTTCGAGACGCTGACCCGCGAGATCGAGCGCGCCGAGAGAAAGCTCTCCAACGAGGGCTTCGTCGCCAAGGCGCCGGCGCCCGTCGTCGCGGCCGAGCAGGCCAAGCTCGTGCGACTGCGCGAGGAGCTCGCCGCGGTGCGCGCGCAGGTGGGGGACGGGTGACCCAGCACGCGCCGTCGACCACTCCGAGCGCGGCCGAGGCCGAGCGCTGGCTGCTGTCGCTGGAGCTCTTCGGCATGCGCTTCGGGCTGGAGCGCATGCACCGGCTGATGGGCGAGCTGGGCTCGCCGAACGAGGCGTTCGCAGCGATCCACGTCGTCGGGACCAACGGCAAGTCCTCCACGGTGCGGATGATCGCGGCGATCCTCGCCCAGCACGGCGTCCACGCCGGCGCCTACCTCTCGCCGCACCTGGTCTCCTTCTCCGAGCGCATCCGCATCGACGGCAGCGACGTCTCGCCGGAGGCCTTCGCCGCCGCCGCCGGCCGCTCCCGCGCCGTCGCCGAGATCGTTGACGCCACGCTCGAACCCGGCGACGTCGTGACGCAGTTCGAGGCGCTCACGGCCGCCGCCTACGCGCTGCTCGCCGACGCGGGCGTCGAGGTCGCGGTCGTCGAGGCCGGCCTCGGCGGGCGCTGGGACGCGACGAACGTCATCGGCGCGCAGATCGCGGTGCTGACGAACATCGGCCTCGAGCACACGCGCTGGCTGGGCTCGACGATCGCCGAGATCGCGCGCGAGAAGCTCGCCGTGCTCGCCGAGGGCGCGACGCTCGTGCTCGGCGCCGACCTGCATCCCGAGGCCGACCGCGAGGCGCGCCTCGCCGCTGCCCGTGAGGGGGCGACGATCGTGCGCGCGGGCACGGGCGAGCTGCCGGCAGACGTCGAGCTGCTGGCTCGCGGCGCCTTCCAGCGGCGCAACTTCGCCGTCGCCTGCGCCGCCGCGCGCGCCTATCTCGGCGAGCTCGACGAGCCGGCGGTGCTGGCCGCCGCGGCGTCGACCGCGGTGCCCGGTCGCTTCGAGGTTCGCGCCGACGGCGACGGCGAACTGGTGCTCGACGGCGCTCATAACGCTGCGGGGGTGGCAGCGTTGCTCGAGTCGCTGCCTTCGTACCTCGCCGGCCGCTCGCTGGTCGCGGTCGTGTCGGTGCTCGACGACAAGGATGTCTCCTCGATGCTCGAGCACCTGCTCGACCTGTGCGACGGCATCGTCTTCACCGCCAGCGACAACCCGCGCGCGCTGGCGCCCGAGACCCTGGCCGAGCGGGCGGGCGAGCTCCCCGCGCACGTCCTCGCGCGCGTGGACGACGATCCGCGCCGCGCGCTGGCGATCGCGCGCGAGCTGGCCGGGCCGCGCGGCGTCGTCCTGGCGACCGGCTCGATCTACCTCGTCGCCGACCTCGCGCGGCCGGCCGGCGCCGGCCGGGGATCGATGCTGTGAGCGAGAACCGGCCGTTGAACGCTCGTCCTGATCGGCGCCGTGGCGCTGATCGTCGCGGTCGTGATCCTCGTGTTCTTCGCGTTCGGCTACGGGCTCGGACGCCTGTTCCTGTGAGCTTTGCAGGGCTTCGGCCAGACCGCGTCCACCGACCCGGCTAAGCTCCCCCGATCGTGCTCGGCGTCTTCGGGATCAACAGCCAGGGGCTCAACCTCGCGGTCAACCTGGCCATCCTCTTCTTGGTCGTCATCTACCTGGCGCTCGTGTACTGGACCTACATGGATGCGCTGCGGCGGATCTCCGACCCGATGCTCGTCATCTGCGCGACGGTGGCATCGCTGATTCCCTTCATCGGAACGATCCTCTACGTGATCGTGCGCCCGCCGGAGTACCTCGACGACGTCCGCGAGCGCGAGCTCGAGATGCAGGCCTCCGAGGCCCGCCTCGCCGATCTGAACTACATGCTGTGCCCGCACTGCGACTACGAGGTGGAGAAGGACTTCCTACGCTGTCCACACTGCCTGCGCAAGCTGCGCGCCCCCTGCGGGACGTGCCGCCGGCCGCTGGACCCGACATGGAAGATCTGCCCGTACTGCGAGTCGGAGCTGTCGAACCACGGCTCCGAGGGCCGCGTGCGCCGGCGGGCGACCGCCGCCGAGCCGTGACCGCGGCCGGCTGAACCCCACACTTAGGAGACTCACACGATGGACCGGACTCTGATCCTGGTGAAGCCCGACGCGTTTGCGCGCAAGCTGACGGGCGACATCATCGCCCGCTTCGAGCGCAAGGGCCTGCGGATCGTTGCCCTGAAGATGATGACCGTCGACGACGATCTCGCTCGCGCGCACTACGCCGAGCACGAAGGCAGGCCGTTCTTCGAGGGCCTGGTCGAGTTCATCACCTCGGGCCCGCTCGTGGCGATGATCCTCGAGGGCACCGACGCCGTCAAGGCAGCGCGCCAGGTCATCGGCGAGACCGACCCGCTCGACGCCGCGCCGGGGTCGATCCGCGGCGACTACGCGCTGCAGATGCAGCGAAACCTCGTCCACGGCTCGGACTCACCGAAATCCGCCGCCCGCGAGGAAGCCCTCTTCTTCGGTGACTGAGGCGGGTGTGCGCGCGCCGCTGGTGCTTGCACCCAGCTCGCCGCAGCGCCGGGCGATCCTCGAGCAGCTCGGGATCGCCTTCGAGGTCTGCCCCGTCGACGTCGACGAGCTCTCCAGCGGCGAGCCTTTCGAGGTCGCGCGCTCGAACGCGCTCGCCAAGGCGCAGGCCGGCGCGCGGCTGCGCCCGGGGGCGACCGTGCTCGCAGCCGACACGATCGTCGTCTGCGACGGCGCGATCCTCGGCAAGCCGAGCTGCGAGCAGGACGCCGAATCGATGCTCGGACGGCTCTCGGGACGCACGCACACGGTCGTCAGCGGCCTCGCGGTGATCGGATCCGGACACCCTCAGGTTGTGCATGAGGTCACGGAAGTGACGTTCCGCGCGCTCGGGGACGAGCTTGTCCGACGTTATGTCCGGACCGGCGAATGGTCCGGTAGAGCGGGCGGTTATGCGATCCAGGGCCAAGGTGCGGGCCTCGTCCGCTCGATCTCCGGCGACTATCTGAACGTCGTCGGTCTGCCGGTCGCCGCATTACTCGACCTCGACTTGAGCCTCATGCTCAGGGACGACTAGAGGGATGGGCTTGTGCGGGGCCCCGCGCCGATAGACTCAAGCGCAGCGATGACCCCGCGCAGCGGCCGTTCTGCAGCGCTTGGCAGGGGTTTCGCCTTCTCCGAATGGGCTTCTTCAGCTACCTCACCGGGTTCGGCGGCCGCGACATGGCCGTCGATCTGGGCACAGCGAACACCCTCGTCTACGTACGCGGGCGCGGCATCGTGTTGTCCGAGCCGTCGGTCGTCGCGATCGACTCGCGCAGTGGTGAGGTGCACGCGGTCGGCATCGAGGCCAAGCGCATGCTCGGTCGCACGCCCGGCACGATCTCCGCGATCCGCCCGCTGAAGGACGGCGTCATCGCGGACTTCGACGTCACGGAGGAGATGCTGCGTCATTTCATTCAAAAGGTTCACCAGAATCGCTGGGCACACCCGCGCGTCGTCGTGTGCGTCCCCTCCGGCGTGACGGGCGTCGAGAAGCGCGCGGTCGAGGAGGCGTGCCTGTCGGCCGGCGCGCGCCAGGCCTACCTCATCGAGGAGCCGATGGCGGCCGCGATCGGGGCCGGGCTGCCCGTCGGGGAGCCGACCGGCTCGATGGTCGTCGACATCGGCGGCGGCACGAGCGAGGTCGCGGTGATCTCGCTCGGCGGCATCGTCGTCAGCCAGTCGATCCGCATCGGCGGCGACGAGCTCGACGAGGCGATCATCAACTACGCCAAGCGCGAGTACAAGCTGCTCATCGGCCAGCAGACCGCCGAGGAGGTGAAGCTCGAGATCGGCTCCGCACACCCGATGGCAGAGGAGGTGCAGGCCGAGATCCGCGGGCGCGACATGGTGTCGGGCCTGCCCAAGACGGTGGTGCTGACGAGCGAGGAGATCCGTCAGGCGCTGGAGGAGCCGCTGTCGCAGATCATCGATGCCGTCAAGGAGACGCTCGATCGCACGCCGCCGGAGCTGTCCTCGGACATCATGGACCGCGGGATCATGCTCGCGGGAGGCGGTTCGCTGTTGCAGGGCCTCGACGAGCGCCTGCGCGAGGAGACGCAGATGCCGTGCCACCTGGCCGAGTCGCCGCTGACGTGCGTCGCCGTCGGCTCGGGGCGCTCGCTCGAGGAATTCGAAGTCATCCACCGCACCAACAAGAACTCGAAGAACCGCCGTCGTCGCTACTAGCGCGCAGCGGATCACACCGAACACCAACAACGCCTTGGAGCCCTCACCCACGTGTACGACAAGACGGTCCGGCGTCGCCGGGCAGTCCTCGGACTGCTCGTCGCCTGCTCCCTGATCCTGCTCACCGCCTATTTCGGCGAGTCCGGCGGCGGCGTCCTGCACGGTGTGCAGCGCGGCACGAGCGAGGTGCTCAACCCGGTCCAGGAGGGCGCGAGTCGCGCCCTCAAGCCGGTGCGCGACCTGTTCGGGTGGTTCGGCGACACCCTGTCGGCCAAGAGCGATCTCGAGAAGCTGACCGCCGAGCGCGACCGGCTGCGCGGCGAGCTCGCGCTGCGCGACACCGCGCGCTACGAGAACGCCCGCATGGCCAAGCTGCTCGAGACCACCGGCGCGCTCGGCCTCGATCAGTACGGCCCGGTGACAGGGCGCGTGATCGCCACCTCTCCGACCGTCTGGTACGCGACGATTCGCGTCGACAAGGGGTCGAGCGACGGGGTGAGGTTGGGTCATCCGGTGATCAACGAGGAGGCGCTGATCGGGCGCGTGACGGCGGTCTTCAGCGGCGCCGCGCAGGTCACGCTGCTGACCGACACCGCGACGTCCAGCGCCGGCGTGCCCGCGCGCGCCGGGCGGCGCAGCGTCTTCGGCGTCGTCGAGCCCGTCGGCGCGGGCAACCCCAACGACCTGCTGCTGCGCCACGTGCCGCCGGGCTCGAGGCTCGGCGTCGGAGATCGCGTGCTGACGCGCGGCACGGTCTCCGACACCGACCGCTTCCCGTCGCTGTATCCGCGCGGGCTGCCGATCGGCGAGATCTCGCGCATCGACAACAAGGGCACCGACACCGAAGAGGTGCACCTGCGCCCGTACGCCAACATGCGCGACCTCGACTTCGTCCAGATCCTCACGCGCTCGCAGGGGCCGGCCACGTGACGTCGCCGACACCGCAGCTGCTCGCCCGCCTCGTCGCGCTCGCCCTCGGCGGCGTCGTCGTGCAGACGGCGGCGGTCTCCCAGCTGCCGATCGCCGGCGCCAGCGCCGACCTCTCGCCGCTGCTGGTGATGGCCGTCGGCCTGCTGTGCGGCTCGCTGGCGGGCGGCTGCTTCGGCTTCGGCGTCGGCCTGTTCGTCGACATCGTCTCGATCCAGACCCTCGGCGTCAGCTCGCTCGTGCTGCTCGCCGTCGGCTACGGCGCGGGGCGCCTGCGCGAGGCGCGCGACCCGGAGGGCACGCTCGTGCCGCTCGCGGTCGGCGCGATCGCGACGCTGACCTTCAGCGTCGGCTTCGCGGTCATGCAGTTCCTGCTCGGGGCGAGCTCGCCGGTCAGCTGGGCGCTGCTGCGCCAGACGCTCGCGACGCTCGTCATCAACGCGCTGATCGCGCTGCCCGTCTACGCCCTCGTGCGGCGTTGGCTGCTGGCGGCGCTGCCCGACGATCCTCGCCGCCGGCGACGGCGCGCCTACACGACCGGCGGCCTGTCGCCGCTGTCACGCTCATGATGGAACCCGTCTCCGAGCGCCGGCCCCCCATCACGCCGCAGCTGGCGCTGCGCGTCGCGGTCTTCGGCGCGGTCGCCTTCGCGCTGTTCGCGATCGTCTTCTTCCGCCTCTGGTACCTGCAGGTGCTGTCGGGCGAGCAGTACCTCGCGCAGGCCAACTCCAACCGCGTGCGCAGCCTGCCGGTCCCCGCGCCGCGCGGCAAGGTCGTCGATCGCGAGGGCAAGGTCATCGTGCAGAACAAGTTCGCTGCCGTGATCGAGATCGATCCGAGCTCGCTGCCCCAGGACGAGCGCGACCTGGCGGCCGACTGGGGCAAGCGGATGGGCGAGCGCGCCGCCAGGCCCGACGGCCGCCGCGGCGAGCCGCCCGGATCCCGCCGATCCCGACGAACCAGCTGAAGGCGCGCTACGCGCGCCTGGCAGAGGTGCTGAACACGACCGCCACGGGGATCCACCGCCAGGTCGTGCGCTCGCTCGTGCTCGTGCCCTACTCGTCGGCGCGCGTGAAGACCGACGTCCCGCGCTCGGTGCTGGCCTACATCAGCGAGCGCCCCGAGGAGTTCGCGGGCGTCAACGTCGAGCAGACCTACCTGCGCGACTATCCGGAGGGCCCGCTCGCCGCCCAGGTGCTCGGCTACGTCGGCGAGATCAGCCCGGATGAGCTCAAGCAGAGCCGCTATCGCGGCGTCAAGCAGGGGACGATCATCGGCAAGGTCGGTCTCGAGCGCTCCTACGACAAGTACCTGCGCGGCCGCGACGGCATCCGGCGCGTGCAGGTCGACGCGAACGGGCGCCCGATCCCCAACGACCGCCTGCGCGACAAGAAGCCCGTCGCCGGCCAGCGCGTGCGGCTGTCGCTGGACCTCGGCCTGCAGCGCGCGTCGCAGAACGCGCTCCGGGGCCCGCTGAACCCGGGCTCCAATCCCGGCGCCGCCGTCGCGCTGGACCCGCGCACGGGCGAGGTGCTGGCGATGGCCTCGCACCCGACGTTCGACCCGACGCTGTTCACCAAGCCGCTGACCGAAGCGCGCTACAAGGCGCTCGTCGGCGACGACGAGGAGGGCGCGGGGCCGATCTTCAACCGCGCGATCTCGGGCTCCTATCCGAGCGCCTCGACGTTTAAGCCGATCACGGCGCTGGCGGGGCTCCAGAAGGGCCTGGTGACGCCGGCGACGACGATCGTCAACGGCGGCTGCGTGCAGGTTGCCGAGGCCGAGCGCTGCAATGCCAAGGACCAGGCCTACGGTCCGGTCGACCTCGCCAGGGCGCTTGAGGTCTCCTCCGACGTCTACTTCTACAAGCTCGGCGTCTCGACGTTCTTCCGCGGCGGCTCGCTGATCCAGAAGTGGGCGCGCGCGCTGGGCCTCGACGAGCCGACGGGGATCGACCTGCCCGGCGAGTTCGCCGGCCTGATCCCCGACAAGGCGTGGCGCGAGGAGATCAACGCGTTCGAGCTGAACTGCCGCAAGAAGGAGAAGATCTCGCCGCAGACCGACGTCTACCGCGCCGGCGCGCTGGGCTGCGGGCGCTCGGACCTGCGCGGCTACAGCGAGGGCGACAACGCCAGCCTCGCGACCGGCCAGGGCGACGTGCAGGTCACGCCGCTGCAGATGGCCGTCGCCTACGGAGCGCTCGCGAACGGCGGCAAGGTCGTCACGCCGCATCTCGGCCTCGAGATCGAGAGCCCGCGCGGCGAGCTCGTCCAGCGCATCGAGCGCGACCCGTCGCGCAAGGTCTCGATCGACGAGGGCCACCTCGGCGCCGTGCGCGAGGGCCTGCGCCTGGCGGCCAGCACGTCCGACGGCACGTCGGGCGACGTCTTCGCCAACTGGAACCACGGCGCCTTCCCGCTCTATGGCAAGACCGGCACCGCCGAGCGCAAGCCCAAGCAGGACCAGTCCTGGTACGTAGCCTACGTACCCGATCCCAAGCGCCCGATCGTCGTCGCGGTGACCGTCGAGGAGGGCGGCTTCGGCGCCGCCGTCGCGGCGCCGATCGCCTGCCGGATACTCGCGCGCTGGTACAAGCAGGATGCGAGCACGTGCGTCGCGGGGACGTCGGCGGCCCGATGAGCGAGCCCTCCTCCTCGCGTCTGGCGGGCCTGCGCCTGCCGTTCGACCCGCTGCTGGCGCTGGCCGCGATCGGGCTGATGGCCGTCGCGATCTTCTCGCTCGACGCGGCGGCGGGGCCCGACGAGGCCGGCAACGTCGCCGGCCGCCAGACGGCGTTCTTCGCCATCGGGACGGTCCTCGCGATCGTTATCAGCCGGATGGACTACTCGCGCCTGCGCGAGCTGAAGTACGGCGTGTACGGCCTGATGATGGCCGGCATCCTGCTCGTCGCGGCGTTCGGCGGCGTCACGCGCGGCTCGCGGCGCGCGCTGCAGCTGCCGTTCTTCGAGATCCAGGCGTCCGAGCTGGGCAAGGTGCTGCTGATCGTGGCGCTGGCGGCGTTCGCCGTCGATCGCGCGCGCGGCCTCGGCGAGCGCGACACGACCGCGCGCCTCGTGCTCGTCGCGATGGTGCCCGCGATCCTCGTCATGGCCGCCGACCTCGGCACCGGCCTCGTCTACATCGTGATCCTGCTCGCCGTGCTGTTCGTCGCGGGCGTCAGCTGGCGGCACTTCGCCGGCCTGATCGCGCTCGGCGCGGTCTCGATCACGCTCGTGCTGCTGGCCGCGCCGGCGCTCGGCGTCACCGTCCTCACGCGCGAGCAGAGCGAGCGCCTGACGTCGTTCCTGCATCCCAGCGAGGTCGCCGGCGACGCGGGCTACCAGCAGCACCAGTCCCTGATCGCGATCGGCGCGGGCGGCAAGACCGGCCGCGGCGTGCGCGCGACGCAGGGCCCACTGGACTTCCTCCCCGAGCAGCGCACCGACTTTCGCTTCGCGGACATCGCGGAACGATGGGGCTTCGCCGGCGCCGGTCTCGTCCTGTCGCTCTACGCGCTGCTGATCTGGCGCGGTCTTCGAGTTCTTACCGTGGCCAAGAACCTCTACGGCGCGCTGATTGCCGGCGGCATCGTGGCCATGTTCCTGTTTCAGGTCTTCATCAACGTCGGCATGAACGTCGGAATCATGCCCATCACCGGCATCCCGCTGCCGCTGCTCTCGTATGGCGGCAGCTCGGTGATCGCCACCCTCTTGGCCATCGGCCTCCTGCAGTCGATCTACGCGCAAGGGCGCGTTGCGGCTGCCACCAAGGGCCGGGGCCGCTTCTAAGAACAAAGGATCGTCCACTCATGAAGAAGCAACTGCTGGTCAGCGTCGATCGCGGGGAGACCCGCGTCGCGCTGCTGGAGGCGACGGGGACACCCGGCGCCGTCACGAAGACCGCCGCGTCGGCCCGCGCGGCGAAGAAGGACCCGGCCCCGGGCTACCGCGTCGCCGAGCTGTACTTCGAGCGCCGCGGCAATCGCTCGATCGTCGGCAACATCTACAAGGGCAAGGTCGACAACGTGCTCGCCGGCCTGGAGGCCGCGTTCGTCGACATCGGCCTCGACAAGAACGGCTTCCTGCACGTCGACGAGATCGTCGTGCCGGGCGTCAACGTCGGCCGCCGCGGCCGTGGCAAGGAGGGCGGCTCGAAGATCACCGAGCTGATCAAGCCCGGCCAGGAGATCATCGTCCAGGTCGTCAAGGACCCGCTGAAGAGCAAGGGCGCGCGGCTGTCGATGGAGGTCACGATCGCGGGGCGCTACATGGTCTACGCGCCGACCGGCGAGGGCATCGGCGTCTCGCGCCGCCTCGACGACAAGGAGCGCGAGCGCCTGCGCCGCGAGACCAAGGGCCTGGACCTGCGCGGCGGCGGCGCGATCATCCGAACGGCCGCCCACGGCGCCGATCGCGAGCACTTCGAGCGCGAGCTGCAGTACCTCTTCAAGCTGCACGAGGTGCTCGACAAGCGCGTCGCCGAGACGCCCGCGCCGGGCCTGGTCTTCCAGGAGGCCGACCTGTCGGTGCGCGTCGTGCGCGACATCTTCTCCGAGCACTTCGAGCGCGCGATCGTCGACGATCCCCACCAGCACCAGCGGCTGATCTCGTTCTTCACGCGCACGGCACCCGAGCTCGTCGACCGCGTCGAGCTCTACGACGACAAGCAGCCGCTGTTCGCCGCCTACGGCGTCGACAAGGTCATCGACGGGCTGATGACGCGCCGCGTCGACCTGCCCTCCGGCGGCTATCTGATCATCGACTACGCCGAGGCGCTGACGGTCATCGACGTCAACTCCGGCTCGTTCATCGGGCGCGGCAAGGGAGCGCGCCTGGAGGACACGATCACGACGACGAACCTCGAGGCCGCCGAGGAGGTCGTCAACCAGCTGCGCCTGCGCGACATCGGCGGGATCATCGTCATCGACTTCATCGACATGGCCCGCGCGCGCAACCGCGACGCCGTCCTCAAGACGCTGCGAAAGACGCTCGACGAGGACCGCACGAAGACCTTCACGGCCGAGATCTCCAAGCTCGGCCTCGTCGAGATGACGCGCCAGAACGTCACCGAGGGCGTGCGCGAGATCATCTCGCGGCCGTGCCCGACGTGCAACGGCGACGGCGTCATCAAGTCCGAGGAGACGATCGCGATCGAGTTCGAGCGCCGCCTGCGCGTCGTCGCCAAGAAGGCGCCCAAGAAGCACGAGGCGTTCCTCGTGCAGATGAACCCGCGCGTCAGCGCGCAGTTCACGGGCAACGGCAAGCGCGTGCTGCACACGCTCGAGGAGACGACGGGCCGGCGCTTTCACTTCACCGGCTCCGAGGGCCTGCGCCTGGACCACTTCGACATCGTCATGGAGGGCTCGCGCGAGGAGGTCCAGGAGCGCGCCGTGCCCTTCCGCGACGGCGACGAGGTGCTCGTGCACATCGTCGAGCCGCACATGTACGACGTCAACGACGCCGTCGCCAAGATCGACGGCTACATCATCTCCGTCAGCGGCGGCGGGCGCTTCGTCGGCACGAAGAAGCTCGTGCGCATCGAGAACCCGGGGCGCACGTCCGCGACCGGGATCATGCTCGACGCCGACGACCCGCTGCAGGAGGCGCCCGAGGCGCCGGAGGACCCTTCGGAGAGCGATGACGTAGAATCCACGCCTCCCCGTCGCCGTGGCCGCAGAGGTGGGCGCCGCCGGAAGGTCGCGGCCGAGTCGGGCGCGGCGGGCGAATCATCCTCCGCATCACCGTCTGAGAGCTGAGACACACCATGGCCTATGCAATCGTCAAGACCGGCGGCAAGCAGTACCGCGTCGAGCAGGGGCAGACCCTGCTCGTCGAGCGCCTGCCCGAAGAGGCCGGCGCGACCGTCGCGCTGACACCGCTGCTGTTTCGCTCCGGCGAGACCGTCTTCGACGCCGACGGGCTCGCCAAGGTCTCCGTGACGGCGAAGATCCTCGCCCACGAGCGCGGCGAGAAGATCCGCGTCTTCAAGTTCAAGCCCAAGCGCGGCTACAAGCGCACCACCGGCCACCGGCAGGAGCTGACCCGGCTCGAGATCACCGAGGTCTCTGGCGACGGACGGAGCCAGTCCAAATCAGAGCGCGGGGCCGGACGCCCCGCGGAGGTGACCTCCTAATGGCACACAAGAAGGGGCTCGGCTCCTCACGCAACGGCCGCGACTCGAACGCCCAACGCCTGGGCGTCAAGACGTTCGCCGGCGAGACCGTCTCCGGCGGCGAGATCATCGTCCGCCAGCGCGGCACGGTCTTTCGCCCGGGCGAGGGCGTCGGCATCGGCAAGGACGACACGCTGTACGTCATCGCGCCGGGAACGCTGGTCTTCGGGACCAAGCGCGGCAAGCGGATCGTCTCCGTCGCCCCGCACGCCGACGCCGGGTAGGTGACATCGTCCTAACGCGTTTCGCGCGCCTGCCGGACGGCAGGCGACTCGCGTACCTCGCCACCGGGCCGCAGCACGGCCCGCTGGTGATCTACCTGCACGGTGCGGTCGGCACCCCGCAGCGCGTGTGCTCGGAGCTGCAGGCGGCGATCGACGACCTCGGGTTGCACTACGTGATGGTCAGCCGCCCGGGCTTCGGCGAGTCCGATCCGCAGCCGGGGCGCACGCTGCTGAGCTTCGCCGACGACATCGCCGCGCTCGCCGACCACCTCGGCCACGAGCGCTTCGCGGTCGCCGGCGTGTCGGCCGGCGGCCCCTACGCGCTGGCCTGCGCGCACGCGCTGCCCGAGCGCGTCGCCGCGGCGGCCGTGATCAGCTCGATGTCGCCCGGCTGCCCGCCGGACCTCGCGGCGGGCATCTCGCCGCTGCTGCGCGTCGGGCTGCGCACGCTGCGCCGGCTGCCGCGCGCCTGCGGCTGGGCCGGCGACGGCCTGATGATGATCGCGCGCCGCAACCACGGGCTCGTCGCGCGCACGATGATGCTGTTCGCCTCGCCCGCCGACCGGCGCCTGCTGCGCGATCCCGAGTCGCGCCAGCTCGCCGTCGCGAGCTTCCTCGCCGCAGCCGGCGGCGGCGTCAGCCGGATGATCGGCGACTACCTGCTGTGCGCGGGGCGCTGGGGCTTCGAGCCGCGCGACGTGCGCGGGCACGTGCACCTGTGGCACGGCATGCAGGACGCGTTCGTCCCGGTCGGGCAGGCGCTGCAGATGGCGGCGGCGCTGCCGCACGTGCAGACCGCGCTGGATCCCGACGAGGCGCACTTCTTCTACCGCCGGCGCCTGCGCGAGATCCTCGCCGAGCTCGTCGCGGCGGTCGAGCTGTCCGAGCCCGCGCTCGACGACGTCGTTCAGCGGCTGCTCACGCCGCCGCGCGCGGTCGCGTAGGCGGCCTTTCAGCCCTCGAGCTCCTGCGGGCCGATCAGGCCGCTCTGCAGCGCGCGCTGGGCGAGCGCTGCGCGCTTCTGGTGCTGGGGCAGCTCGCCGAGCGAGAAGGCGTCGAACAGCGCGCGCATGTGCGTCTTGATCGTCTCGACGCCGAGCACGAGCTCGTCGGCGATCTGGCGGTTGGACGGCGGCACGGCGAACGAGCTGTCGGCGTAGGGGCGACACAGCGCGACGAGCACGCGCCGCTGGGCGTCGCTGACGACCGGTGCGGCGGTCTCCTGCGAGGTGGCGGTCTGCAGCGACTCGCGTCCGGTCGGGCTGCGAAAGACGATCGTCGTGCGGCCGACGGCGATGACGTCGCCGTTGCGCAGGCGCCGGCGGCCGTGGACGCGCTCGCCGTCGACGAATGAGCCGTTGTGCGAGCGGCCGTCGTCGACGAAGCTCCACTCGTCGCCGACGTGCTCGAGCGTGGCGTGCACGCGCGAGACCTCGCCGTCCCACGCCAGCGGGACGTCGCTCTCCGCGCTGCGCCCGATCGTCAGCCGCTCGCGCAGCGCCCCGAGGATCTGGATCTGCTGGGCCGCGTCGCCGTCGCGGTAGAGCAGGAACGGCACGCCCCGGCGCTCGACCTCCAGGCGCTCCTTGAGCTCGGCGGGCGTGGCGCGGTGCAGCGCGTGGGGGAGCTCCATGAAGGCCCACTGTAGGCGGGTGGGGCGGTCGCGCTCAAGCTGGCGGCGCCGGCGGCCGGACTTCGTGCTTGGCGACGAACGCCAGCAGGTCGAGCATCGTGAAGTCGTCCCGCGGCTGCTCGATCCCGGGCTTCCATGTCGGCCACTGGCGCAGGTAGGAATGCGGATCGGCTTCGAGCAGTCCGACCAGCACCTCCGCGACGATCCGGCCGCCGACGGGGCCGAGGTGCTCGCCGCCGGTCTCGCCGCCCCACTGCTCGCCCTCCTTCTCCGCCTCGCGCAGGACGTAGAACCACAGCGGCGTCGCACGCAGCAGCGCGTCGCGCGAGTCCTTGCTGATCACGTCAGGGGTGACGCCCTTGGGCAGCAGATCATCGGGGGGCAACCGCGCGACGCTCATCGCGTTGGCGACGTCCTGACCGGACGGCAGCCCGAGCGCGCGGCCGCGCTCCAGGTTCAGCAGCGCGAGCCTGCGCCCGAGCGGCGCCACCGCGTGCGGCAGGTGAAACAGCGCGTCCACCAGGGCCGCGTCGATCTTCTTGCTGGGATTCTGGCCGTCGCGCTCGTCCGTGAAGAAGAACCGGTCCCAATCGATCTCGAGCTCGAAGGTCAGCCGGCGAAAGCCGGTCAGGTCGGGCTGGCCGCCGCCGGATTCGCCCGGGAAGATCGTGGCGGCCGTGCCGGCTTTCATCTTGTAGCCCTCGCGCACCATGCTGTGCCCGAAGCGATACACCGCGCCGGAGAACTCCACCGGGATCGACGGCTCCCCCTGCCAGCGAAAGATGCGCCGCTTGACCGTCGGAACCTCCTCGCCCCCGCCGTCACGGAGCACCGACTTCGCCATGTCGTCGCCGACCACCTTCGGCAGGAAGTCGTGGGCGACGATCCACTGGTAGTGCCAGCGCACGATCCGGCGCGCCTCCTCGAACAGCTGGTCGGTCAGCCCGCGCTTGGCGCTGCCCTGCCACTCGGACTCGCCGGCGAGCCAGCGGACGACCGCGTTGTGAAAGCGGATGAAGAGCAGGTGAAGCTGGCTGACGATCAGGTTCTCGTCGTTGCGCGCGTCACCGACGAGCGCGCGGCCCGGCACATTTCGCGGCAGGTCCATCGTCGCCAGGCCGGCCTTGCCGGGGCAATCGACGAGCAGGCTCGCCCCGGGGCGATCGGCGTCGTCCCAGTCATACAGAAAAGGCTGATCGCGCGGACCGGAGCCGTACAGCGAGTCGAGATCGAGGCGCGGCGTTCGAAAGTTCACGAGCGCGCGCGGATCGTTGTCGCGTTGCAGCTTGGACGTCGGGTCGAACGTGATGTCGTGGTCGATGAACTGACCGAGGTACGTGTAGCCCGCGGGGATGTGGCGGTTGTCGCCGGACGGCGCGAGCAAGTCGGGCGTGCCGAGGAAGTCGGCGAGCTCCTCGACGGCAAGCGAACCGGGATCGCGGGCGGGCAGGTAGGGGAACATCCGCCCGAACCTGCCGCCGCGTGATCCCGGCAGCACGCGCTGTCCGCGCGGCTCGGCGACGCCGTGCCGTGCGGCGTCCGCCCTGCGCGACCGCGTCACGCGGCCGTGATCTCGGCGTCGCCGCCCCACAGGACGTCGTAGGTCCCGCCGTCGTCTTCGTCGTACACCTTCGCCATGCCCATGACGATGATGTCCCCGGGCGTGTCGAACGGCGGCGAGACGTCCTCGAACACGACGTTCCAGCTCCCCGGGGTCAGCGGGAGCTCGGCGTGCGCGGACGCGAACGCGTCGCAGTTCGGTCGCGCGACCAGCACGACCAGCAGCTCCTTGACGTCGATCTCGGCGACGTCGTCGCCCGGAGCGTTGATGCCCTCGACGGACAGGTTGCCGTCGAGCAGCGTGATGCCCTTGAAGTTTCTGACGAATCCCATGTCCTGCCTCCAGGCAAGGTTGTTGGCGAACGCGATGACGACGGCGATGGCCCGTTGCGGCACACTATCCGCGGTCCTGACGAGCTTGGGAATACCTCGCAGGGGTGAGCGCTCTCACCCCTGGGGCTCGTCGAGCAGCGCTCTCGCGCGCGCCGCGGCGACGGCGTTGCCCTTCATGTCATAGAGGGCGATCGCCGTGTGCAGCGCACGTTCGGCCTCGGCCGCGCGCGACCCCGACACGAGCACCTCGGAGAGGTCGAGCATCGCGTCGCCGCGATAGGACAGCATGTCGGTCGGTTCGACGAGCGCGACTCCCTCGCGCGCGAGCGTCTCGGCCTCGGCGCAGCGGCCGCCGGCGGCGAGGATCTTCGCCTGCACCCCGCGCCACATGACCTGCGTCACGGTGTCGTCGCTCGCTGCGCCGTCGGCGGCCCGCCGGCACAGCTCGCCGGCTTCGTCGAACTCGCCTTGGGCGTACAGCGCCTGAGCCAGCATCGCGTTCGTCGTCGCCAGCATCCGTCCGTCGCTGAGCTGCGCAAGCTGCTCGGCGCCCGCCCGCAGCAACGCCTCGGCGAGCCCGGGCTGCCCGGCGAGCAGGCGCACGAACGCCTCGTGGTGTGAGAGGTTCGCCTCGACGTGGCCGAGCTCGTGGCGGACGGCGTTGGCGTCGCGCAGGAACCGCTCCGCCGACTCGAACTCGCCCTTCATCGCGTACAGCGACGCGAGCGGGTTGACCATCCAGATCACCGCGACCGGGCTGGCGCCGACGAGCTGGCGCAGCCCCTCGCAGCGGCGGATCGCGGCGTCGACCGGCGTCGGGCCGAGCATCGCCGCGGTCGCGCGCCAGCCGAGGACGTCGAACAGCTCGCGCTCGGCGCCGGCCTGGCGGGCGCAGTCCGCGGCGGCCGCCCAGGCATCGTCAGCGACGCCGATGTGGCCCACGGTCCAGGCGAGCTGGGCGCGCAGCGACCACACGCGGCACTTGCCGTACTCGTCGCCGTCGCGCTCGAACACCGGCATCGCGGCGTCCGCCACGCGCCGGCCGTCCTCCGCGACGACGCTCGTCGCCGACTCCAGGCGCACGAACTCGCGCTCGACGAGCGCGCGCGCCTGCATCAGCGCGTCCTCGGCCCGCTCGACCGCCTCGTCGAGCACGCGGGTGGCCTCGGTCATCCGCCCCGCCTCGTAGAGCGAGGAGCCGAGCGCCGACAGCAGCGCGCCGCGCGGCGCGTCCGCCGGCTCGCTGAGCGCGATCGCTCGTTCGAGCAGCGCGCTCGCCGCCGCGGGGTCCACCCGCGCCAGCGCGGCGGTCGACGCTGCCCGGAGGTGGCTGACCGCGCGCGCCGCGAGCAGGCGCTCACGCTCGCCCGAGCGGCCGAGCTCGGCTCGCAGCAGGCAGGCCTGCTCGAAGTGATAGCCGAGGATCTCGTCAGGCGCGCTTCGCTGCGCGAGCCACTCGCCGGTGCCGACGTGCAGCTCGGCGCGCAGCGCCTTGGGGACGCCGGCGTAGGCCGCGTCGCGGATCAGGGCGTGCGTGAAGCGATACGCCTCCTCGCCCGCGAACTCGGCCTGGTCTGACTCGACCAGCTCCTTGCGCGCGAGCTCGGCGAGACCCGTGGCCAGGCCGTCGCGCTCGCGCTGTGGCAGTCCGGCGGCGAGCGCGCCGGCATGAAAGGTGCGGCCTTCGACGGAGGCGCGCTGCAGGAGCGCCCGCTCGGCGGCATCGAGGCGATCGATGCGCGCCGACAGCACCGCCTGGATGCTCGTCGGCAGCTCGCCGTCGCGGTCGCCGGCGTCGACCGCGACGAGCTGCTCGACGAACAGCGGGTTGCCCTCAGCGCGCTGCGCGATGCGGGGGGCGAGGTCCTTCGCCCCGAGACGCTCAGCGAGCTCGCGCGCCTGCTCGTCGTCGAGCGCCTCGAGGATCAGCACGGCGCGGTCGGGTTGCGTCGCGCCCCATTCCGGGCGCTCCTGGAGGAGCTCGGGGCGCGTCAGGCAGACGAGGAGGACCGGCGCGTCGCTCGTCAGCGCGACGACGTGGTCGAGCATGTCCAGCAGCGCCGGCTCGGCCCAGTGCACGTCCTCGACCGCGACGACGAGCGGGCGCTCGCTCGCGAGCCGCGCCACCAGCCTGCGCAGAGCCCAAGCCGTCTCGTCGGCCTGCGCGGGCTCGCCCGACAGCCCGATCGCCGACAGGATGCCGCGAATCGCCTGGTCGTCGCCGGCCAGCAGCTCTTCGATCCGGCGCCGCGGGTCGTCGCCGCCGAGCCCGCGGACGATGTCGGCGATCGCGCGGTACGTCGTGCCCTCGCCATAGGCCAGACAGCGGCCGGCGAGCACGGTGGCGCGGTCGCGGATCGCGGCCAGGAACTCGCCCGCCAGGCGCGACTTGCCGATGCCGGGGGGACCGGCCACGGTCACGAGCCGGCACGCGCGGTCGCGCCGCGCGGCGGCGAACGCCTCGTGCAGCACGGCGAGCTCGCGCTCGCGGCCGACGAACGCCGTCTGCGGCGTGCGCAGCAACGCCGGCTGATCGGCCTGCAGGGTCAGCAGGCTGCCCGTGTCGTCGATGCTCGCGTCGGCGGCGACCAGGCGCAGGATGCGCTCGCCGAGCAGGATCTCGCCCTGCGTCGCGCGCTCGGCGAGGCGGCCGGCGTCACTGATCGGCGAGCCGGTCGCGACCGGCTCGCCGCGCGGCCCGCGAGCCACGAAGACCTCGCCCATCTCGAGTCCCAGCCGCAGCTCGGCGGTCTCGGCGCGCAGCTCGACGGCCGCCCGCGCCGCGCGCAGCGCGTCGTCGCCGTGGGACTCGTCGAGGCCGAACATGGCGACGAGCGCGTCGCCGAGGTAGTGCTCGACGCTGCCGCCGTGGCGCTCGAGGACCTCCGCGCAGCGGTCGAAGACGCCGTGCAGCGCCTCCGGGTCGTCGACGTCCGCGCGTGCGACGAGCACGGACACGAGCCGGCGCGCGTCCGGGCGGCGCGCGGTCGCCGGGGCCGGCGGTGGCGCGCGCATCTCCGCCAGCGCCGCCACGACGGCGCCGGCCGACGGCGGCCGCTCCTCGGGCCGCTTGGCGAGCAGCTCGAGGATCAGCCGCTCCAGCGCCGAGGGGACGGCCGGCTCGTGGCGAGACGGCGGCTCGGGCATCGCCGTCAGGTGCTGCATGAGCACGCCCCGCGGATCGTCGCCGGTGAACGGGGCGCTACCGGCGACGAGCTCGTAGAGCGTGATCCCGAGCGCGTACAGGTCGCTCGCCGCGCCCACGTCGCCACCGCGGATCTGCTCGGGCGACAGGTAGCGGACGGTGCCGACGACCAGGCCCTCGGCCGTGAGGCGCTCCTGACCGGCCTGAAAGGCGATCCCGAAGTCGCCCAGCGCCGCGCTGCCGTCGGCGCTCAGCCAGACGTTGTCGGGCTTGACGTCGCGGTGCACGACGCCGTGGGCGTGCGCATGGGCGAGCGCGCGGGCGATCTCGCCGCCGATGCGCATCGCGTCCTCGATGCTCGGGCGCTCGCGCTCCAAGCGGTCGGCCAGGGAGCCGCCGCTCATCACGCGCAGGACGAGGTAGGGGACCCCTTCGTGCTCGCCGCTGTCGTAGACGGTGATGACGTTCGGGTGGTCGCCGAGGCGGCCGGTGACCTGCGCCTCACGCGCCACGCGCGCCCGCGCGGCGTCGCTCGAGCCGGCACCGGCTCCGAAGACGACCGCCAGCGCGACGTCCCGGTCCAGGCGCTCGTCGTAGGCGAGGTAGACGTCCTTCGTCGCACCGCGGCCGAGGCGCGCGCGCACCTGATAGCGGCCCGCGACCATGCCGCCGACGCCCGAGAGCGCCGACCCGACCGTCGGCGAGTCGCTCGTGAGGTCGTCCATGGCCCCGTGCCAGCCTACGCCCTGCGCGGCCGAGCGTTCAGGTCGGCTGGCTGACCGGCCTGATCAGGATCTCGTTGACGTCAACGTGCGGCGGCTGGCCGACGGCGTAGAGCACCGCGCGGGCGATGTCGTCGGGCTGCAGCGCGTTCTTCACCGGGTTGTCGAAGAACGGCGTGTCGACCATGCCCGGCTCGATCGAGGTCACGCGGATGCCGGTGTCGTCGAGGTCCTGGCGCGCGGCCTCGGCCATCGCGGTGACCGCGTGCTTGGTCGCGCTGTAGAGCGAGCCGCTGAGGGCGCGACGGCCGGCGACCGAGCTCGTGAGCAGCAGATGCCCCGTGGAGTCCTTCAGCGCCGGGATCGTCGCGCGGATCGTGTACGCGCAGCCGAGCACGTTCGTCAGCACCATCGCGCGCCACTGCTCGGGCGTCTCCTCCAAGAAGCCGCGCTTGGCGCCGAAGCCGGCGTTGGCGAAGACCACGTCGATCTGGCCGAACGCGTCGAGCGCCGCCTGCACCATCGCCTCCTGCTGATCGAAGTCGGTGACGTCGCAGGTGACCGCGATCGCGTGCTCGTCGCCGCCCAGCTGCTCGGCGAGCGCCTCGAGCTTGTCGGTCGAGCGTGCCGCGAGCACGAGCCGGTAGCCGGCCTCGCGTGCGCGCTTCGCCGTCGCGGCGCCGATGCCGGTCGACGCTCCGGTGATCACAAAGACGGGGTCGGGCATGCGGTCTCCTAGGCTCAGGGTGGCAATGCTCTACGACAAGGCACGCATCTTCGTACAGGCCGGCGGCGGGGGGGACGGCTGCCTGAGCTTCCGTCGCGAGGCGCACGTCCCGCACGGCGGTCCCGACGGCGGCGACGGCGGGCACGGCGGCGACGTCGTGCTCGTCTGCGACGACTCGATGCGCGACCTGCAGACCTACAAGCGCCGCGCGCACTACAAGGCGACGCGCGCGGGGCACGGCGAGGGCGACCTGCGCCACGGCGCCGCCGGCCCGGTGCTCGAGGTCGCGGTCCCGCCCGGCACGCAGGCGACGTCGTGGGACGGCAGCACGCACGACCTCGTCGTCCCGGGCCAGCGCGTCGTCGTCGCGCGCGGCGGGTCGGGCGGGCGCGGCAACAAGCGCTTCACGAGCTCCACGCGCCAGGCGCCGCGGCTGGCCGAGAAGGGCCTCGCCGGCGAGGAGGGCTGGATCGACCTGCGCCTGAAGCTGCTCGCCGACGTCGGCCTCGTCGGCGTTCCCAACGCCGGCAAGTCGTCGCTGCTGGCGCGCATGACGCGCGCCGCGCCGAAGGTCGCCGCCTACCCGTTCACGACGCTCGAGCCGGTTCTCGGAACGCTCGACGGCGCCGACCGCCAGCTCGTCATCGCCGACATCCCGGGCCTGATCGAGGGCGCCAGCGACGGCGCCGGCCTCGGCCACGACTTCCTCGCGCACGTCGAGCGCACGCGCCTGCTCGTGCACGTGCTCGACCTCGATCCCGCCGACGGCTCCGATCCGCTCGACAACCACGCGACGATCGAGGCCGAGCTGCGCGCCCACGACCCGCGCCTGGCGTCGCTGCCGCGCCTGCTGGCGCTGTCGAAGGCCGACCTCGTGCCGGCGCAGGACGCCCAGGCGGCGGCCGAGCTGTGGCGCGAGCACCTCGGCGAGGAGATCCCGGTGCTCGTGACGTCGAGCGCCACGGGCGAGGGCCTGGACGCGCTCGCCGCCGAGCTGCTGCATCGCGTGCCGATCGTCGCGCCGGTGGCGCGGGCGCCGGCCGCGCTCGACGAGCCGCTCGCCGAGCACAAGGTCTTCCGTCCCGCGGCGGGGCGCAACTTCAGCGTGCAGCGCACCGGCGAGGGCGCCTATCGCGTCAACGGCGACGGCATCGTGCGACTGCTCGCGCGCCATGATCTCGACAACGACGAGGCGCTCGCCCACGTCGAGGGGCGGCTGCGGCGGATGGGCGTCATCAGCGCGCTCGAGGCCGCCGGCTTCGAACCCGGCGACGACGTCGAGATCGCCGGCGTCGTGTTCGAGCTGCATCCAGGCTGATCGGCAGCGCAACCTTGGCCCACTTTGCGGTGTTCTCGCCCCGACGGGGGCGAAGCGATCAGGGAGAACCGCGTGCGGAAGAAGACCGGCAGGACGACGACTGGACGCGCCCGTGCGGCGACGCCGCGTGGCCAGACTGGCTACCGTTGCGCCCCGATGAGCCTCCGCAACCTCCTGCCCGCCCTGCTCGTGCTGGGCTGCCTCGTTGCTCCCGCCGCCCAGGCCGCGCCCGATCAGGTGTCGGTGATCATGGACGACGACCAGCTGCTCTACCGCGGCGACAGCGCCGCGTCGCGCACGCTCGTCACCGCCAAGGCGCTGGGTGCCGAGGCCGTCCGCGCGACCGTGCTGTGGCGCACCGTCGCCGAGGGCGCGAACCTCACCAACGCGCAGATCAAGCGCCTCAAGGGCCCCGCGAAGGCCAAGGCGCTCGCGCAGCGCAGGCGCTTCAAGCCCGCCGACCCGCGCACCTATCCGGCGCGCAACTGGGATCGCTTCGACAACCTCGTCAAGCGGGCGACCGACATGGGGCTGCGCATGTACTTCACGCTGACCGCGCCCGGCCCGGCCTACGCCCACCGCAAGGCGCCGCCCAGCCAGCGCGCCAACGCCGGCACCTACAAGCCGATCCCGTCGCGCTTTCGCGCCTTCGTCACCGCCGTCGGGCGCCGCTACAGCGGCACCTACCGCGACGAGAACGCCATCAAGCGCAGGCTGCCGCGCGTCAACCTGTGGTCGATCTGGAACGAGCCCAACCAGGCGGGCTGGCTGTCGCCGCAGTGGGAGACCGTCAACGGGCAGAACGTGCCCGCCTCGCCGGCGCTCTATCGCCAGCTCTTCTACGCCGGCCGTCAGGGCCTGGCCGCCAGCGGCCACGGCAACGACACCGTCTTTCTCGGCGAGACCGCGCCGATGGGCTCGCCGCTGCGCGGACCGCGCAACGGCCTGCGCCCGGTGCCGTTCCTGCGCGAGCTCGTCTGCGTCGCGCCCAACAACACGCAGTACACCGGCGTCGACGCCACGCGCCGCCGCTGCGAGGACTTCGCCAAGAACGGGCCGCTGAGGGCTGCCGCCTACGCCCACCACCCGTACACGAAGAAGGCCGCCCCGACGGTCGCGCCGAAATCGGTCGACGAGCTGACGACGGCCAACCTCGGCCTGCTCGGCAAGCTGCTCGACACGCTGTCGGTGTCGTCGGGCGGCAAGATCGCGGCCAACATGCCGATCGTGCTGACCGAGATGGGCTATGAGAGCAACCCCCCGGACCCGCGCAACGGGATCCCGCTGGCCAAGCAGGCGCAGTTCAACGAGCTGTCGGAGTTCCTCGCCTACCAGGATCCGCGCGTCAAGGCGACGACGCAGTTCCTGCTGCGCGACGGCGGGCCGCTCACCAAGTACCCGAGGGGCTCGCGGCTGTACTGGTTCACGTACCAGTCGGGCCTGTACACGCTCGCCGGCAAGGCCAAGCCCGCCGCGCTCGCGTACACGTTCCCGCTCGTGACGTTCCCGGCCGCGCCCGGCACGACCGGCTTCTGGGGTCAGCTGCGCTTCCGCGTCAACGGCCGCAAGGACGTCGCGCAGCTGTTCTGGCGCGCGAAGTCCGACAATGCGCCGCCGCCGTGCGGCAACATCGCCGCCGGCTGGCTGCCGCAGGGGCTACCGGTTGCGACGGACTTCCGCGGCTTCTTCACCGGCACGATCGCCACGCCGGGGCCGGGCGGGGAGTACTGCGCCGCCTACTTCGATCCGGCGCGGGGCAAGATCACCCACCAGTCGCTGCCGTCGAAGCCTTAGCCGGCACGAGCACGCGACCGCTCGCGCTTGGCAGCCCGCGGTCGGCGAGCTGCTCGCGCAGGCGCAGCAGGGCGAGGTCCTTGGCCTTGGCCTCGAGCATGATGTCGAAGTCGCGTCCTGCCGGCGCGTCGCGCAGGAAGGCCTCGAAGCCGATCGGGTCGATCAGGTCGGCGTGCGCGCGCAGCTGCGGCAGCACGTAGCGCGTCCGCACGCGCCGCCCGTCGCGCACGCGGCGCTGCTCGACGTCCAGGCGCGGCGAGGAGTAGTGGATCTTCGGCGTCTGCGCGGCGGGCCAGGTGTCCAGCGCGAGCGCCAGGGCGTCGTGGTCGGAGAGTCCCGCGGGGTCGTGGCAGCGGTGGTGCAGGATGTCCCACACGACGCGGATGTGAGCGCGGCGGGCGAGGGCCTCGACCGCGACGATGCCGAAGGAGCGGTCGTCGTTCTCGATCACCAGGCGCGCGCGGGCGCGCTCGGAGAGCAGCTCGAAGCCGGCCAGGAAGCGGTCGATCGCGGCCGGCTCGCCGCCGCCCGCGCCGCCGACGTGCAGCACGACGACCGTCTCCGGGCCCTGGCCCATCGCGTCCAGCAGCGCGGCCTGCAGCTCGAGCTCGGCGACGGCCGCCGCCCGTTCCGCGCGCTCGGAGTTCAGCACGGTGTACTGGCCGGGGTGCGAGGACAGCCGGATGCCGCGCTCGTTGGCGAGCGCGCCGACCTGCGCCAGCTGCTCGGCGCACTCGCGCACCTGGTCGTGGAACTGCGGCAGGTCGGGGTGGCTGGCGTACGGCGCCAGCGCGGTCGGCAGCCGGTACATGCGGATGTCGTGATGCTCGAGGTGATCGAGGATCGCCCGCAGGCGCTCGAGCGAGTGGCTGAGGTGCGGCGCCGAGCTCCAGCGGCGGGTGTCGTGGGAGGGCAGACCGCCGCCGCCGAGCACCTTGACGGCGAATCCGAGACGGTGGGCGGTGGCCGGCACGCGATCCAGCATCGCAACGCCATGGTGCCGCGGCGCGCCAACTGCGCCGGGATAAGCTCAGCCGGCCGTGGCCCGCTTTGTCATCAAGCTCGGTTCGAGCATCGTCGCCGAGGACTCCGGCGAGCTGCGCGCCGACGTCATCGAGCACATCTGCGCCGAGGCGGCCGCGCGCCACGCCGCCGGCCACGACGTCGTGCTCGTGACCAGCGGGGCGATCGCGCGCGGCATGCGCGTCATGGACCTGCCGGTGCGACCGGCCCGTCCGCGGGCGATCGAGGAGCTGCAGGCGGCGAGTGCCGTCGGCCAGGGCAAGCTCTACCGCGTCTACGACGAGCTGCTGCGCGATCGCGCGATCACGAGCGCCCAGGTGCTGCTGACGTTCTTCGACATGAGCGCGCGCACGCACTACCTCAACGCGCGCCAGACGCTCGGCAAGCTGCTCGAGTGGCGCGTGCTGCCGGTCATCAACGAGAACGACACGACGACGACCGACGAGATCTCCTTCGGCGACAACGACTTCCTCGCGGCGCAGGTGGCGGTCCTGATCGGCGCCGACCTGCTCGTCCTGCTGACCGATGTCGAGGGCCTCTTCACGGCCAGCCCGCGCGCCGATCCGGACGCGCTGCTCGTCTCGCAGGTCACCGACTTCGACGCGCTCGACGAGCTGGACATCGGCCATGCGACCTCGCCGCTGGGTTCGGGCGGCATGCGCTCGAAGGTCGTCGC
>CAVSML010000005.1:0-239537 GCA_963729125.1 uncultured Actinomycetes bacterium
CCGGGGTCGGCTCCCAGAGCGACAGCTCGCCCGCCCCGCGGTTGGGCCACAACACGGACACCATCCCGGCCAGCGGATCGCGCCGCACCAGCGTAACCGTTCCGGTCGCGGCGTTGTCAGCGTCGCGTGCGACACGCACCTCCCGCGCCTGCAGACAGACCGCCAGCTCTTCTGCGCGCCTCTCGACGTGTGCGAGCGAGGACCCACGCGCACCAGCCAGCGCCGCACGACCGGTATCGCGAGCAAGTGCCCCGGACAACGCGAGCGTCAGCACCCCGGCCACGACGTCTCCGATCAGCGTCGAGAGCAGCGCCTGCCCGCCGCCAGCGGCGCCAGCAGGGCGAGCTCGAGCCGGCACCGCCACAGCCGCCGACGCCGCCGACCACGAGCGCGATCAGCTCCTCGTCCGCCGATCCCGACGCGACCACGCCCGCCACCTCCGCGGTCATCACGCCGCCGCCTTCTCCGCGCGCGCGTTCAGCGAGCGGATCGACTGGGCGCGGAAGGCCATGCCGTTGCGGCCCTCCATCTCCCACGCCTGCGCCGTCATGCCGTCGACGCGCACCATCTCGGCCTGCTTGACGCCCGGATCGCCCGGGACCGCGACGCGGATGATGTCCGCCTCGCCGTCGCCGAGCGCGACGAGCTGCACGCGCCAGAGCAGCTCGCCGTTCTCGTCGACCCGCGGCGCCCAGGACTCGCGCGGCTTGCCGTCCTCGAACTTCTTCAGCGGCTCCGCCGCGGCACGACCAGGAACTGCAACCGGCTCGTGTCGATCGGTAGACGCATGCGACTCCCTTAGTCGACTACTCGTATAGACGAGTAGAAGAGTAGACGTGTAATGCCGACACGTGAGAGCGCAGGTCAGCGTTCGGACGGGACTGCGCGGGTCAGCGCGCTGGCAGCTCGTAGCTGAGCACGTAGCGATCGGCGGCCATCACCGTGTCGCACGCCTCAACCGGACGCTCGTCGACGTCGTACGCAACCCGCACGACGCGGAAGACCGGAACGCCCGGCTGCAGCACCAGCGCTCGGACCTCGTCGCTGGTCGGCATCCGCGAGGCAACCTCTTCCGAGAACCGCTTCAGCCGATGCCCACGCTCTTCGAGCCGCGCGTACACGCCACCCGGCCCCGTATTCGCCTCGGTCATCGACGTCCCCTCGGCGAGCTCCCACGGGATGTACGACGTCGCCAACTCCATCGGCTCCCCGTCCGCGAGATACCGCCGCCGGCGAATGAGGACGTCGGCACCGATCGCCAACTGCAGCCACACGGCGACCTCGTCGGGCGCCTTGACGCGCGCGACCTCCAGTACCTGGACCTCGGGGCGCCGGCCCTCGGCCTCCAGCTCGGCGAGGTAGGCGGCCCGGCCGCGCTCGCGATGCCGCCGAGCGAACCGATCATGCGCCAGCCGACGAACCGGCGGCCGATCCCGAACGAAGCTCCCGCGGCCGTGCTCGGTCCGCACAAGCCCTTCGGCCCGCAGCAGGTCCATGGCGTCGCGGACCGTGCCCCGCGCCACGCCGTAGCGGTTGATCAGCTCCTGCTCGCTCGGCACCCGCGCGCCGGCCTCCAGCTCGCCGCGCAAGATCGCCGTCGCGCAGACCATCAGCGATCTGCTTGAAGACCGGGCGATCACTAGTGGGGTCGATAGCCGTCATCACCCGCAAGACCTACACTCGTCTAGACGACTCGAAGGCTATCCCCGTGGCCCCGGACACCAACCAACCGCCGAAGCACTCCGTCAGCGTCGCCGCCGCGATCCTCGACGACGCCGGCCGCTTCCTCGTCATCCGCCGCGCCGACAACGGCAGCTGGGAACCGCCCGGCGGCGTCCTCGAGCTCGACGAGTCGATCACCGAAGGCCTCGTCCGTGAGGTCCACGAAGAGACGGGCCTTCGAAGTCCGACCTCTTGCCCTGACAGGCGTCTACAAGAACATGACCCGCGGCATCGTCGCCCTCGTATTCCGGTGCGCGATCGTTGACGGACAGCCACGCACGACCCGGAAGCGCCGATTTCGCGTGGCTCGCACCCGACGAACTCGCCGAGCAATGAGCAGCGTCTACAGCGTGCGACTTGTCGACGCTCTCAACGGCGACGGCATCCCGATCGTCAGGGCCCACGACGGAACGGTTGTCGTCGAATAGCCCGACCGCGACCGCTCGCGCGGGAGGCGAGCGATCACCGGCGAGATGGCCTACGGTGGGCGTCTATAGAGACGCTCTCGGACATCGCCGGTCGCTTCGCCGCCGGCAGCAAGGGCCGCACGGAGGCGGATATCCAGTCCGACGGAACCGAAGATCATCATTGCTACAGACTCTCGCACCGATCGGCGAAGTCGCAATACCGCCGTCGGGCACCTGCGGCTTCATCGATCAGCACGCTCGGACGCGCCCCGGCGCAGCCGACGGGGCCGTCCCGTCTCGGGACATGCTTGACACCTGGGTTGCAGGAGATGCGTGACACCCCGCCAGGGGCTTGGCGGAAGACTTCCCGATCGATCGTGCACGAGCGGTCGTACTGCCGGCCAGCATCGTCGCCGGATCAGCGATCACGCGGAGGACACCGGCCCCGGCGGCACCTATGCCCGCCTCGCCGAACTCGGCACGCCCCCGCGCACTTCCGCGAGGACGTCTGCGCCCGCATGCCCCAGCCCGAGGAGACCGAGGCGCTCGGACCTCCGTCCGCCGGCACGCCTGTCGTCGAATCGTCCGCACCGCCTGCACCGACGCCGCGCGACCCATCGAGGTCAACCAGATGACCCTCGACGCCTCGGCCTACATCCTCCGCTACGACTTCAGCGCGCGACTGCTCCGACAGCGAGGGGCGTGCGTGGAGATTGTGCGCGGGCTCGTACCGTTTAGCCGTTTCAACGCGAGCCCATGCGTTGCGAGGATCAATCTCCCCATCCGCAGTCCGTCCGGCAGCGAAGCCAGATACCGGCAAGGCAACCAGCGAGAATCGGGCTATAGAGCGAACCGACGTATCCACACTCAGCCACAATCCAGTGCGTCAGTTTCTCCTTTATGAGTCATCGACGCACTTCCCTTTCCGACCGCCGACGCGCGACGCGAAGGCATTCGTCACCGCAGGAGGTGCGACTTGGCCGCGGGGTGCACCACTACCGAGAGGTAACTCGTTCCGTCCGCGTGCCAGAAACCGATGGTCTGGGAGGGAGGTCGGCCCGTCAACTCGACGATGATGGCGTCCTCCGACAGTCGGCCATCCTTCAAGGCGATTACGGTCACTACCTCAGCCTCGGCGCGACCCGCATTGGGAGCACAACGCCCTGGGCTCCGGTGTCAGGGATTTCCAGGAGCTGCGCCTCTTCCCAGGACCGGGGACCCAAATCCGTCGGGGACGCTGTTGATCGCGTCGTGAGAACGGAGACCTCTCGCCAACGCGGGGTTCGCGGACCGAAGCGGTTCCTGCGCTACCGGCATCAGACACCTTTCTTCAAGCGCTCGGTGCCCACGCCCTGAGGCACCGTGTCAACCGTCACGCGACTCCCGGGCGCTGACGATTCAACCCAAGACGAGAAGCGACCCTCTCAACGCCTCAGGTCTTGCCATGAGAAGACTATGAATGCCCATGGACGCCACGTCAACCATCGGTAACTGATCGCCCGCCGACGAACCGGCGGCCGCCGTGGCAACACACTGATTGGAAGCGCACCGGTCGATTCGCTCGGGACTGACAGAAGTCAAGCATTTCCAGCCACAGCACAGCCTCCCGACGGGCAACGCGTGACAACTCTCTCCACGACCATCAAGCATTTCCAGCCACAGCACAGCCTCCCGACGGCAACGCGTGACAACTCTCTCCACGACCATCAAGGCGGCCTTCGGCCGCGCCGGCTGCGGGCGGCTCGCTGCGCTCGCCGTGCTCGCCGGCCAACACCCGCCACGAGACCCGCGCATGGATCCCACCGGGGGCAGCCGGGCTGCGGCCACGTCAACGGCGGGCTCCAGGGTCCCGGCGCGAGGACCGCCGGCAGCGATCGCGGTCCCGCAGCGACGCCGCCTGACGCGAACGACCGCTCGGCTGTGTCCTGTCCTCGCGCGGCCAGGGCGCCACCGATTCGCTCCCGTGGACCGACTCCGGGGGAAAGCCGGGGGAAAGAGCCTCCCACCAGGCCGCGATTGGCCGACTCGGACTGACCCGACGGCGACGGGAAGACCTGCGAACGACAAAAGCCGCAAACCCGCTGCTGAGGCGGGATTGCGGCTCGAAGCGGAGGGGGAGGGATTCGAACCCTCGGAGCAGGGGTTACCCACACAACGGTTTTCGAGACCGCCCGATTCAACCACTCTCGCACCCCTCCGGGGTGCGACCGGTGAGGGTAGCGATCAGCGGCGCCGGGCGGCGAAGAAGTCGACGAGCAGGGCCGCGCACTCGGGCGCGAGGACGCCGCCGGTGACGGCCGGGCGGTGGTTGAGGCGGGGCTCGGCGAGGATGTCGAGGACGCGAGCCGGCGGCGCCCGCCTTGGGGTCGGTGGTGCCGTAGACGACGTGCGGGATGCGGGCGAGGACGATCGCGCCCGCGCACATCGCGCACGGCTCGAGCGTCACGTAGAGCGTGGTGTCGAGCAGGCGCCAGGGGCCGACGCGCCGCGGCGGCCTCGCGGATCGCGAGCATCTCGGCGTGGGCGCTGGGGTCCTGGAGCAGCTCGCGCTCGTTGTGGCCGGCGCCGAGGACGCTCGCCGCCGGCGCCGAGGATGACCGCGCCGACGGGCACGTCGTCGTGGGCAGCGCCCGCTGGGCCTCGCGCGATCGCGAGGCGCATCGGCGCCTCGTGCTCATCTTGGCGCAGAATTGTCACAGATTCGTGCAGACTGGGGGTTGTTCAGCAACTTCCATCTGCCGATCATGTTGTACGAACCGGGACGGACCACCGCCCGCCGCCCGCCCCGCCCGCCCCGCATGCCTCCCCGCTCCCGCCTGCTCTCCGCCCTCCTCTGCGCGACCGCGCTCGCCGCCGCGGCGCCCGCCGCTCGCGCCGGCCGCCGGCGCGCGCCGCGTACCGCGCCGGCGAGGTCGTCGTGCGCTACGCGCGGCGCGCACGGCGCCCGCGCGCGGCGCGGCGACCGCGCCGCACGCGCGTGGTCAAGCGTCGCGCCCGGGCGAGAGCGTCGGCCAGGCCGCGGCGCGCGCGCTGCGCGCGCGGCCGGGCGTGCTCAGCGCGACGCGCGAACTACGTCGCGCACGTCTCCGGCTGGGTGCCGCCGGATCCCGGGCAGCGCGCGGCACGCCGGCCGGCTGGCAGGCGCTGCAGTGGAACTTCCTGCCCGAGACGGGCGTCAACGCGCCGGACGCGTGGGCAGCACCTGATCGGCGCCGGGCGCCCGGGCGGCGCGGGCGTGACCGTCGCGGTGCTGGACACCGGGATCGCCTACGCCGATCGCGAGCCGCTTCCGCCGCTCGCCGGACTTCTCGAAGGTCCGCTTCGTGCGCGGCTACGACTTCGTCGGCGACGACCCCTACCCCAACGACGACAACGGCCACGGCACGCACGTCGCGGGCACGATCGCCGAGGGCACGGGCAACGCCGTCGGGCTGACCGGGCTCGCCTACGGCGTGAAGCTGATGCCCGTGAAGGTGCTCGACCGCGGCGGCGAGGGCGACTCGGCGCGGATCGCCAGCGGCATCCGCTGGGCGGCCGACCACGGCGCGAAGGTCATCAACCTCTCGTTCGAGTTCCCGTCGGACATCACGCGCTCGCAGATCCCGAACATCCTCGACGCGATCCGCCACGCCCGGCGCAAGGGCGCGCTCGTCGTCGGCGCCTCGGGCAACGCCGCCGCCGCCGCGGTCGCCTACCCGGCCCGCTCGAGCGACGTGCTCTCGGTCGGCGCGACGACCCAGCACGGCTGCCAGGCCGACTACTCCAACGAGGGCCAGGACCTGGACATCGTCGCCCCCGGCGGCGGCATCGACGCCGCCCTCGAGGGCGACCCGAACTGCCGCCCGGTCGACCCGCCGGGCCTCGACATCTTCCAGATGACGTTCACGCAGCTCGGCTCGCGCCGGTTCGGGCTGCCGGACGGCTACATCGGCACCTCGATGGCCGCGCCGCACGTCGTCGGCCACGGCGGCGCTCGTGATCGCCTCGGGCCTGCTCGGCGCCGAACCCGACGCCCGGCGCGATCGAGCGCCGGCTCGAGCTGACCGCGCGCGACCTCGGCGCCGCCCGGCACGCGACCCGCACTACGGCGCGGGCCTGCTCGACGCCGCGCGCGCGCGACCGACCCGGCGATCCCGGTCACCTGAGCGCCGGCGCTCTACGTGGTCCTGATGATCAGGACCGAGCAGGGCGCGTGGTGCGAGACCTTGTTCGGCACCGAGCCGAGCAGGAAGCGCCGGGCGCCGGTCATGCCCTTGTTGCCGACGATGATCAGGTCCGCGCCGCGCTCCTCGGCGACGTCGAGGATCGCGTCGGCCGGGTCGCCTTCGCGGGCGAAGGTCTCGACCTCGACGCCGGCCTCGCGCACGAGGTCGGCGGCGTCGCTGAGCGTCGCGTCGACCTCCTCGCGCGGGTTGACCATCCACTGCAGGTCGTCCGGCGTCTGGCGCGCCTCCTCGCGCAGGCGGGCCTTCGGCACCGGCTCGTAGGCCGAGACGAGGTAGAGCGCGGCGCCGACCGCCTTGGCGAGGTCGATCGCCTCGTCGACGGCCTTGCGGGCGGTGTCGGACCCGTCCGTGCCCACGACGATCGAGCGGAACATGAGCGGCTCCCTGGGCTCATTGACGCCCAAGCGGGCGCGATCATAGCCCGGGCGCGCGCGCCGGCTCGCCGGTTCAGAGCTTGATGATGGCGATCACGAGGCTGGCGATCACGCAGATCACGATGATCGGACCTGCATCCAGATCCAGAACGGGGACACGGCCCCACAGGCTAGGCCATCGCGCGCTCCGTCGCGGCTCGGTGGCGATCACGGTCGTGACCGGCAGGCCGAGGCCGGCCGCCTTGGACGGCAGGTCGAGCTTGAGCCACTTCGAGACGCGCTGCGGCAGCGTCGAGATGATCAGCTCGTCGAAGCCGTGGATGTTGATCGCGTCCTGGATCGCGGCCAGCGGCTCGGGGACGCCGATCATGCCCTCGACGGGCGCGCCGGCGGCGGCCTCGAGCAGCGGCAGCGCGAGCTCGAGCGTCGTGCTCGGCCTCGGCCTGCGCCTGATCCTCGGGATCGACGAGCTTGTGCAGGCCGTGCGCGGCGTTGGGGACCAGCAGCGTGAAGCGCGCCGGGCCGCGGGCCGCGCGCTCGCGCACCGCCTCGATCAGCGCCGGCGTCGCGGCGGTCTTGTTGGCGACGACGAGGACCCTGGCCTCTGCGGACATGGAACGCTCCCTAGCTCGCTTGCGACGATTGTTGCAAGCGAGCGCGGGAACGTCAACCCCGCGCAGGTGTCAGCCAGCTTAGCGCTGCCGGTGGCGTACGTGA
Organism: uncultured Actinomycetes bacterium; assembly: GCA_963729125.1. Lineage (GTDB taxonomy): Bacteria > Actinomycetota > Thermoleophilia > Solirubrobacterales > Solirubrobacteraceae > CADCVQ01. The sequence goes on from CAVSML010000005.1 coordinate 7,447, forward strand.
CCCAGCGCTTGCCGGAGCTTCTTGCGCACGGTCAGCGCTGACCGCGGCGTGCGCCGCGGCCGCGACGCTGCACGCTGATGCGCTGCGAGTAGCCGGTCTTCGTGGTCTGGGTCTTGGTGACGGTCTTGGTCTTCTTGCCGGTCGTGACCTTGAACACGAACTGGAAGCGTGCCCTTGCCGAGCGCGAGCGGGCGCAGGTCGACGGTCGTGCTGCGTGGGCAGTCGAGGAGATCGACGAGCTGGCCGAGCAGGCGCGCGGACGGCCGAGCCGCCCTTGCGCAGGAGCACGGCCTCGCTGGTCGTGCGCGGCGTCGGCCGTCTCGGCCGTGCGTCCTCGGCGGCGGCGGCGGCGGCGTGCGGTCGGCGAGCGCGACCGGCGCGGACGCGGCCGTGTTGCCGGCAGCGTCGGTCGCGTAGACGACGACGGTGCCCTTCTGACGGTGAAGGTGCCGCCGGTGCCGAGCGCGACGCGGCGCCGAGCCGTCGACCGAGCAGGCCAGCGAGGCCATGCCGGACAGCGCGTCGCTGCCGCGAGCCGGTGCAGACACAGCGTCGTCCCGGCGCCCGGCGCGCAGTCGACGGCGGCGGCGGGCGGGGTGCGGTCGATCTTGACCTCGGCCGTGCGTCGTCGTCTCGTTGCCGGCGCCGTCGACGGCGCGGAAGTTGATCGTCAAGGCGCCGTCGGCGTCGACGCGTGTAGGCGCCGCCGGCGATCGCGTCGGCGTCGCCGGAGCCGACGCGGGCCGGTCAGCGTCGGCAGGCCGGAGATCGCCGCCCGCGGCGGTGACCGTGCAGGTCGGCCGGCGGTGTTGCGCCAGGCCGTCGGCGCCGCAGTCGACGGCGAGCGTCGGCGCGGTCTTGTCGATGCCGATCGTGTCGGTGCGCCAGTCGGAGGCGTTGCCCGCGAGGTCGACCACGCGCGTCTGGAGCGTGTGCGCGCCCTCGGTGGTGATCGAGACGCCGGGCGTGGTCGACGACGGCGCCGGCCGTCGAGCTTGTACTCGATCCGCGCATGCCGACGCCCGGACGTCGCGTCGGTGCCGGTGACGGTCGTCGTGTAGTTCGTCTTGCGCCAGGCGCGAGTCGCGGACGCGGCGTCGTGTTGACCGGCTTGGTGCGGTCGATCTTGATCGTCTCCGGGCGCCAGGCCGAGACGTTGCCGGCCTTGTCGACGACGCGCGTCTCGAGCGTCTGCGTGCCCTCGGTGGCGACGACGCGCGGTCGAGCCGGACTGGACCGTCGCCGCCGTCGACGCGCCACTCGCCGTGGTCGACGCCGGAGCGCCGCGTCGGTGCCGGTCAGCGGCAGCGAGAGCGCGCTGGTCTGCCACGCCGGTCGGCGCCGCGGCGCTCGTGTTGGCCGGCACCACGGTGTCGACCTTGTAGGTGTCGGGCGTTCCAGCCGAGGCGCTGGCCGGCGACGTCGAGACGCGCGGTGGCTGATCGTGATACGTCGCCGTCGGCCGGGCAGCGTGACGACTCGTGCCGCTGCGCGACGTGGTCGTCGCGGCCGCCGTTGTCGAGCTTGTACTCGATCGTGGTCGACGCCGGACGTCGCGTCGGTCGCGCTCAGCGTGACCGTGCGTGCGTGTTCGTCCAACCCGCCGGGATCGCGGTCGTGTCGACCGGCTCGTCTGGTCGATCTTGAGCGTCTGCGTGCGCCAGGCGGACGACGTTGCCGGCGTTGTCGGTGGCGCGCGTCTCGATCGTCGTGCACGCCGTCGGTGGTGACCGTGAACGGTGGTGCCCGGACGGCCGCTGCTCGATCGCGTCGCCGTCGACGCGCCACTCGACGTAGTCGACGCCCATGCCGCCGATGTCGTCGTCGGCGGTCACGGTCGACGGTGTACGGCGCTCGGTCCGCCAGATGGTCGGGACGACGGTGGTGTCGGTCGGCGCGGTCGGTGTCCCGAGCGGCAGACGGTCGACGGTGACCGTGCGGCTGGCGCCAGTCGCTCCAGTTGCCGGCGTTGTCCTGCACGCGCGTCTTGAGCGTGTGCGGGCCGGCGCCGAGGATCGTCGCCGTCGTGGCGGTCTTGACGGCGCCGCCGTCGAGCTTCCACTCGACCCCGGCGACGCCCGAGCGCGGCGTCGGTCGCCGGTGAGCGTGATCAGGTGGCCGTTGGCGACCGGCGCGGACGGATAGACCGTCGTCGTCGGTCGGCGTGACGTTGTCGATCTTGATCGTGCTCGGTGCGCCAGCCGGAGACGTTGCCCGCGACGTCGTGGACGCGGGTCTTGAGCGTGTGCGTGCCGTTGCCGGAGACCGTGGCCGTCTCGACGCCGCGCGTGCCGAGTGCTCGGTGCTCGGCGCCGCCGTCGACTGAGCTTCCAGCTCGACGGAGGCGACGCCGGAGCAGCGAGTCGGAGCCGTTGAGCACGACGGAGTAGGCGGTGTTGCGCCAGCCGGTCGGGGCGATCCGGCGTGAGGTTGTTCGGGCGCGGTCGCGTCGAGCTGGATCGTGTGCGGCGGTCCAGGCGCTGGCGATGCCGGCGTTGTCGACGACGCGCGTCTCGAGCGTGTGCTCGCCGTTGCCGGCGACGGTGACGACGTGCGAGGAGCCGACGGAGGTGCCGACGTTGCCGCCGTCGAGCTGCCACTCGACGTGCTCGACGCCGGAGTGCGCGTCGGTGCCGCGGACGTTGACGTCGAGCGAGGCGTAGCGGCAGCCAGCCGGCGGCGACGTCGTCGTGTCGGTCGGGGTGACGGTGTCGATCTTGACGCGCGTGGGTCTTCCAGCTCGAGGATGCGGCCCAGCGGTCGGTGATGCGCGGATCTCGAGCTGTGTGGACGCCGTCGCCGCTGACCGTGACCGGGACCGGGCCGGCGCCGGCGACGTCGCCGGTGGTCGTGGGTTGTCGAGGTCGCCACTCGATGCGCGTGATGCCGACGAGCCGTCGGTCGTCGGCCGGTGACGTTGACGTGACCGTCGGCGGTCGTCGTGACCCAGTCGGCCGGGACCACGGTCGTGTCCGGTCGGGCCCTGCGATGTCGACCCAGACGATCGTGCGTGACCCAGGCGGACGCGTTGCCGGCGATGTCGACGACGCGTGGTCTTGAGCGTGTGCATGCCCTGCGTGCTGATCGTGGACGTCGTGCCGCTCGGGGCCGGTGCCGGCGTCGCCGTCGAGCTGCCACTCGACGTGGTCGACGCCGGAGTGCGGCGTCGGTGCCGTGGACGTCGACGTCGACGGCGTCGTGCTGCCAGCCGAGCGGGGGTACGTGGTGTCGACCGGAGCGGTGTTGTCGATCTTGACCGTGTCGCGTGCGCTCGGTCGCGGTTGCCGGCGGCGTCGACGGCGGCGGTCTGAAGCGTGTGCGTGCCGGTGCCGGTGACGCGTCGCCGACGCCGGTCGAGCGTCCACGGCGCCGGCGATGCCGTCGCGCCATCGATGTGCACGGGCGAGACGGCGTCGGTGCACGGTCACGGGAACGGTCACCGGGCCGCGGCGCCAGGCGGTGGTCGGGGCGACGGTCGTGTTGACCGGCGACGGTCGAGTCGATCTGGACGAAGTCGTCGACCCAGTCGGTCCAGACGCCGGTACCGGTCTCCTGGGCGCGGTGCGTGAAGCGGTGGGTGCCGTCGCCGATGATCGAGGCCGTGCCGGCCGCCGGCGACGGCGTCGACCGAGCCGCAGTCGACCTTCCACTCGAAGGTCGACGCCGGTGCCGGTGAGCGGGATGTCGACGGTGCCGGCGGGCGTGCCCTGCTGCCAGGCGCGACGACGGCGCGGTCGTGTCGGCGCCGGTCAGCGCGATACGGACCGAGGTGCCGGCGCCGCACGGCGCTCGGCCGCGGCCGAAGCCTGCGCGGGGGCGACCAGCAGCGCGAGCGCAAGCGTGGCGAGAAGTATGCGAATCCGAGGGTTCACGCCCCGGTTATCGGCAGGTACGCTTCAGACCTGCAGTTCGGCCGCGCCAAGTCGTTTGAAGACCGCGCACGACGGCGGGATCGAAGTCCGTGCCCGCGCCGCGCTCGATCTCCTCGACCGCCGCCTCGACGGTCCAGGACTCCTTGTACGGGCGCTCGTGCACGAGCACGTCGAAGACGTCGGCGAGGTGCACGAGCCGCGCCGCGACGGGATCGCGTCGCCTGCCAGGCCGCCGGGGTAGCCGCCGCCGTCCCAGCGCTCGTGGTGGTGGCGGGCGATCGCCTCGGCGGTCTGCGAGCACGCCGGAGCCGCCGGCGCAGCACGCGGGCGCCGAGCACGGCGTGCGTCTTGACGACCTCGAACTCCTCCGTCGGTCAGCCGCCCAGGCTTGAGCAGGATCGAGTCGGGGATCGCGATCTTGCCGATGTCGTGCAGCGGCGCGGCGCGGTGGATCAGCGCGACCTGGCGGTCGCCGAGCCCGAGCTCGCGCGCGAGCCGCGCGGCGAGCGCGGCGACGCGCTGGGTGTGCTCGTAGCGTGTTGTCGTCGCGGTAGCCCGCGGCCTGCAGGAGCCGTTGCAGGAGCTCCTCCTGCGCGGCGGTCGGCGTCGCGCGCGGCGGGTCAGCGCCTGCGCGGCGAGCGCCGCCTCGAGCTCGGCCTGGCGCGCGCGCAGCGTGCGCCGGTCGACGAGCGCGCGCAGCCGGCCGGCGGCGCGCGCGCCGAGCTCGCTCGTCGGCCGCGGTCAGCGCGTGCAGGCCGATCACCGGCGGCCCGGCGCCGAGCCCGAACGGGTCGAGGCGCTCGCGCAGCGCGGCCTCGGTCGCGTCGACGGCGAGCACCGCGGCGGGCGGCGAGGCGATCGCCGCGCGGGCCAGCGCCTCGACGTCGCCGGCGAGCGCGGTGGCATCGGCGCCGAGCGCGGCGAGCCGGTCCCTGCGCCGCCTGGACGGCCGCGAGGTCCCCACCGGCGACGAGCAGCCTCAGGCCCGCGAGCGCATCGGCGTCGTCCATACTGGACCGCATCATGGCGGACGCGACCGACGACCGGCGCATCGGCACGGTCATCGCGGGCTACCGGATCGAGTCGCGCATCGGCCGCGGCGGGATGGGCGTCGTCTACCGGGCCCAGCACCTCAGCCTCGCAGCGGCGCGCGGCGCTGAAGCTGATCGCGCCCGACCTGGCCGAGTCCTCGGGCTTCCGCGAGCGCTTCTCGCGCGAGGCGCGGATCGCGGCCGCGCTCGCGCACCCGAACATCGTCACGGTCTACGACGCCGGCGAGGTCGACGGGCACGCTCTACCTGGCGATGCAGTACATCGAGGGCTCCGACCTCGCGCGCGATCGCTCAGCGCGGAGGGCCGGCTGCGCCCGTACCGCGCGGTCGACGTCTGCCGCCAGGTCGCCGGGCGCGCTCGACGCCGCCCACGCGCAGGGCCTGATCCACCGCGACGTCAAGCCGGCCAACGTGCTGATCGAGGGCCGCGATCGCCTACCTGACCGACTTCGGGCTGACCAAGCGCGTCGGCAGGGCACGCAGGCGCCGCTGACGCACGCGGCGACGTCGTCGGGACGATCCACTACGTCGCGCCCGGAGCAGATCGAGGGCCGCGAGGTGACCGCGCGCAGCGACGTCTACTCGCTCGGCTGCGTGCTCTACCACTGCCTGACCGGCCGGATGCCGTACGAGCGCGACACCGACGTCGCCGTCATCTACGCGCACCTGTCCGAGCCGCCGCCGCGGCCGTCGCGCGTGCGCGCCGACCTGCCCGCGGGCCTCGACGCCGTGATCGCGCAAGGCGCTCGACAAGGTCGCCCGAGCGGCGCTTCGTCGTCCTGCGGCGAGCTGATGGCCGCGGCGCGCGCGGCCGTCGACGCCGCCGGGCCGCTGTCGGAGACGACGCCGCCGCGACCACGTCGCGACCCGCCGCGAGACCGGCGTCGGCGCGGCGATCGAGGAGATCCGCGACGCGGCCGCCGCCGCGCGGCGCTCGCGCGTGCTGCTCGGCGGGCGTGGACGCCGAGCACCCGCGCGATCGCGCACGTCGCGCTGGCGCCGCGTCGACGTGCGCGAGACCGCGAGCGCCGGCGGCGCGCTGGACGCGGCGCGCGACGCGCGGCCGGACCTCGTGATCCTCGGCTGGCCGGGCACCGCGGACGTCGTCGGCGCGCTGCGCGCCGACCCGCTGACGCGCGACTCGAAGGTGCTGCTGCGTGGTCGACGAGAGCGCCGGGCGCGACCCGCGCACGGCGGGCGCCGACGAGCGGCTCGCGACGCCGTTCTCGCCGCTGCAGCTGCAGGTCAAGCTGCGCAAGCTGCTGGGCGCGGACGCCGTCGGCGCGTGATCGTCGCGGAGCCGCGGTAGCCCGACTTCGCGGTCGATCGGCGGTGGGATCGTCGGCTGCGCGCTCGCCGCGTTCCTCGCCGAGGGCGGCGCGCGCGGTCGTGCTCTACGAGCGCGAGGCGATCGCCGCCGGTGCGTCCGGGCGCAACTCGGGCGTCGTGCAGCACCCGCTCGACGCGGCGCTCGCCGGGCTCTACGAGGAGTCGCTCGAGCACTACCGCGACGCTCGGCCACGGCTTCGAGCTGCCCGCCGAGCCGGCCGGCCTGCTGCTCGTCAGCGATCGCCCGGAGACGCTCGAGCCGCGCCGCCGGCCCGAGCTGCGCCCGACGTTCCTCGAGGGCGCCGAGCTGCGGGCCGCTCGAGCCCGCGCTCGCCGACGGGCTCGCCGCCTAGCGGCTGGACACCGGCCGCCCGGTCCCGCCCGCCGCCGCCGCGAACGCGTTCGCCGCCCGCGCCCGCGAGGCCGGCGCCGAGCTGCGCATCGGCGAGGCCGCGACGTCGCGATCGCACGACGGCCGCGCGACCGGCGTGCACGTCGGCGGCGAGCACCACCCGGCCGGAGCGGTCGCCGTCGCCGCGGGCCCGTGGACGCCGGAAGCCTCGGCGACCTAGCGGGCGCTGTCGCCGATCGCGCCGCTATGGGGCGTCGTCGTCGAGCTCGAGCTGCCGCGACGCGCCGCGCGCACGTGCTCGAGGAGGCCGGGATCGACGCGCTGACGAGCGAGGACGGGTGCGCCGGCGGCGCTGTTCTCGCGCGGTCACCGCGCGGGGCATCTCCGCCGTCGGCTCGACGTTCACTGCGCGAGCGCCCGGACGCCGGAGGCGCTCGCGCCGGGGCTGCTCGCGAACGCGCGCGCGCTTCCTCCCGGCGCTGGCGGGCGTCGAGGCCGCGCGGGCTGCGGGCGTGCGCGCGGCCGGGCTCCGCGGACGGACGGCCGCTGCTCGGGCCGCTGCCCGGAGTCGAAGGGCTCGCGATCGCCAGCGGCCACGGCGCGTGGGGGATCACGCTCGGGCCGGCTTCGGCCCGGCTCGTGGCCGATCAGCTGCTCGGTCGGCCGGCGGAGATCCCGCCGGCGCTCGCCGCGGCCGGTTGCTAGCTGGTCGAGTTGGTCGACGAGCGGCCCGGTGGGGGTCGTCGTGTCGTCGGTCGTCGTCGGCGTCGGTCGGCGGTCTTCGTCGTCGTGGTCGGTCGTGTCGGTCGGTCGCCGCGCGTCTGTCGCGGGGTCCTTGACGCTGAAGACCTCGCGGTCCTTGCCGGTGCCGTAGATGTGGTACTCGCGGCTCGTCGCGCTTGACGAGCACGAAGGCGTCGCCGTCGCGCATGTTGCCGCTGGTGTTGAGGTACATGTCCGAGCGCGTCGCCGTTGAGTGATGTCGGCGTAGGCGCGGCCGGCGACGGCTTGGTCTTCTCGGCGCTGGCGCCTTGTCGGCGTCGTCGGTCGGCGTGGCTTGGTGTCCGTGTCGGCGCTGAGTCTGTCGGCTTGCCGCCGCCGACGCTGACGACCTTGCGGTCCTTGCCGGTGCCGTAGATGTGGTCCTCGCGGCCGTCGTGCTTGACCAGCACGAACGCCTCGCCGTCGCGGGCGCCGCCGCCGGTGTTGAGGTACATCCCGGCGCGCGGGCCGGTGAGGATCTCGGCGTAGTTCTGGCCCGGGACGGCCTTGGTCGTCTCCTTGCGTCGGCCGCGGACTTCAGCGCGCTCGAGAACGAGCGTGGTGGTCCCGGAGGACTTCAGCGAGGCGGACGAGGCCTTGCCGCGCTGATTCGCCGCGGAGATGCCTTGGAGGAGAGACGTATCGACGCGCATTGGCTTGATCACCCCATCGGCCATCCGTCCGGCGGAACTTGAGCCGCCGGGAAATCGGGGCGGCACCGCTGCGCCGCCCCGAAACCCACGTCTAGCGCGTGAGCTTGAGCTTCACGTTGCCGCACCGTCTGCGTTGCCACCGCGGACGGCGATCACCTTGACCGTGTAGCGTCCCGCGGGCCAGCTGGCGGTTGAGCCGCAGCCGCAGCGTCGTGGTCGACGCCGCCGACGCTGCGCGCCGCGGCCTTGGCCACGATGCGCTCGCCGCGCTTGACCGACGCGCGCACGCGTCGCCCGCCTGCGCGCCGCGCAGGCAGAGCGTGAGCGTGCGCCCGCTGACCTTGGCCGAGCGCACCGCCAGCGCCGGCGCGCAGCCGCGGTGCCGCCGCCGGAGCGACGGCGCGCGGCAGGCCGCCGCGGCGCCGCGGGCCGGCGTCAGCGCCGGCCTCTGCGGCGCCGGCGTCGGCCTGCGGCTCGCGCCGACGCCGCTCACGGCCGGCGCCGGCGCCGCCGTCGGCGCCCGTCTTGGTCGAGCTCGACCAGCGAGTACGCGGCGATGTTGCTCGTCGTCGGCGCGGCCGTCGCGTGGTAGGTCACGACGCCCGAGGTAGACGCCCCTGGCGCCGCCACGCCGGCCCAGTTGAGCGTCAGCGTCACCGGCGTGCCCGGCGGTCACCGCCGGTCGCCGGTGACCGTGATGCCCGGGCGCGTTGGACGGATCGTCCGGCGAGGGGTCGTTGACGACCCAGGTCGACAGGTCGTAGACCGACCCGCCCGCCGCGGTCGTCGTAGCCGACGACCGCGACCGCGTAGCTGCCGCCCGGCGGCGAACGGGACGTGATCTCCTCCGCCGACGTCGCGCCGGCCGAAACGCCGACGAGCGTGCGCGTTGGCGAAGTTGCCGTCGCCGTTCGGCGTCGCGGTAGCAGGAACAGGTCGAGGTCGGTCGTCGGCCGCGCCGCCGTCGACGTTGCGACAGCCGCGCCGAGAGCAGCTGCGAGCCGCTCGGCACCGTCACCGGGTACAGCTGCGTGCCCGGGTCGGCGCCGCTCGGGTCGGGCACGCCGGTGGTGGCCGAGATCCGCTTGCCGGCCTGGACGCTCGGCGCCGCGAGGCCCCAGCCGAGGCCGCGAAGCTGCCCGCTGAAGCCCGGCGTGACCGTGAGCGTCTGCGTGCCCGCCGGCGGCGGCGGTGTTGACCGTCACCTTGCGCGGGCGCCGCGACCGGGATCGGCTTGACCGAGATCGGGACCCGCAGCGTCCGGCTGCCGCTGGTCAGCACGAGCGCGCCGAACGACGTACTGGTTCAGCGGCGCGTCTGACCTGCTGCAGCTGGACCGTGATCGGCTGCGTCTGGCCCGGCTTGATCGTGAAGAACTGGCCCTGGCGTGGCCGTCGGCCGGATGCCCGGCGAGCGCCTTCGAAGGACACCGTCCAGCGCGTCGCGGTCGAGTCGACGCTCTTGAAGACGCGCGTCGTCTGGTCCTTGCCCGACGAACTGGCTGAACGAGATCGACGCGCAGGTTGAGGTCGTTCGGGCGCGTCTTCGGGATGTCGCCGGCGACGATCGTCGGATCGACGTACTCCAGGTAGGACAGGTAGTCGTCGGTCGTCGTGTCCAGGACGAGGCCCGAGTCGGCGGCCTTGTTCGGGTCGATCTCGCCCGAGCCGCGGTCGAACGGCGTCGGCCGGCGTCTTGCCGTCCTCCTTGAGCACGTCCGGGTTCGCCGTGAGCATCAGCTCGGACTTGAGCTCCGCCGGCGACAGCGTCGGGTGCGCCTGCGTGAGCAGCGCGCCCGCGCCCGCGACGTGCGGCGAGGCCATCGACGTGCCCTGGATCGCCTGGAACAGCGTGGCCCGGGCGCAGGCAGGTGGTCGGCGCCGGCAGGTCGGCCGCGCCGGCGAGGATCTGCACGCCCGGCGCCGTCGACGTCGGGCTTCGGCGAGGTCCGGCACCGCGCGTCTGCGGGCCGCGCGAGGAGAACGCGGCCATCACGCGGTCCTGCTGGTCCGGATCGGCGCGGCCCTGCGTCAGCGACGCCGTCGACCGGGCCGCGCGGCGATCGCGTCCTTGACGCGCTTGCCGTCGGTGAAGTTCACGTGCGCCGTCGGGACCCAGTGCGTGTCGGTGTCCGAGGTCCTGCGCGTCGGTCGGGTTGTAGAGGATCATCCCCACGCCGCCGGCCTGCTTGACTTGAGGCTCTTGTCGATGCGGTCGTTGTCGCCGCGCAGGCAGAGCACGACCTTGCCCGGCGACCTTCGCCGGGTCGAGCGTGTCGGCCTTGCAGAGCTCGGCGTCCGCGGTCGTGGCGCCCGCCGGGCGGCGCGTGGCGGCGTCGACGAGCGGCGTGTCCGGCAGCGCGTTCGTCGACCGACGCGCCCTTGACGGTGAACGTCTCGCTCGCGCCGGCTTGACCGTCACGGTCGAGGTGAACGAGCGGTGCAGCGTGCTGGCGGCCGACCGTCGTCAGCCACGGCACCGAGGCCGGGCGAGCCGACCGTGCCGACGCCCGGGCCGGCGTTGCCGGCCGAGTTGGCGACGAACACGCCGGCGTCCGACGCGCCGAGGAACGCGATCTCGTCCGGCGCCGATGACGGCCGAGGTGTCGCTGCCGACCGAGTAGTTGATGACGTCGACGCCGTCGGCGACGGCCTGGTCGATCGCCGCGACGGAGTCGACGCTGTCGAGCAGCCGGCGCGCGCGGTGACGCCGTTGCCCTCCCAGCAGACCTTGTAGGCGGCGACGTAGGAGCGCGGCGAGATGCCCGAGATGATGTCGACGCCGAGGTCGTTGCCGTCGATCACCGGGTCGACGCCGTAGTTGCCGGCGGCGGTCGACGCGGTGTGCGTGCCGTGGCCGTCGTCGTCGCGCGGCGAGAGATGCGACTTCGGGTCGAGGTTCTCGCGGCCGAAGCCGTCGACGTAGTAGCGCGCGCCGATCAGCTTGTTGTTGCAGTCGGAGATCGCGAAGCCGTCGCCGGCCTGGCAGGCGCCGTCCCACACGGCCGGCGGCTGCGTAGGACTGGCCGATGAAGCTGCTGCCGCGGTCGGCGAAGCTCGGGTGGCCCGGGCTGGATGCCGGTGTCGATGTCGCCGACGATCACGCCGGCGCCCGCGCCGTTGCGGCTGACGGGCCCGCCGAGCCGGTTCCACAGGCCCGGCGCGTCTGGTCGGTCAGCCGCAGGTACGACGCGCCGTCGCCGAACGGGCCGCCGAGCCGCGTGTCCGGGTCGTCCGGCCGCCTGCTGGGGCTGCAGCAGCTCGCTCCTTCCAGACGCGCGCGACGCCCGGGTCCTTCTCGAGCGCCTTGGCCTGCTCGGCCGGTCAGCTTCGCCGCGAAGCCGGCGAGCGCGAAGCGATAGGAGCGCACGACGTCCGGCGTGGCCCCGGGGAGCCGGTCGAGCACCGCTTTCTGGCGGCGGCCAGGATACGAGCGGTAGTCGAGCCCGGGGGCGGAGTCGGCCTTGAGCTTGTTGCCGGGTGACCTTCGGGCTGGTGGCCGGGAATGCCCTGCGTGCCGCCCGTGTACGAGGCGAGCGGTTCGTCCTTGAGCTGGACGATGTAGGTGTCCGTCCGGCGGCCGCCGCGACGGCGGGCAGCGCGAGCCCGATCGCCGTGACAGCGATCGCGGAACGGACGAGGCGACCCGTGAACGGGCGCCGCGCGAAATGATCATGAACCTCCCTAATACGTCCCTCGACCCGCCAGGCACCCCTGCCTAAGCGGACCGACTTGTCCGCCATGATGCCCCCGAATTCCGGAACCGACAAGAGGCGTTCTCATCTGCACTGGTTCATCGACGCCATGAACGTGATCGGGTCCCGGCCCGACGGCTGGTGGCGCGATCGCGAGGGCGCGGTGCGGCGCCTCGTCGACGACGTGCGCGAGTGGGCGCGAGGACCGACGGAGGACGACGTCACGGTGGTGCTGGACGCGGGCCCGGACGACGCTCGTCGGGCACCGTCGGAACCGTGACCGTCGTGCGGGCCCCGCGCCGCGGGCGCGACGCCGCCGACGACGAGATCGTGCGGCTCGTCGAGGAGCCGCGACGACGCGCGGGTGGTGACCTCGGACGCCGAGCTTGGCGCGCCGCGTACGTGCGCTCGGGGCCGAGGTGAGGGCGCGGGGACGTTCCGGCGGACAGCTAGCATCGCCGCGGTGAGCGAGGAGGGGCTGCGCGCCAGCGTCGAGAAGATGCGCTCCGATGGCGTCGCGGACGCCGCGATCCGCGCCTTCGAGCACTACTACCGCCAGCTCGAGGCGGGCGAGACCGGGCTCGTGCCCGAGGACTCGATCGAGCCGGCCGGCGACCTGCCGGAGCTCGACGAGCTGCCGTCTGACGCTCGAGGCCGAGCGTGAGGCGCTGCAGAAGGCGATCGTCCTGCGGCTCAACGGCGGGCTCGGCACGAGCATGGGCCTGACCGGCGCGAAGTCGCTGCTGGAGGCCAAGGACGGGCTCAGCTTCCTCGACATCATCGCCCGCCAGGTGCTCGCGCTGCGCGCCGAGCACGACGCCCGGCTCGCCGCTCGTCCTGATGGACTCCTTCTCCACGCGCGATGACTCGCTCGAGCGCGCTGGCCGCGCCACGAGGACCTCGACGTCGGCCTGCCGCTGGACTTCCTCCAGAACAAGGAGCCGAAGCTCCGGGTCGACGACCTGACGCCGGTCGAGTGGCCCGACGATCCGGCGCTCGAGTGGTGCCCGCCCGGCCACGGCGACCTCTACACCGCGCTCGTCACCTCCGGGATGCTCGAAGCGCTGCTCGAGCGGGGCTTCGAGTACGCGTTCGTGGCCAACTCCGACAACCTCGGCGCGGTGCTCGACGCCGCGCATCCTCGCGTGGCTGCGCGCGGAGCGGATCCCGTTCCTGATGGAGGTCACCGACCGCACGGAGGCCGACCGCAAGGGCGGCCACCTGGCGCAGCGGCGCGAGGACGGCCGGCTGGTCCTGCGCGAGACCGCGCAGACGCCCGAGGAGGATCTCGAGGCGCTGCAGGACATCAACCGCCACCGCTACGTCAACACGAACAACCTCTGGGTCGACCTGCGCGCGCTCGACGCCGCGATGCGCGAGCGCGACGGCGTGCTCGGGCTGCCGATGATCCGCAACGAGAAGACCGTCGACCCGTCCGACAAGTCCTCGCCCGCCGTCTACCAGATCGAGACGGCGATGGGCGCGGCGATCGAGGTCTTCGAGGGCGCCCGCGCGCTGCGCGTCCCGCGCACGCGCTTCGCGCCCGTCAAGACCACCGACGACCTGCTGGCGCTGCGCTCGGACGCCTACGAGCTGACCGACGACGCGCGCGTCGTGCTCGCCGGCGAGCGCGACGGCGCGCGCCGTTCGTCGCGCTCGACCCCGACTACTACAAGCTGCTGCGCGACTTCGAGGAGCGCTTCCCGGAGGGCCCGCCGTCGCTGGTCGAATGCGACCGCTTCGAGGTCGAGGGCGACGTGCGCTTCGGCGCCGGCGTCGTCGCGCGCGGCGAGGTGACGGTCCGCCAGGAGGGCGACGAGCCGCGCGAGATCGAGGACGGCGCCGTCCTCGAGGGCTAGGCGCGCCGGGCGAGTGCGGCGACGGCGAGCAGCACGAGCGCGCGAAGATCAGCCGACCCAGACCCACGAGGCCACGGCGAGGAGGAGCACCGCGGCGACCCTATCGGCGCGCGGCGCTGCAGGTCCTGCACGAGCGCTGGCACCGTTATGTGGACGATTAGCGTCAGCGCCGAGCTCGCGGCAGCGCAGCGCCGCGCAGCTCGGCGCGCAGCGCGGCGAGCTCCTCGCGCAGCTCGGCGACCTCGCGCTCGAGCTTGTCGAGGCGCTCGTCGCGCCGCGGCGGCGGCGGGACGATGACCGCGGCCGGCGCGGCGCGGCGCCGTCGGGACGTCGTCGTCGTCGAGATCCTCGGACAGCCGGTGGCGGAAGCGCTCCTCCTTCTGGCCCGGCCGGCGCGCGAGCTGCGGCCACGAGCCCGCGGTCGATCAGGCGCGTGAGCACTTCCTGCAGCTCGTCGAGGCCGGAGAACGGCTGCATCCGCTCGGTGCGCTGCTTGAGCTCGCCGGGCGTCTGGTCGCCGCGCAGCATCAGCACGGCGAGCACGGCCTGCTCGGCGCGGTCGATCTCCAGCGCCTCGTCCAGCAGGTGGCGGTACTTGGCCGTGCGGCTGGTGTGGCCGGTGGTCAGGCGCGTGTAGCGGCGGCGCCCGAGGTGGTGCAGCGCGCCGCGGATCATCTCCTCGTCGTAGGCGACGACCGGGTCGCGGTTGGTGCTCTGGTTGCACGCGAGCCGGAGCGCGTTGAGGCTCAGCGGATAGGCGTCGGGCGTCGTGCGCTGCTTCTCGATCAGGCAGCCGAGCACGCGGACTTCGGCGGCGTCGAGGTCCATTGCTCGCGAATGCTAGCCGGATCTGCACGCCCGAGATCGCCCGGCTGATGACCAGCCGCTGGATCTCCGAGGTGCCTTCGAAGATCGTGTAGATCTTGGCGTCGCGGTGCATGCGCTCGACCGGGTACTCGCGCGTGTAGCCGTTGCCGCCGAGGATCTGGATCGCGCGCTCGGTGGCCCAGACCGCGACCTCGCCCGCCTTGAGCTTGCTCATCGAGCCCTCGGCGTGCTGAACTCGCGGCCGGTGCGGCCCATCCACGAGGCGCGCCAGACGAGCAGGCGGGCGGCGTCGATCTCCATCTTCATGTCGGCGAGCGTGAACGCGATCGCCTGGTTCTCGATGATCGGCGCGCCCGAACTGCTTGCGCTCCTTCGCGTAGTCGAGCGCGTACTCGTACGCGGCGCGGGCGATGCCGATGGCCTGCGCGCCGACGCTCGGGCGCGTGGCCTCGAACGTCTGCATCGCGGCCTGACGTCTTCGCCGCGCGTGCCCTCGCGGGCGCGCGCGAGCCGCTCGTCGAGCTTCTCCTTGCCGCCGAGCAGGCAGCGGCCGGGGACGCGGCAGTCGTCGAGGAAGACGTCGGCGGTGTGCGAGGCGCGCAGGCCGTGCTTCTTGACCTTCGTGCCCATCGTCCAGGCCCGGGCGTGCCGGGCGGGATGATGAAGCCGGCCTGGCCGCGCGCGCCGAGCTCGGGGTCGACGGAGGCGATGATGACGTGGACGTTGGCGATGCCGCCGTTGGTCGCCCACGCCTTCTGGCCGTTGAGCACCCACTCGTCCTTGGCCTCGTCGTAGCGCGCGCGGGTGCGCAGCGAGGAGACGTCGCGAGCCGGCGTCGGGCTCGGAGACGCAGAACGCGCCGACCTGCGGCTCGTCGACGCGTGCCGTAGCACTGCGGCACCCATTCGCCGAACTGCTCGCCGCGTGCCCGCGGAGAAGATCGCCGGCGACGGCGAGCGTCGTGCCCATGATCGACATGCCGATGCCCGCGTCGCCCCAGAACAGCTCCTCGTTGACGATCGGCAGCAGCAGGCCGGTCTCGTCGGCGTAGAACTGCGCGAGCGCCTCGAAGCGAGTAGAGGCCGATCTTCGCCGCCTCCTGGATCAGCGGCCAGGGCGTCTCCTCGCGCTCGTCCCACTCCGCCGCGGCGGGGCGGACGACGTTCTGGGCGAAGCCGTGCACCCAGTCGCGCACGTCGCGCTGGTCCTGGCTGAGCTCCAGCGAGAACCCGCTCTGCGTCAACGGCTCGGTGACTGCCTCCATCGATCATCTCTCCTTGCGGCGCGTAGGATCTGAACAATATGGAGCAAAGCCGGCGGAATCTTGTCGATGGCCGTGCGCGCTCGGTGAGAACTTATGACGGATGCACAACTTCCGGCGCTACCGAGCGAGGCCTACGCCGCGCTCGCGCCGCACCTGCCGGCGCTGGCCGAGGAGATCGTCGCCGCGATCGCCGCCGACGTGCCCGAGTACGCGCGCCCGCTGGCGCGCGGGTCGGGCGCCGTGCGCCGCGGCGTGCGCGGCGCGCTGGCACGAGTTCGTCGAGCTCTCGCGCGGCGGCGGCTCGGCGCGCGCGGCGCGGTCGCCGCCGACCTCGGCCGCCGCGAGGTCCGCGCCGGCCGCTCGCTCGACGCGCTGCTGTCGGCCTTCCGCACCGGCGCGCGCGTGGCCTGGCGCCGGCTGGCGGCGCTCGGCCTCGAGGCCGGGCTCGCGCCCGAGACGCTGGTCGTGCTGGCCGAGGCGATCTTCGCCTACGTCGACGAGCTGTCCGCCGAGTCCGCCGAGGGCTTCGCGCGCGAGCAGGCCGAGCGCGCCGGCGAGCTGGAGCGCCGCCGCCGCGCGCTCGCCGAGCTGCTCGTCGCCGCGCCGCCGCCGGACCCGTGCGCGATCGCAGCGCCGCGGAGGCCGCGCACTGGCGCCTCCCGGCCACGGTCGCGGTGGCGGTGTGGCGCGACCGGCGCGCGCGACGGCCGCGCGCCTCGCGGCCGTGATCGCTCGCCGCGGCCGCGGCGCGACGGCTCGCCGCGGTCGCCGCGCCCGCGCTGAGCCTGCGCGCGGCGCTCGACGGGCGCGCGGCGCGGGATCGGGCCGGCGGTCCCGCGCCGAGGCCGCGCGCTCGTTCCGGCTCGCGGCGCGGCGCTGGCGCTGGCCGAGGCGCGGCTCGACGCCCGGTCGCGGTCGACGCGCACCGGGTCGAGCTGCTGTGGCGGGCCGAGCCGGCGCTCGTCGCCGAGCTGGCGGCCGAGCGGCTCGCCCGGCTCGCCGGCGAGACGCCGATCGCGCGCGCGGCTGAGGCGACGCTGCTCGCGTGGTGCGGCACGCGGGACGGTCGCGCGGCGCGCGGACGGGCAGCGTGCACCCGCAGACCGTGCGCTACCGGCTCGGGCGGCTGCGCGCTGCTGGCAGGGGCTCGACGCGCCGATGTACCTCGTCGCGCGTCGGGCTCGCGCTGCGCGGGCCCGACGTCACAATCCCGGCATGACCTACGTCGCCGCTGAGGATCGATACGACCAGATGCCCTACCGCCGCTGCGGCCGCAGCGGCATCAAGCTGCCCGCGATCAGCCTCGGGCTGTGGAACAACTTCGGCGACGACACGCCGATCGAGAACCAGCGCGCGATCATCCGCCGCGCGTTCGATCTCGGCATCACCCACATCGACCTGGCCAACAACTACGGCCCGCCGTCCGGCTCGGCGGAGATCAACTTCGGCCGGATCATGCGCGAGGACCTCGCGCCCTACCGCGACGAGCTGATCATCTCGACCAAGGCCGGCTACGACATGTGGCCCGGCCCGTACGGCGAGTGGGGCTCGCGCAAGTACCTGCTCGCGAGCCTCGACCAGAGCCTGAGCCGCATGGGCCTGGACTACGTCGACATCTTCTACTCGCACCGCTTCGACCCCGACACGCCGCTGGAGGAGACGATCGGCGCGCTGGACACCGCGGTCCGCCAGGGCAAGGCGCTCTACGCCGGCATCTCGTCCTACTCCGCCGAGCGCACGGAGGAGGCGGTCGAGATCGCCCGCGCGCTCGGCACGCCGATCCTGATCCACCAGCCGTCCTACTCGCTGCTGAACCGCTGGATCGAGCCCGAGGTGCTGGACGTCTGCGGCGAGGAGGGCTCGGCATCATCGCCTTCTCGCCGCTCGGCCAGGGCATGCTCACCGACCGCTACCTCGACGGCATCCCGGAGGACTCGCGCGCCGCCAAGGACTTCTACCTCAAGCAGGACTTCATCAACGAGGAGAACATGGCGCGCGTGCGCGCGCTGAACGAGATCGCGCAGCGCCGCGGCCAGGCGCTCGCCCAGATGGCGCTCGCCTGGGTCCTGCGCGACCCGCGCGTGACCTCGGCGCTGATCGGCGCCTCGAGCGTCGCAGCAGCTCGAGACCAACGTCGCCGCGCTCGACAACCTCGAGTTCTCCGCCGACGAGCTGGCCGAGATCGACCAGCACGCGGTCGACGCCGGGATCAACATCTGGGCGAGTCCAGCGCGTGACCGATCGCACGTGCGCCGTCCGCCGCGGGGTAGAATCGGGAATGACGACGCAGGCCCAAGCCGAGGCGCGCGAGCTGAGCCGGCTCGCGGCCGACGAGTTCTCCGCGCTGCCGCGCGGCATCGGCGACGTGCACGCGGCGATCGCCGGCCGCGTGTTCGGCGCGCTCGGCCCGTCGGCGCGCCGGTCCGGCTCATCCACGACGCCGTCTCGCGCGGCGCCTACGAGGGCATGCGCGGTGGCCTGCTGGCTTGGCGCGTACGCCGCCGGCGCGGCGGCGCGCTCGCGCGTCGGCGAGCGGCCGCTGTCGGAGACGCCGCGCGGCGCCGCGATCATCGCTGCGCTCAACGGGCTCTACGGCGACCGGCTGGAGCGCGAGGGCAGCGCGCTCGCGCTCCCGATGGCCGCGTCGCCGGCGACGGTGTGCGCGCCGCCGGCTTCCCGACGCGCCCGCACGTCGTCGTCTTCGTCCACGGGCTCGGCGAGACCGAGTTCGCGTGGGGCGCGCCGAGCTACGGCGAGCGACTGCAGGACGAGCTCGGCGTCACGCCGGTCTTCATGCGCTTCAACAGCGGCCGCCACGTCTCCTAGAACGGCGCGTCGCTCGGCGCGCTGCTCGACGGCGCTGGTCGCGCGACTGGCCGGTCGAGGTCGAGCGGATCGAGATCGTCGGGCACTCGATGGGCGGGCTCGTGGCCCGCAGCGCCTGCCACCGCGGCGGCGCTTGGACCGCCGCCTGCGCCACGTCGTCTCGCTCGGCACGCCGCACATGGGCGCGCCGCTCGAGCAGGCGGTGCACGCCATGAGCGCCGCGCTGCACCTCGCGCCTGAGACGCGGCCGTTGTCGCGCTTCCTGCGCCGCCGCAGCGCCGGCATCCGCGACCTGCGGCGCGGCTCGCTGGTCGACGAGGACTGGCGCGACCAGGACCCGGACGCGCTGCGTGCCAGGCGCTGACGGAGGTCCCGCTGCTCGAAGGCGTCACGTACTGCTTCGTCGCGGCCACGATCACCCGCAGCGACAAGCATCCGGTCGGCCGCGTGCTCGGCGACGCGCTCGTGCTGACGCCGAGCGCCGTCGGGGCGCAGCCGCAGCCGCAGGATCGGCTTCGACGAGGACTTCGGGCTGACCATCGGCGGAACCCATCACCTCGCGCTGCTCAATCACCCGCAGGTCGGCGCGAAGCTGCGGGAGTGGCTCGCTGACAGGCGTCGCGAGTTTTTGTCGCTGGCTCGGCGCAAAGTTTGCACCTTAGGGGTGCGGTCTGGTAGATCTTCCGGTTACTCGGGGTCCAATGAGGGTTGGGTCGCCCGCCGTTTCAGCGGAGGAGAGGCGAAATGGCTGGACTTGGGAAGTGCGGGCAGGAGCGTCGCGTCGCCGTGGTTGGCGTGCTGCTGTCGACTGCCGCCGCAGCGCAGGCGCAGCGCGCGCCGAGCGTCGGTGACGGGACGCCGTGGGGTCAGACCGGCATCCAGCTCTACGACTTCAGCAGTTACCTGGGTCGGCCAACGGCAGGCGGCGCGGGCGAGATCGACTGCCCGGCCCCGCCGGCCGCCGCCACGCCGAACTGCGTCGGCCCGCCCGCGCCGACGACGCAGGCCGGCCGGCTGGAGCGCGTGTTCGCGTGGCTGCAGAGCAAGGACATCCGCAACGTCGAGCTCTACGGCTACCCGGGCAACCCGTTCCCGACGGCGACCAACCGGCGACGCCGGACAACACCGCCGGCCTGCAGGCGCTGAAGCGCGCTCGGCGACAAGTACGGCCTGCGCTTCCCCGGCCGCCACGGCAACCTGCTGCCGGAGAACAACTGGGACAACCAGATCGCGGCCTCGCGGATCCTCGGCCAGACGCACCTCGGCGAGTCGGGGCTGCCCGAACAACACCAACGGCTACAACACGTGGGATCGCCTGCTGGCCACCGTGCAGCAGCTCAACCGCCTCGGCAAGCGCTCGGTCGAGGCCGGCCTCGGCCCGGCGTACTTCCACAACCACAACGACGAGTTCAGCCGCCGCTACACCGACTCCGGCGCAGAGCTGCCCGACGACGTCGACGGCCGACCAACGTGCAAGAGCTCGTGGGAGCATCATCATGGACGCGCACCGACCCGCGCTGGGTCGTGGCGCAGATCGACATCGGCTGGGCCGTCTGCGGCTCCGCGTTCGGCACGCCGCCTGACGCCGCGCGCCGGCATGGCCTACGTGACGGCGATGATCAACAAGTTCCACGAACCGCGTCGTCAGCTACCACTTCAAGGACGTCGACGCGGCCGGCATCCGCCTGAACTGCGGCAACGCCGAGCAGCGCGAGATCGGCAAGGGCGGGATCAACTTCGCGCCGATGATGGTCGCCGCGAAGAACCGCTCCAAGTACTACTTCATGGAGCGCGACCCGGTCGCCGTCGGCGGGCCGACGAACTTCAACCCGTTCACCAACACCGAGAACAGCATGAAGGCGATGCGCGCCGATCCGGCGCCGACGCTGTACGCCGCCGCGCCGGTGTTCACCTCCGTGGCGGCCGGCACCGCCGGCGGCCGCCAACCAGGTCCCGGTCGTCGTCACCAACGACGGTGACGCGCCGCTGACCATCACCAACATCACCGTCGCGGCCGACGCGCTCGACGGCGGCACCGCCACCGCGGCCGACTTCGCGATCGTCAGCCAGAACTGCTTCGGCACCGGCAACGTCGGCCCGCTGGCGCCGCGCAAGCTCGCGGTGGCCGACGACCCGGCGACGCCGGACGTCAACGAGGCCAGCCCGGCCGTCCCGTCGGGCACCTGCACGGTCAACGTCGGCTTCAAGCCGACGCGGACCGACTACACCTCGGTCGCGCGCCTGCAGTTCACGTCGAACTCCGACGACGCGGTCGAGCGCGTGCTGCTGGCCGCCAAGAGCACCAAGCGACGCGCTCACCACGCGTCGGCGGCGACGTCCCGAGCATGCTCATCGCTGAACATCCCGAGCACGGTCGGCAGCTTCGGCACCTTCGTGCCCGCCGTCGCGCGCACCTACGACACGGCGCTGGCCGCCACCGTCACCAGCACCGCCGGCGACGCCACGCTGTCGGTCGTCGACCCGAGCACCTCGTCAACCCGGGCAAGCTGATCAACGTCAACGGCGGACGACGTTCGCGCTGCCGGCCGTCGCTGACGCGCGCGCGCGATCAACGCCGCCAGACCAACCCGGCGTACGCGCCGATCGCCGAGGCGACCGGCACGCTGACGCCTGCTCAGCTGGACCGGCCCGACCACCGTCACGACAGCCGTCACGCTCGGCTTCCGCCAGGCGATCGGCGCCACCGACGTGCTGCGCTCCGGCAGCTACGGCAAGACGCTCACGTTCACGCTGTCGACGACGGCACCGTAGACGTACACGTCCGCCAACGGGCCCCGGCTGCGGCCGGGGCCCGGCGGCGCTAGAGTCGGCTCCCTGGCCGACGACGGACTCGCACTCTCGCCCGACGCGATGCGGGCGCTCGGCTACCACGCCGTCGACCTGCTCGTCGAGCGCCTGTCGGACCCTTCGATCCCGGCCCTGCGCCGCGCGACGCCCGTCGAGATGGCGGCCCGCATCGCCGAGTCCCCGCCGCCCGGATCCGCAGCCGTTCGACGCACGTGCTCGAGCGGCTCTCGGACGACGTGCTGCTGTTCATGAGCCGCGCCGACCACCGCGCTACTTCGGCTTCATCCCGTCGTGCCAGACGTTCCCCGGGCGCGGTCGGCGACTTCATCGCGAGCGCGCTGAACGTCTACGTCGGCTCGTGGATGGAGGCGGCCGGCCCGAGCCAGGTCGAGCTGACGGTGATCGACTGGTTCAAGGAGTGGCTCGGCTACCCGGAGGACGGCGGCGGGCTGCTGCGTCAGCGGCGGCTCGGCGGCAAACATGACCGCGCTGGCCTGCGCGCGCGAGGCGCTGCTCGGGCCCGATGACCGACCGCGTCGTGCCGTACGTCTCCGACCAGGCCCACTCGTCGGTCGCCCGCGCGGCGCGGCTGCTCGGCTTCCGGCCCGACCAGGTGCGGGTGCTGCCGGCCGACGCCCGACCTGCGCCTGCGCCTCGACGCGCTCGCGCACGCGATCGAGGCCGACGTCGCCGCCGGCCGCGCAGCCGCTGTTCGTCGCGGCCACGGCCGGGCGCGACCAACACCGGCGCCGTCGACCCGCTCCCCGAGCTGGCCGACGTCTGCCGCGAGCACGGCGTCTGGATGCACGTCGACGCCGCCTACGGCGGGTTCTCGGTGCTGACCGAGCGCGGCCGCGCAGGCGCTGCGCGGGATCGAGCGCGCCGACTCGGTGACGCTCGATCCGCACAAGTGGCTCTACCAGCCGATGCGAGTGCGGCTGCCTGCTCGTGCGCGAGGGGCACTGCTGCGGCGCGCCTTCGAGATCAAGCCCGACTACCTCAAGGACGCCCGGTCGCAGGAGGGCGAGGTCAACTTCTCCGACCTCGGCCTCCAGCTGACGCGCGGGTGGCGCGCGTTGAAGGTCTGGCTGTCGATCCAGACTTCGGCCTGGACGCGTTCCGCGACGCGGTCGACCGCTCGCTGGACCTCGCGGCGGTCGCCGAGGCGCGCGTGCGCGAGACGCCGGAGCTGGAGCTGCTGTCGCCCGGCGTCGCTCGGCATCGTCTGCTTCCGGCGCCGCTTCGAGGGCGTCGAGGACGAGGAGGAGCTCGCGGCGCTGAACGCCGCGCTCGTCGCGCGCGCTGGAGGCGACCGGCGAGGCGTTCGTCTCCTCCACGCGCCTGCACGGCGCGTACGCGATCCGCCTGTGCCCGCTCAACCACACCTCGCGCCGCGAGGACGTCGAGTGGGTGCTCGACTGGTTCGCCACCGCCGCGACCCCCGCGGCCCCCGCAGCCGGCGCCCTCGCGCGCGTCGGCAGCATCGCCGACGCGCGCGCCGACCACCGCGGCCCGTTCGGCACGGCCATGATCCGCGCGCATGCCGCTGTTCGAAGGTCACTCCCGAGCTGGCCGGGCCGCGCTGTAGACGTCGTACAGCGCGCCCGGCGAGCCGTCGAGCAGCGGGTGCTTGGCCTCGTCGGCGATCGCCGCGCCGAGGCCCGCGCGCGAGACGGCCTCGACGCCGGCGGCGACGTACTGGTCGCCCTCGCCGGCCCTGATCGCGTGGAAGGCCATCCGCAGCGTCTGCAGCGAGGAGGCGCAGAAGCGGTTGACGGTGCAGGCGGGGACGCGCTCGTCGAAGCCGGCCAGCAGCGTCGCGTTGCGCCCGACGTTGTAGCCCTGCTCGCCGATGCCCGAGGCGGAGCCCATCATGACGTCGGCGGTCTGGTCGAAGTCGACCTCGGGGTTGCGCTCGCGCAGGGCGCGCAGCGGCGTCGCGGCCAGCTCGTCGGCGCGAACGCCCACGAGCGATCCCTTGAACGCGCGGCCGATCGGGTGCGGACGGCATCGACGATCACGGCTTCGGGCATGGGGTGCTCCTCTGGTCGGTCGTGCCCCCGGCGGTCGCACTCCACGGAGACGTGTTTCACACCGGCGTCACACTCGCCGGAGCCACCGACAATTGTTACTCGAACCGATGTCAAGGTGGCGCGATTGGCGAACCATGCGTCCGCCGGGGAAGCCGGCGGTCGTCCTGCGGCACCCGCGGGCCGACGCTGTCCGCATGGCGCGCACTCGCCCCCGTCTGCTTCGCCGTGGCGCCACGGCGGTCGCAAGCGTCGACTGCGGCCCGGCGACGACGAGATCCGCATGCGCGGCAGGGGCGCCAAGCAGGTCTTCGCCGGCCCCGGCGACGACATCGTGCACGCGCTGACCAACGGCCGCGGCGCGATCGACTGCGGGCCCGGCCGCGACACCGTCTTCAGCGGGCGAACGCGCCCGCGCCCGCGCGGCTGCGAGCGCGTCGTCAACCGCTACGCGACCAAGCGGCGGGGCACGGCTGGCCAAGCCCGAGCCTCGTCCGCGGTGAGGGGTGTGTCGAGTTCGTGCGGCTCAGCCGCACCAAGTGGACACACCCCCCGCGGCGCTGGGGGTCGCGTGCTACGCGAGCTCTTGCCGAGCAGCGCCGCGTGGGCGGCGATGCCCTGCGCGTAGGCGGCGAAGTCCGTCGCGTACAGCGACTGCGGGCCGTCGCAGCGAGCGTGCTCGGGGTCCTGGTGGACCTCGACGATGATCCCGTCGGCGCCGATCGCGGCGGCCGCGCGCGACATCGGCTCGACGAGCCGGCGGTCGCCGGCGGCGTGGCTCGGGTCGACGACGACCGGCAGGTGCGTGTGCAGCTTCAGCCACGGGACCGCGCCGAGGTCGAGCGTGAAGCGCGTCGCGGTCTCGAACGTGCGGATGCCGCGCTCGCAGAGGATCACCTCCTCGGTGCCCTCCTTGAGGATGTAGTCGGCCGCCATCAGCAGCTCGTCGAGCGACGATGACAGCCCGCGCTTGAGCAGCACCGGCTTGCCGAGCCGGCCGGCGACCTCGAGCAGCGCGTAGTTCTGCATGTTGCGTGCGCCGATCTGCACGACGTCGGCGACCGCGCCGACGGCCTCGGCGTGCCCGGCATCCAGCAGCTCGGTGACGATCGGCAGCCCGGTCGCCTCGCGCGCCTGCGCGAGGATTCCCAGCGCCGCGCCGCCCAGGCCCTTGAAGGCGAACGGCGACGTGCGCGGCTTGTAGGCGCCGCCGCGCAGCATCGAGGCGCCGCCTGCGCGCACCGCCTCGGCGACCTCGAGCGTTTGCGCCGCCGACTCGACCGTGCACGGGCCGGCGATCAAACAGAAGGTGTCGCCGCCGCCGATCGTGCGCCCCGCGATCTCGAAGCGGCTGGCGGCGTCGTGGCTGAGCTCGGAGGAGGCGAGCTTGTAGGGCCGCGAGATCGGCACGACGCGGTCGACGCCGGCCATTCCCTCGAGGCCGAGCTCGAGCACGCCCGCGGGGTCGCCGATCGCGCCGATCGCCGTCGTCAGCTCGCCCGGCATGACGACGACGTGCACGCCGGTCGCGGCCAGCCGCTCGCGCACGGCCTCGACCTCCGCCTCGGGTGCGCCCGGCTGCATGACGATCATCATCGGCCGAGCGATCGTACGCAGTCACGGCTCGCGGCAGTACCACTGCTCCGGGTCCTTGTCCTTGCCCTCCAGCCGGCGCTCGAGATCGAGAGCCATGTCGCGCTTGAGCCGGCGCAGGCCCCAGCCGCCGTCGGGCTCGAAGCTCCCGTCCGGGAGGCGGTCATCCCCATGGCTCCATCCGCCGGTCACCAGCTCTTGCCGGAGGGATCGAAGTCGGCGTAAGCGCGAACAGCGAGTCCAGCGCCGCGCCCGCCCGGGACTCGCTCGCCCGTCGCGCAGCGAGTTCAGCAGCGTGCGGGCCATCGCTGCCATCCTCCACAGGTCGAGGAAGCGGCGTCCAGCGCCGGCCCTCGGACGCTCGTCGCCCTACAGCCCGAGGTCGCGCACGCCGAGCTCGTCGGCGCCGAGGTGGTGCGCGAGCTCGTGGCGCACGGTGCGCGTGACCTCGTGGCGCAGCACGTCGGGGTCGTGGCCGAAGTCGCGGCGCAGCGTGTCGCGGTAGATCACGATGCGGTCGGCGACGTCGTCGCGTGCGACGCCGTCGCCGTGGTAGAGCCCGTAGGCGCGCGCCTTGCGACCGCCGTCGGAGATCACGACCGCGACGTTGCGCTCGAGCGCGCGCTGCAGCAGGTCGGGCAGCTCGTCCATCGCCTCGCGGACGAGCTCCTCGAAGTCCTCGTCGTCGTAGGGGTCGAGCTCCAGGAACTCGACCTCCTCGGGCTCGGGCGC
Source organism: uncultured Actinomycetes bacterium (assembly GCA_963729125.1). Taxonomy (GTDB): domain Bacteria; phylum Actinomycetota; class Thermoleophilia; order Solirubrobacterales; family Solirubrobacteraceae; genus CADCVQ01. The sequence continues at coordinate 33,101 of CAVSML010000005.1, forward strand.
GACGCCGTCGCGCGCCAGGCGCTCGGACTCCTCGACGATGCGCTCGAACTCCTCCTCGGTCTCGGGCTCGTCCCAGCCCGCCATCCGCAGCCCGATCGACAGCATCCCGATCCCGATCAGGGCGATCACGAGCACGACGGTCGTCGAGCCCTCGAGCAGCCGCAGCGGCGTCGCGGACAGGTCGGCCAGCGCCGCCATGACGATCAGCCCGAGGCACATCGCACAGCCCGCCGCCCACAGCACGCGCTTGATCGATGGGGCACGCATCGCGCCTACCTCATCCAGCGGGCGATGACGACCCGCTGGATCTCGTTGGTGCCCTCGTAGATCTGGGTGATCTTGGCGTCGCGCATCATCCGCTCGACGGGATACTCGTTGACATAGCCGTAGCCGCCGAGGATCTGAATCGCCTCGAGCGTCACCGCCATCGCGGTGTCCGACGCGAACAGCTTGGCCATCGAGGAGTACTTGCCCAGGTCGGCCTCGCCGCGCTGGACCTTCGCGCACGCCTTGTAGAGCAGCTCGCGGGCGGCCGCGGTGCGCGTCTCCATGTCGGCGAGCTTGAACTGGATGCCCTGCAGCTCGTTGATCGGCCTGCCGAAGGCGATCCGCTCGCGCGCGTACTGCGCGGCGTAGTCCGTCGCCCCCTGGGCGAGGCCGACCGCCTGCGCGGCCGCACCCAGGCGCGTGCGCTCGAGCGTCGCGAGCGCGACCGACAGGCCCTTGCCCTCGATGCCGATCAGGTGGTCGGACGGCACGCGCACGTCGCTGAAGGACGGCGAGCCGGTCGGCGAGCCCTTGATGCCGAGCTTGTGCTCGAGCTTGCCCGGATCGAAGCCCTCGCGGTCCGCCTCGACGATGAACGCCGAGCTGCGGTTGCGCTCGCGGTCGGTCTTCGCGAAGACGACGTAGAAGTCCGCGACGCCGGCGTTGGTGATCCAGTTCTTCTGGCCGTTGATGATCCACTCGTCGCCGGCGTCGCTGCGCACTGCCGTCGTGCGCATCGCCGCCGGGTCCGAGCCCGCCTCGGGCTCCGACAGCGCGAACGCCGGCGACCACTCGCCGCTGGCGCAGCGCGGCAGCCAGCGCGCCTTCTGCTCGTCTGAGCCGAACAGCGCGATCGGCAGCGTGCCGAGCTCCTGGACCATGAGGATCAGCGCCGACGACGCGCACACCTTGGCGATCTCCTCGACGGCGATCTGCAGCATCAGCGTGCCGGTGCCGGTGCCGCCGTACTCCTCGGCGAACGGCAGCCCGAGCACGTCGTGCTCGGCGAGCAGCCTGCGCACGTCGTGGGGGTACTCGCCGCGGCGATCGATGTCCCCCGCGCGCGGCGCGATCCGCTCCTGCGCGAGCTGGCGGATCATGTCGCGCAGGTCGACGAGCTCCTGCGGGACGTCGTACACGTCGGTCGTGATCGCGGGCACGATCCCATCGTACAGTCGGCCATTCTGCGCTTAGAGAGGTCCGCGCGTGGGCATAGGTCGTCCATGGGAATAGGTACATCGATCTTCCTCATAGCTCTGGGCGCGATCCTCAAGTTCGCGGTCACCGCCACCGTCTCCGGCATCGAGCTGGCGACCGTCGGCACCATCCTGATGATCGTCGGCGTCATCGGCCTCGTGATCTCGCTGATGTTCCTCATGCGGGCCGATCGCGGCGGGGTCGTCACGCACGATCGCGTCGTCGAGCGCGACCCGTACGTCGACCCGCGGATCTGAGGCTGCGCGGCGCCAGACGGTCGTCGAGCCGGCGTCGGCGGGCGGCGCCAGGAGCCCTGGTGCCTCGGGATCGTCGGGGAGCCGGCACCACTCGCTGATCCGGCCGCCTCGCGCGCTCGCCGCCTCGATGTCACCTGCGCGCAGCGCGCGCGGCCACGCGCGAACGACCGCCGTCTGAGCGCGATCGGCCGCGCGCGAGGGCGCAGGGGAACGTCCGCGGGCAGCTCGAGCGCCTCACGGGGCAGCGGCTCGCCCGGCTCGGTGGGGGCCGCGACGGACCCGTCCGACGAGTCGCCGCAGGCCGCCAGCAGGGTGCCACAGAGTACGATGATGGCCGGTGAACGCCTGAGCGCCGCCGCAGGATCTCATGCGTTTGCAGGCCGTTCGCTCGATGCGCCGCACATTCACCCTGCGGACGCGCCGAGTTGCAGTGGATATGCGCCGAATTCCGGTTCGTTTCCTTCGCCCCCGCCGGGGTATAGAAACGAAAGTCCCGCTTCGCCCAAGGAAAGGCCGTTCCCATACCTTCGCTCGATACCTCCGCACTGGACTTCGCGCTGCACATGCCGCCCCAGAACGCTGCCGGAGGCCTCGATCAGGATGAGGAGTGGTGTGAGATCACGATCAAGGGCGAGCGCCGCCGGATCCGTCTGCACGACTACGCCGCGATCTTCAACGTCCCGGGCCTCTACGAGACCCTGTTCGCCGAGCGCCTGGACTGCGACTCGCCGCGCGTCGTCTGCGACCTGCTGCGCGAGCAGCTCGACGTCGCCGGCATCGACGCGGCCGAGCTGACGGCGCTGGACTTCGGCGCGGGCAACGGGATGGTCGGGGAGATCCTCGACGAGATCGGGATCGGCACGATCGTCGGCCTCGACCTGCTCGAGGAGGCGCGCCGGGCCGCGCTGCGCGACCGGCCGGGCCTGTACGAGGAGTACCACGCGCTCGACCTGACCGACATCGACGCAGAAGAGCGCGCCGAGCTGCGCGACGTCGACTTCGACTGCCTCACCTGCGTCGCGGCGCTCGGCTTCGGCGACATTCCGCCGGTCGCCTTCGCCGAGGCCCTGAACTTCGTCTCCGACGGCGGCTGGGTCGCGTTCAACGTGCGCGACCGCTTCTTCGACGAGAAGGATCCGAGCGGGTTCGGCGGGTTCCTTCAGCAGCTGTTCGCCGAGGGCATCCTCGAGGAGCGCACCCGCGTGCGCTACACCCATCGCGTGTCCGTCGACGGCGAGCCGCTGCACTACCTCGCGGTCATCGCCTACAAGCGCGCGCCGGTGCCGATGAAGCTCGCCGGCAACGCCTGAGGCTCAGCCCGGAGCCACCCAAGGCCGTGGATGACTCGGCCTCGTGAGCCTTCGCCACGTGGAGGCGCCGCGAGATTCGGTCGATCCGGGTTCAGCCGGGCAACGGCTCGGTCGGCAGGCCGCCGCTGGCGCCCGAGGCGATCAGCGCGCCCGCGAAGGCGCCCAGCAGCATGCCGTGCAGCTCCTCGCGGCCGATGTCGTCGTGCGCGATCCAATCGAGGATCGCGCCATCGAGAAAGCCCAGCCAGCCGTGGACCGCGGCGCGCGTCGCTGGGCGCTCGCCATCGTCGCCGAGCCCCGTGAGAATCCGCCCGGCGGTCGTCGCGCGCACCTCGGACATGATCTCGCGGACATCGCTCGAGCCGCTGTCGAGCAGCGTCGCGTAGGCCTGCGGGCGCTCCTGCACCCATTGCAGGAAGGCGTCGAGCGTTCGCGAGAGCTGCTCGGCCGGCGGGCGCCCCGGCTCGGGCTCGGTGCGTCGGCGCAGGTCCTCCGCGCCCTCCTCCAGCGCCGCCTCGAACAGCCGCCGCTTGCTCGGGAAGTAGTGGTAGAGCAGCGCCTTGGAGATCTGCGCCTCGCGCGCCAGCTGGGACATCGACAGGCCCTCGTAGCCGTGGCGGGCGAACAGCTCGGTGGCGCGTGCGAGCAGCAGCTCGCGGCGCTCGTCGCGATGCAGCCGGCGGTAGGCGCGCTCGGACATGCGTCGAAGTCTAACGACTCTCTTGACCGCTGGTCGACAAGCAGGTACCGTCACTGCTGACCGATGGTTGACAAAAGGAGCGACGTGATGGGGCGCATCAGCGAGGAGCGGATAGGGACGCTCGAGCGGCAGACCATGAACCTGCACAGGCGGCTGCTGGCGCTCGAGGCGCAGGCCGAGGTTGCGCCCGCGCCGGCGGCGAGCGCACCCGCCGTCGCCGAGCCGCCGCCCGTGGCCGTCGCCGCGCCAGTGCCCGTGACCCCGTACCCGTCCGCCGGTGTTCCCGCCCCGGCCGCCGCCGCTGCGCCGCCCACCGTCTCGGCCCAGCCCGCCCCGGCGCCGCGCCAGGCGCGCGACCTCGAGGATCTGCTCGGCGGCCGGGTGCTCGCCTGGACCGGCGGCGTCGCGATGCTCGCCGGCATCGCCTTCCTGCTGGCGATCGCGGTCTCGCGCGGCTGGATCGGCCCGAGCGCGCGCACGCTGCTCGCCGGCACGCTGTCGCTCGTGCTGATCGGCGCCGGCAGCTGGCTCTTCGAGCACCGCCGTACCGACGCCGCGCTGGCGACCCTGTCAGCCGGCATCGCCGGGCTGTTCACGACGGTCGCCGTCGGCGGTCCGGTCTACGAGGTGCTTCCAGCGGCCGTCGCGCTGGCGATCGCGTTCGCGACCGGCGTACTGGCGACGTTCTTCGCCGTGCGCTGGCAGTCGCGCGGCATCGGCGCGCTGGGGATCGTCGGCGCGCTGCTGTCGCCCGTCCTCGCGGGCGCGCCGTCGACCTCCACGACGCTCGCGCTGCTCTGGGTCGCGGCCGCCTCCGGCGCCGCCGTGCTCGTCTGGCAGCGCTGGAACTGGCTGGCGCTCGCGGTCTTCGCCATCGCGCTGCCCCAATGGCTGTACTGGATCGGCGATGCCGATCCCTCGCCGGCCGCGATCGTGACGATGCTGTGCTGCTTCGGAGCGCTCAACGTCGCCGCCGCGATCGGCTTCGAGCTGCGCGTCCCGGCCAGCCGCCTGCGCGTCAGCGCGGCGCTGCTGCTGAGCCTCGACGCGCTCGCGCTCGCACTGACCGGCTGGTTCGCGCTCGACGAGGCCGGCGCGACGACGCTCGGCCGCGTCTGGCTGGCGACGCTCGCCGCCGCGCACATCGCCGTCGGCCTGCTGGCGCGCCCGACGCGGATCAACCGCGACGTGCGCCTGCTGGTGTTCGTGCTCGGCGTCGTGCTGGCGGACGTCACGGCCGGACTGCTCCTGCAGGGCGCTGTGCTCGCGGGCGTCTTCGCCGTGACGACCGCCGGCTTCGGCCTGCTGGCGCGCCGCACGTCGGAGGTCCGGCGACCACACGGCCGAGGCACTGCTCGGCCTCGGCCTCGGCGGCCACCTGCTGATGACCTGCGCGCAGGCGATGACGCAGGCGCCCCCCGGCAGCGTCGCCGCCGGCGACTCGCTGGCCTTCGGCGGCTACGCCGCGATCGCCGCGACCGCCTGCGCGGCGTTCGTCGCCGGGCGCTTCGTCGATCAGGTGCGCCGCGAGTGGCGGATCGCGCTCGACGTCGCCGCGATGACCGGCGCCGCCTACCTGACGACCGCGGCGTTCGATGGCCCGCTGCTGGCGGCCGCGTACGCCGCCGAGGCCGTCGCGCTCGGCGCGATCGCCGCCCGTACCCGCGACGCCGTCGCCGCCTGGGGCGCTGGCGCGTACCTCGCGCTGGCGCTCGGCTACGGGCTCGTGCTGCAGGCCCCGCCCGACGCGCTCGTCGAAGGTCTCGGCGACGTCCCCGGCTCCGCGCTCGCGCTCGGCGCAGCGGCGATCGCAGCCCTGCTCGGCGCGCGCCAGATCGGCGGCGCGCGGCGCGCCGCCGCCGGCGAGGCCGAGCTCGAGCTGCTGGCGCGCGCCCGCGCGGCGCTCGCCGCGACCGGCGCGATCACGCTGCTGTACCTCGCCTCGACCGCCCTCGTCACGGCCTTTCAACCCGCCGCGGGCGAGCTCGCCACGAGCGGCGTCTTCGACCTCGGCGCCCGCGAGACGGGCCAGCTGCTGCTGAGCGCGCTGTGGGCCGTCAGCGGCCTGACGGCGCTCGTCATCGGCCTGCGACGCGACGACCGCGCGCTGCGGCTCGGGTCGCTGGCGCTGCTGCTCGTGACAGTCGCGAAGGTCTTCCTCTACGACCTCGCGGCCCTGACGTCGCTGTATCGCGTCGGCTCGTTCATCGGGCTCGGGCTGCTGCTGCTCGTCGCGGCCGGGATCTGGCAGCGCATGCGCCCGACGCCGGTCGCGGACCTGCGCGAGGTCCCGCCGCGTGCGCTGAGCCGGCTCAGCCGGCTGAGATACGCTCGCGCGATGCCATCCATCTTCGATTCCGACGACATCGAGGTCTCGCCCGAGCAGACCGCGCAGGCACTCGCCGACGGCAGCGCCCAGGTGATCGACGTGCGCGAGCAGTACGAGTGGGACGAGGGCCGCATCGAGGGCACGACCCATATCGAGCTCGAGCGCCTGGCCTCCAACGCCGACAAGATCGCCGCGGACAAGCCGGTCATCTTCCACTGCCGCCTCGGCGCGCGCTCGGCGATGGCCGCGCAGGCCTTTCGCGCATCCGGGTACGAGGCGTACTCGATGGCGGGCGGCATCCAGCTGTGGGACGACCAGCGCCGGCCGCTGATCCCCGAGGGCGGCACCGTCGGGGACCACTGACACCGACGAGGAGAGCGACATGGCAGAGGAGGAAGCGCAGGACGTCGTCAAGGGAGAGGGCTATGCGATCGGCAACATCGCCGCGCTGGGCAGCGGCGGCGGCTTTCGCAAGATCCGCCCGGCGCTCGAGGTCACGGCGCTGGGCATCAACGCGATCGTCATGCCGGCCGAGTTCGCCGGCCGCCGCCACTACCACTACGAGCAGGAGGAGACGTACTTCATCCACCAGGGCCACGCCGAGCTCGAGTTCGGCGACGGCTCGGTGCACCGCATCGGCCCCGGCGGGATCGTGCGCATCGACGCCGCGACGGTGCGGCGCATCCGCAACGTCGGCGACGACGACCTGATCTACGTGGCCGTCGGCGCCAAGGACGGCTACGTCGAGAACGACGGCCACCTGCTGCCCTCCGAGGAGGCCTGAGCCACACGAACGGTGTTTGGCAGCGTGCCCCACGGGTAGCCGTCGGAGTCGGCCCCCGCTGACGCGGCGAAGTCCCCACGGGGGCCCACCCCCGATTGAGAGGACCCCCCGAATGTCCGAGCCACGACAGAAGGTCGTGCAGTACCTCGACGAAGCCCACGCCAGCGAGCTTGCGCTCGTGCGCGAGCTGCAGGCGCAGATCGCGATGACCCCCAGCGGCAGCTACCGCTCGCTGCTGGAGAAGCACCTCGACGAGACGCGCGGGCACGCGGAGCGCCTGAGCCGCCGCCTCGGCGAGCTCGACCACGCCAAGAACCCGATCGAGATGATCGGCGGCCTCGCCCAGACCGTCATCGGCCAGGTGCTGGCCGTCGGCCGTGCGCCGCTGGCGCTCGTGCGCGGCTCCGGCGGCGAGGAGAAGATCCTCAAGAACGCGAAGGACTCCTGCGCCGCCGAGGCGCTGGAGATCGCGACGTACATCGCGATCGAGCGCCTGGCCCTGGCCGTCGACGACGAGACGACGGCGAGGCTCGCCGCCTCGATCCGCGCCGACGAGGAGAGGATGCTCGAGCGCGTGCAGCGCGAGCTGCCCAAGCTCGCCGAGGCCGTCGTGCGCGCCGAGGTCCACGGCGATCCCTCCTACGACCTCGGCACGATCGGCGCCGTCGACGCCGTCCGCGAGGCGACCGAGACCGTCAAGCAGACCGCGCGCGACGCGGGCGACAGCGCCAAGCGCACGACCCGCCAGGCGCGCAAGGTGCCGGGCGTGGCGCGCGCCGAGGGCGAGATCAAGGGCGCGATGGCCTCCGAGGAGGATCTCGCGATCGCGAGCTATTCCGCGCTGACCGCGGACGAGATCGTGGCCAAGCTCGGCGACCTGTCGCAGATCGACCTGGCGAAGATCGACGCCTTCGAGCGCAAGAACGACAACCGCTCGACGGTGCTCGACAAGATCGGATCGCTGCAGGGCGACGAGCCGTGGCCCGGCTACGACGAGCTGACGGTCGCGGAGGTCACGGCGCTGCTGCGCGACGCCGACGCCGACGCGGTCGACAAGGTGCGCTCCTACGAGCGCGCGCACAAGAACCGCTCGAGCGTCATCAAGGCGACCGAGCGCAAGCTCGCCGCCGTCTCGTAACGCCGATGCCGGCGATCAGGGCGCGCGCCGCACGAGCGCGCGCCCGATCGCCAGCGCGCTCCAGCCCGCGCCGCCGAGCACCAGCGCGTCGGCAACGCGACGGCGGCCGAGGCCGGCCGCCACCAGCCCCCCCGCCCGCACCGGCGTCGTGATGCGCGCGGCGTGCAGCACCCGCGGGTCGGGCGCGCTCGCCGAGCCGAACCACACGTACAGCGCGTAGCCGAAGCCGCACCCCAGGCGCACGAGCTCGGCGACCCCCGCGCCGCGGCCGAGCCAGCCCCGGCGCAGCGTGCCGCGCAGCGCCGCCGCCGCGAACGCCGCGTCGGCCAGCCCCTCGAGGTCGCGCCCGATCCGCGTCGGCTCGCCGATCCGCGCCAGCCGCCCGTCGAGGCCGTCGCTGGCGAACGCCAGCGCGCACATCCATGGCGCCGGCGTGTCGGCCGCGGCCGGCACGAGCCACACGCGCGCCAGCGTGCAGGCGTCGGCGGGACCGAGGTTGCGCTCACGCCCGTCGGGCGTCTCGACCATCCCGATGTGCCAGTCGAGCATCAGCCACGTCAGCGCCCACCAAGCCGCGAACGCCCCCGCCTGACGGCGAAACGGCTCGCGTCCCGACAGCGCGAGCAGCGCCCATGCGCCCGCGCCGGCGGCGATGAAGCGGCGCATGCGCCGCGCGGTCGCCGGCCGCGCGCGCCGCTCGTCGTTGGTGCGCCGCTGGCTCTCGAGCAGGAAGGTCGCGACCGCGCGCGGGGCGAAGCGGGCACGCAGCAGCAGCGTGAGCTGCTCGCGCGCCCACAGCTCCCCCGCGGTCGCGTCTTCGGTCAGCTGCCGGGGCGCTTGAGCAGCGGGTCGAGCGCGCCGAGCTCGGTGTAGGCGGGCGGGGTGTATGCCTCGCCCGGCGTTCCGCCGATCGCGACGGCCTGCAGCCCCTCGTCGCCGACGCGGATCGTGCGCTTGGTCTTCGCGCCGATGCGGACCATCATGCCCGGCTCCAGGTCGACGAACTCGACGCCCTCGTTGAGCGTCAGGCGGCCGAAGCCACTCATGATCACCAGGACCTCCTCCTGGCCGCTGGGATGGTTGTGCTCGGGGTAGTGCACCGAGCCCGCCGGGATGTCGACGATCGACAGCCCGAACGCGGTCACGCCCAGCGCCGCGCGCGCCTTGAGGAAGATGCCGTTGTAGTAGCCCTCCAGTTCGTCGATCTTGGCTACCGTGTAGTCGGCTATGGCCATGTTCAGCGTGCTCCTTGTTCGATCAGGGATGCGAAGACGTCGTCGACCTGCTGCCAGCCGATCTGCAGCAGGAAGCGGCTGTTGCGCCCGTAGGACTTGGCGCCGAGGATGAAGAAGCCGGGCTCGGGGTTGCGCAGCGTCTCGGGGCCGTGAGGGGCCGGCGCGAGGCAGTCCCGCCCGCCCTCGCCGAGCAGCGCCGCCGCGAGGTTCATCGGCCCGGAGGTCGCATAGCACTCGTGGACCTGCAGCTGGCGATACAGCCCGTGGTCGCCGACGCCGCCGTTGAGCGCGAGGATCCTGTCGACCTCGACCTCGTCGGGGCCGCCGTTTCGCAGCGTCACGACGATCCGCTCGCCGCGCCCCTGCAGACCCTCGGTGACGCAGCCCGGACGCAGCGTGACCGCGGGCGAGGCGCCGGCGGCGAGCTCGGCAGCCGCGGCATTCAGCGAGGCGCGCTCGGGCAGCGGGTCGTCGTCGACCGCGCCCCAGTCCGGCTGCGGGCTGCGAACCGCCCAGACGACCGACGTGCCGGGCGCGTGGCGGGCGAAGTCGGCGAGCCGGCGAGCGGCGGTCTGCGCCGAGTGCCCCGACCCGGTCAGCAGGATCGTGCGACCCGCCCACCTCGCGGGATCGGCGTCGAACGCCGGCAGGTGGTGCTCGATGCGGTCGGCGAACGCGCGCTCGTTGACCGCCTCGATGCCGCCGTCGCCGAGCCGGTTGGGGTTGCCGTAGGTGCCGGTCGCGTCGATCACGACGTCGGCGTGGACGATCGCCTCGTCGCCGTCGGGCTGCTCGATCAGCAGGCGAAACGGGCGAGCGGCGCGGCGCTGGTCGCCGATCGCCTCGTGCTTGAGCAGCCCCTCGCGACCGATCGCCAGCACGCGCGTGCGCAGGCGGATGCGGCCCGCCAGCTGAGGCAGCGCCGCGACCGGCTCGAGCAGCTCGTCGACGAGCTGCGTGCCGTCGGGCAGCGCATCGCCCGCCGGGGCGCCGGCGAGCGCGGCGCGCGTGCGCGGCGAGACGTTCATCGACCATGGCGTGAAGGTGCGCACGTGACCCCAGCGGCGGACGTGGCCGCCGACCGTCGAGGCCTCCTCGTAGACCGTGAAGTCGTCGCCGTGCTCGGCCGCGGCGAGCGCGGCCTCAAGCCCGATCGGGCCTGCTCCAAGAATGGCGATGCGCGGCATGAACCTCCCTCTCGATGATCTCTTCGCGAACCGCCGTCGCACCATACTTCGACGATGACGCGGATCGCAGTGTTCGGCGGCGTGTACTCAAACCCCTACGCGCTGCGCGCGCTGGCGGACGACTCGCGGGCCCGCGGATGCGATCAGCGCTACTGCCTCGGCGACCTCGGCGGCTTCGGCGCGGAGTGCGACGCGATCCTCCCGCTGCTCACCGCGCACGGCGTGCGGACGATCGCCGGCAACTACGACGTCGCCATCGGCCGCGGCGACGAGGATTGCGGCTGCGGCTACGCCGACGAGCGCGACAACCACTTCGCACAGCTGATGTACGACTACACGCGGGCGCACACCTCGCGGGGGTTCGCGGCCTGGATGCGAGAGCTGCCCGGCGAGCTGCGCTGCGAGATCGGCGGCGTCGATGTCCACATGGTCCACGGCTCGCCGCTTCAGATCAACGACTTCATGTGGGAGTCGATGGACGACGACGAGCTCGAGCCGCGCGTGCGCGCGAGCGGCGCGCGGCTGCTGCTGTGCACGCACACGGGGATCGCCTGGCAGCGCGAGGTCGCCGGAACCCAGATCGTCAACGTCGGCGCGATCGGCCGGCCGCCCAACGACGGCGGCACCGACGTGCGCTACGCCGTCATCGACCTCGACGGCGGCGAGATCGTCCGGTGCGAGCTCGTCGCGCTGGCCTACGACTGGCGCGCGCAGGCGGCGTCGATGCGCGCCGCGGGGCTGCCCGAGCCGTTCGTCGAGACGATCGAGACGGGCTGGTGGACGACGTGCCTGGAGATCGTGCCGCCGCGCGAGCGCGCCCGCGGCGCCTACCACGTCTACCGCGACGCGATGCCGTCGGGCTTCGCCGCCGGCGCGGGCTGGGCCGGCGCGCCGGAGCCCGTCGACGACGGCCGCCCGGTCGTCTCGCTGTTCGGCACGGCGCTGTTTCCGCCTCGTCTGTGGGTGTACTCGAACTTTCACTGCAACCTCGCCTGCGGCTACTGCGTCGTCGCGAGCTCGCCGTCGGCGCGCCGCCGCCAGCTGTCGCTCGGGCGCTTCACCGCGCTCGTCGACGAGGCGCTCGAGGAGGGATTTCAAGAGCTCTACCTCACGGGCGGCGAGCCGTTCGTGCACCCGCAGGCCGTCGCGATGATCGAGTACGCCGCCGATCGGATGACGACCGTCGTGCTGACCAACGCGATGCTCTTCACGGGCCGCCGGCGCGCCGAGCTCGCGCGGCTGGCGGCGCACCCGAGCCTGACGCTGCAGTCCTCGATCGACGGCGCCTGCGCGCAGACCCACGACCGCTGGCGCGGCGCGGGCTCCTGGGTCAAGGCGATGGACGGCCTGCGCCACGCGGCCGGGATCGGCCTGCCGCTGCGCGTGGCGATGACCGAGACGCCCGAGAACCGCGGCGAGGTCGGCGCGCTGCGCTCGATGCTCGAGCGCATCGGCATCCATGGCGAGGACTTCGCCGTGCGCCCGATGGTCGGGCGCGGATTCGCCGCCGACGCGGTCGAGCACGGCGCGATCGCGATCTCCGACGCGGTCATGGTCCCCGAGCTGACGATCACGACCGACGGCGCGCACTGGCATCCCGTCGGCGCCGACATCATGTCCAGCCCCGACTTCCTCGTCGCCCGCGGCGAGGTCTCGCTCGCCGAGGCCAAGCGGCGCATCGTCGAGCGCTTCCTCGTGCTGCGCCAGGCCGACGGCTCGCTGCCGTCCGCCTTTCACTGCGCGGTCTGAGCGGGCGGCGGGTACGCCCCGCTCATCGTCCTCGGTCCGACAGCACGGCTCGTATCGGCCGGAGCGGGCATCGTCGCCGTCACGTTCGGCCTCGCCCGCTACGGCTACGGCCTGCTGCTGCCCGACCTGCGCGCGGCGCTGCACCTCGACAGCGCGGCGCTCGGCTTCATCGCCACCGGCTCCTTCGCCGCGTACCTCGCCGCGACGGTGGCGTCGGGCGTGCTGGCCGCGCACCTCGGCCCGCGCATGCTCGTCGCCGCCGGCGGTGCGCTCGCGGTGCTGGGCATGCTGATCGTCGCGGCCGCCGACGGCGCGGTCGCGCTGGCCGCCGGCATCCTCGTCGCCGGCGCGTCGTCGGGGCTGATCTTTCCGCCGTTCGCCGACGCCGTCGCGCACGAGCTGCCCGCTCGGGCACGAGGGCGCGCGCTGGCGATCATCAGCTCGGGCACCGGCTGGGGCGTGCTCGTGTCGGTGCCGATCGCGCTGGCGCTCGGCGCGAGCTGGCGGCTGGCATGGGTCGCGTTCGCGGCGCTCGCGCTGCTGGCGACGCTGTGGGCGGCGCGCGTGCTGCGCGACATGCCGCCGTCGGGCAGCGCCGAGCGCCTGCAGATGAGCTGGTTCGTGTGCCCGCGCTCGGGGCCGCTGCTCGCCGGCGCGCTGCTGGTCGGGCTCGGATCGTCGGTCTACTGGACGTTCGCGGTCGACCTCGTCGCCGGCGACGGCGCGATGAGCGCCTCGGCCGCGCGGCTCGTGCTCGCGGTGGTCGGGGCGGCGTCGCTGATCGGCGCCTTCAGCGGCGACCTCGTCGAGCGGATCGGCGCGCGCCCGACGATGATCGCCGGGGCGCTCGCGCTGGCGGCGTCGCTCGTGCTGATCGCGCTCGCGCCGGGCTCCTGGGTCGCCGTCGCGCCGTCGGCGCTGCTGTTCGGCGCCGCCTACAACGTCCTGATCGCGGTCGACGTGATCTGGAGCGCGCGCGTGTTCGCGGGGCGCCCGGCGACCGGCCTTGCCGCCGTGATGTTCATGCTCGCGGTCGGCCTGCTCGCGGGGCCGGCCCTGGCGGGCATCGCCGCAACGAATCTCGGACTCCCCGCGGCCTTCCTCGGCGGCGCGGTCGTCATCGCCGCGACGGCCTTCCTGATTCCGCGCGAAGAGCTGCGCCAGCGCGCGGCGCTGTCGCCCGCCGCCTGATCGAGCAGCACGGGCCCGAGCGGTCGACCGGGGCCCAGCGCCTACGCTCTGGCGGTCGTGGACTCCTCGCCGCTGGTCTCCGTGCTGATCCCGACGCTCGACGAAGAGCGCGAGCTGCCACGACTGCTCGACGACCTCGCCGAGCTGCCCGGGCGCTGGGAGCTGATCGTCGTCGACGGCGGCTCGCACGACGCCACCACGGCGCTCGCGCGCGCCCATGACGCCCCCTCGGTCGTGCTCGACGCCCGCGGTGGGCGCGCTGGGCAGCTGAATGCCGGAGCGCGCGCGGCGACCGGCGACCTGCTGCTGTTCCTGCACGCCGACAGCCGCCTGCCGTGCGACGCCTACGCATCGCTCGCCGAGGCTCACCGTACGCCGGGCGTCGTCGGTGGCAACTTCGCGCTCGCGTTTGCCGGCGGCGGGCGCTTCGAGCGCGTGCTCGGCGCGGTCTACGCGCTGCAGCGCCGCCATGGCTTCTACTACGGCGACTCGTCGGTGTGGGTGCGTAGGGAGCACTTCGAGAGGCTCGGCGGCTTCCGCGAGATCCCGATCATGGACGACTACGACTTCGTCCGGCGCCTGGAGCGCAGCGGGCGCACGCGCTGCCTGCCGGGACCGGCGACGACGTCGGCGCGGCGCTGGCACACGATCGGGATCGCGCGCACCGTGCTCGCCTGGTTCGTGATCCGCTGGCTGTACGTCGCGGGCATCTCGCCCGCGCGGCTGGTGCGCCTGTACCGCGCCGTGCGGTGATCCGACCGCGCCGTTCGTGCGCTAGCGTCATGCGATGACCTCGCTGCGACATCGCCTGCGCGAAATCGAGATCGCGACGCGCCCCGAGCACCCCGACCTGACGGCCGCGCTGGCCCGGCGCTGGGAGGAGCTGCCCGCCCACGTCAAGCAGCCCAACCAGATGCTCGGCAGGCGCATGACCGGCTGTGAGGGCACGCACGGCGTGTTTCCGCGCTGCAACCTCGCCTGCACGCCGTGCTACCACGGCAAGGAGGCCAACCGCGTACGGACCGACGGCGACCACACCGAGGCCGAGGTCGACGCGCAGATGGCGCTGCTGCGCCGCATGCGGGGCCCGGGACAGCACGCGCAGCTGATCGGCGGCGAGGTCACGCTGCTCGGCGCCGACGACCATGCCCGCGCGCTGCAGGCGATGGTCCGCCACGGGCGCAAGCCGATGTCCATGACCCACGGCGACTTCGACTACGACTACCTCGTCGCGCTCGCGGTCGATCCGGCGACCGGTGAGCGGCGCTTCGACCACCTGTCGTTCGCCGGGCACTTCGACTCGACGATGCTCGGCCGGCGCGGCATCAAGCGCGTCGAGCGCGAAGCCGACCTGGACCCTCACCGGCGCGCCTTCTGCGAGATGTTCCAGCGCCTCGAGCGCGAGCACGGCGTCACCCACTACCTCGCCCACAACATCACGGTGACACCGCGCAACATCGAACAGATCCCCCAGCTGGTGCGCGACTGTCGTCACATGGGCTTTCGCATGTTCTCCTTTCAGCCCGCGGCGTTCATCGGAAATGAGGCCCGCTGGAAGGACTCCTATCGCGAGTTCTCCAGCGACGAGGTGTGGAAGCGCATCGAGGAGGGCGTCGGCGCGCACCTGCACTACGACGCCGAGCAGGTCGGCGACGTGCGCTGCAACCGCAGCACGCACGGCATCTACGTCGGCGACCGCTACGAGACGCTGCTCGACGAGGACGACCCGCGCGACGCGCGGGCGCTGGCGGACTTCCTCGCGGCCTTCGGCGGCATGGACTTCGAGGCCGGAAGCCGCGGCCTACGCGCGGTGCGCTGCGCGCGCGCCGTCGCGCGTCACCCGGCGGTGCTGCGCAGCGGCGTGCCATGGGCCGTGCGACTCCTCGCACGGCTCGGCGGGCCGCTGACGATCCGTCGAGGGCAGGCGAAGGCCGTGACCTACGTCATGCACTCGTTCATGGACGCCCGCGACGTGCGCCCCGCGTGGGAGCTGTCGCAGCGCGGCGAGGTCTCAGACGACCCCAAGATCCGCGAGACCCAGGAGCGCCTGCAGGCGTGTTCCTACGCGATGGCGCACCCCGAGTCCGACACGCTGGTACCCGCCTGCGCCCAGCATGCGGTGCTCGACCCGGTGGAGAACCTGCGCCTGCAGGAGCTGCTGCCGGCGCGCGGGCCGGTCGTCGAGGTGACTGTCCCGTAATTTCCGACCATGCGCCGAGCAGCCAGAGCCGGTCACCTCGCAGCCCGAGGAGGCGTGAACCCGTCTCCGCGCCTTCGCGGCCTGCGCGCCCTCTCCTGATCACGCCTCACGGCGCATAGGTCCCGAAGCTCCACAGGTTGCCCTCCGGGTCGCGCGCGGAGAAGTCGCGCGAGCCGTAGTCGGTATCGGTCAGCTCCCGGGCGATCTGCGCGCCGGCGGCGAGCGCGCGGTCGTGCAGCGCGTCGGGGTCCTCCGTCGAGAGATACAGCCAGCCCTCGCCGGCGTGCGCGCCCCAGCGCGGGTCGCCGCCCTCGGGCTCGGTCCCGAGCATGACGATTCCTCCGAAGCCGCTCAGCTCGGCGTGGCCGATGACGCCATCCGCGTCGGCGTGAACCTCCTTCTCGGTGAAGCCGAACGCCTCGGTCAGGAAGTCGATCGCCGCGCGGGCGTCGTGGTACCGCAGTGATGGATAGATGCTCATGGGCGCGCACGCTACGCCGAGGGCGGCGGCGCGTCTTGGACGTTTGCGACCTCGCCCGAGCGCAGCGCCGTCAGCCGGCGGCCGGCGGCCACGGGCCCAGCGGCCTGCCGATCTCCCAGTGGTGGCCGTAGGGGTCCTCGATGCGCCCCAGGCTCCAGCCGTGCTGGTCGACGACGGAGCGGATCAGCTCGGCGCCGGCCGTCACCGCCTGCGCGACGACGGCGACGGGGTCCTCCACGACCAGCAGCATCCGCACCGTCGTCCCGCCGAGCGACGCGGGGCTGAAGTTGCCGTGGTCGGGCGACTCGTCGGCGACCCAGAAGGTCGCGCCGTCGACCGACAGCTGCGCGACGACGTCCTCGTGCTCGTCGGTGCCGCCGACGCGATGGTCCTCGACGGCGCCGAAGGCGGCCTTGTAGAAGTCGATCGCGGCGCGGCCGTGGCTGACCGACAGCTGGGGGGAGATCGTCATCTGCTCAAACCTACGCGGCGCGCGCGAGCTCGTCGGGGTCGCCGGGCGGCGCGACGCCCGCGACGCCCGCCCCGCCGGGCAGCAGGCGCGCGACGAACGCCGTCGGGGTCGTGCCGGCGAAGGCGCGGAAGTCGCGGTTGAGGTGCGCCTGATCGGCGTAGCCGCATGCGTATGCGATGTCGGCGAGCGCGCCGCCGCAACCGGCGCGCAGCGTCCTCGTCACGCGCTCGAAGCGCAGGATCCGCGCGACGGCCTTCGGCGGCAGGCCGACGTCGTGTTGGAAGCGCGCGCCGAGGTGGCGCCTGCTCCAGCCCACCTCCGCGGCCAGCGTGGCGACGGCGACCGCGCCGTCGGCGCGCTTCAGCCGCACCCACGCGTGCTCGATCTCCGGCGCGACGGGTCGGGCGCCGGCGAGCCGGCCGAGCAGCACGTCGTCGAGCAGGGCGAAGCGCGCCTCCCAACCGGCGGCGTCGTGCAGGCGCTCGACGAGCCGCGGAGCGAGCGCGCCGATCACGTCCTCGAGCGCGACGACGCGCCGCGCGAGCTCGCTCATCGGCAGCCCGAGCAGGCGCCGCGCGCCCAGCGGCGTCAGGTCGACCTGGATGCCGCGCTGCTCGCCGGCGTACTCCGTCAGCGTCGCCGTGTCGCCGAGGCCCGCGACGAACGAGCGATGGCGCACGCCGTCGACCAGCAGCGACGGGCCGAGGCTGAGGATCAGCGGGATCCCCGCGAACGGCACCTCCAGGCGGCGCATCGGCGCAGCCGCGTGCTCGACGTAGCCGGTGTAGGACAGCACGGCGCCGCGCAGGCGCGCGTCCGGGCCGCGGCGAATCGCCTCCCACGACGCCGGCGCCCGCGCCATCCCCGCTACTCCCGCGGCGCCGGAGCGCCACCGGTGATGGCGGGCTCGGGCGCGGCGGGCGGCTGCTCGGCGACACCGAGCGCCGCCGCTCCGGGAAACGGCTCTCCCGCGACGACCGGCGGGATGACGTAGATTCCCGCGCCGTAGACGCTCAGCAGGCCGGCAAGCTCGGGATGGGCGACCTCGTCGCCCCCGAAGTTCGCGCTGCCCAGCCAGCCGCCGGCCGTCAGCATCTTCAGCAGCCGCGCGGGCGTGTCCTGAAAGCTCACGAAGTTCAGCCCGGCGCGAAAGCCGGGCGCCTCGCCGGCCCATTCGAGGAACTCATAGCCCTGGCGGAAGATCCGTCGCGAGCCGGAGTCGCTGGCCGGGCGGATGTGGTGGTTGGCGCGCTGGACGTGACTCGAGCGCGCGACGGCGTCGGACACCTCGGGCGGCTCGGCGAAGTGCGCGTCGTTGGGGCTGTCGGAGATCTGCGTTCCGGCAACCGGGCAGCCGGGATCGGTGCGCGGCGTGCCGTCCTGCGCGCCGACGAGCGGACAGCCGCTGAGCTTGTCGCGCCCGACGGCGAGCTCCTGGACCGTGCGCTCCAGGCGCCGCCAGCCGGGGAGATCGATCGCCACGCGCAGGAAGGCGAGGTAGGTGCCGCCGGCGACCCATGGCTCGTCGGTGCCGGGCCCGATCGCGATCACGCTCTCGCGATCTTCGCTGCGCAGGTTCGACAGGCCGTCGTGGAAGTCGATCCAGCTGCGACGGTCGTTGCGCTGATTTCCGAGGTAGAACGTCGTCAGCGCGAGCGCCGGAGCGGGCTGGTCGGCAAGCGCCTTCCAGGTCTCGACGACGGCACGGTCGACCGCGAGCTTGGTGTCGGCGACGACCTGCACGCAGAACGCCTCCGTCGCCATGTTCGCGCGCATGTCGGCGGCGTAGCTCAGGCCGGAGCCGCGCAGCAGCGGCCCGCCGCCCTGCGCCGCGGCGGAGCGAAAGAGGTACTCGTCCGCAAGGCCGCGCGGGCGCGTCGCCGCAATGCCGTCGAGCTCGAACGCGTTGCGCCCGAAGCCGAGCAGCACGGTCGTCGCATCGTCGCCGGCGGGCAGCGCCACGCCTTCGAGGTCGCGCACGCGACCGGCCTTGAGGTCCTGGTACATCGCCCACAGGTCACCGAGAGAGGCGGCGGCGGCCGCTGCGTCCATGCCTTCGTGCGCTCGGAGAAAGAGCAGCGCGAAGAAGCGACCGGGACGCCGGCCGGGAGCGTGGTAGATGCCCTCCTGCAGCGCAGCGGCCATCAGACCGCCGGCTCGGGCATCGTGCGCGGCGCGACGCGACCGGCGCGCTCGGCCTCGAAGCGCGCGAGCAGCTCGCGCACCGGCTGGCAGGACTCGGCCTCGTCGCAGGCGATCGTTCCCGCGGCCGGCTCGAGCGTCTCCCATTCGCCGTCCTCGATCGCAGCGGCCGACCCGACGCTCATCAGCGGGCCGATCTCGAGCTCGCGCAGGAGCTGATAGCCACCCGTCAGCGGCTGCTCGGATGCCCCCAGCGCCAGCGTCACGTCGTCGAGGAACGCCTCGTGCTCGTCGGGGGGGCCGAAGACGAGGCGCTGGTAGGAGCCGGGGCGCCCGCGGCTGAAGCGCACCCAGTCCTCGGGCAGCGCCTCGCCGGCATACGAGAAGACCCCGAGGTTGGGCCGGCGGATGTACATCCCGATCGGATCGGAGAAGGCGACCTGACCGCCGCGGAAGACGTGGTCGTAGACGCCGAGTGAGATCGTCGGGTCGGCGTGGTTGCAGGCCAGGTGGGTGACCTTGAAGGCGCTGAAGATGTCGTCGCCGGAGGCCTGGCGGCGCGTGTCGCGCTCGCTCACGCAGTACGGGTGCGCGCCGAAGATCGCGACGTAGATGAGGTCGTCGATGCCGTTGATCGGGTGCGTCATGAACAGCGCGCGCTCCATGTTCAGGCGCCCGGTCGGCTGCGCCGGCACGCCGGCGACGCGCAGGCGGCGGTCGTTGCCGTGCCCGGCGACCGTGTGCCCGAAGGCGATCTCGCGCTCCTCGACGCTCAGCGCCTGCGGGTCGGCGACGCCGTAGAGCTCCTCCCACGAGGGCGGCGCGCCGAGCACGTCGCTGGCCATCGCGCGCACGAGCTCGGGGTCGTGCATCGCGACGCAGGCCCAGTACTCGCGGAACTCCGTCGTGACCTCGACGCGCTTGGGCCGCAGCGCCCCGGTCGCGTCGCGCGCCGTCAGGACCATGTACTCGCAGTACTCGAGCTGGACCGCGCGACGGCCCGTCAGCCCCCAGTCCGACAGCGCCTGCGCGTTGGCCTCGCCGACGCAGAACGCGGGCTTGCCCGGATCGCCGGGCCACTTGATCGCATCGGTCGGGCGCGCCTCTCGCAGCGCATCGGGATCGAGCGTGAAGAAGCGCGTCTTCAGCGCGTCGTTCTGGGCGGCGTAGGCGCGCGCGATCGTCTCGTTCCAGCGCTCGCGCAGCTCGTCGGAGAGCTCGTCGGCGTGGCCGGGGGCGTCGTACGGCATCGCCCGCGCGACGCTATCAGCGTCCCGCGGCCATCTCGACCTGCACGAGCGCGGTCAGGCGCCCCGGCTCGACGTCGAGGGCGCCCAGCACGCGGGCGATGCTCGCGGGCGGCGGATCGAGCAGGCCGAGCAGCAGGTGCTCGGCGCCCAGCCGGCGCTCGCCGCGGCGGATCGCCTGGCGCAGCGAGCGCTCGAGGACCTGCTTGACGAGCACGCCGAAGCCGGGGTTGTCGGCGCGCGGGCGCACGGGCGTCGATGCGACGACGGAGGCCGGCACGCCGACGATCTCGAGCGTCGCGACGAGATCCTGCTCGATCGCCCGCTCGAGTGAGCGCGCATCCAGGCCGGCCTCGGCCAGCGCGCGGGCGGCCGGGTCGGCTTGGCCCTCGGCGAGGGCGATCAGCAGGTGCTCGGGCTCGACCTGCTCGACGCCCTGGCGCCGGGCGGCGTCCTGCGCGCGCACGACGGCCTGGCGCGACTCCCTGGCGAAGTGCTCAAACATCGCGGCGCCCGGTGTGCAGCCCGCGCGCCTTCAGGCGCTTGGCGTGCTTCTTGTGGACGGCCTGGCGGCTGACGCCGAGCGACGACGCGATCTCCGACCACGACCAGCCGTCGACGATCGCGCGCTCGACCTGCCCGGCCTCGAGGCGGTCTGCGAGGCGGCGCAGCGCGACGACGGCGGCGAGACCCTCGGCGGGATCGCGCGGCACGGCCTCCTCTTCCGTGGGTACGAATGCCATTCGTCAACCGTAGTTGACATCGCCGCGCTTGTCAACCTGCGTTGCCACGAGCGTGCCCCGCCAGTTGCGCGCCCAGCCATCCGCGGGCCTCCAGCTCGTCGACGAGCCGCAGATACCCTCCCGTCAGCTGCGCGCCGCGATCCGGGCGCGGCTCGATGACCTCGCTCGTTCGCACGATCGCGTCGGCGGCACTCGCCAGATCGCCGCCTGCCGACGCCGCGAGGATCGCCATCCCGACCGCCGCGTGCGGCTGCTCGACGAGCCGCACCCGGCGCCCGAGCACGTCGGCGCGAAGCTGACACCAGCGGCGGTTGCGCGTCGCTCCGCCCGTCAGCGTCAACGCGCCATCCACCGGCAGGCCGAGCATGTCGGCGTAGTCGAAGCACAGGCGCTCGACGAACGCGACGCCCTGAAGCAGCGCGGCGAAGCGCTCGGCCTCGTCCGCCGGCGTCCCGAGCACGAAACCCTCGGCGCCGGCCGCGGCGAACGGGAAGCGCTCCCCGCGCGAGACGAGCGGATAGGCCAGCACGCTCGTGTCCTCGAACGGGGCGGCGCGGCGGCCGAGCTCGTCCAGGTCGCGGCCGGGGAAGTGCGCGCTCAGCACGCCTGCGCCGGTGCTCGAGGCCCCGCCGGGCAGCCAGCCGCCGCCGGGAGCACGGTGGCTGTAGAGCACGCCGGCCGGGTCGGGCACGTGGCGCGAGCTGAAGCCCTTGAGCACGAGCGTCGTGCCGAGCACGGAGTTCCAGTCGCCCTCGCGCAGCGCCCCGGCCGCGAGCTGCGCGGCGCAGCCGTCGGTCATCCCGGCGTACAGCGGCGTGCCGGCGCGGATCGCCGTCTGCTCGGCTGCCCGCGCGCAGACCTCGCCGAGCTGCGTGCCGCTGCGCACGACCGCGGGCAGGTGCTCGGCAGGCGCATCCGGCGACCAGCGCTCGGCCAGCTGGTCATAGCCGGACTTCAGCGCGTGGCTGGAGTCCGACGGCACGTCGTGGCCGGCAAGCCGGCGCGTGACGACGTCTGCCTGATGGGCGAGGCGCGCGTCCGCGCGCGCGAGCTGCGGCCACGCGCCGAGCATCCACTCGAGCTTCGGCAGGCCCCACGACGCCGACATCCCCCCGCCGATCCGCGCCGCCTGCTCGCCGGCGCGCGCGTCGTCGTACATCAGCCCCGGCGTCAGCGGCTCGCCGGCGCGGTCGACGAGCAGCACCGTGCCCGACGTCGCGCACGCCGCCACGCCGCGCACGCGCTCGGGCGCGACGTCGCGCAGCGCATCGCGGCTGGCGGCGCAGACCGCCTGCCACCACTGCAGCGGGTCCTGCTCGTGGCGATCGCCGTCGCGCCGGCCGCGCAGCGGCGCCTCGCCGCGGCCCGCGACGTCGCCGTCGCGCGACACGGCGAAGGCGCGCGCGCCCTGAGTCCCGACGTCGAGCCCGATCCAGACGTCGTCCGCGCTCACGCCCGTCACGCTACCGATTGCACGATTGCTTGCAGGAGCAGGGCTTCTCCGGCGATTGGCGATGACCGCTGGTAGCGTCGCCGGCTCGCCGTCGCGGCGGGGGTGGCAGCATGCTGGCCTGATCTGCGACAGGCGCCGCCGATGACGACACTCCCCTTCCGACGACTCGCCCTGCTCTGCGCGCTGGCGCTGTGCGCAGCCGCCGCGGCCACGATCCTCGTCAGCGCCGGGCCCGCCGGAGCCGACCTCTCCAGCCGCATCCAGTCCAAGGCCGCTCGCGCCGAGCAGCTGCGCGGCGCCGTCGCTGCCGAGTCGGCCAGGATCCGCGCCTCGTCGAGCGGCCTCGCTGCCGCGCAGCGCAGGCTGCGCGCCGTCCAGGCCGACGTCAACGTCCAGCAGGCCAAGCTGCGGCGCATCGAGGGCGCGCTGATCAAGGCGCGCGACCGCCTGACGCGGCTCGTCAGCCGCCAGCGCAAGGCGACCGACGCGCTGCGGGCAAACCTCCAGGCCGCCTACCGCAACCCGCAGCCGGACCTCGTCTCGGTGGTCATCAAGGCGAAGGGGTTCACCGAGCTGCTCGAGCAGGCGACGTTCCTCAAGCGCGTCGCGCACCAGAACGCGAGGATCATGGACCTCGCGCGCACGACGCGCGCGACCGTCACCAAACAGGCCAACTCGCTGGCGACGTTGCAGGCGCGCAGCCTGAAGGTCGCGACGGCGCTCGAGGCGCGCCGCGATCGCGCGCAGACGCTCGAGACGGCGCTGCTGCGCGAGCAGCAGCGCCGGCTGGCGGGGCGCGACGCCAAGCGCAGCGAGCTGCGTGCGATCTCAGACCAGCTCGCCTCGTTGCGCAAGCGGCTCGCACGCT
Organism: uncultured Actinomycetes bacterium; assembly: GCA_963729125.1. Classification (GTDB taxonomy): domain Bacteria; phylum Actinomycetota; class Thermoleophilia; order Solirubrobacterales; family Solirubrobacteraceae; genus CADCVQ01. The sequence goes on from CAVSML010000005.1 coordinate 56,051, forward strand.
CGGCGCGCAACGGCATCCGCACGAACGCGGGCGGCTCGGCGCAGCCGCCGCCCGGCGCGCCGGCCGCCGTCGGCCTCGTGATCGCGGCCGGCAACGCGATCGCCGGCCTGCCCTACCTCTACGGCGGCGGCCACGCCGGCTTCAAGGACACCGCCTACGACTGCTCGGGCTCGATCAGCTACGCGCTCGCCGCCGCCGGCCTCGTGTCCTCGCCGATGGCGTCGGGACCGTTCATGACCTGGGGCGAGGCGGGGCCGGGCAGGTGGATCACCGTCTACGCGAACGCCGGCCACGCGTTCATGGTCGTCGGCGGCTGGCGCTTCGACACGACCGCGCTGCGCGGCGGCGGCACGCGCTGGACGCGCGAGATGCGCCCCACCGGCGGCTTCGTCGCTCGCCACCCCCCGGGGTTGTAATGGTCAATCGAAGCCGCGTAGGGTAAGGCCTTGAGGCGCATTCGATGCTCACCGGCGATGGCCGTCGCGCTGCTGGCGCTCGCAGTCGCGCTGGGTGGCACGGCCACCGCCGCCAGCGTCCTGATCAAGCGCTCGAGCCAGGTCGCGCCGGGTGCCATCAACAGCGGCGACCTCGCCGACGACCGCGGCGTCAACCTGCGCGACCTCACGCCCGAGACCCGCCGGGCCATCACCGCCGCGGGCGGCGGCGCGCGCGGCGCGGAGGGCCCGCGAGGCCCGCAGGGCCCCGTGGGCGCGAAGGGCGAGACCGGGCCGCAGGGCGCCGACGGGCCGCGCGGCCCGCGCGGCGAGGCGCTGGCGTTCGCCCACGTCCCGGCGCAGGTGCCGGCGACCGGACGACCCACGGCGGGCACGTCGAAGGGCGTGACGGAGATCCAGCGGATCGACCACCCGCAGTTCGGGCACGTCTACTGCTTCGATCTCGAGGTCCCGGCGGTCAACGCCGTCGCCAGCCAAGACTTCGCCAGCGCCATCGCCCAGGACTTGGCCTATACGGTCTACGTCGCGATGCCGAGCACCCCGCTGGGCGAAGTCCGGATCAACCTGGACTGCCCGGTCGGCCTGAGGGACGCGGCGGCGTACCTCGACGACGCGGGCGAAACCCTCGGCACGGCGTTCTTCATCGCGTTCAACTGATGCGGCGGCGGTTCTCGTGCGCGCTCGTGCTTGCCTGCACGCTCGCCGCCGCGCTGCCGGCGGCCGCCACGGGCGCCGTCGTCGACCGGTTCAGTTCGAGCGTGATCTTCTTCCGGGCATCCGAGGGGGAGCGAAACGACGTGACCGTGTCCTTGGACCCCGCCGCGGTCGGAGGTCCGGCCTACACGGTCAGCGATGCGGGCTCTGACCCGCTGATCGCCCGCGACGGATGCGAGCAGATCGATCCGACGACGGCCACGTGCGCGGCGCGCCCCGGCGACCTGATCTTCGTCAACCTCGACGACGGCGACGATCGCTACGCCCAGTCGGCTCCGAACGACACCGGGCTGTGCGGCGGACCGGGCGACGACATGCTGACCGGCGGCCCGGGCGTTGACGTCATGGGCGGCGACAGCGGCAGCGACACGCTGAGCGGCGGTGGCGGCGACGACATCCTGGAGGGCGAGACGTCGGCCTGCGTCGTGGGCGAGCCCGACGTCACCCCGGCGCCGGGCGACGACGTCCTGCGCGGAGACGACGGCCGTGACGTCCTCCAGGCAGGACGCGGGAACGACGACCTCTCCGGCGGGGCCGGTCCCGACGAGCTCTTCGCCTTCGACGGCGACGACCGCCTCGACGGCGGCGCCGGCGGCGACCTGCTGTCGGGCGACGACGGTCGCGACGAGCTGCTGGGCGGCACCGAGCGCGACATCCTGTGCGGCGGCGAGGGCAACGACGTCGAGCGCGGCGGCGACGGCAACGACGAGCTGGGCGTGTCCTTTGCGGCCGTCGAGAACTGCCGCGACGGCGGCGACGACGTGCTCATGGGCGAGGCGGGCGACGACACGCTCGACGCCGCCCCCGGACGCGGCTTCCTGCGCGAAGGCTCGCCGTTCGGCCTGCCCGATCCGCCGGACGCCGCCAATGGCGCCGACGTCCTCAGCGGCGGCCCCGGGCAGGACACCGTCACGTACGTCGGTCGCACCGCCGGGGTGTCGGCGAGCATCGGCGCGGGAACGGCCGACGACGGGGCCGCGAGCGAGGGCGACGACGTCGCCGCCGACGTCGAATCCGTGGTCGGCGGCGCCGGCGACGACGTGCTGGCCGGTGGTCCCGCGGGCGACAGGCTTGACGGCGGCGACGGGTCTGACATCGTGTCGGGCGGTGACGGCGACGACACGCTGCTGGGCGGTGGCACGGACGCGGGAGCGGACCGGCTGTTCGGCGAGCGTGGCGCCGACAGGCTCGAAGGCGGCGGCGGCCCGGACCGGCTCGCCGGCGCCGACGGTCCCGACTCGCTGGCCGGTGGCGGCGGCAACGACGAGCTCGACGGCGGGGGCGAGAGCGACCGGCTCGCCGGCGGCCCCGGCCTCGACCGCGTCGCGGGCGGACCCGGCGACGACGTCCTCGAGGGGGCGGCGAACCCGCTCGTCGGCGCCGACGGGGCGGACGTCCTCGTCGGCGGCGAGGGCCGCGACACGCTGTCGGGGGGGCCGGGCGACGACACGCTCGCGGGCGGTCCCGGAGCAGACTCCTTGTCGGGTGGAGACGGTGACGGTGATGCCGTGGACTACGGTTCGGTGCGCGTGCCCGTTCGCGTGAGCTTCGACGACGTCGCCGACGACGGCCCGGCCGGCGAGCGCGACGACGCGCGCAGCGACATCGAGCGCCTCGAGGGCGGGCTCGGCGACGAGACGGTCCGCGGCACCGCTCGCGCGGAGCGCCTTCGCGGCTCCGAGGGCGAGGACTATCTCGACGGCGCAGGCGGCACGGACGAGCTCGACGGCGGCCTCGCCGGCGACGTGCTGCGATCGCGCGACGGCGTCCCCGACCGCGTCGGTTGCGGGCCGGGCATCGACTTCGCGATCGTCGATCCCGTCGACCGCGTGCTGTCGGACTGCGAGCTCGTCGACGAAGGCGGCGAGCAGCCGCGCGCCGGGGGCCAGGCGATCGTCCAGCCCGCCGGCGGTTCGGTGACGATGCGCGCGCCCGGCGGGCAGCGGCTCGTCCCGCTCGCCGAGCGCGTGGCGCTGCCCCTGCCCGCCACCATCGACACGAGGGCGGGCACGGTGCGCGTCGGCGTCGCGACGCGCGGCGGCCGCCGCGCGGCCCGCGTCAGCGGCGGGCGCTTCGTTCTCGCCAGCTCGCCGCGGCGCGCCGAGATCCTGCTCGCCAAGGCCTCGCGGCGCGCGTGCGCCGCCCGCAGCACCAAGCCGCTGGCACGACTGCGGATCCGCACCGGCGCCGGCGCGCTGTACGTCTACGGGGCGCAAGGCTTCGCGATCGGCCAGCGCGCCGACGTGATCGTCGAGGAGCTGTGCTCGGGGACGCGCTACCGCGTGCGCAGCGGCAGGATCACCGTCAGCGACCGCGGGCGGCGCAAGCCGCTCAAGCTGCGAGCGGGAACCGGCTACCTGGTCAGGCGCGGATGAGGCGCGCCGCGCTGTACGGACTCGCGGCGCTGCTCGCGGCGGCCATGGCCGCGCCCGCGGCGCGCGGCGCGACGATCACCGTGAACGGGTTCACCGCCGACCCCGGCGAGGTCAACAGCGTGACGGTCGTGCGCGACGGCGACGCCTGGGTCTACGCGGACCCTGGCGCGGACCTGAACCCGCTCGGCGATTGCACGACGTCCGGCGACACGGTCCGCTGCCCCGCCGCCGGGATCACCAACCTGACCGTCGATCTCGGCGACGGCGACGACGAGGCGAACATCAACGCGCCGACGATCTCCACCTTGCTGCTCGGACGCGGCGGCGACGACCGCATCACCGGTGGGGGCGGCGCCGACGTGATGGTCGGCGGCATCGGCAGCGACACGCTCAACGGCGGCGCCGGCGACGACATGCTGACCGCCGAGGACGTGCAGAACGCGTCGACGGCGAGCGCCAACGTGCTCGACGGCGGGCCCGGCGCCGACCTGCTCTACGGCGCGGCCGGAGCCGACGACCTGCGCGGGGGCGACGGCGACGACCGTGAGCTGCGCGGCTTCGCGGGCAACGACGTCGTCGATGGCGGCAGCGGTGCGGACACGCTCAGCGGCGGTGACGACAACGACATGCTGCGCGGCGGAGAAGGCAACGACGTCCTCGGCCTCGACGCCCGCATCGGCGCCGACGGCGTCCCCTCCGAACGCGGCGACGACGTGATGCTCGGCGACGGCGGCGACGACCTCCTGCGCCCCGGGCTCGGTCCCACGGGCGGGGTGACCGACGCCGACGTCCTCGGCGGCGGAGCCGGCCGTGACACGGTCACCTACGAGCGCCGCAGCGACGGCGTCTCGGCCACCATCGGCGCCGGCGCCGGGGACGGCGCCGCCGGCGAGCGCGACGACATCGGCCTCGACGTCGAGCGGCTGGTCGGAAGCGCGGGCGATGACGCGCTCGGCGGCGGCCCGGGAGGCGACGAGCTCGACGGCGGGCCCGGCAACGACACCCTCGACGGCGGTGACGGCGCCGACACGCTCAACGGCGGCAGCGGCGATGCCGGCAACGACGAGCTGCGCGGCGGCGGCGGGGTCGACATGCTGCTCGGCAACGCCGGCAACGACGCGCTCGACGGGGGCGACGGCAGCGACACGGTCATGGGCGGCGACGACGCCGACAGGGTCATGGGCGGCGCGGACAACGACATCGTGTCCGGCGGCGGCGGGGCCGATGCGCTGTCGGGCGGCAGCGGCGACGACAGCCTCGATGGCGCGGCGGCTGCGCTGCTGCTCGACGGCGACGACACGATCGCAGGCGACGCCGGCAACGACAGGCTCGCCGGCGGCGGGGGCGACGACACGCTCGTCGGCGGCGCCGGGGTCGACGACATGACCGGTGGTGCGGGCGCGGACATGGTCGACTACGGGCTCGCGGGCGCGGCGGTCACCGTGACGCTCGACAACAGGGCCAACGACGGCGCGAGGGGCGAGCGCGACAACGTCCGCGTCAACGTCGAGCAGGTCGGCGGCGGCGGCCGCGAGGACACGCTGACCGGAAGCGCCGGTCGCAACCTGCTCGACGGCGGCTCGGGGGAGGACTACCTCGACGGCGCCGCCCAGCGCGACGACCTGCGCGGCGGACGCGGCCAGGACGTCATCCGCGCGCGCGACGGCGTCGCCGACACGATCAGCTGCGGCAGCGGCGGCGGCGCGGACTTCGCGATCGTCGACCGGGCCGATCGCGTCCTCGGGTGCGAGCGCGCCGAGAAGGGTCGCGGCCAGCCGACGCTGGGATCCGACGTCTCGCTGCAGCCCACCGGCACGACGAACTTCAGCCTGCCCGGCATGCAGCGCATGGTCCCGCTCAAGGACGATGTCAGCGTCCCGCTCTCGACGACGATCGACGTGCGCAAGGGGCGCGTCGCGCTGACGGCCGCGACCACTCGGCGCGTGCGCCAGCGCGCGGCGTTCTACGCGGGCCGCTTCAGGGTCCGCCAGCTGCGCCAGAGCCGGCGCCGGGGCGCGCGAGCGATCACCGAGGTGAGCCTGATGGGCGGAAGCTTCCGCGGATGCACGCCGTCGGCATCCGCGGCCGGCGTGTCGCGGGCCGCCAGGTCGCGGCGCACGGTTCGCAGGCTGTGGGGATCGGGCACGGGGCGCTTCCGTACGCGGGGACGCCACAGCGCGGCCACCGTCCGCGGCACGACCTGGCTCGTCGAGGATCGCTGCGACGGAACGCTCACGCGCGTCGTCAGAGGCACCGTCCAGGTCCGCGACTTCGGCCGCAACCGCACCGTCACGGTGCGCGCCGGGCAGAGCTACCTCGCGCGCGCTCAGCGCGCCGCGGTGAAGACCCGTCCCTGACCGCAGCGTGCCGCCCGTTGACGGCGCGCGCCCGAGCATGCGAGGGTAAGCACGAAACCGTTCTCTCAGGGAGGAGTTGCGAGATGCCTGAAACGCTGAGGAGGGGCTCCAACGGCGGCTCCGTCAGGGAGGCCCAGAGGAAGCTCAATGCCGCCGGGTTCCGCGTCGGCCTCGTCAACGGCAACTTCGGCCCAAGGATGGAGGCCGAGGTCAGGAGGTTTCAGGCCGCCAAGCACGCCTCCGAGGCCAACGGCATCATCGGCGAGCAGACGTGGAGGTTGCTCAACAGCGCGGCCGGCACCACCAACTGACGGCGGCGGTCAGGCGGCCGGCACGCCGAAGCGCTCGCGGTCGGCGCGCTCGAGCGTGGCGTCGGCGAAGTAGGGCTTCGTCCAGCGGTCGTCGGGGCACAGGTGCCCGGCGGGCCACGTGGGGTCCTCGGGCGGCGGCGGCGGGGCCGCCGGGTCCTTCGAGCGCGGGCTCTGATGCCAGCGGAAGCGGTAGTGGTCGTAGAGGCGCATGAGCTCGACGCCGTAGCAGTCGGCGACGTCGACGGCGCCGCGGATGATGAGGAAGTTCTCGTCGTTGCCACTCGACGCGCTGGCGGACAGGTTGTGCGATCCGCTGATGACGGTCGGAGCGTCCGAGGTGAAGTCGACCACGACGAGCTTCGTGTGGATCAGGATGTTGCCTCGCTGGCCGGCGGTGGACTCCTTCAGAAAGCCCTCGAGCCCCTGGTTGAGCATCGCGGTCGCGACGAAGTCGGCCGTGCGGTCGCGGTGGATGCCGGTGATCGTGTCGCGCGAGTTCTGCAGGCCGTATCGCAGGATCGTGTCGTGCGGCTTGCCCTTGAGCGCCTCGAGGATGCGCGCGTTGAGGTCGAAGGCGGTGCAGAACAGGACGTCGCGCGCGGCGCCGCGGATCTCGGCCGCGAACAGGTCGAGGTCGACCTCGCCGCTGCGCGGCGAGAAGCCGGCGACGATCGGCGCGTCGGACGACAGCGGGTTGTTGACGTTGATCCACTTCTTCGTGTCGCCCGGGGTCGCGCCGCCGAAGAGCACCTCGAACAGCTCCAGGTAGGTCTGTGCGAGCTCCGGGCGGTTGGCGGTGTGCACGACGTTGGCCTGGCGGTAGACGCCGTTGTGGGTGAAGTTCGTCGAGCCGCACAGGACCGCCGCCGGCGAGCGCAGGTTCGCGTGCACCCGGCTGAGGACGATGAACTTGTCGTGGCAGATGCGGCTCGTGACGCGGGCCTTCTTCTGGCTCTCGGGCCAGTCGGCGACGTGCTCGGCGTTGAGATGGCTCTGGTGGTCGTCCTTCTTTGCGTGGTAGACGATCCGCACGTCCGCGCCGCGGTGGCGGGCGGCGTCGATCGCGTCGCGGATCTCCTGCAGCTCGTACTCGTAGATCGCGATGTCAAGCGCCCACGTCGGATCCAGCGCGCGTGCGCAGAAGCTCGTGATCTGCTCGAGCGCACCACGGCTCAGCCACGCCAGCGCCTGCGGCGGCATGACCGCCGGGCGGTCCTCCTTCTTGGCGGCCTCGAGCTCCTGCTCGACCTCGGGAAACTGGCGCGAGAACGCCTGGCTGGCGGCGGCCGCGCGGTTGAAGACGATGCGGTGGTCGCCGCGCGTGATGCTCGAGGTCATGATCGTCACCGACGGGCCCGCGTCAACGCGCAGCGCGGCGGGCTCTCCGTAGACCGGATGCACGGTGTACGTGTAGGTCGTGTCCGGAAAGACGGTGTAGTCCGACCAGCGGAACTTCTGGATCGGGGCCGTCTGGCTGGTGGGAAACTCGCCCGGCTTGCGCTCGATGCCGGGAAAGCTCAGCGCTCCCCAAGCCACTTGTGCGGGCGGTTGCCGCCCGAGCGCTCGATCGCGAAGCCGAGCAGTCCCGCGCGCCCTCCTCCGCGACGTCGAACGCGAGGATCACGCCCGACGTGCCGGCGTACGCCTTGACCGAGACCCCGTCGGACTGGCCGATCGCGCGCATCGGGCGCAAGTATCTCCGAACTGGCCGGCTGCGCGTGTGGCGTCGCACACACTGACGGCGCCGCCGGTCAGGTGCGCGAGCGCGCGAGGCGCGCCCGTGCGCGCGCGAGCTGCGCGCCCGAGCGCACGAGCCACGAGAACCGCTCCGCCGAGGCGTAGGCGGCCTCGGCCGCGATCTGCTGGATCGCCAGCGCGATCGTCGGATAGACGTGCACGATGGCGGCGAGGTCGGTGAGCTTGAGCTTGCGGTCGATCGCCAGCGCGAGCTCGCCGATCAGCTCGCCGGCGTTGGGCGCCAGCGCGTGGGCGCCGACGACGCGGCCCTTGACGGTGACGATCCGGATCTCGCCGTCGGAGGCCGAGTCCGCTCGCGCGCGGTCGGAGTGCGACAGCTCCTGGCGCCAGACGCGCACCGCGCCCTCGCCGTGCCGCGCTCGCGCCTCGGATTCCGTCAGCCCGGCATGGGCGAGCTCGGGATCGGTGAACGTGCACCACGGCACGACGAACGAGCCGCCGCCCGAGCCCGGCAGGAACATGTTGCGCACCGCGCGCGCGGCCTCGTAGCCGGCGGAGTGCGTGAACAGCCAGCGCCCCGCGACGTCGCCGGCGGCGTAGATCGTCTCGACGCTCGTGCGCAGCCCGTCGTCGACCTGCACGCCGCGCGGCCCGACCTTCACGCCGACCTGCTCGAGGCCGAGGCCCTCGACGTTCGGCGTGCGGCCGGCGCCGACGAAGATCTCCGCGGCCGTCCACGAGCGCTCGCCGGCGTGGACGGTCTTCGAGCCGTCCCCGGAGGTGCTGACACGGTCGATCTCGATGTCGGTGTGCAGCACGACGCCCTCGTTGCGCAGGCGCCCGAGCAGGCGCCGGGCGAGCTCGGGCTCCTCGCGCGTGAGCACCCCCGAGCCGCGCTGCAGGACCGTCACGTGCACGCCGAGGCGCGTCAGCGCCTGCGCGAGCTCGATCGAGATCGGGCCGGCGCCGATCATCACGAGGCTCTCGGGCGCGCGGTCGCGCTCGAAGATCGACTCGCTGGACAGGTGGCCGGCCTCCGCCAGGCCCTCGATCGGCGGCGTCGCGGGGCGGCTGCCGGTCGCCAGCAGGATGTAGCGCGCCTCGTGCTGCTCGTCGCCGACACGGATCGTCGTCGGCGAGGACAGCGTCGCCTGACCTTCGAGCACATCGACGCCGTGGTCGCGGAAGCGCTGGGGGTCGTCGTCGGTGCTCGCCAGCTGCGCTTGGATCGCGTGGATGCGCGCCCACACGCGCGCGGTGTCGATCTCGGGCTCGACCGCCTCGATGCCGTAGGCGTCCGCGTGGCGCATCGTGTGCGCGGCCTTGGCGGACGCCAGCAGCGCCTTGGAGGGCACGCAGCCCGTCCACAGGCAGTCGCCGCCGACGCGGTCGCGCTCGACGCAGGCGACCTTGATCCCGAGCTTCGGCGCGAACTCGGCGGCGACCATGCCCGCCGAGCCCATGCCGACGATGATCAGGTCGTAGCGGGCCACCTAAGGCGGTGTGATCTCGCGCTTGAGGATCTTGCCCGTCGGCCCCTTGGGCAGGTCGTCGACGAACCAGATCCGGCGCGGGTACTTGTAGCTTGCGACCTGCTCCTTGACGAACGCCTGCAGCTCCTCGGCGTCGGCGGACTGACCCTCCTTGAGCGCGATCGCGGCGCCGACCTCCTCGCCCCACTCGTCGTCGGGCACGCCGACGACGGCCGCCTCGCGCACGGCCGGATGCTCGTAGAGCACCTCCTCGACCTCGCGCGGATAGACGTTGTAGCCGCCGCGGATGATGAGGTCCTTCTTGCGGTCGACGATGAAGAAGTAGCCGTCCTCGTCGACCTTCGCCATGTCGCCGGTGGAGAACCAGCCGTCCTTGATCGACTCGGCGGTCGCGTCGGGGCGCTGCCAGTAGCCCTTCATGACGTTGTTGCCCTTGATCACGATCTCGCCGACCTCGCCCGCCGCGACCTCCTCGCCGTCGTCGCCGACGACCTTCATCTCGCAGCCCTCGATCGGCGTGCCGATCGAGCCGGCCTTGCGCTCGCGGTCCGGGTGGTTGAAGGACGCGACCGGCGAGGTCTCCGACAGGCCGTAGCCCTCGAGCACCTTGCAGCCGAAGGCCTGCTCGAAGCCGCGCATGACCTCGACGGGCATCGACGCGCCGCCGGAGGCGCAGACGCGCAGGCTCGAGGCGTCGACCGTCTCGCGGTCGGGGTGGTGCAGCAGCGCGCCGTACATCGTCGGCACGCCCTCGAAGACCGTGCAGGCGTCGCGCTCGAGGATCTCGAGCGCCTTGGCCGGTTCGAAGCGCGGCAGCAGCGTGACCGTCGCGCCGACCCTGATCGCGGCGTTCATCGTGCATGTCTGCCCGAAGGAGTGAAACAGCGGCAGGCCGCCGAAGATCACGTCGCCGACGCCGAGCGTGAACAGGTTCGCCGACGCTTCGACGTTGCCGCGCAGGTTGGCGTGCGTGAGCTCGGCGCCCTTCGGCTTGCCGGTCGTGCCCGACGTGTAGAGGATCACCGCCGTGTCGTCGCCGTCGCGCTCGGCGACCTCCGCCGCAGGCTCGTGCGCGAAGACCTCCTTCTCGATCTCGCCGGGCGCGACCGTGACCACCGTGACGCCGGCCTGTTCGGCGCCCTGCTCGGCGGCCTCGAGGAAGCCGTGCCAGGCGAAGATGACCTTCGCGCCGGAGTCCGACAGGTAGTAGGCGACCTCGCGGCACTTGAGCAGGACGTTCATCGGCACGACGACCGCGCCGGCGCGCAAGATCCCGTAGTAGACGGCCGGGAAGTACGGGACGTTGGGCAGCATGATCGCGACGCGGTCGCCGGCCTGCACGTCCAGGCTCCCCAGCATCGTCGCGACGCGCGCGCTGGCGTTGTCGAGCAGCGCGTAGTCGAACGCCGCGTCGTCGAGCTTGCAGGCGATCGCGTCGGGGTGCTCGGCGGCGGTGCGCGTGAGGTTCAGCGCGAGGTTCTCGGACATGGACGCGACTCTAACCGCGCGGAGGCGATCTCACTCGCAGTCTGGCGCGCGCGGACGATCGTGCCGGGCGGGCATCATGTGCGCCATGGCCGACGTCCTGCCGATCAACCGCGACGTGTCGATCCCGCTCGACGAGGTCAGCGTGCAGGCCAGCCGCTCCTCGGGCCCCGGCGGCCAGCACGCCAACAAGACCGAGTCGCGGATCGAGGCGAGCTTCGACGTCGCCGCCTCGGCGACGCTCGACGGCGCGCAGAAGCGCCGCGTGACGGCGCGCTGCGGGCCGGTCGTGCGCGCGGTCGCCCAGGACGCGCGCGGCCAGGCGCGCAACCGCGCGCTCGCGCTCGAGCGCCTGTCCGAGCGCATCGCCCGCGCGCTCGAGGTCCCGCGCGTGCGCCGCGCGACGAAGCCCACGAAGGCGTCGCGCATGCGCCGCCTGGAGTCCAAGCGGCGCGCCTCGTCGCGAAAGCGCGAGCGCGGGCGCCCGGCGCAGGACGACTAGCGCCGGCGCAACGGCTCACGGCCCGTGCGCGCCCTCTTGCAGGTCCGACGCGAACGTGCGGTAGTCGTAGATCGGCCAGGCCTCGGTCTTCACGCCGGGCCCCATCTCGCGGATGATCGGCAGCCCGGCGAGCGCGCGGTCGAGGTCCTCCGCCGTCGGCAGGTCGATGACGCCGAGCACGACGCGCTGGCCGGCGACCTTCCACAGGTGCGGCACCGCCCCGGCATCCATCGCGCCGATCGCTGCCTCGGCCTCGCGAACCCAGGTCGCGACCAGGCTCTCGTTCGTGACGTTCGCGGGCTGCGTCACGTCGAAGCGTACGAAGAACAGCAACTCCTGCCTCCTCTCGATGGACGGTAGCTCGACGCGAGCGTACCCCGCGCAGGGACAACCAGCGCCAACGTTTGCTTTTTGACTTCAGCGGCGCGCATAGTCTCCATGTGGCGCAGCAGTCCTTCACCCTGAGTGTCAGCGGGCGAGAGAAGCGCGCGATCCGAAACATCCTCCTGCTGGGAGCGGTCGTCGTCCTACCCATCGGGCTCGCACCCGTCGTGACCGATGACACGGCACGCGCGTTGCTCATCGGACTATCTGCAGCAATGGTGTCCTCGGTGGCCGCCTGGCACGTGGTGGCGGGCTTTCGCCGAGCGGCACGGCGCGAGGAGGTTGCCTCCGGCCACCCTTGGCTGGGCGAGCAGGAGTCGACCTGGCGCGGCTTCGACCTGGCCGGAGTCCAGTTGAGGGGTACTCGACTGGCAGGCGCTGACCTGAACCGCGCCGACCTGGCCGAGGCCCGGCTCGAACGCGCCGACCTGTCGGGAGCCAAGCTCGAGCGCGCGCTGCTCGTCCACGCACGTCTGGACAAGGCGGGGCTGCGTCATGCCCGTCTGCGGCAGGCGGATCTCACGAGGGCTCACCTGGATCGCGCGGATCTCAGCTTCGCCCAGCTGCCGCTGGCAAACCTCACGAGCGCCCATCTGGATGGCGCGATCGCCAACGACGCAGTCTTGGTCGGAGCGATCCTCGTGCGGACGGATCTGCGCCATGCGTGTCTGCGCAGAGCCGACCTCCGGCACGCGGACCTTTCCAGAGCCGACCTGCGAAACGCCGATCTGCGCGACGCGATGCTCGGTGACGCCATCCTCGGGCACGCCGATTTCTCGGGCGCGGACCTCCGGGGAGCGCAATTCGATCCCAGGGCGATGCTCACGGCGAGGGTCAAGGACACGCTGTTCGATCCTCCCGATCCTCCGCCCGGAAAGTAGGGGATCTCGTGCGGGCGCTACAGGTGTTCGGACAACTGGTCTCGGCACTCGTTGCCGTTCTGGGTGCAACCGGCTACATCCTCGTTCTCGGCGCCATCGTTCTCTGGATCCGCTTGGGCGAAGCCGGGTTCTCGAAGGAGGTCCCGCTGTCGTTCGCATCGCGGGAGGAGATGCTCGTTCTCGGAGCGCAGGCTCTGGCCGTCTGGCTGGTTCTGGCGCTGGCTCTGGTGGCGCTGGCGGCCCGGCTGATGACGACTCGAGCGCTCTCGCGCCGCGACACGGTGGTCGATGTCGCGCTCGGCGTATCGGTCTCCATAGCCACGCAGGCCGCGATCGACCGCACGGCAATCGAGGTCACGTTGGCTGTGGGGCTGGTCCCACTCGCCGCCATCACCTGGGTCCTCATCGGGGCCCTCCGGATCAGGCCGCCGGCTGCAGTGTGGATCGCGCCGCTGCTGGCGGCCGGTGTCGGCGTCATGCTGCCGCTGACGGTGGATCAGCTTGGTGACGTTCGGGGTCCCGGGACCGTGCTGACCGCGTGGGCGGCTTTTATCGTCGTTCTCCTCTCGTTGCCGTCGCTGCGCGCCCAGCGCAGGCAGATCGCGGCCAACGCGGCTGCCATCAACCGCCTCGAAATGGAGCGCGCCGACATCGCCGACCCTCCCGCCGGTGCGGTCGTGCCGGACCCGGCGCCCCTCGCGGCCATCAACCCACTGCTGGCGGCGCTGCGCGATCGCCTTGCCACAGACAACAGGCGCTTCTGGCTCAGGGGCGTGAGCGTGGGGCTCGCGGGCCTGCTCATGCTGGGCGGAATTGCGGTCGCCTCGCAGTTCGAAAAGAAGCACCTCTTCCGCACCGCCTTCGTGAGCCTCAACACGGGCCGGTGCGTCAAGGCCACGTACATCTCGCGCAACAAGGAGAACGTCGTCCTGGGCGACCAGCAGCGCTTCGAGCACAACGACGGCGTGTTCAAACTGGACGAGGACGACGAACCGATACGGCGCGATCCGGCTCCCCCGAACCAGGTCGTCGCGGTTCCCGTCTCGGAGGTTCTCGAGATCCAGGTGAGAGACCCCACGGACGAGGGCGTCCCGATGACGTCGGCGGTGTGTGGCGACGAAGCGTTGATCGCACCCGACGGAACCCAGGTGGAGCCCTTCCGTGGACCTCAGGGGGAGAAGGGCTCAGCCGGTCCCGCCGGCAAGGACGGCGAGAAGGGCGATACGGGCGACGACGGGCCTCCGGGGGACAAGGGCGACAAGGGAGACCAGGGCCTTACCGGCGAACAAGGCGCACAGGGCGAGCCGGGTGCCAAGGGCGACAAGGGCGACAAGGGCGAGCCCGGACCGCAGGGCCGGATTGGGGAGCAAGGTCCCCCCGGCGCCAAGGGGGACCGGGGTGCGAGAGGTCCCGAGGGCCCGACCGGAGATCGGGGGCCCACCGGCCGACGAGGCCCGACCGGCAAACGAGGGCCCGATGGAGCGAGGGGCTTCCGGGGACGCCGCGGACCCCGCGGCCGCAGCGGCATGGACTAGGCGCGCGGCTCGCTCAGCGCGCAGCCGTCCCCCGGCCGGGCCTCAGCGGCGCACGTTCTCGCAGTCGAGCGCGACGACGTCGGTGACGCTGGCGAAGACCGTGTCGCGGCCACTGCCGCAGACGACGACGTCGATGCTGCCGCCGACGACGTTGATGCGGTCGTCGCCGGACCCGCCGTCGATGATGTCCGGGGCGAGGTTGCCGAAGATCTCGTCGTTGCCCGCGTCGCCGAAGATGCGATCGGTGCCGCGGTCGCCGGTGATGCGGTCCGCGCCCTCGTCGCCGTGGATCGTGTCGTTGCCGTTGCGCCCGGGGATGATGTCGTTGCCAGGCCCGCCCGACAGGACGTCGTCGCCGTCCTCGCCGTCGACGTAGTCGTCGCCGCCGCGCCCGAACAGGCGATCGTTGCCGAGGGAGCCGAAGATCGAGTCGTCGTCGTCGGTGCCCTGCAGGACGTCGGCGGCCGCCGTGCCGCGCAGGATCGACGGCAGCTCTTCATCGCCGAAGGCCTCCGGCGCGATGCGCACGACGGACTCGCAGTCGATCAGCGTGTCGCGATCCGGGGCGCCCTGATCGATGTAGACCGTGTCGCCGCCGGGGCCGCAGTCGACGAGGTCGGCGCTGTCGTCGGCCGCGCGGATCGCGTCGTCGCCGTTGCCGCCGCGCAGCTCGTCGGGCCCGGGCCCCCCGACGATCTCGTCGCCGTCGTCGCCGCCCTGCAACTGGTCGGCGCCCGAGCTGCCGTCGATGCGGTCCTGGCCGGGGCCGCCGTCGACGCGGTCGTTGCCCGAGCCGCCGCGCAGCACGTCCTGACCCTCGTCGCCGAGCATGTTGTCGCCGCCGCGGCCGCCGTCGACGACGTCGTCGCCGCGCCCGCCGCTCATCTGCTCGGAGCCCGACTCGCCGAACAGCTCGTCGTTGCCGTCGTCGCCGAGCATCCGGCGATCGGACCCGCGGCCGCCGCGGATCACGTCGTCGCCGGAGCCGCCCGACAGCAGGACGTCGTTGCCGAAGCCCTGCTCGACGATCCGGTCGTCGCCGTCGCCGGCGCGGATCGTGTCGTCGCCGTCGCCGCCGTCGACCATGTCGTCGCCCGCGTCGGAGTCGATCGTGTCGTTGCCGGTGCCGCCGTTGACGGCATCGGCGCCCTCGCCACCGGAGATGATGTCGTTGCCGGCGTCGCCGGTGACGAAGTCGTCGCCGTCGCCGCCGCGGGCACGGTCGCTGCTCGCGCCGGAGGCGACGCGATCCTCGCCGGACCCACCGTCGAGGATGTCGCGAGCGCGGCCGCCGCGCAGCAGGTCGTTGCCCTCCAGGCCCTCGATCCGGTCGGGCCCGCGCGTGCCGATCAGCGTGTCGTCCGCGGCCGTGCCGCGCAACAGCGCGAGCCCGGGCTGCACGACGATGCCCGACGGCGCGGAGCCGGGCAGGCGCACGACGTCCAGCCTTCGCCCCGACAGCGGGCTGACGAGCGACAGCGACGACGTGCGGCGGTTGGCGAACAGGATCCGCCCGGCGTCCGTCGTCCACGCCGGCGTGCCGAGCCCGGCGCCGGCGGCCAGGCGCCGCACGCGCGTGCTGCCAAGGAAGACGAGCGCGCCGCTGGATCCGGCGCTGCGCGCGCCGACGGCCAGGCGCGTGCGGCCCGGCGACAGCGCGAGGTTGCCTCCGGCGCCGCGCGGCAGCTCGATCGTCCGCGGGCGTGGGTGGCGCGCGCCGCGCGAGATCGTCCGCAGCCGCCCGCGGGCCGAGACGTAGGTGCGCCCGCCGTTTCCGGCCGCCACCCCCGTCGCGCCCGGCACGCGCACATGGCGCAGCAGCCTCCGCGTCGTCGGATCGACCATCGCGACGCGCCCGCCCGCCAGCACGACCGCCGCCAGCCGTCCGTCGGCGCGCAGCGACATCGCGCGCCCGCGGCCGCCGAGGCCGACAGAGGCCAGCAGGCGCAGCGTGCCGGCCTTGAGGATGCGCAGGCGCCGGCCCGCAAGGGCGTACACGCGCCGCCCGTCCGGTGAGACCGCGAGCGCCGTGACCGGCGCGCTGCCGTGCGCACGTCGCGCGAGCTCCAGGCGCTCGTTGACGTCGATCTCCACGATCGTCGCGCCGGCGGCGACGTAGCCGCGACGCCCGTCGGAGGAGACCGCGACCGCCCGCGTGGCGGCCGGCAGCGCCAGGCGCATGACGACGCGGTCGGTGGCGACGTCCAGCAGCACGAGCTGCGGTGTGCCGGTCGCCACGAGCGCGACGCGCGCGGACGCCGTGGTGGCCCACGCGCCCGAACCGAGCAGCGCGAGGGCGACGACGAGCGTTCGCCTCATCGATCCAGCGTCCTCACCGGCGCAGTATGCGCGCGCGGCGCAGCGGCGCGCGGCGGCTGCGATCCGGTGCGTCGGAGCGCCGGGCTACAGGCCGCGCGGGTGGCGGACCGAGTAGCCGCTGGCCGACCGCATGCTGGCCTGCCAGCGCGTGCCGGCGCCAGCCCGCCCGCTGGTGTCGAAGCGCAGGCCCGCGACGACCATGTAGATGTGGCCGCCGTTGGCGTACAGCGTGATCCACTGGCCGGGCCCGGCGTCGCCCCAGTTCATGAAGCCTCCGGAGGGCATCGACCTCGCGAGCAGTCCGGCGCCGTGCAGCGCGTAGGAGACCGAGCCGGAGCAGTCGTAGCCGGCGGCGTCCCAGTCGCCATGGCCGCCGCCGTAGATGTAGGGCATCTTGGCGATCTTGTTGCCGGCCGCGATGACCTGGTGGACGACGGGCGGGGCGAGCACGGGAGCGACGGCGAAGCCGTCCGAGCCGACCGTCGCCTTCATGCCCGGGCCGAGCTTCAGCGGCGGCGGCACGACCGGCGGGGGCGGCGCGGCGTTCTTGGGCAGCGCGCCGCCGGTTCCGGCGGCCTTGGCGACCGCGCCGCCGTTGGCGACGACGTCGCGCAGGACGAGCACGTCGAGCCGCGTGACCTTGCCGTCGACGCGGCGCTGCTGGTTGCGCTCGAACGTGCGCACGGCCTTGGTCGTGCCGGGTCCGAAGGCCCCGTCGGTGGTGACGCGGACGCCGGCGCGCGTGAGGAAGTTCTGGAGGACCTTGACGTCGTGGCCCTTGGCGCCTTCGCGCAGCGTGCGGTCACCGAGGTGCCAGTTCTTCTTCTTGGCGATGCCCTGTGCGGGAACGAGCAGGATCATCGCCATCGACACCATCGAAAGACGCAACATCCACTTCACGTGCGCTGAACCCCTCCCCATCTCCTTCGTATGCCTGCGGGGTTAGCTGACGGGCTCGCGCAGAAAGAGCTAGCGCTATGTCACTGACGTGACGATTCGCCCCCGGGCCGCCGAAGCGACCCAAGTGGTTCCCCCGCTCTCCACCGAAGATCGGCGAAGACTCGGCTGGTCAAGACGCGGCAAGACTAGCGCAGGTTCCCGACGTTTGCGACCCCCTCGGGGATTGTTATGTTTCGTCGCGCATTTACGGGGTAGCGAGCACGGCGGCCGCCAGCGCCAGTGCGACCTCCGCCCGCGAGCGCAGCGAGGCCGCGACGATGTACTCCTTCGGGGTGTGGGCCCCGCCGCCGCGCGGTCCGAGGCCGTCGACGACCACGTCGATCACCGGCGCCAGGAAGCTTGCGTCGCTTGCCCCGCCGCGCCCGGCGGCGCGGATCGGACGTCCCAGGCGCTGCGCCGCGGCCTCCAGCAGCGGCGCCGTGGCGGCGCGCGAGTCCATGCCCGGCCAGCGGCGCAGAAACTCCGCCTCGAGGCGCACTCCGTCAATCTTTGATGACAGACCCGCAAGCACGGTGTCGAACATCTCGAGCTCGTCGGCACGCAGGTCGCACAGCAGCTCCCCGGCGGCCGGGACGACGTTGAAGGCGTCGCCGCTGCGCACGACCGTCGGCACGGAGGTCAGGTGCGCGGGCCCCTGCGGATCGTGCAGCGCCGCGACCGTCTGCGCGGCGCTCGCGAGCGCCAGCAGCGCGTTGGCGCCCTCCTCCGGCTTGGAGCCCGAGTGCGCCGAGCGCCCGTGCGCGAGCACCCGCAGCGTGCCGGCCGCCTTGCGCCGCACGACGACGGCCTCCTCTCCGTCGGCGCTCAGCTCGCCGCCCTCGAAGCACAGGCAGGCGTCGTAGCCGGCGAAGCGCTCGACGTGGACGAAGTCGCCCGCGCGCCACTCCTCGTCGCAGACGAGCAGCAGCGCGACCTCCTCGAAGTCCTCCGTGCGGCCCGCGAGCGCGCGCAGGACGCCGACGGCCAGGACGTCGCCGCCCTTCATGTCGACGGTGCCCGAACCGCTGAGGTTGTCGCCCTCGCGCGCGAGCGCGCGGTGATCCTCGTGCGCGTGCACGGTGTCGACGTGGCCGAGCAGCACGATCCGCCCGCTGCCGCTGCCGGCGAGCGTGGCGATCAGGTCGTCGGCATGACCGGCCGACGAGCACGGCACGCGTTCGGCGACCGCCTGCTCGGGCACGAGCTCGAGCACGAGCTCCAGCGCCGCGTCCGCGCCGGCGACGTCGCCCGAGGGCGAGGAGATGGCAACCAGCCGATCGAGCTCGCCCGGCGCACGCGCCGCGATCTCCTCGGCGGTCGCGGCGATCCAGGGATCCATGGCGGTGGTTCTACCGGATGCGCGGCGGTCGCCTAGCCTTGGCGCTCTTGGTGCCCCGCCTGCGGCCGGTCCTGCTGCGAGCGCCAGCGACCGCGGCCCTGCAGAGCCCAGCGCGCAGATGGGGGGCTCTTCCCCGGCGCCATGGAGGCGGGCATCGGCAGCCTCGTGTTCTGGGGCAGCCTGTCCTTCGCGCTCGTCATCGCCGGCGTGATCGCGGTCCGGTCAACCGCTGGCTGATCGCTCGCGGCGCGGGCCACGCCGTCGTTCACGAGACCGCATCCACGGAAGGGCTCGCGAGCCGCAGGCCCGGCGCCGGGCGCGTCACGTGGAACGAAGGGCTGGCGGACACGTTCGATCTGCCGGGCGGCAAGGCGGACGTCGCGCTGATCTCGCTCGTGCTGCATCACCTCAGCGATGCCGCGAAAGCCGCGGCGCTTGCGCACATCGCCGGCGCGCTCACGCCAAGCGGCGCGCTGCACGTCGCCGACTGGGGCCCGCCGCGCGGGCCGGGCCGCCGCGCTCGGGGCGCGGGGCCTGCAGCTGTTCGACGGCCGCGAGGGCTCTCGGAGCCTGCTCGACGGCCGGCTTCCGGACATGCTCGCCGCGGCGGGCTTCGCCGGCGCCCGACGCCATGCGGCGCCGCGCACCGTGTGGGGCACGCTCGAGATCTGGCGCGCGGCGCCGCGTCAGCCGAGCACGAACTCGAGCCGGCGCTCGAGCGCGCCGGCGATCGCCTCGCGCACGAAGCCCTGCTCGAAGCGCTCGACGGTCGCCTCGAGGAAGCCCTCGATGACCAGCCGCTTGGCCTTCTCCAAGCGCAGCCCGCGCGAGCGCAGGTAGAACAGCTGCTCGAGGTCGATCTGGGCGATCGCCGCGGCGTGCGTGCAGCGCACGTCGTTGGCGAGGATCTCCAGGCCGGGCACCGAGTCGGCGTGCGCGGTCTTCGTCAGCAGCAGGTTGCGCGACTCCTGGAAGGCGTCGATCTGCTGCGCGCCGGGCTCGACCTTGATCATCCCCGACCAGACGGTGTTCGATCGCCCGTCGAGGATCCCGCGAAAGGCCAGGTCGGAGGTCGTGTTGGGGGCGTCGTGGACCTGCGTCGTCGCGTAGTCCAGGTGCTGGCGTGCGTGCGTCGCGTAGGCGCCGGTGACCTTGGCGTCGGCGCCCGGTCCGATGAGCTTGGTGTCCATCGCGACGCGGCCGTTGCCCGAGCCGAAGCCCAGCGCGATCCAGTCCAGCGCGCCGTCGCGATCGACGGTCGCGCGCTGCGTCCCGAGGATCCACGACTTCTCGCTGAGACCCTGGGCGCAGACGTAGCGCAGCCGCGCGTTCTGGCCGACGGACAGCTCGACGACGGTGTTCAGCAGGCCGTCGGTGTCGTCGTCGGCGGAGACGTACTGCTCCCAGACCTCGGCCGACGCGCCCTCCTCGAGCACGACGAGCGTGCGCCACTGCAGCGCGGTCTGGCCCTGTGACTGCACGACCGTGACGACGATCGGCGTGTCGACCGCGACGCCACGCGGGACGTAGACGAACGCGCCGCCCTCCCAGCCGGCCTCGTTGCGCGCGACGAACGGGTCGTCGCCGTCGACGATCGCGCCGAAGTGCGCCTCGACGAGCTCGGGGTGCTGCTGGACGGCGAGGCTCAGCGGCATGACGATCGTGCCGTCGCGGTCTTCGACGGAGGTACCGTCGGCGGAGCCGTCGAAGCCGTGGTCGACCTGCTCGAGCACGCGCGTCGCGCCCTCGGGCGTGGCGACGATCTGCAGCGACGAGACGTCGAGGTGCGCGCCGATGCGCTCGGGCTTTTCGAACGAGTCGAGGCCGAGCTTCTTCAGCGGCGTGAACTCCCAGCCCGGCTGGCCGCGAAAGGACGGCATCGGGAGGGTGCCCGACAGCTCGACGGCGCGCTCGCGGCGCGCCGTCAGCCAAGCAGGCTCGATCAGGGTCCGACTAGCCAATTGAGCCCTCCATCTGAAGCTCGATGAGGCGGTTCATCTCGACCGCGTACTCCATCGGCAGCTCCTTGACGATCGGCTCGATGAAGCCGTTGACGATCAGCTTGGACGCCTCTTCCTCGTTCAGGCCGTGGGTCATGAGGTAGAAGAGCTGCTCCTCGCCGACCTTCGAGACGGTCGCCTCGTGGCCGACGTCGACGTCGTCCTCGCCGATGCGGATCGTCGGATAGGTGTCCGAGCGCGACTTGTCGTCGAGCAGCAGGGCGTCGCAGACGACCTTGCTCTTGGAGCCGTGCGCGCCCTTTGCGACCTCGAGCAGGCCGCGGTAGGAGCCGCGCCCGCCGTCCTTGGAGATCGACTTGGCGAAGATGTTCGACGTCGTGTTCGGCGCCGCGTGGATGATCTTGCCGCCGGCGTCCTGGTGCTGGCCGGCGCCCGCGAAGGCGATCGACAGGATCTCGCCGTGCGCGCGCTCGCCGGTCAGGTAGACCGACGGGTACTTCATCGTCAGCTTCGAGCCGAGGTTGCAGTCGACCCACTCGACGGTCGCGTCGCGCTCGGCGATCGCCCGCTTGGTGACGAGGTTGAAGACGTTCGTCGACCAGTTCTGCACCGTCGTGTAGCGGATCCGCGCGCCCGGCTTGGCGATCAGCTCGACGACCGCGGAGTGCAGCGAATCCGACGAGTACGTCGGCGCGGTGCAGCCCTCGACGTAGTGCACGAAGGAGCCCTCGTCGGCGATGATCAGCGTGCGCTCGAACTGGCCCATGTTCTCCGTGTTGATGCGGAAGTAGGCCTGCAGCGGCATCTCGATGTGGACGCCCGGCGGGACGTAGACGAACGAGCCGCCCGACCAGACCGCGCTGTTGAGCGCCGCGAGCTTGTTGTCGTTGGGCGGGATGATCGTGGCGAAGTACTCGCGCACGAGGTCCTCGTGCTCGCGCAGCCCCGAGTCCATGTCCATGAAGATGACGCCCTGCGCCTCGAGCTTCTCGTTGATCTGGTGGTAGACGACCTCGGACTCGTACTGGGCGCCGACGCCGGCGAGGAACTTGCGCTCGGCCTCCGGGATGCCGAGGCGGTCGAAGGTCTTCTTGACGTCGTCGGGAACGTCGTCCCACGAGCGCTCGGCCTTCTCGGAGGCGCGCACGAAGTAGTGGATGTCGTCGAAGTTGACCTCGGCGAGGTGCGGCGAGCCCCAGGTCGGCATCGAGCGCGCGTAGAAGTACTCGAGCGCCTTGAGGCGGAACTCCAGCATCCATGCGGGCTCGGACTTGAACTCCGAGATCTTTGCGACGAGCTCCTTGGAGAGCCCCTTCGGCGCCTTGTAGAGGTAGTTCTCGGCGTCGTGGAAGCCGTACTTCTCCGTGTAGTCGGAGTTGATGCCCTGAAGGCCCTCTTGCTCGGCGATGGTCTCGGGAGTTGCCATGTTGGTTATTCGACCTCCAGCTTGATCATGTCGTCCTCGACCCGGACGTCGAACGTCTCGACGGGGACGTAGGCGGGCAGGGTCTTGGGCGTTCCGGTGCGTACGTCGAAGATGGAGCCGTGCCGCGGGCACTCGACCGTGCAGGCGTCCTGGTCGAAGGTGCCGTCGGCAAGCGTGCCGTTGTCGTGCGAGCAGCGGTCCTCGATCGCGTAGAGGACGCCGTTGCAGTTGAAGATCCCGACCTCCAGGTCCTCCCACTCGACGACGCGCGCCGTGCCGGGCGGCAGGTCGGAGAGGGAGCAGATGTCAAGAGTCTCGGTCATCGAAAAGCGATCCGGCGCCAATCCCGTCTGGGGCGCTCGGATTTGCTTTCTGAAGCATAGCGCCGGACCGGCATGACGTGGTAGCGCGCCGATCCGCCAGGCCTGCGGCGATATTTGCCGCCCCGGGGCGGTCGCGGGTTGCGGGCGGCGGGCGGGACGCTCGGCGAGTTCGGCGAGCGCTTCGAGCTGATCGTCGAGCAGCTCGCGGGCGATCGCCCAGGTCAGCCCGGAAGACTGGCGGTCGGGGCAAGCGCCCGGGCGCGCAGCCCGGCGAGCAGCCCGAACCGACCCGCCTCGGTGACGGCGAGGCTCTCGTGCCGAAGATGGCGTGGACCGGGCGCACGCGCGACGAGTCCGATCGACTCGGCTGCGCGCACGACGTCGGCGATCATCCACGCGACGTCACGGACCAGAACTGGACCGACCGGCGACCTCCAGCCCTGCTCGGCGATCGCGGGATGGACCCGGCCGGCGAGGGCGCCGTTGTCGTGCGCCGGGACACCGTCGAGGATCAGCGCGGCCGTGAGCTCGGCGCATGCCGCCCGGAAGCCGTCTCCGGCGAGCAGCTGCTCGGCCAGCGCCGCGAGCAGCATCGCCGGGTCGTCGCGCAGCTCGCGGCCGCGCTTGGTGATGACGAGGCTGGGCGCCCTGCGGCGGACGAGGCGCAGCGCACGCAGCAGCGCGTGCAGCTCGTGCAGGAGCGCGACGTCGTCCTCGCGATTGGGAGGCCCGAAGCGGTCTGCGTCCCACCAGTCGGGCCACTGCTCGACCATCTCGCGCACGAGCGCGCGGTTGAGCGCCCCCGTCTGCGTCAGGGCGATCGCGTCCTCCGCGCGATCGAGCAGCCACAGCGCCGGTGCGACGGCGGCCCGCGCCGCCTCGGGGTCGACGCGAGGAGGGTCGGCGGCGATCGCCGCGGCAACCGAGCCGAGAATGACGCTGCGCTCGGAGCCGTGTCGCGGGCGCGAGTCGAGCCAGCGCTCCAAGCGCTCGGCCCGCACCACGTCCAGGCGCGTCGCTCCGCCGTCCTCGGCGTAGGGCTCGAGCAGCGCGGCGTTCGCGACCTGCGTCTGGCGACGGCGAAAGCCGGCCGCGCCGGGCGTCAGGCTTCCCTCCTCGATCGCCTCCTCGAGGGCCGTCGAGACCTGCTCGCGCACGCACGCCTCGTCGGGGCCCATGACCTGACCCCAGGCCAGCCGGCCGGTGTCGGGCGGCTCGAGGCCCGACCCGTCGAGCAGCTCGCGGAAGACGCGCCAGGCATCCGGGTCGTCGGCCTCCCAGGCGTGCAGCAGCTCGTCGGTCTCGGGCGATCGGCACACGGCCGCGTAGCTGGCGGCACGTCCGCCGAGGCGCTCGAGCAGCCGCGCGACCGACGCCGCCGCCTCGCGCTTGTCCTCGAGCGGCGCGAGGAACTTGCGCGGCAGGACGTACCAGGCGAACAGCTGCACGTCGTAGCGACGCAGCAGCAAGGGACCCTCACGTTGCCAGCCGATCCAGTCCAGCGCGGACTCCGCGGCCTGCGCCCCGTCGCTGTCGTGCTCTGCGAGCGTCGCGACCGCGTCGCGCAGAGCCCGCTCGGTCAGCTCGACCGGCATTTCGATCAGGCGGCCTCCTCGACCGCGGTGCTCGTCGCCAGCGCGCCGCAGCAGCGCTTGTACTTGCTCGTGCTGGTGCACCAGCACGGCTCGTTGCGGCCCGGCGGCCAGCTGCGACCGGCACCGGCGTCGCGCTCGAGGTCGAGGAACGTACGGCGCGAGGCGCGATCGGCGGGTTGGTGGCCCTCGTGCTCGCACCACGCGGCGTAGCGCTCGACGTCGATCGTCACGACGAGCAGCGGGCCGTCGCCATCGGCACGTCGCGCGCGCAGCGAGCGCTCCAGCATGGCGGCACGTTCGGCGAACGATCCGTCCTCCAGCACTCCGGCGCTCCAGTCCGGCCAGCGCTCGCGGGCGATCCGATCGTCCTCCTCGCTCATCCACGCGGCGGTCACGGCGCGACCGCGGGTCGGGATGCCGGCGGCCCGCATCGTGCGTCGCGACTCCGCGGCACGCTGCTCGTCGCGCTGCGCGACCTGCGCGCGGAACGTCTCGACCTCACGCTCCAGATCGTCGCGCTCGCGGCCGAGGCGCCGCAGGCTCAGCCGCCTGGCATGGGACATCTGATCGACGACGCGCTCCGGATCGTCGCGGTCGATCGCCCGCCGCAGCCCGGCGGCGAGCCACTCGACGGCCTTCTCGTGGCGGTCGACCTCGTTGTAGGCGAGACCACCGGCGTTCAGCGTCCACACGCCGTCGGCCTCGACGTCGGCGGCCCGCAGCTGCGCCCACAGGTCATCGGCTTGCTCGTCGCGGCCGGCGAGCAGCAGGACGCGAGCGATCTCGCAGCGCCCGTCGGGCACGACGTCCCAGCCGATCTGGAGCGCACGCTCGAACGCCTCGATCGCGTCGTCATGGCGACCGACACGCGCCAGCGCGAGTCCGACGTGCTCCAGCATGCCGGTCGCGTCCCACGCCTCGGAATCGGGATCCGCGGCGTGGCGCTCGGCGATCGCGCGCGCGTCGTCGAGACGTCCCGCGTCCACGGCCTCGAGGAGCTCGTCCTCTTGTGCTGCGTCGCCCTCTCGATCCCATCCGAGTTCCACGCAGGACACGGTAACCAGCCGTGCCGACGTCACAGCCCCTTGATCGCGCACCTTGCGCGAAACTGTTGCCCGCCGAGCGCGAGCCGGTTCGCGCAGCGGGCGATCGGTCCGGCGCAGGCGCGATCCTGAGCGCCATGAGCACACGCGCCCGCCGGCGACCGCACGCGCTGACACCCCCTCGAAGCACCCCGAGCGGCCACGCAGATCCAGAACGGCTGCTGCTGGAGCAGATCGCCGACGGCGCGCTCGATCCTCATCTCGCCGCGATCGCGCAGGCGATCGATGCGCGCCAGCGCCTCCTGCACACGGTGCGCTCCGTGACCGCGCTGGCAACGCTCGTCGTCGGCGACCGCATGCGCGTCAACCGGCACGCGCGCCCTCGCTACCTGCACGGCGCCGAAGGCACGGTCGTCGCGCTCGACGACCGCACCGCGACCGTGGAGCTCACCATCCGGTCGGCCGCTTCGCCGGCGGCGAGATTCGCTGTCCCCCGCTCGCCCTGGACCGGCTCGGCCCGATGCCCGCGCCGGGAGCACCGCAGCCGTGACGCCGGATCGCGCGGATCAGCGCAACTCGACGATCTCATCGACGAGATGACGGTCGACTGCTGCGGCGAGGACGAGGCGCTCACGGGATTCGAGAACGCGTTCGACGAGGACCCGTCTCTGCCTTGCCCCGGGGAGGAACCGTGATCGGCGAGCCCGTCGACGTCATGTCGATCGGGTTGCGCGACCGACGCCGCGAGCTGGTCGCCACCTGCGAACGCGGTGGGCGTCGATACGACGTCGCGCTCCTGGATGTCAGCATCGACGCAGACCCCGGCCTCGCGCGGCTGCTCGCCGGCTATCGCCGCTGGCTTGGTGCGCCGGATAGTGTCGACTGAGTGGTTGCGGCGAACAGGCGGGAGAGTGCTGCGTTCGTCGAGAAGCGAAACGCCACCGCGACCTTGACTGCCCGCGAATGCCAGACACGGTGAGATGACGATTTTCAGCGCATAGCGCGTACTTTCGTCATCTCACCCGCACCATCGGTGCATCCGCGCGCCGCCATCGCCACAGGGCGGCTCCTCGCGCATTGCGGTGCCAGAGTGGAGCGATCCCAACGCGGGTGCCGTGTTGGGATGAACAAGCAGATCGCGGTCCGGCTACCGGACGACATCGTCGATGCGCTGGTGCGTGACGGCAAGGCGGACAGCCGTGCATTCGCGGTACGGCATGCGCTGGAGCGTGAGCGTCGGCGGGCGATCGCCGCACAGGACGCAGCGATCCTCGCCCGATCCGCTGCGGACGCCGAGATGGACGACCTCGCCCGGCAGATCGTTCATGCTCCGCTCGACCTTGAATAGTGCGCCCAATCCACCTCGCTGAACTCGATCAGGCGCGTCCCGTTGTCGTGCTCACCCGAGAACTGGGTGACAGTCCCGACAGACGCGCTCGGCACCCAGATCGGAGGCCTCCTCGCGGCGCAGGAGACTGACCCGAGCGCGGCAATTCACGCCGCCTTTGACTTCTGACGGGGGGAACGCTGCAGTCTTCGTATCCGCAGTAGCGCCCGCGACGCGACGGCCGCCCCGGCGCTCAGCGCCCTGCCTCGGCCTCGCTCTTCGGCGTCGCCGGCTCCCAGTCGACCGCCTGGCCCAAGGCGGCCCCCTTGAGCACCTTGAGCGTCAGCAGCGCGCACTTCATGCGCGTCGCGGAGATCTGGATTCCGAGCAGGTCGAGGACGTACTGGCGGTCGAGCTTGAGCAGCTCGACGATCGACATGCCCTTGATCTCGTCGGAGGTCATCGACGCCGACGCCTGGCTGATCGCGCAGCCGTGACCGGAGAAGCGCAGGTCCTCGATCTTGTTGTCGGCGTCGACCTTGATCTCGACCTTCAGCTCGTCGCCGCACAGCGGGTTGGTGTCCTCGAAGGACAGGTCGTGCGGGTCGAGGTGGCCCCAGTTGTGGGGGCGCTTGTAGTGCTCGAGGATCTCCTCGCGGTAGATGCTCTCCATGCCGCTCATGCGAAGATCCTTTGAACCTCGTGGATGGCATCGACGAGCGCGTCGATGTCCGAACGCGTGGTGTGCACCGCGAACGACGCGCGCGACGTCGCGGCGACGTCGAAGCGCTTCATCAGCGGTTGCGCGCAATGATGGCCGGCACGCACGCAGACCCCACGGCTGCCGAGGATCTCGGCGACGTCGTGCGGATGGATGCCGTCGATCGTGAACGCGACCAGCGCGCCGCGGCGCTCGGCGTCCAGCGGCCCCATGATGTTCAGGCCCGCCATCTCACCCAGGCGCTCCAGCGCGTAGGCGCAGATCTCCTTCTCGTGCGCGCGCACGTTGTCCATGCCCAGCTCGACGAGGAAGTCGACGGCGGCGCCGAGGCCGATGCCCTCGGCGACCTGCAGCGTGCCGGCCTCGAACTTCGCCGGCAGCGTGCCGAAGCGGATCTCCTCGACCGTGACGTTGGCGATCATGTGCCCGCCGCCCAGAAACGGCGGCATCGCCTCGAGGATCTCGGGGCGCCCGTGCAGGACGCCGACGCCGGTCGGGCCGTAGGCCTTGTGCCCGGTCCAGATGTAGAAGTCGGCATCGATCTCGCCGACGTCGACGGGCAGCTGCGGCACCGCCTGCGTGCCGTCGACGACGACGACCGCGCCGGCGGCGTGCGCGCGGGCGACGATGTCGGCGACCGGGTTGATCGTGCCGGCGGCGTTGGAGACGTGGCCGACGGCGACGAGCTTGACGGTGCCCGTCGCGAGGAAGGCGTCGAGCTCGTCGAGCCTCAGCACCGATTCGTCGTCGACGCCGACGACCTCGAAGTTCGCGCCGACCTCCTTGCAGAGCATGTGCCAGGGCACGAAGTTCGAGTGGTGCTCCATCTCCGTGACGACGACGGTGTCGCCGGGGCCGACGTTGGCGCGACCCCACGAGTAGGCGACGAGGTTGACGGCCTCGGTCGCGTTCTTGCAGAAGATCGTCGCGCGGGCGGGCCAGTTCAGCCACTCCGCGATGCGGTCGCGCGCGCCCTCGAAGAGCTCGGTCGCCTCCGCGGCCAGCGGATAGACGCTGCGGTGAACGGTCCCGCGATGGTGCTCGTAGTAGTCGTTCATCGCCGCGAGCACCGGCTTGGGCGTCTGCGACGTCGCGGCGGTGTCGAGGTAGATGGTCCCCTCGCGCTCGAGCGAGGGGAAGCCGCCGGCGAGCGGCGTGTCGGCGATCGTGCTCACGCCGACGCTGCGACCTCTTCGCGGATCTGCGCGTAGCCCTCGGCCTCGAGGCGCGTGACGAGCTCGGGGCCGCCCTCCATGGCGATCCGCCCGTCGAACATGATCGACACGCGCGTCGGCGTGACGATGTGCAGGATGCGCTGGTAGTGGGTGATGATCAGCACGCCCATCTGGCCGTCGGCGACGGTGTTGACGCCGTGCGCGACGACGTTCAGGGCGTCGATGTCCAGGCCCGAGTCGGTCTCGTCGAGGATCGCCATGCCCGGCTTCTGCAGCGCGAGCTGGAGGATCTCCATGCGCTTCTTCTCGCCGCCGGAGAAGCCCTCGTTGAGGTAGCGCGAGCTGAACTCGCGCGGCACGCTGACGAGCTCCATCGCCGCCTCGACGGTCTTGCGGAACTCCTTCAGCGAGACGTCGGGCTCGCCGCGCGCCTCGCGGTGGGCGTTCATGACCATCCGCAGGTACTTCGTGACGGTCACGCCGGGGATCGAGACCGGATACTGGAAGGCCATGAAGAGGCCCAGCCGGGCGCGCTCGTCGGTGTCGGTCTCGGTGATGTCCTGGCCGTCCCACAGGATCTGGCCCTCGGTCACGTCGAGGTTCGGGTGCCCCATGATCGCGTTGGCGAGCGTCGACTTGCCGGAGCCGTTGGGGCCCATCAGGGCATGGATCTCTCCCGGGGCGACGGTCAGGTTGACGCCCTTGAGGATCTGCTTGTCCTCGGCCTGGACGTGGAGGTTGCGGATCTCGAGCTCGGGCATGGTCTCCTTGGGTCTTAGACGGTGGTCGTCGCCGGCTCGCGCGGTGGCGTGAGCTGGCGGTTCTGAAATTCGACGAGCTCGGCGAGCGTCGTGTCGGCGAGCGTCTTGAGGACGTTCGCCTGGACGCGCGTCCAGAGCAGCTTCGTGGCGCAGGCGCGGCCGGCGTCGTCGTGGTGCGAGCACAGCACGCGGCCGTCGCCGTCCTCCTCGACGAAGCACTCCATCGGCGCGACGGAGCCCTCGAGCGCGAGCACGACCTCGTTCATCGCGATGTCCTCGGGCGCGCGGGCGAGCTGGTAGCCGCCGTGCGCGCCGCGGGTGCTCTGCACGAGCTGCGCGCGCTTGAGCAGCGCCACGATCCGCTCGAGGTAGGCGAGCGGCAGGTTCTCGGCGTCGGCGATCGCCTTCAGCGACACGGGCTTGCCGCCGGGCTGGCGGCCGAGCTCGATCAGCAGGCGGACGCCGTACTCGGCTTTCGTCGTGAAGAACATGCGCCGGTAATCCTACCAGCGAGGTCGGGATGAGAGCGAGGGGGCGTGCGCGCCACGTTGCGCTGCCCGGACGCCCCCCGACGGGTAGCGTCCAGCGCGTGCCGGAGTTCACGCCGGGCGACGTCTTCGCCAACCACCGCATCGAGGGACTCGCCGGCCGCGGCGGGATGGGCGTGGTGTACCGCGCCACGGACCTCGACCTCGACCGGCTCGTCGCGCTGAAGGTCATCGCCCCCGAGCTCGCCGAGGAGCCCGACTTCCGCGCGCGCTTCGTCGCCGAGTCCAAGGCTGCGGCGTCGATCGAGCATCCGCACGTGATCCCCGTCTACTACGCGGGCGAGCGCGAGGGCGTGCTGTTCATCGTCATGCGCTACGTCGACGGCCCGGACCTGCGCGCGCTCGTGCGCGCGGAGGGGCGCCTGGGCGCGGAGCGCGCGGCGCAGATCGTCGCGCAGGTCGCGGGCGCGCTGGACGCCGCACATGCCCACGGGCTCGTGCACCGCGACGTCAAGCCGGCGAACGTGCTGCTCGGCGACGAGGACCACGCCTATCTCACGGACTTCGGCCTGACCAAGCGCGAGGCGTCGACCGGCGGGCTGAGCCGCACCGGCGGCTGGGTCGGCACGCTCGGCTACGTCGCCCCCGAACAGATCCGCGGCGAGCGCGTCGACGCGCGCACCGACGTCTACGCGCTGGGCTGCGTGCTCGTGCACGCGCTGACCGGCGGCGCGCCGTTCGTGCGCGAGTCCGACGAGGCGACGCTGTGGGCGCACCTCAACGCGCCGCCGCCCAGCGACAAGGTGCCGCCGGAGTTCGCCGCGGTCGTCGAGCGCGCGCTGGCGAAGGACCCCGCCGATCGCTATCCCTCCGCCGGCGACTTCGGCCGCGCCGCGCTCGCGGCGGCGGGGCGCAGCGCAGCGCCGGGGCCCGAGCGCAACGTCGCGCGCGGCGCCGCCGCGCCGGAGGGCACGCCGCCGACCGCCGCGACGGCGCGCGCGAGCATGGCCCCGCACGAGGGCGAGACGCATGCCTCGCCGCCCGACCGCGGCGAGACGGCCGTCACCGCCCTCGGCCGCGGCAGCGGCGGTCTCGCGGGAATGCCCCGGCGCCCGCTGGCGCTGGCGTGCGGCGCGTTGCTGATCGCCGGGGTGCTCGCCGCGATCCTGCTCGGTGGTGGCGGCGACGACGACCCGGACCCCGTGGCGCAGACCGCGACGACGACCGCGAGGACGACGACGACGCCCGCGGCGGCGGGCCGCGTGCGCCGCATCGCAACCCGCCCGAACGGCATCACCATCGCCGAGGGAAGGGTCTGGCTGCTGGCGAACAGCGACAGCACGATTGCCGTCCTCGACGCCGGCAGGACGGGCCAGCTCAGGAGCCGCGTCAAGATCCGCGCGGGCGGAACGGCCCTCGCCACGGGCTTCGGGTCGGTCTGGGCGCTGAAGAACACGCGCTCGCTGCTGCGCATCGACGCCCGCACGACGGAGCGGATTGGTCCCGCGACGACGATCAACGTGGCCGGCGTGCCGAACAACGTCGCGACCGGCGCCGGTTCGGTCTGGGTCGTCGTCGCCAAGCGCGGCCGACGCGACGGCAGCGGCGAGTCGCTCGTCAAGCTCAACCCGAACCTGCGGACGCTCTCGCAGGAGGCGATCCCGGTCCCCGGCGGGGCGCAGGCCGTCGCCGTCGGCGAGGGCGCGGTCTGGGTCACGAACCCGTTCAGCTCCAGCGTGCTGCGGATCGACCCCGGCAACCTGCGCCGGACGCGACCGATCAACGTCGGCAGCCAGCCGAACGGGCTCGCCGTCGGCCATCGCGCGGTCTGGGTCGCCGCCGAGGGCGACAAGTCCATCACGCGCATCGACGCGCGAACGCGCAAGCGCACGAACATCTCGCTCGGCGTCCGGCCGACGCGCGTTGACGTCGGCGGCGGCTCGGTCTGGGTCACGGCCGAGGAGGCCAACCAGCTGATCCGCATCGATCCAAAGAGCCGCAAGGTGCGCGAGCGCGTCGCCACCGGCAGCGGTCCCTACGCGCTCGCCGTGACGAAGGGCCATGCGGTCTGGGTGACGCTGCTCGACGACGGCGACGGCGCCATCCAGCGCGTGCGCTTCTACCCCTGACCGCGGCTAGAGGTCGCGGCGCGCGACGACGCCGTCCTGCAGCGCGCGCATCGCCAGGTACGAGCGCTTCTGGTTCTGGGGCAGGTGCTCGACGCCGAAATAGCCGAACAGCGTGCGCAGGTGCGCCTTGACCGCGTCGACCGACAGGTACAGCTCGTCTGCGACCTGCTGGTTGGTCGCCGGGGTCGCCAGCTCGGTGTCCTTGTAGGGCCGGCACAGCGCGACGAGCACCGAGCGCTGCGTCGCGCTCAGCGTCGGCAGCTCGGCGCGGCTGCCGGCGGCGACCGTCGGGCTGGACTCCGACAGCTCTGGCACGCGAAAGGCGATCTGCGTGCGACCGATGCGCAGCACGTCCCCGTCGCGCAGGCGGTGGCGGCCGGAGATGCGCTGGCCGTTGACGAACGAGCCGTTGCGAGACAGGCCGTCGTCGGCCGCCGTCCACTCGTCGCCGAGGCGCTCGAGCTCGACGTGCAGCCGCGAGACCTCCGTGTCCCAGACGAGCGCTACGTCGTTGCCGGCGCTGCGCCCGATCGCCACGCGCTGGATCTGCGGATGCAGCACGTACAGGCGCTGCGCGCCGTCGCCGTCGCGCAGGACGAGAAACGGCGTGCCCTCGCGCTCGGCCTCGATGCGCTCGCGCAGCTCCGCGGGAGTCGCCGCGTGCGCCGACAGCGGTGAGAGATCGGCCTTCTGCATCGCCTCTGAGCTTGCCACATCGCGCCGACGACCCACCCTGGGTGGAGCAACGTCACACCTGAGGTGTGCAGGTGTGACCCAGGGGTCGGGGGCGGCGGGCCCGCGCCGCGGGATTGTTGAGCACAAGGTCCACCCGAAGGAGCCCCGCATGATCGCCCCGCCGCTGGCCAGCCTCACCGACACGCAGCTCGTCGTCCGCTTTCGCGCCGGCGACGACGCCGCCTTCACCGAGATCCATCGTCGCTTTCGCAGCGCGCTGACCGCCTTCGCGCGACGCATGCTGCACGCCTCCGGTCACGACGCCGACGACGTCGTCCAGGACGCCTTCATCCGCGCCTATCGCGGCCTGCGCGTCACCGACCGCCCGATGGCGCTGCGCCCGTGGCTGTACATGATCGTGCGAAACCGCGCCCTCGACGAGCTGCGCGCGCCGCAGCGCGCAGACGTCTACGACGACGAGCTCAGGATGCGCGCCGTGCCCGGGGCCGACCCCGCGCGATGGGTCCTCGAGCGCGACGAGATGCGCCAGGTCGTGGCCGAGATCGCGCGCCTGCCCGAGCGCCAGCGGATCGCACTGGTGATGCGCGAGTTCGACGGCGCGACGCACGCCGAGACCGCGCGCGCGCTGCACACGACGGTGCCGGCGACGAAGTCGCTGATCGTCCGCGCGCGCTCGAACCTGCAGGCGGCGGTCCATGCGGCGTAGGGACCGGTAGCCTGCCGCGCATGGACGTCAGCAGCATCGAGGCCGCGCTGAACAACATCGACGAGGGCCTGCAGGAGGCCCGCGCGGCGACGCAGATGCTGCGCGACGGCGACTACAGCGCCGTCGCCGACCTCAACGAGGTCGTCGACGGCCTCGCGCTGCAGATCGCCGAGCTCAAGGCGAAGACCGGGGCGAGCTTCTAGCGTGTCGCCGCCGGTCGCGACCGCCGTCGAGCCAAGCCGGGCGAGCGCTCCCCCTGCCGCGCAGGACATCGAGCCGTGCGCCAACGAGACGGCCGACCGGATCGCGACCGGGATCGTCACGGTCGTGCCCGTGCTGATGCTGGGCGTCGTCGTCTGGCAGGCGTGGGCGTCGCTGCTGCACTGGCACGACTTCGTCGTCTTCGGGCTGATGTACGTCGTCACCGGGCTGGGAATCACGGTCGGCTTTCATCGCCACTTCACCCATCGCGCGTTCGCGACGAGCAAACCGCTGCGCGCGACGCTCGCGGTCATGGGCACGATGGCGATCGAGGGTCCGATCACCGCCTGGGTCGCCGACCATCGCAAGCACCACGCCTTCTCCGACCAGGAGGGCGACCCGCACAGCCCGCATGTCGA
The DNA here is from genome assembly GCA_963729125.1 of uncultured Actinomycetes bacterium. GTDB lineage: Bacteria > Actinomycetota > Thermoleophilia > Solirubrobacterales > Solirubrobacteraceae > CADCVQ01. The sequence continues at coordinate 89,809 of CAVSML010000005.1, forward strand.
CCACGGGCACGGCCTGCGCGGCGCCCTGCGCGGCCTCGCCCACGCGCACGTCGGCTGGCTGTTTCTGCACACCCAGCGCGCGAACAAGCAGCGCTATGCCCCCGACCTGATCGCCGACGAGACGATCAGCTTCGTCGACCGCACGACGCTGTGGTGGATCGGCCTCGGCCTGGCGCTGCCCTTCGGCCTCGGCTATGCGCTGGGCGGGACGCTGAGCGCCGCGCTGACGGGCCTGCTGTGGGGCGGCGCGATGCGGATCCTGCTGCTGCATCACGCGACCTACTCGATCAACTCGCTGTGTCACTTCTTCGGGCGCCGGCGCTTCGAGACCGGCGATCACTCGCGCAATCTCGCATGGCTCGCTCCGCTGACCTTCGGCGAGGCATGGCATAACAACCACCATGCCTTCCCGACCTCGGCCGCCCATGGCCTGCGCTGGTACGAGCGCGCCCTGGATCCGAGCGCGATCACGATCGCCGCGCTTGCGCGCCTGGGGCTCGTGTGGGACGTCGTGACGATCAGCCGCGACCGCCAGGCGGCGAAGCTGGCGACAGGCTGAAGCTGAGCCGCGGGCCGGCGGTCCCGGTCCTCGACGGCTTCCGCGGCGCCGCCGCGCTGGGCATCCTCGCCTACCACTGCTGGCTGCTGTCGGGCGAGCCCGGGCTCGGCGTGATCGCCGTGCGCAACCTGCTCTCGAGCGGCTTTCTCGCGGTTTCGCTGTTCTTCGTGCTCAGCGGGTTCGTGCTCTACCTGCCGGTCGCGCGCCGCAACGGCGTGTTCGGGCCCCTCGGCGCCTACGCGCGCCGGCGCCTGGCTCGCGTGCTGCCCGCCTACTACGTCGTGCTGATCGTCTGCCTGATCGCCTACCCGCTGCTGGTGACCGCCTCGATCTCCGAGCACGTGACGGCGGGCTCCGTGCTGGCCCACGTGCTGCTGGCGCAGCAGGAGGCGCGCCTGCTGCCCGGCTACTCGGGATCGCTGGGCTTCGGCGTCGACCCGGTCGTCTGGACGCTGTCGCTGGAGGCGCTGTTCTACCTGCTGCTGCCGCTCGTCGCGGGCGTCTTCTGGCGCCGGCCGTGGATCTGCGTCGCGCTCGCGCTGGCGCTCGGGATCGCCGGCCGGCTCGCGCTCGGCTCGAGCGACGGCTCGGACGCGGGCGTGCTGCTGTCCTCCTTTCCGCTGCACCTGACGGACTTCGCCGCCGGGATGGGCGCGGCGATGCTCTACGTGCGCTGGCGCGAGCGCCACGCGCCGTGGCGACCGCCGCCATGGCTCGCGGTCGCGGTCGCCGGCGCCGGCGCGAGCGCAGCGCTGCTCGCGCTGGTCGCCGCCGGCGGCGCCGACGCCGGACAGGTGCGCGACGCCGTGCGCCGCGACGCCCTGCTGATGGCGCTGCTGCCGTTCGCCTTCGCCGCGGCGATCGTCGGCCTGGCGCTCGCGCCGGCCGCGCTGCGCCGGCCGTTCGAGCTGCGGCCGGTGCGCTGGATCGGGACCGTCAGCTACGGCGTCTTCCTCGTGCACTATCCCGTGCTGCTGTTCGGGCGCACGACGCTCGACATCCTGCACGACGGCTCGACCGGCGCCTTCCTTGCGCTGACCGCCTTCGCCCTGCCGGCCTCGCTGCTGCTCGGTTGGCTGTCGTGGGTGGCGATCGAGCGCCCGGCGCGGCGCTCGGCGCCGGTCGCTCAGCAGCGCACGTAGGCGCTGAAGAAGCGTCCGACCTCGGCGCGCCGAAAGCCCGGCGAGGGCACCTGGATCATCGCCGAGTCCTCGGTCTGGTCGAACGGGCCGTACGCGGGGTGCTTGAGAAAGCGCGTGCCGCCGATGACGAACAGCTGCACGCCGCCGCGGCGGTGGCGCGCGGTCTGCGAAGCGTCGGTGCGAGCGACGACGCCCGCGGCGTCCAGCGTCGGCGAGCCAGCGCACGTCGGCGACGAGCTTGTGGTTCGGGACCGGAGATCGGACCGCACGCCCGCGCGGCTCGCACCGGCGCGGAGTCGCGAGCACCGCCGTGAGGTCGCGGCGCACGCTGTCTCGCAGCGTGAGCTCGCGGTCGACATAGCGCGGGTTGAAGGTCAGCGCGGTGTACGCCAGCCCGGCGAGCACGACGAGCAGCGATCGCCGCCGCCCACGGCCGGATCGCGCGGTGTCCGCGCGGCAGGCGCGTGAAGCCGGCGATCGCAAACGCCGCGAACAGCATCAGCGCGATCGCCGCGACGAGCACGTAGCGGTTGATGACCGAGAAGCCGCGCAGCGAGACGAGCGCGAACGTCGCCGCGCCCCACGCCAACAGCGTCGCCGGCACGAGGAAGCCGCTCGCGCGCCATCCGCCAGGCCAGCACGATCCCGGCGAGCGCGGCGACGAAGACCGGCGGCTTGGTCAGCTCGGCGAGGAAGCGCAGCGTCACCTCGGGCAGCTCGAGCAGCGACTGGCGGCGGCCGAGCTGGCGCGCGGACTCCGTCGTGTAGTGCAGCGAGTACAGCGGGTCGCCGGTCACGATCAGGTCGCTGAGCGCCCACGTGACCGGCGCGATCGCGGCGATGGCAGCGACGCGCAGCCATTCGCGCAGCGCCCTGCCCCAAGCGATCCACAGCCCGTAGAGGCCGGCGAGCACCCATGCCTCGGGGCGCAGCAGCCCGGCGAGCGTCAGCAGGACCCAGACCGCGAGGCCGCGCTTGGGGCGCGCCGCCTCGAGCGCGGCCGCCCACAGGATCAGCGCGAGGTACGGGATGTCGATGTATCCGCGCGCGGCGAGAAACGGGAAGTCCAGCCGGCTCAGCAGCAGCCCGGCCGCGACGAGGCCGACGATCCAGCCGAAGGTCTCCTTGCCGAGCTTGTACATGCCCGCCACGAGCGCGACGAAGGAGACGACGCACAGCGCCAGCAGCACGCGGTCGCCGCTTCGTCCCAGCGCTGCCAGCGGCACGCAGATCGCGACCCACAGCGGATGCTGGGTCGGCGCGCGGTAGGCGTCGAAGGACGGCAGCGCGCCGTGCAGCAGCTCGCGACCCCACAGCAGCGAGTACAGCGAGTCGTAGTTGGAGTACGTCGGATAGACGAAGAAGCCCGCGAGGGCGGCGAGCGTCAGCGCGGCGAGCGCCGCCGCCTCCCAGCGCTGCGGCCGGCGAAGAGGGGGCGTCATGCCGCGAGCAACCTACTCGTGAAACGACGAGGGCGACCGCTCGCGCGGTCGCCCTCGGTACGACGAAGATCGTGGTCCGGGCTCAGAGCCCGGGCCAGCGATCAGATGGCCTGGACGTTGACCGCCTTGGGACCCTTGTCGCCGGCTTCGGCGTCATAGCTGACCTTGGCTCCCTCGGCCAGGCTGCGATAGCCCTCGCCGAGAATCCCTGTGTGATGGACGAAGAGATCCTTCTGTCCGTCGTCGGGGCTAATGAAGCCAAACCCCTTGTCGTCGCTGAACCACTTAACGGTTCCGGTGGCCATGCTGGCCCTCCTAGGATGATGTGCTGCTCACCCCGAGGATGCTTTGAGGCAACGACACCGGGCGCTGGCACTGCATTCGCCGGACCCTGTTGGTCCGGCCGTTCACGGTCGAACAGTACCTACTTGCGTGCGCCAGCGGTTGTCGACCTGATACCGGAGCGGCTCAATCGCTCGCGTGCTCGTGGCGCAGCTCGTCTCGCGTGCGCTTGCGGCCCTCGCCGTAGGCGTGCGTCTCGACGACGATCAGCAGCGCGAGCGCGGCCGCGAGCACGCCCGCGGTGGCCAGCGCGGGGATCTCGACGGCGACCGGGACGAACGCCGCCAGCAGCGCCGCGAGCCCCAGGCGGCGGACGTTGATCGTGTGGATGTGGCGGTAGCGGAAGCCGACGTGCGCGAGCAGGTAGACGGCGCTGCCGCCCAGCAGCGCCGCCGCGGGCACGAGCTTCAGCGGCTCGCCGGTGTCGCCGAGCGTCTTCTTCATGCCCAGCGCGACGAGCACGATGCCCGCGACCATCGGGAAGTGCAGGTAGGAGTAGGAGTCGCGCGCCATCTCGTTCTGCACCCGCCCCGCCTCGGCCTGCGCCAGGCGGCGCGCCGCGACGAGGAAGACGACGTCGAAGTACAGCCACCACAGCGCGGCCGCGACCGCGGTCCCCCCGATCGCGGCGAGCACGATCGCGAAGTCGACGCCGTGCGGCGCGCCGACCCCGACGGCGACGATCGACTCGCCGAGGGCGATGATGACGATCAGCGCGTGGCGCTCGGCGAAGTGATGTGGCGCGAGCTTCCAGCCCGCCGCCCCGAACAGGTACGGCCCGCCCATGTCGAGCGCGAGCGCCAGCGCCCACAGCGCGCCCTGGGGCAGGCCGTCGACGAACGAGGCCCCGATCAGCAGCCCCGACGCGAGCGCGGTGCTGATCGCCAGCCCGACGACCGACGAGCGGAAGGCCGCGTCGTCGCGGCTTGCGATCACGAACAGCGCGATGTGCGCGAGCCGCACGAACGCGTAGGCGATCGCAAAGGCCAGCGCGGCCTCGCCGAAGGCCTCGGGGACGCACAGCCCGACGACGAGCAGCGCCGCCATCGCGGCGAAGATCACGAGACGGACGAGATCCTCCTCCGGGTCGACGACGCTCGTCAGCCACGCGTAGCCGACCCACGACCACCACAGCACGCCGAGCACGAGCATCCCCTGAGCCAGGCCCTCCCAGGTGGGGTTCTCGGCCATCAGCGCCGTGCACTGCGTCAGCGCGAGCACGAAGACGAGGTCGAAGAACAGCTCCAGCGGCGTGACCGTCTCCTCCTGGCGCATCGCCGCCCGCAGCCGCGGTGTCCGCCCGGATGCAGCCGCCGCGCTCATCGACCGATCTTGACAGCGGCGCAGGGTGGGTAGAGTCGAACCGTGTCGCGACGCAGCCGTACGCCGGACCTGGGACGGCTGCTGGTGTCGTGCCCGGACCGCCCGGGGATCATCGCCGCCGTCTCGGGCTTCCTGCACGAGCTCGGCGCGAACATCATCGAGTCCGACCAGTACTCGACGGATCCCGAGGGCGGCATGTTCTTCCTGCGGACCGTCTTTCATCGTGCCGGGCTTGCCTCGCTGCGCGAGGAGATCGAGCGCCGCTTCGCCGCCGAGATCGGCCGGCCGTTCGGGATGGACTGGACGCTCGCCGACGCGGGCGTGCCCAAGCGCGTGGCGATCATGGTCAGTCGCTACGACCACTGCCTGCTGGACCTGCTGTGGCGCGCGCGCCGCGGCGAGCTTGACCTCGAGGTCGGGCTCGTGATCTCCAACCACCCCGGACCTCGCCGACGAGGTGCGGGCCTTCGGCGTCCCCTACGTCCACGTCCCCGTGACCCCCGACGCCAAGCCCGAGGCCGAGCGCCGCCAGCTCGAGCTGCTGGGCGGCAACTTCGACCTCGTCGTCATGGCGCGCTACATGCAGATCCTGTCGGGGTCCTTCCTCGAGGAGGTCGGGATGCCGGTGATCAACATCCACCACTCGTTCCTGCCGGCGTTCGCCGGCGCCGGCCCCTACCGCCAGGCGCGCGAGCGCGGGGTGAAGCTGATCGGCGCGACCGCGCACTACGCGACGCAGGATCTCGACGAGGGGCCGATCATCGAGCAGGACGTCGTGCGCGTCTCGCACCGCGACAGCGCCGAGGCGCTCGAGCTGCGCGGAGCCGACGTCGAGCGCACGGTGCTCGCGCGCGCGGTGCAGTGGCACTGTGAGGATCGCGTCGTGCGCCACGGCGACCGGACCGTGGTGTTCTAGCTCCGCTTGGCCGCTGAACTCGTCACGGACGAGTCATCCAGGCCGCGATATTCGAAGCGAGGGCGGCGAGCGCTGCTCGACGTCGCACGCGCGGCACTCGCTGCCACCTTCCTCTTCGACGGCGCCGTCGCCGGCAAAGCGGCTCGCCGCCGTGTACGCACAGAGGCGCCGCGGGTAACGCGGCGCCTCTTGAGCGATGCTGCTGCTGTCGGACGGCTACCCCGCGAGCGGGTTGTCCACGACGCCGCCGGTGTACCCCGAGAAGAAGATCGGGATGTCGCCCTGCGTGCCGAATTGCAGATGGCTCTGACCCGCGCTGCTGCCGAGGATGTGCCAGACGCCGGTGGACGGCCGCCAGACGGCGTAGTCGGTCTTCGCGTCGCTGTCGTAGTAGGCGGGCACCGGAAGATCGCCGGGGGTGCCCCAATCCTGCGTGGGCTGGTTGCTCACGTACCACCTGCCCACCCGTGTGTGCGGGGACTCCGACGGCCGCCAGACCGCGATGTCGGTCTTCTCATCGCCGTTGTAGTCGCCGGGAGCCGGCTTGTCCGTGGAAGCCCCGAAGGCGAAGTCCAGCGTGCCGCCGCCGCTGTAGTCGATGTGCCAACGGTGCGTTGACGGACGCCAGACCGCGAAGTCGTTGGAGCCGTCGCCGTCGTAGTCGCCGAGCACGGGCTTGTCGCCGTTCTGACCCCATTGCTTGCCGCCGATCTCGCCGTCGGAGCTGCGCAGCACGTACCACATGCCGTTCGACGGGCGGAAGACCGCCATGTCGGTCTTGCGGTCGCCGTCGTAGTCGCCGGGAACCGGGATGTCGCCGCGCTGGCCGAAGTGCACCACGTCGCGTGGGGTCACCATGTCGGCGGCCAGGACATACCAGCTGCCGTTCGTCGGCCGGAAGACCGCGATGTTGATCAGGTCGTCGCCGTCGTAGTCACCGGCAACCGGGATGTCGTCGTACGCGCCGAAGGGGACCGTCAGGTTGCTGTTGGCGCCGCTCTTCTGGATATGCCATGTCGCACCGCTCCTCGTCGGGCGAAAGACCGCGAGGTCGGTGCGATCGTCGCCGTCGAAATCGACGACATACCTGTTCACCGGGTTGGGGCTCTCGGAGTTGTCGCGGGGTGACTCACAGCCGGGGTCCTGCGGGTAGTCGACCCTGGCATCGCCATCGTTGTCGAGGCCGTCCGCGCACTCCGGATCGGGGCTCTCGGACTCGTCTCTGGGAAAATCACAGCCGGGGTCCTGTGGCCAGTCGGTTCTGCCATCGCCGTCGTTGTCGACGCCGTCGCGACACTCCTCGTCGGGCTCCGGGCAACCGGCGGGACGAGATCCCTCCGAGTCCTGAAGACACGTGAGTATGGGCCCCGAGGAGGAGGCGGCCTGCGCCGAGGCCGGAGTGACTGCCACGGCAGCGAGAGCGGTAGTGAGGACGGCCAACGCGGCCGCGAGGAACAACCGGGCGGGGGTTCTGTGTTTCATGGCAATCTTTCTTCCTCTCGTCGATGCGGACCGCGCGACGTCGTATCGCGCGTGCATTTCTGAGGGTGAATCGGCGGATGGCCTGATACACGGGCGCTTCCCGGGTGAAACCGGGCGTTACGCACACAGCGCGCGCAGCTCGTCGTGGCGCGCAAGCCGCGCAAGCGCCCGTGCCCTGATCGGGCCGATGCTCCCCATCGGCATGCACAGCTGCTCGCTCACCTGGCGGTAGTCGAGCGCGGGCTCGGACAGCAGCAACGTCACGAGGCGACGGTGGCGGTCGGGCAGGCTCGCGAGAGCACCCGTGAGAACAGCCCGGCGTTCGGCTGCCAGCACGCTCGCCACCGGGCTGTCGACATCAGCGCGCTCTCCGAGATCGGCGTCGTCGGTGAGGTGCTCGCGCATCTGCGCCTGCCGGCTGCGCAGTGCGTTTCGGCGCGTCACCGTCCTCAGCCAGCCACCGACGGCAGCCGGCTCGCGGAGGTGCTCGATCGCGTGGAGCAGCTCGAGCCACGTCGCCTGGACCACGTCGTTGACGTCTGGCGGCGTCAGGCGGTAGGAGCGGGCGACGTACCGTAGACCGCTGTCGAAGCTTCGGACGAGGTGCGTCCAGGCGTCCGCGTCACCGTCGCGGGCGGCTTGGACGATCGCGCCGACGTCGGGATCGAGTCGTTCGCATGGCCGTGCGTCGTGATCTTGGACATTCATGAGAGGCCTTTCCTGGCGGGATGGTCAGCCCGGCGCAGCGTGGGACCTCTTGGCTGCACACCGCTTGCAGCGCGTTGCAGAGCGGCTGCAACGTCACACACGACCCCTCGTCATGGGAGGAGCGTCCGAACGTTGGAGTTCCGGATTCTGGGCCCGCTAGAGGCACGACGAGACCGGGACGGTTGCGTTGGGAGGCGTCAAGCCATGCGCGGTGCTGGCAGTGCTCCTGCTGCGTTCCAACGAATCCGTCAGTGCCGATGGCCTGGCGCTCGCACTGTGGGGTGAAGAGGTGCCGGCGAGCGCGGTCAGCTGTCCGGTCGTGTGGTTGCCCTGCTGTCCTTTCGGCTGTTGGTAACTGTGAGCGGTTGCCCGCACTGAAAGGTGAGAGTGATCGGCTGTGCTGCTTGATACATGCGCCGCCAGCGTCGAGCATCCGGCCTGGATCTCGAGCTGAGCACCGTCAGCCGAGGTTCGCGGGGAACTGCGCCAACACGAACTCCGGGCCGAGCACCTCGCGGCGATAGGAGCGCCCGCCGACGTGCACGTAGTCGCCCGTACGCGGGTTCAGCGGCAGGTCGCGCTCGACCGGATACCACTCGTTGTGCTGCTCGATCAGCGCGTTGAGCTCGTCGAAGGACCACGAGCGCGCAAGCGCGTTCCAGCGCGCGGCGAACGCCTCGGCGTCGCCGGCGCACTCCTCGCGCAGCGCGCGATGGGCGCGCGCCAGGCGGCGGCGCTGGTAGGCGGTCTCGCCGTCGATGTCGACGACGCGCTCCATCCAGCGCGGGCGTACGCCGCCCTTGAGATAGGCCTCGACCGAGCGCCTGCTCTGGCGCGCGCGCTCCGACAGCGGGCGGCCCTTGCCGGTGGACTCGTCGACGTCGCGCCCGACGATGCGCTCGACGCCCGAACGGAGATCCTCGTGTGGTCCGTCAGCTTCGCGCACGGCCGATCGCATGGAGGAGGCCGGTCACGATCGCGAAGGCTAGCCCACCGTTTGTAGTTGCATGCGCAACCAACTAGGATGAGGGGCGTGAGCCCGCAGACACGCCGCATCGCCCGCCTCTTCGGGCCCTACAAGCGCCGCCTCGGCGCCGTGCTCGCGCTGATCGCGCTGGCGGCCGTGCTGGGCATCGTGTCGCCGTTTCTGCTGCGCGAGATCGTCGACACGGCGATCCCCGAGAACGACACGAACCTGCTGGCATGGCTCGTCGGCGGGATGATCGCCGTCTCGATCGCGACCGGGGCGCTCGGCGTCATCCAGACGCTGCTGTCCAATCGCGTCGGCCAGCGCGTCATGCACGACCTGCGCGCGGCGGTCTACCGCCACCTGCAGCGCCTGTCGCTGGCGTTCTTCACGCGCACGCGCACGGGCGAGGTGCAGTCGCGGATCGCCAACGACATCGGCGGCGTGCAGAACATCGTCACCTCGACGGCGACCTCGATCGTCTCCAACGTCACGACCGTGATCGCGACGGTGGTGGCGCTGCTGCTGCTCGACTGGCGCCTGGCGATCTTCAGCCTCGCGCTGCTGCCGTTCTTCGTCTGGCTGACACGCCGCGTCGGCAACGAGCGCCGCCGCATCACGTCCAAGCGCCAGGGCCGGATGGCCGACATGAGCGCGCTCGTCGAGGAGTCGCTGTCGGTCTCGGGCATCCTGCTGGGCAAGACGATGGGCCGCTCGGGCGAGCTCGCGGAGCGCTTCAGCGGCGAGTCCGAGGAGCTCGCCGAGCTCGAGGTGCAGTCGCGCATGGCCGGGCGCTGGCGGATGGCGTCGGTGCAGATGAGCTTCGCGGCGATGCCGGCGCTCGTGTACCTCTTCGGCGGAGTCGTGATCGCCAGCGGCTCGGCCTCGATCACGATCGGCACGCTCGTCGCCTTCACGACGCTGCAGACGCGCCTCTTGTTTCCGATCGGCTCGCTGCTGAACGTCGGCATCGACATCCAGACCTCGCGTGCGCTGTTCGATCGCATCTTCGAGTACCTCGACCTGCCCGTCGACATCACCGAGCGCCCCGACGCGGTGGATCTCGACCCGAACGAGGTGCTGGGCGAGGTGCGCTTCGAGTCGGTCTCCTTCGCCTACGAAGAGGACGGTCCGCGCACGCTTGTCGGCGTCGACCTCGTCGTGGCGCCGGGCACGAAGACCGCGATCGTCGGCGAGACCGGCTCGGGCAAGACGACGCTCGGCTACCTCGTCTCACGCCTGTACGACGTCACCGGCGGCCGCGTGACGATCGACGGCGCCGACGTGCGCGACCTGTCGTTTCAGTCGCTCGCGCGCACGGTCGGCCTCGTCTCCCAGGAGACCTACCTCTTCCACGCCTCGATCGCCGACAACCTGCGCTTCGCGCGCCCGGGCGCGAGCGACGACGAGCTCGTCGCCGCCGCGCGCGCCGCGCGCATCCACGAGCTGATCGCGTCGCTGCCCGACGGCTACGACACGGTCGTCGGCGAGCGCGGCTACCGCTTCTCCGGCGGCGAGAAGCAGCGCATCGCGATCGCGCGCACGATCCTGCGAAACCCGCCGGTGCTCGTTCTCGACGAGGCCACGAGCGCGCTGGACTCCGAGACCGAGCGCGCCGTGCAGGAGGCGCTCGACCAGCTCGCCGAGGGCCGCACGACGATCGCGATCGCCCACCGCCTGTCGACGGTCCGCGACGCCGACGAGATCGTCGTGCTCGACGGCGGCCGGATCGCCGAGCGCGGCACGCACGACGAGCTGCTGGCGGCGGGCGGGCGCTACGCGCGCCTGGTGCTGGGCGGCGACGCATCGGATTCGCTGCTGTCCGCGGTCTGATCAGCGCGAGTAGTTGCGCAGCCTCGTGGCGAACGTGCCGTAGGCCGGGCGCGGACTGCCGTTCGGGTTCACCAGCCCGGCATCGAAGCGACAGCTGCGCCCGCAGCCGGGGCCGGTCTCGATCCCGAACCAGTTGTAGGAGTAGACACGCGCCACGCCGCTGCGGCGGTAGCGGCTGGCGAACGTGAACATGTTGTTCAACCGCGAGGCCTGTCGCGACAGCGAGAACGCAAACGAGGCCCCGAAGCTCGCGAGCGCGCCCGTCTCGGTGAACCAGAACTTCGTGAGCGGGTTGTAGCGGCGCACGCTGCGGATGATCAGGCTCGTCCCGGTCGAGCGGTTGCGGTTGACGTCTGAGTAGTTGTGGATGCCGACGATCGTCAGGCGCTTGCGCCACGTGGCGCTCAGGCGCGCGTAGACGCTGCGGACGTAACGGTCGACGCCCGCCTGGTCGAGCAGGTCGAGGCCGACGACCGAGCACGAGCGGCAGGCCGCGGGCGGTCCGGAACCGAGCTTCACCGCGCGGTACATCGACTGAAAGTAGGAGGCCGGATGACCTGGGCTGTCCCACGTCTCCTGCGTCTTGTGGTTGACCTCGTTCCACGCGCCGAAGTCGCGCACGCCGAGGTTGCGGAAGTACGCGACGATGCGCCCGACGTTGCGGCTGTACTCACCGGTCGACACGAGCCTGCCCTGCTTGGGGCGCAGGTCGGCGGTCGACAGGTGCAGCAGCGTCGAGACACCGGCCGCGCGCGCCGCGATGACATACGCACGAGCCCGCAGGCGCTCGGGCACGTCCTGCATCACGTCGGCGGGGGCGAAGTACCGCGTGCGCTTGACGTTCAGGGCACGCCACTGCGGCGAGCTGAACATCGCGGGGCTCTGATCGCCGACGCCGACGCGGATCGGGCTGCGCGCGTCGGCCGGCGCCGGCGACATCGCGCTGACGGCGAGCACGATCGCGCCGATGGCGACGACCCACGAAGCGATCGTTGCGTGCATCCCGTCATCCTCCACCAGCGGGCGCAGAAACCCAAGTCCTAAACTAGACCGGCCAAGTGTTGTTTGCCGAAGGGGAGGTCCGAGTGCTGCACTCGCAACTGCCGTGGTGGATCGGTGGGCCGGTCCTCGGCCTGTGCGTCGTCGCGATGCGCTGGCTCATGAACGAGCGCCTTGGCGTGATGGGCGCGTGGACGGACGTCGTCGACACGGTCGCGCGCCGGCGGGTGTCCTTCGGCCCGTTCGGCTGGATGCTGTTCGGCCTGATCGCCGGCGCCGCGGCGTTCGCGCTGATCGCCGGAGGGCCCGACTTCCACGGCTACGGCTGGCTGACCGACACGTTCTCCGGCACCGGCGGGACGATCCTGGTCGTCGCGATCCTGCTCGCCTGCGGCGTGGTGATCGGCCTCGGGGCGATGATCGCCGGTGGCTGCACGTCGGGCAACGGCCTGAGCGGCAACGCGATGGCGTCGCCCGCGAGCCTCGTCGCGACGCTGACGTTCTTCGCGACCGCGATCGTCGTGACCTTCGTCACCGAGGCGCTGATCACATGAGCACGCGCGTGGCGGGTGGCCTCATCGGCGTCGTCTTCGGCGTCGCCCTGTCGTGGTCGGGCATGACGAGCCCGGAGGTCATCCGCGAGGGCCTGCTGTTCGAGGACGCCTACCTGTTCTTGTTCTTCGGCGGCGCCGTCACGACGGCGTTCGCGGGCCTGTGGATCCTGCGCCGCCGCGCCCCGCGAGCGCCGCTGACCGGCGAGCGCGTCGAATGGGAGACCGTCAAGCCCGAACGTCGCCACGTCGCCGGCAGCGTGCTGTTCGGCATCGGCTGGGGCGTGTCGGGCGCGTGCCCGGGCCCGATCGCGACGCAGCTCGGCCAGGGCATCGCGTGGGGGATCCCGACGACGGTCGGCCTCGTGCTCGCGATCGTGCTGTTCCGCCGCCTGGACGGCCCATCTTTGGCGAAATTGCCTCCCATGCCGAGGCATAGGCGCCAAAGGCCTGAAGCCATGAGCGCCGCGATCGGTGATCGAGCTTGAGCCTGCAAGCCGGTCTGGAGACTTTCAGCTGAAGCGCAGCTTGGGCTCGATCGCCTGGACGCCGGACTCGTTGGCGTAGAGCGTCGGGATCCTGTAGCTCGCCAGCGAGCTGACCTTGCCGGTCAGCGGGCGGTCGGCCTTGCGGATGACGAGGCCGCGGTGGGAGTTGACGCCGACCGTCTCGACGGTCGACTGCGTCGCTCCGACGCGCAACCAGATGCCGTTGAAGCGCGTCAGGGTCGGGCTCGCCACGCGCTCGCCCGCCTTCGCCCGCGTCACGATGCGCACGTTGTCGGCGTTCATGTTGAGGATCCGGATGATCGACTTCGAGCCCTCGCCGAAGCGGCTGATGACGCGCGTCGCGGCGACGTCGGTCTCGGCCGCGACGGTGCGAAACAGGCGCGTCAGCTTGCGCGTCGGGCGCTTGATGTAGAGGCCCTTGCTCGTGCCGGTGCTGCGGCTGAAGACGATCGTGTCCTTGAAGAACGACGGCGCGGTCTCGGTCGCCGAGCTCGACAGCGCGGTCAGCTTCTGCTCGGCCGCCGTGCCGACGTCGTAGCGGTACAGGTCCCCGCCGCGGGCGTAGACGATCGTGCGACCGTTGGACTTCGTCGGGCCGAGGTCGGGGTCGTAGGCCTCGGAGGACGCGGGCACGGGCGCGTCGGCGACGGCGCCGCCGTGTGCGACGACGAGGTGATAGCCGTCGGCGGCCTTGCGCGACCACGCGGCCGTCGAGCCGTAGGCCGTGACGTTCTGGGCCGTCGGGTCGGCGACGGCGGTCGTATCGGCTGCCGCGGGGGCGGCGCCCAACGCGGAGATGGCGGCCGTGGCGAGCGCGGCGCCGAGGGTGATGGACTTGGGGGACATCTGGGACTCCTGGGTCTTGATGAGCGGTCACTCATAGGGTCGGCCGCGCGCGGGCCCCGTAGGACCCACCCCAGGTGTTCGGTTCGCACACCCCGGCGCGCGATCCGAGCAGTTCGCGGAACAGATCGGTATCAGCGGGGTACAGCGTGATGATGCACACCCGCCTGTCTCTCAGCGAGCGCGTCTTCGAGCTGCCGGCGACCGCGGCCGCCGCCGGCCTCGCGCGCCGCGAGCTCGCCGCGATGCCCGGCCTCGGCGGCGAGCTGGGCTACAAGGCCCTGCTGATGACCTCCGAGCTGATTGCCGTCTACATCGCCGACGTCGAGCCGTCGCCTGACGCGACGCTGCGCCTGTCGATCCGCGTGACGCCCGAGCGCGTGCGGATCGAGGTCGGAGGGCGCCCGCCGGGCGTCTCGCCCGACGCGCTGCTGCACTCCAGCGAGACGCCGTCGCTCGGTGGCTACGGCCTGAAGATCGTCGAGCGCATGGCCGACGCGTGGGGCATCGAGGGCGCGCACGACACGATGATCTGGTTCGAGCTGCCGCGCGACGCGTAGGCGCCTACGCGGGGCCGCTGCCTGCGGCGCGTTCGGCGAGGTAGGCCTTCAGGCGCGCGTCGGCCTGCTCGGACTCGCGCTCGAGCTCGCGCAGGCGCGTCGCGCTGGTCGGGCGCTGGCCATAGCCGCGCGCCCGGTAGAGGTCGCGCCGCTGGCGGGCGTAGCGCGCGAGCTCGCGCAGCTCCTCGGTGCGGTCCTCGGCGGTCATCCGCACAGACGGTAATGCCGTCCGAGCGCTCGCTACCGTGAAGCGCCGATGGAGCTCGCCCCCGAACGTCCCAACGTCGAGCTTCGCCGCGGCGAGGAGGGACAGGTCGTCGTGCTCGGCTTCCCCTACGACGCGCACATCGTCGCGGTCGTGCGCGGCATCCCGGGGCGGCGCTTCGACTGGGACGCGCGCGAGTGGTGGGCGCCGGTCGACGACTGGGTCGGCGTGCACGTCGCCGACGTGCTCGAGCGCTTTCCGGACCTCACGGCGAGCGCCGAGGTCGACGCCTGGCTGACCGCCATCCAGCGGCGCTGGGTCGGCCACGTCTCGACCGTGCGCCACGACGGCCGCGGCTGGTGGGTGCTGGCGACGCGCGCCGGCACCCCGCCCGAGGCGCTGCTCGCGGGTTTCGTCGAGCGCGACGGGATGCTGCTCGCGCCGCTGACGCTCGCCGGCGCGCAGGCGCTCGCCGAGGAGGACAACGCACGCCTGGACGCCGGCGCCAACCGCTGCGTCGAGGCGCTGCTGTCGGGCCAGGACCCGCCGCCCGCGCGGCTGACGGCGGCCAAGACCTTCGACGGCGAGCGCCTGCGCCTGGACGTCCTGTGGGACCCCGACGTCGGCACGGCCTTCGGCAAGCTGCCGGGAGCGGAGGATCGCGGCCGCACGCTGCCGGTCGACCCGTGGGTCGTCGAGGCGCTCGACGAGTTCCTCGCGTGTCACCAGGTGGCCGTCGACGGGCCCGGCACGTTCACGCTCGATCGCCTGCGCGTCGAGCACGACGAGGCGCTGGCGACGATCCGCGAGTCGCGCGCGACCAGCGGCGAGCCGATCGCCGAGGTCGCGGCCGTGCTCGGCGGCGAGCTGGCGCCCTTTCAGTGGGCCGGCGTGCGCTACGCGCTGGATGCGCGGCGCACGTTCATCGCCGACGAGCAGGGGCTCGGCAAGACGGTCGAGGCGCTCGCGGCGATCGAGGCCGACGGCGCGTTTCCGGCGATCGTCGTGTGCCCCGCGTCGCTGAAGCTCAACTGGGAGCGCGAGGCGAGGAAGTGGCTGCCACACCGCGGCGTGACGGTCATCGACGGTCGCATGGCCGTGCCGCCGACGGGCGAGATCACGATCCTCAACTACGAGATCGTCGCCGCGCATCGCGAGACGCTCGGGCGGCTGCGCCCGCGCGCGCTGATCGTCGACGAGTCGCATTACGTCAAGAACCCGCAGGCCAAGCGCACGAAGGCCGTGCGGCGGCTGGCCGACGCGGTGCTCGACGACGGGCTGCGCCTCGCGCTGAGCGGCACGCCGGTGCTCAACCACGCCGAGGAGCTGGTCTCGCAGCTGCGCGTGATCGGCCGCCTTCGCGAGTTCGGCTCCGGCGCGCAGTTCGCGCGCCAGTTTCGCGGCGAGCTGTCGGAGGAGCGCCTGCACTGGCACCTGCGCCGGCGCTGCTTCGTGCGGCGGCTGAAGTCCGAGGTGCTGCCGCAGCTGCCGGCCAAGCGCCAGGTCGTCGTGCCCGTCGCGCTGGGCAACGAGCGCGAGTACCGGCTGGCCGAGGAGGACGTGATCGCCTGGCTGCGCACGCAGCCGCTGGACCTGCGCGAGCTCAACGCGAAGATCGCGGCGACGCTGCGCGCCGAGCGCCTCGCGCAGCTCGGCACGCTGCAGCGCCTGGCGGCGCGGGGCAAGCTCGCCGCCGCCATGTCGTGGATCGGCGACTTCCTCGAGTCCGGCGAGCCGCTGGTCGTCTTCGCGCGCCACATCGAGGTGCAGGAGGCGGTGCTCGCGCGCTTCCCCGACGCGGCGCACCTGCTCGGCCGCGACTCGACGCCGCGCCGCGACGAGACGGTCGCGGCGTTTCAGTCGCCCGACGGCCCGCAGCTGCTGATCGCCGCGACGCGCGTGGCCGCGCAGGGCATCACGCTGACGCGCGCGTCGAACGTCGCGTTCCTCGAGCTCGAGTGGACGCCGGCGATGCACGACCAGGCCGAGGACCGCTGCCATCGCATCGGCCAGCGCGACGCGGTCACCGCCTGGTACCTGCTCGCCGCCGACACGATCGACGAGACGATGGCGACGCTGATCCAGCGCAAGCGCGGGATCGTCGCCGCCGTCATCGACGGCCAGCGCGCCGACTCCGACGGCCTCGTCGATGCGGTCGTGCGCGAGCTGCGCGAGGGCCGGCCGCTGCGCCACCTGCGCCCGGTCGCGTAGTCGGCAGGTACCTCTGCCACATCGGGTGCCCGCTTCTCGTCGGATGGCGTCACCCGCTGCCGCGACGTTCCGCGACTCGTCTCGGACCTCGCTGCGGCGAGTGCCGGCCACGGCCTCTCGGTCGAGCGTGGGACCTGACGATCGACGTCGCGCCGGCGCTCCGAATGAGACGTCGGTTGTTCATGCGGTGCGGCCGGGTGCGCGATGAACCGATCCCGACCGCCGGCGGGCGCCGGACCGCGCGCCGCGGTCTCAGATCATGCCGCGCTCGGGCGGGATCACCCACAGGTCGAGCGCGGCCTTCTTGATCATCGCGGCGTCGAGGTCGGCGACCGTCGTCGCGCCGCGGCCCTCGATGTTCTTCGCCAGCTCGCCCCAGGCGCGGGCGATCGAGCCGACCTTCGCCATCGGGCCCCAGCCGGCGAGCGCGCCGAGCTCGGAGGCCTGCGTGCGGGCGTTGTCGAGCGTGATGTCGCCGAAGGCGATCATCGTGCCGCTGATGCTGACCGTGCGCTCGAGGATGTGGCTGACGTCGGGCCTGGGCGCGGCCGCGAAGCGCTTGGCGACGACCTCCCAGTCGATGACCTGAAGCCACGCCTGCACGTACTCCGCGCGGCGGTTCTCGTAGTCGAGGTAGTAGGCGTGCTCCCACACGTCGACGCCCAGCAGGGGCGTCAGGCCGTCGGAGATCGGGTTGTCCTGGTTGGTCGTCGTCACGATCAGCACGCGCGAGCCGTCGTGCACGAGCCACGCCCAGCCGGAGCCGAACGTGCTCATCGCCGCCGCCTCCATCGTCTCCTTGAAGATCGCGAACGTGCGAAACGTGTCGCGAAGCGCGTTCATGAGCTTGCCGTCGGGCTCGCCGCCGCCCTCGGGCTTCATGCTGCGAAAGAAGATGTTGTGGTTGTAGTAGCCGCCGGCGTTGTTGCGCACGGTGTCGCGGATCGCC
Organism: uncultured Actinomycetes bacterium; assembly: GCA_963729125.1. GTDB lineage: Bacteria > Actinomycetota > Thermoleophilia > Solirubrobacterales > Solirubrobacteraceae > CADCVQ01. The sequence continues at coordinate 107,350 of CAVSML010000005.1, forward strand.
TCGGGCAGCTCGTCGAGGCGCGTCAGCAGCTCGATCGGCTTGACGTCCTCCCACTCGGTGCCCGCGAGCGCGGCGTTGGCCTTGTCGACGTACGCCTGGTGGTGCTTGTCGTGGTGCACGCGCATCGTCGCTTCGGAGATGTGCGGCTCGAGCGCGTCGTAGGCGTAGTTGAGGTCTGGAACGGAGTAGGCCATGCCCGCGACGATAAGGGACGGGCGCTACTGGAGGTCGACCGGCACCGTGAAGCAGTCCTTGCGGAAGCCGTAGGTCGTGCCGAGGCGCTCGGCCTTGGCGCGCGAGCCGTTCTCGTCGAAGGCGATGTCGATGAACGCCTTGAGGTCGCCGCGCTCGGCGATCCCGATCGCGTCGCGCAACTGCTGCAGCGTCGCATCGGCCGCCGTCATCAGCTCCCTGATCTGCGCCACGTCCTTCTTCGGCGGGTCGATCGCCTTGAACTGGGTGAGCTTCTGCGTCTGCAGCTCGAGCGTCGTGCGCAGCAGCGGCGGGCTGCGCTTCAGCCTGCTCGTGTAGCTGCCGCTCGCGTCGACCAGCGCTTGGAGCTTGCGATTCGTCGGCGCGGACTCGCGCGTGGTCTTCTGACACAGCGCGTTGACCTCGGCGATGTACTCCGGCCGCGTCGGGCCCTTGTCGGCGGCCTCCTCGGAGTCGCCGCCGCAGGCGCCGAGCGCGGTCGCCGTCGCGAGCAGGATCGCCGTCAGGATCGTGCGCATGCCGCGAAGATACCCGCCCGCGCCATCGTCTACGTCAGCAGCCCGATGACGTCGTCGAGGCGGTGGCGGGCGCACAGCTCGGCCAGCGTCAACCGGGCGGCGTCGCGGTTGTAGGGCAGCGCCTCCAGCGCGCAGAGGCCGAGGCGCAGGTCATCCAGGCCGACGGCGGGCCGCTCCAGCGCAAGGCGCGCGAGCCACCTCGTCGCCGCGCGGTCGAATGCGTCGTCGTCGCGAGCGGCCATCAGCAGCACGACCGCGAGCGCGTCGACGAGGTTGACGCGATGGCCGAGCTCGGCCGCCGCCGCGCGCACGCCGACGAGGTCGCCACGGCTCAGCGCCATCCGAAACCACGTGTACGGCCGCCCCTTGATCGACATGCGAACATATGTTCGCACACGTTCAAGATCCTGGAGAGCGGGCAACCTCACACAAGGACTCTCGCCCGCCGGCCAAACTGCCGATACGGCCTACAGGGCCCCACCCATGCTCACCATCTCCATCATCTTCGCGTTGCTCGTGGCCCTGTGGGGCTTCTCCGGCGCGATCGTGACGTATGCCAAGCGCAGCCTCTCGCAGGCCACGCCGCGCCAGCGGCCGGCCGCGACGGCCGGGCCCGCCTCGCGGGCGCGCGGCTCGCGTCCGATCTCCGCGTAGCAGCGCCCTCGCGCCACGTCCCCGCGCGGCCCCGCCGCGCACGGCGCTGTGCGCCAAGGCGCTGCTAGCGTGGCGCCGCGATGAAGCGGATCTCGATCGAGGAAGCCCGTCGTCAGGTGCTCGAGCACACCGCGACGCTCGACGCCGAGCAGGTCGACCTCGACGATGCGCTCGGGCGCGTGCTCGCACGGGACGCGGTCGCGCCGAACCCCGTGCCGCCCTTCGACTGCTCGACGATGGACGGCTTCGCGCTGCGCGCCGCCGACACGGCGCCGGCCCCAGCGCGCCTGGAGGTCGTCGACGAGGCGCGCGCCGGCACCGGCGCGGGGGCGCAGGTGCAGTCCGGCCAGGCGATTCGCATCTCGACCGGCGCGCCGATTCCCGGCGGCGCCGACGCCGTCGTGCGCCAGGAGCTGACGAGCGCCGAGAACGCCACCGTCACGATCGAGGAGGCCGTCGCCGCCGGCACCGACGTGCGCTTCGCGGGCGGCGACATCCCCGTCGGCTCGACCGTGCTGAAGGCCGGCACGCTGCTGACGGGCCCCGAGATCGGCGTCCTCGCCGCCGTCAACATCGCCCGGCCGGCGGTCGTGCGCAAGCCGCGGATCGCGCTCGTGTCGACCGGCGACGAGCTGATCGATCCGGGCGGCCCGCTGAAGCCCGGCCAGATCCGCGACACCAACGGCTACGCGCTGAGCGCCGCCGCGCGGCTCGCGGGCGCCGAGGTCGTCTCGCGCGTGAAGGTCGGCGACGACCGCCGGGCGACGATCGACACGATCGGCGAGTCGCTGCAGGGGGCCGACATCCTCGCGACCGTCGGGGGCGTCTCGGTCGGCCCGCACGACCACGTGCGCCCGGCGCTGGCCGCGCTCGGCGCACGCGAGATCTTCGGCCGCGTGAGCCTGCGCCCGGGAGGCCAGATCTGCTTCTTTCTCGCCGAGGACGGCACGCTCGTCTTCGCGCTGCCCGGCAACCCGGTGTCGGCGACGGTCTCCTTCCGGTTGTTCGTCGTGGCGGCGATCGACGCGCTGCTCGGCCGCGCCCGAGCGCAGCGGCGCACGACGGCGACGGCGGCCGTCGAGCTGCCCGGGCGCATCGGGCGTACGACCGCCGTGCGCTGCCACGCCGAGCTGCGCCCCGACGGCTGGTACGTCTCGCCGTCGCAGTCACACCAGGACTCCCACGTGCTGACCTCGATGCTGGGCATCGACGCCTACGCCTTCGTGCCCGAGGACCGCGACTCGCTCGAGGCCGGCGAGACCGTCGACGTCGAGTTCGTGCGCTGTAGCGGCCGCGCTTGACGGCCGGGTAGAGCTGCTCGAGCACCGACGTCTCGCGGCAGATGACCGCTGCCAGCCCGCGGTTCCACATCAGCTCGCCCCACTGCTGGGCGCCCTTCTTCAGCGCGCCGATCATCGTCGCGCGCGAGATGCCGATCGTGCCCAGTAACGCCAGCGCGCTGCCGATCAGCCCGGTCGCGAGCATGTCGTACTCCGCGTACAGGAGCGCCGCGCCGAATCCCACGAGCGCCAGCAGCGGCAGCAGCCACCAGTGGCGCAGGTAGCGCCGGCGCAGCTGCTTGGCGACCTCGTCGCGCACCTCGGCGCGCTTGGCGTGGCTGATCCAGGCCTCGGGCTCCTTGTCGCCGGTCAGGATCTGGCGCCAGATCACGGTCTGGCGCTCGACGGCGGGAAGGCGCTGGGCGAACTGCTCGGGCGAGAGCTTCGCGGCGGCGACGCGCGCGTCGTCGTGCACGCCCTCGCACCACCGGTCCAGGTGCTGGGTGACCGCGTGCACCGCGACAGGGTCGATGCGCGCCTGCAGGTCGTCGAGCAGGAGCTTGATGCGCCCGATGCGAACCGGATGAAAGACCGCGCGCAGCTCCTCGGCACGCGCCTCGGGCTCGCGGCGCCCGAGGCGGTTCCACGTGTCCGACATGAAGTTGCCCAGCTCGTAGCCCTTGCCGCCCGGCTCGTCGACCGCCCACAGCCGCTTCTCGAAGCTCAGGTGCTGGCGCGCGAGCGCGCTGCGAAACGCCGCCTCGCCCTCGAGCGAGTCTCCGGCCGCCTTCGCCAGCTCGAGCAGCCGGTCGCGGTCGGCCTGCGCCATCGCGACGCCGACGCTCGCGGCGACGCCCTCGATCGCGAGCACCTCGAGCTCCAGCCGGTCGGCCGGCGACAGGCTGCGGCGGTTGAGCAGCATGTCCTCGTCGACCGGCGACGGCGGCTGCAACGACGTGGGACGCAGCGCGTAGAGGGCGGCCACGCGCCAGCCGAGATCGATCGCGGCGGCGACGCCCGTCGTCGTCGAGCGGCGCGGCGGCGTCGACAGCGCCGTCGAATCGGGGGTCTGCTGATCGGCCATCGACGCTCCTTCTCGGCTGCCCTTCTCGAGGCTCCTCTTCGCCGCGCGAGCCCGCGACCCTTCGCGTCGCGGCCGCCGCGCTGCTAGCGTCGCCGCCATGGCTCGATTTCAGGTGCGAAGCGGGATGACGACGGCGATCGTGGCGCTGGCAGCGCTGGCGGGCGCGCAGGGCGCGGCGGCGCAGGTCGACACGACCCCGCCGGAGACGACGATCACGGAGGGCCCGGCGGAGGGCTCGGTCATCAACAGCGACGCGCCGTTCTTCGGCTGGGCCTCCTCGGAGGGCGGCTCGACGTTCACGTGCATCGCCGACGGCGTGAGGCTGTCCTCGTGCGAGCAGGCCTTCATCACGGGCGCGCCCGACGGCCCGCACAGCTTCTCGGTCGCCGCGACAGACCCGGCCGGCAACACCGACCCGACGCCCGCGACGCGCACCTTCACCGTCCGGCTCGAAGCGGCGCCCACCTCGCAGGGCCGCTGTCCCCTGGACGGCAACCAGATCGTCGGGACCAACGCCAACGACACGCGCAGCGGCACGCGCGGCACCGACATCATGTTCGGCCTGCGCGGCAACGACGTGCTGCGCGGCGGCGCGGCATCGGACTGCGTCGCGGGGCAGGACGGCAACGACCGGCTGTTCGGCGGGTCGGGCCGCGACTACGTCTACGGCGGCGCCGGCAACGACCGCATCGGCGGCGACGGCGGCAACGACGACCTGCGCGGCGAGGCGGGCACCGACCGCATCACCGGCAGCTCCGGCGGGGACCGCCTCGACGGCGGCGCCGGGCGCGATCACCTCAGCGACTTCAGCGGCCGCGACACCTTCCGCGGCGGGTCGGGCAACGACCTGATCGAGGCGCGCGACCGGTTCAACCGCAGGATCGCCGACGACGTGCGCTGCGGCCCCGGCCGCGACGTCGCCGTCGTCGACGCGCTCGACCGCGTCGCGGTCGACTGCGAGCGCGTGCGCCGCCGCGCCTGACGCGCCGCCGGCCCGCCGGGCCAACCCCCCGGCCCGCCGGGCCACCTCCCCGCGCGCCATTTAACGCGCCGTTCATGCGTCGCGAAAACCGCTGAAACAGGCCAAACATACGCTCGCCCTACGTCCAATCGGACTTCGACGTAGGGGAGATTCATCATGTCCACACAGGTGCACGACGCGATGTACCAGCAGGTCGGCGGAGACGCCGGGATGACGGTGCTCGTCGACAACTTCTACGAACGGCTGTGGAAGGATCCCAGCCTCGACGAGTACTTCGAGGGCATCGACGGCGATGCCCTCAAGCGCCATCAGCGGATGTTCCTGACCTACGTCCTGGGAGCCGGCGGCGCCCTCTACGAGGGCCAGCCGCTGACCACCGCTCACGCGGCGCTGAACATCACCGACGAGGCCTTCGACACCGTCGCCCATCACCTGCTGCTGACACTCGAGGAGCTCGACATCGAGCGCTCGCTGATCAGGATCATCATGGGCTTCGTCGAAGGGCGCGCGGCCGCAGGTCGTCAGCTGGAAGGGCTACTGACGCCATGCTCGCAGCGACCTACACCGACTGGTACATCGGACTCGCGTTCTCGTTCGTCGCGATCGTCGTGGTCGTGATCATCGTCGCGATCATCCTCACGCTGGCGGCGCGGATCGCCGACCAGGCGCACGGCGCCGACGCCGGCGTCGACGCGGTCCGTGCTCAGACGACGAGCCTCTCCGACGGCGTCGACAAGGTCAACGACTCGGCCGTGCGGATCCTGCACATGGCCCGCTCCCTACGAAAGATCGCGGTGGGCAAATGATCGCCGCATACGACACACACGCCCTCTGGCAGATGGCGCTCGGCATGGGCGGCGTCGTGCTGATCGTCGTGATCATCCTGCTGATGCTGCTGCTGAGCCTCGTCGTCGACATCGAGACGAGCGTCGAGCGGCTGCTGGACACGGCGGGGATCGTCGCGTCGCACACGGTCAACATCCCCAAGCTGTCGCAGACGCCGGCCGTGCTGAACCTCATCATCGAGGAGGCGATCATCCAGGACGGCTACATGAACGCGCTCACCGACGGCTACACGGGAGCGGGTGAATCGCTATGAGCAGAGAGCTCATGATCGCGCTGAGCTTCCTCGAGGCGGCGCTGCTGGTCGTCATCCTGGCGATCGGGCTCAACCAGGTGCGAAAGCGCCTGACGAGGATCTCCGACGGGCTCGCAACGCTCGCCGGCGCGCTTGCGACCGTCGAGTCCCAGCACCTGCGCGGGCTGTCGAAGTGGGTCGCCGACGTCAACGGCCCGCTGCAGGTCATCACGGCCGTCCTGCCGGGGATCGCCGCCAAGGCGGCGCTCGTCGTGCGCAAGGCGCAGGCGCGCTAGCGCGATGCAGGCCGCACTGGCAATCGTGAGCATCCTCGCCATGGCGTCCATCGGTGGCGTCGCGGTCTGGATGCTCACGCGGCTGGCCAGGACGATCTGCGAGCTGCGCGGCATCACGGCCGGGCTGCACGACGCCCTGCGCTGGAGCGCCGGGCGCGTAGCCGCCGCCGAGCCCTCCTCGCAGGAGCCCGGACCGCGCTGACCGCGCGTGCGCGGCGGTCAGACGTCCGCCGCGCACGACCGCCTGCAGGCCTCGGAGCGAGCGCCCGCCCACGCTACGTTGAGCAGACCGCCGCGGTGACGCACCGCCGCGGCCCTGCATGTCTCGCCCTCGCCGAACGACACACGTCTCCCCGCTGCTCTTCGCGCTGCTCGCCGCGCTCGTCGCGGCGTGGGCGCTTCAGGCCGGTCCGGCGGGCGGCGCCGACCGTGCCGACCGCCTGCGCGACTCGATCCAGAGCAAGCGCGACCGCGAGCGCGCGCTGTCGGGATCGGTCGCACGGCTGGGCCGCCTGGAGCGCGCGACCGCGAGCGAGGTCGCGATCTACGAGCGGCGCCCGCGGTGCAGGCCGACCTCGCCCGGGCGCAGGCGATCCTCGACAGCACCGTGGCGCGGCGCGACCGTGCGCGGGCGCGGGCGCTGCGCCTGCGAGCACGTCTGACGCAGTCGCGTGAGCAGTTGGCGGAGCTGCTGCGCGAACGCTACGCGGGCGGGCGCCCGGACGCGCTGACGGTCGTGCTCGAAGCCGATGGCTTCGCGAACCTGCTCGAGACCGTCGACTTCCTGCGCCGCATCCAGCGCTCCGATCAGGAGATCCTGCGCGCCGTGCGCGACGGTCGTCACCACGCGCTCGGCCAGCGGCGCGTGCTGACGCGGCTCAGCGAGCAGCGGCGCGTCGCCGCCGTTGCCGTCCGCCGTCGTCACGATGCGCTGACGGCGATCGCCGCCGGGCTGCGCGAGCGCCGCGCCTCGCTGGCCCGGGCGCGCGCCGCGCGCACCGCCGCCCTGCGCGGCACCCGCCGCGGCCGGCGTGGCGCCGAGCGCGCGCTGACGCGGCTGCTCGCACAGCGAAACCGCGCCATCGGGCAGGCCGGGCCCGGCGGGCCGTGGGCGATCCCGTGGGTGATCGTGCAGTGCGAGTCCGGCGGGCAGAACGTGCCGCCGAACTCCGCTGGAGCGTCGGGCTACTACCAGTTCATCGTCTCGACCTGGCGCGGTCTCGGCGGCTCGACGCGACACGCCTATCAGGCATCCAAGGCCGAGCAGGACCGTCTCGCCGCGCGGTTGTGGGACGGCGGGCGCGGCGCGCACAACTGGGACTGTGCCGTGCTCGTCGGCATCATCTAGAAGCCCGGCTCGGAGCGCGCGACGGCGCACCCGGGCCCTCGATCCTGCGCGTCGGCGATACTCGACGGGGTGACGGCCAAGCGAGCACGGATGTTCGTCGCGGCGGCGATTGCCGCCCTGGCGCTTCCCGCGAGCGCCGGTGCCGCCGATCCCGGTCCCTATGTCGCGCTCGGCGACTCCTACACCGCGGCGCCGCTGGTGCTCAACCAGACCGGCCGCCCGGCCGGCTGCTCGCGCTCCGATCACAACTACCCCACGCTCGTCGCCGCGGCGTTCGGCGTCGGCTCGTTCACCGACGTCAGCTGCTCGGCCGCCGAGACGAAGGACATGACCACCGCGCAGTCGGTGATCCTCGGGTTCAATCCGCCGCAGTTCGACGCGCTGCGAGCCGACACGCGGCTGGTGACGGTCGGCATCGGCGGCAACGACGTCGGGCTCGTCGGCGCTGCGCTCAAGTGCGTCAGCCTCGGCCTGACCGCGCCGACCGGTACGGCATGCCGCAACCACTACGCACCCGAAGGGGACGACAGCTTCACGACGCCGTTCGCGCGGACGGCGCCGAAGATCGCCGCGGTCCTGGCCGGGATCCACGAGCGCTCGCCGCATGCCCGGATCGCGCTCGTCGGCTACCCCGACGTGCTGCCGCGCACCGGCAACGGCTGCTATCCGCTCGTGCCGCTGAGCCCCGACGACGTGCGCTACTTCGACAGCATGATCGTGCGCCTGAACGCGATGCTCGCCGAGCAGGCGGCGGCCAACGGCGCCGAGTTCGTCGACACGTACCTCGACAGCGTCGGCCACGACGTCTGCTCCCTGCCGGGCGACGGGAAGTGGTTCGAGGGCCTCGTCCCGACGGCCATCGCCTATCCGCTGCATCCCAACGCGCTGGGCATGCGGAGCATGGCGCGCTCGGTCGCGCGCGTGCTCAGCGCGCCGCAGCCGGCGCCCGTGCTGAGCGGGCTCGCGCGCGCCCACCGCACGATCACGCGCGGGCGCACGGCGCGCTTCGGCTATCGCCTGAACCGCGCGGCAACGGTCTCGGTCGTCCTGCGCCGCGCGGCGCCCCGCCGCCGCTACGTCGTCGTCCGCCGCTTGACGTCGGAGGGCGCGTTCGGCGAGAACGCGCTGGAGATCGCCGCGAAGGCCTATGCCCGTCGGGCGGGCCTGTACAGGCTGCAGGTGAGCCCGGCCGGCGGCGCGGCGCAGGTCGTGCACTTCCGCGTCAGGCGCTGAACGCGGTCGCGGCGCTCAGCGCTCGACGCGCAGCGTCACGCGCGACGGGTCGCCGCTGAGCACGCCGATCCGCGCGCGCCGCCGCGCGGTCGCAAGCAGTGCGCCGCGCCCGCTCGCCGTGCGCCGCAGCGCGGCCCACAGCCGGGCGGGGTTGACGTCGCCGCGCATCCGCACGACCGACCGCCGCCAGCTGCCGACGCGGCCGGGCAGCGATCGCTCGTCCTTGAGCGCAAGGCAGCGCAAGGCGCTCAGCAGGCCCCGCCGGCCGGTTTCGGCGAGCGTCAGCTTGACCTGGGGGCAGCCTGTCCGGGCGGCGCTGCGCTCGGCGGCGTTCGATTCGAGCTCGCGATCGGCGAACGAGCCGACGGCAGCGGCGTAGCGCGCCCGCCCGGCCTCGGACGCCGTGCCGTGCGCGAAGCGCAGCGACGCGTCCGCGCCGGGTTCGAGCATGACGACCTGCGTGGTTGGCCGCACCGACTGAAAGCGCGTGGCATAGCTCGCCGCGATCAGCGGATCGTCGGTCTCGTGGATCAGGGTCACGTCGGCGTGGATCGCCGGCGCGAGCGCGACCGGGTTCCACGGCGCCAGCGCCTCTGTCGTCGTTCCGAAGAGCTTGCCGATGCGGTCGGCGAGCTGGCTGACCGTCTTGTCGAGCGTGCTGCGTCCCTCCACCTCGTAGAGCGCGAGATCCGTCGGCGTGGCGACGCCGATGACGCAGTCGATCGACGGCAGCCGAGAAGCGGCCACCAAGGCCAGCTGTGCGCCGGAGGACTCGCCGTAGACGCACAGCGGCCCGGCGCTCGTCTTGCGGGCGAGCTCGTTGCCCACGGTGTCGAGGACGTTCTGCAGCCCTGCGGCGCCTTCCTCGTAGTCGATCGAGACCACGCGCCAGCCGCGCTGGCGAAGCAGCTCTCCGGGCCTGCTCATGAGCTCGTCCTGACGCGGGGCGTGGTGGCCGGCCCAGGCGCTGCCGTAGGCCATGATCATCGTGCCGACGGCCGGTCCGGTCGCTGGATCGGCGGCGACCGGCGCACGGACGGGAGGGATCGGCGCGGCCACCGGCCGCGGCGGGGGCTTGAACAGGTCCCAGAGGGACGCGGCGTCCGCCTGCGGCGCACACACGCACAGCAGGCTGACGAAGGCCGCAAGACAGGTCGCCGCAAGGCGGGCGGCATGGGTGCAGCGGGACACGTGGGCGAACATCGCTCTCCAGCCTCCTCAGCGCTTGACCTGCAGCGTCACGCGGGACGGGTCGCCGCTTCGCACGGTCGCCTTGGCGCGCCCCGCGGCGAGCGCGGCGAGCCCCCGCCGGCCGTCCTTGCTGGGGCGCAGTGCGGCCCACGCCCGCGCGGCATTGACCTCGCCGCGCACCCGCCTGCTGGTCGTCTTCGCGCGCCGGGCGCCGGCTTTGCGCGCGGCGCGGTCGCTGCGCGCGAGGCAGCGCAGCGCCACCCGCAGCTTCGCGGCTCCGGCCTGACCGACGGTCCGCGTCACGCCCTTGCAGCGCGTACGAGCGGCATCGCGCTCGGCGGCGTAGGACGCCGCCGCGCGATCGACGAACGCGGCGATCGCGGCGCGGTGCTGGCTGCGGCCGTTGTCCGACAGCGTGCCGTGCAGGTAGACCTGGGTCGGATCGGCCGGCCCGCCGGGAACGCCCTCGAGCTCCACGCGCTGCGACGTCGGGCGCGCCGCGACGAAGTTCTCGACCTGCTCGACGGGGATCAGCGGGTCGTCGGCTTCGCGCAGCAGCAGCACGTCGGCGCCGATCGAGGGGATGAGCCTGATCGGGTCATACGGCGCGCGCAGCTCGGGCGTCGCACCCCAGACGGCCTCGATCTGGTCGGCGACGTACTTGCGCTGCTGATCGTTGCTCGCGCGCACCTCGGCGATGTAGGTCTCGAAGTCCGCCGGCGGCCCGACCGCCACGACGCAGTCGACGGCCGGCAGGCGCGCCGCCGCGACGAGCGCGAGCTGCGCGCCGGCCGACTCGCCGTAGATGCACAGCAGGCCGCCCGTGGCCTGGGCGGCTTCGGCGCCGGCCGCGGTCAGCACGTCGGCCAGGCTGTCGGCGCCGGCGCGGTAGTCGACGGAGACGACCCGCCAGCCGCGCGCGGTCAGCGCATCGCCCGGCGTCGTCATGAGCTTCGCCTGCGACCTGGGCCCCGGGCCCGTCCAGCCGCCGCCGTGCAGCATGAGCATCGTGCCGCTGACCTTCGCCGGCGAGGAGGTCATGGCCGGCGCCGGCGCGCGCAGCGGCTCAGGCGCGGGCGGCTGCTGTCCGCCGAGCAGCGGGGGCAGCAGACCGGAGAGGCCGGCGGCGGCGATGGCAAGCAGACTCATGCTCGATGTATCGGCAGCGCGCGAAAAAGTTGTAGCGCGCGCCGTCTCGACCGATCGACGCCCCCCGGCCCCGACATCAGGTCCTACCGCGGTTCGCACTTTTTCGCCCGCGGTCGGAGGATCGCGGCGTCGGGTGAAGCGATCATGGCGCCATGAAACGACGCACGCCCCATCCAATCGAATGCGTCGGGGCTCGCCGGCCGCTGCGCGGAGGCGACCGATGAAGGCGCTTCACGCACGGCCCAAGCGCACGCGGATGAGCGCCCCGCGCGGTCGCGCACGTCCGCCCAAGCGCCCGGTGCGCGGTCTGATGCGTCCGGCGCCGCCCGATGCGCCTGCGGGCGGCCAGGGCAAGTAGCCCGGACCACGGAGCACCTGTGATCGTCGCGTCGTCGACCCGCGGCGCGGCGATCACGGTGACTTCTCGCCTACCCTGTGCATGTGACCTACCGCGAGCAGGCGCCACCGCCCGCGCTGGCGCCGTGGGTGCAATGCACGTGGCAGCGCCGCGGCAACGGCGGGCCGCCGGTCCGCGTCGTCCCCGACGGCTGCATCGACATCGTCTGGACCGAGGGCGCCGGCACGCAGCTCGTGGGCCCCAACACGCGCGCCTTCCTCGTGCCGCTCGCCGATCGCACCCGCGTCGCCGGGGTGCGCCTGCACCCGGGCGCGGCGCCATCGCTGCTGGGCATCGACTCCGCAGCCGTGCGCGACGCGCGCATGGCGATCGACGCCGTCTGGGGCGATGACGGCCTGCGTCTCGCCGAGGCGCTCGACGAGCACGACGACCGCGGCCACGTGCTGCTGTCGGCGCTCGCCGCACGCGCGCCGCACGCGCCGGCGCCCGACGCGCTCGTGCGCGCAGCGGTCGCTCGGCTCGACGGTCCGCGCCTCGATGTCGCGGCGCTGGCATGCGAGCTCGGCGTCAGCGAGCGCCAGCTGCGCCGGCGTTTCGAGCGCGCCGTCGGCTACGGACCCAAGCGCCTGGCGCGCGTGCTGCGCCTGGCGCGCGCGCTGGACGGCGCGCGGGCCGGGACCGGACTCGGGCGCGTCGCCGCCGAGGCGGGGTACGCCGATCAGGCCCACTTCACCCACGACTGCCGCGATCTCGCCGGGGTCGCGCCGTCGGCGCTGCTGGCGGCCTGACGCCCGACAGGGCCGTTTCCTACAAGACTCACCGCAGCCCAGCGGCGATGATGCGCGCATGAACAGCGAGCTGACGAAGGTCCCGAACATCGGCCCGGCGGTCGCGAGCAAGCTCGAGCGCCTGGACATCCACCGCGCCGAGGATCTGCGCGGGCGCGACCCGCACGAGCTCTTCGAGCGCCTGTGCATCCTCGACGGGCAGCGTCACGACCCCTGCCTGCTGGACACGTTCGTCGCGGCGGTCGACTTCGCCGACGGCGGCCCGCCGCGGCCGTGGTGGGAGTTCAGCCGCGAGCGCAAGGCGCGCGAGCATGGCTGACGTCGAGATGACGCTCGGCTGGGTGATCGTCTACGTCGAGGATCCGGCCGAGGCGCTGGCGTTCTACGAGCGGGCGTTCGGCATGCGCGGTGAGTTCACGGCACCGGGCGGCAGCTACGCCCAGCTCGACAGCGGCCAGACGAAGCTCGCGTTCGCGTCCTACGCGCTGGGCGAGGGCAACTTCGATGGCGGCGTGCGCCCTGCGGCGCTCGACGACCGGCCGCCGAACATGGAGATCGCGCTCGTCGCCGAGGACGTCGACGCCGCCTACGCCCGCGCCCTGGATGCGGGCTGCGCGTCCCTCGCGGCGCCGCTCGACAAGCCGCATGGCCAGCGCGTCGCCTACGTGCGCGACCCGTTCGGCACGCTCGTCGAGCTGGCGACGCCGCTGTAGCTACGCCGGGTCGTCCGCGCCCGCCGCCCCTCAGCCGCCGATCGCGCTCAGCGAGGAGCAGGCCCCGCAGGCCGCGCAGCCGGCGCGCTGCTCGGCGCCGCGCATGCCGGCCCTGCGCAGCGCGCGGGCGACACGGTCGGTGATGTCGGCGACGACCTCGTGGCCGGGCGCCGGGTGCCCGTCGGCGTGCGCCAGGCCGCCCATCAGCGGCCGGTAGGGGACGACGAACGGATAGACCCCCATGTTGATCAGCCGCTCGGCGCCCTTGACGAGCTCGTCGGGGTTCTCGCCGAGGCCGATCAACAGGTACGTGGAGACGCGGTTTGGCCCGAAGACGCACACGGCCTCGGCCCACGCCTCCTCGTAGTGCTCCAGCGACACCGTCGCCTTGCCGGGCGTCCAGCGCTCGCGGACCTCCTGGTCGAGGCTCTCGACGTGGATGCCGATCGCGGTCGCGCCGGCCGCGCGCAGGCGCCTGATCCACGACAGGTCCGCCGGCGGCTCGACCTGGATCTGGATCGGCAGGCCGGGCAGCACCTCATGGACGGCCGCCACGCAGCGCATGAGGTGGCGCGCGCCGCGGTCGCGCCCGTTGGAGGTGCCGGTCGTCATGACGAGCTGGCGCACGCCGGCCAGACGCACCGCGGCGAGCGTGACCTCGGCGATCTCGTCGGGGGTCTTGACCCGCGTCGTGGCCTGCGAGCGCAGCGGCTCCTCGATCGTGCAGAAGCGACAGCGCGTGTTCTCCCCGTAGCGCACGCACGTCTGCACGACGGTGGTAGCGAGGACGTTGCGCCCGTGCAGGCGCGCGATCTTCTCGTACGGGACGCCCTCGGCGGTCGTCATGCCGTAGAAGCGCGGGCGGCGCACGGCCGCCAGGTCGGCGTCGACGATGACGCCGGCGCGGGTGAGCTCGCCGCTGCGCGTCAGCGCCCACGGCGACGCGGGCGCCATCGGCACGGTCATCGGCGAGCCGTCGAGCACCCAGTGCCCGTCGTCGGTCGGACCGGCGCCCGATCGCCGGCGAAGCGGCGGCGCGGCGCGGATGCCGAGCACGGCGAGCTCGGATCGCAGTCCCAGGTCCACCTCAGAGCATCCAGGTCGTGTTGATGATCGCGCTCTTGCGCGAGTACTCGATCAGGGCGTCGCTGGACTGTGACGCTGCCATGGACCGACTCCTCTCGACTCGCGGGGTGAAGCACGCGACGCCGACCAGCGGCGAGCGCGCACCCGATCAGAGGATGGTGCGTCGCGCAGCGGGTCCGCGGTATGGACCGGATGATCAAGAAGCGCCACGAGGGGTTGGCCCGGCGGGCGGGAGGACAGGCAAGGCCGCCTGTCCGGGCGGGCGCGCGATCGCGCGTCAACGTCTGGGCACGCGTGCGGGGCGTCACCTGCGCTCGGTGTTCCTGTGCTGCAGCACGGCAGCCCGCATCTGCGACACGCCGTTGCTGCGCGAGCTGTTCGCCAAGGACCTCCGAGCAGGCCCAGCGCCGGCTCGTGGACGTGCCGATGTCCGACGGTCGACGAGCGCTTCCTCGTGCTCGGCGGCGATCTGGGCTTCCTGATCGGCGATCGCACGCGCACCCTCGCGGCCGCCGAGGGAGCGTCGGTGCCTGCGGCGTCGTCCACGACTGGTGGCAGGTCGGCGGCATCGAGGCGCAGGTGCTCGCCGAGGTCGTCCCCGGCGTGCGCTTCGCGAGAGGTCGGGTCGATGTTCGGCCTCGCGCGCGACGGCAAGGTCAACGCGAAGGGCCTTCCCGACCCGCTCCAACTCGCGGTGATGGCCCACGAGTACGGCGACGTCATCCGGTTCGCCAAGCCCCCGGCTCTCGTGCAGCAGCTCACCATCGCGCCGCTGACCGCGCTCGGCCGGAGGCGAGGGCGCAAGCCGATGTACCCCGAGTACCCGGACTCGGGCCCGCGGGCGGCACCCGATCCGGCGGCGCTCGCGCAGCTCTTGCCCGACGGGCGGCTGAGACCCTGGAAAGCGACGCCGCTCAAGCACGAAAACCCCCTGGCGAGAGGGGGTTTCCGTAGTAGCGGGGGCGGGATTCGAACCCGCGACCTTCGGGTTATGAGCCCGACGAGCTACCAGACTGCTCCACCCCGCGGCGTGGACGTCACAGCTTAGCAACGTCGTTCATGCGCGGCCAACGGTTGCTGGACGGCTACCCTCGCAGCCCTCATGCGCGTCGCCGTCGTCGACATCGGAACGAACTCCACGCGGCTGCTGATCGCCGATGTCGCATCCGACGGCGCGCTCGACGACCTGCACCGCGAGTCGATCGTCACGCGCCTGGGCGAGGGCGTGGATGCCATCGGCCGCCTCGGCGACGCCCCCATGCAGCGCGTGTACGACGTCCTCGAGCGCTACCGCGCCGCGATCGACGAGCACGGCGTCACGAGGACGACAGCGGTGCTCACGAGCGCCGTCCGCGACGCCTCCAACGGGGCGGACTTCACGACGCGCGTGCGCGAGGACTTCGGCCTCGACGCACGGACGATCGACGGCGACGAAGAGGCCGCGCTGACGTTCGCGGGCGCGACCAGCGAGCGCCCGCACGACGGCACGGAGGTCGTCGTCATCGACATCGGCGGCGGCTCGACGGAGTTCGTCGTCGGCCGCGACGGCGTCGTCGCCTTTCACGTCTCCACGCAGGCCGGCGTCGTGCGCCAGACCGAGCGCCACCTGCACGACGACCCGCCACCGCCCGATGGCCTGCAGGATCTCGCCGCGGAGGTGCAGACGATCATCGCCGGCGCCGTCCCCGGCCACGTGCGCGAGCGCGTGCAGACCGCGATCGCCGTCGCCGGCACGGCGACGCAGTGCGCGGCGATCGAGCTGTCGCTCGAGCCCTACGACCCGAGCAGGGTCCACGGCCACCGGCTCGAGCTCGGTACCTGCGAGATGTTGCTCGCGCGCCTTGCCCAGATGACCGACGAGCAGCGTCGCGAGGTCGCCGGGCTGCACCCCGACCGCGCGCCCACGATCGTCGCCGGCATCGCGATGCTGATCGAGGCGATGCGCGCCTTCGGCGTGCAGCGCGTCAACGTCTCCGAGCACGACCTCCTGCGTGGCGCCGCTCTGAGACTCGCCTCGTAGGTGCCCGCGAAATCGCGGCGAATCTTCTATTCAAGCTTGCCCCTCGGGCATCCGATATGAATCTTGACGGCGCGGGGACCCAGGATCCATGAGGGGAACCGAGAGCCGTCCATAGGTCCGGGCCATGCCGCTAGACGGCGCCTCCCGCCGCCCGGACCGTCATATAAGGCCCAGCTAGGTACGTACCCCTGCCCGTCCTGACGGGGCCGATATCAGGAAGCCGCCCTTTCCCCTGGGGGCGGCTTCCGCTTTGAGCGCCGCCCTCAGGCGAGGTTCGAGCGCCGCGGGTAGGCGATCGACGGGTCGGTCAGCACGTTGACGAGCGCGGGCAGGCCGGACTCGAACGCGCGCACGAGCGCCGGGCGCAGCTGCGCGGGCGTGCGTACGAGCTCGCCGTGGCCGCCGAGGACCTCGACGAGGCTGTCGTAGCGCGTCTCCGGGCGCAGGTCGGCCGCCACCGAGTAGCCGTAGATCATCTCCATCGGGTGCTTCTCCAGTCCCCAGATGCCGTTGTTGCCGACGACCCCCACGACGTTGACGCCGTGGCGCGCGAGCGTGTCGAACTCCATCGCGCTGAAGCCGAACGCGCCGTCGCCGAGCAGCATCACGACCTGGCGTCCGGGATGGGCGAGCTTGGCGGCAAGCGCGTAGCCCGGTCCGGAGCCGAGGCAGCCGAAGGGCCCGGAGTCCAGCCAGCAGCCGGGCGCATAGGAATCGATCACGCGCCCCGCGTAGGAGACGAAGTCGCCGCCGTCGCCGATCACGATCGCGTCGCGATCCAGCAGCTCTCCGAGCTCGGCGTAGATGCGCATCGGATGCAGCGGCGCGCGGTCGTCGGCGCGCTCGGCGCATTCGGCGCCGCGCGCCGCGAGCTCGGTCAGCCGCAGTCCGGACACCCACGCCGCACGGTCGGCGCGCCGCGAGCCGCGGACGGCCCGCGCCAGCGCATCCAGCGTCGCGCTGATCCCGCCATACAGCTCGGCCGCGACCGCCCGCGGATGCCCGCGCGACGGCCGCGCGCGGTCGACGACGATCAGCGAGGTGCCCTCCCCGAAGATCGCGCCGAAGCCCAGGCGGAAGTCCATCGGCGCCCCGACGACGAGCGCGACGTCGGCGTCCCTCAGCGCCTCGCGCCGCGCGCGCGAGAAGAAGAGCTCGTGGTCGGCGGGCAGGCAGCCGCGAGCCAGGCCGTTGAGGAAGACCGGGATCCGCAGCCGCTCGGTGAGCGCGCGCAGCGCATCCTCGCCGCGTCCCCAGTACAGGTCGGTGCCGGCCATGACCGCCGGCCGGCGGGCCTCGCGCAGCAACGCGATCGCGCGCTCGAGGGCCTCGCCGTCGGCCGCCGGGCCGCCGGCGGCGTCGGGCAGGGCGATCGGCGCGGGCGCCTCGAGCCCCTCGCCGAAGGCGTGGTCGAGCGGCAGGTCGACGAACGCCGGCCCGCCGTGCGGCGCGACGGCCGCCGCGAGCGCCCCGTCGATCAGGCCGGGGATCTCGCCGGTCGAGCCCGACGTCGCCGCGAACTTCGTCAGCGGAGCCACGAACGCCACGTGGTCGAGCTCCTGCAGCGAGCCCTGGCCCCAGCGCGTCGTCGGCGCGCGCCCGGCCAGCACGAGCATCGGCGAGTGGTTCTGCTGCGCGGCGGCGATCGCGCTCATGCCGTTGGTGACGCCCGGCCCGGCCGTCAGCGCGACGACGCCCGGCTGACGGGTCGTCTTCGCCCAGCCCTCCGCGGCGAACGCGGCGGACTGCTCGTGGCGGACATCGACGATGTCGATGCCCTGCGCGCGGCAGCCGTCGTAGATCGAGAACAGGTGTCCGCCCGACAGCGTGAACAGCTTCGTCACCCCGTGGGCCTTCAGCCGGCGGGCCACGAGGTGGCCGCCGACGATCTCGGCTGGGCCGGGCGGCGCCCCGGCGCGCTCGGTCACCATCGGGCACGGCCCCTGGCGATCGTTCGCTGGAGCGCCACGGCGATCATCTACCCGCCCGGCGGACTGGGTGCTCGTCAGCTTGCCGCGCGAGCCGCGGCGGCCGCGTAGGGCAGGCGCTGCTCGCCGCAGAACAGCCTGCGCCCCAGCGCCAGCACCGGCAGGCGGTCGGCGCCCGCGGCCTCCAGCCGGCTGCCGGCCTCCTCGATCACGACGTCGCGCCCGGCGTCGCCTGCGGCGTGCAGCATCTCGCCGAGCTCGATGCCGGCTGCGGCTGCGGCCTCGGCGAGGATCTCCGGCGCGTCGATGTCGAAGCCGCCGCAGAACATGAGCCGGCTCGCCGCCAGCACGAACTCGGCTCCCTTGCGGCTGTCGGATGCCAGCGCTGCGACACGCATCGCTCCCACGACGCGTACCGGCCTGCCGACGGGCCAGACGATCGGCAGGCCCAGCGCGGCGGCGCGCTGCGCGACGTGGTCGCGCTCGTGCTCGTCCACCATCCCGCCGGACCCCAGCCGCTCGGAGTACGCCGGCAGCCATCGCAGCCCGGAGAACAGTTGCTCGGCACGCTCCGCGGCGAGGTACGTGTAGGGCGAGGCGAGGTCGAAGTAGAGGGTGGGGCGAGAGCTCAATCGAAGGCCCTGGCGGCGGCGGCTGGGGCTGGGCGTGCGCTGGGTGTCGAGGAAGACGACGTCCACGAGACCTCCTAACGCCGGCCCGGATCCGAACTGGCGGCAACATGCGACGAATTTCTGACCGACAAACGTCCAAGAATCTGACCGCGAACTGCCGAACGTTCGCAGTTCGTCGCCAAGCCGTGATCATCCGTCGTTGCAAGCGGCCGCGTCCCGCACCACGTCGGCCAACGTCCCGGAGTGAAACCCGCATGCCCCAGCACCCAGTCCCAGGCGTCATCCGTATCACCAGTGGGCGCCCGATGCGCGTGCGCTGGATCTTGTCGGTGATACGTCCACGTTGTTGATCGTTCGCGATCTTGCGGCTGGTCGCGGGCGGGTTGTTGACGCGTCAGCGCCATCGCGAGGGCCGCCGCGCGTGGACTGTGAGCTGACGGCGCGCTCGAAGTCCGCGCGACGTAGCGCGCAGGACGCGGTAGGCGCATAGGCTTCAAGCCGCCTCGGGTGCGATGCGCCCGGGGCGGTCCGACCCCTGCGAAAGGAACCGCCGCCGTGATCCGTCGCCTGTCGCCGCTCGTCGTCGTCCTAGCCCTGCTCGCCGTTCCCGCATCGGCCTCTGCGGTCGACATCCGCGTCGGGATCGGAGACCAGAGCGCCGCGATGTTCGCGAACCCCGACTACGAGGCGCTGAACCTCAAGCTGTCGCGCTACTTCATCGAATGGAACGCGATCTCCGACCCGGTCGAGCTCGCGAAGGCCGACGCGTTCGCCCTCGCCGCCAGGCAGAGCGGCGTCAAGCTCCTGATGCACATCTCGACCGCGGACATCAAGGGCAGCTCGCCGAAGCTGCCGAGCGTCGCGGCCTACCGCAGGAGCGTCGGCGCGCTGATCAAGCGCTTCAAGAAGGCGGGCGTCAGGGACTGGGGGGTCTGGAACGAGGCCAACCACAAGACGCAGCCGACGTCCAAGAGCCCCAAGCGCGCGGCCGAGTTCTTCGGCCAGATGCGCAAGCTCTGCACCGGCTGCACGATCGTCGCGCTCGACGTCCTCGACCAGCGCGGCGTCGAGAGCTACATCGCGCGCTTCCTCAAGGCGGCCGGCTCGGACGCCGCCCGCGTGCGGGTCGTGGGCATCCACAACTACTCCGAGGTCAACCGCAAGCTCAAGAAGGGCACGAACAACTACCCGGGCACGCGGCGCATCATCCAGGCGGTCCGGAAGGTCAACACGAAGGCCAAGTTCTGGTACACCGAGACGGGCGGGCTGACGGCGCAGGGCAACGCGTTCCCCTGCAGCGACAGCCGTGCCGCGGACCGTACGCAGTACATGTTCACGCTGGCCAAGCGCTACGACCGCTACTTCGATCGCCTCTACACCTACAACTGGACGCCGTCGGATGACTGTCAGTCGTCGGTGTTCGACGGCGGGCTCGTGAACCCGGACGGATCGACGCGCCCCGCGTACGCCGTCTTCAAGAAGAACCTCAAGAGCTTCAAGCGCTGACCAGCGCGAGCCGAACGTGCCCGAGCGCCCGTAGGATGGGCGCGTCGGGCTCGCCCGGGTGGCCCAAACGGCATAGGCAGGCGGCCTTAAAAGCCGCTGGCTCGCGAGAGCTTGCGGGTTCGAATCCCGCCCCGGGCATGCCCCACATGCCGGCGCGCTAGCCTGGATCGCAGCGCAACCTCGGAACTTCGACACCGTTACGGGGTTCGTATGTTCACGGCGCGTCGTGCGCCGCCTTCGCCATGGAAGCTTCAGCCCTCAAGCATCCCGTCTCCGTCACGCGGGGTCCGACGCCGCTGCTGCGGCTGCAGTCCGACGAGCGCCTGATCGCGCTCGTACGGCGCGGCAACCACAGCGCGTTCGAGGCGCTCGTGGCGCGCTATCAGTCGCGGCTGCTGGCCTTCTGCCGCCACATGCTGGGCTCGCGCGAGGACGCCGAGGACGTCCTGCAGGAGGTCTTCGCCGCATCCTTCAACGCGATCCTCGCCGACGACCGCGCGATCAACGTGCGCCCGTGGCTGTACCGGATCGCGCGCAACCGCTCGCTCAACCACCTGCGCCGCGTGCAGGCGATCGGCGTCGACTCGATGGACATCCACCTCTCCGAGGGCGGCGTCACGACGGCCGACAAGGTGCACAAGCGCGAGGAGTTCCGCCTGCTCGTCGCCGACGTGCAGGAGCTGCCCGAGACGCAGAAGACCGCGCTGCTGCTGCGCGAGATCGACGCGCTCTCCTACGAGCAGATCGCCGAGGCGATGGAGACGACGATCCCGTCGGTCAAGTCGCTGCTCGTTCGCGCGCGCGTGTCGCTCGCCGAGGCCGCCGAAGCGCGCACGCTGACCTGCGAGGAGGTCCGCGAGGAGCTCGGCGAGGTCGCGGAGGGACTGCGCCGCTCGACCGCCCCCGCGCGCCGCCACGTGCGCTCGTGCGAGCGCTGCCAGGGCTTCAAGGCTCAGCTGCGCAGCACGAACAAGGCGCTTGCCGCCGTCTTCCCCGTCGCCCCGCTGCTGCTCTTCAAGAAGGCGCTGCTTGCGCACTTCGGCATGACGGCCTCGGCCGGCGCGGGCAGCGCCGCGGGCGCCGCGGCCGCGACCGTCGCCGCCGGTGGCGGCGCGAGCGCGATGAGCGCCGGCATCAGCACGATCGCGACGAAGACCGCCGCCGGCCTCGCCGCGGCGGCGATCGTCACGGCCGGCGCCGTCGAGGTCAAGCACGTGCAGACCAAGCAGCCCACGCGCGCGGTCGCGGCCGCGTCACCGCTGCCAGCTCCCTCGCGGCTGGCCGCCGAGCCCGAGGTCGTGGCCTCCGCCCAGCAGCCGATCAGCGCGCCGCAGGCCGAGCCGGTGCAGATCGAGCCCGCCGGGGTCGTCGCCGGCGAGACCAAGCCCGAGAACGGCGCCTCCGCCGACGAGCCGGCGACGCCGGCCCCGCCACCCGCCGACCCGGCCGCCGCCGACCCGCCGGCCCCTGCCGCGGCGACGGCCCCGGTGACACCGGCGGCTCCCGCCGACCCGGCGCTCGCACCGGTGCAGGAGGACGGCGACACGACGTCGCTCGGCCATCCGCCCGCCGACCCCTCTCAGACCGGCGCGCCGCCGGCTTCCGCGCCGGCACCGCCGGTGTTGGTGATCGAGACGACGCCGCCTGTGCCGCCGGCCGCCGACGGGTCTCAGACGACGCTAATCGTCTCGGGCAGCGGAGGCCCGATCATCAGCCCCTGAGCTGCGTCAGGCGATGCGGTCGCCGGGCTGCGAGCCGTCGTCGGGCTCGAGCAGCAGCACCGGGTGGCCGTCGGCAACCGCTCCCAGCACGAGCACCTCCGAGCGCACGGGCCCGATCTGACGCGGCGGGAAGTTCACCACGGCCACGACGAGGCGGCCCTCGAGCTGCTCGCGCGAGTAGTTCGCGATCTGGGCCGACGATCGCTTCTCGCCGATCTCGGGTCCGAAGTCGATGCGCAGCTTCCACGCCGGCCGTCGCGCCTCGGGGAAGTCCTCGACGGCGACGACCCGCCCGACGCGCATGTCGACCTTCTCGAAGTCCTCATACTCGATCACTTCGTGCCGCCCTTGCGCTCGGTGCCGAAGCGAAACGAGCGCAGCGGCTGCTTGACGGGGCCGAAGTTGCCCGTGCCGAGCGCGTTCGGCGTGCCGGCGGCCGGAGTGGACTCGATCTCGAGGATGACGCCGTCGCGTGCGCCCTCGGGCGCCTCGGGGACCAGCAGCACGTGGCGGACGAACAGCGTCCGGGCTCCGAGCTTGGCACGCAGCGCGATCTGATAGCCGATCGCGTTGTTGATCCGCGTGCGTCCCTCGAGCGCGAGGTCGGAGGGCCCGTAGCGCCGGCGCAGCGCGCGCATGTAGTCGTCGGCGAAGACCGGCAGCGTGCCGCCGACCGCGCCGCGGTAGGGGGCGAGCTCGAGGCGCCGGACGACGTAGGAGTCCAGGAACAGGCCGGCGCGCTCGCGACGCAGCGCCAGCAGCGTGCGCGGCTGCGAGACGCGCTGCAACTGCGGCCCGTAGACGAGGTTGAAGGTCGCCGGGCCGCGCACGATCAGCGCCGTCTCCTCGGGGCGTGAGCGCACCGCGAGCGTCAGCGCGGCGGCGATCAGCAGCGCCAGCAGCGCGATCGCGACGATCCGCCGGCCCCGCGGCAGGGTGCCGAGCAGCTGGGGCAGCGTGGGGCCGTACTGCGCTTTGACCACGGACACGCGCCCATTCTGACGGGCGGCGCGCGGCCGGGTCTGGACGAAGGATCGGTCGTGCGGCGCAACGGTGCCCGACCAGCGCACGTCGTCCGATGAGATGAGCACGTGATGCGGGCATGGCGACGACTACTCCTCAACTGCACAAGCCGATTCATTACGACAGCGTTCGCCGTCGCCTGTGGATCTACGGCCAGCGCTGCCATCACGGCGCGACGGGCGCGGTACTGACGTTCGCCGGCGCGGTCGGCGTCGCGCTGATGGCGCACGACTGGAAGGACCGCTCGGTCTGGTTCTGCCGCGGCTGGCAGGAGGACGAGCTCTGAGGGCATCGTGGCGAAATTGCCTCCCATGCCGAGGCATAGGCGCCAAAGACGTGTGCGCCCTCTCAGCTACTCCCCGATCGAGAACATCGTCTCCAGGTCGTGGCGCGAGAACGCCTCGAAGGCGACCATCGTGTGGGTGCGCGCGACGCCGTGCATCGTCGAGATCTGACCGGTGACGACGCTCGCAAGGTCCTCGTGACGCTGGACTTGCACGATGCAGACGAAGTCCCACTCGCCGGTCACCGAGTAGGCCTCGCGCACGCCCTCGACCTCGGCCAGCGCGCCGCCGAGGGTCGACATCACATCTCGCTCGGCTTCGACGAGCACGATCGCATGCGTCATGGCTGGTTCCCTTCGGGGTGGTCGTCGCGACGGGCGGCAAGCTCGCGCGCAAGCTCGAAACCGACGGAGACGCCGACAAGCATCGCCAGCCGCGTCTCCTCGGCGACGAGCGTGTGGATCGCTCGCGCGCGCTCGGTCGGATCCTCGGTGCCCGCCACCTGGGCGAGCTGCGCCTCGTGGGCCTGGTCGAACCAGCCGCCGTCCTGGAGCGCGGCGCCGAGCACGCGCTGCAGGCCGGGCGCGGCGTGGGTGACGATCTCCTGCGCGTGGCCGAAGCGGTCGGGGTCGGCGAGCGCCGCGACGGCGGCGTCGACCTCCTCGGCGCTGTAGGTGTCGCTCAACGAAGCGGCCTCACGACGGCCATCGCGAGGCCGGCGAGCGCGCCGAGGCCGGCGCCGACGAGGCCGGCGATCGCGCTGCCCTGCGACAGCACCGGCACGAGCAGCAGCACGACGGCGATCACGAGCACGCCGAGCAGGTCGGTGTCGTCGTCCTCTGCGTCGCGCCGGCGGCGCGCCAGCAGCACCGGCACGAGCCACGCGCACAGCAGCCCGAGCGCGGCTCCGTGGCTGCCGAAGACCAGCGCGTCCGGTTTCAGCGCGACCGCGATCGCCAGCGCGCCCGGGCCGCACAGCAGAAACAGCCCGACGACGGCGATCGGGCCGTGCCGGCGCTCGAGCAGCCAGCCGAACAGGCCGAGGCCGACGACGACGGCGAGCTGCGCCGCCGTGTTGCCGTTGAGCAGCGCCGCCGTGACGTAGCGCCACGGGTCACCGTCAAGCGCCGTCAGCGCGAAGTCGCGGTTGGCGTAGAAGGCGAGCGACAACCAGACGCCGAAGGACAGCGCGACGAGCGCGATCGTCGCCCACGGCTTGCCCTGCTCGTCGGCGCGGATGCCGGGGATCTCGCTCGCGCGCATGCGCCCGAGGCGCGACTTGCGCTCGGCGGGACGCGCCTTGCTGCGCGGCTTTGCGCGCGAGCCCGAGCCCGGGCGCGGCGGGCGCCGGGGCGACTTCGCCGGCGGGGCGTCGGGACGCTCGATCTTCGGCGCGCGCTTGCGCAGGCGCATGCCGCAGTACGGGCACTCGGTGATGTACGGGCTGACCTCTGCCTGGCAGTTCTTGCACACGACGAAGAGGTCGGGATGGGACATGCGTTCGATTCTACGGAGCGACCGCGGGCACTTCGCGCAAGTTCGCCGACTTCATGCCGCGGTCGCGGCGATGATCTCGGCCATGACCTCGTTGAGGTCGTGGTTGGCCTCGTAGACGACGATCTGCCGGGCGGCCCCGTTGCCGCGCTCCAGCAGGTCGCGGATGCCGTCCAGCGCGTCCTCCGAGCCGAGGTCCTCGGCGTGCCCGGCGAGGCGATCGAGCAGCCGCCGCGTCAGCGCCTTGGTGGCCACGCGCTCGTTGGATGGCAGGTCGACGATCTCGCCGTCGAGGCCGTGACGCGCCGCCAGCCACTTGTTCTCGTCGAGCATCTGCCACGGATAGTCGGCGAGCTCCTTGCCCTCGTCGAAGTGCTCGGAGAGCTCCTTGACCATCGCCTGGATCAGCGCCGCCAGTGCGACGGTGTGCTCGACGCGCGTCTGCGAGTCGCAGCAGCGGATCTCGACCGTGCCGAGGTTGGGGTGTGGCCGAACGTCGTACCACAGGTAGGTGTAGTCCTCCATGACGCCGCTGGAGACCATGAACTCGACCTGGCGCTCCCAATGGGCCCAGTCGGCGTAGGCGGGCGGCATGCCGACGCGCGGAAACTGACGGAAGATCGGCGTCCGGGTCGAGCGCAGGCCGGTCTGGTCTCCGCGCCAGAACGGCGAGTTGGCGCTCAGCGCCAGCAGCACCGGCACGTGCACGCGCATCCCGTTGGCGACGTGGATCGTCTTGTCGGCGTCGTCCATGCCGATGTGCACGTGCATGCCGAAGATCAGCTCCTGGCGCGCGACGAAGCGCAGCGCGGAGATCAGGTCGCGGTAGCGCGGGCGCGCGACGATCCGCTGGTTCTCCCACAGCGAGAACGGGTGCGTGCCCGCCGAGCCGATCGCCCAGCCGCGGTGCGAGGAGGACTCGACCACCTGGCGGCGCAGCGATCGCAGCTGCTGGCCGGCCTCGACGGTCGTCGCGCAGGGCTTGGTCGCGATCTCGAGCACCGACTCCATCAGCTCGGGCTTGATGTCGCCGTCCTCGCGCTCGACGTTGGCCGCGCCGGTGTCCTCGAGCAGCAGCTCGATCGCGTTGACGAGCGACAGGCTCGCCGCGTCGACGATCATCAACTCCTCCTCGATGCCGACCGTGAAGCTCGGCCCGGTGAAGTTCGCGCGCATCGGCCCGGAGGGTACGTGAAGACTTCTGCCGTTCGCCCACCCGTGGTGAGATTATCGCGAGAGTCATGGCTCAGCCGGTCCGAATCGAAGTCTGTGGTCGCCTCGCGGTCACCGTCGACGGCGGCCGTCGCGACCACGGCCTGCTTCGCCAGGGCCGTCTGCTGCTCGCGTTCCTCGCACTCGAGAGCGGGCGGCCGATCGGTCGCGAGGAGGTGTCGCACGCGATCTGGTCCGACGAGTCCAGCGGCAACCAAAGCGCGGCCTTGAGCAGCCTCCTGTCAAGGGTCCGGCGGACGCTCGGCCACGACCTGATCCAGAGTCCGAGCCGCACGAGCCTGCAGCTCGCCGCGCACGTGAGCGTCGACTTCCACGAGGCGACGATCCTGCTGGCGCAGGCATGCGACGCGCTCGAAAGCTCGGCACCCGATGAGGCGATGGCGGCGGCGACAGACGCGATGCGGATCGCCGACCTCGGGCTGCTGCCCGGTGAGTCGGCGTGGTGGCTGGATCCTCGCCGTCGGGAGCTGACCGAGCTTGCCGTGCGCGCCCGTGAGTGCATCGTGCGCGCCTCGTTGCTCGTCGGTGAGCCCGCGCTCGGGCAGGCCGTCGCCCGCGCCCGCGAGATGGTGGTTGCCGAGCCTTACCACGAGTCCAGCCGGCTGCTGCTGATGCGCGCGCTTCACGATCAGGGCAATCTCGTCGAGGCGCTCGGCGCCTACGAGGAGCTGCGCGAGCTGCTGCGCGACGAGCTCGGCGTGTCGCCCGGTCCGGCCCTGCGCGAGCTGCACGCCGAGCTGCTGCGCCATCCCCGGCCGGGCGCCGCCGGCCCGCCGGACGCCGCGCCGAGCGCGCAGGGCGCCCGCTCGCCGATCGCGGTCGGCGCTGCCCGCGCGGCGTTCGTCGGCCGGATCGCCGAGCTGCAGTCGCTGCGTGACGGCTTCGCCGGCGCGATCGAGGGCGCCGGCGGGCAGCTCGTGCTGATCGAGGGCGAGGCCGGCATCGGCAAGACGCGGCTGGCATCGCAGTTCGCCCGCGAGCGCGAGGCCGAGGGCGCGATCACGCTGTACGGCCGCTGCGACACCGACACGCTCGTGCCCTACCAGCCGTTCGTCGAGGCGCTCAGGCACGGCCTCGACACCGTCTCGCGCGCGCTGCGCGATCTGTCGCCGCGCCACAGCGCCGAGCTGACGCGCGTGCTGCCGGAGCTGACCGACGCAGAGCCTGACCGGCCCGGTTCGATCGAGCCTCACCGTAGCCTCGATCGCCACGAGCTGTTCGAGGCGGTCGCCGCCGTCCTCAGCGCGATCACCAGCGACGGTCCGGCGCTCGTCGTGCTCGACGACCTGCACTGGGCCGACAAGCCGACGCTGCTGATGCTGCGCCAGGTCGTGCGCTCGACGAGCGACGCCCCACTCGTGCTGCTCGGCACCTACCGCGAGACCGAACGCGGGGAGCCGCTGCTGGAGTTGATCGCCGACCTGCGCCGCGAGCACGTCGTCGAGCGCGTCGCGCTGGGTGGCCTCGAGCACGAGGCGGCGACGTCGCTCATCCGCGGCCTGAGCGAGGAGCAGCTGCCATCCCAGTTCTGTCGCAGCATGTGGGAGGAGTCGCGCGGCAACCCGTTCTTCCTCGAAGAGATGCTGCGCAGCGGCGAGCAGGGCCGCGAAGAGGGCTCGCGCCCAACGCTTTCAGTGCCCGAGGCTGTCAAGGACGTCATCGGACGGCGCCTCAGCGCGTTGTCCGAGGACGCGCTGAAGCTGCTGGAGATCGGCTGCGCGTGCGGCGCCGAGTTCGCGCTTGAGATCCTCGAGGAGCTCGGCGGCCTGTCGGAGGATGCGCTCGACGCGGCGCTCGGCGAGGCGATCCGGGCACGCCTGATCATCGAGATCCCGACCGCCTACGGCCGCTTTGCCTTCGAGCACAGCCTCACGCGCCAGACGCTCTACGAGGACCTCACCCTGACGCGCCGCGCGCGGCTGCATCTGCGCGTCGGCGAGACGCTCGAACGCGGAGCCGATCGCGGCGACCGGCGCCTCAGCGCACAGCTTGCCTACCACTTCGCGCGCGCGCCGCCGGACCGGGGCGGGGCCAAGGCCGTCGACTACTCCCAGCAGGCGGGGCACGACGCGCTCGAGCTGCTGGCATGGGAGGAGGCCGTGCGCCACTTCGGCGACGCGCTGTCGGCGCTCGAGCGGCTGCCCGGCGACCCCAGGCGCAGGCTCGAGCTCCTGCTCGAGCTCGGCGACGCGCAGTTCAAGTCCGGCGACACGCGCCGTGCGCGGTCGAGCTTCCGCGAGGCCGCCGACCTCGCACGCGAGCTCCGCGATCACCGGGCGATCGCGAGGGCCGCGCTGGGCTGCGGGCAGGTCCTTGGAGGTGTCTCGGACCGTGCGATGGCGAGCCTGCTGCAGGAGGCGCTGACCGCACTCGGCGACGAGGACGACGTCCTGCGCTCGCGACTGCTCGCCCAGTTGGCCATCGAGCTGCGCTTCTCGCACGAACACGAGCGCGTGGCGAAGCTCAGCTCGGAGGCGGTCGCGCTGGCGCGCGACACGCAGGACCCCGGAGCGCTCAGCTGCGCGCTGATCGCGCGCCACTGGTCGCTATGGAAGCCGGAGAACCTGCACGAACGCCTCGACACCTCGACCGAGCTGCTGCAGCTGGCGACAGCGGCCGGGGTCCGCGCGATCGAGCTGCAGGGCCACCGCTGGCGGATGGTCAACCTGCTCGAGCTCGGCGACACCGCGGGCGCCGACGCGGAGCTCGACGCCTACGACACGCTCGCGCAGCAGCGCTGCCGGCCGTCCGAGCTGCTGTACGTGCACATGTTTCGCGCGATGCGCCTGCTGATGTGCGGGCGCTACGAGGAGGGCCGGCTGCAGAGCACGAAGAGCTACGAGCTCGGCCAGCGCATCGGCGACAGCAACGCCCACCAGGCCTGGACGCTGCAGATGGCCGTCCTGCACCGCGACCTCGGCGGCCTGGCGGAGATCGAGGACGACGTGCGCGCCTGCGTGCGGCGCTATCCCGCGATCCCGGGTTGGCGCTGCGTGCTCGCTCACCTGCTCACCGAGCGCGGTTGCGCGAGCGCGGCAGCGGCCACGCTGGCGGAGCTGTCGGAGGCGCGCTTCGGCGCGATCCCCCGCGACGGCCTGTGGCTCGGCGCGCTCGCGCATCTGGCCGAGGCGGCATGCACGCTCGGCGACGTCCGCCATGCGGGCACGCTTTACGAGCTGTTGTCGGACTTTCCCCGACGGACCGTCGTGATCGGCTGGGCAGCCTCCTGCCTGGGATCCTCGTCGCGCCCGCTCGCGCTCCTGGCGGCCACGCTCGGCCGGCGCGACGACGCGCTGCGCCACTTCGACCAGGCGCTCGAGCACAACGAGCAGATGTCCGCTGCGCCCTGGGCGGCGAGGACTCGCATCGAGTACGGCCAGTTCCTGCTGAGCGCAACCGGCAGCGGCGATCGCTCGCGCGGGGCCGCGCTGGTCGAGCAGGGCCGCCGCAGCGCGCATGAGCTCGGCATGACGCCGCTGCGCACCCCGGTGCCGACGGGCCCGTCCTGAGCAAGGCCCCCTGCGCAAGCCGTCGTCCATCGCACGTCAATCGAACCGCAACATCCGCCAGCGAGATTTGGCCGCATGACTCCAACACCGACGAGACCCACCGACACCCCGGACGCGCCCGACCTGCGGGTGCTGTTCGTCCACGGCATGGGCACCCACGCGCAGGGTGCGACCTTGAGCGAGTTCTCCGCCGCCCTGCGCGCGTGGCTCGAGAACGGCGAGCCGCGGATCGACCACGTCGCCGTCTCCGATCGCCATCTCAGGCCCGGTGACGGGGAGCCGGCCCGCGAGACCTGGACGCTGCATGCCGAGGACGACGCCGGCAAGGCAACGACAGCGACGTGGCTGCTGGCGGAGTCGTGCTGGTCGAACGCCTTCAAGCCCGTCTCGTACCTGCGCATCGTCGGCTGGCTGATCGGCTCCGTGCCGTGGATGCTCGGAGACTACCTTCGCGGCGCGCTGAACCGCGAGCGCGCGCGCAGCAACGGCGTGTTCAAGGTGCTCCGCTTCCTGCTGATCCCGATCTACGCGTTGCTCGGCGCCCTGCTGTCCGGCCCGACGATCGTCTTTCTCGCGCTCTGTCTCGTCTTCCAGCTGATCGACGTCCCGCTGCGCAAGGTCCTACCGGGATGGCTGTCGTGGGTGTCGCGCCTGTCTGCAGGGATAGCCACGACACTGTCGAAGTCGCTCGGCGACGTCTACGTGATCCTAGCGACCCAAGCCGATCGCGAGTCGATCCGCGAGCGGATCGTGCGCGACCACGACTGGGTGAGCGGACACAACCCCGAGCGCACCGTCGTCGTCGCGCACTCGGCCGGCGCGGCGCTGACGCACGAGCTGATCGCAGAGGGCCGGCTCGGCGCGTTCGAGCAGCGCACCTACGTCACGCTCGGCGAGGCGGCGTGGCGCATGCTGTGGATGTCGCAGCTCAGCGCCACACGCAAGACGCGGATCGCGGCGCTGGTGATGGCGATCGCCGCGACCCTGCTCGTCGTCCTCGGATTCGTCGCGCTGGCCCGCAACCTGGACGAGGTGGGCGTGATCTCGATGATTGCCGGCGTCCTGCTGCACGTCGGCTCGGCCCTATTCGTCTGGCGAGCCGCCGACACGAGGCGAGCTCGCAAGCAGACGCTCGACGCTCTCACGGCGAAGGTCGACCGCTGGCACGACTACGTCGGCTCGTCCGATCCGGTGCCGGCCGGCGCGCTGACGGCGATCGCGCACGGGCCGTCCGTCGACACCGCGACGAGCTACGAGCCCATGCACATCCGCAACGCGCGCTCGATCGCGTTCGATCACACCGGCTACACCAAGAACCTCGAGGAGTTCGTGTCTCCGTTGGCCGTCGATCTCGACGGTGCCGCCGCCTCGCCGCTTGGGCTCACGGCCGCGCCCGCCGAAGCGGTCCAGGCGCGCAAGCTGCGCACGCTCACGCTTGCGCTCGTGCGGCTCGGCAGCGCGGCTGTCGGCGCGACGGTCCTCCTTGCGCTCGCCTTCGGCGGTGACGCGTTGCGGACGCTGGGCCACGAGCTCGCATGGCTGCAGGAGACGGCCGGCGGGGTGCTGCCCGACTGGGTCGACGACACGCTCACGGACGGTCGCGTGGGCGTCGTGATCGCGTTCGTGCTGCTCGTCGCGCCGTGGGCCACGACGCGCTTCGTCGGCTGGGGTATCTGGGCGTACTCCGATCGCAAGCGGCTGCTCGCGCGGCGCGCAGCGGCCAGCCACCCGGGCCCGCACCTCGCGATCGCCGCCGGCTGGCTGACCCTGTCCTCCGCCGCGGTGTTCGCGACGTTCTCACTGGCGGACGTCAAGGGCCGACCGTCGTGGATCGCGGCCGGCGTGGCACTGTTGCTCGGGGCCCTCATGCTGGCTCTCGTCAAGCCCGTCGCCACCTGGCGTGACCGGATCTACAGCCGGAATGTCGGCGCGACGACGAACGCGGTGTCTGCCGCGGGTCACGCGCAAACTCGTGACGTGAGTGCGCGCGGCACCGGGGAAGCCCGGTCGGCGCAATAGCGTCCGGGCGATCTCCAGAGGCCCGCTGATCACCGTCCTGCTTGTGCTCGCCGCCCTGCTCGCCGCCGGCGGCGGGCGGGGCAGCGAAGACGGCGGCAGTGCCGGCGGCGGGGAGCCCGCCGGCCACGACGCGACGGGCAGCGCCATCGTCACGCGCGTCGTCGACGGCGACAGCGCGATACTCGCCGGCCTTGGGCGCAGCCGGCTGATCGGCGTCGACACGCCCGAGTTGCACCCCCGAATGCAGTGCTTCGGCGCCGAGGCGGCGGCGTTCGCGCGGCGCACGCTCGAGCGGCGGCGGTTGCGCTTCGAGCTAGGCGCCGAGCCGCGCGACCGCTACGGCCGCGCGCTCGTCTACGTCTGGCTGGCAGATGGGCGCCTGTTCAACGAGCTGCTGGTCGTGCGCGGCTACGCGCGGACGCTGGCGATCGCGCCGAACGTCCGTTACGCCGAGCGCTTTGGAGCGCGTGCGCGCGAGGCTCGCCGGGCGCGACGCGGGCTGTGGTCGGCGTCGGCCTGCGCGGCGGATCGAGGGCGGGCGAGCGCGACAGGTGCCGCCCAGTGGTCTAGGCTCCCGTAACGAATGGCGACCCGTATGCGACAGACGCTGGCCGACTTCGAGCGCGCGTTTCACGAGGAGACGCACGAGGATCGTGCGCGCCGGGAGTCGCTGCGCCGGGAAGCCGTCCTGCGCGCCCAGCAGCGCAGGATCGAGCAGACGCACAAGCGCGGAACGGCGCGCTTCGTCGTGCTCGTTCTGGTGCTCATCGCGACAGCGGTCATCGTGACCGTCGCGATGTTCCAGACGCTCTACGTCGTCATGGGCTGAAGCGCCCCGCGCCCGGGCGCGGGCTACGTGCTGAGCTTGCCGAGGGCGGCCTCGACCTGCCCGCCGGCGGTGACCTGGCCGCGTTCCGCCTGGATCTCCAAATAGACCTCTTTCCGGAACACTGGGATGTCGCGCGGCGCCTGGATGCCGATCCGAACCTTCTCGCCCATGATGGACAAGACGGTGATCTCGATCTCGTCGCCGATCATGATGCTTTGGTTGGACTTGCGTGTCAGAACCAGCATGTGTACGACCACCCTCCTCGTCGGCGCTTTCCACTCAATCACGTTCCCCGCCCAAAGGCAACAACGGGCGCCTCGCGTGCACCCCTCGCCCGGCACCCAGTCAGGTGGTCTGCGGCGCGCTTCTTGTAAGGTGCCGCCCGCATGGCTCGCCGCTCTCTGCGCCCACATCTCAACCAGATCCGCGGCTGGGTCCGCCAGGGCCGCACCGACGCCTGGATCGCCCATCAGCTCGAGGCGACCGTTCAGCAGATCGAGACCTTCAAGCGCGACAACGAGCTCGCGCCCGCCGAGGCCGAGGACGGCGACGCCCCGAAGGTCGACTTCGACGACGAGATCGACCTGCGCGCCGAGGACGACGCGCTCGTCGCGGCCGAGCTCGAGGCCGCCGAGGCCCGCAAGGCCGAGGAGGACAAGCTCAAGGCCGAGGAGGCCGCCCGCCGCGCCGAGGCCGGCGAGGAGGACGAGGACGAGGACGCTCCCGCTCGCGCGACGCCGCGCAGGCGCGGTCGCCGCGGCGGCCGCGGCCGGGCCGGCGCCAAGCCCGCGGGCGACGCGCTCGAGGGCACGTTCGACCACGGCGAGGAGGGCTACGGGCTGTGGCTCGATCCTGCCGTCGCCGACAACCCGATCTATGCCGAGCACTGGGCCGGCCACCGGCCCGTCGAGGTCTTGGTCGAAGAGGACCAGATCGTCATCCGCCGCAGCGGCGGCGACGACACCTGACCACAGCGAGCGCTGAGCCGGGATGGCGCCGCCACGCTCAGGGCTCGGTGCGGCGACCGCCGGCGTAGTCGCGAGCGTCGCGCAGGTAGCGCAGGAACGCCGTGTCGGCGACGGTGCGCGCGTCCCACGCCCATGGCGCCCCAGGAGCGATCTCGGCGGCGAGGTCCGTGCACCAGTCCGTGCCGCGGTCATAGAGCTCGGCCAGCTCGTCGGTCGTGAACGTGCCGCCCAGGCGGCGGCGCAGCTCGGCCTCGATGGCGTTCACGACGGCCTCCAGCGCCGAGCGCTGCTCGGGCGGCGCGCCGGCCATCCGCCGCTCGCCTTCGTGCCACTGCACGAGCGCCGTCTCGAAGGTCGTCGCCACAGGCGGCCAGGGTAGCGTCAGCGCGGCAGGTTCTTGACGGCGTACGCGCGCTCGGTCGGGCGCACCATGCCCAGGCGGCGGGCCTCGATCTCGACGCTGCCGGGCATGCTCAGGACGTGCTGGCGGCGCTCGAGCGCGCTGTGCTCGCGCTGCAGATCGGCGACGTCCGCGCGCTTGGTGCGCGCTTCCTGCAGCGTCGAGACGTACGTGCGCAGCGGGTTGACGTACAGGCAGACGAGCAGCACGCCGACGAACAGCAGCGCGATCCGCCCGATCCTGTCCCAGCGCACGCGTGGAGCCATCTTTGGGACCGTTCGCTTCTCCGGCGGCCGCTCCTGCCCGTGCAGGCGTTGTTTCTGGCGCGAGGGCCGCTCAGCGCAGGACGTCGCGGCCGGGGAAGCGCGCGCGCTCGCCGAGCGCCTCCTCGATGCGCAGCAGCTGGTTGTACTTCGCGACGCGATCCGAACGCGACGGGGCGCCGGTCTTGATCTGCCCGCAGCCCGTCGCGACGGCGAGGTCGGCGATCGTCGTGTCCTCGGTCTCGCCCGAGCGATGCGACATGACCGCGCTGTAGCCGGCGGCGCGCGCCGTCGCGATCGCGTCGAGCGTCTCGGTCAGCGTGCCGATCTGGTTGACCTTGACGAGGATCGAGTTGGCGACGCCGAGCTCGATGCCGCGCTGCAGGCGCTCGGTGTTCGTGACGAAGAGATCGTCGCCGACGAGCTGCACGCGGTCGCCGACGGCGTTCGTCAGCAGCTTCCAGCCGTCCCAGTCCTCCTCGTCCATGCCGTCCTCGATCGAGACGATCGGATAGCGCGCGCAGAGCTCGGCCCAGTAGTCGGCCATCTCCTGTGAGCCCAGGCTGCGGTCCTCGTGCTCGAGCACGTACGCGTCGTCGTCGAAGATCTCGCTCGTCGCGGGGTCGAGCGCGATGAAGACGTCCTCGCCGGGCGCATAGCCCGCCGACTCGATGCCCTTGACGAGCATCTGCAGCGCCTCCTCGTTGGAACCGAGGTCCGGCGCGAAGCCGCCCTCGTCGCCGCCGGCGGTGCCCAGCCCGGCGTCGTGCAGCGTCTGCTTCAGCGCATGGAAGACCTCCGTGCCCATGCGCAGGCACTCCGAGAAGGACCCCGCGCCCGCGGGCACGACCATGAACTCCTGGAAGTCGACCTTGTTGTCGGCGTGCGCGCCGCCGTTGAGGACGTTCATCATCGGCACGGGCAGGATCGATGCCTGCTCTCCGCCGAGGTGGCGCCACAGCGACCGGCCCTCGTGGGCGGCGGCCGCGTGCGCTGCGGCCAGCGAGACGCCGAGGATCGCGTTGGCGCCCAGGCGCGACTTGTTGGGCGTGCCGTCGAGCTCGACCAGCGCGCGATCGAGCGCCTCCTGGCCGAGGCCGTCCATGCCGGCGATCGCGGCGGCGATCTCCTCGTTGACGTTCGCGACGGCCTTCGTGACGCCCTTGCCGCCCCACGCCGCGCCGCCGTCGCGCAGCTCGGTGGCCTCGAACTCGCCGGTCGAGGCGCCCGACGGGACCGCGGCGCGGCCCGTGGCGCCGCAGCGCAGCGCGAGCTCGACCTCGACGGTGGGGTTTCCGCGGCTGTCGAGGATCTGGCGAGCGTGGACACGTTCGATCTGGCTCATGTGGGAGGGGCTCCTTGTGATTCGGTGCGGTCGCGGAAGCGCTGGGACGCCGCACGCAGGGCGAGCTCGGGATCGACGCGCAGGCGGCGCGCCTCGTCGACGGCGGCGAACAGCCGCTCGCCGACGTCGTGGAAGGCCTCGTCGCGCTCGGCGGGCGCCGGGGCCGGGGCGCGGCCTCGAGGGCGCCGGCGGTGGCGGCGCGGCGCTGGACCTTGCGGGCGTACAGCAGCGCCGGCAGGTTCTCGGGGATCTCACCGAAGATGCCCGGCTCGCGGCCGGCCTCGCCGGCCTTGATCTGATCCCAGTTGGCGAGCACCTCGCCGGCGGTGAGCGGGCTCCGCGGGGCCTCCGGCCCCGCGTCCTGATGGGACTCGGCTCCTTCCGGCCGGCGTTCTGCGACGTCTTCGAAGACGTGCGGGTGTCGGCGGATGAGCTTTTGGCGGCAGTGCTCGGCGACCGCCTCGAGGTCGCCGGCGCCGCGCTCCTCGAGCAGCAGGGCGAGGAAGTGCACCTGGAAGAGCACGTCGCCGAGCTCGTCGAGCAGCTTGGCGTCATCGCCGCGCTGCGCGGCGTCGGCGAGCTCGTAGGCCTCCTCGACGGTGTGCGGGACGATCGAGCGCTCGTCCTGCTCGCGGTCCCACGGGCACTCCCGGCGCAGGCGGCGCGTCAGGGCGTCCAGGCGCGCGAGCGCGGCGGTGATCTCGTCGGGAGTCGGCATCGGCCGCGAAGCCTAGGGGTTGAGGCCGGATCGGCCTCTGGGGCGATCGAGCGCTACGGCTGCTGCTGCGCCGGCGGGGCCTGCTGCTGCTGTGCCGGCGGGGCCTGCTGCTGCTGCGGCGCCTGGCCGGCGGGCACGGCCGTCGTCTTGGGCTTCGGCGCGTTCTTGCACTGGTCCATGATGAAGCCCTTGCGGCAGTTGGTCATCGCCTTCCACTTCTTGCGCAGGTCGGCGTTGAACTTGTCGTCGGCGGCCTTCTGATTGGTCGACATCAGCTCCTGGCGGATCGCCGGGGTCGCCGCCTTGAGCGACTGCTGCTTGGCCGGGGTGATCTTCTGCACCTGGAAGATGTAGTAGCCGAACTGGACCTTGACCGGACCGGTCAGCTCGCCCTTCTCGGCGGAGAACAGCGCCGTGTCGAAGGCCTTCTCCTGCGAG
This sequence comes from uncultured Actinomycetes bacterium, assembly GCA_963729125.1. Classification (GTDB taxonomy): domain Bacteria; phylum Actinomycetota; class Thermoleophilia; order Solirubrobacterales; family Solirubrobacteraceae; genus CADCVQ01. The sequence goes on from CAVSML010000005.1 coordinate 143,651, forward strand.
CCCTTGGCGACGCCCAGCAGCTTGCCGCCCTGACCCTTGGAGGCGTCGTCGATCGAGTAGCGCTTGGTGACCTGCGTCCAGCTCTGGTCGCTCTTGAGGGCGGCGAGGGCGGCGTCGGCCTTGTCCTTGGTCTTCGTCAGCGCAAAGCGGATGTCGCGCGTCTCGGGCTGCGCGAAGCGCGACTTGTTCTTGGCGTAGAACGCCGCGACGGACTTGTCGGTGACCTTGTCGGCGCCCTTGATGGCCTTCTCGCGCAGCTTCGAGTAGACGGTGCTGTAGGAGATCTGGAAGCGCGCATCGGCGAGCGTCATGCCCGACTGCTTGAGGAACTTGTCGAGCTCGGCCTTCTTCGGGAAGGCCTCCTTGATCTGCTTGGCGTAGGCGGCGTCGCTCTCCTTGGCGGAGATCCTCACGCCCTGATCGGCGGCCTCGCCGTTGATCCACTTCTCGAGCACGAGGAACTGCATCACCTGGTCGCGCAGGCCCTCGTACTCCTGCTGGCACTGCGACTTGAACTGCGCGTCGGTCGTCGCGGGCTGGCCCTTGGCCGGCTTGGGCGCCGTCTTGCGCTTGTTGGCGACGCAGGCGCTGTAGCTCGGCGGGTCGAACGTGCCGCCGGCCGGGTTGCTCGCCGTGGCGATCTTGAACCAGTGGTCGAAGGACGCACGGGTGATCGACTCGTCGCCGACACGGGCGACGGCGTTGCCCGGCACGGAGTCTCCGCACCCTGCAACGGCGATCGCGACAACAAAAAAGGCGCCAAGCGCCGGAAGCAGACGACGAATTCGGTTCACAGCGTGGCGATGATAGCCAAGCGGCGGCCGACGCCGCGCCTGCCCCACCAGCCTTCATCGCAACTTCACAAGCGACGGCCCATGAGCTTCATCTCGATCACGCGGCTTCGCGCGTGACGGCGAGCAGGATGTCCGCGGCCCGCACGACGGCCGGGAAGCGCTGCTCGGGGTCGTCGGGCACGCGCATCGACAGCTGGCTCTTGCCAGACTCGTAGAGCACGCCCGGGATCTGCGCGCGCAGGCGCTTGGCCCGCGCGGAGTCGAGCTCGATCGGCGTCACCGCCAGGCGACCGCCGCGGAAGCTGACGTTGCGCGCGCCCGCCTGGCCGAGCTTGATGCGCGCGCGCTGCAGGTCGATGAGGTTGCGCATCGGCTGCGGGAGCTCGCCGAAGCGGTCGTCGAGCTCCTCGCGCAGCAGCTCCAGGTCGGCGACGTCGACGGCGCCCGCGATGCGCCGGTGCACGTCGATCTTCGCCTGCTCGTAGGGGATGTAGTCGGCGGGCACGTAGGCGTCGACGTTGACGTCCATGCGCACCGGCTCGGCCATCTCGGCTCGTCCCTCGCCCTTCGAGTCCGCCGCGGCCTGCTCGGCAGCGGCGACGGCCTCGTCGAGCATCTGCATGTAGAGCTCGAAGCCGAGCGCGGCGACGTGGCCGGACTGCTCGTCGCCGAGCAGGTTGCCGGCGCCGCGCAGCTCGAGGTCGCGCATCGCGATCTTGAAGCCGGCGCCGAGCTCGGTGTAGTCGCTGAGCGCCGCCAGGCGCTGCGCGGCCTCTTGCGTCAGCGCGGCGGCGCTGGGATACAGCAGGTAGGCGTAGGCCCGCTCGCGGCTGCGCCCGACGCGCCCGCGGATCTGGTAGAGCTGCGACAGGCCGAAGAGGTCCGAGCGGTCGACGACCAGCGTGTTGGCCTGCGGGATGTCGATGCCCGACTCGATGATGCTCGTCGAGACGAGCACGTCGGCCTCGCCGCGCAGGAAGCTCAGCATCCGGTCCTCGAGGATCTTGTCCTCCATCTGGCCGTGGGCGACGACGAAGCGCATCCCCGGGCACAGGCCGCGCAGGCGCTCTGCGGTCTCGTCGATCGACTCGACGCGGTTGTGCAGGAAGAACGCCTGGCCGCCGCGCGCGTGCTCGCGCACGAGCGCCTGCTTGACGAGCTCCTCGTCGTACTCGCCGACGTACGTCTTGACCGGCCGGCGGCCCTCCGGCGGCGTCTCGATGACGGAGATGTCCCTGAGGCCGGCAAGCGACATCTGCAGGGTGCGCGGAATCGGCGTCGCGCTCATCGAGATCACGTCGACGCGCAGCTTGAGCTGGCGCAAGAGCTCCTTCTGCTTGACGCCGAAGCGCTGCTCCTCGTCGACGACGATCAGGCCGAGGTCCTTGGCGCGCACGTCGCGGCTGAGCAGGCGGTGCGTGCCGATCAGGATGTCGACGGAGCCCGTGCGAAAGCCATCGATCGCCGCTTTCTGCTCGGCGGTCGAGCGAAAGCGGCTGACGTGCTCGATCGTGAAGGGGTAGTCCTTCAGGCGCTCGGCGAAGGTGCCGAAGTGCTGCTGGGCGAGGATCGTCGTCGGCACGAGCATCAGCACCTGCTTGCCGGCGTCGGCGGACTTGAACGCGGCGCGCAGCGCGACCTCGGTCTTGCCGTAGCCGACGTCGCCGCAGATCAGCCGGTCCATCGGGCGCTCGGACTCCATGTCGACCTTGACGAGCTCGATCGCCTCGCGCTGATCGGCGGTTTCCTGGTAGGGGAAGTCGGCCTCGAACTCGCGCAGCCAGTCGGAGTCCGGCGGATAGGCGAGCCCGCTGCGCCGGCGGCGCTCGGCGTAGAGGTTCAAGAGCTCCCCGGCCAGCTCCTGCGCCGCGCGCCGGGCGCGGTTCTTCATCGTCTCCCAGCTCTTGCCGCCGAGCTTGCTCAGGGGCGGATGGCTGCCGCCGGCGCCGACGTAGCGGCTGATCTTCGCGAGCTGGTCGGAGGGGACGAAGACCCTGTCGTCGCCCTGGTACTCGAGGTAGAGGTAGTCGCGCGTGACGCCGGCGACGGTCTTGGTCTCAAAGCCGGCGAAGCGCGCGATGCCGTGGTCCTCGTGGACGACGATGTCGCCCGTGCGCAGGTCGGCGAACGAGCGCAGCGCGCCGCGGCGGCGCGCGGCGTGGTCGCGGCCGCCGGTTCGCTCCTGGCGGCGACGGCGAAAGAGGCGGTGCTCGGGCAGGACGGCGAGCTTCAGCCCGGCGGCGATGAAGCCGTCGCGCAGGCGCACGTGGGCGAACCTGAGGGGATTCTCGACGCCGGCCGGGTCGCCCTCCCCCAGCCACGACGCCTTCAGGCGGCCGAGGTTGTAGCGCGCGCGCTCGCCCTCGCCGCGCTGCGGCCAGGCGACGACCGTGCGATAGCCCGAGCGCACGAGCTTCTCGAGCTCGGGCTCGGCCTCCTTCAGCGAGCGCGCGGCGAGGTCGGGCGCCTGCGCGCGCAACTCGAGCGGCTGGCCGGCGTCGTGTGATGACAGGCGCACGACGGCGCGTGCGTCGAGCGCGCTCGTGATCGCCTCGGGCGCGACGTAGAGGTGGTGGGCGTCGGCGTCGTGGAAGGCCGCGCAGACATCCTGCCAGTGGTCGGCGAGCGCGGGCCCGATCTCCTCCTCGGCGGCGAGCAGCACGGCGGCCTGCGGAGCGAGGTCGAGGAACGCGCCGAAGCGCTCGACGGGCAGCAGCTCGGAGATGTCCGGGCGCTCGTCCTCGAGTGACAGCGCGGCGATCTCGGCGAGCTCGCGGTGCTCGGCGGCGAGCTCGGCGGCGGGCGCGATCTCGACCTCGGTCGCCTCGCCGAGCGAGCGCTGGGTGAACGTCGAGAACCAGCGCAGCGACTCGATCTCGATGTCGAAGAGGTCGACGCGCACGGCGCGGTCCTCGGTCGCCGGGTAGATGTCCAGCAGCCCTCCGCGGGCAGCGAACTGGCCGCGGTCCTCGACCTGGTCGACGCGCTCGTAGCCCGCCGCGACGAGATCGGCGATGCAGTCCTCGAGGTCGATCAGCTCGCCGACGCGCAGGTGGAAGGAATGCGGACGCAGGCTCGGGTCGGGCACCTTCTCGCTGAGCGCGACGGCCGACACGACGACGACGGGAGCGTCGCCCGGGCCGTTGGAGTCCAGCAGCGCGTCGAGCGCCGCGACGCGCAGCCCGACGAGGTGCGGCGGGGGCGTCAGGTGCGACTCGTAGGCGACCCCGCGGGTCGGGTAGAAGCGCACGGGTCGGGGGTGAAGCCAGGCGCGCAGGTCGGCGGCCAGGTCGCGCGCCTGACGGTCGTCGCCGGCGACGACGAGCGTCGGCCGCGTCGTGTCCTCGTCGGCCAGCGCAGCCAGCACGTACGGGCGCAGCGACGACGAGACGAACGCGCGACCGCCGTCGCGCGCGAGCGCGGCGCCGCCGGGATCGCCGGCCAGGTGGCTGAGGAGGGGACGCAGTGACATCGTGCAAGCGCAGCGACCGCGCGGGGCGCGGCCGGGCCTTCAGTGTAGGTCGCTGCTGCCCGGTTCCCGGGGCCGGGCTCAGCCGCGAAGCGGCAGGCGCACGGTGGCGCGACGGGCCTTGGCGCCCGCCCGCTTGACCGTCAGGCGAAAGACCGCGCGGGCCGAGCCGGCGCGGCGGATCCGGCTGCGCTGGGCCTTGGACAGCTCGAGCTCGAGCGCGACCGCCTTGCCGGGCGCGATGCGCTTCTTCGCGCTGCCCGTCGCGCGGCCGCCGACCGCGCTGCTCGACGTCAGCGTGCAGCGCACGGGGCAGGTCACGGCAAGCGCGCGCTGGCGCGCCACGGCCCTCGGCGTCTCGCGCGGGCCGTACACGTTCGCGTCGCCGATGCGCTTGACGAGGCGCAGGTCGCGCCGTCCCAGAGCACGGCGCGCCTGATCGAGCGGCGTGACCGGCGCGGCCTGGCCGACGCCCGGCTGCCAGGTGGCACCGCCGGGGCGCGGCTGAAGCTCGGGCCAGTCGAACGGCACGCCGATCGCGTACGGGGGCGGCGTGCCGCGCGCGAAGCCGACCGTGACCTGGAACGCCAACAGGATCGGCTCGTCACCCTCCTCGCCGACCGCGACCGTCAGCGAATCCGTTCCCGTGAATCCGGCATGCGGCCGGTAGGTGATCTTCAGCTTCTCGGCGCCGTAGTGAACGGGCTCGAAGACCGGCGCGTCGGCCGTGCCGTGCGCCGGTGGCGACACGATCCTCGCCACGATCGGATCGCCGTCCGCGTCGTCGCACGTGGCTTCGAACGTGACCGGCGTGTCCGGCGGGGTCGAGGCGGGGCTCCAGCCGCAGCCCTGGCCCCAGTTCTCCGGCCGCGGCCGGCTGACGATCGCCATCTCGCCCGCCGGACCGTCGCCGCGCGCGCCGTTTGCGATCATCGAGAAGCGGTCCTCGCCCTCGAAGGAGCTGTCGGGCGTGTAGGTCACGTCGAGCCAGAGGTGATAGCCCCACCAGCCCGGGGAGCCCGCAGGCGGCGTCGCCACGGTGAGGTCACCGCGCGGCGGCTGCGTGAGGATCCGCGACGTCAGCGCGTCGCCGTCGAGGTCCTCGCAGATGACCGCGAAGCGGCGCGTGGCGCCGGGACGCGAGTAGACCGGGCTGAACTGCGCTGCCCAGCCGCCGTTGTTCGGCCTGCACGTCGGCAGGCGGTCGACGGCCGGTCCGAGCTGGACGCTGATCGGCGCGTCGGCAGAGCGCGCGCCGAGGTCGTCGATCGCGTGGTAGGTCGTCTGCTCCTGGCCGGAGGCGATCGTCGGCACGTAGTGCCAGAACGGCGAGCCCTTCGTCGGGTCCCAGGCGAAGGGCGAGTCGGTGTGGGTGCCGGGTCCGCCGCCGTAGAGCGTGTAGCGGTCGCCCTCCTCGTCGTGGCACCAGACGTGAAACTCGATCGCGACCGGCGCGCTGCCGTCGGTGCGCTTCGCCTCGCTGACGGGCTGGCATCGCGGCGCCGTGTTGCGGCTCAGCGGGACGTTCGTGACCTCGATCACCTCGTCGGTGACGCCGCCGGGACCGGTCAGCCGCAGGGTGAACTCGTCGTTCTCGGGCGCGCTCGCCGCGGGCGTCAGGCGAAAGCGCACGTACTCGCCCTGCACGAGGCCGGAGAAGACGGAGTCCTGAGGCTCGCTGATCAACTCGACGGCGTCGGTGCGCGGGCAGTAGAGCTCGTACTGGCGCGTCATGTCCGGGCGGGCCTGGACCGCGGAGTTCCAGCAGTTCGGCGGATCCGCGGCCGACGCGGCGGGCGCCAGCGCGAGCGATGTGCCGAGAACGGCGCAGACGACAGCACAGCAGCGAACGTTGCCCATGCTGCGCGCATCGACAGAACATCCGCCGACTTGAGCGCTCAGGGCTCACGCTCGCCGAGCACGATCGCCTCGGCCGCGGATGCGGCGCGGTCGATCAGGTCGGCGACGTCGGCGCGCGGCTCGCGAAAGGCGCCGAGGACGTGCGCCGAGACGATCTCGGGATCGGTCGAGTCGGGGCGCCCGACACCGATGCGCACGCGGGCGAAGTCCGCGCTGCCGAGCTCGGCCTTCAGCGACTTGAGGCCGTTGTGGCCCGCCAGGCCGCCGCCGACGCGCGTGCGCACGTCTCCGAAGGGGACATCGATCTCGTCGTGCACGACGAGCACCCGATCGAGCGGCAGCTTGTAGGCGCCGCGCGCCGGACCCGCCGAGCGCCCCGCGTCGTTCATGTAGGTCTGCGGCAGCAGCATGGCGACGCGCGGGCCGCCCGGGCCGGTGCGCCCCTCGCTCAGCAGTCCGTTGAACTTCGTCTTCGCGCGCGGCAGGTCCCAGCGCTGCGCGAGCACGTTGGCGACCTCGAAGCCGATGTTGTGGCGCGTGCCGGCGTAGCGCGAGCCGGGATTGCCGAGGCCGACGATCAGCCAGTCGACCGGCGCGCTGATAGCGCGGCCTGTCAGCCGCACGGCGGGTTCCTATTCGGAGCCGGAGTCGCCGTCGGCGTCTTCGGGAGCTGCCGCGGCGGCGTCCTCGCCGACGAGGTCGGTCTCGGACTCGATCTCGTCGTCCTCGGTCTCCAGGCGCGGCGGGGTGAGCGTGGCGATGACGGTCTCGTCGACGTCGTCGAGCAGCTCGATGCCGTCGGGGACCGGGACGTCGGCGAGCGTGACCGTGTCGTTGATGTCCATCGACGACACGTCGAAGCTCATCGACTCGGGGATCGCCGTTCGGCAGGGCCTCGATGTTCAGCTCGCGCGTGATGTGCTCGAGCACGCCGCCGTACTTGACGCCGGGCGAATCCTCGCCGCCGACGAGCTCCAGCGGCACGACCGCGTGGATCGCGACGTTGAGGTTCACGCGCAGCAGGTCGACGTGCATCGTCTCGCCGCGGACGGGGTGGTACTGGGCGCTCTTGAGGATCGCCGGCGTGGCCTTGCCCTCGTCGAGGACCTCGAGCACGGCGCCGTGGGCGGCGAGCGCGTTGCGCAGCTCGCGCGCGTCGGCGCTGAAGGCGATGGGCTCGCCGTCGCCGCCGTAGAGGACGCCGGGAACGCGGCCGCTGCGACGCAGGCGGCGGGTGGAGCGCGACCCCTCGGGGGTGCGCGGCGAGATCGAAAGCTTGGTGCTCTGGGATGCCATGGCGACGGCGAAGGGTAGCGAACCCGGGGCTTTCGGCGGCCTGCGCTCGGCGCGCTCAGCGGGGGCCGAGCTGGGGCGTCGCCTTGAACAGGCGCTGCGCGTCGAACCACGCGGGCTTCTTCGTGCCGTCGAAGCGCAGCAGGCCCTTCTCGTGAATCGGCGAGTTCGGCCGCGGGTTGCCGCCGTCCCAGTTCGGGCGCACGCGGAACTCCTGCAGCGCCCAGTAGATCGACCCGCTGAGCCACGGCTTGGCGGCGTGGACGCCGAGGTGGTAGTTGACGAAGTCCTGCTGGTACTGGAAGGTGCCGCGCTCCTCGACCGGCCCGTCGCGGTTGGCCTCGGCGCCGAACTCGGAGATCAAGATCGCCTTCCTCGGATAGCAGTTGCGGATCGCCGTCGAGGAAGTCCGACAGCCCGTCGCGATCGGCGATCTGGCCGTTGGGGCCCGGATACCAGCCGAAGTACTCGTTGATGCCGATGACGTCCAGCGCCGCGTACTGCGGCCGGCAGCCCGCCGACGGGTAGCCGGCGACGGCCAGCCCGACGGGCCGCGACGGATCGAGCGCCTTGGCCTGGCGCACGGCGCGCTCGATGTAGTTGTGCTGCACCGGGCCCGGGCGCGCGGACAGCTCGTTGCCGACCGACCACAGCAGGATCGACGGGTGGTTCTGGTTGGCGATGATGTTCTCCTCGAGCTCGCGGGCGGCGAGCTTGCGCACCTCGAGGCGCTTGAGGTACTGCGTCTTGATCGCGTAGACGGGGATCTCCGACCAGATCAGCAGGCCCTGGCGGTCGGCGAGCTCGTGCATCTCGGGATGCAGCGGATAGTGCGCGCGGATGATCGTCGCGCCGAGCTCCTTGGCCTGGGCGATGATCTGCGCGCGCCGAGCGCTCGTCAGCGCGTTGCCGGTGACGAGGTCGTCCTCGTGCAGCCCGACGCCGCGCAGCGACAGCGGCTTGCCGTTGAGCACCAGCCGGCCGTCGACGACCTTGATCGAGCGGATGCCGCTGTGCAGCGTCTGCGCGACGACCTTCTGGCCGCGAACGCGCACGGTCACCCGCGCCGTGTAGAGGTTCGGCGAGGCCGGCGACCACAGCCGCGGCGTGCTGACGCGCACGCGCCGCTCGAAGGTCGCGAAGCGGCGAGCGCGGACGCTCTTGGATCCCAGGCGCGCGCTCAGCTCGCCGTAGCGGCCGTCGATGCTCACGCGCGTGGCGCGGTCGGCGTAGTTGCGCACGGTCATGCGCATGAGCACGGTCGCGGGGCACGTCGTGCAGGGCAGCTCGGGGCGCACGACGACGCTCGAGATGTCGACGCGGTCGACGCGCTGCAGGTAGACCTCGCGCAGCAGGCCGCCGTAGTTCCACCAGCCTCCCGCCGGGTCGCCCGAGCCGGTCAGGCCCGACGGCGGGAAGTCGGTCGGCAGGCGGCGGTTGTCGACGCGGATGACGAGCCGGTTGGTCCCGCCGCGCTTGAGCGCCGAGCGCGGCAGGCGCAGGTCGAAGGGCAGGTGCGCGCCCGTGTTGCGGCCGATCGGCTTGCCGTTGAGCCACACCCTGGAGCGGTAGTTGACCGACTCGAAGCGCACGAGCCAGTCCAGCCGGCCGCGCGCGTCGGGCAGGCGGAAGTCCTTGCGATACCAGCCGACGGTGCCGAGCATCGAGGGGATCGAGTTGTCGCCGGCGTTCCAGGCCTTGGGCGCGCTGGTCGCCTTCCAACCCGCTCTGGCGGTCTGGCGCTGGAAGGGCTGGTCGAGGCCGACGCCGGCGGCGTCGAGGCGAAACAGCCAGTCGCCGCCGAGCAGGTAGCGGTTGTCGGGGGCGTCCTTGTAGACCGAGCCGCGCGTGATGCCGTCGGCTGCGAGGGCGGCGGGAGCGCATGCCGCGCCAAGCAGCAGCGCGAGCAGGATCGTGAGCGGGCGGAGGATGCGCATGGTCGTCGGGCGCCGGCCGGCTGCCGGGCTCGTCCCTACGGACAACTCGCCTCGCGACCGATCGGAGCGCTGAGGGCCAGCAGGCTAATGGAGGCCCCGGTCAGGACGTTGCCGCTTCGGCGGACCAGCACGCACTGGACGGTCGTCAGCCTGCCGGGCGTGAACCACACGACGCGCGTCGGCTTCGTGCGCGATCGCAGGGCGTGCGCGGTCTGCGATTGATACAGGGCGATCTTCAGGTCGCCCGGCGCGCGCAGGCGCCGGGCGTTGGCGCGGACGAGCGCCGCGCAGGCCTCGTCGCGACAGTCGAGCTCGCGCAGCATCGCCGCCGCGTCGCCGCGCGCCTGGGCGCGCAGGAGCTCGGTGACGGCGCCGCGCTCGACGGTGTCGTTGTTCAGCCAGCGCGCGACGACGAAGCCCCCGACGAGGAGTAGGAGGATCGCGACGGCGATGATCAGGGGGCGCTTCACGCGCCCATTGTCACGCGCGACGGCCGGCGAGCACGCCGTGCCTCGGGCGCTTGGCGTCAGGCGGTTCGGTGGAAGTCGTCGCCGTTGAGCTCGAGGAAGCGCTGGACGGATGCCTCCTGATGGTCGAGGCGTTCGACGAGGCGCAGCGCGTGCTCGGCGGCGCGCTGCTCGAAGTCCTCGAGACAGCGCTCGGGATCGTCGGACAGCGGATAGACATGGGCGAGGTCCTGCTGGGCGCAGACGATGCCCATCGGCGGACGCCCCTCGGCAAGCGTGCGCGCGCCGCAGACGGCGGCGACGAGCATCCGCCGCTCCGGCGCCGTCAGCGCGACCGGCATCAGGCGATGGGCCGGCAGGCGCACGCCGAGGTCGATCGAGCGCTCGATCTCGATGTCGCCGCCGGTCGCTGCGGCGAGCGGGCCGGCCCACACGGCGAGCACCGTGTCGGCGGCGACGATCGCGTCGCGCAGCGCGCGCGCCTGGGCGGCGTAGAGCTCCTCGGCCTCGTCGCGCGTGGCGGCATCGGCGAGATCGAGGTCGCAGGGGACGCGCAGCAGCTCGGACATGCCGACCGCGGAGCCGGCCTCGCGGCCGCCGTGGGTGACGTAGGTCTGCAGGGTGCCGAGGTCGCGGCGGCCGTGGAAGATGACCGTCAGGGCGTCCGACAGCGGAAGATCGCCGACCTTCAGGGCGACGGACGCGCACGCCCCGGCGTCGAGCAGCGCGCGCTGGAGAAGATCGTCGGCATCGTCCATGTCAGCCTCCCCACTCGGTTCGGACTCATTGTGACGGAGGCGGGGTACCCTGCGCCACATATGAAGCTTCTTTACAAACCCTTCGGGATCATCATCGGCATCGTGGCCGGAATCCTCGCGCGCCAGGCCTTCAACCAGGTCTGGGGGCACATCGACGATCGCGAGCCGCCGAAGGCGACGACGCTCGATGCCTCCTGGGGCCAGGTGCTCGGCGCGGCGGCCGTCCAGGGAGCGACGTTCGCGGTCACCAAGACGATCGTCAACCGCAGCGGCGCGAAGGGCTTTCAGTGGCTGACCGGCATCTGGCCGGGCGAGAAGCGCCCCGAGATCGAGTAGCCAGTCGCGAGAGACGTCGTCGCCGCCGGACACCCCGCGCCGTTGACCGCGTGGCGCCCGGCGGTTGACGCACATCGTGACGCAGATGCCCGTGGGCCTGGACGAACGTGCGAGCCCGGGACCACCTGCTAGCCGCCGAGCACGAATCCGCGCCGCGCAAGCACGTCGAGGTCGTCCTCGAAGGCCGCGAAGTCGCGCGCGCGCAGGTGTTCGAACGGGACCCCCGCGGGCCCGCGGCGGCGCAGCCAGCTGCGCAGCACGACAGCCCCGACCTGCTGCGCGGCCTCGTCGGTGAGGTCGAGCAGGATCCCGAGCTCCGGCCGGTGCTCGAGCTCGCCCGTGAGCACGGAGATCGGGTCGACGGCGAGGATCTCGCAGAGCTCGTCGTCGGAGAGCCCGAGGCGCTGCATGAGGTCGGCGGCCGAGCGCGGCGGCGTCATCGGCGGGGGCGGTCGCCTAGAAGAGCTGGTTCTCGCCGCCGAAGACGTCGCTGACGGAGCGATCGCTGAAGATGCTGCGGATCGAGTCGGTCAGCAGGTCGGCGCAGGAGAGCTGGCGGATGTTCGAGGGTGCGCCCGGGGGCAGCGGGATCGTGTCGGTGACGACGATCTGCTCGAAGCGCGAGGCGGCGAGGTTCTCGAAGGCCGGACCGCTCATCACCGGGTGCGTGGCGGCGGCGTAGACGGCGTTGGCGCCGGCGTCGAGCACGGCCTGGCCGGCGACGCGCAGGGTCGTGGCGGTGTCGATGATGTCGTCGACGATGATCGCCGTCTTGCCCTTGACGTCGCCGATGATGTGGCCGATCTCGGCGACCTGCTGAGCGGGGCGCTCCTTGTCGAGGATCGCCAGGTCGGCGCCGAGCTTGGAGGCGAACTTCTTGTTGAGCTTGACGCGGCCGGCGTCCGGCGCGACGACGACGACATCCGGCAGGTTGAGGTCGATGAAGTGCTGGGTCAGCATGAACAGCGCCGTCATGTGGTCGACGGGCTTGGAGAAGAAGCCCTGGATCTGGCCGGCGTGCAGGTCCATCGTCAGCACGCGGTCGGCGCCCGCGCGCTCGAGCATGCGCGAGACCAGGCGGGCGGAGATCGGCTCGCGCGGCGCGGACTTCTTGTCCTGGCGGCTGTAGCCGAACCACGGGGTGACGGCGATGACGCGGTGCGCGCTGGCGCCGTGCGCGGCGTCGATCATCAACAGCAGCTCCATCAGCGCGTCGTTGGGCGACAGGCCGGTGACGGGGTTGGCGCACGTCGACTGGACGATGAAGACGTCCGCGCCGCGAACCGACTCGCCGTACTTGCAGTAGACCTCGCCGTTGGTGAAGGTCTTCAGCGTCACCGGGCCGGGGTCGATTCCGAGCTTGCCGGCGATCTTCGCGGCGAGCTCCGGATTCGCACGCCCGGAGAACAACATGAGGTTCTTGTCGTAGCCGAGGTTGAGGCGTGTGGCCGGCAACGGCTGCGTCTCGACGGCGCTCATCCGATGGGGCAGTCTAGCTGTCCGTTCGGCCGTAGCCGGGCACGGCGTCAGCCCTTGTCGCCGCGCTTGCGGCCCGCGTAGCCCTCGTGGTTGGACTGGCGCTCGCGGGCGATCGCCAGCGCGCCGGGCGGAACGTCCTTCGTGATCGCGGAGTTCGCCCCGGTGACGACGTCGTCGCCGAGCGTGACCGGGGCGACGAGCGTCGTGTCGACGCCGGTGTGGACGCGGTCGCCGATCGTCGTGCGGTGCTTGTTGACGCCGTCGTAGTTGGCGGTGATCGTCGCGGCGCCGAGGTTCGTCCCCTCGCCGATGTCGGCGTCGCCGATGTAGGACAGGTGCGGCACCTTGCTGCTCGCGCCGACGTCGGAGTTCTTGATCTCGACGAACGTGCCGGCCTTCGAGCGCTCGCGCATGATCGTGCCCGGCCGCAGGTAGGCGAACGGCCCGATCGTCGCGCCGTCGCGGATCTCGGCGCTGACGACGTAGGAGTGCGCGATCGTGACGTCGTCGTGCAGCGTGGCGTCGATCAGCGTCGTCAGCGGCCCGATGCGACAGCCGCGCCCGGCGCTCGTGGTGCCGCGCAGATACGAGCTCGGCTCGACGACCGTGTCCTCGCCGAGCGTGACCCCCACCTCGATGACGGTCGAGGCGGGATCGACGATCGTCACGCCTGCGCGGCCATGGGCCGCATGGATGCGGGCCTGCGCGAGCGCGCGTACCTCCGCCAGCTGGACGCGGTCGTTGACGCCGAGCGCGAGCGTGGGGTCGTCGAGGACGTGGGCCTTGACCTCGTGGCCAGCTTCGCGCAGGGCCACGAGCACGTCGGGGAGGTAGAGCTCGCCCTGGGCGTTGTCCGGGCGCAGGTGCTTCAGCGCGGTGGTCAGCGTCTCGCCGTCAAAGGCGAAGATGCCGGAGTTCACCTCGCGGATGGCGAGCTCCTCGGGCCTCGCGTCTCCATCGCTCTTCGTCTCGACGACGCGCAGCACGTTGCCCTCCGCGTCGCGCACGACGCGCCCGTAGCCGGCCGGGTCGTCGAGCCGCATCGTGACCATCGTCGCGCTCGCGCCGGAGGCGGCGTGTGCCTGCACCAGCCGCGCGATCGCCTGCGCCGTGATCAGCGGCGCATCTCCGGCCAGGACGACGACGGTCGCATCGTCGTCGATCTCCCCGGACGCCGCCTGGAGGGCCCCCCCGGTACCGTTGGCCTCGGGCTGCACGACGCTGCCGACGCTCTCGGGCAGATGGCCTTCCAACGTGTTCTCGGCCGAGTCGACGACGACGATCCTGTCGGCGCCGGCTCCCTGCGCCGCCGCGATCGGCCAGCCGACGAGCGGCCGCCCGCAGAGGTCATGCAGCATCTTCGGGGTCTGTGAGCGCATGCGCGTCCCCTGGCCGGCGGCGAGGATGACGACGGTGAGAGCTGGCATCCGCGCATCCTAGGGCTAGTCTGTGCGCGGGCTCCGCGCCCACATGTTGGCGAGTGGTGTAATGGCAGCACGGCACTCTTTGGAAGTGCTCGTCCAGGTTCGAATCCTGGCTCGCCAGTGTCCTCTCCGTCCGGCCGCGATGCGAACATGCGTTCGTGCCACGGTATACGGAAGCGCAGGCGCGCGAGGCGGTGGCGTCGTCGCTGAGCTACGCAGAGGCGCTGCGCAAACTCGACGTCGGCAGCACCGGCGGCAATTGGCGAACGCTGCTCATCTGGTTGGAGCGGTGGGGGATCCCGATCGGCCACTTCGACCCGCGGGCGCCTCAACGCCGCGGCGTCTCACAGCGTCCACGCCCGCTGCACGAGATCCTCGTCGAAGGATCCACCTACAGCCGAGGTCATCTCAAGCAGCGCCTCTACCGCGAGGGACTCAAGCGGCGTCGTTGCGAGCTCTGCGGTCAGGGCGAGCTGTGGCGGGGTCGTCCGATGGGCCTGATTCTCGACCATATCAACGGTGTCCGAGACGATCATCGGCTTGACAACCTGCGCATCGTCTGCCCGAACTGCGCGGCGACCCTCGAGACCCATTGCGGTCGCAAGAATCGAGTCGTCAGGTCCGAGCGCCGATGCCTGCGCTGCGACGCGGCGTTTCTTCCGCGCTACGAGCGCCAGCGCTACTGCTCGCGCGCCTGCGGCACCCGCTCGCCCAAGCCAACGCGCGGCGTCGCGCAGCCCGAGCGACGGCGCGTGCAGCGCCCACCGTACGACGAGCTCATGCGCGAGATCGCGGCGAACGGCTACAGCGCCGTCGGCCGCGTCCACGGCGTCTCCGACAACGCCGTGCGCAAGTGGGTGCGCCAGTACGAGCGCGAGGCGGCCACGCCCAGCGAGGCCCGACCGATGCCGCCGTCAGTCGAAGCGGTAGAACGTCCCGACGGGCTCTAGGGCGTCGGGGTCGATCTTCGGCACGGCGGCGGCCAGCGTGCTGGCGAGCGTCTCGCCGCTGGCGGTGATCAGCCGCACGAGCTCCTCGACGGGCGTCGCCTCGGCCTTGACGCCGTTGGCGTAGTCGGTCGCGTAGCCGATCAGCGCGTAGGGGATCTCCGCCTCGCCGGCCAGCACGGTCTCGGGCCCGGCCGTCTGGCTGACGACGGTCACGCCGGCGTTGCGCAGCATGCGGATCTCGGACTTCGTGTTGAAGCGCGGGCCGTCGACATGGCCGTAGCAGCCGCCGTCGCGCACGTGGTGGCCGGCCTCGCGCGCGCCCTCCAGCAGCGCTTCGCGCAGCGGCTGGGAGAAGGGCTGCTCGTAGATCCAGTGCCCGCGGCCCTGCTCGCCGGGCTCGGTGAAGAGCGTGCAGCTCGTGCCGTCGGGCAGGCGGTTGGCGAGGAAGTGCAGGTCGTCGAACACGACGAGCGTTCCGAGCGACAGCTCCCCGTCGAGCGCTCCGCAGACGGTGACCGACAGGATCGCGTCGGCGCCGCGCTCCTTCAGCGCCGAGATGTTGGCCTGGTGGGTCACCTGGCTGGAGAGCAGCTCGTGGCCGGGGCGGTGACGCGAGATGTGCAGCACGTCGGCGCCCGCGAAGCGCCCGCTCGTGACCGGCGCGCTGCCGAAGCGCGTCTCGACGAGCTCCGGCTCCCCGCCGGCTTCGATGCCGGGCAGCGCGTAGGTGCCCGAGCCGGTGAGGATGCCGATCCGCATGCCGGCGGGATCCTAACCAGACTTGGGAGCTACGAACCGCCGGACTGCCGTCGCGGCACGCGACCCGCTCCGGTGCCGGGTTCGGTGGCCGGCCCGCTCGGCGCGGCGACGCCCAGCACGCGCATCGCCTTGAGGCCGAGCGAGAGCTTCTCGCGCCCGTCGGTCGAGCCGACGTCCAGGCCCGACAGCTCGCGCACGCGCTCGAGGCGGTAGCGGATGGTGTGGCGGTGGGTGAAGAGCTTCTGCGCCGTGCCGGCGACGTTGCCGTCGTTGTCGAGGAACGCCTCGACGGTGCGCACGAGGTCGGTCTCGTACTGGTCGTCGTAGGCGACCAGCGGCTCGACCGTCTCGGCGTAGAAGCGCTGCAGCTCGGCCGGGTCCTCGCTCATCGCCGACAGCAGCAGGCGGTAGGCGCCGGTCTGCTCGAAGGCCAGCAGCGGGTGCTCCTTGTCGCCCTCGGCGACGTTGACGGCCAGCAGCGCCTCGTTTCCGGCGCGGTGCAGATCCAGGGGATCGTCGGCGACGCGGCTGCGCCCGAGCGCGAACGAGTGCCCCGGGAGGCCCGCCTGCAGCTCGCGCAGGACGCCCTCGGCCGCCCGCTTGGCGAGCGCGTCATCGGAGCCCGGAACGAGCAGCACGACCTCGGCCGCGGTGCTGTCGCGCTCGGCGGGCGCCGCGATCGTGCTTGCGACGACCGCGCGGCCGCCGCGTTCGGCGGTGGCGAGCACGCGCGCGCGCCAGCCCTCCTCGGTCGCGACATGGGCGTGCGCGCGGGCGACGAGCACGCTGCCGCCGGCGCTCAGGTCGAGGCCGAGCTCGCTGCCGCGGGCGACGAGCTCGTCGCCATCGGTGATCTGGCGCGAGAGCACGACGCGCAAGAACGCGCTCGAGGCGTCCTGCGACGCGCGCGCCGGAGCTCTGACGCGCTCGACCTCCGAGGCGACGAGCGTCGTGACCAGCCGCACGAGCGCCGGACCCGGCTGCGAGCGTGCGCGCATGCGCAGCTGGCCGACGGGCGCGTCGGCCACGCGCAGCTCGATCGTGTCGACCCCGGCAGCGCCGTCCAGCAGCGAGCGCTCGTCGGCCGGCGAGCGGGCCGCGACCGCCAGGACCGAGCCGCTGCGGTCGAGCAGCACGAGGCTCGCCTCCAGCACCCGCGCGGCGGCGCGGACGACGTCCGGCAGTCCGGCACCCGATTCGACCGCTTCGGTGATGGCGTCCAGTGCAGCGAAATCGAGCCCCGACGTCCGTTCTGCGGGGCTGGCCATCGTCACAGGCTACGCCGCGATGCTGTCCCAGTAGTAGGCGATGGCCGCGCCGCCCAGAGCGCCCACCATGACCAGCGCCGCCAGCACGAACAGCGACAGGAAGCTCGCCGCCACGCGCTCCCAGGTCTTGCTGTACGACGTCCACGCGGGATAGGCGATCAGCAAGACGAAGGCGCTGAACGCGCAGATTGCACAAACCGACGCCACGAGGTAGGTGATCTGCGCGCTGGTCATCAGATGGATTGTGCCGCAGTTCGCCGACGACCGACAGGCGGAGGGCTATGGCCCACTAGCCGATGGGCCCGGTCGGATGCGTGAGGATCGGCGCGGGCGAGCGACCGCCGTCGACGAGCGCGCCGCTGGCGGCGGCGGCGCGCTCGCGGTGGCCGTCCTCGCTGAAGAGCGCGAGCACGGTCGGCCCGGAGCCCGACACGATCGCCTGGTCGGCGCCCGCGGCGAGCGCCGCCTCGAGCGCCTCGTCGACCGCCGGGCACAGCGACCGCGCGGCGTCCTGCAGATCGTTCTGGACGCGCTCGAGCACCGCCTCGGCCGACAGCGCGGCCTGCACGCGCGTCAGCGCCCGCGCGAGGCCGAGCCGGTCGCGGGCGAGTCCCAGGCGGTCCGCCTCGGCGTAGACATCGCCGGCGCGCAGCTCCGCGTCGACCCCGACGATCACGACCGAGTAGTCGAGGCGATCGGGCAGCGGGCGCAGCCGCGCGCCGATGCCGGTCGCGAGCACGAGGCCGCCGCGGAGCTGGCTGGGCACGTCCGCGCCGAGGCCGCCGGCGATGTCCTCGAGCCAGCGCCGGTCGTCGAGCCCCGCGGCCTCGGCGCCGAGGCGAAGCACCGCGGCGGCGTCGGCCGAGCCGCCCGCCATGCCGCCGGCGATCGGTATGCGCTTGACGATCTCCACGCGCACCGGCGGGGCGTCCCACGCCGTCTGCTCGCGAAACACCGACAGCGCGGCGGCCGCGAGGTTCGGACCCTCGACTCCGGGACAGACGACCTCGTCGGCGTCCAGGCCGGGCGGCCCGATCTCGAGCGTGACGTCGTCACAGAGCGCGAGCGAGTCCATCAGCGTCACGACCTCGTGCAGCCCGTCGGGCCGCTGCTGTCCGACGAACAGGCACAGGTTGACCTTCGCCCGCGCCTCGGTCGTGAGCGTCTTCATGCCCGGAGCTTCGCATGCAGCACGCGAAAGTCGTCGGGCGAGAGACGCTCGGCGCGCACGTCGGGCTGGTGGCCGAGCTCGACGAGCACCTCGCGAGCGCGCTCGCGCACGCCGGCGGCAGCGTTCGGCGCGAGCGCGAGCGAGCCCGCAAGCGCCTTGCGGCGGTGCGCGAACGCCGCGCCGACGAGCTCGCGCAGCGAAGGCTCGGCCGCCGGTCCCGTGCGCCGCAGGCCGACGAGCACCGAGTCGACGTTCGGCACCGGCGCGAAGACGCTGCGCGACACCCCGCGCAGCACCTGGACCTCGCAGGCGAGCTGGGCGAGCACCGACGGCACGCCGTAGGCGCCGCTGCCCGGCCGCGCCGCGAAGCGCTCGCCGACCTCCTTCTGGACCATCCCGACCCAGCGTCCGACGGATTCGAGCTCCTCGATCGTGCGCAGGATCGCGCCCGCGGCGATCCCGTAGGGCAGGTTGGCGACGACCTTCGTCGGCGCCGGCGACAGCGCGCGCAGGTCCAGGCGCATGGCGTCGGCGACGTGCAGCGTGACGTTCGGAAACGGATCGATCGCGTCGCGCAGCGCGGGCTCGAGGCCGCGATCGAGCTCGACGACGTGCACGTGCTCGACGAGCGGCGCGAGGTGCTCGGTCAGCACGCCGAGGCCGCCGCCGATCTCCAGTACGACGTCGCCCCGCGTAAGCTCGGCGGCGCGCTCGATGACGCCGAGCATGTTCGAGTCGATGAGGAAGTTCTGGCCGAGCTCGCGCTTGGGCCGCACGCCGAACTCGCGCATGCGCCGCAGGCTCGGCTGGCTCGGCGGCGGCGGCGCCTCGTCGCTCACCATCCGAACAGCCGCGCGGCGTTGCGCTCCACGAGCGCCTCGAGCTGGCCGTACTCGATCCCCCGGCGCTCGGCCACGAACTGCGCGGTGTGCACGACGAAGGCGGGCTCGTTTCGCTGCTTGCGCACGGCCTGCGGGCTGAGGTACGGCGCGTCGGTCTCGACGAGCAGGCGGTCGTCGGGCACCCGTCCGGCCGCGTCGGCGAGCTCCTGCGCCGACGCGTAGGTCACGTTGCCGGCGAACGAGATCCACCAGCCCTGCTCGAGGCACTCGTCGAGCCGGTCGGCGAGCGTGAAGCAGTGCAGGATCACGTCGAGGCCGGCCGCCTGCTCGCGCAGGGTGGCGATCGTGTCGTCGCCGGCCGCGCGCGTATGGATGACGAGCGGCTTGCCGGTGCTCCGCGCGAGCTCGATCTGGGCCTCGAACGCGCGCAGCTGGTCGGCGTGCGGCGCGTAGTCGCGGAAGTAGTCCAGGCCGGTCTCGCCGATCGCGACGCAGCGCGGATGGGCGGCGAGCGCCCGCAGCTCGGCGAGATCGGCGTCGTCGAAGCCCGCGGCCTCGTTGGGATGGCGGCCGATCGCCGCGAACACCTGCGCAAAGCGCTCGGCCGCGTCGAGCGCCTGGCGGCAGGTCACCGAGTTCGTGCCGACCGTCAGCATCCGCGTCACGCCGACCTGCGCGGCGTCGGCGACGAGCTGCGCGTCGTCGGGCTTGCAGACGTGCAGGTGCGTGTGGCTGTCGATCACCGCAGCGTCGGCTTGGGAAACAGCGGCTCGAGCTTCTCGATCGCGTCCAGGCGTCCGGCCTGCACGCGCGCCCCGTCGAGGTCGAGCTCGGGAGCGCCGAGCGTCTGCAGCAGCTTGCCCGTGGTGGTCGGAATCCAGGGATGCAGGGCGACCGCCAGCACGCGCAGCCCCTCGGCCAGCGAGCAGAGCACGCGATCGAGCTCGCCCGCGCGCGCCTCGTCCTTGGCCAGCACCCACGGCGCCTGCTCCTCGACATAGCGATTCAGGCGGCGCACGCGCACGACGATCGCCTCCAGCGCGCCCGTCAGGTCGGCGCGATCGAGCAGCTCGCAGACCTCGGGCACGACGGCGTCGATCTCCGCCGCGAGCTCTGGGTCGGGCTGCGCCTTGGGCACCGTCCCGCCGCGGTAGCGGTGGACCATCGCGACCGTGCGGCTGGCCAGGTTGCCGAAGGCGTTGGCGAGCTCGGACTCGTAGAGCACCGCGAAGCGCGCGGTCGAGACCTCGCCGTCCTGACCGAAGCTCACGTCGCGCATGCAGTAGTAGCGCAGGGCGTCGGAGCCGAACTCGTCGATGATCTGAAACGGATCGAGCACGTTGCCCATCGACTTGCTCATCTTCTGCAGCGCGGGCTCCTGGGCGTCGACGCCGGAGAGCTTCTCGGTGCGCATCAGCAGGAAGCCGTGGACGAAGACGTGGTTGGGCAACGGCAGGCCGGCGGCCAGCAGCATCGCCGGCCAGAAGACCGTGTGGAACTTCAGGATGTCCTTGCCGATGATGTGAAACTGCGCCGGCCAGAAGCGTTCGGTCAGGTCCTCGCCGGGCTTTGCGTAGGACAGCGCCGTGTAGTAGTTCAGCAGCGCCTCGAACCACACGTAGAAGACGTGCTCGGGATCCCACGGCACCGGTACGCCCCAGGTGAACGTCGAGCGGCTCAGCGACACGTCCTGCAGGCCCGACGCGACGAACGAGCGCGCCTCGTTGTAGTGGTGGCGCGGCATGACGAAGTCCGGCTGCTCGTCGTAGAGCCTCAGCAGGTCGTCCTGGAAGGCCGACAGGCGAAAGAAGTAGTTGTCCTCCTTCTCGCGCGTCAGCGCCGTCAGGTGGATCGGGCACAGCTCGTCGTCGCCGGCCTCGGCGTCGGTCTTGAAGTCCGCGCAGCGCGGGCAGTACCAGCCCTCGTAGACGCCCTCGTAGACGTGGCCGTTGTCGCGGATGCGCGCCAGGACCTCCTGCGAGGAGGCCTGGTGCTCGGGGTCGCTCGTGCGGATGAAGAAGTCGTTGGACACGTTCAGCAGCGGCGCCAGCTGCTGAAAGCGCGGAGCGTTGCGATCGACGAGCTCCTGCGGCGTCACGCCCTCGCGCTCGGCCGCCAGCGCGACCGGCTCGCCGTGCTCGTCGACGCCCGTCAGGAAGAACACGTCCTCGCCGCGCTGGCGCATGTGCCGCGCCAGCACGTCGGCGGCGATCGTCGAGTACGCGTGCCCGAGGTGCGGGGCGGCGTTGACGTAGTAGATCGGGGTCGTGACGTAGAAGCTCATCGAACGCAGCAGGGTATCGGCGGCCCGGCGCCGTCCCGGTACGCCGGCGACCGCTCATCGGGCCGTGACCGCGACGCGGCGCGGTTCGAATCCGCGACGACGCCGGACGCGCAACACGCCGCCGATCGGCAGCGCGAGGCCGACGCTCGCCAGGCCAGCCCACACCACCCACGGCAGCGCGGGCGCCGGCACGGGCCGGTCGAGCCCCGGCGGACCGTCGATCGCGGGCACGCCGGCCGGCACGGCCGGCCGCGGCCGCGGCCCCGGCGCCGGCGCGGGCGCGCGGCCGAGGGGAACGGCGCGCGGCCCGGCCGCGGGTGGACGGCCGGGCGGCGCGCCGCGCGGCAGGCGCGCCGGCGGCAGGGGCGGGACCGCGGGCCGCGCCGCGCCGATCAGGTCCAGCGGGTCGATGTAGCGCCCGTTCGCCGCGACGCGAACGCCGAGGTGCACGTGGGCGCGCCGCGTCCGCGCGTCGATCGAGCGCCCCGCGGCGCCGACGGGCATGCCGGGAACGACCGCCCGGCCGCGGCGCACGGCGATCGCGCCGAGCTGCTGGTAGGTCGCCACGTGCCGGCCGCAGCGGACGCTGACCGTCAGCCCGCCGCCGGGCACGCGCCCGGCGAAGCTCACCCGCCCGGCGCAGGCGCTGCGAACCGGCGCCCCCGGCGCCGCCGCGAGGTCGACGCCGCGGTGCTGGCCGCCGGCGTAGGGATTCGGACCGAGCGAGAACGAGCGCAGCGGCGCGCCCTCGACGGGCCGCTGCCACGAGCCGGCGTGGGCGGCGGGCGCGACGAGCAGCAGTGCCGACAACAGCGCGAGGAGGAACACGCGCGCGACGCTAGATGCGCGCCGGCGCTCTGCGCCGGAACGCGCGCCTTCTGTCACAGACCCGCGCGCGACTCGGCCCACAGCGCGCCGGTCTCGTAACGCGCTAGGAGCCTGTCGAAAAAGTCCTCGGGGCCGGATGCGGCCCATCCGCGGCTGTGGATCGCCCCACAATTCCTCGCCGATGCAACAGCATCGCCTTCGGAATTGCGCGGCGCCCACAACCACGGCTGAACCACCCCGACCTCCGACGACTTTCCCGACAGACTCCTAGATCTCCTGCACGATCTCCTCGTAGGGCTTGCGATCGGCCTTCGAGACCCACTCCTGCGGCGATCGCCGCGCCGGATCGCGCGCCGTGACCGGATAGCCGAACGTCAGCACGGTCGTGACCTGCTCGCCCTCGTCGAGGCCCAGCAGCTCCGCCATCGCGGCCGCGTCGGCGACGCCGTTGGGACACGAGCCGATCCCGTCGTCGGAGGCGGCGAGCATCATGTTCTGTGCGGCGCGCCCGGCGTCGAACGCCGTCGGCCCCTTGCCGCCGACGACGATCGCGACGACGAGCGCCGCCCCGAGCACGTTGTCGGGTGCGTACACGGCCTCGGCGACGCGCTGCACGACGGCCGGATCGCGCACGACGACGAAACGCCGCTGCTGGCGGTTCCTCGAGCTGCCGGCGACGCGGCCCGCTTCGAGGATCCGCCGCGCCGCGTCGTCCTCGACCGGCCGCTCGTCGTAGCTGCGCAGCTCGCGCTTGCTGACGATCGCGAGGTAGGCGTCCATCGGCCGCAGACTACGCCTACGCCCGCGGCATCGCGTCGACGCGCTTGATCCACGACCGCAGCCGGAAGAGGTCGTCGTCGAGCTCCTGGTACTCGTCGAGTACGCGGTGAAACGCCTCGCCGTCGGCCGGATCGCGCTTGGCCGCGTACTTCAGAAACGGGAACGCGGCGCAGTCGGCCGCCGAGAACTCATCGCCCAACAGGTACTGGCGGCCCGTCAACAGCGCCTCGAAGCCCTCGAGCGCGACCTTCAGCTCGCGGCCCAGCGCGATCACCACCATGTGGTCTGGCCGATCGGCCGCAAGCTCCGCCTCGATGCGGTTGGGCGCGAGCTTCCAGACGCGGTTGAACCAGTCGATGAAGATCATCATCTCGGCGTAGCGCGCGTCATCGCGCGGAAACAGCGGCGGCGCCGGGACGAGGTCGTCCAGGTACTGGACGATCCGCATCGAGTCGACGACGACCGTGTCGCCGTCGACGAGCACCGGCACGAGGCCCTGCCCGCTGACGCGCTGCACCTCGCCGCGGTCGGCGTAGTCGATGTACTTCGACTCGACCTCGATGCCCTTGTGCGCGAGCGCCAGCGCCACCCGCTCGGCGTTCGTCGAGAAGTTCGCTCGATAGAGGCGCATCACGATCCCGACGGTAGCGTCGGCGGATCGGCGCCGTCGTCCGCGGACGAGGCCATCAGCGCGCGATACAGCGCGTTCGCCTTGACGCCCGTCAGCCCCGCGACGACCGAGCTCGCCGGCCGCGGCTTGGCGCCCGACGCGACGAGGCGGCGCAGCGCGTCGAGCGCCGGGCCGAGATCGGGCTCGGACCGGGGCGCGCCGCCGAGCACGAGCACGACCTCGCCGCGCGGCGGCTGCGCGGCGTAGCGCGCTGCGAGCTCGGCGGCGCTGCCGCGCACGACCTCCTCGTGCAGCTTGGTCAGCTCGCGGCACACGACGGCCGGGCGCCCCGGATCGATCTCGGCGAGCGCGGCGAGCGACGCGGCGACGCGGTTGGGCGACTCGAAGGCGACGATCGTCTCGGGCGCGCGAAACAGCGTCGCGAAGGCGCCGTGCTTGCGCGGCAGGTAGCCGACGAAGCGCCATGTGTCGGCCGGCAGCGCACTCGCGACGAGCGCCGACATCGCGGCGCTGGGCCCTGGCAGGACCTCGATCGCCAGCCCCGCCGCGACGCACGCGCGCACGAGCACGAAGCCGGGATCGGACACCAGCGGCGTGCCCGCGTCGCTGACCAGCGCCACGACGTCGCCGGCCAGCATCCGCTCGACGAGCTGCGTCGCCCGCGCGCGCTCGTTGTGCTCGTGGTAGCTGACGAGCTTCGCCGAGACGCCATAGCGCTCGAGCAGCACGCGCGTGCGGCGCGTGTCCTCGCAGGCGATCACGGTCGCGTCGCGCAGCGCGCTGAGCACGCGCAGCGTGACGTCCTCGAGGTTGCCGATCGGCGTCGGGCAGACGACGAGCCGGCCGCTCATGCCGCCGCGCCGATCCCGTCGAGCGCCAGCGCGGCGGCGCCGAGCATCCCGGACTCCGCGCCGAAGCGCGCGGGCACGATCCGCACGTGCTCCTTGGACGGCGACAGCGCGCGCTCGGCGACGACGGCGCGCGCGGGCTCGAGCAGCAGCTCGCCGGCGGCGATCACGCCGCCGCCGATCACGACGACGTCGGGGTTGAGCATGTTCACGAGGTTCGTGATCCCGACCCCCAGCCAGCGGCCGGCGATCGCGATCGCCTCGATCGCCGCGCCGTCGCCGTCGTAGGCGAGCTCGGTGACCAGCGGGCCGCTGATCTGGCGTCCGTCGGCGAGCGCGCGCCCGAGCCGCGAGTCCGGGCGCTCGCGCGCGATCCGCCGCGCGTCGCGCGCGAGCGCCGTGCCCGAGCACATCGCCTCCAGGCAGCCGCGGTTGGGGCAGTTGCCCTGACAGCGCGGGCCGTCGGCCTGCACGACCATGTGCCCGAGCTCGGCGCCCGCGCCCTGGCTGCCGCGCTGCAGCGCTCCGCCGACGACGAGGCCGCCGCCGATGCCCGTGCCGAGCGTCAGCAGCGCCGCATCGCGCGCGCCGGCCGCGGCGCCGAAGCGCCATTCGGCGAGCATCGCGCCGTTGGCGTCGTTGTCGACGAACACCGGCAGGCCGATGCGTTCGGTCATGAGATCG
Organism: uncultured Actinomycetes bacterium; assembly: GCA_963729125.1. Lineage (GTDB taxonomy): Bacteria > Actinomycetota > Thermoleophilia > Solirubrobacterales > Solirubrobacteraceae > CADCVQ01. The sequence continues at coordinate 168,513 of CAVSML010000005.1, forward strand.
CGGAAGGGCAGGTCGGCGAGCGGCAGGTTGACGGCCATCACCGCGATCCCCCGCTCCCGGTCGATCAGGCATGGGATCCCGATGCCGACCGCGTCGACGGTTCCCGACGCGCCCTCGATCGCGTCGCGGATCTCGCGCACGGCGTCCACGACGGTGTCGAGCACGGCCGCCTGGCCCGCCCCGCGCGACGGGCGGGTCGCCCGATGATGGACGTTCAGTGCCGGATCGACCGCGCCGGCCAAGAGCTTCGTGCCACCGAGGTCGACCCCGATCACGCAGCCGGTCGACACGATCGGCCACCATACAGGGCTGCATGCCGCCACCGACGGACCCCGAGGGCCCGAAGGGCGAGCCCGAATATCGCGTCTACCGCTCGCGCAAGCCCTTGTTCGGACAGGGCGAGCGCGGCGACGCCGGCACGCTCGCGCGGCTGCGCGGCGATCCCGGCGCCAAGCCCGAGAAGGGACCGAGGGCGCCGCGCCGCGGCATCTCGAAGGGGCGCGTCGCGAAGTGGGTCGCGACGTTCGTCGTCTGCTGGATCGCGCTGTCGGTCGTCGCCTTCCTCATCAGCGCGCAGATCCAGCAGGGCAAGGTCGGCGACCAGACCAACGAGCTGCTCGGCGGCGCCGGCTACCCGCTGTGGTCGGCCAACACGATCCTCGTGCTCGGCTCCGACCAGCGCACGAAGGGCACGCGCGAGCCGGGCGCGCAGACGACGATGGGGCGCTCGGACTCGATCATGCTGCTGCGCGTCGGCGGCGGCGCGAACGGCCGCATGTCGATCGCGCGCGACACGGTCGTCGACGTCCCCGGTCACGGCCGCGGCAAGATCAACGGCGCGTTCGCACTCGGCGGCGCGGCGCTGGCGACGCAGACGGTCGAGAACTTCACCGGCCTCGACGTCAACCACGTCGTGCTCGTGAGCTTCGAGAACTTCCCGGCGCTGATCGACGCGATGGGCGGCATCACCTACAAGGGCGGCTGCGTCGTGTCGCGCATCAACGGCGGCTTTCGCAACGGCGGCTACACGCTGCGCCTGCGCGCCGGCAAGACGCACATCGACGGCAAGCAGGCGCTGGCGCTCGCCCGCACGCGCAAGAACGAGTGCGCGAAGAAGGAGAACGACCTGACCCGCGCGCGCCGCCAGCAGAAGGTCATCAGCGCGATGAAGCGCCGGCTGCTGTCGCCGTTCGCGTTCCTGCGCCTGCCGATGATCGCGTGGGCCGCGCCGAGCTCGCTGCGCTCGGACATGAGCGGCCCGACCCTGCTCGGTCTGTTCGCCGCGCTCGCCGTCGCCGGCAGCCCGCAGACGCAGGTCCTCGGCACGGAGTCGGGCACGGTGCCCGACGACGTCCGCCAGCGGGCCGTGCGGCGCTTTCTGGCCGGGTAGCTACTCGCTGCCCTGCTTCGAGGACGAGCCGCCGTCCGACGCGGACGACGAGCCGCTGTCCGACGAGGACGAGGACTTGGAGGCGGCGGGCTCGGCCTTGGAGACCGACTCCGACGAGCCCGACGACGACTCGCCGCCCGCGGCGGTCTCGCCGCCGCTCGTCGACTCGCTCGAGCTCGACTCGGCCTTCTTGCCCTCTTCGGTCTTGGCGTTCTCGCGCTGGCGCTTCTTCGTGCCGTAGTCGGTGTTGTAGAAGCCCTTGCCCTTGAAGTGGACGGCGATCGGGTGAAAGACGCGCTCCAGCGGGACGCCGGTCTCGGGGTCCTCCGTCATCGGCGGGTCGGTCATCTTCTGCATGACCTCGAGGATCGTGCCGTCGGGCCGTCTGTACTCGTAGAAGGGCACGCGGGACCCATTATCTAGCATGGCCCGCAATGACCGACCTCGCCACGATGGACAAGATCGTCGCACTCTGCAAGCGACGGGGGTTCATCTTCGCCTCCTCGGAGATCTATGGGGGCCTCGGCTCGACCTACGACTACGGCCACTACGGCGTGCTGCTGAAGACGAACGTCAAGAACGAGTGGTGGCGGGCGATGCTGCAGGAGCGCGACGACATCGTCGCGCTCGACTCGGCGATCCTGCAGCACCCGAAGACGTGGGAGGCCAGCGGGCACCTCGCCGGCTTCACCGACCCGATGGTCGACTGCCGTCATTGCGGCCAGCGCTTCCGCGCAGACCACCTCGGCGAGCTCGAGTGCGGGCAGAAGCCGTCCAAGCACCCCGGCGAGGCCGAGGCCTGCGACCTCACCGAGGCGCGCGACTTCAACCTCATGTTCGAGACCACGATGGGCCCGGTCAAGGACTCGGGCGCGACCGTCTACCTGCGCCCCGAGACCGCGCAGGGCATCTTCGTGAACTTCAAGAACGTGCTTGGGTTCAGCCGCAAGAAGCCGCCGTTCGGCATCGCGCAGATCGGCAAGTCGTTTCGCAACGAGATCACGCCGGGCAACTTCATCTTCCGCACGCGCGAGTTCGAGCAGATGGAGATGGAGTTCTTCGTCCCGCCGGACGAGGCGCCGCGCTGGTACGAGCACTGGAAGCAGGCGCGCCTGGACTGGTACACCGAGCTCGGGCTGCGCTCAGACCACCTGCGCCTGCGCGAGCACGAGCAGGCCGAGCTGGCCCACTACTCGAGCGCCACGGCCGACGTCGAGTACCTGTTTCCGATCGGCTGGTCGGAGCTCGAGGGGATCGCCGACCGCGGCGACTTCGACCTCACCCAGCACGCCGAGCACTCCGGCCAGAAGCTCGAGTACTTCGATCCGCAGAGCAAGGAGCGCTACGTCCCGCACGTCATCGAGCCGGCCGCCGGTGCCGACCGCGCGACGCTCGCCTTCCTCGCCGACGCCTACGACGAGGAGGAGGTCGCACCCCCTTCGGGCGCACAGGCGGGCGAGCTGCGCACGGTGCTCAAGCTGCACCCGCGCCTGGCGCCGGTGAAGGTCGCCGTGCTGCCGCTGGTGCGCAAGGACGGCCAGCCCGAGGTCGCGCGCGAGATCGTCGCGGCGCTGCGCGGGCGGATGCAGACCGAGTACGACGAGGGCGGCTCGATCGGCAAGCGCTACCGCCGCCAGGACGAGATCGGCACGCCGTACTGCGTGACCGTCGACCACCAGACGCTCGAGGACCGCACCGTCACCGTGCGCGACCGCGACTCGCTGGAGCAGGAGCGCGTCGCGATCGACGAGCTCTCGGAGCGGCTGGGCTCGCGGCTGGCGGCGTCTTGGCAGTCGCCGAAGTTGGCCGTGGTCTGAGCGGGGTAGGGTCCGGGCGATGCTGCGCGAAGGACCCATCCCCCGCTTCCTGCACGGCGTGATCGAATACCTCGCCGGCGTGCTGCTGATCGCCGCGCCGTTTCTGCTCGGCTTCGAGGACGACTCCGCGGTCGCGGTGTCGATCATCGCCGGCGTGCTGGTGCTCGTCATCGCGGCGAGCACCGACGGCCCGACCTCGCTCGTCGACTCGATCCCGGTCTCCGTGCACGTGCTGCTCGACTACGCGCTCGCGGCGATCCTCGTGGCATCGCCGTTCCTGTTCGGCTTCTCCGATGAAAGCGCCCCCACCGCGTTCTTCATCGTCCTCGGCGTCGCCCACCTGCTGATCACGATCGGCACGCGCTTCCGGGGGCCCAAGGAGGCGTAGGGGCGAACCTCGGCGCCTTGCCGACTATTGCTCGATATACGGGCACTTTTCGACAACGCAGCGGAAATCGCCGCGCAGCAGCACGGTTGCGTGACTCGGGTGCAGTTGCTGGCCGAAGGGATCGATCGGTCGCGGATCACGCGCTGGCTGGCCGACGGGCGCCTGCACCGCATGCATCAGGGGGTATACGCCGTCGGTCACCTCACGCCGTCGGTCCGGGCTGACTACATGGCTGCGGTACTCGCGTGCGGCCCGGGCGCGCGGCTCAGCCACCGCGCCGAGGCCCATCTCCTCAGCGTCATGCAGACGAAGGGGCCGCCTCCGGCGGAGGTCACCGTCGTGGGAACCGCAGGGCGCAAGCGACCCGGCATCACCGTGCATCGCGTTCAGCCCGTGCACCGGCTGGACACCTGGACCTTCGACCGCATCCGGGTCATGTCCGTGCCGCGGCTGCTGCTGGACCTCGCGCCGCAGCTGTCGCTCGCGGAGCTGACCCTCGCCTGCCACGAGGCCAGGGTGCGCTACCGCATCAGGCCGGAGCAGGTGACCGCATGCATGGTGCGCAACCCCGGCCGTGCGGGCGTCGGCCTGCTGCGGCGGGCGCTCACCGGCGACGTGACGCTGAGCCCACTCGAGAGCGCGTTCCTCGTGCTGCTGCGTGAGCACGGCCTGCCGCTGCCGCGGACGAACATCGACCACGCCGGCGACAAGGTCGACTGCCATTGGCCGCGGCTCGGGCTCACGATCGAGCTGCTGAGCTACCGCTACCACGGCTCGCGCCACGCGTTCGAGACCGACGTCGCGCGGCGGCGGCGATCGAACCACCTCGCGTTCACCCACGGCGACGTCTTCCAGCGCGGTTCGCAAACCGCGCGCGAGCTGGCGCGGCTGCTGAACGACGAAGGGCGCCCCGCGGGGCGCCCTCGAAGATGACGCTGAAGACCGGCTAACTCGCCGGCGGCGCGTCCGGCGGCGGTGCGGGCGAGGTGTTCGAGCTGTAGTCGAACTCCTCTTCGGCGCCGAACAGTGCGTCGAGCACCTTGTTGCGCAGGCCCTCGCTGGCGGCCATCGCGACCGCGCCGCCGATGATCGTGATGAGCAGCAGCTTGCCGATGCCGCCCTTGCGCTTCTTGCCCGGCTTGGGGCTCTTCGGCGCGGCCCGCAGCGCGGTCGTCGCGTCGCGCAGGGCGTCGGATGAGCGCTTGAGCTCCTTGTGCAGCTTCTTGTCGTCCATCAGGTTCTTCGCGGGAGCGCTGCCCTTGTTCAGGCGTGCGTACGCGTTGCGCGCTGCCTCGACCGCGACGACCATGTTGTCGCGCAGCTCCTGGTCCTGGAGCACGCGCTGCACGTACGGGTTGTGCCCGGCGCTACGGGCCGCCGACGCTGCGGCCTCCGCCTTGTCCTTCGCTGCCATCGTGTGTCACCTCTGGTCGCTTACAGGTCGCTTATCGCGAGCATATACCCGGTCTGAGCCCCGCCCACCCGGCTTCCGAGCGCGTCCGTTGGCCGAGGACGCGTCCGCCGGCGGCTCCAGCGCGCGCTCCAGCACGTCGCCGATCTGCTCGACGAACTCGAAGCTGAGCTTGGAGCGCAGGTGCTCGGGGATCTCGTCGGTGTCGGGCTCGTTGAGCTCCGGGGCGATGATGCAGGAGATCCCGTTGCGCTGGGCGGCGAGCGCCTTGTCCTTCAGCCCGCCGATCGGCAGCACCTGGCCGGTGAGCGTCATCTCGCCGGTCATCGCGACGTCGTCGCGCACGTGGCGGCCGGTCAGCAGCGAGACGAGCGCTGTCGCCATCGTGATGCCCGCGCTCGGCCCGTCCTTGGGGATCGCGCCGGCGGGCACGTGGATGTGGACGTCGTGGTGCTTGAACCAGTCGGAGGGCAGCTCGGGCGCGACGGCATGCAGATGGCCGCGCACGTAGGACATCGCGGCCTGCGCGGACTCCTTCATGACCTCGCCGAGCTGGCCGGTGATCTGCAGCTCGCCGTCGCCGTCCATCGCCGACGCCTCGACGAACAGCACGTCGCCGCCGACGGGCGTCCACGCCAGCCCGGTCGCCACGCCCGGCAGGCGCGTGCGCCGCTTGGCCTCGGAGTGGTAGCGCTGGCGGCCCAGCAGCTCGCGCGCCTTGGCCTCGCCGATCGAGCCCATCGCCGGAGCCTCCTCGGCGACGCCGCGGGCGACCTTGCGCGCGATCGAGCCGATCTGGCGCTCGAGCTCGCGCACGCCGGCCTCGCGCGTGTAGTCGCTGATCACCGCGCGCAGCGCCGCGTCGGTGATCCGCAGCTGGGTGCGCTTGAGGCCGTTGCGCTCGGCCTGGCGCGGGACGAGGTAGCGCTTGGCGATCTGCAGCTTCTCGTCGTTCGTGTAGCCCGCGATCTGGATGATCTCCATGCGGTCGTGCAGCGGCCCGGGGATCGTGTCCAGCGCGTTGGCGGTCGTGATGAACATGACCTTCGACAGGTCGAAGGGCAGGTCGAGGTAGTGGTCGCGGAAGCTCTGGTTCTGCTCGGGGTCGAGCACCTCGAGCATCGCCGAGGCCGGGTCGCCGCGAAAGTCCGAGCCCATCTTGTCGATCTCGTCGATCATGAACAGGGGGTTGTCGGAGCCCGCGTCGCGCAGCGCGCGGATGATCGTGCCGGGCATCGCCCCGATGTACGTGCGCCGGTGGCCGCGGATCTCGGACTCGTCGCGCACCCCGCCGGCCGAGATGCGTTCGAACTCGCGGCCGAGCGCGCGGGCGATCGAGCGCCCGAGCGAGGTCTTGCCGACGCCGGGCGGGCCGACGAAGCACAGGATCGTGCCGCGCGCGTCGGCCTTGAGCTTGCGAACGGCGAGGAACTCGAGGATCCGGTCCTTGACCTGCTCCAGGCCGTAGTGATCCTCGTCGAGCACCTTGCGCGCGTTGCCGAGGTCGAGGTTGTCCTCGGTGCTCATGTTCCACGGCAGCGACGCGATCCACTCCAGGTACGCGCGGATGACGCCATGCTCGGCGGCCTGCGTGGGCAGGTTCTCCAGGCGCCCGAGCTCGCGGTCGACCTGCTTTCGCACGTCCTCGGGCAGCTCGAGCCCGGCGAGCTGCTCGCGCAGCTCGTTGGCCTCGGCGGCGGACTCGTCGAACTCGCCGAGCTCGTCCTGGATCGCCTTGAGCTGCTGGCGCAGGACGAACTCGCGCTGCGTGCGGTCCATCTCGGACTGCACCTGATGCTGGATCTCCGAGCCGATCGAGATGACCTCGAGCTCGCGCGCCAGCACCTCGGTCAGCCGGCGCAGGCGCTTGGCGACGTTGACCTCCTCCAGCAGCTCCTGCTTGCGCTCGGTCGGCAGGCGCAGCGAGCCGGAGATGAGGTGGCTGAGTCCGCTTGCGTCCTCGACGTTGGCGACGGCGATCTGCAGCTCCTCGGGCAGGTAGGGCACCGCCTCGACGATCTGCGAGAACGTCTGCTGGACCGAGCGCATGAGCGCCGTCAGCTCGAGGCTCTCCTCGACGACGTCCGGGGACTCGGCGATCTCGGCGACGAGGTAGGGCAGCTCGCCGCACCAGCGCTCGATGCGCACGCGCTGGGCGCCCTGCACGAGCAGCCGCAGCGTCCCGTCGGGCACCTTCAGCATGCGCGCGATGACGCCGACGACGCCGACGTCGTAGAGGTCGTCCGGTCCGGGCTCCTCGAGCTCGGGCTGACGGCTGGCGGCCATCACGAGCATGCGGTTGCCCGCCAGCACGTCGTTGACGAGCTGGACCGAGCGTTCCTGGCCGATCGCAAGCGGCGTCAGCGTGTCGGGAAACGGCACGGTCTCGCGCAGCGGCAGGACGGGCAGCGTCTTGGGCAGCTCCTGGCGCACGCCGACGGCGATCTCCTGCGCCTCGTTGCCGTCGTCGACGATGTCGATCACGGCTCCTCCGAGCTGCGCCGCGCGATGCCGCCCAGCGGTGGCGTGCCGGCGCCGCCGCGCTCGATCGGCACCGTGCGCGAACGCGCCTCGGCGGCGGCCAGCGGAAGCTCGACGCGCAGGATGCCGTCGTGGTAGGTGGCCCGCGCCTGCTCGGCGATGACGTCGGCGCCGAGCGCGATCGTGCGCCGGAAGGGGCCGTGCTCGATCTCGAGCTGCTGGTAGACGCGTCCCTCGCCGTCGGCCTCGCGGCGGTTGCCGGTCAACGTCAGCTCGCGGCCCTGGATCTCGAGGCCGAGGTCGCCGGCATCGATGCCGGCGAGCTCGGCATGGACGATCGCGCGAGGCGGGTCGTCGGCGTAGAAGACGTCGACCGCCGGCGAGAAGCCCGTCCGCCGCGAGGTCAGCCCGACGTTGCCGATGACGTCGCCGAACAGCTCGTCCATCTCCCGGCGCATGCGCTCGAAGTTGGCGAACAGATCGCGCTCGCGGGGCATGGTGTTGAGGCTACCCCGTGGCCCCCGCGCGCACGACGAGCGCACGTGCCGGCCCGTCAGACGGTGTAGACCGCTCCCGCCGTCGCGATCTCGACCGGACCCCCGTAGGCACGGCGCGCCTCGTCCAGCGCCCACTCGTGATCGAGCTCGTCGGAGATGTGCGTCAGCACGAGCCGCGCCGCGTCGCAGGCGGCGGCGTGCTCACCGGCCTCGCCGGGCGTGAGATGCCCGCGCGGACCCCCGCGCTCGGGGCATGGCAGCGTCGACTCGAGCAGCAGCAGGTCGGTGCGTGCGGCGAAGTCGTCGAGCGCGTCGGTCGGGCGATGGTCGGCGCCGTAGGTGAAGCGCCCGCCGCCGACGGCGCTGACCTCGATCGCGTTGGTCGGGACGAAGTGGGGGACCGGCTGAAAGCGCGCGCGCAGGCCGCCGATCGCGACCGTCTCCGACAGCTCGTACTCGCGCAGGTCAAACGCCGTCTCGAACAGCCTCGGCTGGCCGGCGGCCGCGCCGACGGCGCGCAGCGCGTCTGTCGCGCCGGGCGGGACGATCAACTGCGGGCGCGCCGGGGTGTCGGTTCCCGGCCAGCCGGCGACCGGCTCGGGCTGCTGGCGCGGCGCGTAGGTCAGCGCGCAGGCGTACGGGATCAGATCGAGGAAATGGTCGGCGTGCATATGCGACAGCACGACGGCGTTGACGTTGACGTAGTCCACGACGCGGCGCAGCTGCGCGAAGACGCCGCTTCCGCAATCCACGAGCAGGCAGGCCTGCTCGCCTTGGACGAGGTAGCCGCTGCACGCGCCGTCCGCGTCCTGCCAGGACGGCGACTTGCCCAGCACGGTGATCTGCACGCGCCGACTCTATGTGCCGCGCCCGGCATCCTTGTGTGACGACGCTCCCACCGCGGGGCGTCAGGATGCGTGCAGCGCCGCCTGCTCCTGGGCGGATGGAAACGCCCACGCCGACTGCGTGCGCCGCTCCTGGCGGAAGCTGAAGCGCAGCTGCTGCGGCGGGCGCAGGCCCTCGGGGGCGTTGGGGCGAAACGTCGCGCAGGGCTCGTCGAGCGCCAGCGCGCACAGCAGGTTGCAGCGAAAGAAGCAGTCTTCGCACGCGGCCTTCTTCGTCGTTCTGCTCTTCGCCATGTGTCCTGTGTGCTCCCCGGAATGAGTGGTGTGAGACGGGGAGATCAGACCATGCGAGACCCAGCCGCTCAAGGGGTCCTCGAGACCGTTTTTCGCTCCTTGACGGTTTTTCGCGCGGGGCAGTCCGCAAATGGGGAACGAAACAGAAGCCCTTCCCCAAGAGGTTGCCGACATGCAAACCTCGCCCCGCGCGTCGCCGCCGGTGTCGCACGTTGCGGGCGAAATCTCACCAGCCCGCCAGCCGCACCCGGCGCGCGTCGACGTCGGCGAGCGAGGGGCAGCCCGCCAGCGCGAGCGCGCGCCGCAGGTCGTCGCCGTAGGCGTCGAGCACGCCGCGCACGCCGGCCTCGCCGCCGGTCGCGAGCCCCCAGGCGTAGGGCCGCCCGACGAGCACGGCGTCGGCGCCCAGCGCGAGCGCGCGAACGACGTCGGCGCCGTCGCGGATCCCGCCGTCGACGAGCACCGGGACGCGCCTCGCGACGGCCGCGGCGACCTCGCGCAGCGCGACCGCGGTGGGCACGCAGCCGTCGACCTGGCGCCCGCCGTGGTTGGAGACGACGATCGCGGCCGCGCCGGCCTGCAGCGCGAGCTCGGCGTCCTCGGCGCACAGCACGCCCTTGACGATCACCGGCAGCCCGCTCGCCGCGTGCGCCCACCCGACGTCGGGCCACGTCAGCGTCGTGTCGTAGCCGCCGATCGGCACCTGGTAGCGCTCGCCCGCTTCGCCGACGTGCGACGTCAGCGCGATCCCCTCGGGGAACGCGAACTCCCCGTGGCGCAGCTCGCGCTCACGGCGACCGGCGACCGGCAGGTCGACGGTCAGCACGATCGCCTCGAAGCCGTGCTCGGCGGCGCGCGCGAGCACCCGCTCGCTGCGCGCCCGGTCGCGATCGACGTAGAGCTGAAACCACAGCGGCCCGCTCGCGGCGGCGGCGACCTCGGCGAGGTCGGCCGTCGCGCGCGTCGACAGGCAGTAGACCGTTCCGGCCGCGCCGGCCGCGCGCGCCGCGCCGAGCTCGCCGTCGGCGTGCAGCAGGCGCTGCGCCGACATCGGCGCCAGCAGGAGCGGCAGCTCCAGGCGCCGGCCGAGCAGCGTGCACGACGTGTCCACGGCGCTGACGTCGACCATCACCCGCGGTGAGATCCACACCCTGCGCCACGCCGCGACGTTCTCGGCGAGCGTCTGCTCGTCGCCCGCGCCGCCGGCGAAGTAGTCGTAGTGGGCGCGCGGCAACTGCTCGCGCGCCCGTGCCTCGAGGTCGTCCAGCAGCCGCATCGGCCACGATGGTAGGTCCATGCGCATCCTCCTGACCGGCGTCAGCGGCTCGATCGGCGCGGCGCTGGCACCCGCGCTCGCCCGCGACGGCCACGAGCTGCGGGGTCTGTCGCGCGACCCGGGGCGGGTCACGGCGCCGATGCCCGTGCTGCGCGGGGACGCGGTCGGCGGCGAGGGCCTCGACGCGGCGCTCGACGGCATCGACGTCGCCTACTTCTTGATCCACTCGATGGAGGGCCCCGAGCAGGGCTTCGAGACGCGCGAGCGCGCCGCCGCGCGCAACTTCGTCGCCGCCGCCGCGCGCGCCGGCGTGCGGCGCGTCGTCTACCTCGGCGGGATCGTTCCGCAGGGGCGCGCGCCCTCGCGCCATCTCTCGAGCCGGCTGGAGGTCGAGCGGATCCTGCTGGCCGGCGTGCCGGAGGCGGTCGCGCTGCGCGCGTCGATCGTCATCGGCGCCCGCTCGCGCTCGTTTCGCTTCCTCGTGCACCTCGTCGAGCGCATGGAGGTGCTCGCGCTGCCCGCCTGGCGCCGCCACCGCACCCAGCCGATCGACGTGCGCGACGTGCGCTCGTTCCTCGTCGGCGCCGCGACCACGCCGCACGCCGCCGGCGGCCTGTCGCTGGACGTCGCCGGACCGGACACGCTCACCTATGGCGCGATGATCGAGCGGATCGCGGAGCTCATGCTCGTGCGCCGCCCGACGCTTGGCATCGGCCGCGACGTCACGCCGGTCGCCGCGCCGCTAGCGGCCGCGATCGCCGGCGAGGACCCCGGCTTCATCGCGCCGCTGATGGAGAGCCTGTCGGGCGACCTGCTGGCACGCGACGATCGCGCGGCGGCGCTGCTGGGGGTGCGCCGCCACGGCTTCGACCGCGCCGTCGAGGCGGCGCTGCGCGACTGGGAGCGCGCCGAGCCGCTGCGCGCACGCTGACTGGCTCGCGAGGGCTCCCGGTAGGGTGCGCGCGGATGTCCGTCGTGACCGCCAGCATCGACATCGACGCCTCGATGCAGGAGGTGTGGGACTACGTCATGGATCCTTCGCACTACGGCGAATGGGTGACGATCGTCGACGCGGTCTCCAACGTCGACCGCGGACCGCTGCGGCGAGGGTTTCGGATGGACCAGACGCTGCACCTGCGCGGTGTCCGTTTCAAGGTGCACTGGAAGCTGGACATCGTGCGTGCGCCGCAGCACGCGCGCTGGGAGGGCAGCGGGCCCGCGCGCTCGCGCGCGGTCACCGAGCACCGCCTCTCGCGCCGCGACGGGCTCACCCACTTCGACTACCGCAACGAGTTCCGCACGCCGTTCGGACCGTTCGGCGCGGTAGCCTCCAAGGTGATCGTCGGAGGCATTCCGGAGAAGGAGGCGCGAGCGTCGCTGATGCGTCTGAAGCAGATTCTGGAGAGTGGCCGCTGAGGTCCTGGCTGGCACGAACGCCGTCGTGCATCAGACGACCGAGCGTTCAGGTAGTGTAGATCGCCTGTGTTAACCAAAATGCCGCACGGGGAGAAGTAATGGCAGATTTTCTGGATGAGAAGCGAAATGAGATCGGTGCCCGGCTGAAGGAGCTCAAGCCGCTCGTCGAGGAATACCAGCGCCTTGAAGCCGCCGCTGCCGCACTCGACGGCGTTCCCACCCCCTCCGCAACACCCGCCCGAGGGTCCTCGCGTGCATCGAGAGCTCCCGCCAAGCGTCGCGCCAGCTCCAACGGCAGCGGTCGCCGAGGACGTCCGAAGGGCAGTGGCACCCGCGGTGCCGAGGCGCTCTCACTCGTCAAGGCGAGTCCGGGGATCACGATCCCCGAGCTGGCGGAGAAGATGGGCATCAAGCAGAACTACCTCTACAGGGTCCTGCCCGGCCTGGCCGAGGACGGGCTCGTGGCCAAGGACGGACGCGGCTGGCACCCGAAGGACGCCGCCTAGCGATCCCGGGGTCGGGTTGCGTGTCGAACGAACCTGACCCCGGCCGTCGTCTCGGCCGTCAGATCAGGCCGAGCTTCTTGACTGCCTCGCGCTCGCCGGTGAGCTCCTTGACGGTCGCATCGATCTTCGCCCGCGCGAAGTCCCCGATGTCGAGGCCCTGCTCGATCTCGTAGGACCCGCCGCCGACACGTACGGGGAAGCTCGAGACGATCCCCTCGGCGACGTCGTATGAGCCATCCGACGCGACTGCCATCGAGCGCAGCCCGTCGGCGCCCGCGACCCAGTCGCGCCCGTGGTCGATCGCCGCGTTGGCAGCCGAGGCGGCCGACGACGAGCCGCGCGCGGCGATGACCTCCGCACCGCGCTTGCCCACGCGCGGGATGTAGGTGTTCTCGTACCAGTCCATGTCGATGAGGTCGACGGCGCGCTCGCCGTTGACCGTGGCGTTGAACAGGTCCGGGAACATCGACGGTGAGTGATTGCCCCACACGACGAGGTCGTTGACGTCGGCCACGCTCACCCCGAGCTTCTGGGCGAGCAGCGCGACGGCACGGTTCTCGTCGAGCCGCGTCATCGCCGTGATCTGCGTGGCGGGGATGTCGGGCGCGTTGGAGGCGAGGATCAGCGCGTTGGTGTTCGCGGGGTTTCCCACCACGAGCACCTTCACGTCGTCCGATGCACCTGCGTTCAGAGCTTCACCCTGTGGCTTGAAGATCGCGCCGTTTGCCTCCAGCAGGTCGGCGCGCTCCATGCCCTTCGTGCGCGGCCGCGCGCCGACGAGCATCGCGATGTTCACCCCGTCGAACGCCTGCGCCGGGTCGTCGTAGATGTCGACGGACGCCAGCAGCGGAAACGCGCAGTCGGTCAGCTCGAGCGTCGTCCCCTCGGCCGCCTTGACGGCCTGCGGGATCTCGAGCAGCTTCAGCGCGATCGGGGTGTCTGACCCCAGCAGCTGGCCGGATGCGATCCGGAACAACAGCGCGTAGCCGATCTGTCCGGCGGCGCCGGTGACCGCGACCTTCACTGGGGACTGCGTCATGCGTTCATCTCCTCGATCACGGCATCGGCGAACTGGCTCGTGCCAACGGCGGTGGGGTCTGTGCGACTGGGCTTGAGATCGTATGTCACCTTGTCGCCCTGGCGTATGACGGCTGCGATCGCGCTCTCCAGCGCGCGTGCCGCGGCGGTCTCCTCGAGGTGGTCGAGCACGTAGACGCCCGACAGCATGAGCGCCGTCGGGTGCATGCGGTTGGAGCCCGCGTACGTCGGCGAGGATCCATGCGTCGCCTCGAACGCGGCGGCGTGCGCGCCGACGTTCGCCCCGCCCGCCACGCCCAGCCCGCCGATCATCGCGTCGCACAGGTCCGAGACGATGTCCCCGGCGTGACGCACGATCCGCTCGGAGCCGAACGCGCTGATCGGCTTGATCGAGATGCCGGCGTCGTCCCGGACGTCTGAGCCGAGCTCGCGAGCGTCGCGCGCAGCTGCTTGTTCGCGTCGGTCCCGGCACTCCGGTGCTCCTCAGCGACTCGAGCGTGGCGTCCGGGAAGGGGTCGCCGTGCTTGTCGTACTCGTCGATGCCGGCCTCGTGGCGGTCCCAGCCGAAGGCGACGCCGGTGGCCTCGAGAACGCGCCGGGTGGCCTCTGTCAGCTCGGGACCGGTGCCGTCGCCGGGGATGAAGGTCACGTCGTGCGCCATGGGAGTCGGCGATGCTAACGCCGCTAGCGTGTCGGCCCGATGAAGATCATCTACACCCACACCGACGAGGCGCCCGCGCTCGCCACGGCCTCGCTGCTGCCGATCGTGCAGGCCTTCGCCGCCGCCGCCGACGTGGACGTCGAGCTGCGCGACATCTCGCTCGCCGGCAGGATCCTCGCGCAGTTCCCGCACCTGCTGACCCCCGAACAGCGGGTCCCCGATGCGCTCACCGAGCTCGGCGAGCTTGCAAGAACGCCCGCCGCGAACATCGTCAAGCTGCCGAACATCAGCGCCTCGCTGCCCCAGCTCAAGGCGGCGATCGCCGAGCTTCAGGACAAGGGGTACGCGATCCCCGACCTTCCCGAGGACCTCGCCGACCCGGTGCGCATCGCCTACGACGCGGTCAAGGGCTCGGCGGTCAACCCGGTCCTGCGCGAGGGCAACTCCGATCGCCGCGCCCCGGCGTCCGTCAAGGCCTTCGCGCGCAAGCACCCGCACTCGATGGGTGCCTGGTCGCCGGACTCCAAGTCGCACGTCGTGACGATGTCCGGCGGCGACTTTCGCTCCACCGAGCAGTCCGTGACGGTCGAGGCGGGCGGCGTCGTGCGAATCGAGCACGTCGCGCCCGACGGCTCGGTGACGGTGCTCAAGCGGGACATCCCGGTGCTCGCCGGCAAGGTGCTCGACAGCGCCGTCATGCGCCGCGCGGCGCTCGACGAGTTCCTCGCCGAGCAGGTCGCCGACGCCAAGCGCCAAGGGGTGCTCTTCTCCGTGCACCTGAAGGCGACGATGATGAAGGTCTCCGACCCGATCATCTTCGGCCATGCGGTCCGCGCCGTGGTGGGCGACGTCTACGAGGGCCTCGACGCCAACCCGAACGACGGACTGGGAAGCCTCCTGACCGCGCACCCGGAGTGCGGCGACGCTGTGGCCGCCGCGCTCGCCGCCGGTCCATCGATCGCGATGGTCGACTCCGACAAGGGCATCACGAACCTCCACGCGCCGTCGGACGTCATCGTCGACGCCTCGATGCCCGCGGCGATCCGCTCGTCGGGGCGGATGTGGAACGCCGGCGGCGAGCTCGCGGACTGCAAGTACGTCATCCCCGACTCCTCGTACGCGCCGCTGTATGCCGAGACGATCGACCACTGCCGCGAGCACGGCGCGTTCGATCCGTCGACGATGGGGACGACGCCGAACGTCGGCCTGATGGCGCAGAAGGCCGAGGAGTACGGCTCGCACGACAAGACGTTCGAGATCCAGTCCGCCGGAACGGTGCGGGTCGTGGCCGGCGAGAGCAGGACGCTGCTCGAGCACGAGGTCGACGCCGGCGACATCTGGCGGATGTGCCAGACGAAGGACGCGCCGATCCAGGACTGGGTGAGGCTCGCCGTCTCCCGGGCGCGCGCGACCGCCGTTCCCGCGGTCTTCTGGCTCGACGAGACGCGCCCGCACGACGCGGAGCTCCTGAAGAAGGTCCGCCCGGCGCTGGAGCAGCTCGGCGTCAACGACCTGCGGATCGAGGTGCTGCCCATCGCCGAGGCGACGCGCTTCACGCTCGAGCGCGCTCGCGCGGGCGCGGACACGATCTCGGTCACCGGCAACGTCCTGCGCGACTATCTCACCGACCTCTTCCCGATCCTCGAGCTCGGGACGAGCGCGAAGATGCTCTCGATCGTGCCGCTCATGAACGGCGGCGGCCTGTTCGAGACGGGCGCCGGCGGATCGGCCCCCAAGCACGTCCGGCAGCTGCTCTCGGAGAACCACCTGCGCTGGGATTCGCTCGGGGAGTTCCTGGCGCTCGCGGTGTCGCTGGAGATGCTCGCCGAGAAGACCGGCAACGAGCGGGCGAGGCTGCTCGGCGAGGCACTGGACCGGGCGACCGGCAGCGTGCTGGAGAACGGCCGCTCGCCGTCGCGCCGCTGCGGCGAGCTGGACAACCGCGGCAGCCACTTCTACCTCGCGCTGTACTGGGCGCAGGAGCTCGCGGGTCAGACGCAGGACGGCACGCTGGCCGAGCTGTTCGCGGCGGTGGCCGACCAGCTCGCCGCCTACCAGGACAAGATCGCCGAGGAGATGCTGCTCGTGCAGGGCGAGCCGGTGGACCTGGGCGGCTACTACCGGCCCGAACCCGCGCGCGTGGATGCGGTCATGCGCCCGAGCGCGACGTTCGCCGCGGCGCTGGCGGTTCTGAAGCGCGCTTGAGCTCCGCCGATCCGATCTGCGCGCACAGCGTCGCGCCGACGTGCGCGCGCGGGCGCTCGACGGCGGCGGGGCCGGCGGCGAGTACGAGCTGACCGGCCACAAGTGGTTCGGCTCGGCGCCGATGTGCGACGAGCTCGGCGAGGCGAGCGGCGCCGACGCGCGCCTGGCCGGCGACGGCGGTCTGCAGTACGGGACGCTGCCTGCGGGCGTGGACGCCGCGGCGATCGTCGAGCGCCGCACGCCGTGCGCGGCCTGACGTCGCTCAGTGCTGACTGCGCGGCCGGCGGCCGCGGCGGCCGCGGCGCTCGATCGCGGCCAGCGAGCTCGCGCGCCGCAGGCGCCTCGGCGGCGGCGAGGGCACGAACGGCAGCAGGTCGAGCGTGTGCGTCATCGCAAACAGCCGGCGCACCGGCGCCGGGCCCTGGATCAGCGTCAGACGCCAGCCGTCGGCGCGCGCGCCGTCGTGCAGGGCGCGCAGCAGCCGCAGGCCGGCGCAGTCGATGAAGACGAGCTCGCGCAGGTCGATGACGACGCGCTCGAAGCCGACGGCCACGAGCTCCGCGACGGCGGCGCGCAGGCGGTCGACGGTCGCGATGTCGAGCTCGCCGACGGGCACGACCTGCGCGGCGTCGCGGTCGGGCTGCACGCGGACGTCGAACTTCGGTGAAGCGAGATGGCGCGCTCGTGGCGCCGAACCTGACACAGCCAACGTCCCTTGTCCGATGGTCGTCGTGCCGAGCCCCGCGCGGGCGACCTCGCGGATCGCGGCGATGCGCATCGGTCCTGTCGGAACCATCCTCGCGGTGCGTGCCACGGCGACGGCCCGTTCAGCAGACTAACGCGCGCGAACGGCGATCTCGAACCACACGTTGCTCGATCCCCTTTGCAGTCCCCACGATTCGCTGATGCGCTCGACGATCTCGAGGCCGTAGCCGCCGACACGGCGGGTGCCGGGGTCGCGCGCCGCCGCCGAGAAGCCCAACCCCTGGTCGCCGACGAGACCCGACACGCGGTGCCCGTCGAGGGTGAGCTGCAGCGTGATGTCGCCCCGACCGTGCAGCAGGGCGTTGGCGACGAGCTCGGTGACCACCAGCAGCACCTCGTCGAGCGCGTCCTCGGACAGCTGCTCTGCGAGTCGCCTCCTGATGACGTGCCGGGCATCGCCGGTGGCGGCCGGCGCGCGCGGCAGGCTCAACGTGAAGCTGACGTCGGGTCCCGGGGCTCCCAACCCCGAGGATGCCGTTGCTTCGGCGAGAGGCATGAGTCCTCCCTTTCTGGTCGCGCGCCGGCCGGTCCGACCACCGCGCTGCCCGTAGTTGAAGTCTCGCCCTACCCGAGCGGGTCGCCGAGCACACTGCATCTCGCCGCCGCGGCCCCTGCCTGCGACGATGTCCTGCATGTTCGGCGGAGGAGGCTCGATTCAGATCGCGCGGGTGTTCGGCATCCGCGTGGGCGCCAGCCCGAGCTGGTTCGTCGTCCTGTTCGTGTTGATCTACCTGTTGTCGAACCACTTTCAGAGCATGCTCGGCGGCTCGACGACGGAGGGCTACCTCGTCGCACTGGCAGGCGTGCTGCTGTTCTTCGCCTCGATCGTCCTGCACGAGCTCGGCCACGCCCTCGTCGCGCGGCGGCTGGGGATCGGCATCAGCGGGATCGACCTGTGGTTCTTCGGCGGGATCGCGAAGATGAGCCGCGACACGGACTCGGCGGGGGCCGAGTTCAAGATCGCCGCCGCCGGCCCGGCCGTGACGCTGCTGATCACGGCGCTGTGCGTCGGGATCGGAGCGCTCGTCGCGCAGGGCGACGCGCTCGACGTGATGCTGCTCGAGGGCAACGGGGCGGTCTCGCCGGCCGTCGCGCTGCTGGGCTTCCTCGCGCTGTGGAACGCGGCGCTGCTGATCTTCAACCTCGTGCCGGCCTTCCCACTGGACGGCGGGCGGATCGCGCGCGCCGCGATCTGGGCGCTGACCGGCGAACGCCATCGCGCGACGCGGCTGGCGGGGCGCATCGGCGAGTACTTCGCCTACCTGCTGATCGGCATCGGCATCTTCCTCGCCGCCAGCGGCCATGTGTTCGACGGCATCTGGCTGGCGATCATCGGCTGGTTTCTCGCGCAGGGCGCGCGGGCGGCGATCGCCTCGACGGCGTTCACGGAGCGCATCGACGGCATCACCGTCGCCGACATCATGGACGCCGAGCCCGTGACGATGCCGGCGGCGACGACGACGTTGCGTGCGCAGGAGGAGTTCTTCCTGCGCTACCGCTGGGAGTGGTTCGCCGTCGTCGACGAGCAGGGGCGCTTTGTCGGCGTCGTCCACGAGCAGCGCATCGACGAGGAGATCGCCGCCGGGCGCCCGGCGCTCGAGGTCTCAGAGCTCGTCGAGGCGGCCGAGGACTGGCGCGTGCCCTCCGACCGCCCGCTCGAGTCGCTGCTGGCCGACGAGCACCTGCGCGCCAACGGCGCGCTGATGGCCGTCGACCGCGACGGCGTCCTGCGCGGCGTCGTCACGATCGAGCAGGTTCGGCGGGCGCTCAGCGCGGCGCTGCCCCAGCGCATGGCATAGCCGTCAGAACGGGCCACGAACACGGCCCCCACCCGGGCCCTGGCGCGCCAAGCGCGCTCGGTAGAGTGACCTTCTTGCCCTCACACGACGTGCTCATCATCGGCGCGGGCCTTGCCGGCCAGCGCGCCGCCCTGGCGGCGGCCGACGCCGGATCGACCGTCGCGATCATGAGCAAGGTGCACCCCGTGCGCTCGCACTCCGTCGCCGCCGCCGGCGGGATGAACGCCGCGATCGCCGTCGACGACGACTGGACCGAGCACGCCTACGACACGGTCAAGGGCTCGGACTATCTCGGCGACCAGGACGCGATCGAGATCATGTGCTCGGAGGCGCCGCACGAGGTCATGCACCTCGAGCACATCGGCGTCACCTTCTATCGCAACGAGACCGGCCAGCTCGACCTGCGGGCATTCGGCGGCGCCTCGAAGAAGCGCACCGCCTACGTCGCCGACATCACCGGCCAGGCGATCCTGCACGTCCTCTACGAGCAGCTCATGCGCCACCACGCGACCGTCGATCGCTACGAGGAGTGGTTCGTCACCTCGCTGATCCTCGACGACGACGGCGCGTGCACCGGCGCGGTCGCGCGCGACATCCGCACGGGCGCGATGGAGATCTTCGACGCGAAGTCGGTGATCCTCGCCTCCGGCGGCGCGGGCCAGTGCTACAAGCCGACGACCAACGCGCTGATCTGCACCGCCGACGGCATCGCGCAGGCCTACCTCGTCGGCGCTCCGCTGATGGACATGGAGATGGTCCAGTACCACCCGACGACGCTCGCCGAGAACGGCTTCTTGATCACCGAGGGCGCGCGCGGCGAGGGAGCGCAGCTGCTGAACTCCGAGGGCCGGCGCTTCATGGAGGACTACGCGCCCAACAAGATGGAGCTCGCCTCGCGCGACGTCGTCTCGCGCGCCGAGCAGACCGAGATCAACGAGGGCCGCGGCGTCGGCGCCGACGGCCAGGGCATCTACCTCGACATCACGGTCGTCCCGAAGAAGCGCGTGCTCGAGGCGCTGCGCGAGATCGTCAACATCGGGCGCGACTTCGCCGGCACCGACATCACCCGCGAGCCGATCATGATCCGCCCCGGCCAGCACTACATCATGGGCGGCGTCAAGACCGACGTCGAAGGACGCACGCCGGTCGCGGGGCTGTACGCCGCCGGCGAGGTCGCGTGCGTGTCGGTCCACGGCGGCAACCGCCTGGGCGCGAACTCGCTGCTCGACACGCTGATCTTCGGCCGCCGCTCGGGCGAGCACGCCGCCGAGCGCTCGAAGGACATGGCGCCGCCGTCGTCGCCCGAGTCGCGCCTGAGCGCCGACGTGCGGCAGATCGACGCGATCATCGCCCGCGACCGCGGCGGCCGGCGGATCTCGGCGATCAAGGACGAGCTCGGGACGATGATGAACGACAAGGTCGCGGTCTTCCGCGACGAGCAGGGCCTGCAGGATGCGCTGGAGATCATCGGCCGCCTGAAGGAGGAGGCCGCCGTCGCCGCGATCGACGACCGCGGCACGGTCTTCAACCAGGACGTGCTCGGCGCGATCGAGCTCGGCTACCTGCTGACGTGCGCGGAGACGACGGTCGTCGCGGCGATCGAGCGCAAGGAGTCGCGCGGCGCGCAGTTTCGCACCGACTACCCCGATCGCGACGACGACGAGTGGCTCAAGCACATCGACATCACGGCCGCCGAGGACGGCAGCCCGGAGATCTCCTACTCCCCGGTCACGATCACCCAGTGGCAGCCCGAAGTGAGGAAGTACTAGTGGTCCCTACTGCAGACCACAGGAGGAACCACTGATGGCCGACTTCACCCTCAGACTGCGCCGCTATGACCCCGAGTCCGGTGAGCCGCCCTACTGGGAGGAGCACACCGTCGACCTCGAGCCGCACCGCTCCGTGCTGGAGGCGATCCTTCAGGCCAAGGCGCTGACCGACGGCTCGATCGGCATCCGCTGCTCCTGCCGGGCGGCGATCTGCGGCTCCTGCGGCGTGCGCGTCAACGGCCAGCCCGGCCTCGCCTGCCACACGCACCTCGACAAGGCCCAGCGCGGCGCCAAGGACGGCGTCATCGAGGTCGAGCCGATGGGCAACATGCCGGTCATCAAGGACCTGATCGTCGACATGGACGCGGTCCACTGGAAGAAGATCCAGCGCGTCACGCCGTGGCTGTCGCCCAAGCAGCCGGTGCCCGAGCGCGAGTACCTCGTCGCGCACGAGGCGATGGTCGACGTGACGCAGTCGATGGCCTGCATCCAGTGCGGCGCCTGCGTCTCGGACTGCCTGTCGATGGAGGTCGACCGCGACTTCATCGGCCCGGCGGCGCTCGCCAAGGCCTACCGCTTCGTCGGCGACCCGCGCGACGCCACGGCCGGCCAGCGGTTGCAGGACCTGGCCGACGACCCGCACGGCATCTATGACTGCACGCACTGCTTCAAGTGCATCGACGCCTGCCCCAAGGGCGTCGCGCCGATGAGCCAGATCATGCGCCTGCGCCGCCGCGCCGGCTCGGACTTCCTCATCTCCGATCCCAACAACGGCGAGCGCCACGAGCGTGCGTTCGTCTCGCTCGTGCGCCGGTACGGCCTGCTCAACGAGGCCGAGCTGCTGCCGCGCTCCTACGGCGGCGACTCGCCGCTGGCGAAGTTCAAGCCGGCGGCCGCCAAGGAGCTCGCGAGCTCGCTGCCGGCGATCGCCAAGGCGCTGCTGCGGCGCAAGGTGACGCCGATCCTCGGCCCTGCGGCCGCACAGGCTCGCCAAGTCCGACCTCGGCGCGATCGAGCGCATCTACGACGAGGTCGAGGGGCGCGACGAGCGCATCGAGCTCAACATCTACATCAGCGGCCGCGACGAGGACGTGGCATGAAGGTCGCCTACTGGCCGGGCTGCGTCTCGCGCGGCTTCACCCCCGAGCTGCACGGCTCGATGGCGAAGATCGCGCCGCTGCTGGACATCGAGCTCGTCGAGATCGACCGCGGCGCGTGCTGCGGCGCCGGCGTCATCGCCGAGCACAACCAGGAGCTCGCCGACACGCTCAACGCGCGCACGTTCGCGCTCGCCCAGCAGGTCGACGGCGCGGCGATGATGATGAACATCTGCTCGACCTGCCAGGGCGCGCAGAGCGAGTGCCAGGAGCGCCTGGACGCAAACGCCGACTACCGCGCGCACGTCAACACGTCGCTCGCCGTCGAGGGGCTGGAGTACGAGCGCGGGCTGTCGAACAAGAACCTGCTGTGGCTGCTGGTCGAGGAGCTCGGTCTCCAGGATCTGCGTTCGCGGGTCGTGCGGCCGCTGACGGACCTGCGCGTCGGCCCCTTCTACGGCTGCTACATCGTGCGTCCCGCCGCCCGCCTGGGCATCGACGACGAGCAGCCGCGCGACTCCTACCTCGGCCTCGTCATCGAGACGCTCGGCGGCACCGTCATCGACTACGCCGGCTCGCACAAGTGCTGCGGCTTTCCGATCATCACGATGAACAAGGAGGCGTCGCTGAAGCAGGCCGGCCGCCATCTCGGCGACGCCGCCGACGCGAGCGCCGACTGCGTCGTGACGCCGTGCCCGCTGTGTCACCTGAACCTCGACCTGCAGCAGCCGCTGGCCGAGAAGGTCGTCGGCCGCGAGCTGAACATGCCGGTCCTGCATCTCCCGCAGCTCGTCGGCCTCGCTCTCGGCCTGGCTCCCGACGAGCTCGGCCTGCAGCGCCACGTCGTGAAGCCGAAGGCGGTGATCGACTGGACGACCTCGGTCGTCGCCGAGGTCGGCGCCCCAGCCTCCGGCGGGTAGGCGGCGGTGGGTCGCGTCGCGGCGGCGCTGCGCGCGCTGACCGGGCGGGGCCCGCGGTCCTCGACGCTGCTGAAAGCGCCCGAGGAGGTCGTCGAGGCCAAGCCTTCCGCATCCAGCGGCGAGGAGGCGGCGGCGCGGATCGACGCCGCGCGCGAGCGCCTGCGAGCACGGATCGCCCCGCCCGCCGACGACGAGGCGGAGGCGCCCGAGAACGAGAAAAGGGGCCCGTAGGCCCCTTCCCCGCGTACCCCATGCCCTTCCTCCCCAGGAAAGGTCCTGCGAGTCGCGCGTCCCCAGGATCCCCATCGCGCGCCTCGTTGCAGGTGACGCTTTGCATGTTGGCGCATGCGCGCCGGCGATACGTCCCCCGTCGCGGGTGATCTTCGGGGGAGCGCCGGCCTCACCCTTTGCGGCGGGGGTGCCGATAACGCGGGTGATGGAGACCCATTGCCCGGTCACGGTGCTGCTCGCCCGCTTCGAGGACCTCGTCGACGCGGGGCTGCGCAGCCTCATCGGCGACGACCCGAGCCTGCGGATCGTCGCCGCCGGGGTGTCCGCGGACCGCCTCGACGCCGCGATCGCCGAGCACGCGCCGCGCGTGGTGATCCTCAACCTCGCCGCGCTGCTGACCTCCGCCGACATCCGCCGGCTGCACGGCTCGCATCCCACGACGCATCTCGTGGTGATCGCCTCCAATCCGGAGCCCGGCGACTGCAACCAGCTGCTGGCGCTCGGCGCGACCGCGTGCCTGGGCCGCGACGTCCAGCGCCGCGACGTGCTGACGACGATCCACCTCGCCTCGCGCGGCCTGCACGTGCTGCCGCGCGGCGAGCGCGCGGCCGGCGGTCACGACGTGCTCACCCCACGTGAGGCGGACGTCCTCGCGCTGCTGCAGGATGGGCGCTCCAACGGCGAGATCGCGGCCGCCCTGTCGGTCAGCGTCGAGACCGTGCGCACGCACGCGCGCAGCGTCTTTCGCAAGCTCGGCGTGCGCAGCCGCCGCGAGCTGACCACGCGGCCGGGTTAGCGAACCGCGCAGCAATCGCGCAGGCTCTGTCACGACACGCGCGCATTCGCGGCCCGGACGGGCGAGGCCATGATCCTGCGCGAATGCGCTCGGGCTCGGCCGCGGCGCGATCACCGGATCAAGAGAGGGCTCCTGCACCGCATGCATCGCGGCGACTACCGCTGGGGCGTGCCCAGCGCCGACCCGTGGGCGCGCGCTCGGGCCGCCGTCGAGCAGGCCCAGATCCGCAAGCTCGTCACGAAGCACGAGATCGCGGCCGCGATCGCCCATTGGCAGCAGCGCGCGGGCGTGCCGGCGCTGCGCGCGCTGCTCGACGAACCTGCGTTCACCCGCTCGCGTGCCGAGCGCCTGCCAGGCGCGAGTCGTGCGCGCTCGTCGCGCGGACCGCCGAGGCGCTCGCGATCAGCGCGGCGCGGGCACGAGCCGGTGCGCCAGGAACAGCAGCGCCATCAGGCACGCGACGAGCGCCCACAGCCGCCAGTCCGACAGGCTGACGGTCTGTAGGCGGCTGCCCAGGTACGTGACGACGAGGCAGAACGGCGCGATGCCGATCGCGGTCGTCCAGGCATAGCGCGCCCGCGGCACCTCGGTGATGCCGGCCGCATAGCAGGCGGCGTTGAACGGGATCAGCGGCAAGAAGCGGGCGGCGACCAGGCCGGTCGCGCCGCCGCGGTCGACCCAGCGCTCGGCAACCTTCAAGCGTCGCTCCCCGATGACGCGCCGGGTCACCCGGCGGCCAGGGCCACGGGCGAGCTCGTAGGCGAGCAGCGCCGTCAGAAACCAGCTGACCATCATCAGCGCGAATCCGAGCCCGAAGCCATAGACGTAGCCCGCCGCCGCGGTCGTCAGCTCGGCCGGGTAGGGGATCACCGCATGCGCCAGCACGAGCGCGAGCAGCACGAGCGCGCCGGCCGCGCCGAGCGCCTGCGTGCGCGAGCGCACGAGCGCGCCGTCGCCGTCGAACGCCGCCGTCGCGACGCTGCGCAGCGGCTCGACGAGCCAGAAGGCGAGCACGAGCGCGACGAGCAGCGCGACCGTGGCGGCCACCACGGGCCACGCCGAGCCGCCGGTTGGGGTGGTGACCGCGGTCAGGACACCCGCGTGCCGACGAGGCCGCGCTCGTGCAGCGCCTCGGCGAGCTGCACGGTGTTCAGCGCGGCGCCCTTGAGCAGGTTGTCGCCGACGACGAAGAAGTTCAGCGTGTGCCGGTCGCCGAGGTCCAGCCGGATGCGCCCGACGGCGACCTCGTCGCGGCCGGCGTACTCGAGCGGCGTCGGGACGTCGTCGACGACGAGGTTCGGAAACGCGCGCAGCAGCTCGATCGCCCGCCCCAGGTCGACCTCCGTGGCGAACGTCGCGCGCACCGCGACGCCGTGGCCGACCATCACCGGCACGCGCACGCACGTCGGCGAGACCTCGAGGTCGGGAATCGCGAGGATCTTGCGCGACTCGTCGCGCAGCTTGAGCTCCTCGTCGGTGTAGTCCCCCTCGCCAAGCGTGCCCAGCAGCGGCACGACGTTGAAGGCCAGCGTCGCGGCGTGGACCTCGTGCTCGACCTTCGCGCTGGCGGCGGCGCCGTCGTCGCACAGCTGCGCGACGTCGGCCGCCAGCGGCTCGATCTGGCCGGCGAGCTCGTCGATGCCCTTCTGCCCCGCTCCGCCCGCGGCCTGAAAGCTCGTCGCGACCATCGCGCGCAGGTTGAAGTGGTCGTGCAGCGCCTTCAGCGGCAGCATCGCGACCATCGTCGTGCAGTTCGGGTTGGCGACGATCCCGTTGTGGCGCTCGAGCGCCGCCGGGTTGACCTCCGAGACGACGAGCGGCACGGCGGGGTCCTTGCGAAAGGCGCTCGAGTTGTCGATGACGACCGCGCCCGCCTCGACGAAGCGCTGCGCCCACTCGCGCGAGCGCGTCGCGCCGGCCGAGAACAGCGCGACGTCGAAGTTCTGGATGTTCTCCTCGTCGAGCGCCGCGACAACCAGGCCGCCGTCGAGCTCGCGCCCGACGGAGCGCTGGGAGGCGAACGGCACGACCTCCGAGGCCGGAAAGCCGCGCTCGCGCAGCAGCCGCAGCATGACGGTGCCGACCGCGCCGGTGGCGCCGACGACGGCGACGCGCAGGCCGCTCATGCGAACTCCCCGAACGGCCGCTCGGGCCGGATCGTGTCGGGCCCGGTCAGCTCAAAGGCGGAGTGCAGCGCGCGCACGGCGCCGGGCACCTGGTCGCCGGCGATGACGCAGGAGATCTTGATCGGCGAGGTCGCGATCATCTCGATGTTGACGCCCTCGTCGCCGAGCACGGTGAAGACCTTCGCCGCAACGCCGGGGTGCGACTTCATGCCGGCGCCGACGACGGACACCTTGCCCATGACCTCGTCGCTGGAGGCCTCGATGCCGAGCTCGGCCTCCAGCGGCGCGAGCGCGCCGTGGGCGACCGCGAGCTTCGAGCGCGGGATCGTGAAGGAGATGTCGGCGAGCGCTCCGGCGGACGTCGGCTCGTTTTGGATGATCATGTCGATGTTGACCTCGTGCGCGGCGAGTGCGGTGGCGATGCGGCCCGCGATGCCGGGGCTGTGGGGCACATCCTTGAGCGTCACCCGAGCCTCCTCGGTGGAATGCGTGACGGCGGTGATCAGCGGCTGCTCCATGCGCGACCAACGGTAGCGGAGGCTAGGCTGGGTGGCGCTGTGAAACCTCCCCCCGAGACAGGGTTCGAACCCGTCCCCGAGACCCGCGCCGCGGTCTGGAGCGAGCGGCTGGCCGAGGAGGTGCAGGCGCGCGCGGCGGCGGGCGCCCCGATCGTCTGCGCCTCGGGCATCTCGCCCTCCGGGCCGATCCACATGGGCAACCTGCGCGAGGTCTTCACGACGCACCTCGTCGCCGAGGCGCTGCGCGCGCGCGGCCACGATGTCGTGCACCTGCACTCGTGGGACGACTACGACCGCCTGCGCAAGGTCCCCGCAGGCGTCGATCGGTCCCACGAGCAGCACCTCGGCCGGCCGCTGGCGCAGATCCCCGACCCGTGGGAGCCCGGGGCCGGCTCGTGGGCCGAGCGCTTCATGGGCGAGTTCACCGACGCCTTGGACGTGCTCGGCATCGAGCTGCACGAGGTGCGCCAGTCGCAGCGCTACCCGGCCGGCGACTACAACGCCGAGATCCGCCGCGCGCTCGACGAGCGCGAGGCGATCTTCGACACGCTCGCCGCCCGGCAGACCTCCGGGCGCCACGACAAGCCGCTCGAGCAGCGTCGCCGCGAGTACTTCCCGTTCAAGCCCTACTGCGAGGCGTGCGGCCGCGACGACACGCAGGTCACCGCCTACGACGGCGAGGTTGCGAGCTATCGCTGCCGCCACGGCCACGAGGGCACGATCAGCCTCGCCGACGGCGCGACGATCAGCGGCAAGCTCGTCTGGAAGGTCGACTGGCCGATGCGCTGGGCGCACGAGGGCGTGTCCTTCGAGCCCGCCGGCGAGGACCACCACGCGCCGACCGGCAGCTTCACGGTCGGCCGCGAGATCGTGCGCGACGTCTTCGGCGGCGCGGCGCCGAGCACGACCGTCTATGCGTTCGTGACGCTCGCCGGCGTTCACGGCAAGATCTCGGGCTCGACGGGCTCGACCGCCGTGCCCTCCGCGGCGCTGCGGCTGCTCGAGCCGGCGATCGTGCGCTGGCTGTACATCCGCCGGCTGCCGTCGCAGTCCTTTCAGATCGACCTCTCGCCGAGGGGCGTGCAGAAGCTCTACGACGAATGGGACCGCTTCGTCGCGCTCGCCCGCAGTCCGGAGGCGAGCGCGGCCGACGCCGCGATGTACGAGCTCGCGACGCGCACGTCAACGGGCGACGTCGCCGGCGCGCAGCGGCGCGTGTCCTTTCGCCTGCTGGCCGCCGCCGCGGACCTGACGCAGGGAAACCGCGAGCAGATCGGGCGCATCGTCGCCCAGCACCTCGACGATCCGCCGCCGGTCGAGGAGCTGCTCGCCGAGCTCGAGCCGCGGCTGTCGTGCGCGCTGCACCACGTCGAGCTGCTCGAGCCCTCCGAGCGCACGATCCTGCGCGACGCGTTCGACGCGCCGACGTGGGAGCGCCTCGACGAGCAGACGCGCGGGGGCGTGCGGACGCTGGCCGCGGAGATGGGCGAGGCGTGGACGCTCGACGGCCTGACCGCGCTCGTCTACGCGGTTCCGAAGGTCATGCTCGGCTTACCGCGCGACACCCCGCCGAACCCGGAGCTCAAGGCCGCACAGCGCGCGTTCTTCAAGGCGCTCTACCAGCTCCTGGCGGCCCGGGACACCGGCCCGCGGCTGCCGACGCTGATGCTCTCGATCGGCCCCGAGCGCACGCGCGAGCTGCTGGTCGGCGAGGCATCGGCCGCCGCCGGCGCCTGAGTCGTCGCTGCTATGGCGACGTGAACGGGATGCGGCCGCCGTCGATGCCGCAGATCTGCAGGACGCGCCGGATCGCCGGCCGGCCGGGGATGAGCGAGAAGCGGTGGCCGTTGCCGCGCGCGAGAGCGTGCTCGGCGAAGATCAGCGCGATTCCCGAGGAGTCGAGGAACGTCAGCCCGCGCAGGTCCAGGACGAGGTGCGTGAAGCCGGAGTCGTGCAACTCCTTCAGCTGTGCCCCGAGGGCGCCGCACGTCGCCAGGTCGAGCTCGCCGGCCGGAGCCACGCGAACGACGTCGCGCTCGGGATGCACGGCAACGCGAAACGCCGTGGCATCCTGCCGCGGGGCGGGAACGATCGACTGCACGCGGGCACCTCCATTTCGACAACGACGACGTTGCGATGAAAGGGGTGCGGCGCTCCTGTCGCGGTGAGCCCCGACCATCCGTTCGATCTCGGACGCAGATCCCGGTGCCTATCGTCGCCGCGATCCGATCACGAACGATAGGGACCCCCCCCCCCCACTGATGCAAGTGCGACGTCAGCTGAGGAACGCCGCGTGCAGCGAGCGCACGGCGTCGGGCACGCGGTCGATCGGGATCACGCACGAGATCTTGATCGGCGAGGTCGTGATCATCTGGATGTTGATCTCGTGCGCGCCGAGCGTCGAGAAGATCTGCGCGGCGACGCCCGCCTGGGTCTTCATCCCCTCGCCGATGACCGAGATCTTGCCGACCGACTCGTCGGTGTGGACGTCGATGCCGAGCTCGTCTGCCAACGCCTGCAGCGCGCCGAGCGCCGTTCGCAGGTCCTCGCGCGGGACGGTGAAGGACATGTCGGCGCCCGCGCCGGACACGACCGGCTCGTTCTGGATGATCATGTCGATGTTGACGTTGGCGTCCGCCAGGACGGTTGCGATCCGGCCCGCCATGCCGGGGGCGTTGGGGACGTGCTCGAGCGTCACCCGCGCCTCGTCGGTGGAGTGCGTGACGGCGGTGATCGCGGGGCGCGCTCCCGCACCGGGATCCGCGCCGTCGCCGACGACGGTGCCCGACGCGTCGGAGAAGCTCGAGCGGCAATGGATCCGCACGCCGTGCGTGCGGGCGTACTCGACCGAGCGCAGCTGCAGCACGCCGGCGCCGGAGGCCGACATCTCGAGCATCTCCTCGAAGGAGACGACGGGCAGCTTGCGCGCGTCGGGCACGACGCGCGGGTCGGCGCTGAAGACGCCGGCGACGTCGGTGTAGATCTCGCAGACGTCGGCGCCGATCGCCGCCGCGAGCGCGACGGCCGTGGTGTCCGAGCCGCCGCGGCCGAGCGTCGTGACGTCCTTGGCGGTCGAGACGCCCTGAAAGCCCGCGACCAGCACGATCGAGTCCTCGTCGAGGGCCACGCGGATCCTTTCGGCCCGCACGTCTAGGATGCGCGCCTTCGTGTGCGATGTGTCCGTGACGATGCCGGCCTGCGAACCCGTCAGGGAGATCGCCCGGTGCCCGAGGTCGTTGATCGCCATCGCACACAGCGCGCACGACTGGCGCTCGCCCGTCGAGAGCAGCATGTCCATCTCGCGCGGATCGGGCTGGGGCGAGATCTCCAGGGCCTCGGCGATCAGCGCGTCGGTCGTCTTGCCGCGCGCGCTCAGCACCGCGACGACGCGGTGGCCGGCTTCGCGCTTGGCGACGATCCGCTGCGCCGCGCGCTTGAGGCGCTCGGCGTCCGCGACGGACGTGCCGCCGAACTTCATCACCACGGTCGGAGTCATGACGGGCTGGGAGGCTAGCGAGTCGTGAATCCGCGCCTGTCGATCGTTCTCGCAGCGGCGGTCGTGCTGCTGCTCGGCGGCGGGATCTACCTGTTGTTCGGGCGCGGCGGCGACGACGCGCCCGTGCAGGAGGCCGGCTCGCGCTTCGGCGACGAGGGCAACAGCGGCTCGGGCGGCACGCTGATGGACACGCTGGCGCCGGTGCTCGGAGCGCGCGTGGCGAGCGTGCGCGGCGGAGCCGATCCCGCGGCGCCGACGGCCGGCGAGCTGCGCCGCGCCCCGCAGGATCCGGTCGCCGGGCTGTTCCTGGTCGGCTTCCGCGGGACCAACTCCGAATCGTCGTTTCTCGACCGCCTGAGGTCGCGGCCGTACGGCGGCGTGCTGCTGACGAGCGTCAACTACACCGACCCGCAGCAGCTCTCGGCGCTGACGCTGGCGCTGCAGAGGTCCGCGCGCGAGACCGGCCATCCCGCGCCGATCGTCGCCGCGTCCCAGGAGGGCGGCGAGTTCAACGCCTTCGGCAACCTCGCGCCGCGCGCGCAGGTCGACGTCGGCAACGCCCGCAAGGGCATCCGCGACAGCGCGCTGCTCACCGGGCGCCAGCTGCGCGCCCTCGGGGTCGGCATGAACCTCGCGCCGAACGCCGACATCGCGGTCGCCGGCGGTCCCGGTCAGGGACGCGCCTTCTCCGACCGCGTGGACCGCGTCACGAGCGCCGTCAAGGCATCCGTCGACGCCTACCGCCAGTCGAAGGTCGTCGCGGCGGTCGGGCCGTTCCCCGGCGACGGCGGCGCATCGCAGGACCCGTCCCAGGGCCCGGCGCCGGTGGGCCTGAGCCTCGACGAGCTGCGCAAGGCCGACATGCAGCCGTTCGAGGCGGTCGCCAGCGGCGAGCGCGCGGTCCCGGCCGTGCAGATGTCGAACGCGATCTACGCCGCGTTCGACGGCGTCACGCCGGCGACGCTGCTGCCCGAGGCCGTCGACGAGCTGCGCGACCGGCTGAACTTCGAGGGCGCGATCGTCTCCGCCGACCTCGTCGCGACGACCGCGACGACGGGCGGAAGCGTCGGCGAGGCGGCGATCGACGCCCTGCGCGCCGGCGTCGACCTGCTCGTCGTGCCGGGCGGGCGCACGCAGCAGGACGAGGCCTACCGCGCCGTCGTGGCGGCGGTGCGATCGGGAAAGCTTCCGGCCGAGCGGGTCGTCGACGCGTTGGCGCGGATCGCGGCGGTGCGGGCGCTGACGCGCGACTCGCGCGAGCCGCTGCAGGCCGGCGGGTAGCCGGACACCGGTCCACGCCGGTTCGGCCGGGTCTGAGCGCGGGTACGCCACGGACACGTACTTCCGAGGACAGGAGTCCCACGATGGAACCCGGCGTCATCATCGCCATCGTCATCGCCGTCGTGATCATCGTCGCGCTCGTCGTGGCGCTGCCGCGCATGCGCGAGAGCTCGCGTCTGCGTGCTCGCGAGCGCGAGCTGCAGCAGCGCCGTGACCGGGTCTCGAGCGAGCACCGCGAGCAGGCCGAGGTCAGGGAGAGCCGCGCCGAGGAGGCCGAGCGCCGCGCGCGCATCGCCGCGCAGGAGGCCCAGGTCGAGCGTGCCGAGGCCAAGCTGCACGAGGAGCGCGCCGCGCTGCACGAGCGCGGCCAGGCCGACGACGAGCTGATCGAGGACCACGAGCGCGAGCGCTTCGCGGGCACCTCAGCCCTGCCCCGCGACGATCGCGAGACCGCCGAGGACCGCGACATCGACGGCGATCGCGCGGGACGCGAGGACGACGTCCACCGAGCGGACGACGACAGCCGTCGAACGCGCGGCCTGCGCTGACGCAGGGCGCCGGGCGCATGTCCGCCCGGGAACGTCCGCATGCGGACCGCCCGGCCGGGCGCGCCGCGCGGCGGGGGTAGAGCGAGGACAACCAACCAGGAGGTCGTCATGCTCATCGCCTTGGCCGTGCTGCTGCTCGTGATCGCCGTCGTCGGTGGAGTGGCCGTGTCGCCGCTGCTGTTCCTGCTCGCGATCGTCGCCGCGCTGATGCTGTTCGGGGGACGCCGCGCCCCGCGCCGCCACGGTCCGGTCCTCTGACCGGCGACCACCGCCACTCGTCTCGCCCGTACGGCCCGCCCCGGCGGGCCGTACGGCGTTCGGCCCTCAGCTCATCGCCGCGGCCAGCGGGTGGTGTCGCAGCTGCTCGGGCGGCGAGCCGTGCAGCAGCCACTCGCCCGACTCGCGACGGCTGACGGCGCCGGACCTCCCCAGCTCGCCGAGCGCCGACGTGACCGACGGCCGGTGCGCGCCGACGAGATCGGCCAGGCGTTGATGTGACAGCGGGAGGTCGACGACGATTCCGTCGCGCCCGACGCGCCCCCAGCGCTCGGCGACGTGCCACAGCGTCAGCAGGAGGCGGTCGTCGACGCGCTGATGGTGGGCGATCGCGAGTGCCACGGCGAGCTGGTGCGCGCGCCTGATGCCGCGGCTGAAGAGCTCGACGCCGAGCTCGGGCCAGGGCACCATGCGGGTCACGAGGCCGTGGTCGAGCACCGCCAGACGCGTGGGCTCGAGCACCTGCCAGCCGACCTCCGCTCGCACGTGCATGCCGCCCTCGTCCCAGCGCCACGGCCGCAGCACGTCGCCGGGGCCGATCAGCTCGACGCAGCAGCGGCCCAGCACGTCGACCTCCCGCGACAGCAGCCCATCGACGACGAGGAAGCCGCGGTGATGGGTGCCGGCCTCGACGGCCGCGCCGGCGTCCCACGCGCCGGGAGACAGGCGCCGCACGCGCGTCAGGGCGTCGCGCCGGGCGCGCTCGCGCGCGCCCTCGTCGAGCAGTGCCGCGAGGTCGTCGTCGGCATCGACGATGCTCATCAACTCCGCGCTTGCAGCGGCCACGATCCGATCCTGCCCGCCGGGCGCCGATCGGGAACGCCGCGGCGCCATGTCTGCGCGAAGACGTCGGCGTTCGTACTACGCATGATCCCGCCTGGCCGAAGATGGCGTACATCTGTGCTCCATGCCCCGTCCGCCGTCAGGGAGGTCGTCGATGAACAGCGTCGCCGCGTCGCCGCCTGCGCCGTTTGCAGTCAACGTCGTCCACGATCGCGACGAGGTGACGGTGGCGCCGGCCGGAGAGCTGGACCTCGCCTCAGCCGCGCTGCTGGAGCGCGAGATTCGCGACCTGCCCGGCCACGTCGAGCACGTCGTCGTGGACCTGCGCGACGTCGAGTTCATCGACTCGACCGGCCTGCGGACGCTGCTCAGCGTGCGCAACGGCGCCATGCGCGAGCGCCGGCGACTGCTCGTCGTGCCGGGCCCGCCGCGCGTGCAGCGGATCTTCGAGCTGACCGGCACGCGCGGCCTGTTCGACTGGGCGGAGGCCGGCTGAGCTACAGCCGCCGGCGCCCGGAGAACGCCTTGCCCAGCGTCACCTCGTCGGCGTACTCGAGGTCGCCGCCGACCGGCAGCCCGCTGGCCAGGCGCGTCACGATCACGCCGGGCGCGCGCTCGCGCAGCACGTCGGCGATGTGCAGCGCCGTCGCCTCGCCGGTCGTCGTCGGGTTGGTGGCGAGCACGACCTCCGAGATCGGCTGCGCGGGGTCGAGCACGCGGCGGTAGAGCTCGGCGATCTTGAGGTCGTCGGGATCGACGCCGTCGATCGGCGACAGCGCGCCGCCGAGCACGTGGTAGCGGCCGCGGTACTCGTGCGTGCGCTCGACGGGGATGACGTCGCCGGCCTCCTCCACGACGCAGATCAGGCTCGCGTCACGCCGTGAGTCCTCGCAGATCCGGCAGCGTGGCGCGTCGGCGAGGTTGAAGCAGACCTCGCACAGGCCGATGCGCTCCTTGACCTCCTTGATCGAGTCCGCGAGCGACGTCGCGTCCTCGGCCGAGGCGCGCAAGATGTGAAAGGCCAGGCGCTGGGCGGTGCGCGCGCCGATCCCGGGCAGCTTGCCGAGCTCGGTGATCAGGCGCTGGATCGGCGGGGCGTACAACCCCGCTTACATCCCCAGGCCCAGGCCGCCGAGGTCGAGGCCGCCGGTCAGCCCGCCCATCTTGTTCGCCGCGAGCTCCTGCGCCTGGCGGATCGCCTCGTTGACGGCCGCCATCACCATGTCCGACAGCAGCTCCGGATCGTCGGGATCGATCGCCTCGGCGGCGATCTTGATCTCCTTGACGACGAGGTCGCCGCTGACGACCACCGTCACCATGCCGCCGCCCGCCGAGGACTCGACCGTCTCGGTGGCGAGCTGCTCCTGCGCGACCATCATGTCCTTCTGCATCTTCTGAACCTGCTTCATCATCTGGTTCATGTTCGGCTGGGGCATCAGCGGTCCTCGCTCTCGGACTGGGGATCGGAATCGGGGCCGGGCAGGATCTCCTCGGCGTCGAACTCTGCCACGAAGCGCCGTACCCACTCGTCCTCCGTCGGCGGCTCGGCGATGACGCTCTCGCCATCCCCGTCGTCGTGCAGCTCACCGAGCACGTAGGCGATCTGCGCCTTGGAGCCGGTGACCGTGCGCAGCGCGGCGGCGACACAGCGCCGGTAGCCCTCGTCCTCGGCCTTGCGGCGCAGGAAGCTCGCGTCACCGGTCGGCGGAAAGGCGATCGTCACGCGGTCGCCGTCGACGGCGACGGGCATCGCATCGGCGAGCACCGCCGCGCACAGCGCGTTCTCGGAGCGCACGCTCTCGATCACCGCCGGCCAGACGGCGCGCAGGTCGTCGAGCTCGAGCGCGATGGCGCCGGTCGGCGGCGGCGGCGCCTCGACGGTGACGGTGTGTGCAGAACCGTTGGCGTGCGCCGCAGGCGCGGCGGACGGGCCGGGCTCGGCGCTCGCGCGGGCCGGCGGCTGTGACGGCGGCGGCGCGCTCGGCGGCGATGGCGCCTCGGGCGCGGGCGCGGGCGGCGGAGCGGGCGACTCGGGCCCGGGCGCGGGCCGGCTCGGGGGCATCGGCGACTCCGCACGTGGCGCAGAGGGGCCCGCCCGCCGCGCTGGCGCGACCGTCGCGCCGCCGGCCAGCGCCGCCTCGAGGCGCTCGATGCGCTGCGCCATCGCCTGCGCGGACGGGTCGACGACCGGCGAGGCCGCCTTGACGAGCGCGAGCTCGAGCTGCGTGCGCGCGTCCGAGCCGTTCTTCGTCGCCTCCATCGCCGCGGCCAGCAGGTCGAGCAGGCGGGCGACAGCGCCGATGCCGACGCGGCCGGCCTGCTCGGACAGGCGCGCGTCGTGCTCGGGCGTGATGCGCAGCTCCGCGGGCACCTCGCCGAGCGTCTGCACGATCATCAGGTCGCGCGCGTGGGCCTCGAGGTCGCGCACGAAGCCCAGCGCGTCGCGGCCGGTCTGCGTCAGGCGGGCGGCCGCCAGCAGCGCGGCGCGCGGATCGGACTCGGCGATCGCGTCGAGGCAGGCGAACAAGAGGTCGGCGTCGGCGACGCCGAGCACCGCCAGCACGTCCTCGGTCGCGATCTCGCTGCCGGCGTACGTGACGAGCTGCTCGAGCGTCCCGAGCGCGTCGCGAAAGGATCCGGTCGCGTGGCGCGCGAGCAGCGCGACGGCGTCGGGGCCGACGGCGATCGACTCGGTCTCGGCAACCCGCCGCACGACCGAGGCGAGCTGCTCGACGGTCGGGCGCGCGAAGTCGAAGCGATGGCAGCGGTCGACGACCGTCGGCAGCACCTTCGCCGCCTCGGTCGTGGCCAGCACGAAGACCGTGCTCGGCGGCGGCTCCTCGAGCGTCTTGAGAAACGCGTTCCAGGCCTGCGTGGAGAGCATGTGCGCCTCGTCGAGGATGTAGACCTTGCTGCGCCCGGAGACCGGCGCGTAGACGACCGAGTCGCGCAGGTCGCGGATGTCGTCGACCGAGTTGTTCGACGCGGCGTCCATCTCGATGACGTCCAGCGAGGTCGCCGAGGCGATCGAGACACACGAGTCGCAGACGCCGCAGGGCTCGATCGTGGGCCCGTGCTCGCAGTTCAGGCAGGCCGCGAGGATCTTCGCCATCGACGTCTTGCCAGTGCCGCGCGAGCCGACGAACAGGTAGGCGTGATGGACCTTGTCCTGCGTCACGGCGTTGCGCAGCGTGCGCACGACGTGCTCCTGGCCGACGACCTCGTCGAACGTGCGCGGGCGGTGGCGACGGTAGAGCGATGTGGCCTGGGACACGGCGTCGAGGATAGCTTCGCGGGCACCCGGCGATACGGTCCCGCGCGATGGCTCGGATCCGCTTCGCGGCAGGGCTGCTCCTCGGCGCCCTCGCGCTCAGGCTGCTGACCGCGAACGGGCTCCTCAACTACGACACGCTCTACACGCTCGTCTGGGGCCGCGACCTCGCGCACGGCGTCCTGCCCGACCTCGAGGTCGCGATCGCGCCGACCCCGCATCCGCTCGCGACGCTCGGCGCGATCGCGCTGTCGCCGCTGAGCTCGCTCGAGCTGGGAGGGCTGCACGGCGACCTCGCGGCGGCGTTCGTCGCCGCCGTCTCGTACGTGGCGCTGGCGCTGCTGGGATGGGTCGTCTACGCGCTCGGGCGCGCGTGGTTCAACGTCGCCGCCGGCCTGCTCGCCGCGGCGATCGTCCTGACGCGCGTGCCGGTGCTGGACTTCGGCGCGCGCGCCTACGTCGACATCCCCTACCTCGTGCTGGTGCTCGGCGCGCTGCTCGTCGAGACGCGGCGCCCGCGCGCCGGCGTGCCCGTGCTGGCGCTGCTCGCGCTCGCGGGGCTGCTGCGCCCGGAGGCGTGGCTGTTCAGCGCCGCCTATTGCGCATGGCTGCTGGTCGCGGGAGTGCGCCGGTCGCTGCGCGGCGCCGGGCCGCGGCGCGCGGCGGCGTGGCGCGACGCGGCGCCGCTGCTCGTGCTCGCCGCGAGCGGGCCGCTGCTGTGGTGCCTGCACGACCTGCTGCTGACCGGCGACGCGCTGCACTCGCTGACCGGCACGCGCGACAACGCCGAGTCGCTCGGTCGCGTGAGCGGCCTGCAGAACGTGCCGCTGACGCTGCCGAGGCGCATCGGCGAGATCCTGCGCGAGCCGGTGCTGCTGGCGGCCGCCGGCGGCGGGGTGCTCGCACTCGCCTGGCATCGCGACCGGCGCACGCGCCTGGGCGCGGTCGCCGGCGTGCTCGCCGTCGCCGCCTTCTGCGTGCTGGCGCTCGCGGGCCTTCCGATCATCACCCGCTACGTGCTGCTGGCCGCGACGCTGCTGGCGATCTTCGCCGGCGCCGGCGTCTTCGGCTGGCTGGACGTGCGCCCGGGCTCGCAGCGCACGTGGTGGGCGCGCTTCGGCGCGCTCGCGCTGCTCGTGCTGGCGCTCTACGTCCCCAGCCAGGCCGCGCGGATCGACCGGCTGGGCGATGCGCTGAGCCGCCAGGAGGCGATCCAGGGCGACCTCGGCGAGATCGTCGACGACGGCGTGCCCTGCCGGCCCGTGGTGGTCCCCAACCGACGCCCGATCCCGCTGCTCGCGCTGTGGCTGAAGCTCGAGCCGGGCGAGATCGCCGACGCCAAGGACGCGGCGCCGCGGCGGGGCACCTACCTCGCGCCGCGCACGCCGAAGGTCGCCGCCGACTACATCCTCGACCGGCGCGACCGCGACCGGCAGGTGCCGCCCACGCCGGCGGGCTTTCGTAGGGTTGACGCCAACGCGTCGTGGATCGCAACGTCACGCTGCTGAGAGCCGTCAATGAGAGCCCCGCGCCCGCGCCCGCCATCGATCATCCTCGCGTCGCTGCTGGCGACGCTGTTCGCCGCCGCTGCGCAGACGGCCACGGCGGCGACGCCGCGGATCGTCGGCGGCTCGGTTGCCACGCGGTCGTGGCCGGCGCAGGGGTTGCTGCGCGTGGACGGAAGCATCTGCGGTGGAACGCTCGTCAGCGCCCGCTGGTTTCTGACCGCGGGACACTGCGCGGGCGGGCCCTCGGGGCCGCCGCTGCCCGCGACCGCCTTTCAGATCACGCTCGGGCGGCCCGACCGCACATTCGATCCGCCGTCCGAGCGCCATCTCGTCGACCGGGTTCTGCGCCACGAGAGCTACAGCGAGACCGACGCCGCTCCCGACCACGACCTCGCCCTGCTGCACATCTCGACGCCGGTCGCGCCGGCGCAGGAGCCGCTGCGCCTCGTCGGTGCCGCCGAGACGCAGCTGTGGGCGGCGGGCACGACCGCGGTCGTCCTCGGCTGGGGGCGGACCTGCGCGGACACGTGTCCGGTGAGCAGCCAGCTGTTGCAGGCCGGCGTCCCGATCGTCGCCGACGATGCCTGCGGCGCGGCCTACGGCGGCGCGTTTCGTCCCGGGTCGATGGTCTGCGCGGGCACCGGCACGACGGACACCTGCCAGGGCGACTCGGGCGGGCCGCTGATGGTCGCCCGCGGCGACGAGTTCGTGCTGGCGGGGATCACCTCGTGGGGCGAGGATTGCGCCAACAGCCTGTACCCGGGCGTCTACACGCGCCTGGGCGCTCCCGCGCTGAACGCGTGGGTCCGCGCTCGGATCCCGACGGCCTCGATCACCGCGGCCCCCGCGGCGCCGTCGTCATCGGATCCGGTGACGCTGACGGCCGGCGCGTCGACGCCCGCGAGCCAGCCCGGCGTGCCGTCGTTCAGCTGGGATCTCGACAACGACGGCGCCTACGACGACGCCTTCGGCCCGACGGTGTCCCTGCCACCGAGGCCGCCCGGCGGCTACCTCGTGCGCGTCCAGGAGGTCTATCCCGACGGCGATCGCGCGCTCGGGCGCGAGATCGTCGGCATCGCCCCTGCCCCGCCCCCGCCGCCGCCGCCGCCACCGCCACCCGCCGCCGTGGCGAAGCCGCTGGCTCGCCTGCTCAACGTCCCCCGGCGGATGCGCGTCAAGGGCCTGCTCGACGGGCGCCTGCCGGTGCGCGTGAGCTGCACGACGGCGTGCACGATCAAGGGGACGCTGCGCCTGAGCGGCCCGACCGCGCGGAAGATCGGCCTGACCAAGCGCAGCGCGAGCGTGCAGATCGCGACGGCAAGCGCGCGCTTCGCACGCGCCAGGAGCGCGCTCGTGACGCCTCCGGCTGGCCAGGCGCGCGGTGAGCGGCCTGCGCAAGGCGAACGACGGCACGCTGACCCTGCGCATGACCGTGACGCACGAAAGCCGCCGTCAGCAGCTCAACGAGCTCATCCGCCTGCGCCGCTGACGCTCCGCGGGCGCCGGCATGGCCGGGCGCCCCGGAGCGGCGAAGAAGTGGACCGTGCACCCTCAATCGAAACGCTTTCCTCGGGCGCTGTCGCCTGCAATGGCTCCGGCTCGGGTGCTCCCGCTGCGCATATCGGTGACCGCTTAAGGCTGCTTCCTTCCGGACCTGACCTGATTCACGGGCCGACACCGCGCGGGACCCGGGCCATCAGCACCACAACAGGCGGGCTGACCCCGAAGGCCGCGCCCCTCGAGAGGGGATTCGGCCTCGCTATAGCGGATTACGAGCGACAGGGAACCGCTGACTCCCCGCCTAGCACGGTCCGCCATCCAGTCTAGAGGTCCCGCTGTCGCGGTGCCGCTGTGTCATAGGGTGGCCGCGTGGACCGCAAGCAGATCCTCTGGACGATCGCGCTGTTCTTCGGCTGCTCGATCCTGTTTCGCGCGATCGACTCGGCCGCCTCGGGCAGCGGCAAGGGCGTCTCGCTCGGCATCCAGGCGGCGGTGCTCTGCGCGATCATCCTGACGATCGTGCTGGTGGCGCGAAGGCGATCGAAGTAGCGGTTTGACACGGTGGGTGAGTGAGTGCATACTCACACCTGCCGATGGCCTCCTCCCCCGTTCCCACCCGCACGCTCTCGACCGCCGACGAGCGGCGCGAGACGATCCTCCAGGCCGCCGAGCGCGTCTTCGCCGCGCGCGGCCTGCACGGCACGCCGACGATCGAGATCGCGAAGGCTGCGGGCATCTCGCAGGCCTACCTCTTTCGCCTGTTCCCGACCAAGGCCGAGCTCTTCACGGCGCTCGTCGAACGCGTCAACGCGCGAACCTACGACACGATGGCGCGGGCCGCGACAGAGGCCAAGGCCGCCGGCACCGACGTCCTGACGGCGATGGGGATGGCCTACGTCGGGCTGCTCTCCGACCGCAACCTGCTGCTCGTCCAGCTGCACTCGCACGCCGCTTCCGACGACCCCGCGATCCGCGAGCAGATGCGCTCGTGCTTCGCGCGGCTCGTCGACCTCGTCGAGCGCGAGTCGGGTGCCGACGCCGACGGGCGTGCGCGTCTTCTTCGCCCACGGGATGCTGCTCAACGTGCTCGCCGCGATGGGCGCCGAGGACGTCGACGAGCACTGGGCGCAGGTGCTGCTCGGCCCGAAGCAGATCGACTGCTGCTGACCTCTCTCTTTTTGCCTGATTATGAGTGACCGCTCACACACCGCGCACACGCGAAAGGACCGCACGATGACCCGCCCCGCACCCGGCTCCACCCGGACCGGCTGGACCCTCGCGATCGTCTCGATCGCGCTCTTCATGACGGCGCTGGACAACCTCGTCGTCGGGGTCGCGCTGCCGTCGATCCGCGTCGACCTCGGTGGATCGATCGAGTCGCTGGAGTGGACGGTCAACGCCTACACGCTCGCGTTCGCCGTGCTGCTGATCACCGGCGCCGCGCTCGGCGACCGCTTCGGGCGCAAGCGGATGTTCGTCGTCGGCCTCGCCATCTTCACCGGCGCGAGCGCGCTCGCCGCGCTCGCGCCGACGATCGAGTCGCTGATCGCCGCCCGCGCCGTGCAGGGGCTCGGCGCCGCGATCGTCCTGCCGCTGACGCTGACGCTGTTGTCCGAGGCGTTTCCGGCCGACAAGCGCGGCGCGGCGCTCGGCATCTGGGCGGGCGTCAGCGGCCTCGGCGTGGCGCTCGGCCCGTTCGTCGGCGGCGCCGTCGTCGAAGGCATCGACTGGCAGTGGATCTTCTGGCTCAACGTGCCGATCGGCCTCGTGCTGCTGCCGCTCGCGGCGCGGCTGCTGACCGAGTCCCACGGGCCGGCCGGCAGGCTCGACCTGCCCGGCCTCGGCCTCGCCGGCGCCGGGCTGTTCGGCCTGACGTTCGGGATCGTGCGCGCGACGGAGCTCGGCTGGACGTCGACGACCGTGCTCGTCTCGATCGTCGGCGGCATCGGGCTCGTGCTCGCCTTCATCGCCTGGGAGCTGCGCGCCCCGGCGCCGATGCTGCCGATGCGCTTCTTCCGCTCGCGCGGCTTCGCCGCCTCCAACGGCGTCTCGTTCGCGATGTTCTTCGGCGTCTTCGGCGCGATCTTCCTGCTGTCGCAGTTCTTCCAGACCGCGCAGGGCTACGGTCCCTTCGAGGCGGGTCTGCGAACGCTGCCGTGGACCGCGATGCCGATGCTGATCGCGCCGATCGCCGGCTTGCTCTCAGACCGCATCGGGCCGCGGCCGCTGATGGTGGCCGGCCTCGCGCTGCAGGCCGTCGCGATGGCGTGGCTGGCCGTCGTGTCCTCGCCCGACGTCGCCTACTCGGCCCTCGTCGGCCCGTTCATCCTCGCCGGCACCGGCATGTCGCTCGTCTTCGCGCCGTCCGCGAACGCGGTTCTCTCCAGCGTGCGCCCGCAGGAGGCCGGCCAGGCATCGGGCGCGACGAACGCGATCCGCGAGCTCGGCGGCGTGATGGGCGTCGCCGTCCTCGCGTCGGTGTTCAGCGCCAACGGCTCCTACGCCTCGCCGCAGGCCTTCAGCGACGGCGTCGTGGCGGCGCTGCCGGTGGCCGCCGCCGTGCTCGCCGTCGGCGCGGTGCTGGCGCTGTTCGTGCCCGGCATGCAGCGCCGCCGGGCTCTCGTGGAGGCGCCCGAGCCGGCCGCCGAGCTGACGGCGGCGTAGGGCGGGCGGGGGGCGGGCGCCGCGTCAGGCGGCCCCGCCCACGAGCTCGGCGAAGCGCCGGCTGTCGATGTTCGCGCCCGACAGCACGACCCCGACGCGGCTGCCGGCGGTGTGCAGGCCGTGTGCCATCAGCGCCGCGAGGGCGCTCGCGCCGCTGGGCTCGGCGACGACCTTCAGGCGCTCGAACAGCAGCCGCATCGCGTCGACGATCTGCTCGTCGGTGACGGTCACGACGTCGTCGACGAGCGCGTCGATGACCGGCCAGGTCAGCCTTCCCGGCGACTCGAGCTGCTGGCCGTCGGCGATCGTCCTGCCGACGGCGACGCGCTCGCGGCGTCCCGAGCGCTTGGAGCGCGCGACGTCGTCGGAAGCCAGCGGCTCGACGCCGACGACGCGCGTGGCCGGCGACAGCGCCTTGGCGACCGTCGCGCAGCCGGCGATCAACCCGCCGCCGCCGACGGGCACGAGCAGCAGGTCCAGCTCGCCGGCGTCATCGAGCAACTCGAGCGCGACGGTGCCCGCGCCGGCGATCACCAGCGGGTCGTCGAACGGGTGCACGAGGTGCAGGCCGCGCTCGGCGGCGAGCGCGGCGACCAGCGCCTCGCGATCCTCGCCGTAGCGGTCATAGCCGACGACCCGCGCGCCGTAGCCCTTCGTCGCGGCGAGCTTGCCCGCCGGGGCATCGTCGGGCATCAGGATCGTCGCCTCGGCGCCGCACAGGCGGGCGGCGAGCGCGACCGCCTGGGCGTGGTTGCCCGACGAGGTCGCGCACACGCCGCGCGCGAGGACGTCCGCGCTCAGCGACGAGATCGCGTTGTAGGCGCCGCGGAACTTGAAGGCGCCGATGCGCTGCAGGCCCTCGGCCTTGAGCAGGACCTCGGCGCCGACGAGCGCGTCGAGCGTCGCGAGCTGATCACGGGCGTGCGGTGCGCGACGCCGTCCAGGCGCCTGGCGGCGCGGCGAACGTCCTCGAGCGTCGGCATGGGGTCGGCACCGGGGCAGTATCGGGGCTGCGCGCGTTTGACCGCGCACGGCGC
Source organism: uncultured Actinomycetes bacterium (assembly GCA_963729125.1). GTDB lineage: Bacteria > Actinomycetota > Thermoleophilia > Solirubrobacterales > Solirubrobacteraceae > CADCVQ01. Next base: position 211,123 of record CAVSML010000005.1, read on the forward strand.
GGGTGGTGGGATGAACCGATGGCCGAGCGCGATCCCTTCGGGCGCCTGCCGGACGAGAATCCGCTCGCCGGTCTGGGCTCGCTGAGCGACGGCAGCGACGGCCACGCGACCGCCGAGCCGGTCGCCGCCCGATGGGAGGCCTTCGAGCAGACATCGGCCGAGCCCGCGCAGCAGCAGCCGGCGCGCTCCGCGGCGCGCGCGGAGGCGGTCGCGGCGGGCGAGCGCGCGGCGGCGCAGGCGGGCGTCGATCCGGCGCACGTCGCGGCGATCGTGCGGCGCGTCATGAGGGTCGTGCGGATCGGTGTCACGATCGCGATCTTGGTGGTGGTCGGACTCGTCGTGCTGGGCGTCGCCGTGTCCGGCGACGACGAGCCGGCGACGTCGACCGAGTTCGCGCCCGAGAAGGTCCCGGCGCTGCCGGCTGCGCCGCCGCCCGGGCCTCCGAGCAGGGCTCGAGCGAGCCGCCCGTGGGCCTGCAGCCGCGCTCGCTGTTGCTGCGCCGCAACCTCGCGCCGGCGATGCGGCGGCTGGCGGCGAGCGGCCTCGGGAAGCTGCGCCAGCTGCGGATCGCGCCCGAGCGCATCGAACCTGCAGCTGGTGACGCGCGAGGGCAAGCTGCGCAACGCGCAGGTGCGTCCCGGCGGGGAGACGCAGACCCTCTCGCTGAGCGGCAGCGGTTTCGCCGGGCTGCCGACGATGAGGTTCGCAGACGTCAACGCGGGCGCCCCGGCGCGGCTGGCGCGCGGCGCGGCGGAGCGCTCAAAGCGGCCCGTCAGCCAGGTCGAGTACGTCGCGCTGCTCGGCGTCGGTCCGCGGGCGACATGGACCGTCGTCATGCGCAACGGCGGTCAGTTCGTCGGCGACGCGCGCGGGCGCATCACGCGCCGCGTCGGCTGATCGCCTCGAGGCATTTGCGCCCTGGCGCACAAGCGCCTATCGTTGACCGCGTATGACATTCCTCCACCCGCACGTCACCAGCGTCACGTCTGCCTGAGCAGGCGACGGGTCCCAGCCCGTACGCCTGTCCCGCAACCGTGCCCCTGACGACTTCGTGGAGGACTTCCTGATGCAGGTCACACCCGCCGGCCTAGGCCGGCGACCGGAACTCGAAGCCGAGCTCGAGCAGCTCGGCGATCCCAGCTTCACCGCCGGCCGCGTGCTGGCACAACATCGCGCGCGCTGGCTCGTCGCCGCCCTCGACGGCGGCGCACCGCGGCTCGTTCCCGCACGCGGTCGCCTGCGCGCGACCGACGCGCCGACGACCGGCGACTGGGTCGCGCTGGATGGCGACGGCGCGATCGCCGCGGTGCTCGAGCGTCACGGCAAGGTCGTGCGGCGCGCGGCGGGAGCGGCGTTCGCCTCGCAGGTGCTGGCGGCGAACGTCGACCTCGTGCTCGTCGTCGAGCCGCTTCCCGATCCCGAGGTCCGCCGGGTCGAGCGGCTGGTGGCGCTCGCCTTGGCGGGCGGCGTACCGGCGGGGCTGGTGCTGACGAAGGCCGACCTCGATCCCGCTGCGGCCGCGCTCGCGCTGTCGATCGGCCGCCGGCTCGGAGTTGCCGACTCGATCGCGCTCAGCGTCTACGAGGAGGACGGGCTGGGGACCGTGCTGTCGCTGCTTCAGCCCGACAGCGACGACGGTCCTGCTCGGCCCGTCGGGCGCGGGCAAGTCGACGCTCGTCAACGCGCTGCTGGGCGTCGAGCGCCAAGCGGTCGGTGCGATCCGCGAGAGCGACGGGCGCGGACGCCACACGACGGTGACGCGCGAGCTGCTGACGCTGCCAAACGGCGCGCTGCTTATCGACACGCCGGGGATCCGCGAGGCCGGGCTGTGGGACGGCACCGGCGGGGCGTTCGCCGACATCGAGGCGCTGGCCGCGCAGTGTCGCTTCACCGACTGCGGGCACACGACCGAGCCGGGCTGCGTCGTGCGCGCCGAGGCCGACCCGGAGCGCGTCGAGGCATGGCGCAAGCTCGAGCGTGAGCAGAAGTGGATCGAGGATCGCCGCCAGGCGGCGCGCGACCGCGAGCAGCTCGGGCGCAAGCACGTCCGCACGCAGCGGGCGGCGCGGCGGGCGAAAGGCAACGAGGAGTAGGCCGCGGCGGCGCTACTGGGCGCCGCCGTTGTGCATGAGGTCCAGGCAGACGACGCAGTACGGCCACGGCGGGTTCCACGGCCAGCCGGTGACGTCCTTGCCGCAGAGGGCGGTGTCGGGGTCCTCCTCGGTGACGATGTGGCAGATCTGCTCACCATCGTTCGTGGGACCGTCGACCCTGCTGGGGTCTTTGACCGTGCTCGGCATGCCGCATTGCAGGGTGGCAGGGGCGGTCGCGCGACGCCAGGGTGCGCGCGGACGCGGGTCTCGTAGAATCGGCGGCCCCGAAGGGCGCGTAGCTCAGTGGGAGAGCGCTCGCTTCACACGCGAGAGGTCGCAGGTTCGAAACCCGCCGCGCCCATGACACGAAAGTGCTGGAAATGGAGAGGTTTGCGGTCACCCGCCGGCGGTGGCCGCAGTCCGCCAAACGGCTCGATGGCCTATTCGATGGCCTAAACCTCATGCCGAAGAAGTGTACGCGGAGCCCTGGACGCCTCGATCTCGAGGGCGGACGGGCCGTTTGCCATCGCAGCGTGCGTGTTCGCGGTGTGGAGCTCATCAGCCATGGCAGCCCGGCGGGGCTGGTGTCGCTGCTGGGGTTGGGCGTTGCGCTAGCTGGCGGCCGTGGCCGTCTGCGCGAGCAGCTCGTCGATCTCCTTCACCGCCGCCTCGGCGTCGTCCTCGGAGATGTGAGGCTTGGCGGCGCGTAGGGCGGCCGCGCGCTCGGAAACCGGAGCCTCCTCATCGAGTTTCCTGGTGACCCACATGGCGGTGGCGAGGCGTTCGAGGTCCATGACGCCGCGGTTGCCGAGGGTCTTGGCCATCCAGTCCAGGGCGGTGCCGTAGCGGGCCATGGTCTTGCTGAAGCTCTGCTCGACCTGCTCGCCGCGGGTGGTGACTTCGAGACGCGGTCCGTATCGGGGGTTCACCGACGTGCTGTCGATGAGGCCTTCTGCGCCCATCGCTGCCAGCTCGTCACGCAGGTCGAAGGAGAACGGGCCGTGCTTGTAGAGGATGAAGTCGAAGTCGAAGTCGATCCCGTACAGCGCCGAGAGCAAGTAGGTGGCCTTCTGCAGGTGGGTTTCGCCCGTCCAGCTGCCCTGATCACGCAGCCGCCTTGCCAGACCAACAAGGACCGCTTCCTGTACGAGCCGGTTCACTGCGCCACCTCCTCTTCTGCTTCCTCGATCTTCGTCTTCCGCGCGTCGTCCAGGATGGACTCCCGGTTGGCTTGCAGCCAACCGCGGACCTCGGCACGGATCTCCGGATCGGCGAGTACGAACTCGTCGGGAGACTCGGGCAGTTTCTGCATGACCTCGGACAGACCCTTGGCCCACACACTCTTGCCGTCGTCTCCCCGGACGGCGAAGTCCGGCGGAGTCTTGTTGCTGGGGGCCGCCCCGTAGGCGATCTTGTCGGCGCCGAACTGCTGCTTGGCGGCCTCGGTGAGAACGGCGACGTCACCGACGCGGTCGCCGCTGGGATCGTCGTCGCCCGTAGGGTTCGGTCGCTTCTCGTAGGCCTTCTTGAAGTGGTCGCGCGTGACGATGCGCCTCGCCGATTCGTGGCCGGCGTGATCGGGATCGGCGGCGGCGCGCTTGATCTCGGCTAGCACGTCCGAGTCGTCGCGGCTGAGGTGGCCGTCAACGTCGGCGGGAAATACGCCGTCGGGCAGCCAGGCCTTCAAGAAATCCTTGAGGTGCTCGTTGTATGCCAGCCGCGTCGGATGGTGGTAGACCTGGCTGAACATGAAGTAGCGGGCAAGCAGGAGCTGCTCGGCCGAGTGAAGGCCGCCGCGCTCGCATCCCAGCACTGGGAGCGTCTTGGCGTCTCCTTCGTCCTCCTCGCGCGGCGGCTCCGGTATGACGCGGAGGGTATTGATCAGCCGGTCGTGGTCGAAGCGGCCGTACTGGACGCCGGTGTGGAGTGAGTCGCGCAGCAGGTAGTCCATCCGGTCAACGCCGAACGCGTCGCCGGTGATGACGTCGGCCAGGATGGCCTCCCAGGGGGAGAACTCCACGTCGGGGTTGTACCGGCCCGCCTTCTTCGGCCCGACGGCCAGCTTGCCGACGTGCCCGGGCTTCGGCGACGGCGTGATGTCGTCGAAGATCTTGTTGACGGGCTCGGAGTTGATGATCTCCCACGTGATGCGCTCGTGGTCGTACCCGTCGGGGAGCAGCTCGTCCTCCGCCGCGTGCGAAAAGGGCAGGTGGCCGGTGTCGTGGCAGAGCGCGGCTATCCGCACAACGGTCCGCCAGTAGCCGTAGTCGTTCTGCCCTGGAGCCGGGATGTGCTCGCGCACGGAATCGGAAACCTTGTCCGGCCGCGTGATGACGTCGTAGACCCTCCCGGCGAGATGCATGACGCCCAGCGAATGCTCGAACCGTTTGTGGGATGCGCCCGGATAGACCTTGTACGTGAGCGCCAGCTGGTGGACGTGCCGCAGGCGCTGAAAGGCAGGACAGTCGATGACCGTGCGCTCGTCGTCGTCGAAGCCGACGAATACGTGGACCGGGTCACGGACTTCGTGCAGCCGCTTCGCCATGGGCGCATCTTGCCTGATGGATCGGCATCCAGCGATCGATGTGGCCAGACGAACATATGTTCGCATAGTTCACCACGTGGCCCGGACGGAAGCCGTCAGTTCTGGGCCATCTGTCCGGAAGAGTCGGTTTCCTTCCGTACTGGCGATGCCTGCCAGCGAACAGCACCCGCTTCACCCGGCCGCCGGGCGCGGCTCGCTGGTGCCTTGGTTGGGGCACAAGCAGGAGTGGCTGCTTCCCGTCCTGCGAGAGCTGGGTGTGACCATGACGGCCTCGCCCTTGTACTACATGGGGCACAACCGCGAGCTGTCGTTGTTCTCGGCGGTCCCCGAGCCGATGGGTCTGGCGCTGGACCCGATGACCAACTTGCGCCAACTGCCCGCGGCCAGGCGCAGCAAGAACTACCGGCGCCAGAGCTTCGGGGGCGGTGCCGCCTTTCGCCCCCAGAGCGACAAGGTGGGGCTGGCCGACATGATTCGGCTGGCCGAGGACCCGATCGATTGCCAGCGCGGCCACGGCGCCACCATCATCTTCAACACCTACCACCTGGCCGGCGCGGTCGGTACGCGCGGCCGGACACTGGATCTCGAGCTGGCCAGAGCGGGCATTGCGCACTTTCAGGCCGAACGCATGGACCAGCCCGCCGAGCACGCGGCGGTGCAGGTCCGACGCCAGTTCTATGCGGTGATCGCCGTGGAGCGCGGGGTGGTGGCGTCGCCCGCCGCCGTCGAGGCGCTGATCGAGGCCTACGGCGCGCTCGAGGCCGACGGCTACTGGGTGAAGATCGAGGGCTTCACCGAGAGCGGCCCCGCGAAGGAGCTGACCGGCGGCGGCCACCTGCTGGGCGGGCTCTCAGAGACCGGCCGCCCAGTTGTCAGTTGCGGTCCAGGCGGCCTGCACCTGCCGCTGCTGGTCTCCGACATTTCCTCCTGCCTCGGCCTCGGCGCTGCCGAGCGCTTTAGCCAGCCCGCCGCCGACAGGCCAGCCCAGGAGGGCCCTCGCCACCGCCTGGCCTACCACCCCGCGTTCGTGCACTCCTTCCAGGTCAAGGGCGACGCCGCCCGACGCGCCTTCGCGGCTATGCCGTGCCGGTGCGGCAAGCACCCCAACGGCAAGCCGCCGCAGGGCGCGGTCGCCGACGCCCACTGCGCGGTGGTGCGCGTGACCGAGGAGCGGGAGGCTGGCAACGGCACCCAGGAGGAGCGCCGCGAGTGGCTGCGCGGGACGATCAACCTGGCCTCCCACTTCGGGCACGACGCGGGCGTCGACGTCATCCCCTACGCCACGTTCGCGGCCCTGCTTGAGGGCATCGACGCGGGCCGCGGCGACCTGGCCCAGGTCAGCTGACAAGCAACGCCTGGCGCATCAGCCACTCTCCCATCTGCAGCCCCTCCCGCAGGGCGGCAGCCTCCCAGGCGATGGCCTGCTCGAGATCTAGTTCCCCGGGAAGCCCCGGAAGGAGATCCGGCGAGCAGCGTGCCACCAGCCGCACCGGCACGCTCACCACGGGCTGGGTGGCCTTCGGCGGCGTCCTCGGCTTGCGCCCCACGGTGAGCGCGCGCAGGTAGTCGGCCTCCGCGGCCGACAGCGCCACCGCAAGCCCTGGGTGCGCGGCGAAGTTCTCCCACCTTCCCGTCATCCTCAGCCAGATCACGGCCAGCTCGGCCTCGGCGAGCAGGGTGATGGCCAAGTCGAGGGAGATACCGGAGTACGCCGCGGCTTGCGTCATCTTCGCTGCGCTCTCCGTGGGCACGGCGACGACCTCGTGCCGCTCCCCGGGGCGGCGCAGGACCACCGTTGGGAGGACGGGGAGCGGCGGCGGCTCCGGAGCATGGACCAGGTGCAGGCGCATTTAGGGAATAATCCTAATAGTGTCTCGGACGGCCACCCCCGGTTCCCCGCCCATAACGGTGCGCTCCTGGCCGTTCGGCGCGCCCAGCCGCCGCTGCCTGCTCGAGCTGGTCTTGCAGACCAGCCCTCCAAAGGACGGCTGGCGGCGAAGCGCTCTGGAGAAGGCCTGCGAGGTCTCGGTGGGGACCCTGGACGCGCACCTCGACGCCCTGGTCAGTCTGGGACTGCTGACGCACAGCGACGGCCGGTTCTTCAAGCCCTCTCCGACACCACCGCTAGCGCGGTTCCTGCGCGGCGTTCTTCGCGAGACCAAGAACGCGCCCGACAAGCCCGCGCCTCCGTTGCCGCGCCGCACGTACATCCGGCGGGGCTAGTTGGCCGAGCGCCTTGAAGTGCCGTCGTTGCGGTCGAACTCCACCCATCACCAGCAGCCCAGGGTCCGCTCGACATGCGGTGCCGCGCATGGATGACGAAGCTCCTCCTGGGGCGTCTTCGTCCTACTTGCGCTTTCCATGATGCAACTGAGCAGCACGGTCGCCTCTCTGTAGAGCGCCCCTGTCGCGCGACAGGGGCGCTCGGTCCGCGCACGGCGCTGCTGCTCGCCTGCGTGACGCTCTCGGTCGACTGCGGCTCACCGGTCATTTCGGGCCGGTGATCGTCGCCGTGAGAAGGCCAGTGATGAGCGCGACGAGTTCGTCGTCGTCTGGAAGTCCCGCGGCAGGCTCGTGCGCATGAACACGGATGTGCTCGGCAGTTCGTCGATGCAACTCGTCGGGGAACAGCCGCGCCAGCGCCTCGCCTGACGGGAGCCTTGCGGCGATCTCAGGGTCGGCCACGCACTGAAGAAGAAGGTCCCGGCTGCCTCCATGCGCCTTCGCGTCGACGGGATCGCCGGCGCACAATCTCATCGAACTGGTCCCGGGACGGCTCGGAAACGGCAACCACGACCGAACAAGCGACGGTTGCAGCTCCAAGTGTCGCGCGACACTTGCGATCAGATCCTCCCGCAAAGCGCTCGGCTGGATTTCGGCGAAGACGTCCCGCAGCTCACGGAGGAGCCGGTCCTTGGCTTCGGCCGTGCCGATATCGGCGCGCTCGAGGTGACGCTGAACACGAAAGCGGGCGAAGGCTCCGGCGTCGGCTACGAGCTCGCGGACGGCCCCAGCGCCCTCGCGTTGGAGCAGGTCGGCAGGGTCGGTGTCGGCGGGAAGCGTCGCGACCAGCACCTCGAGGCCGAGCGGGTGGGCGAGCGCGCCGGCGCGCAGGATCGCCGCGGCACCAGCATCGTCGCCGTCGAGCATCAGCACCACCGTCGGCGCGAGTTGCTTGAGCCTCCGGCTCTGGTGTTCGGTGATCGAGGTGCCCATCAACGCGACGGTGTTGACCATCCCGGCTTGATGCATCGCCAACGCATCGATGTAGCCCTCGACGACGATCGCGATGCCGGTTTTCGCGGCGACGGCGCGAGCGTGGTGCGCGCCGTACAGCAATTCGCTCTTGCAGTAGATCGCGCCGCTCGGTGAGTTCACGTACTTCGGGCCACGCGCGGTGCCGAGCTTCCGCGCACCGAACCCGAGGACACGACCCCGTATATCGCAGATGGGGAACATCAGGCGGCCACGGAAGCGATCCTGCAGCGGGCCTCCTCCGCGCGGTCGGCTCACGAGCCCGACCTCCCTCAGTTCCTTCGTTGAGAACCCTGCGGACGTCGCTGAGCGCACCAGCGGGTCCTTGCCAACCGGCGCGAACCCGATAATGAAATGTTCGCGGGTCGCCTCGTTGATCCCGCGGGAGGCGAGGTATTCGGCTGCCTGCACGGCCTCCGGCGTTCGGGGGCGCCGCAGATGTGCGGCGTAGAAAGCGGCCGCGCGATCGAGCGGTACGAGCTCGCGCGCACGCCGCGCGCGACGTGCCGCGACACCGGGATCCTCGTCCTCGCGCTGTAGCTCGATCCCGGCACGACGGGCGAGGAACTCGAGCGCCGCTGGAAAGTCGAGCCCTTCCTTGAGCTGGACCAGACTCAGCACGTCCCCGCCGGCGTCGCAGCCGAAGCACTTGAACAGCTGCTTGCTGGGCGAAAGCGTGAACGATGGTGTGCGCTCGTCGTGCAGCGGGCAGAGGCCGACCATCCTGTCGTTGCCGGCCCGCCGCAGTTCGGTGTAGCCGCCGGCGAGCTCGACGAGGTCTGTCGCCTCCCGAACACGTCGAATCGAGTCGTCGGAGAAGCCCGGCAATCAATAAGCCTCCAGACCGGGCAGCTTGGGCGGCTGATCGTGCTCTGAATCTCCGATGTCGGCATCGTTATTCCTGCGGCTACCGTCGGCGAACAGTGCTTGCAGGTGTTCGAACGACAGCGCAGTTCCAGGCGCCGCGAGATGTGCGCCTCCATGATCGGTCTCGGTTGTCTTCGACCTGCGGACGTCCGTCTCGTGCGTCTCGGCGGTGTCCAAGGCGGGCCTGTCGTCTGTTGCCATCCGCGCTCCTCGGTTCACGAGCATCACCCAGCGCTACATGCCGCTGTCGCACCCGGCCGTCATTTCACCCCCTCGCGGCTTCACGTGCCAGACGCACGAGTGCACATCCATGGGGGGTCAAGCCGATTCGCCGAGCGACAGGCGGCTTGTGATCCTCGCATCCGTCTTCTTCCGTGCGCCGAAGTGATCGAGCTGGCCTTGCATGAGAAGCGTGCGCGTCGGGCATTCGGGGCGAAAGCGGTGGTGGTCGGCACGCGGTCGCGATCGCAGCAGGCCGAGACGACAGCGGGGAAAGAAGCGTTTATGTCCAGGGTCCGCAGTCCGCACAGAGGGCAGCGCAAAGCCCCCAAGCGCCCCCGAGGGACGTCGTGTCGTTCGTAAGAGGCCGACGCCCTCGGCTTGCCGCGGCACTCACGACCGCAGTGACAGCCGCTATGCCATTGACGACGGCTTCAGAGGCGGGCGCCGCCACCTACAGCGTGTGGGCGTGCGCCAACGGCAGCGGAGCGCCGTTAGGCGTGGGCAGTTGGGTGCGAGCCGCAGACGCCCGCTTCACTGATGTGGGGGCAACCTGTGCGCAGCCCTCGGTACCGGTCGGCGCACTGCTTGCGGCTGCACGCGCCACCTCAGGTGACCGCGTCGGAGGCGGGGGATGGGTCCTTGCCGCGGCACGAGGAACGCGGATCACAGGTCTTGACGTGTGGTGGAGCTGGCAGGTCCCGTCGTCATCAGCTGGCGGAGCGATCCGCGTTTACGCACTGGGGAACGCGTTCTTCGGCCCGCCGAGCTCCCTCGACCCCTTCGACGGTAACGGGCGGTGCTGCAACGACAGCGCGTTCGTCAAGCTCAACTTCGGTGCATTCGGATTCCCGACGACCAACAACCCGGCTGTCGCTTTCGGCAAATTCAACCACCAGTCCTTTCCCAGGCTTCGAGGCCCAGGCGGCCGCGGCACCACAGTCGTGGGTCTCTCGGCGGCGTGCGTCAGCAGATGCACCTCTGAGGAGATCGTCGCTCTGTACCAGGCGTACCGCGTCAAGGCCACGGTTGAGGATGCGGCCGCACCAGCCGGAAACGCCGAGGGCTTGGGCGACGGGCTTCGCGTCGGTACCGATACGTCGATCGACGCGACGGCGTCCGATGCTGCCGGCGGTGTTCGGGAGCTAACGGTCCGCGTAGACGGTGACGTCGCGCAACGTGTCCAAGCTGGTGGCGGATGCGCTGACGTCGACCCCTCGAATGGGGACCCGCTTGAGTACAACGTGATGAAGCCGTGCCCCAGCACACTCGCGGGCCGGCTGACCCTGACCGCAGCGCAGTTTCCGGACAACGAACCACACCGCGTCACCGTGGAGGCTTCCGACGCCGCGGGGCAAGACACCGTCCTCAGCTCGTCGCGCGTGGCGCTCGCCGCTCCACGCGGCTTCTACGACCCGAGGAACGGCTTCTACAACCCCGACCTGAGCGTCGCCGGTGCTCGCAAGATCAACGGGGCCAACGCCCGCTCGGGCGCGAAGTTGTCGCTCGCATTCGTCCGCGGCCGTCGGGTTTCCATTCGGCGGACGATCAAATACTCGGCGTCCGCGCGGATCCGCGGACGGATAAGAACGGCCGGCAAGAAGCCCGTTGCTCGCGCGCGCGTGTGGTTGGCGTCGCGGACGCGCGGCGGCCAGTGGCGGATCTCGCGCAAGCCGCTGATCAGCTCGCGAGGCGGCGTCGTGTCGGCGCGGCTGTCGGCGCGCAGCCCGAGCCGGCAGGTGCGCCTCGTGTACTTCCCCTTCTCAGACAGTAACAACGCGGAAAGGTCGCCGGGACGTGACCTTCGCGTACAGGCCACTACAACGATCCAAACTGATCAGGGCGGGTATCGCAACGGCGACGCGCTGACGTTCACCGGCCAGATCGTCAGGAAGCATCTGATCGCCAACAAGAGCGTCTACCTACAAGCAATGGTCCGCGGCAGATGGCGTACCTTCGCCACGACCGAAGCCGACGCTTGGGGCCGCTGGCGGATGACACACCGATTCGAGGCCACTCGCCGGCCCACGCGGTACATGTTCCGGGCCGTGGTCCCGAGCCAGACCGGCTACAGCTGGGCAACCGGACATTCGCGGAGCGTTCGCGTCCTCGTCACCCCGTAGAGCACTCGGATGGCTCATCACGGCAGCGCGCAAACCACGAACGCAAGAAATTGGTTCGGAGCGGCACCGCCATTCCTCGCCTCGACGTACCAGGCTGTGGGGACACCACCCTTGGGTGAGGGTGTCGTCCGCGGGAAGCTCTCCTCGAGAGCGAACGTGTTCGGCGTGAAAGCCACTCCGTCGCCCTCCAGCCCGCCGGTGATCACACGCTCCCCGGCCCCGCACGTCGCGAGCACTGCACCAATGGCGCCCGGCGACACGGCCGGGGATGGGACTTGGCGCCGAACGGTGTTCGTGGAACCGGCAGGCCCGACGGGCCCTGCTGGGAGCTGGCCGGCTTTGAAGTCCCCAGCGCGCAGCGATCCGTTCTTGACGATCCCGGACGTCACCGCGTTCGCTCGGAGCTTGCTGTTGGTCACCGCCCGCTTCTTGAGTTGCTTGCTGCCGACGCTGTTGGTCGGCAGGTTGATCGCGGCGTAGCTCGTCCCTCCGAGGGCAACGATCAGCGCCAAGGTCGCCGTGACGTTGGCATAGCGGCCGTTGCTGAACATCCGCCTCATCCCCACCTCCTGATCGTGATCAACGCGTCAGCTGCGAGAAGCTTCTGGCTCTGCCTGGCATGTACCCGCATCCCGCTGCTTAGGGGCCCTCGATGTCGAACTCAGAGGCCGCGGCAGGACGCGGTATGGAGGCCGCCGTCGACTGGCTCGCGGGCGATCTCGACGTCGCCAGCGGTTCGATGCCAAGCTCAGCGATCTGCTGCGCGCCCTTACTGTCGGGGTCGGGCGGAAGCCGCTTCTTGGAAAGGCCGCCGGGCGGGTTCTCCCTTCGTGAGCTCGTCGCCGACGCTGTTTTGGCGCGCGCGTTACTCGTGCCGACGTTCTGGGGCACCGCTTGGCTCACGGCCGCTGATGCCGCGGGTCGCTTGGACGTGGGTTCCGGCATGTTCTCGACGACGACCACTGCGCCACCCGCCGCGCACACGGCACTCACGCATAGCGCCGCGGTCTTCACGCCGAGGCCGCCCAGCAGCGTGGCCGCGCCCCCGCCCGCTGCGGTGCCGGCGCCACCGGCGGCAGCACCGCCGCCGGCTGCGCCCTTGAGCAACCCGCCCAGCCCGCCGAGGATGCCGCCTCCCGCTCCTGCGGCGCTTGTGAGCAACGCAGGCGCCGGGGCGACGACTGTCAGACCGCGCAAGGATCGAACGTAGGCGGCGCACGCCTGGCACTCCGCGACGTGAGCCACCGCGAGCGCGTGGCGCTCTCCGCCTTCATCGTGCAGCCCCAATGCATAGGCCTTGATCAGCGACCGCTGCTCCTGACACCAGTCTCCGCGGTTGATCGCCTCGAGCAGCCCGCCGAGCTTCCTGTTCGCCGCCACCATGATCTTGTCCAGGCGCTTGATGTCGATGCCCATGATCTCGCTGGCGTCTCTGCGCGAATGCTCGTGCAGCACGCACAGGCTCAGCGCCTGCTGCTCGCGAGCGTTGAGGCGCATCCGCACGGACACCAGCCACTGGTGGTAGCGCTGGCGATCGGCAAGTTCAGTGTCGACGTCGTGCTCGTAGCGAAGTTTGCTGATGCCTTCCCCGACGGTCACTGGCGCGCGGTACTTGATGTGCGCGCGCCGGATGTCGTCGATGGCGCGTCGATAGGTGATCTTCGCCAGCCACCCGCCGAGGTTGCTGACCTCCTCGTCGCGCCGCCGAGACTGCTCGTACAGCGCGTGCCAGGCCGCGTTATACGCGGCATCGAGGTCGGAGGGGTCGGGATGCAGGTTGTCGACGGCGAGCTTGCCGCGGACGGTCACGAGCACCTCGGACTTCAGGCTCTCGTAGTGCGCGGCGATCACCCGCTCGAACCGGTCGTGAGCGGGTCGGCTCATCGGGATCTCAGTCGGGGTGGTGACTGGCATCGGCGACCGCCGGCGAGAAGCCCGTCCAGTCTACGGACGCACGGCGCGTTCGCTAGTCCGTCGGCCAAATCGGCCTCACACTTGCGCTGGGTGCATCGTCGCCGAGGGCGTGCAGCCGCCCGAGTGCGGCGGCCGAGCACAGCTTGACCTCGTGTCCAGTGACCGCAAGCGCGATCCAGACGGCGCGCGTCGGATGTTCTTCTGTCGCCAACGAGATCAGCAGGTTCGCCATGAGCGCGCTGCGGACCCCCGGCGAAAGCTGGGTCAGGACGACGCGCAGGTCGTCGAGGACCTCTGGGTGATCCCTGAGCGCGTCGGCGAGGATGGCCCAATGGCGGGCTGATACAAGCGGCTGCCACTCCAGGGGCCGCGGCGACGCGGGGATGCTGCGCCGATGCATCGATGCCTTGCCGTCGCCGCCCGCGACGCGATCACCCCCTGCGAATCTCGAACGGGCCGGCGAAGAGCGCCGACGTGCCGCGGCCTGCCTGCCGCGGTCGCAGCCGAATCGCAGTGGCGGGGCGTGCCGGCGGAACCAGGCCGCGCTGGTTGTTGTTCGCGCGCCCGCGCCCGACCGCCGCCGGATACTGGTCGCGGTCAAACCCGGCCTTCGTCGGGGTTCCTCGAGCAGGCGGTCACGACGCTCATCAGCTCCGGGCGGTTGAGCCGCGGCCAGTCCTTGGCTACTGCGGCCTCGACGACCGAGTGCCACTCGCGTTCTGAAAGTGCGCTCTGCTTGCCAACGGACTGGGGACACGCTTCGCAGCTTCGAGGGGCCACGCTCTTCGGCGTCGAGCGACGCGATCGCCGACCCTCCCTCGACCCACAGAGACCAGCGTGTCCTATCCGCACGAGGTTCTCTTGCAGGCCAGCAAACGCGCGCGTCCGCCGCCGCGTTACGCCACCACAACGATGGCGCCTCCCGATCGCCGCACGTTCGAGGACGAGCACACGGATCTCGCCCGAAGGCGTCGGCGACCACATGCCCTACTACTTCGGCCGCCGGATGAGTGGCCGAGACGAAGTCAGGCAAAGCAGCGACTGCGTCGCTCGCGGGACAGTCAGCGCGTGCGAACGCGAGCCCCCACGCCGTCTACTCCAACGCCGAGGGAGGCTTCCGCGTACGCCGACGGTATTCCCGCGACCGCGCCTCAACAGCCTTGCGATCGGCAATCCAGCCTTCGGACGTCAATCGCCAGCGGCCTCTGGCAATCCGCTCGAGAAGTCCGACCTGCCGCAAGCAGGTGCGGCACCAAGCGAGCCGATAACCGATCTCGCTCCGGCCTCGCGATCCCCGCGAGGTCCCCTTCGCGGCGCTCCGAGGGATCCCCAAGGCCTCGACGACAGCAGTCTCGATTTCCCCGATGCTCCCTTCCCCCCCAAGCGAACGCAACGCATCAACCGTTGGCCATTCAAGCGTGTGAGTCGGAGGGAGGAGCGTTGCTGCTTTGATCGAGCGATTCTACGCCCTAGGTCCCGCTGGCATGCCCGCAGGTCGACGACTCGCCTCATTTGCCGCTCGTAGCGCGAACGGCGACCGGTCCGACGACCGCGGTCAGTACCTTCAAGCCGTGCCCGACGCAGTGATCGATAACCCGATCCTCAACTCTCCCTACGCGGAGCCAGACTCGCATTGGCGCTTCGGCGAGCACGGCATCACGAACGAGGTTGTGCGGTCACGTCGGTCGTCTGCGTACTTCATGCCGATTGCCAAGACGGCGCGAGATGCGCAGCTCGAGTTCCAAGCCGAATGGACGGCTGATCGGATCGAGGAGAACCAGCTCATCAACCGTGTGCGCGAGCGAGTCGACGAGTGGCGCCGTGGAGGCTGGCCGGGCGTGACCGCGACAACGCGACGACTTCTCGAGTACTGGACAGACTCAGAACGCGACAACAAGCTGTTCTTCTGCCAGATCGAGGCTCTTGAGACAGCCATCTACGTCTGGGAGGTTGCCGGTCGCAGCGGACACCGCGATCACTGGATTCTCGCGGAGCTGAGTCGTCAGTCGGAGGACGCCAACCCCGGTCTAATGCGGATCGCGCAAAAGATGGCGACTGGGACCGGCAAGACCGTCGTGATGGCGATGATCATCGCCTGGCAGGCTCTCAACACGCGGGCGAACCGGCGGGACGCGCGCTTCACCGACTCATTCCTGGTTGTCGCCCCGGGTATCACTATTCGGGACCGCCTGCGCGTACTCATTCCCTCGAGCGCCGATAACTACTACCGAGCTCGTGACCTCGTCCCCTACGAGGACCTGTCGGCGCTAGCGGCAGCGAGCCTCGTGATTACCAACTTTCACGCACTGAGCCGACGTGATCGCGCGGCGAACGTTGCGAAGAACACCAAGCAACTGTTGTCCGGTGGAGCCGACAATCCATTCCTAGAGAGTCCGAGCGAAATGGTCCGGCGCGTATGTCGTCCGCTTGGTAAGCCGCGGCGAGGAATCATGGTTCTCAACGACGAGGCCCATCACTGCTACCGCAGGCGGGTCGGTGGCGGTGCCGAGGACTTTTTCGCTGGCGCCCTGCGAGGCGACGACCGAAAGGACGCAGACGAGCGCGAAGCGGAGGCACGGATATGGATTAGCGGGCTGGAGGCTGTTGCCGCGCACCTTGGGGTCAAGGCTGTCTTTGACCTCTCCGCAACTCCCTTCTTCCTTGCGGGCAGTGGCTACCCCGAGGGAACGCTTTTTCCGTGGGTGGTCTCCGACTTTTCGTTGATCGACGCCATTGAATCGGGCTTGGTCAAGATTCCGAGGGTGCCTGTCGCAGACGATACGGGTGCGGCCGCGGGACCGGTTTACCGACGACTTTGGGATCATGTACGCGAGGAGCTACCGCGCCGAGGGGTCCGCCATCAGGCCGACGACGGGCCGGGCCGGCTCCCCGCGGCGCTTGAGGGCGCACTGCACTCTCTTTACAGCAACTACGCCATCTCGTTTCGGGAGTGGGAATCGCTCGGTACTGAGGGCGCACCGCCTGTGTTCATCGTGGTCTGCGCGAATACGAGCGTCTCCAAACTCGTCTTCGACTACGTCGCGGGGCGCGAGAAGGCCCTTGCCAATGACGGCCACGTGTTGGTTCCCGGCGAGCTGCCACTCTTCTCAAACGTGCATGAAGGGACTTGGCACGCGTTCCCTCGGACGATCCTCGTCGACTCGGCACAGCTTGAATCGGGCGAGGGGCTTTCAGCGGAGTTTCGGCGGGCAGCAAGCGCTGAAATCGCGCAGTTCAAGGTCGAAATGCGAGAGCGCTTCCCAGAGCGCCAGTTGGACGACATCACTGATGAGGAGATCCTCCGAGAAGTCATGAACACCGTGGGCAAGCCCGGCCGCCTCGGAGGTGCCGTTCGCTGCGTTGTTTCCGTTTCGATGCTTACGGAAGGTTGGGACGCAACCACCGTGACGCACATCCTCGGAGTGCGTGCGTTCAGCACGCAGCTTCTCTGCGAGCAGGTTGTCGGTCGAGGTCTGCGACGTCGGTCATACGCGGTCAACGCTGCAGGCAGGTTCGACCCAGAGTACGCCGAGGTATATGGCGTTCCGTTCTCGTTCCTGCCGTCACGCGGATCCGCGCGACCGCCCGTCGCTCCAAGACCGGTCACGCGTGTGCGCGCGCTCCGAGAGCGCCTCCACCTCGCAATCGCGTTTCCCCGAGTCCGGGGGTACCGCGCCGAGGCCCTATCAGAGACCGTGACGGCGGTGTTCGACGAGCGGAGTCGCCTCGAGCTCTCGACCGCCGATGTGCCCAGTGCGACGCACATGCACCCGATCGTCGGCGAGGCCGGTCGCCATCAGCTGAGCGACCTCGCTGAGCGCCGCGAGCAGGAGGTCGCCTACCGTCTGAGTCGACGCGTTCTTGAGTCGTATTGGCCTGACCAGCCGTGGCTGTTTCCACAGCTTCTCGACGTCACCAGGATCTTCATTGCCGAACACGTCGTGCTGAAAGACCGGACCTTCGTGCAGCTTCTGCTGTTGCAGCAGCTTGCACAGCGCGCAGCGGAGAAAATTCATGCCGCAGTCGCCCGGGGGCCCAGCGACGGCGAAGCTGTTCACGCCGTGCTCTCGCCCGGAAACCCCCTCGGGTCAACACACGGTGTCGACTTCGATACCACGAAAGCGGTGATGCCGGCCAGCGCAGACAAATCGCACGTCAGCCACGTCGTGTGCGACACGGAATCCTGGGAGCAGCGCACGGCGATTGCCCTGGAGGCTAGCCCGATCGTGGCCTCCTACGTCAAGAATGAACGGTTGGGATTCGAGATCCCGTACCTACTGGACGGCGAGAAGCGCAGCTATCGGCCAGACTTTCTGGTGCAGCTCGACGACGGCCGAGGTTCCGAGGACCCGCTGAATGTCGTCCTCGAGGTTTCGGGCCGACAATTTGTTAGTAAAGACGCAAAGGTGGAGGCCGCGAGCACCTTATGGGTACCCGGCGTGAACCGGCTCGGCGCATTTGGCCGATGGGCGTTTCTGCAGATCGAGGATCCGTGGGACACCGAGTCACGGCTTCGCGTCCTAGCCGAGGCGCAGGCGGTCCCGGCATGACACCGCCACGACGTTCAGTAGATGTCGATGCCCTTCGGCATCTCGACAAGCGCCGTAACATCCCTACCGATGAACTAGCGGCTTTCGTCACGGATGAAGATCTCGCGCCCGTTCCTGTTCACTACCCAAGATGGCGGACGGCGCGCGATCAGGCGCTCGATCCTCAACTCGTATGGCGCGGGAAGGACGAGAGGGACGGCGGCGACGACGTCCTCGAGGTGGCTTCTCTTCCGGTCTATATCCAAGAGAAGGTGCATCCCCGCGCCATCATCGAGGCGCTGAGGCGTAGCGCTCCGGCGGAAGAGCTCACGCTGTTCAGCGACTTCAACGGGATCGATTTTGACGAACTCGTCGACTTCTACCGACACGAGCAGAATTGGAGCAATCGCTTGATCCTTGGCGATGCTCTCCTCGTCATGACCTCCCTCGCCGAGAAGGAACAGCTCAAGGGCAAAGTCCAGATGATCTTCATGGATCCGCCCTACGGCGTGAACTTCCGGTCGAACTGGCAGGCAAGCACCGATTCAAGGGACGTCAAGGATGGACGCCTTGAAGACGTGACGCGCCAGCCGGAGCAGATCCGGGCGTTTCGCGATACGTGGAAGAACGGCATCCACACGTACCTGGACTACCTGCGAGACCGCCTAACGGTAGGCCGGGAACTTCTTGCGGACAGCGGAAGCATCTTCGTGCAGATGGGCGACGAAAACGTGCACCTCGTTCGAACATTGCTCGATGAGGTCTTCGGCGCAGACAACTTTGTGTCGCAGATCGCGTTCACAAAGGCTCCCGGTGGACTGGAAGCCGCTGGACGGATGGGCAGTCGCCTGGACTACCTGCTCTGGTACGCCCGCGACGGGTCCAAGGCCCGTTATCAGCCGCTCTTTGAGCCACGTCCTAAGCGAGAAGCCATCGAGGATGGTTTCTCTTGGATCGAGTTCGCCGACGGGACGAGGAGGCGACTAGCGCGCGACGAGCGCGCCGGACGAGCATCGCTCCCCGACGACGTGCGCCTGTTCATGGACGTCTCGCTCACGAAGCCGGGGCCAGGCGCAAAATACGACATTGAGTTCGACGGCCAGACCTACAACTCCGGGCGCCGTTGGTGGGGGATGCCCAAGGAGTCCTTGGCGCGACTGATTGCATTCGGGCGTGTGTTCCCGGTAGGCCGGAATCTACGATTCGTTCGTTACCTCGACGACTTCCCTTTCCGCAAGATTTCCAACGTGTGGACGGGGCTAGGCGGAGCAAGCGACCCCATCTACGTCGTTCAGACTAACGATGAGGTTGTCAAGCGATGCATGCTGATGGTGACGGAGCCTGGCGATCTTGTGCTCGATCCGACCTCGGGAAGCGGAACGACTGCCGCCGCCGCAGAGAAATGGGGACGTCGCTGGATCGCCATCGACACGAGCCGCGTCGCGCTCTCGTTGGCCCGGACTCGCATCATGGCCGGCCGGTACCCGTACTACCTACTGGCGGACTCTCCAGAAGGTCGTCAGAAGACAGCTGAGCTGTCGGGTCGGCCCGTCGCAGACAGCGGGCCACCTCGACGGGACGTCCGCGCCGGATTCGTCATCAAGGAGCAACCGCGGATCTCGCCCTCAACGATCGGTAACAACCCAGATCTTGCGCCTGGCATGTCGGCGGGTGCTGCTCAGGCGGCCATCCGACGCCACGCCGGGCGCGAGCGCATCGTCGATCAGCCCTACGAGGACAACCGGATCGTTCGCGTCGCCGGCCCGTTCACAGTCGAG
This sequence comes from uncultured Actinomycetes bacterium, assembly GCA_963729125.1. Taxonomy (GTDB): domain Bacteria; phylum Actinomycetota; class Thermoleophilia; order Solirubrobacterales; family Solirubrobacteraceae; genus CADCVQ01. The sequence continues at coordinate 230,446 of CAVSML010000005.1, forward strand.
AGTCTGTCTCCTCATCGCAACCTCGACATCGGCGCCTCCGAGGCCAGCGACGCGGGCTTCGCGGAGATGGTGCTCGAGAACCTTGCGACCGCCGGGGTGCAGAATCGCGTTCGAGAACAGCGGCTCGACTTTGTGAGCGTGGAGCCCTTTCCGGGTCGCTCCGTCCACGCGCGCGGCCAGTTCCGTGACGAGGAAGGAGAGATTCGCCAGGCCGCGATCACCATCGGTCCGGAGTACGGCACGGTCGGGTCGCGGCTCGTCCGAGACGCGGCGAAGGAGGCACTGCGGGGCAGCGGCGTCGATCTCCTTCTCGTGTGCGGATTCGCCTTCGACGCTCATGTCGGCGACGTCGCCGCGCAGATCGCGCCAGCCGGAGAGACATGGGCAATCGCGCAGGGCGAGCAACGATTCGGACGGCTCCGCGTACTGCTGGTGCGCATGAACACGGACTTGACAATGGGCCGGGATCTGCTCAAGAAGACAGGCGCCGCGAACCTTTTCACAGTCTTCGGAGAACCGGACGTGGACCTTCGGCGTCGCAATGATGGTCTCCTTGAGGTCGAACTCCGAGGCGTCAACGTCTACGACCCGACAACCGGCGAAGTCCGCTCGGATACAACGGCCGGCGTCGCGTGCTGGCTGGTTGACACCGACTACAACGGCGAGTCCTTCTTCGTACGACATGCCTACTTCTCCGGCAGCGGCGATCCCTATGAGCGCCTTCGTCTCTCGCTCGGAGCTGAGATCGATCCCGACGCCTGGGCATCTCTGTACGCCACGATTAGCCGACCGTTCGACGCTCCTGCGGAGGGCCGTGTCGCCGTCAAGGTGATCAATCACCATGGCGACGACGTCATGAAGGTCTTCGACCTCGGGGCGAGAACGTGACAGCGTGGCGACCCAACTCGTCCTTCCCTCACGGGACTACTTCGAGCACGCGTTGCGCGCCTTGCGCGGATCAGGGTGGCGCATCGACGCTGTCCCCGACAACAGCCGGATTCCTGCAAACAAATGGCTCGTTCTCACGCTCAAGACGCCAACCGAAAAGACTCGGTTCCGCCTGCTCATCTACGCCGTCGCCACCAGCAGCCGAGGAAACCCGGACGAGCGGCGCGTCGAAATCACAACCACCTACCTAAGCGACCTTCCGGAGGATCCAACCGTTCGGGACGTCGTACTTGGCTGGGAACGACAGCAGCATCTGTTCATCGGCCTCGACCCCGAGCGCCTTCGTGCCGGCGGCGATGAGCACAACGCAAGCAGCTTCGTCGATTACGCGTCGCTCACCCAGGCCGCCGCGTCCTCCCGCTTGCTCGTCACGCCGCGGCCGCAGCGTGTCGTCGCCGGACGCGATATTGAGTACCAGGGATACTTTCAACCGCGCCGACTGACCGAGTATCTATTCAACCAGCGCGCAGTACACGACGGGCGTTACCGACCGGGTGGTCCGTGGGACGGTCTGCAATATCGCTCGTTCACCGGCCAGCTGTCTGGTCCGGACGGGCGCTTCGCAGGCGACCGACATGTCGTGATGTCTCGCGCAGCCGTTCCGACGCCTCGCACCCAGGTAGATGACGCCCGAGTCGAGCGGCTCGAGAAGACGGGTAAGCCTGGCCGGACTGTCACGCCCGAGGAGTTCGCGCGCATCCTCCAGCGCCAGGCCGAGAACGGTGAGATCGGAGAGCGCTTCGTCTTCGACCGCGAACGGCGGCATCTGCGGACCCTCGGCCTGAACCATCTTGCCGATGCAGTCAAGTGGATTGCCCGCGAGAACGTCGCTGCTGGCTATGACATCGACTCCTTCTTCGATGACGGCTCACCGAAGCGGATCGAGGTCAAATCAGCCCAAGCGAACGAGCCAACCTTCGAGATGAGCCGGAACGAGTGGGCAACGGCGCAGCGTCTTGGCATGCAATTCGTGATCGCACGAGTCACGAACGTCCGCGAGGACAATCGGAGCGTGGCCGAATACCGCGATCCCCTCGCGCTGGCTGCTGCGGGCACGCTGATCGTCAGCACTGGAACCCGCCGGGTTCGACCGGCGTAGCACTACTGCTAACGTAACATTTGGCACAAGGTCCTTCTGGGTTCTCGTTTCGCTCTCTGCCCGGCGCGATTTTCTACTAGCCATAGAGCGCGGACGACAGGAGGGTCATGTCGACCCGACCCGCGCCGTCGATCGATACTGCGCCAGCAGACGCCGGCAACAGCCCAACTCGGGACGTGCGCGGCTCAGAGCCGGACGCGCAGGAGGCGGGTTCCTTGGCATCCTGGACGCAGGCCACGGACCGCCGTTGGCGATTCGCGACTCGCACGCAGATGGCGTCCGTACCGACGGCGTCGCGCGGTCCTTGCGAGCGCAGTCCGCATGCCGCGTCAGATCGCATCCGCGGCCGGCGACGTCCCTGACATGTTCCGCGTTGCCCTCGATGAGCTCGTGTTGTCAGCGACGGATCTGACGAGCTATCTGGCGTGCGGTCACCTGATCGAGCAGAAGCGATCGGTCGCGCTCGGTGAGCGGACGCGCTGGCGCAGACCATCCGATCCACATGCAGAGCTTGCGAGGACGCGGGGGGACCTACACGAGCGTCAGCAGCTCGATCGCCTGTCGAACGCGCTGGGGGAGCACATCGATCTGACGCCGCCGCAGTCTGGCTACACCAAGGAGTGGCTTGTCACGGAGGCTGGACGGACGGAAGCCGCGATGCGCGACGGCGTCGCGCTGATCTTTCAGGGCCTGCTGTTCGACGGTCGCTGGCAGGGCCGCATCGACTTCCTGCGGCGCGTCGAGATCCCGTCGGCGCTGGGCGCCTACAGCTATGAGGTCGTGGATTCCAAGCTTGCGCGTCAGGTCCGCCCGTACGTCGTGCATCAGCTCGCGCTGTACACGCGGCTGACCGGCACGGTGCAGGGCGTCCTGGCCCCCGCGGCGTTCGTAATCCTCGGCGACGAGTCCGAGGTCACCATCGAGCTGGAGCGCTACGGCGCGCTGCATCGTCACGTGACGCGCCAGCTCGAACGGCTCGTTGGCTCGGGAGCGGTCCACAGCTATCCCGAGCCGGTGTCGCACTGCGGGAGCTGTGATCTCGACCTGGAGTGCCGCACGCGCCGGCGCGACGATGATCACCTCAGTCTCGTCGCGGGCGCTCGTCGCGACCAGCGCGAGCGGCTGATCGATCTTGGGATCACCACGGTCGCGGGCCTCGCCGGCGCCGCGGAGGATCTGCCTGTCGGCAAGCTCGGTGCCGAGCGCTATGACCTGTTGCGCCACCAAGCCATGCTGCAGGTCGCGGCTCGGCGTGACGGGGGCAGGCACCATCGCCACCTGCAGCCGGCATTTGATCGTGGCTACGCGCGCCTGCCAGAGCCCGACGCCGGCGACATCTTCTTTGACCTGGAGGGCAATCCATTCGTCGGCACGAACGGCGGCATCGAGTACCTGTGGGGCTGGAGCACGAGCGACGGCGCATACGCCTGCCTATGGGCGCACGACACCGACCAGGAGAAGGCCGTGCTGGAGCGTTTCGTGGACTTCATCGTCGCGCGGCACCGCCTGCACACCCAACTGCATGTCTTTCATTACGCCCCGCACGAGGCATCGAAGCTGCGCTCACTCGCGCTGCGCTACGCCACGCGCGAAGACGAAGTCGACCAGTTGCTGCGCGAGGGCGTGCTCGTCGATCTCTACGCCGTGGTGCGCCAGGGGATGCAGGTGGGAGAGGAGTCCTACGGGCTCAAACGCCTGGAACGTCACAGCGGCTTTGTGCGTCGCGAGACGATGGTCCGCGAGGGCGGCGGCTCGATCGTCGCCTACGAGCACTGGCTTGAGACCCGCGACCCCGCCGTGCTCGAGGCGATCCGCGCCTACAACGAGGACGACTGCGAGTCCACGCGCGTGCTGCGTGACTGGCTGCTTGACCCGATGAAGCTCGAGGCCGCGGTGAGCCTGCCGTGTGACTTCGACGCGCTCGTCGCGCCCGAGGCGCCGGTCTACGAACCCCAGCCGCGCGATGTGCGCCTGGCGGGGCTTGCCGATGCGCTCGCCGTCGGCCTGCACGCGGATGACGCCGACGACGACGTGGACGATGCGGAGCGCCGCCTGCTCAGCCACCTCATGCTGTTTCACAAGCGCGAGGCCAAGCCGGACTGGTGGCGGTTTTTTGAGCTGTGCGACATGACGGCAGCGCAGCTGCTCGATGAGCGTGACGCGATCGGCGGCCTCATCGCGGATCGGCGTGTTGCGCCGATCCAGGCAACGCCGCAGTCGACGGACTGGTCGCTGACATTCCCGCCGCAGGAGTTCAAGCTCGACGGCGTCGAGCACGTCGACCCGAGCACGGGCAAGCGCCTGAACGTGCGGCTCATCGAGGATGACCGCATCGTCATCCGCCGGCGCAGCGCCGACGGCCCACCCACCGCCACCGCGATCATCGGCGGCGGCCCGATCCGCGCCGACGCACTGCGCGACGCGCTCGCGATGCTTGCCGAAGCGCTCATGACCGGCGGCTCGGTCGCGGTGGGCGGACGCAGCATCCTGCGTCGCGAGGCGCCGCGGCTGGCGTCCGGCGTGACGTTCGCCCAGACGGGCGACCCCGAACTCGCGACCATGGTGCAGACGGCACTGGACCTGCAGGACAGCCATCTCGTCGTGCAAGGCCCGCCCGGCAGCGGGAAGACCTACCGCGGAGCCCGCATGGTCGTCGCCGCCATCCGTCACGGTCGGCGGGTCGCCGTCACCGCGCCCAGCCACACCGCGCTACAGAACCTGCTACGGGCGATCGAAGACGCCGCGCAAGAGGCCGGCGTGACGTTCGCGGGCGTCTACAAGGGCGCGCGGTATGACTCCCCGTACGAGTTCGTGCAGAGCGTCGACACCAACGACGAGGCGCTGGGTGACTTCGACCTCGTCGCCGGCACGGCGTGGCTGCTCGCCCGCAGCGAGCATCACGAGCAGTTCGATCTGCTGTTCGTCGATGAGGCCGGCCAGTTCTCGCTCGCCAACGCCGCCGCCGTCTCACTGTGCGCCTCGAGCATGGTCCTGCTCGGCGACCCCCAGCAGCTGCCACAGGTCACACGGGCCGCGCATCCTGGCAGCTCGGGCGCGTCGGTCCTCACGCACCTGCTCGACGGGCGCAGCACAATCGCAGCTGACCGCGGGTTCTTTCTCACCGAATCCTGGCGAATGCACCCTGACGTCTGCGCGTTCGTGTCCGAGCACAGTTACGACCGGCGTCTGCGCTCATGCGCCGACTGCGCCCAGCGCACGGTCACCGCCGGCGGGCACTACTCGGGCGCCGGCCTGCGGCTGCTGGCCGTCGAGCATGAAGGGCGCAGCCAGAGCTCCATCGAGGAGGCACGGGCGATCGGCGCGGCCTGTCGGCGACTGCTGGATGGCGGCACCGTGACCGACGAGCATGGAGTCACGCGACCGCTGGTCGCCGAGAAGATCATGGTCGTCGCGCCGTACAACATGGCGGTTCGCTGCATCCGCGATCACGTTCCCGGATCGGTCGCTGTCGGCACCGTCGACAAGTTCCAAGGCCAGCAGGCCGCCGTCGTGTTCTACGCGATGACCTGCTCCGCCGCTGAGGATGCTCCGCGGGGGCTGGACTTCCTCTTCTCACGCCACCGCCTCAACGTCGCGATCTCCCGTGCGCAATGCCTGGCGATCCTCGTGCACTCACCACGCCTGCTGGACGCCGACTGCAGAACGCTCGAGGTGATGGAGCTCGTCAACGGCGCATGCCGTCTGGTGGAAATCGCGGCAACCTCCGAACACGCCAGTGGTGTCCCCGCATGACACGAAACAGCGCCCCAGCACGCCTCCAGCGAGAACGAGACGGCTCGGGGCCGCCGCTGCCGACGGAGTTCACGAATGGCGGGCCCTGCCGGAGGGAGCCACGGTCGACTATGGCGGGCGGGCGGCGGCGCGACTGCGATAGCGGCGGGGCGTCCCACCAGCCATTCGCTCAGCGCGGCTTGAGCTGTCTACCTCGGAACGCCCGATCTAAAGCCAGAGTTGCGCTAATTACACGCGTGGGCTCTGCGGCTTCCCCTTTCGACGCCAGCGCTCTCCCCATCGCCAGCGCCAATCTCGAAGCAGCGCCGCCGAGAGTCCCCGCTTTTCGCACACACTGGGCGCTCTCGCCGGTCGGAAGGCGGGCTCGCCGCTCCCTCCGCGCGGCGGTGAACCACCGGATGCGCCCGCGTCGGGTCGCACGCGTTGGTGTACCTCCAGCCGGCGAGCGGCTCTGCCGACTCCCGTGAGCCACGCTGCAGCCGGCCGAACAAGCATCGGCTCGGTAGGCAGCCTGAATTACCTTGGCGGTCGAAGCCACAGCGAGCCGATAAACGACGAAAAGCACCGGTAGTCCCGGTGCTCCCGTCGACCGACTTGCGCAGCGTATGGGCGCACGGCATTGGCGGGGTCAGCGACCAGCCTCCTCGACGAAGCGCGACGGTCCCTGCGCGAACGCCCCGAGCCGCACCGCAGCCACGCTGAGCATGAGAAGGTCCTTGGCGCGCGTCGAGGCAACGTAAGTCTGCGGTGATGAGCGCGGCGTGGAATCGCGGCGCTCGATGCGTCAGTCGGTCCGACAGCCGCGATGCAACCTGGCGACGCGATTCGCGGCCGCACAGTCAACCTCAGCCAGCGCGCTTGCGCGCAAGTCGTGGGTGGGCGCGCTGGCGGGTAGGCGGTGTCATCCCGCTCGGTGGCCGCAAGACCGACGGCACCGGCTCACTTGTCCAGAGGCCGAGGCGCTGACAGACTGCGACCGGTGCATTGGCGCTTTCCTTGGGCACGGCGCCGCTCAGCACTCTTAGCCGAGATCACAGTGCTCCTCGCCGCACAGGAAACCGCCATCTCGGCGGCCGTGGTTCGAGACCTCGAACACGCGATGCAAGCCAAAGAGGACCGCCGCTTGCGGCGGCAGTTCTACTTTACGTTTCCTCTGGCGGTGCTCGTTATCGGGGCGGGATCCGTCTACCTACGCGAGCGGCCAGCCGCCGTCGTCTCATTGTCGTCACCGAGCACCGGCCTCACACATCTGCAGTTCAGGAACCCAATCGGACCAAACAGACGACTCGCGCGACTCGAGTCCAGCGTCGCGATCGTGGAACCGTCCGCCGACCCCAGCTCGCCGCGGCCCTCCCACCGGCGCGTCCTAATCCGCCTCCGTGTCCAATCACAGGAGTGCGCACAACTCGACGCCATCGGCGGCTACTGCGACGGCACGACTAGGCGGAGACCCAAGGCGCTCGGGGACACCCTGAGACTCCACTGGGCTCGACCAACGTTGCTGAGCCTGACGCCTCGATCCTCCGCATCGATGTTCACGATCGACCGCGACGAAAGTAACATCTCCACGCTCATCGACGCGGCCACCCAAGTGCTCGAGCCGGCATGCGTCGCACCCGTGCATCTCTCCGTTCAGCGGCCTGGCTCAGGGCGCGCAGAATTGGACACATGCCCCCAGCAAGACGGCAAAGTGGCCTGGGTCAGCGCCGCCTACTCGGCGTCGCAGCCCCCCCAACTGACATTCACCGCAGCGCAAAGCTTCAGCACAGATGCCACTGCCACCCGCTTGAGGGGGGTCGTTACCAACGCGACGCTCCAGTACTCAGGCGCCAGCAGGTCCATCGGCGACTCCGACGGGGCGACTTTCGATCTGCTCAGCGCCCGGAGCTCGGGCCCCTTGCGAACGCGCATCGACGGCCCCACCGGACACACCGCACAAGGAGTCGCATCCCGTGTGACGGTGGACGGCGAGGACATCATCATGAGCCGGTACGCTCAACAGCGAGACGTATGGCTTGCCATCACCGGATTAGCCATATCGATTCTCGCGCCCATATGGATAGCCGCACTTGGCTCCGCTCTCAGAAGGCGAAAGGAATCATGAGTGCTACGCGAGTGAGCATCGTTCGTCGCCTGCTGAACGATGGACGACGTTCGGCGCTGCTCGCTCTGCTGGCGTTTGCGACGTTGGCGCAAGTCGTTTCGACCGCCGGTGCGCAACCTCCCTGGTGCGGAAACAAGACCGCCGACTATGTCTGCAAGCTGCACGGTGCCGCGACGGTGGGCCCTGCCGGCGGCGCGGCACAACTGCGTCGCGGAGTAGCGACCTTGTTGGCGCCTCAAACGGACTTGACCGTCTTCAAGGGCGGCGAAACCCGGATAACCTATGGAACGCTGGCTACGTGCTCGTTCGGGGATACTCGCCGCAAGACTTCGATTCGCTCACGGTTTGAAGACGCCCTGCTGCGCTTCGACAGGGGGGTGGGCAGCTGCCGATTTCCCAAGGGGACCCGCCGAAGGGTCGGCCTGGCATGCACCGACAAGTGCCCCATACTGCTGGACCAGAGCGGAATCAAGATTCGCCTGAGCTCGTCGGTCCGCAACCGCGTCAGCTCGTCGGGGCGCAACCGTCTCAGACAAGCGTCGGCCGAGACGTCGACCGGAGAGTCGACGACCACCGGAGAGCCGACGACCGTGCACTACGAGCAACACATTACTGTCGATCTCTGCGGCGGAACCGCGACGCTCTACGTGCTTCAGCCCGACGGGACGTTCAAGCCGACCGTCTTCAGAGTGAGGCGTGGCGAACGTAAGCGCGTGACGATCGACGCCCTGTCCACACTGAGTTCGTCGAGCACATCAACGACGTCGCCGACAGGTTCGGCCTCAGCCCAGGCTGGGGGCCACGCGGGAGGATTCGTCGTGGCCGAGGAGGACTTCGGGACGCCCGGTTTCTGCGCCAAGCTTCCGTTCTAGAGGTTGACGCGCAACCGGGCGGCCTCGACAATGTCTGTCCACGAACCGGACAGCATCGGCAGGACGACGACGAGCGCGAGCACGGTCGCAATGGCGATGCCCGCCGTTGCCAACCCCCTGCCGCCATCACGTGATCGACGAAAGATGCGCTGTTCCCGACGATGCGAGCACGATCGCCGCGAGCTCGACGATCAAGGCCACGCCGAGCCGGGCGGGAACATCAAGACTCCGCTGATCGCGATGAGAAGCGAGCTGCTTGGGAAGATGGACCCGACCGGCTATCCATGCTCGAAACGGAGGCGCAAGCGCGCACAAA